>CAYPYN010000003.1:0-293677 GCA_964415295.1 uncultured Bacteroidota bacterium
GGACGGGCTTCAGGCCGACGAATTCAATTCCGGTGCGTATCTGAAAACATCCTCAGGCGACATGTATTTTGGAGGGTTGCGGGGATTCAATAAATTCCGTCCTTCAGACATACTGTATGGAAATGTTCCGCCGGCTGTGTGGGTAACTTCCGTGAGGACAGCTGATAAAGAGGCCGGTGCGCAATACAAGATAGGTGATACCATCGAATTATCGTACGATCAGAACACGATCAATTTTGAATTTGTGGCCCTTGATTTTACCGCGCCGTCCAAGAATCGTTATGCCTACCGCCTGGAGGGGGTGGATGAGAGTTGGCATTATGCGGTGGCACGGCGTTATGCGACGTACTCCAATCTCGATCCGGGACAGTACGTTTTTCGCGTCAACGGTGCCAACAGCGATCTGGTCTGGAATATGGGACAGCCGCTGCGTATCGTTATCCATCCGCCATTCTGGAAAACCTGGTGGTTCTACTCGGCGGTTTTTTTTGTGATGGCCGTATCGGCGATCAGCGCATACAAATACCGTGTGAGGCAGCATATCCGCAAAACAATGGAGATCGAAAAAGTGCGGCGAATGGAAAACGAGCGTGTTCGGAAGAAAGCGTCCGACGATTTTCATGACGAATTCGGCCACACCTTAACCAAGATCGCCATGTTGGCAGAGGTTCTGAAAAAGGAACAACAAGGTCTCAGTTCGGATCATGTCGTTATACTCCAAAAGATCGTTGAAACGTCCAAAATGCTTTCCACCGGTATGAGGGACTTCTTATGGGCGTTGAACCCGTCCAAGGATACGTTTGCGGAAGTGGCCATACGTATCAAAGATTTCGGGGATGAACTTTTTGACCGGACAGAGACCGCCTTTTTTGTTGACGACATACCGGCGAGTTTCGAATCGATACATCTCTCGATGCAGGTACGCCGGCACACCATCCTGATCTATAAAGAGGCTATGCATAATATTTTGAAACATGCTAAGGCGACCAGGGCCGATCTGACGTACAAGCTTGACAACGGACAAATCGTGATCCGGCTTTCGGACAACGGTATTGGGTTGGATCCTTCGTCGGAAATACCCGGGCTTGGCCTTCGAAGTATGCAGCGCCGTGCCGGCGAGATCAAAGCCGATCTGAAGATCGCGGCGCAAAAGGGCGCCGGCACAACCGTAACTTTAACATTACATCGTTCGCTAATTACCAACGGAGCACTATATGAAAAACCCGATGACCGTGTCCATCGTGGAGGATGATCTGGACATCAGTTCCAGTCTCGCCAAATTGATCAACAATACGGACAGTTTTACATGCATTCATCAGTATCACGATTGCAGAACAGGCGTGGATGGCGTTTTGAAAAATCCACCGGATATCGTGTTGATGGACATAGGTCTGCCCGACAAATCCGGCATTGAAGGCATTGCGGAGATACGCGCTAAAATGCCGGAGTTAAACATCATCGTTCTGACCGCTCATGAGAATGACGACTATGTTTTCAATGCTTTGTGTGCCGGCGCCAGCGGATACATCGTTAAAGAGGCTTCGATGGACCGTATCATCAACGCGATGAAAGAGGTTCTGGACGGCGGCGCGCCCATGAGTACGCAGATAGCCCGGATGGTGGTTCAATCCTTCCAGAGAAAAGTGGAATCACCGCTCAGCGACCGCGAAAAAGAGGTTCTGCAGGAACTTTGTCAGGGCAAGAGTTATAAAATGATAGCCGATACGCTATTCATCAGCGAGGAAACCGTTCGCAGGCATCTCAAGAACATATACCGAAAGCTCCATGTCGGCAGTAAATCCGAAGCGGTGGCTAAGGCGTTAAAAGAACGATTGGTCTGATCACGGATTGTCGGAACGGTCTCAAATACAATCCCCCTTTTAGGTTATATCTTCCCGCCCAGGGACTTCTTATCATTCGTTGAAAGGTCGGTCAGATCAACTGAACCCGAATTCAATAGAAGGATAAAGAGATGTACATTATTTTTTTTCTTGCCGTCTTATGCATACCGCAATCGGATCTCCTGGCCGGTGACAAAGACTTCCAGGTAGTGAAAATTGCGGATGGCGTCTACGCGTTTATTCCACCCGATCCCACAAAAGATATCGTTAACGGGAATTCTACTGTCATCATTTGCAGCAACTATGTGGTGGTTTTTGATGCCAATAGCACACCTGGAGAAGCAGGCGCTGTATTGACCGAGATCAGGAAACTGACCCATAAACCGGTCCGGTATGTGATCAATTCTCACTGGCATTGGGACCACTGGCTTGGAAATCAGGTCTATAAAGAGGCGTTTCCGGATTGTGAGATCATTTCTTCGACGGAGACCCGCCGCATCATTGAATTGAGGTTTCCAAGATTTTACAAGAATGAGATGGAACAGACGCCCGATGTTATCCGAACATTCAAGAACGAGCTGGCCGACGGACGAAAAGAGAATGGAGATTCGTTAACATCATATGAAAAGCTTCGGTGGGCACAAACGCTCAAGGATGCCGAAGCGGGCTTTGAAGAAGAAAAGCGGGTGCGATATACACCACCGACCCTAACCTTTGAAGAAAGTATGGTTCTGGATGCCGGAGGACGTGAACTGCGGATCATCCAACCGGGTCCAGGCAACACGACGGGGGACGTCTATATGTATATGCCGAAGGAAAAGATACTCATCACGGGCGATATACTGGTATCGCCCATTCCGTATGCTTTCGGAGTAAGTCCGGATAATTGGATTCGGACACTCAGGAAATGGGACCATATGGATATTTCGATCCTGGTACCCGGTCATGGGGAAGTTCAGTATGACAAGAAATATTTACGGACGGTCATCGCCATGTTCGAATCCGTCAAGAATCAAGTCGAATCAGCAATGAAAGAAAGGGCAGGGCTCGAAGAGACAAAAAAAAGAGTCAAAGCGGAAGTATTCAGGTCCGCACTGGCCGAAAATGATGCGGCCAGGAATTACGTCTTCACAAGATACTTTTTGAATCCGTTCATTGAGAGGGCTTTTAAAGAGGCGCAAGGTGAAATCGGCAGGTAAGATGTTACTCCGACTTCCCGGGTAGTCAATGAAACAAAAAAAGGACGGTATTTCGTCCTTTTTTTATGTACGCCCTACAGGATTTGAACCTGTAACCCTCGGTTCCGAAGACCGATGCTCTATCCAATTGAGCTAAGGGCGCAGATATCCAAGAGAAGAAACCCCAGGCTTTGTCTGAGGTTTGTGTTTTCGTATGCCAGATCCCGCCGAACGGCGGGATGACCCTCTGCATACAATTGGTATGCCCGACAGGATTCGAACCTGTGACCCTCTGCTTAGAAGGCAGATGCTCTATCCAACTGAGCTACGGGCACGAATCTCACTTGCCTCGCGAATATAATAGGAATGGACATTGGGCGCAAGTCTATTTTTGGTTCCTTAAAATGATTTTGTTTGTTTTTATTCCGGCGAATTGATTATATTCACCCGTCTGATCAAGTCTGTTCATTCAATCCAAATACAAAACTTTTAATTTCCGGAAGGATTCGACCATGTCTGAGAATACAACAGCCGGCGGGAAGAAGAAACATCTGAGCGAAGAAGAGGCGCGCGAAGTCGCCGAAGCCGCGCGCGAGAGCAAATGGGATAAACCCAGCTTTTTACGTGAAATTTTTCTCGGAAACCTGCGCCTGGATCTTGTACATCCGTTTCCGCAGGCCGAGGGCATCAACCGGCCCGAGTTTCAGGAATTTTATGCCAAGATGAAGAAATTTCTTGAAGAAGAGGTGGACTCCGACAAGATCGACCGCGATGGAAAGATCCCCGATGCGGTACGCCAGCGTCTGGCCCAAATGGGCGCTTTCGGCATGAAGATCAAGAAAGAATACGGAGGACTGGAATTTACCCAGGCGGAGTACAATAGAGTCATGCAGCTGGTCGGTAGCCAGGATGGGAATGTGGCCGCACTCCTATCCGCCCATCAGTCCATCGGTCTTCCTCAGCCGATCAAACTTTTTGGAACCGAAGAACAGAAGAAGAAATACCTTCCCCGCGTGGCCCGCGGCGAGGTATCGGCGTTTGCCTTGACCGAAGCCGAAGTCGGCTCCGATCCAGCTAATCTGCATTCCACGGTCAGTGCCACCGACGACGGCTATATTCTCAACGGAGAGAAACTCTGGTGCACTAACGGGACCATCGCTGATATCATCGTGGTCATGGCCAAACACAAAGAGGACAATGCGATAAGCGCTTTTATTGTGGAAACCAAATGGCCCGGTGTGAAGGTTGAGCACCGTTGCCACTTCATGGGTCTGCGCGCTCTGGAGAATGGAGTGATATCTTTTACTAATGTTAAGATCCCTAAAGAAAATCTCCTCTGGCAGCGCGGTAAGGGCCTCAAGCTGGCGCTGATAACACTCAATACCGGCCGGCTTACCATTCCTGCCATCTGCGCCGGTACGGCCAAAGCCTGCGTGGAAGTGGTCCGTAAATGGGGGAAGGCCCGTGTTCAGTGGGGCCAGCCCGTGGGTAAACACGAAGCAATCGCACAAAAGATCGCCGATATGACCGCCATGACATTCGCCATGGAGTCGGTCTCCGATATCGCGACCGCGATGTCGGACCGAGGATATGATATACGCCTCGAAGCGGCCGTGGCCAAAATGTACAATACCGAAGCAGGCTGGAAGATCGTAGACGATACGCTTCAGGTGCGCGGCGGACGCGGATACGAGACGGCGGATTCTCTGCGCGCCCGCGGCGATGAACCGATCCCGATCGAACGCGCCATGCGGGATTTCCGGATCAATCTGATCTTTGAAGGATCCAGCGAGATCATGCGCCTTTTCATTGCACGCGAAGCGGTGGATAAACATCTGGATGTAGCCTGGAATATGATCAACCCGAAATCAACGATGGGCCAGCGGTTAGGCGCATTGCCGAAAGTGATCGCTTTCTACGCCGTATGGTATCCGTCTCGTTGGCTCGGGTGGTCGCTGTGGCCGAGGTACAGTGAATTCGGTCCTCTGGCCAAACACATGCGTTTTGTAAGCCGTGCGACACGCAAGTTGTCCAGGGAGATCTTCCACGGTATGATGCGGCATCAGGCCAAGTTGGCGTATAAACAAGCGTTCCTATTCCGCGCGGTGGATATCGGAGCGGAACTATTCGCGATGTCGGCCACGATGAGCCGCGCCGTCAAATTGGGTAAAGAAGGGAACCGGGACGCGTGTGAATTAGCGGATCTGTTCTGCGCCAATGCGACCCGGCGTGTGAAGGCCGCATTCAAAGGCATGTGGAACAACGACGACCTGAAAAAATACGGCGTAGCGAAGAGCCTGCTGAACGATAAATACGTCTGGATGGAGGAAGGTATTTCAGGATTCATACGATCCGAAAAGAAGAACTGAAGCCGTACTGAGATTTTCCTGATTTGTTATGGCCTCTTTTGAAGAAAAAGAGGCCTTTTTTATTGCGTGCGGATACGTTCGGGATTGGCATATACATTGAAACGGTCGTCTCTCAAAAAGCCGATCAGAGTGATCCCGAACTCATGCGCCACCTTGACGGCCAGATGCGACGGCGCGGAAACGGCAGCGAGGATCGGAATTTGCGCGCTCAGGGCTTTTTGTACGATTTCATAACTCAGACGTCCGCTTACGATCAGCACGTTTTCTCTCAAGGGCAGTAATTCTCTCAGCCATGCGTCACCGATCGTCTTGTCTACCGCATTATGACGGCCGATGTCCTCGCGCAGGCAGACGGGCTCTCCTTTAGGATCAAACAGACCCGCCGCGTGCAGTCCGCCCGTATGATGAAAGATCTTTTGCGCGGAACGCATACGTTCCGGCAGTTCCAGCAAGACCGAGGGAACGACGGAGGTCTTCGTTTCCACACGTTTGAATCCTTTGGCCCTAAGATCTTCGATGGATGTTCTTCCGCAAACCCCGCAGCTGGCATTGATGAACGAATAGCGGTTAAGACTTTCGGAATCCCTGACCGATCGGAATGTCTTTTCGTCCAACCCGATGCGGATCTGATTGACGGAAAACGGTTCCACCGCGAGAACCTGCGGGTACCGATGGATGAAACCCTCCGTAAAAAGAAAACCGATGCCCAATTCATCATCATGCCCCGGTGTACGCATGGTGGTGGCGATGAGCTTGGATTCCGAACCTTCTCCTGACACATGGATCTCAAGCGGCTCCTCCGAGGTCAGCATATCGCTATCCTCACTCCATTTGCCGTTCCGATAGGTTCGCACAATGAATTTTTCCGCGGGTTGATTCATCCTGTGCGATCAGGTTGCGATTGGTTGCTTTAACCTACAAAATTCCGCTCAAATATCCAAACGTCCGTGAGCTCTTTGGCAGACTTTCGGGAAAATGTAAGTCTTTTCAGCATAGGCAAATATTATTAAAAAAACTTGTTTTTAGCCACCTGTTGTTCTATATTTCGCGCACTTTGTTTAAAAGTAGGTAATTTATTGTTTTTCTTTAATCATATTCACGGAGTTATATGTTCAATGACACCAACTTGGTGGACATCAAAAAAGGTAAATCGGGCATGATCACAAGAGATGACATTCGTAATATTGCCATCATTGCCCACGTTGATCACGGTAAGACGACGCTGGTGGACAAGATGCTTCAGCAGACGGGCGTCTATCGCGATAACCAGAAGGTCACCGAGCGCGTCATGGACTCCAACGACCTCGAACGCGAAAGAGGTATTACGATCCTGGCCAAGAATACTTCGGTTCGCTACAAAGATACCAAGATCAATATCGTGGACACGCCGGGTCACGCCGATTTCGGCGGGGAAGTGGAGCGTATCCTGAAAATGGTCGACGGCGTATTGCTCCTGGTCGATGCTTTCGACGGGCCGATGCCCCAGACAAAATTCGTATTGAAGAAATCACTCGAGCTCAATTTGACCCCGATCGTCGTGATTAATAAGATCGACCGGCAGGGCGCGCGCCCGCACGAAGTATTGGACGAAGTATTCAGCCTTTTCCTCGAACTCGGCGCCAACGATCACCAGTTGGATTTTACTACGATCTACGCCTCCGCCAAACAAGGATACGCTCAGTATGAACTCGATCAGGCCAACGACACTCTTGATCCGTTGTTTGAGACCATCGTTTCAAAGATCCCTTGCCCTCCGGGCGACAAGGAATCCCCGTTCCAGATGTTAGTGACAAACATAGATTATTCCGATTTCCTCGGCCGTATTGCCATCGGACGCATAACACGCGGATTAGTGAAACTCGGTCAGCAGATTACGGTGATCAAGAAGGACGCCAGCCAGTACAACGGAAAAGTGGTCAAACTGTACGCGTTTGAAAAACTGAAACGCGACGAGGTCAATGAAGCTTATGCCGGCGAGATCGTAGCGATCGCCGGTTTGGAAGAGATCGAGATCGGTGAGACCATTGCCGATCCGAAAGATCCCGAGGCGCTCGAGCCGATCCATGTGGATGAGCCGACGATCTCAATGAATTTTATTGTTAATAATTCTCCTTTCGCCGGACAGGATGGTAAATTTGTTACTTCCCGGCATCTCCGGGAAAGGCTTTACAAAGAACTTCTTTCCAATTTGGCCTTACGCGTGGAAGATACCGACAGCATGGATACGTTCAAGGTATCCGGGCGCGGAGAATTGCATTTGTGTATTCTCATCGAAACGATGCGCCGGGAAGGATATGAATTTCAGGTTTCACGTCCGGAAGTGATCATGAAGAAGGTCGACGGGCAGATGATGGAGCCGATGGAATATCTGGTGATCGACGTACCCGAAGACTACATGGGCGTGGTGATCGAGAAGCTCGGCAAACGAAAGGCCGAAATGAAAAATCTCGTTCACCTTGACAATGGGCAGGTCAAGATCGAATTTGTAATTCCCGCACGCGGTCTGATCGGCTATCGCGGTGATTTCCTAACCGATACGCGCGGCACAGGCGTGATCTATCATAATTTTCACAGTTACGATCCTTACAAAGGCGATATTCCGGCCCGGACCAACGGCGTGATGATCTCAATGGAAAATACCGAGACGGCGGCCTATGCGTTATGGAATCTGCAGGAACGCGGTATGCTCTTGGTTGGTCCCGGTGTGCCCGTGTACGAAGGCATGATCGTCGGCGAGCATTCGCGCGATAACGATATTGTCGTGAATGTCGGTAAAGGAAAGAAACTGACCAATATGCGCGCGTCAGGGTCTGACGAAGCCGTTCGTCTTGACCCGATCCATCCTTTGAGCCTCGAAGATTATATCGAATTCATCAATGACGACGAATTGGTTGAGATCACACCGGTGAATCTGCGGCTCAGGAAGAAGTTGCTCAAAGAAACGGACCGCCGGCGGGACGAACGCCGTCGGAGAGATTAGAATAAAAGAACGTTATGTTTAGCGACCTATCACTTAAAATAGAGAATGTCTTCCGAAAACTGGGCGGAAGAAGTTCGATCAACGACAAGAATATTTCCGACGCGCTGCGGGAGATCCGCGTGGCGCTATTGGAAGCGGACGTACATTTCAAGGTGGTCAAGGATTTCGTTGATGCCGCTACTTCGAAAGCTTTGGGCCAGGAAGTGCTTCGAAGCGTCAGCCCCGGTGAGCAATTCGTCAAGATCATTCATGATGAGCTGGTAACGATATTAGGTGGAGAGAACAAGCCGATCAAATATGCGGCTATACCGCCCACGGTGATAATGGTGGCCGGCCTTCAGGGCTCCGGTAAAACCACCTTCAGCGGAAAATTGGCCCAGTACCTGATCAAACGCGGCAAACGTCCCTTGTTGGTCGCGGCCGATGTCTACCGTCCGGCGGCCGCGGAGCAGTTACGCGTACTGGCTCAATCCCTGGATGCTTTGTGTTTTAGTCCGGAAGAGGCCGGGACCAAGGACCCTGTCAGGATCTGTTTTGATTCCGTGACCTATGCACGGCAGCATAACAAAGATGTTGTCATTCTGGATACCGCGGGACGCCTCCATATCGACGAAGCGCTGATGAAGGAACTTGAGGAGATCAAGACCAAAAGCAAACCTCATGAAATCCTATTTGTTGCGGACGGCATGACGGGACAGGACGCGGTAAATACGGCCAAGGAATTTGTCAGCCGTCTTGATTTTGACGGCGTTGTTCTGACCAAGCTCGATGGTGACGCCCGCGGTGGCGCGGCTCTTTCCATCCGATCAATGACCGGAAAACCGATCAAATTCATAGGTACCGGCGAAAAGATGGATGCCATGGAAGAATTTCATCCCGAGCGCATGGCGTCGCGCATTTTGGGCATGGGCGATATCGTCAGCCTCGTTGAAAAAGCACAGGAAACGATCGATATCGAAAAAGCGCAGCAGTTGGAGGAGAAATTCCGCAAAAACGAATTCACGCTCGAGGATTTTGCGGATCAGCTCAAACAGATAAAGAAGCTGGGTTCTCTCGAAAGCATTCTCGGAATGATTCCCGGTATCGGCAACAAGCTCAAAGGTTTGAATATCGACGACAAGATGATCGTTCGTATGGAAGCGATTGTATCGTCCATGACGATAAAGGAGCGCATACGCCCTCAGATTCTGGACGGGAGGCGGCGTATGCGGATTGCCAAAGGCAGCGGGACGTCGGTGCAGGACGTCAACCGTTTGTTGAAACAATTTACGGATATGCAGAAGATGATGAAGAAGATGGGGAAAATGAACCCGTCGGAACTGATGAAAATGATGCCTTTTGGGAAGATGTGACGGTTTACAGCGTTTTTTAAAAAAATATTGCTTATTTGTATTGAATTTAATACAATTACAACCCTTAGAGACTGTCTGAAAATTTGTTAACTTTATATATTTCACTATTTCAAACGGAGGAAACAGCACTTGGTTAAATTAAGAATGCAAAGAGGCGGGAAGACCAACAGGCCTTTTTATAAGATCGTGGCCTCTCACGGAACCCGCAAACGCGATGGCGACTATATCGAAAGAATCGGCACCTACGATTCCATCACCATGCCGCCGAAAGTAAATATTGATGAGGCAAAAGCTTTGAAGTGGCTGCAAAAGGGCGCCCAGCCATCGGATACGGTTAAGAGTCTTTTCCGCAAAGCAGGTATTCTCCATAAGTGGAGACTGACGGCCAAAGGCAAGACCGCAGAGGAGGTTCAGGCCGAAATGGAAAAATGGCGCGCCAAGCAGAGTGAAAAGGCCGCGGCCAAACGCGTGAAAAAAACCAAAGCTCTGAAAAAGAAAACTGAAAAACAGTCGGAACCGGCTGCACCGGCCGCCGAATAATATCATAAGGATTTGCGTCTCCCGTTCTGCGGGATAATTTCGATAGTGCGACAGTATCAGAAACTCTAACCTGAAGGAGGCATGGCGATGCAGAACTTTATCGAATTCGTTGTCAAACATCTGGTTGACAAACCGGAGGAAGTCGTGGTGACGGAAGTGGACGGAGAGCGAGTTACGGTTTTCGAACTCAAGGTCGGGCAAGGTGATTTGGGCAAAGTGATCGGAAAACGCGGGCAAAATGCCAAGGCGCTCCGGACATTGCTCGCGGCGGCCTCAGCGAGGGCCGGCAAACGTGCGGTTCTGGAAATCCTGGAGTAAAAGATTATTTGACTAATGAAAATAACCTGTATCGGATAGCGAAAATCCTGCGGGGACACGGCATCAAAGGGGAAATGAAAATCAGCCCGATGAACCGTCACCTGAATGGCATCAAAAAAGAGACGGTCGTTTTCCTGTCGGATCGGTTCAACAAGATACAGGTAGTTAATATAGAAAAGATGCGCCTGAGCAGGGCGGAAGGAATAGTAAAGTTTAGAGAAATAGACGATCGCACGGCGGCCGATAAGTTCGCCGGCGGTTATTTGCTCATTGACAAATCGGATCTGCCGTCGCTACCTAAGGACGAATATTATATTGATGATCTTATCGGCATGGAAGTGCTGGATGACAAGGGATCCAAGATCGGTGTTCTGAATGAGGTTTATTCGCAGTCTTCTTATGACATCTACGAAGTGCTGCACGATGGAAAGAGAAGTCTGGTTCCGGCGGTGGCGGAATTTGTAACGGCGATTGATACAAAAAAAAGAACGATAACCCTTCGAGTTATCGAAGGGCTTTTGGATTAGTTCCGTTTTGTCGGGACCAATGTTCATTTAAAATAAGAATACATGGCGCTACGGATCGACATCGTTACCGCGTTTCCCGCATTGATGGAAGAAGCATTCTCCTACAGTATTGTTGGGCGTGCCTCCAAGGCAGGTTTGGTCTCGATCCTCAATCATGATCTGCGTGCGTACACCAGGGATAAACACCGTACGATCGACGACACGCCATACGGCGGCGGCGGAGGTATGGTGCTGCAGGCGGAACCGATCTTCCGATGCGTTGAGGAGCTTTTTGAGATACCGCCCATCACATCCGAAACGCACATCCGTCAGTACCTGGATACGTCGACCGAAGTGATCATGCTGTCTCCGCAAGGCGAGCTTTTCGACCAGAAAAAAGCGGTGGAATTGTCGCTGAAATCCAGGTTGGTATTTATCAGCGGGCATTACAAGGCCATCGATGAAAGGGTTCACGAGAAACTGGTGACCCGGAGCCTTTCTATCGGAGACTTTGTGTGCAGCGGCGGTGAGTATCCCCTGATGGCGATGGTGGACGCGATCGTAAGGCTGATTCCGGGGGCAATAGGCGATGCGGCCTCGGCGCTTTCCGATTCGTTCCAGGAAGGTCTGCTGGATTGTCCGTACTACACCAAGCCGGAAGATTTTCGAGGCATGAAAGTTCCGGCCGAACTGCTGTCCGGAAGTCACGCACAGATCAATAAATGGCGCAAAGATAAAAAGAAAGAAATAACTGAGAAATTGAGACCCGATCTTTGGGATCGGCACAATGAAGAATAAAGAATAATTCAATATAATACCGGAGGTAAGTTACATGAGCAGAATTGATGCATATACGGCATTCCAGATCAGGAATGATATCCCGGACTTCAGTCCCGGCGATACCGTTGCCGTACAGGTCAAAGTGATTGAAGGCGATAAGGAACGTATTCAGACGTTTGAAGGCGTTGTCATTCAGAAACGCGGCAGCGGTATCCATGCGAGCTTTACGGTTCGCAAGATCTCCAACGGCGTGGGTGTGGAACGTATTTTTCTGACCAATTCCCCCCGTATCGCGTCGGTCAGCGTGGTCCGCAAAGGACGCGTGCGCCGGGCGAAGCTTTTCTACCTGAGAGGCCGTACGGGAAAGAGCGCGCGTGTCAATGAACAATTTGATACGACCGCAACGGAAGAAAAACAGAACGAAGCCGTTCCAAACTAATTTTTCTTTGTTATCAAAGAAGGGTATGCGCAGCATGCCCTTTTTTTTTCTTGGGATTGGAGATCATTCATGTTTGAGTCCCTTTTTGCTTATGTAACCATCATCAGACCGCTTAATGTCTTTCTGTCTTTTGTAACGGTATATCTGGTGATACTGATATCAAACGGTCCTGCTGATCCGGGCATGCAGCTGACAGCCTTTTATGCCGCCTTGTCAGCGAGCCTGGGCTGTGCCGGCTCCAATGTCATCAATGATTTTTTTGATGTAGAGATCGACAAGGTTAACAGGCCCGATCGCGCCATGGCCAAAGGATTGATTTCAAAGCGCCAGGCTCTGATATACTGGAGTATTATAAATATCGGAGCACTCGTCATGAGCGCCATGATCAGTATCCCCTGTTTCTTAATTGCTCTGTTCTCCGTTGCGGGTTTGTTTTTTTACAGCTCTCATCTCAAAGGAACGCCGTTGTTTGGTAATCTGACGGTCGGTTTTTTTACGGCATTAGCGTTCATATACGGCGGTCTCGCTATTGGGCGTTGGCAGGCGGCCGTAGTACCTGCGATCTTTGCATTCTTGTTCCACTTAGGCCGCGAAATCCTAAAAGACATTGAGGATATAGAAGGCGACCGCAGTCAGAATGCCAAGACTTTACCTATCGTGTATGGTGTTCGATTGTCTTTATTACTGACCACGCTGTCGTTCGTACTGTTAATAATTATTACATGGCTTGCCTATTGGATGGGTATTTATGATTCGACGTATTTCTGGATCATGGTCATTGCCATGTATCCGGTGTTGATCTTCATATTGTATTCTATGTGGCAAGATACAAGCAAAACTAATCTCCGAAAATTGAATACCCTTCTTAAAATTGAAATGTTCGTCGGTCTTTTTGCCATCTACTGCGGCTGAGGCCCCAAATAAAACAGACATTCATCAATGAGTATCATTTTTGACGAAAGCGAGTTTCAATCCGGTGTCAGGTTTTCTCCCCATATTACCGAGGACGAAAAAGAGCGTCTGACTGAAAATGAAAAAAGTCTTCTGGACCTCTTCCGGAAATTGCCGGAAGAAGAGCGTCACCGGATCCTTGCGCAGATGCATAAACTGCTGAAACCGTCCGGCCCATCGAAAAAAATAAATGTACTCAAGGCCATTGAAGAGGCCAAACAGTCAGCGGCACATGAGAATCTGTCCGATATCATAAGCGATATCGTCAAATAGACCCTGTGACAGGCTCAAACAAAAAAACATTGAATGTGCGGACGTTTTTTCTTAAAATGATGTCCACCGTTGATGACCTGGACGACCTCATCCGATGAAGATTAATGTCTTAATAACGGGTGCCAGCAGCGGAATCGGAGCGGCTTGCGTGGAAAGCTGGGTCAAAGCCGGCGCCACTGTAATGGCGGTCGCCAGGAATGAACAAAAACTGGCTTTGTTTGCCAAGCGATTTCCCGGGCGACGCGTAATTCCTTTTCCGTGTGATGTCGGTTCGGGCTCCTCGGTTGCCGCCATGCACCGATATGCAGCAAAACATTTCGACAAACTCGATGTCTTGATCAACAACGCCGGTACGGCGCGATTTGAACCGGTTTCAGAAACCACCCTTGCTCATTGGAATATCACTATAGATTCGATTTTGACCGGGACCTTTCTGGTAACGAAAACATTTCTGCCGCTGCTGCAGGCAAGCAGAAAAGCACACATTTTTAATATTTGTTCAACGGCCAGCAAAAAGGGATTTGTGAATTGCGGCGCCTACGCGGCTGCCAAGTTCGGTCAGCTCGGTTTTACCGAGGTATTGCGGGAAGAAATGCGGCCGCTCGGCATCAAAGTGACGGCCGTAATGCCGGGTGCGGTCGACACGCCTTTTTGGGATGTGCAGAACAGCGGATTTGACCGATCGCTGATGCTGAAGGCCGAGGATGTGGCAAAGGCCATTGTTTTCACTTACCGGCGACCAAAGAATAATTTAATTGAAGAAATATTGATCAAACCTTCCTGCGGAGATCTTTAACGAAAGAGGTTGTGATGACAGAGCCTATTACCGCTGCAAAAACGGCTGAAGTCCCCGAAGAAGAATCCATGAGACGTCAGACCCGCGTTTTGGTCGTGGACGACGATGACGACGGTCTTTACATTCTCAAGCTGCTGCTTTCCAAGATGAAGTATGAAGTGCATACCGCCAAGGACGGCGAAGAGGCTCTTCAGAAGGCGGAAGCGCTGGTGCCGGACATTATCCTTCTCGACGTGATGATGCCGAAATTGAACGGATTCGAGGTTTGTAAGCGTGTCAAAGCCACGCCCGAAGGTATGTACATACCCATCATCCTGCTGACCGCCAAGAGCGAGTTGATGAGCAAGATCGAAGGATTGGACTGCGGCGCGGACGAATACCTGACCAAACCGTACGATATGAGTGAATTGACCGCTCGGATCCGCTCCATGCTGCGCATCAAACAACTCAACGATTCTCTGCGCAATGCCAATAAACAGTTGGAAGAGCTTTCCGTCACGGACGAATTGACCAAGCTCTACAACAGGCGATACATTAATAAGAAGCTTGAGGATGAATTCCGCCGCGCCCAGCGTTATAAACGTCCACTGTCCTGTCTCATGTTCGATGCGGACCATTTCAAAAGTGTTAACGATACCTACGGTCATAAATTCGGCGATCTCGTTCTCAAAGAGATTTCGGCGATCATTCTGGAAACCGTGCGTTTGGTTGATATTTGCGGCCGGTTCGGCGGCGAGGAATTTATCGCGCTCCTTCCGGATACGGATCTTGATAACGCTCTCATCCTCGGTGAACGTATCCGGAAAAAAGTGGAAGCGCATGAATTCAAAGATGAGAATCATACCATACACAAGACCATCAGTATCGGCATCGCCTCCGTTCCCGACGATCTCATCAAAGATGAATTCCAGTTGGTCGAATGGTCGGATAAAGCGTTATACCACGCCAAGAACAACGGGCGAAACAAGGTGGTCCTTTATTCCGAACTGGACGAATTCAAAGAACTCAAAGGAGCATGAACTCGGCCGCGCAGGTAACCGTGACGGGCTTGGTGCAGGGCGTTGGCTTTAGGTGGTTTGTCGTTAAGCGCGCTCTTGAGCTCGATCTGAAAGGATGCGTCCGGAACCTGGACGACGGTAATGTTTTCGTGGAAGTGGAAGGCGACCGCACGATCATTGAAGCCCTGATAGAAAAACTGAAAAAGGGTCCTGCGTTCTCCCGCGTCAAAGATGTCCGGATTCAGTGGATACAACCGGAAAACCGATTTTCCAATTTTTACATAGCCGATTAACATGGACTACAAAAGGATCATACGGGAAGTTCCCGATTTTCCGAAACCAGGGATCAATTTTAAGGATATCACAACGCTTGTAAAGGATGCCGAAGCGTTGGTGAAAGCTTCGTCTGAACTGGCCGACCGCTTCCGCGATAAGAAGATTGACCTGGTAGCGGGCATCGAATCCCGGGGATTCATTTTCGGCGCCTTGATCGCCAAGGAACTCGGCGTCGGTTTTATACCGGTAAGGAAGCCGGGAAAGTTACCGGCCCTGACCGTTTCCGCGTCGTACGAACTCGAATACGGCCAAAACGAATTGCACATGCATACCGACGCTTTGACCAAAGGTCAAAGGATCCTCATTGTCGATGATCTTCTCGCTACCGGCGGTACCCTGAAAGCTACATGCGAGTTGGTTGAAAAATTGGGCGGTGTTGTGGCCGGCGTTGCCGTCGTGATCGAGTTAACATTCCTTTCCGGCCGGGATAAATTGAAACCCTACCAAGTCGCCTCACTCGTCACTTACGATCAAGAATAGTCCTCATGCCCGTTTACGAAGAGAGATATCCTGCGGAATTCTGGTTCAGTTGTTACTCGCATTTCGAACTGGCCGGTGATGTGGAGTTGTCCGGAGAGAAACTGACCGAGAATAAACGGCTCGTCTACTACGATGTCGAGACGCAGAAAAGAGCCGACGAAGTAGGCGGTTGGGACCGGGCGGACCTGATGCTGATCTCCATCGCTGTCACGTTCTCTGAAGAACACGGATTCAGAGTCTGGCATGAGAAAGACACCAAGGACATGGTACGCTACATGTCGGACTTCGATCTGGTGGTTTCTTTCAATGGAAATAATTTTGACAGCAAGGTGTTATCTCACTACGCCGATGTATCGGACATACAGAGGAAGTCCTTTGATGTGGCCGAATACCTGAGCGCGAAATTGAAACACCGTATCCGTCTTGAGAGCGTGGCCATGGCGACGCTCGGAAGCGGCAAGAGCGCGGACGGTCTGTTGGCTCTGCAATGGTGGAAAGAAGGACGGGTAGATGAGATCATCGAATACTGCAAACAGGACGTGAAAGTGCTCCGTGACGTGGTGATTTTCGGGCAAGAACAGGGACACATCTTATACAATGATTCCGAGCACAACGCCGTCAAAGTAGCGGTGGACTGGTAATCATGGCCGGTGAGAAAGAAAAATTTCTGATCGTCGTAAAAAGCGGCGCGATCAAACCGCAGCAGAGAACGATCGCGCTGGAAGGTCAACCGTGGGATCTGGAATGGAGCACCTCTTCGGATGTGCCGATGAGCATTGATTTTTTTAATTTGACGGTCGGGAAATACCTTCGCGCGGCCGGCGAGCAACAGGGGCAGAATAAGAAGATCGAAGAGTGCTGGCGTGTGACCGGTATTCCCGGACACGCGCGCAAGATCCGTTACGGTTCCAATATGCCGGACGCCACGTCGACCCAGGCTAAACCTCTGGAAGACGGAATCTATGTGGTAAAGATCACCGGCATGGCCACGATCACCGAAGGTCTGCATGCGGAGAGCGGAATAGGCATGGCCGCCGTAAGACTGTCACCCGACACCCCGGCCTCTCAGGGAACTCCGGCTTCGTCCATATCCAATACCCGTAAGTCAACCGCTGAAAACGGGCAACCGGTCATCATCACCAACGATCTTTTGGCCAGTCTCCTTGATCAAACCGAAGAGGATCCCCCCACGGCCTGAGCCAGCCACTTTATTCAAAAACCGCATAACCCGCTTGATAGTTTAACAGGATGTATGTATATTTTTTTGATTTGGTCGATTTCGATTCAAAGCGAGCCAAATCTCAAATAGGATTTCAATTATTTTTTTGATATAGAAAGGAACGATGGAATGGGTGCAGATTCTGTGAAGAGACTGGACGAAGTTACGATACGACTGGCCGGTGATTCGGGCGACGGCATGCAGCTGGTGGGCAACGAATTAACGAACACCTCCGCCCTTTTCGGCAACGATGTGGGTACTTTACCCGATTATCCGGCGGAGATCCGCGCTCCGGTCGGAACTCTGGCCGGCGTCAGCGGATTCCAGCTTCATATCGGAAGTTACGATATCCATACGCCGGGCGATGAAGTGGACGTACTGGTGGCGATGAATCCGGCGGCTTTGAAAGCCAACATCAAAGCCTTAAAGCCCAATGGGGTGCTGATCGTCAATGAGGAGAGTTTTGATGAAAAAGGATTGAAACTAGCGGCTTACACGGCCAACCCGTTGGAGGACGGTTCGCTTTCGGGTTTTCAGACCTTCCGGGTTCAGATGGAATCGCATACCAAGGCGGCCCTCAAAGATACGGGTCTGGATTTCCGCGAGATGGAGCGCAGCAAGAACTTCTTTGCCCTGGGCATGATCTATTGGCTTTTTAACCGGCCCATGGACGCCACCGAGAAATTCCTGAAAGAAAAATTTTCGAAGAAGCCCAAACTGGCCGAAGCCAATGTTATGGCGCTTCGGGCCGGTCATTCTTATTGCGCGGCCACCGAAGCGTTCGTGCATTCTTATGAAGTGCAGCCGGCCAAATTGCCGCCCGGCAAATACCGCAATCTGGGCGGCAATGAAGCGACTGCGCTCGGTTTTATTGCGGCGGCTCAGAAATCCGGACTGGAGCTTTTTTTGGGTTCCTATCCGATCACGCCGGCCAGCGACATTCTGCATAATCTGGCTAAATACAAGAATTTTGGTGTGAAAACATTTCAGGCCGAGGACGAGATCGCTGCGGTTGCGGCTGCGATCGGTGCGTCGTTTGCCGGGGACCTGGCTATTACCAGCACGTCCGGTCCCGGTTTGTGCCTGAAAAGCGAAGCGATCAATCTCGCCGTGATGGCGGAATTGCCGATCGTGATCATCGATGTACAGCGTGCGGGCCCCAGTACCGGTTTGCCGACCAAAACCGAACAGGCCGATCTGCTGCAGGCGATGTATGGCCGAAACGGCGAATCGCCGATGCCGGTCATAGCGGCGTCCCGGCCGGGAGATTGTTTTGAGACGGCTTTTGAGGCTTCGCGCATCGCTGTTAGATATATGACCCCGGTCATCATGCTGACGGACGGTTACATCGGCAACGGGGCCGAACCCTGGCTCATTCCTGATGTGGATAAATTACCATCGTTTGCGGCCGGTCATCCGACCAAAAAGGAAGGATTTGCGCCGTACGCGCGCGATGAAAAAACGCTGGCCCGTCCCTGGGTCATTCCCGGCACGCCCGGATTGGAACATCGTATCGGCGGTTTGGAGAAAAAAAGCATTACTGGTTCGGTCAATTACGAACCTGAGAATCACGAGTACATGTGCCGAATCCGCGCGGAAAAAGTTGCGCGTATCGCTGAAGAAATGCCGCCCACGGAGATTTTCGGGGAATCTTCCGGCGAGCTCCTGGTTATCGGATGGGGCGGCACGTACGGCGCGATTCGCACCGGCGTCGAGCGCTGCCAGAAAAAAGGGATGAAAGTTTCCAGAATACATCTGCACTGGATCAATCCTTTTCCCAAAGATCTCGGCGATATCATGAAACGTTTCAAACATGTGCTGGTGCCGGAGATAAATCTGGGCCAGCTGGTCAAATTGATCCGCGCGGAATATTTGGTTGATGCCGTGAGTTTGAATAAGATCACCGGACAACCGTTCACGGCGGGCGAGATAGAAAAGAAGATTGCTGATGTATTAGCGAAGAAAAATTGAGAATATATTAAAGGAGTATAAATGAGCGCTGAAGTGGAATCACCGAAGATCAAATTGGCAAAGAAGGATTTCGAATCCGATCAGGACATTCGCTGGTGTCCGGGATGCGGAGACTATTCGATTCTCGCTACGGTCCAACGTACCTTGCCGGAGTTCACGCTTGAAAAAGAGAAGTACGTTTTTGTATCCGGTATCGGCTGTTCGAGCCGGTTTCCTTATTATATGAATACGTATGGTTTTCACACCATTCACGGCCGCGCGCCGGCCATCGCAACGGGAATTAAGCTGGCCAATCCCGATCTTAATGTCTGGGTGGTAAGCGGGGACGGCGATTCGCTCAGTATCGGCGGCAACCATTTTATTCACGTCCTTCGCCGGAATCTCGACATCAAATATCTGCTCTTCAATAATCGTATTTACGGTTTGACAAAAGGTCAATATTCTCCTACTTCGGAACACGGCAAGATCACGAAGTCCACACCGATGGGTTCTCTGGAACATCCATTCAATCCCATCGCCGTGGCGCTGGGAACGGGCGCGAGTTTCGTGGCCCGTGCGATGGATCGCGATCCGAAAAACATGCAGGATGTGATCCGTGCGGCGCATAATCACAGAGGCACGGCATTCGTCGAGATTTATCAGAACTGCAATATCTTCAATGACGGCGCTTTCGATGCGTTGACGGACAAAGAGACGAAACTGGATAATACCGTATTGCTCGAGCACGGTAAGCCGCTGGTATTCGGCAAGGCGCGCAACAAAGGCGTCCGCCTCAACGGGTTTAAACCGGAAGTGGTCGATCTGAATGATGGGAAGTATTCCGTCAATGACCTGCTGATCCACGACGCGCATTCGGTGGATCCGACCCTGGCTTTTATTTACAGCCAAATGACGGAAGAGCCGGGATTGCCTACACCCATCGGGGTGTTCCGCGCTGTTTCCAAAGGATGCTACGATCAGGATTTGAAAACTCAGATTGCTTTTGCCAAAGAAAAAATGGGCGCCGGAGATATCGGCGCATTGCTTAATAAAGGCGATACCTGGGTGGTAAAATAGTTCGAAGTTACTTTTGGTTAGTCACCGAAAGCGTCAGGGAATGGGGTCAACGACGTAAGAGGATTAACCCAATTAAGGAGGACCCATGAAAACCACATGCACTTGGTTAACGGCAGCGATGACCTGCGCCCTATTAGCCGCAGGCTGTTCCGGAAAACCGGAATGGATCTATTACAGTAATACGAAAGGGGACAACGTTTCAGCCATTTTGGCTGAGAAAGATGTTGTCTGGTACGGGACCAAGAAAGGTCTGATAAAGTACGATCTCAAATCCGAAAAAAGGCAAGTGTACAACGAATCGCACGGATTGTCGGACGGCGACGTTAAATCCATTGTCAAGGACAAAAGCGGCATCAAATGGATCGGTACCGCTATTGGGCTGAGTACTTTTGACGGCGCGGACGTATGGAATTCTTTTGACATATCCAATCCGGGCTTTCCGTCCAATCTTATCAACGAAGTGACCATCGACGACAAGGGGACCGTCTGGATTGCCACCGGAGCGGGTGTGGGTCAATTTGACGGGACCAATTGGAAAACCCATGACGATAAGAACGGCGTGATTGATGTGATCGTCAATGCCATCGCGTATGATAACAAAGGCAACATTTGGATCGGAACTTCGTCCGGCCTGCAAAGTTTCGACGGGAAACAGTGGACGACCTACGACACAACCAATTCTAAGATTCCTTCGCTGAATATTCGTAATGTTCACGCATCAAGAAGAGGGAATATCTGGATCGGATCTTCACGAGGCATACTCAGGTTTGACGGAAAAGTATCTACCGATTACACCACTTCCAATTCCGGTTTGCCGGATAATATTGTCAAAGGTTTTGCCATCGATGCTAATGACAACAAGTGGATCGGTACGACCAAAGGACTGGCAAAATTTGACGGCACCAATTGGACCATTTACAACACGAGTAATTCCAAACTCCCTTCCAATCGTATTACTACAGTGACCGTGGATGATAAAGATAACGTTTGGATCGGGATGGAAGGCGAAGGATTGTGTGTGTTCAAAGAAGGCGGGGTCATCATTGAGGAATAGAGGACACGGCCTCAAAATTTAGCCTATGATCGACAGTAAGAAACAAAGACAAAAACTGATTCTGAAGTACGCCGTCAGGTTTTTCATTGAGACCGGCCTACCGGTCGGATCGGAATTCCTCTCCCGACAACTACCGTTGGGGTTGAGCGCGGCCTCCATCCGGAATATCATGGCCGATCTCGAAGATCAGGGATTTCTGCATCATCCGCATACATCGGCCGGACGCGTGCCGACCGACAAAGGATACCGGGCGTATGTAGATGAGATGGTGGATATACAGGAACTCTCAGGAGAAGAAAGGAAGATCATCTCGTCCGCCGTGCACGAGATCACGCATAAGATCTCCAGAATCAATCAGGGCGTCGAAGATATTCTTTTCTTCTCTTCGAGAGCGCTGGCCGAGATTTCGAATGAATTAGGGATCATCCTGTCACCTAGATTCAATCTCTGTGTTTTTGAAAAACTCAATCTGATATCGATCGCGTCAGACCGCATTCTGGTCGAACTCTCCCTGCGTACAGGATTTGTCAAGAACGTCGTTCTGGAATTGGGCGTTGTTCATACTTATGGCGAATTGCAGCAGATAGAACAGGTACTCAATGAACGTCTCAGCGGACTGACCGTGGCTGAAATCCGGCAGACGATCTCCGAAAGACTCAAAGATCTTTCGTACCGGGAGCCCGACCGCCGTCATTTCTACCAGGTGTTCCTGCGATCTTCCGACCACATGTTCGACTTTGACGATAAGAATCTGCTTACGTTTGCCGGAGCCAATAATATCCTTACCAAACCCGATTTTTCCGATCGTCAGGACCCTCTCACGATCATCCGCATGCTGGAGGAAAAACATACGTTCGTTGAAATGCTGAGCCGGAACATCGGCAGCGATAGTGTCGATGTCTCGATCGGTGAGGAAAACGGGATCAAAGACATGACAGGATGCAGCGTGGTCAAAGCGCATTACCGGTTCGGAAACGTGACGGGAACGGTCGGT
Source organism: uncultured Bacteroidota bacterium (assembly GCA_964415295.1). Lineage (GTDB taxonomy): Bacteria > CLD3 > CLD3 > SB21 > SB21 > SB21. The sequence continues at coordinate 22,432 of CAYPYN010000003.1, forward strand.
GTGATCGGGCCAAAACGTATGCCTTACGGCAAAATCATTCCGCTGGTAAAACATACGGCCAAAGTTTTGGATAAAACATTGAATAAAGATTAGGAGACAGGACGTTAACATATGTCGGAAGAATTGAAATCCAACGGAGAGGAAAAGAACGTAAGCTCCGAAGAGCTTTCCGTGATCGAAGAACAGGCGGCCGGCGAGGACCAGGCTGTCTCGTCTGAACCGAAGGCGGAAGGTGTCGCTGAAATAGAAGCGCTTAGGGACCAGCTGCTGCGCACGTTGGCTGAATTTGACAATTACAAAAAGCGGTCGCAGCGGGAGATGGGACAATTCATGCAGACCGCCAATGAGAAACTGATCGTTGAAATTCTGCCCGTGATAGACGATATGGAACGCGCGATCAAAGTGTCCAAAGAAATCAATTCGGAAGACGCGAAAGTGCAGCAGTTCGTTCAGGGATTCGAGATCATCTACAAAAAACTCATCAAGGTACTTGAATCCAAGGGACTCAAGGCTATGGAATCCATCGGTCAGCCTTTGGATGTGCATCTTCATGACGCATTGATGCAGATCGATAGTCCCGGCCAGGAAACCAACACCGTTGTGGACGAACATGAGAAAGGTTATTATCTGTACGACAAAGTGATCCGCCATGCCAAGGTCATCGTCAGCAAATAAATTTCCCCTTGCATTTTCATACGTGAACAACTACATTGGCCAGCATTTTTGATGAACGCCCTTGTAGCTCAGTTGGATAGAGCAGCAGTTTCCTAAACTGTTGGTCGTGCGTTCAAGTCGCGCCAAGGGCACAAGGCTATTTCGGATCCATTATCCTAAGGAGACTAAGAAGGCATGTTAACGCCCAGGAAGAAAATTTCACGCAAAGAGCTTCACAAAGACCCGCTCTTAAGCAAGATCGCCGCGGCGTCGGATTACGCGCAGGAAAACAGGCAGCTCATTACCCGGATCGTTACGGGAGTGATCATAGCGGCCGTCGCCGTATACGCTTACGTGACGTATCATAATTCCCAGAACGAAGAATCGGTCAACAAGCTGGTTCCGGCCGAACAGGTCTATTTGTCCGGTGATTACCGTGAAGCCATTCGCCGGCTTGAAAAATTCTGCACCGAGTATGACGGCACTACAGGAGGCGGGGTAGGGACCTATTATCTGGCCAATTCGTACTTTAACACCGATCAATACGATTTTGCGCTTACCAATTATCAGAAATACGTTGACGACTACGCTGACAATGAGGTCTTCACGCTTTCCTCCATGCTGGGGATCGCGGCCTGCCACGAGGGACTCAACAAATATCAGGAGGCGGTGGGACAATACGAGACCGTTCTGAAGAAATTTCCCAATGCCTACAATAAAGCCGATATTATGATGAGTATTGCGCGGGCCTACCGGGTCATGCAGCAGAGCGACAATGCCAAGTCGTGGTATGAAAAAATCGTCAAGGACTTTCCTGAAAGCAGCATATCCCGCGAAGCCAAATCCGCGCTGGAGGAATTGGGCGCTTAGTTTTATTTAAATCTTTTGAAAAATGGATTATCGGATACTTTGTATTTGATAATCCATTTTTTATTTGTAGTTTTTTTCAATGGAGTCCAAACTCAATATTTCTTTCTTGTGGCATCAGCATCAGCCGTTTTATAAGACACTGACTCCCGACGGGAAAAGTCTTTTCCGGATGCCGTGGGTTCGTCTTCATGCCGTCAAGGATTATTACGATCTTCCGAGGTGGATGGAGGACTTCCCGGAGGTCAGACAGAATTTCAATCTGGTGCCGTCCCTGCTCGCGCAGATCGAAGACTATGTGGAAAACAGGGCCGTCGACCGGGTGCTTGAGCTGACCGCGATCCGTTCATCCGAACTGTCGGAGCACGAAAAAGAAGAGATCCTCAGATCGTTTTTCATGGCCAACCAGAAACGCCTTATTGCGCCCCATCCGCGGTATCTGGAACTTTGGCAAAAAAAGGAAAATAAAGCGGCGTTCTCCTTGCAGGACTTCACCGATCTGCAGGTTTGGTATAACCTGTGCTGGGTGGGTGAGTATTGGAAGAAGCAGGAGCCTTTCGCTTCGCTCATCGGAAAAGGAAAATATTTCAATGAGGCGGATAAACAATCTCTGATCGACGGGCATTACCGGATCATGGGATCGGTGATCCCTTTGTATCAAAAACTCGTAAAGGAAAAACGGATTGAGTTATCGGTGACGCCTTATTACCACCCCATACTTCCATTACTCTGCAATTCGGACGTCGCAAAAGGCGATGCTTCGGTGGGTTTTCGTCATCCGGAGGACGCGGCTGTCCAGATCCGAAGATCGGCGGCGTATTTTGAAAGACTATTCGGATTCAAGCCATCAGGCATGTGGCCGTCGGAAGGCAGTGTCAGCGAAGAAGCGGTGGCGCTCATGGCGGACGCAGGCATCACCTGGATCGCGACCGATCAGGAGATTCTGGAATGTTCCGATACGGAACCGGCCTCGAAAGAGATCGGCTTGCCGTACCGGTGCTCCGGGCTGACGGAACCGTTTCACATGGTATTCCGCGACCATGCTTTGTCAGATGCCATTGGATTTGTTTATGCCGAGATGGACCCGCAGAAGGCGGCCGATGACTTCATCGCGCGCGCGGAAAACGTACGCCGCCGCATTATCGAACAGAAAGGCAAGCCCGGCGATTTCCTGCTCAATGTGGTGCTGGACGGGGAGAATTGCTGGGAATTTTATCCGGAAAACGGCGCGCCTTTTCTCCGGGCGCTGTATTTGCGTCTTACAGAAAGCAAGACCCTTTGTTCGGTCACGATTGGAGAATTTCTCAAGAGGCCGCGTCCTGATTCTTTCGCGTTTCCAAAGATCACGCGTTTGCACGCCGGATCGTGGATACAGCATAATTTTGATATTTGGATCGGAAGCCATAAAGAAAAGAATACGGCGTGGCAGTATCTGAAGAAAACACGCGATTATCTGGAGAGCAGCGCAGGCCGCGTCTCGGATGCGAAAACATTGGAAGCGGCGTGGGAAGAGATCTATATAGCTGAAGGCAGCGATTGGTTCTGGTGGTTTGGTGATGATCATCAGGCGGAGAATAAGTCGGAGTTTGATTCACTTTTCCGTTACCACCTGATCCGCGTCTATGATCTCACCGGTGAAGCTCCGCCTTCCTACCTGACGAGACCGATCATGTCGCCCAAAACAGGCGGCGCACTGGTTCGCGAACCGACGGCGCTCATCAGGCCCAAGATCGACGGACGCGTGACCCATTTTTACGAATGGTCGGATGCGGGCTTGTACGAAGCCCAGATGGACGGTGATACCATGCACTTGTCCGAACGCTGGATCAAAACCATTCGTTACGGATTTGATGAGACATCCGTTTATTTCAGGATCGATTTTTTTGAGAAAGCGTGCGAAAAATTCAGAACCGATCCGGTTTATTCCGTGCGTTTTGAGTTTGGAAATTCTGTTTTCCTAACCGTGGGATCGGAAGGATTCCGCCAGGCCGATAATCGCTGCCAAAGCCGATTTGACGCAATCCTGGAAGTGAAGATCCCGTTTGAGATGCTGGGACTGAAAGCGCAAGAGAAGTTAGAGTTGACCGTAGCCGTGCGGGAGCGGGAAAGAGAAATCGTACGCCGGCCTTCGCGTAAACCCTTGATCATTGCAATACCGGACGAGGCTTCCGATAAATACGTTTGGTCTGTATAACTGAAGAAGAAAGGAGTTCCGATCGTGGAAAAAGTTCCGAATAATTTTCTTGGCATTGACAAAAGCCTGAGCGATTATAAAACCGCCAGATTCGCCGTATTACCCGTGCCATACGAAGCAACCACCAGTTATGGAAAAGGAACAAAAAAAGGTCCCGGGGCGATTATTGCGGCATCGCAACTGGTGGAATTCTACGACGAGGAACTCGATCGGGACTCGGTACGTGATTTTGGTATTGCCACGCTGAAACCTTTAGCCTTCAAATCGGCCAAAGGAGTCAAAGCGTTGGCGATGATCGAAAAGGCCGTGGGAAAAATTCTGGATGACGGCAAGTTTCCTGTGAGTCTTGGCGGGGAACATACGGTTACCGGTCCTATTGTTAAAGCGTTTCACAACAAATTCGGCGACGATTTTTCCGTGCTCCAGATCGACGCCCATTCGGATCTCCGGGAAACTTACGGTGGAACCCCGTACAGCCATGCCTGCGTCATGAAGAGGATTTGGGACTTTCACAAGAGCATCGTGCAAATCGGGATCCGTGCGCAATGCATGGAGGAAAGGGAACTCATAGTTCAAAACAATATCCAAACATTTTACGCAAAGGATATCTGCGGCCGGACCGAATGGATGACCGGTGCCGTGGAAAAGCTGAAAGACAAGGTCTATATTACCATCGACTGCGACGGACTGGATCCCAGTATCATTCCTGCTACAGGGACACCGGAGCCGGGCGGATTGGGATGGTTTGAAACGCTGCGGTTCCTGAAGCACGTCTGCGAAAAAAGACAAGTGATTGGATTTGATATCGTGGAACTTTCGCCTTCTAAAGAATCACCTATTTCCGACTACAATCTGGCCAAGATGGCCTACCGACTGATGGGATACGTATTTTCCGGAGACCATCGTGCGTAAAAAGATGGCTGTTTATTGCTCCTCCAGCGATGCGGTGGATGACATATATTACCGGGCGGCCGAAGAGCTTGGGAAGGAAATGTGCCGTTACGGGTACGATCTGGTTTTTGGGGGCAGCCGGGTAGGTCTGATGGGACGGCTTGCCAGATCGGTCAAAGATGGCGGAGGCCATGTGACAGGCGTGATACCTGAGTTCATCAGAGATAAAGGCATCGCCTTCGAAGACGCGGATGAATTGATCGTAACTGCAAGCATGCGGGAAAGAAAGAGTTTTATCGAAGAGAGATCCGACGTTTTTGTTGCGATGCCGGGCGGTTTCGGCACTTTGGACGAGGTTGTGGAGATCCTGACCCTAAAACAACTCCAGATTCATACTAAACCCATTGTTCTGTTAAATCTGGAAGGATTCTACGAACCATTAAATGAGTTCTTCGAGAGCCTGTATCAGAAACGGTTCGCCAAGGAAGGCCACAGGGACTTTTATTTTTTGGCCAACTCCTGCCGGGATATCTTCGAATTCTTGAATTTTTATGTTCCTCCTGTCCCTCAAAGCAAGTGGTTTGGATAGGAGCAGTTTTCCCGTCCAGCCGATGAGTTAATCTTATACTAAACTTAAATTTAAAACTTGACTTCATATGTAAAAAAAACTACATTTCGCTTGATAAAATAAAGCCCTTTTCATGTCTTTCTTTTTGTGCGGCTTGGGGGTGTAAAAAGACCCCGTGCCGTGTCCGTATTTTCAATTCAAAACGAATGTTTGAGGCGATTTATGCAAAGATCTAGAAACCCAGTCCGGCGGATATCGGCCATAGCTGTTACGTTAGGGCTCGGGCTTGTGTTCACCGGGGACGTTTTCTCGCAGAAGTCGGACAAGGAGATAAGACAAGAATATCGTACCAGTGTGAGTCAATACATACAAAGTCTGGACGAAAGTTTTGCCTACCGCTATCTTGACAATGAGCTTCTACTTCTGGATCTGATGTCGTCCATCAGAGGCGAATACAAATACCGCAAAGACAAAAAACTGATTAAACCTTCGTCTGAGCCTAAACTGGCTCTTCCGCTCTCCAGGGATTCCATTCGCGCAAAGCTCAAGACGGTGCGGGACAATCTCAATCTGATGAAGAAGAAAAATTATCTCATGCCGGGATTTACCAGCCAGGCCGGTCTCAATGAGCTGCACATGGAATATCAGAAGCTCTACGGTATGGATCACGAATTGACCCGGATCGAAGCGTTGGGGATTCGTGACCGCCTGATCAAAAGCGGGGAGAATGATCAGGTTCGTTCGATGTTCAACCGTCAGCTTAAACAGGCCTTCAAAAGATTCAAAGAAGGCAGTTATACCGTGTCGGCCGCGGAATTCAAAGACATCCTCGATACTTACAAGACTTATTTTACCGAATGGGACGACATTACGTATTATCTTGGGGAGAGTTATTACCGCATGAAAGATTTCGGGAATGCTGAAGATGCTTTCTTCAAGCTGGTCACCGATTATCCTTCGTCTCCGTTCGTCGAGCGGTCCCTTAATCGGTTGGTTGTGATGAGTTATATTCAGACCGACCGTAATAAGACGCAGAAATATTTTGCCGAATTTGAAGCCAAGGTTCAGGCCGGAAAAAAGAAGGATGTGGAGTATAACCAGCCTTTTTATTTGGCGGGACTGACTTTATTCAAGACTTCGGATTACACGGCCTCCATTGGGATTCTGAACAAGATCCCCAAGACTTCCCGCTACTATTATCCGGCTAAGTACGTGATGGGGCATGCGTATGCCAACCTTGAAACATATCCGGAAGCCATCGAGCAGTTCGAGTCGGTCGCCAAGCTGGAAGCCAACAGTAAAGGATTCAGCGTTGAGTTACAGAAACAGCTGAAGGATCTGGCTCAGTTAAAACTGGCTTTTATCAAGTTCGAACTAACGACCAACGGACAGAAGCTCAAAGCGGTTTATCCTCACATCAAATTGATCCCGGCCGCATCCGAATTTCATGACGCGGCTCTCTTAGCTCTTTCGTGGTCGGCACTGAAAGATAACGATATCGATACGGCGCGAACTTACGTGGATTCTCTCCTGAGAACTTATCCGGCTTCGGATTATTATTATGAAGCCAAGACGTTGCTGGGCAACATACAGGTTTTGGATCCTACATTGTCGGACAAGGACAGGGAGCTTCTTGCCGTCGACGCTTACAATTACGTGGCTGGTGCAACGGAAGCCAAGTACCTCGCAGACCAGTTTGTGACCGAGAGGGACTCCTCAATGAAGATTTTGGCCCAGCTGGACGAGGCGAGAACGATCGCACGATTGCGCAACGACAGTTTGGCGTATGTCAATTATACGACGTTATATGATAAGTTGGAATTGGCTATGTCCAATAATGGGTTTATGAAGGCCATTTCCAGAGATACGCGTTCGGCCGGCTATTATCAGACGATGTCCAATCTCATCAGCAAAATACGGGTAACGGAAGGAAAACTTAAGAACGCTGAGGAAAAGAAGGATCAGGCTGAGATCAATAAGCTCAACAAAGAATTGACCGGTTACCTCAATGAGTTCCAATCGATCGGCGGAGAGAAATTTCTCGAACAGGCTTATGCGAGCGGCGATACGAGCGCCACAACCGGCGATCTGATGGCCAATGTGGAAACCCAAAGCTATTTCTCGCTTCACAAAGTGCCGCGCTCCATCAGCGAGATCGATGCGCGTAACAAGTCTCTGATGGCTCTCAAGGATAAGATTTCGCGCGAAAAAGAAATGATACAAAATCAACTGATCACGATCGATAATCTGATGGTTACCGCAAAGGAAAAGAACCGGGAAGCTTCTCTCGTGAAACTTCAGTATGAACGGAATAAACTGGCTGATCTGTATTACCGGCTGAGCGATTACGAGGTCATGCTTTTCACGGAAGACCCGATTGAGAATTATGTGGATCTTGATACCTGGGGCGATTTTGCAAGTTACGGCCGGAACAATATTACTTATGTGATCAATACCACCAAGAACGAGACCATAAAAGACCTGGCCCGCGCCGCGTCTCAGATTGACAAGATCCTTCTCACCAGGAAGAAGAATTATGAGAGTAAGATCGCTGCGATCGAAGAAGAGATCAAGCTGAAAGAACAGGAGATACGGGATAAAGAGCTGCAGGAAATGAGGGCTTCGCAGAAACAGTTCTTCGAAAAAGAGTTTTTCCAGGCCAAAGCCACTGAGAAACCGGAAGCGGATCCGTTTGATTATAAGGACCTCGTGCCTGAAGTGGTAGTCATACCGCAGGACACGATCAAGGAAGAGCCTGTTGAAACCCCGGCCGAGGAAGAGATCGAAACCGAGACAACCGCGCCGGACACGGCCGCTAAAACCGGTACGGAAGAAATCAAAAGCGGTGAAACACCCGTTGAGAACGCGTCTTCCGACAGTACGTCGGAAAACGGCGGGGGCGGCCAGGAAAATGGTGAGATGTCTTATTATATGGAATATTCGAATTCTTACGAACAGACCTATGCCTATTCCGGCCATCATGCGGTCTGGCGGGATCGGTCCAGTCAACTACGTATTTACAGAAGCTTCATAGAATCATAATGGAATATCTTATGAAAAAAACCTTACATACAGTTTTTCTGTCGGCGTGCGTGCTCGCCTTGGCGGCGTTTGGCAGCGTCAGAATCCATGGTCAGGATAACACGGCAAAGAACTATGATTCTTTAGCTCTTGAGAATGTTTCCAGTGAGGACCTTCTTAAACTAAAAGAAGAGATCGAAGGCCAAAAGACCAAACTGGAGACGGAAAGACTCGAGCTTCTGGACAAAGGATTGAAACAAAGCAAGGAGTATCTTGAGAAGGTAAGCGTAAGCTCGACCTCCACGGCGCTCGTTCTCCTTCAGCGCGCGGAATATCTCGTATCGGTATTAAATGATAATTTCCAAACGATTGTGGATTCGATCGCCACTGAAAACGGCCAGCGGTTAGCGGAATGGGATCGTTTGCGCGAAGAGAAGCGTCAACAGTGGGTGAACGAGGGTAAGAAAGACAAAGAACTTGAAGAATTGTTGGATGGGATCGAGCCTCCGAAGACATTGCCGGAACCGGAAATGGATTATTCCGACGTATTGAAAACGTTCCAGCAATTGATCGAAAATTATCCGGAAAGCCAGTACGTCGTCGATGCCATGTACAATATTGCGTATATCCGTGAACAGGAAGGTAATCAGCTGAGATCACGTGCCCTGTCGTATCCTGAGCAGGAGACGCGGTGGAAGCAGGAATCGGAGAAGAAACAAAGAGAGGCCCTGAAGATCTATCAGGACTTAGCCATTCGTTTTCCCGACAGCAAATATGCGCCGGAGGCATACAACCGTATCGCGGAGTATTATTTTCTCCGCGGCGGAGATGCGGATCTGCAGAAAGCTATCAAGAACTACAGTAAGGTCCTGGACTACCCGACGGCTGAGCGTTTCCCGGAAGCCGTGTACAAACTGGCGTGGACGCACTACCGGCTTGGTAATTATCCTCAGGCGATCAGTTATTTTACATATCTGATTGATGATGTCGATTCTTCGAAATATTATAACAATGAAACACAGGAACTCGATGTCGAAGCGCTGGTCTATATCGGGATCAGTTTCAACCGTTGGGCGGAGCAGATCGACCTGGCGCAGGGAACCAACGAGGGCGGTTACCGTTTGATCAAGTCGTATATTGATGAGGCCAAGCTGAGTGACAAGCGTTATGCGCCGGAGATCATGTGGCAATTGGGTGAATCGTATAATTTAGAACAAAAAGACACATTGGCTCTTTATGCCTACAAGAGCATGGTCCAGAATTATCCTCTTTTCTGGCGGGCGCCGGAAGCGCAATATAAGATTATCGCCACGTATGACCGTCTTTCGAGGTCTTACACGGATAAAGCCGTGGCCAAGGCTTTGCTTGATAGCGTGATTGATAACCGTTACAAGTTATACAACGCCTATAAACCTAATTCCGAATGGTCCAAGGCGCAGGAAGATAAAGAGATCGTCGCCAAAGGTAACCGTATGGCGCGCGACGTTTTGGTTGAGAACATCTTCTATTTCTACGGTGAGGCGCAAGCCTCCAACGATCTGGCCGATTGGAAGACGGCCATGGTTTTCAGCCGCGAATTTATCAAATATTTCCCTGTGGATACCAACGCCTATTTCTTCCATTACAATCTGGCTTTCATTCAGTACCGTTTCTTCGGTCTTCTGGACTCCGCTTACGAAGATTACGTAAAGGTGGCGACCATTTATCCGCAGGATCTTTACCGCTACAATGCGGCGATGACGGCTTATACTATCGCGGATTCGTTGTACCGGAAAACGCCTTATAAGAAACCGGCGAACGCACCGGCCGACAGTATCATTCCGTTGAATCCGGGGGAAGAGAAGCTGATCGATGCGATCAACAGTTACGCGCGTATTTTCTCGGATACGGTTTCCCAATATCCGGTGGACTCGCTGGGTAATCCTAAACCGGTCATGGGAACGCCGGGCCGTAAGACGCCGGATTTTCTCGCGTATGCCGGTCAGATATATTACAATCATAACGATTTCAACCGATCGGGCCAGTATTTTAACACGATCGTCACGAGATATCCCAACAGCGACAAAGCGCAGATATCCCAGCAGTATTTGATGCAGACCTATTATGACCGCAAGGATTTTCGCAGTTCGGAAATAGTCGCTGCCCGCCTTTTGAACGCTTCGACCTCCAGCAAGGAGCAAAAAGAGCAGGCGCGGAACGTCGTATTCTATTCGATCTACAAACGCGGCGAAGACTTCCAGGCCAACAAAGAATCGGCCAAGGCGGCTCGTGAATTTCAGAGAGCGTTTGAAGAAGGCACGAAGATCGGATATTCCAAACGCGACGACCGTGCGCTGGCGCTCTTCAAATCAGGTATTGAATACGGCAATTCCAAAGAACTGAAACGTTCCATCAAGTCGTTCGAGATGTACGCGGATTCCTTCCCGGACCTTAAGGACGCTCCTAATGCTCTGTGGAACGTGCAATCGACCTACGCCGACCTCAAAGAGATGAAGCCGGCCGCTAAAACGGCGGAACGTCTGGCGGATAATTATCCAAGTTATTCCGTTAATAACGGCGCCGCAACGGCGGAGATCGCTTTGTATAATGCGGAGTACTATCTGGAGCAAGCCGCCAAACGCGCCAATGCACAGGGAGATTCCGTCGAAGGCAAGGCGATGAACAGCGAGGCCATTCGTGTCAGCGAAAAATTCGTGAAGCGTTATCCGAAATCGGAATACGCTTCCACGATGGATTTCGGCATTGCCAACCTGTATTTCCTTATCGGCGAAGAAGAACGGGCATATCAGAAATACCGGCAGTTCGCCGCCACGTTCCCCAACGACAAACGCAACGTGCAGGCGTTGTACGACGTCGGTATGAACCATTTGCGTAAGAACCGACGTGTGGAAGCAACTTCTGCATTCCGCGACGCTTTGAAGAAGAGCGATGAATTGAAACGTATCAATCTTGATTTCAATAAATATTTCTCTTCCGAAGCGGCCTACGAACTGGCCCGCATGCGGTATGAGGACTTTTCCAAGATACAGCTGCGCGAACCGGGCGTGGAATACAAGGAAGAGATGAAGATCGCGATCGTAAAAGAACTCATGACTTTGTACGAGGCCGTGACCACGTACGCCCAGATCCGGACCTATGAAGCGACGTATTACAGAGGCCTTGTCAGAGAAGAGGCCGGCGACGCTTTGGCGACGAAGCAGTTTGCTTTGGAACGGGACCTCGTCAAGCAGATCCAGGCTCAGAAGGACGCCTACTCTGTGGCCTCCCAGGCTTATCGCGGCGCGGTAGAGGAATATAAGAACGCGTACACTTTCCTCGATAAAGCCAATGAGAAATTCCTGAACGATCAGAAGGCGATCCTGGATTCGGCCAACCGCCTCTATCCCAAGAGTCCCGATTCGGCGCAATTAGTTTATAAATGGGCATGGGAAGGCCGAACGGCTAAGGAAAAAGAATTCTCCAAAGCGCGTCAGCAGGAATTGGCGATCCAGTATCGGGATCTCTCCAGATCCAAGGTCTCGCGTATCCTGTACGCGGTAGCTAATGCGAAGAAACTGATTCTCGAAACCTACCTTAATGCGCCCGTGCCGGCAGATTTCAAGCCGGGAACACTGGAGTATGTCAGTTACCTTCAGCAGATCCTGGGTAAAGCCATCCTTCCGTCGGTCAACGATGCCATTGCGGCATTTGAGACGGCCGTTAAGGAGATGGACTCGCTCGGTATCAGTGACAAGTATACCAGCGAATGCCGCCGCAATATTGTTCGTTTCACCGGCATCGTCCCTGGTGAATTGTCCAAGCTGGCCTTTATCACCATGCAATATTATAAAGACAATTCCGATCATTACCGCGAGGTTGTGGCCGGCGGCGAGAACTATATAGACAAGAAGACGGGAAAAGATTTCTATACTATTTTTTATGAGATCCCGATAGAAATGAATACGTACATTTCGCAATTCGCTAAACCGATCGGCGAGCAAACGATCAAGACCTATGCGAATGCCGTTAAACAAGCGAAAGCGAAAAATATGTTTAACGAAGATGCCAGACAGATCCAGCGTGAAATGTTCGAATTTGCGTATCAGTTCGCCAGACTCAATTATTCGGAAGCCGATACGGCCGATAAATATTATAAAGGATATGAAGCGGAGTACTTCAAGAAGCAGTCCGATGAGACATTTATTTATCTGAGCGAAGCGAGTGCGACCTATAGCCAGGTGCTCAACTTTGCGAGGGAGAATGCGCGCGGCGTACTTGAAGAGGCCTTCAATTCGGCGACCGATTTGGAACTCGTCCGACTCGAACAGGATCCCAACGGCGCTGAAGGCGATAACATAGCCGTCACAGAGGACCTTTCTACGAAGCGAATTTTGTCTCTTTTGGGCAAATACGATCAGTACTATGCCAAACTGTTGCAGTTGAAGTCCATCACCCGAACCTACGCTTCTAATTACGACGACTGGTACTCCAACAACAAATACTTTGAATCTTGGCAGACCCCGGTTTACAATGATCTCAGCTGGTACAACGCATCCAATCCGCCCAATACCGAGATCGTGGCGCACGCGGTCTTAGATACCAATTTCGCCTATCCATTGTGGTTGGGCCTTGGGCAGTCGGTGACCAAACCCGTTCTGCCGAAATATGTTCCGCCAAGCGAGGTGATACCGGTGGACACCGCGGTCGGTGTTGTCCCGACCGATTCGGCCTCGGCCACTCCGATAACTCCGGATACGGCCTCGGTAGATACATCCGAAACCAAGTCGTATCTGACCGGTCAGGGCTCCGTCCTCGCATCGTGGATGGTGCAGGATACAACGGCGAAACCGGTTTATACCCAGGATGCGATCAAGAAACAATTGGATACGGCCAAAGTAGTGTATTTCCGCAAAACCTTTAATATTACCGGTAACCCTCAGGGTGGCCGGTTGTATGTGGCGGTCGACGGAGGATACGACTTCTACCTCAACGGAAGTTTTATCGGATCATCGCTCCAGGAAAATCCGGATGTCAAAGGTGATTCTCTTGACATACATGACCTTTTCCAGGAAAATTTCGTGCAGGGCAAAAATATTCTGGCTGTCGCGGTCCGCGATATTGATACACCCAAGGAACATTACGGCATACGCCTGTTCCTGGAAGTCAACGAAGTGGAAGATATCGCCGCCCAGTTCGCCGATCCGGCGCTGCCGCCCAACGAACAGCTCAAAGAATTGCTGTACCGTCGCGGCCGCATACTCCAGGGGAGATAAAAAGGAGATCTTATGACATATAACAATTGGATCCTTGCCGGCCTCTTTATAACGGCTTTGGCCTTATTTGCCGCACCGAGTCATTCTTTTGCGCAGGAGGTCAGACATCCGGATATGGAACTGACCGAGGATGAGAACGGCGAACAGGTTGTCGTGGTCATTGCCACACAAAAAGCGCCCGATCCGAAACTGTACACGGTCAAAGAAGAGCAGGCCGGGGACAAAACGATTTTCGTGGTCTATTACAAACCCACTGGTGAAACGGTGTCCTTCTTCACAAAGTCCACGATCAAAGGCAAAGTGGAAGGTCCCGGCGTGTCGTTGTTTAACCGCCGCGTGGCTCCGGAAATCGAAAAGGTCGTGGGACAAAAATCCTACGATAAAGAGATCAAAAGACGCTATCTCGATCTTGTTTTTATCGACAAGGGCGAGTTTCTGAATACCGAATCGGTCGATCTGACCGAAATCGACAAGATCTTGAAAAAAAGACGGAATTGACAAATAGGTGGATTAACAAAAAACTTGCATTTCAAAAAAATGTATGTATATTAAATCCATTAATTTTCACTTCATCCCCCTTCATTATTGAACGAGATTCCTGATAATCGTTTTACTGAAATTTTAAATCGTATAAGATAATCCATTAAATTCACTCATTGAACTTAACAGGAGGTTGTTTCATGAAAAAGAGTATTGCTAAAGTCATGGGTTTGGCACTGGTCGTGCTGATGAATGTATCGATGATGTTTTCAGCAACTGCGGCCTATGCCCAGGAAGGCGGAGCCGCCGCGGCACCCCAGAAATCGGGTTTTGATGTATTCATTGAACAGTACTTCATGAGCTTCAAGTGGGAGGTTGACGGCAGTATCTACATGTGGGTTATCGCACTCTGCGCCGTCTTTTCCGTTTCTTTGATTTCAGAAAGACTTTATTTCATATTTGTACGTTCCAATGTGGATGCCAACAAATTCATGGCGGAAGTTCGCAAACTGGTTGCCGGCGGTAACTTGAAGAAAGCCATTGCTCTTTGCGAAACAGCCAAAGACAAAGCCCTTCCGTCGGTCGTATTGGCCGGTCTGAAGAGAGCCGTAGAAAAAGAAGGCGGTCCGTTGGATTTCCGCGCCATTCAGAATGCCGTGGACGAAGGAACTCTGGAGATCATTCCCAGACTGACGGAACGTTCCGGTTATATCGCCATGCTCAGTAACGTATCGACGCTTTTCGGTCTGATGGGTACGGTGTACGGTCTGATCATCGCTTTCGCGGCCGTTGCTAATCCGGCTCTGCCTGAAGATCAGAAGGCCCTCATGCTCGCCGGCGGTATCTCCGCCGCCATGCAGACAACCATCTGGGGTTTGACTGTGGCTATTCCGTGTATCATTGCTTATACGGTCATCACTACGAAAACCACCAAGATCATCGATGAAATGGATGAGCACATGGTGAAATTGATCAATCTTATGACCGGAAACAAATAATAAACATAGCTTTCCGAAAGCGATTATTGTTTCCATTACCACATAAGATGTAAAACAGAGGTTGATCAAACGATAAAGGTGATTTTATGGCATTTAAACCATCTGCAAAACGGAGCACGAAGATCGAAAGCACGGAGCTGGACCTGCGGCCCATCATGAACATGATGTGTATCCTTATCCCGCTTCTGCTAAGCTGTTCGCGCTTTGTAAAAAACAGCTGGCTGGAACTCAATCTTCCGCCGGTTGGTGGAGGCGCTGCGGCAGGTCCTTCCGATTCGAAGGAGGATAAGCCCAAAGAAGAACCCCGAAAAGTCGGCTTAAAACTCGTGATCACAGAAAAGGGTTTCACGATCGCCGGAAATTCGGTGGTCTTGAGCGGTGCCGCCGGTGGCGGGCCGACGCTTCCAAGACTTTCGGACGGTAAGTACGATTTTCTGGGGCTTGATCAGAAACTCAAAGAAGCGGTCAAGACCATTGGAGGCAAAGGCTTCGAAGACGAGCGCGTTATTATTATCACGGCCGAGGATGTTATAGAATATCAAACTATAATAACGACCATGGATATTATAACCGCCGCCGCGGTCAAAGAACTGCAGGATCCGGATACCAAGAGAGTTGTCAAACAGCCTTGGTTTATCAATATTGGCGTTGGTAAGATAGTAATGTAAGTAATTTTCCTAGTAAATAAAGGATTGTAACATGGCTTTTAAACCATCAGCGGCTAAGAAGAATAAGAGCAAGGAAGAAGGTACGCTCAACATGAACTCCATGATGGACATCCTTACCATCATGTTGCTCTTCCTTCTTATGAATTTTAGTACGGAAGGATCGCTGGCAACAAAATCGGACGGTTTGAAACCGCCGAAGATTTTGGCCATGGCGAAACCGAAAAAGACCTTGGCAATCAACGTTTCCACGGCGCATATATTCTTTAAAAGGGAATCCATTGTCGAAGTGGATAAGGTAATTGCTCAAAAGAACAGCTTCGTGATCCAGGAATTAGCCGATAAGCTGGACGAAGAATCGGCGCGTGCTATTGAACTGGAATCCAAATTCGGCATTGAATTCAAACGTGAGCTTGTTATTGTAGGCGATGAACGGATACCTTTCAATCTTTTGCTAAAGGTTATCATCACCTGCGGTCGAAACGGTTATGCTAATTTGCGCCTGCTTGGTAATTTATCCAATAAAGGCGATGTTCTCGGGATCTAAATTCGCCTGAGCCGAAACATGCAGAAAAAGTCAGACCGTTGTCTGAATGACAAGGGTCTTTTAAGGAGGTTTCAATGAGTCCGTTAACAAACGACAAAAATCCGCAGGCCAGCGCGGCGCCTCCCGGCGGAAGGGCTTCCGCAGGAGCAAGAGAGATCCGGATCGTCGCGTTTCCCAAAGAGTTTCAAAGAAACTATTGGGCATCTCTCGATAAGCGCATGATGGGATTGTGGTTCATTTCTTTGTGTTTAGTGTATTTACCGCTTCTTTGGGCGGCCTCCCTGCCTAAACCGCAAGTGGTTGCCACAATTGACAATCGTCTCTTGAAGAAGCTGGGTCAGATCAATAAGGTCGATCCTAAGTTGTTAGAAGAGATCGACAAGCCGAAAGAAGAAGAGAAGACCGAAGAATCTACGGCTACCGGTCCCGCGGCGACCATAAAGGCCCCGACGGGTAACGTTGGTAAAGCCGGACGCGCGGCTGCCGCCAAAGCTGCTGCGGCTGCACGTGCAGGTAAAGCGGCCGGTAAAGCAGCCGGTAAAGGCGTCTTGGCCGTGGCTGGTGCTACCGGTACCGGCGCTTCCGGCAGGTATGCGGCCGTGGACTTCAGCGGTTCTTCCAGTGGTCTTGACAATGTTCTGGGTCAGATCGGAGGATTGGGTGAAGCCGGCGGTGGAGCCGGTGACAGAACCGTTCTTGGATCCGGCGGCGGCGCTGTCGGAGGTGAAGGCGGTCTCGGCGATCTGACGGCCTTATTGGGCGATCCGGGCGGACTATCCGTATCGGCCGGAGAATCGGGCGGCGGATTGATCGGTGTCGGTAAAGCCTCTATTTCTGGCGGCGGCGGAACCGGAGCCTCGGCCGGTGAGATCCAGTCTGTGATCGATGCCAATGCGGCGGCGGTAAACTCGTGCTATCAGAAAGAATTGAAGAAATCGCCGGATCTGAAAGGCAAGCTGAGCGTTCAGATCAAAGTCAACCAGGCCGGCCGTGTGGCGGGTGTCAATATCACCCAGAACACCGTTGGTAACGCGGTAGCTACCTGCGTGACCAATAAGATCCGCGGATGGAGTTTCCCCAAAGGCAAGAAAGGCGTGATTACCATCAATCAGACCTTCGTGTTCACAAAATAATTGGATAACACCAGAGTATTTTTTGAAACCGTACGCCTGAGGCGTACGGTTTTTTTATTGTTCATTGTTCTGAGGCCATTCGAAAAATAATCTATGAGGAAATGAAATTTCCGACATCGCTAAAAGCCCGGGACACATCAAATAACATGTCTTAATTAACATTTGTAAACATTCCTTTTTTTGTGTACATAGAATCAGGCATTATTTTTTTAGGAGAAACCGGAGATCATGAAAGCTGAGGTACAAACGACTTTACGAACGCATACCTGCGGACAATTGAAAAAAGAACATGAAGGCCAATCCGTACGGCTGATCGGATGGGTACACCGGCGGCGGGATATGGGGAAACTGATATTCATCGATCTCAGAGACCGTTACGGCCTCACGCAGATCGTTTTCAATCCGGATACCGATGCGGACATACATGAGAAAGCCAAAGAGCTGCGAAGCGAATTCGTCATATCCGTGAGCGGAAAAGTGCTGGCCCGCGGCGCCGGCAATATCAATAAGAATATGCCTACGGGTGAAATCGAAATCGGGGCCACGGGACTGGAGATACTCAGCCGGGCCAAGACGCCGCCGTTCGAATTGAACGATGAGAAGTTGAAGATCGACGAAGATCTGCGGCTGGAATACCGGTATCTGGACCTGCGCCGCAAGTTCATGCAGGACCCGCTCATCCTGAGGCATCAATTGGCGCAGATTGTCCGTTCGTTCTTCACCGAACAGCAGTTCATCGAAGTCGAGACGCCGGTGCTGATGAAAAGTACGCCGGAGGGTGCGCGGGATTATCTCGTTCCCAGCCGCGTGCATCCCGGAAAATTTTACGCGCTGCCGCAGTCACCGCAGATCTACAAACAATTGCTCATGGTTTCCGGTTTCGACAGGTACTTCCAGATCGTCAAGTGTTTCCGCGACGAAGATCTCCGGGCGGATCGTCAGCCTGAATTCACTCAGGTGGACGTTGAGATGTCCTTTGTCGACCGCGAAGATGTGCTGAAGACGATCGAGGCATTGATGGCTAAGATTTTCAGAGAATTGAAAGGCGTGGAACTGTCACTTCCGCTTCCCCGGTTGAGCTATGTTGACGCCATGGAGCAGTACGGCAGCGATAAGCCCGATCTTCGGTTCGGGATGCCGATACAATACCTTTCCGATCTGGTCCAATCGTCCGAATTCAAGGTTTTCAGGGAAACGCTCGCGCAGGAAAACGGAACCGTTGCCTGCATAAAAGTGGAAGGACAATCGGCGGCGTTCTCGAGGAAGAAAATAGACGAAGTGACCGAATTTCTGAAGACTTTTGGAGTGCTGGGCATGGCCACCATAAAAGTCGAAGCCGGCGGGATCGCCTCGTCGATCGCCAAATTTCTGAGTGCCGAGATGCTGGCGCAGATCGTGGATCGAACGGCGGCCAAAGAAGGAGATATTCTTCTGATCGTGGCGCATCAAAAGAGGACCGCGCAAACTGCGCTGGGCCAATTGCGTCTCAAATTGGCCGAAGAATTTGGTCTCATCAACGAAAACGAATTCAGTCTCTTTTGGGTATTGGATTTCCCTTTATTTGAATACGATGCGGAAGAAAAACGGTATGTGGCCATGCATCATCCCTTCACGTCTCCGAAAGACGAGGATCTCGGGAAAATGGAATCCGATCCGGGCCGAGTACATGCCAAAGCCTACGATCTTGTTCTCAACGGCAATGAGGTGGGGGGCGGCAGCATACGTATTCACAAAAAAGACCTGCAGAATGCCATGTTCGACGCGCTTCAGCTCAGTCAGGAGGAACGTGAATTGAAATTCGGATTCTTACTCAAAGCCTTTGAATACGGCGTTCCGCCGCACGGCGGCATTGCGCTCGGATTTGACCGCCTAACGGCGCTATTAACAGGACGCAAATCCATCCGCGACGTGATCGCTTTCCCAAAAACGAACAGCGCCGTCTCTCTGATGGATCACGCACCGTCAACCGTGGATCAACGGCAGCTCAAAGAACTGCATATCGATATTATCAACGGACATTCATAGCCGATACGTTATGAACTGGACTTATGTGGGATTACTGGCCGGCTTTCTGACAACGGTTGGATTTCTTCCTCAGGTGATCAAAAGCTACCGTTTGAAAAGCGCCAAAGATGTTTCACTGAGGCAGCCGCTGCTGTTGTTGGCCGGCATGTCGCTTTGGCTGGCTTACGGTATTCATCTGGAGGATTGGGCCATCATTCTGGCCAACATCATTTCGATCATACTCAACATTATTATCGTCGCGCTCAAAATATCCTACGATTATAAAAATGCAGGGTAGACGGCGCGCCGAAGTTTTATGCTGGCGGAGGTGCCTATGAAAACCCCGAGGTTTGCTCAAATCACCTGGTTATGTTTTCTTGCAGCGATCACGATGTCTGCGTCCCTTGTGATCTATGTCAATTCCTGCAGTATCGGCGATTCGACTCAGGCGCAGGATAAAAATTCCACGCCCCAGAAGCAGGGTCTGCAAATTGTGTCGGCCACGCCGCAGGGATCGGTTGAAGGTCTTGACCAATTCTACTCCGTGGTCGTTCTATTCAATCAGGCCATGGTGCCTTTGGAGGCACTTCCGGAAGGCGATGGGAGCGGACCTTTGAAGATCGAGCCAGCGATCAACGGAAAATTCCGGTGGTTGGGGACGAACACTCTTTCCTTTACGCCAGAAAAAAGACTGACACCGGCCACACGGTACCGCGTTACGATCCCCGCCGGTGTAAAAGCCGTTTCGGGAGATCGGCTGGATAAAGATTATACTTTTACGTTCGAAACCACGCGCCCCAAATTTGTTCACTCCAATATCTATCATGAGGCGAGAGGCGTCACGATAAACCCCAAGCTCTATCTCCTGTTCAACCTCCCGGTTTCGCTTCCGGATGCTCAGAAGAAGATCGTTCTTTATCAGGAACACGACGAAGTACCGATGAAAGCGCTCGTCGGGGAGGCGGATACTAATGAGATCAAAGAGTACATTCAGAATTATAATTACGGGCTTTCTTCGTCATCTGTCCCGGAATTGCAGGGCCGGTTATTGATCGTCACGCCGCCGGCGCCGTTATCCATGATGACCGGATATACACTTACTTTGGCTTCGGGGATCATGGGGAAAGCCGGCACGCTTGGCAGTAAAGAGAGCCAAACGATCCATTTTACAACCTACGGACCTCTGGAGATGATTCGGTTTGCCGAACCGGAGTCGCCCGCCCGTCCGCTCAGGATCAAATTGACCAATCGCGTGGATCCCGATGAGCTTCGATCGCATATGTCCATTACGCCTACAGCCGAGATCCAGTACGTTTACGACTCGTATTGGGATGATGAATATTCCCATTCGATCTACGTCGATTGGCAGCCGAGAACCTATTACGAATTCCGTATCAGTAACGATCTGACGGATGACTTTGGCAATAAACTCGGTCAGGATGTCATTCGGTCTTTTACGACGGGCGATTATGAGCCTGCCGTGCAATTCAAAGACGGTGAAAATATCATCGAATCGTATCTCAGCCATGATTTCAATATTTCCGTCATCAATCCCAAACCTGTTCAGATCAAATTGGCCAGACTGTCCGAAGAAGACCTGATTTCGGTGCTGGACCAGGGCCTGTGGAAACAGGATCTTTATTTTCACAAATGGGAAAGTTCGCGCTCGGAAGTCCCCGATGTTGAAATAAATAAGCAGAGTATTTACCCGATCAAACTAGATGAGGTCCTCCAAAAGGAACGGAACGCCAATATCCTCGTGGAATTCAAGCATGGCGATGAAACCTACGTGCGCCGCGCTGTCGTACAGCTTACCGAAATCGGGATCACGGCCAAATTCTCAAGATTGAACAATCTGATCTACGTTACCCACTTAAAGGATGCCAGACCTATTACCGAGGCGTACGTCGAGATCCGCGGCGACGACGGTCAGATCGCGTGGGCCGGGAGAACGGACGGCAAAGGATTTGTCAAGACGCCAGGATGGGAGTCGCTTGGATTGAAAGCAAAGAATGAATGGAGCGAGCCGAGACAATGGGTCTTTGTTTCGAAAGCAGGTCAGAAAGCCTATGCCAATTCCGAACGTTCCGTTGAACTGTACCGTTTCAATATTCCTACAAGCTGGCGCGTCCGGTCCGGGGACCAGTTGTCGGCCACGATGTTTACCAATCAGGGGATCTACAGACCCGGAGACAAAGTGCTGATCAAAGGTATCACGCGCCGGTTGGCGGGTGATGACTGGTCGGTGAGTTCCGGCCGTTCGCTCCAGGTCAAGATCATGAATCCCTCTTCGGAAGAAGTTTTTTCAAATCGCTGTACAACCAATGCGATGGGCGGATTCGATCTGGAGTATACGGCCGATGCGAATGCTCCGCTGGGCTATTATTCCGTGCGGGCGTACGACGGGGACGAAGAAATTTGTACAGAGAGTTTTCAAGTACAGGAATTCAAACCCGTCGAGACCGAAGTGAGTATTCACACGGAAAAAGAGGAATACGTGTGGGGTGAGACTCTGAAAGCATCATTGGACGGACATTATTTGTTCGGAGCGCCGATGAGCCAGGCTCCTATCAAGTGGAGCCTTTCGAGGACCCAGAGTTCATTTGTTCCGCCGGGATACGAAGACTATTTCTTCGGGCGTATGGTGGACGACTACTATGGATACCGCTGGAGCTATGCGACCGTGATGGCGAGTAAGACGGATCAGCTGGACGAAAGAGGTCTGTTGGACGTTTCTTATGCTTTGAATCATCCGACATCGGAAACCTCTACGATCGTGCTCGAAGGCGAAGTGACGGATAAAAATCGGCAGGTTGTCAGCGGGCGGAAAAGCATCACGGTTCACGCCGGCCAATACTACATCGGATTGAAGCCTTCCACCACATTCCATACATGGGGGCAGCCTCTGGATCTGACCGCAGTGACGGTTGACCCGCGTGGCGCAAAGCTCAAAGGGAAAACCGTCACCGTCGAATTGATCCGGCGTGAATGGATCTCGGTACGTGAACGAAGCGGAGACGGTTCCTTCCAGTGGAATTCGCAGGTTAAAGATTCCGTCGAACATACGCTGCAGATCATTTCGGATACAGAGCCCGTGACGCGTCGCCTTAAGCCCGGCTTCACCGGTTATTACATAATCAAAGCCACAGGATCGGATGCGCTTGGTAATACGGTCTCGTCCTCCTGTTATGTATATGTGACGGGTGAGGGATATACCGGATGGAGTCTTCGTGATGACGACGCGATCGATCTTGTCGCGGACAAGAAGAATTATAATCCCGGCGAGACGGCTAAGATTCTCGTCAAATCGCCGTATGAACGGTGCCAGGCGCTGGTCACGGTGGAACGGGAAGGGATCATGTCGCACCGATCGGTTGAACTGACCGGGAATGCCGCATTTGTTGAGGTGCCGGTCACAAAGGATATGATTCCGAATGCTTACGTATCCGTGATGCTGCTTCAGGGAAGACTTTCCCCGCCGACGGCCGAACGCTTTGAGGATCTTGGAAAGCCTGCCTTTAAGATCGGATATACGGCCCTGACCGTCAATTCTGAAGAAAAGAAATTGGATGTAGAAATAAAACTGAGCAAGGACAAATTTTCACCCAACGAGTGGGTGGATGTAAAACTGGAGGTCAAAGACCAACAAGCGCGCGGGCAAGCGGCGGAAGTCACCTTGTATGTGGAAGACATCGGCGTATTGAACCTGGTCGGCTACAAGATTCCGGATCCATTTTCTCACTTCTACAGACACCGCGAGCTGGGCGTTTCCACGACCGAGAGCCGAAAACATATTCTCGACCAGATCATACAGGCCAATTTGAAGGAAAAAGGAGGCATCGGCGGCGGCGGGGGAGACGAGATGTTTGCCGCCGTGTCCGTGCGCAAAAATTTCAAATCGTGCGTCTTCTGGGATCCGGCCGTACTGACCGACCGCACGGGGAAAACGACGATCCGGTTCCAATTGCCTGAGAACCTGACGGGTTTTAAAATCATGGCCGTTGCACACACCGCGGATTCCAAATTCGGCCGTGCGGAAAAAAACATCACGGTCAGTAAACAACTTATGCTTCGCCCGGCGCTTCCGCGTTTTGCAAGAGTGGGGGATGAACTCGAAGCCGGTGTGCTTGTTCACAATTACTCCGATCAGGACGGGACCGTGAAGATCGCGGCACAAATCGATGGAGCTGAGTCGACCTCTGAAACCACACGGGAGATCTTTCTGAAAAAGGGAAATTCCCAGGAGGTTCGGTATAAATTCAGTGTAAAGGAAAACAAGACGGGAACCTTTACTTTTAAAGCGGTGATGAACGGTCTGACCGACGGCGTCGAGGTCCGGATCCCGATGAAGATTCCGACCTACTCGGAAACGGTTGCACTCTATGGCAGCGCTACGGAAAACCGGCAGGAGATCGTGAAGATTCCGGATAATATTTACGATGATTTCGGCGGACTGTTTGTGAAGACGTCCTCCACGGCGCTGGTAGATCTGGACGGGAGTCTCAAATATCTGTTTGAATATCCGTACGGATGCCTGGAGCAGAAAACGTCGAGGGTACTTCCCGTTATTCTGTTCGGAGACGTTGTGCAGACATTCGGTCTTGAGGCTTTCCCGGACGGCCGGAAGAATATCGACGACGTGATCAGACAATACCTGGATGAAGTACCTAAGTTTCAGCAGTTCGACGGAGGCTTCAGTTACTGGACGGGTAATGGCATCGTGTCTCCTTATGTTACCGTGTATGCCATGTTCGCTCTGACTCAGGCAAAGCAAAAAGGTTACGAGGTTCAATCGGAATGCTACGATAAAGGCCTATCCTATTTAAAGAGCCTGGTAAGGCGTTCGGTCATGCCGGATCGGTATGGATTATCTTATTGGCATGTGACGCATGCGTTCGCATTGGCAGTGCTGGCGGAAACGGGTTACTACGATGCACCGAGCGTCGAATTACTTTTCCAGCGGCGTGATGAATTACCGCTGTACGCGCGGGCTATGCTTCTGCGCGCCGTGGTCAAGGGTAAGGGAAACCGGGTCATCGCCGAGGAGCTACGGAGGAGCCTGATGAACGGCATGAAGGTGAATCCGACTACAGTGCATTTTGAGGAACCGGCAAGCTCGGGACTGGAATGGACGTTCCATTCCAACGCCCGCACAACGGCCGCCATCCTGGAAGTATTCCTTGAAACAGAAAAAGAGAATGTTCCCTGGGCTGAGAAAACGGTTAGGTATCTGCTTGAGGAGCGTAAAGACGGCCGGTGGCGGACCACGCAGGAAAACACTTACGTTTTCTGGGCGCTGGGAAAATACTTCAATATTTTTGAAAAAGACGAACCCGATTTTGCGCTCAAGGTCGGACTGGCCGGAAAACCTGTTTTGGAACAGATATACCGCGGCCGTTCAACGGCGTTCCATACGGTGCAAGTGAAGTACGATAAGCTGAAAAAAGATGTCAAACTGCCGCTTGATTTTAACCGTACCGGGAACGGACGCATGTACTTCACCGTTCGCATGACCTATGCGCCTAAATCGGGCGTCAGGATCAAAGCGCGCGATGAAGGCTTTAAGATCACCAAGACGTATGTCGATGAAAAGGGTCAGGCCGTCACGGATGGGAAATTCCGGGCTGGTGCGCTCTATAAGATCCGTTTGGACATCAGTACCGCTCAGGATCGCTCGTTCGTCGTTGTGGACGACCCGCTCCCGGCCGGATTTGAAGCCGTTAACGTAAACCTGGCTACCAGCGCGGCCTCGGCCATCGAACACACCGGAGCTTCAGGTCCGGACAACTGGTGGTACGAGACATTCAATAATTCCGAAATGCGGGACGACCGCGTGCTGGTCTTCGCCGACCGTCTTCCGCGGGGAACGCATACTTTCACGTATCTGGCCAGAGCTACGACCATAGGTCGATTCGAATTACCGGCCACCAAAGCGGAAGAGATGTATGCGCCGGAAGTTTTTGGAAATACTGGCAACCAAACCGTCGTCGTGCAACCGTAGTATGAATATCAAGGTCAAATTCTTTGCTATGTGCCGTGAGGCTGCGGGGACGGATGAATGCGTTCTCGATCTGCCCGATCAGGCGTCTCTTGAAGAATTCTGGAAAAAGATCATCGAACGTTATCCCAAACTCGCAGCATACAGAGCGCACAGCCGTATAGCGGTCAATATGGAATATGCCGGTGCGGGTCAGATGTTGCACAACGGCGACGAAATCTGCATCATTCCTCCGGTAAGCGGAGGATGATTCCTTTATGGCTATGATCAAAGAAGACCGATACTGGGTGGAAATGACCCATGAACCGTTGCACCTGCATGCTCTCAATGAATTCTGCGAATCGGAGCATGCCGGTGCGATAGCGTTTTTCATAGGTACCGTGCGAAATCATTTCGATGGTAAGCCCGTTACCGCTATCGATTATCACGGTTATCCGGAGATGGCGGAAAAAGTACTGCTAAAAATCGTGCAGGATGTTTTTTCCAGGTGGCCGGTTCATCGTGCAGCCGTTGTGCATAGATTGGGTCTATTGCATCTCAAAGAGGCCAGCGTAGCGATCGCCGTATCATCGCCGCACCGTGAGGAAGCTTTTGCCGCATGCCGTTATATCATCGAAGAGATCAAAAAAGATCTGCCGGTCTGGAAGAAGGAGCATTTTGCGAATGGGACGGCCGGTTGGAAAGAGGATACGGCCGGACACAGAAAAATACCTTGATATGCAATTTGAATTTTCCTAACTTTCCTAACACATTCCCGCATATATTTTACGAAAACCCGAGGTTGCCTAACAGGTTTTCAATTCCGCAAAAGCAAAGAAAAATGAGGTTTTATGAGAAAACGGTCACTTCTTTACTTGTTGGCATTCCCGTTTCTTTTCGGCGCATCCGTTTTCCCACAGGTCAGCTCCGGTGATTCGACGGCGTTGGTCACTCTTTTTAACAGTACCGGTGGGAGCAACTGGACAACGAAGACGAACTGGAACTCTAATAGCGCCGTCGGAACGTGGTTCGGTGTGACCGTATCCAACGGACGCGTGGTCGGCCTTAACCTTTCTGGAAATAACCTGACAGGAACCCTTCCTTCACAGATCGGTAATCTGACCAATCTCACGCAGCTTCAGCTGTTCAATAATCAACTTTCCGGCAGTATCCCTACGCAGATCGGTAACCTCGTAAATTTGACAAGCCTTGGACTTGAAAATAATCTTTTGACCGGAAAGCTGCCGGTTTCGATCGGCAATCTGACGATTCTTAGTTCATTAACTCTTTCCGGTAATCAATTGACCGATTCCGTGCCGGTTGTTTTCAAAAATCTTGCCGCACTGCAGCAAATGGATATCCGCAATAACGTCCTGGATGTGTTGCCGGATCTCTCAACCATCGGAACTCTGAATACGCTGAGAACAGAGGGAAACAAATTCACGTTTGAAGATCTTGAACCTAACGTGGGCATAACGACCTTTACGTATTCTCCGCAAGACAGTGTCGGCAGTTACAACGCGGTCAACGCCGTTGAAGGATCGGTCTTGCCCATGACGGTTGTTGTCGGTGGAACCAATAATGTATATCAATGGAAAAAGAACGGCAGCGTGATCCCCGGCGCCAACGGAGCGACGTATCAGATCGATTCTGTAAAAGTGAGCGATGCGGGCACGTACACGTGCGATATCACGAACACCGCGGTCACGGGGCTTACATTGAGACGCCGAACCACCACAGTTACGGTCACCGGTTCGGCCCCGACGGCGCCGTCGTCCTTATCCGCCACGGCCGTTTCAACGTCTCAGATCAATCTCTCATGGAATGCCAGTACGGGCATCCTCCTTCGATACCGGATCACCCGTTCAACGAACTCCGGTTCCGGATTTGTTCAGATCGATTCGACAGCCAACAATGCAATCACATCGTATTCGAACACAGGATTAGCTAATTCCAAAACGATCTATTACTACCGCGTTTTTGCCGTCGGTAATTTCGGCGTTTCCACCGCATCCAATACGGCGAGCGATACGACGTTCAACGCGTCTCCCGTTCGGACGGTGGCCATACCCGACACGTCGGTAACGCAAGGATTTCCCAAAGTGTTTCATCGGAAACTCTCCCACGTATTTTCCGATCCGGACGATGCGACGCTCACGTTTTCCGTCCAGTCCAATCCGGCTCAGATACTGGCGACCCGCTCCAGCGATACATTATACCTTGAAGGGATTCCCGGTTTTTCCGGGACAGCCTCGGTGATCGTTTCCGGGAGCGACGGTTCATCCGCTGCCGCCGATACTTTTGATGTGACGACGCTGGCGGACAACCAGGCGCCGGTGATGGGAACTTTGCAGACGCCGGCTTCTTCGGCCGTCAACACGGCTTTTAATGTAAGCTGTACGGTTACGGATAACGGAAGTATCGCGGCTGTCCGTGCTTTTTACAAACAGGGTACTGCTTCGGTTTTTGATTCCATCGCCATGACGTCGGCGGGTTCCACATACAGCGCACAAATTCCCGGTACTGCTGTGACGTTGCAGGGAATATCGGTATTTGTTAAGGCTGTGGATAACGGCGGCAATATCAGTTTCAGCGATACATCCGGTGTGCCGGTGTCTTTTACGCAGATACAAAGTAATATAGCCGGGTCGGCTTATCCGTCGGGAATTCCATCGGACCGGTGGCGTCTGGTCTCCGTTCCCGTCAATCTCAATAATAAAGGTCTGGCCAATTTGTTCTCGGGTATCGGCACCGCCGAGTGGATCGCCTACAACGGGTCCGGCATCAAAGTGACATCCATTCTTCCTGGACAAGGATTCTGGTTCTTCCAAAAAAGCGGTAACGACGGCCTGACGGCCGGAGCCGCCGGAGGAGTGACCAATGATCCTGCGGGTGTTCAAGTGACTTTGGCGCCGCAGGCGTGGACGCTTGTCGGAACGCCCTATACAACCCCCGTCAGCGTGACCCTGGATCCACTGCAATTCTCAGGTCTCTGGACGTACGGCGGAACAGGTACCGAAGTTGGCGGCTGGAGCAAGGTGACCACGATGAATCCTTTTGGCGGTTACGCGATCTATAATAAGAACACGACAGCCACAACGATCACCATTACTCCCGGAGGGATCACGGTCGGCAAATCCTCACATTCTCCCGTCAACGATCTGAGTCTTAACGTGGCGGCCACCGTTGTAAAAGATGGATTAACATACGCGGATAGGTCAAACGGTCTGACGGTGCTGCAAGACGAAAACAGCGCCATGTACAATGATCCCGAACCGCCTTATATTGGCGACCACATCTCGGCTTATTTTTTGAACGGGACTCAAAAAGTGAGCTATATGTATTCCGATAATACCGGCGATGGCATTTCACAGGATTTGGTGATCGAAACCACGATGGATGAATCGGAAGTTCGGCTCACGATCGAAGTCGAATCCATCCGGAGGGATTGGCAGGTCAGGGTGTTTGACTACGCGCGCAATGCTTTTATCGAGGATATGGGTTCGATCCGTGATTTTCATAAATACGCAGGGAAGACCCGTTTCCGCATATTGGCCGGATCCGGCGCCTTCCTTGAAAACGCCGAGGCTGCGATCGGTAGTCTGCCGAAGAACTATTCATTGTCTCAGAACTATCCGAATCCGTTCAATCCGAGTACCCGCATCGGTTACGATCTGTCGAAACAAGGCAAAGTGACGTTGAAGATCTACAATATTCTCGGGCAGGAGATCCAAACCTTGCTCAACCAAAGAGATCAGGAGGCGGGAATGTACCATCTCGATTGGAACGGCCGTGACCGCAACGGTCGCACGGTTGCGTCCGGTGTGTATTTGTACCGGTTACAGGTTGAGGCCATAGACGGCAGGTTTTTTACGCAGACACGAAAAATGATGTTCGTTAAATAATTCTAAGTAATAAAAAAAGTAATCATAATTATCCATTCAACGGTATTTTTATTATGAAAAAGATCAATTTTGTCATTCTGATTATTCCTTTCTTCCTGCTTTCGTGCGGGTCTTCCTCTGAAATGGTTATCAAGGAAGACACCGATCTGATCATGGCATTGGGCGGCGCGGAATACGCGGCCCTTTCCGATTCCGAAAGATACGAGGCCGCCGAATACCTGATGCGAAAGGGCGATACGGAAATGGCGCGTGCTATCTATGAAGATATCGTGACGCACAATCGTCAGGTGGTAGCCATAAAGTATAAACTCGCCATGATGTACCTGAAAATGGATCAGGTGGATTTCTTACGGAAGAATCCGAAGGGTAAAGTTGAGAAATTCACACTCAACGGAAAGGATCTCGGCGAAAAGGTCCTGAATGAGATCGCCGAGCAGAATCCTTGGTACCTGCCGGTGTACTCCCAGCTCATGATACTGGAGGCCGAGCGGGGCAACACCGATGGAGTCAATAAATGGTATGATAAGGCTAAAGAGCTCAGCAGCGATTATGAAACCTCCGATTTTCGTGTGGCCGTTTTGACCATGTCGGATCCGTCCAGAGCGGAAGAAGGCAAACAGCTGTTGATCAAAGGGCAGAAGTCTTTTGCGGATCTGTATCAATCGTACAAGAATCTCGGCGGTATCCAAAAAGTGCAGCGTCAGGATACGATGGCGATTGAAACTTTGAGCAAAGCGGCGAAAACAAAAACGGAAGCCGTTGATCTTTTTGCCGTTTATTATGATATGGCCACTGTTTCTGCGCATTTGTACCATACCCGCAAGGACGATCACTACAAGACTCAGGCGATTCAATACGGCTGCATGAGCGCTCAGTACTTTCCAATGTACAAACCGGCTTTAACGCTGGTAGCGGAATTGGCCGGTCTGCCGTCCGATTCGGCCGCCGGACTGGCGGGTTATCAGACGGCGGTAAACGAATTGTCCAAAAGCGTGATACCGGAGAAAGAACAAATTACTTTATCGAATAGCCAGGAAACCGTGATACCCGAAAGTATCATGATCGACGAATGGGCCGCCAAACAAAAAGAAACGGCCAAGAAAAAACCGGGCTCCAACAAGACGGCACTGTATATTGGCGGCGGCATCGTAGCCGGCGCGGGTGTGGCCGTCATCGGACTGAGTCTGACGGGCGGCAAAACGACAAAGACCAGCTTTGGTACTCCTCCGGCTTTCCCAACTCCGGACTAGCGGGCCCATTCAAGCCATTGTACTCAGTATTTTTATTCTTGATTCCAAGGAGGGTTCATGAAAGGGGTAGTTGTATTCTTTTTAGTAAGTAGTCTATTCGTTGTCGGTTGCGGCGATGATACTTCGGGTTCGGGCGGCAACATTAGATGGGCCGACTCGGTGATCGCTTACAGTACACAATACGATTCGGTTGATTGGTCCGCCCACCAGGCATTGGATGCTCCTAATACATACCCGGATTACGGCGATATTGAAACGGCGTGGACATCTGAGTTCCAGGACGGCGGAAGAGAATTTCTGGAATTAGGATTTTTTGAGAATCCTCAGCCCGTTGCCGCCATTGCGATATTTGAAACCTACAAGCCTGGTTTTGTAGATACCGTGTACGTCAAAAATGATTTTACCGGCTTGTGGGAAGTTGTTTTTTATGATTCGGCCAAAGCCGCGGGAGATACTTCGCGGATCAATATCATTAATTTTACAAGGACTTCATTCAACGTGTTTGCCATCCGTATTGCGATGGATATGGCGGCCGTACCGGGATGGAACGAGATCGATGCGGTGGGAATTTCTCCCGACCCGATTCCGGATTACACCGATCGAGACTATTGGGGGCCCTATTGGGATCCGCTTCCTGACTCTCCTGTGAAAGTGAATCGTATATTGACTAAAAAGAAATAGGTTAGAACCTGGCGCCCCTTTTGGTAAAATTGGGGCGTTTATTCTGGAAATTCTGCAATGTTGTGATACCGGTCACTGAAATCAGGACCCGAATTGCTTATTATTACAGGTTTGATGGATTTTTGCGGGCGATCAAATTGCTTGACATGATATGGGCTTTGACTTACTTTAAGGCATCTAAGGGTCAAGTCAAGCTGTTCTCGCATTTTAGCGCAGGTTGAACCTTTTAGGTTCTATGGGGCCGCTCTATAATTCCGATTTTTCTTACTAGAATTTTAACATATCTCACCAAACCAGTCGAGGACTTATGAAAAAATTGGTACTCCCGGGGAGTTTTATATTCTTGTTCCTAACTTCTTTTCTTATTCCTCAAGCCGCGTCTGCTCAGACCGACAGCGCGATGTCGTTGACCACCACATCTCAATACGCCCACTTGGGCAATGTGATCACAACCAATAACGATGTGACCATGGAAGCTTGGGTGTATTGGAGCGGTTCCACGGCGGCCAACCAGCTGATCTTTTATAATGGAAATACAGGAAATGCAGGCTACGGTCTCATGGTCAGTTATCCCGATGGTGATAAACTTGCCATTTTGTGCGGTGGGGTTATTTTTCAATCCACTGGGAGATCCTTGTACCAGAACGCATGGAATCATGTGGCTCTTACAAAAAAAGGGAATGAGTTCATCCTGTATCTCAATGGCACTCAGGAATACAGTGGTATCTTATTTTCTTATGCCCCTTCGGGTGATTTCATGATTGGAGGTAATCCGGCGGGATCAGAATCTTTCAAAGGCTATATCGATGAAGTTCGCGTATGGAATTCAGTCAGGACACCTATAGAACTGTTTAAGAATGCCGGCGCCGCTCTGAGCGGAACCGAGACAGGATTGGTTGCTCTATATAATTTTGATGAAGGCAGCGATACGGCATCGATCGTAGATGCGACGGTCAATCATTTTGACCTTTCGACCAATGGAAATCCGGCCTTTGTTGGTTCGACAGCCGCGAGCAAATTGCTCCGCCAACAGGTTTCCGTAGTTTATTCCGGAGGTACCTCCGCGACGGTGAAGTGGCTTGCCGATCCACACAATGACGTTACTAACTATGTTATTTATCGCGACCTGTCGCCGAATAATATTAGCACGGCTGTCGGTTCGACGACTTTGGGCCGCTTGGATACAACTTTCACCGATACCGGTCTTGATCCGAATACGGTTTACTATTACTCCGTACGAGCCGGTACTCCGGCCGATTCCAGCGATTATTATCGTCCGGCATCTGTTTCAACTTATCCCGATGCCGGAAATGCCGGAAATTTTGCTTATGGTCCATATTATGAAGTGTCCAATAATCAGAATATTCCGACCGGCAATAGTCCGTATACGCTTGAAGCGTGGATAAGGCCCACCAGCATGGGCGATTACGGTATTGTCGGATGGGGAGATTACGGAATATACAATTCTGTCAATGCCCTGCGTCTCCACAGCAATGGCATACACCATTACTGGTGGAATAATGACCTTTCAATTGAGACGGGTGACATTAGCGGAAGTTGGCATCATGTGGCGGTTACGTATGACGGCACGACGAGAAAAATGTATTTTGACGGTATCTTAAGAGCCAGTGATAACCCGGGATCACATACGGTGCCTTTTACCGCTAATTTAACAATCGGAAAGACCTACGCTTCAGAGTATTTCTACGGCGACATGGATGAACTGCGTATCTGGAATGTTGCAAGGACGGAAGCTGAAATAACCGCTGCCGCCTCCATGCCGCTTACCGGGCAAGAGACCGGCTTGGTTTCACTCTATCATTTTGACGAATCGGATGGTCAATTCCTGGTTGACCAAGCCGGCGGAAATCACGGAATGGCCGTTAACGGAGCCATAGGCCGGACCGCATCCGGGGCGCTCAGAATATTTCCGCCGTATTCCGTATTTGCTGTTCCCGGAGATCAGCAGGTGGAATTCACCTGGACTAACAGCGCTTCGCCGAACATACTAAAGTATGAGTTGTATTTTGCCATTGGCAAGAACGGTGAGCCGACCTTTCTGGATACGGCGGCCGTCGGGGAAACCTCGCGCGTGATCACATCGGTTGACGGCGGTACGACGCCGCTCACCAACGGTCAGGTCTATCTGTTTGCGGTTCGTGCGGTGGATATCAATGGGCGTATCAGCGATTTTGGCAATCATTTGGAAGCCATCCCAACTGTCGGTGCCGGTAATGCCATGGCGCTGGACGGCTATTATCAATATGTCAATGTAAATCATAATCCAGAATTCAATTTTGCAGATTCTATCACGATCAGTGCCTGGATCAAGACGATGGACGGTAGTGAGCGATATATTACAACCAAATCGGAAGATTCCTGGTATTTGGCTATCAACGGGGGGAACTCGGGAAACGACGGTAAAGTTTCCTTTTGGCTCAACGGTCCTTCGAATAGTCCCGGATGGACTCACAGCGCCACCCGCGTTGACGACGGACTATGGCATCATGTAGCCGCGACGTATGATGGGTATTCTCTGAAGATCTATGTGGACGGCCACTTGTCGACGGATGTGCCGGCCGTTGGAACGATTTACACCGGTTCCAACTATGTTCAGATCGCAGCGCGAAATGGCGGAAACACCTTTAACGGCGAGATTGACGAACTGAGTTTTTGGAAAAAAACTCTTTCTGAACCGGAGATACGATCCCACATATTCAGCCCTATCCGTGGCGATGAAAACGGATTGATCGCTCTGTATCATTTTAATGAGCCCGATGCAGACAATTATTTGTCCGATGGCGTTCATGGTATTCACAATGGGACTTTCCAGATTAGCGAGAGTTCTATCAATATGGTCCCATCGGGAGCAATGGTGCCGCCATTCCCTCCGGCTGGACTTTATGCGACAGCCGACACCGGACGTGTCAAACTTCACTGGCAAGCCAATTTTGAGTCGGGCTTTCAGCGTTACCGCATTTTTGTTTCCGATACGTCGGATTTTTCGAATATCATCAAAAGAGACTCTACATTAGCCGGAAATGTCAACGATACTACCAAAACCATATCCGGGTTGACAAACTTCAAGACTTATTATTTCCGAATTACCGCAGTTCTCAATGACGGAACGGAAAGCGTATTTTCATCAACTATTGAAGCGACACCAACCTTTTTTCAAAACGTTCCATTCACATTTCCTGATCTTGAAGATAAGAATCTCGCTTGGGGTGATTACGATGACGATGGGGATTATGACCTGTTAGTAGTTGGAGGAAACAGCCACTACGGCGGTGGTTTTGCAACTATATATAAGAACACCAGCGGTACTTTTACTGAACAGAGTCTGGGTTTTGAAGCAACCGCATGGGGTACCTCGGCTTCATGGTGCGACTATAATAACGATGGACGCCTTGATGTATCATATATGGGTGCAACCGGAAGCGGAAACCGGATATTCAAGCTTTATGAGAACAATGGAAACGGCACGTTCACGGATGTTCCTACGGCTATTCAAGGAATCTCGAAAGGATGGATGAGCTGGGCCGATTTCGACAATGATGGTGACCAGGATGTTGTCTTAATGGGTGATGTCGGAGACGCCTCGGGTACCCGAGTATATCGCAATGATGGCAACGGCAATTTCACACTTATTGATGCCGGGCTTGCCAATCTTCAACGCGGTTCCATGGCGTGGGCCGATTATGATAAAGACGGCGATATGGATCTTTTGATGGCTGGGACAACCGACGGAGGTAATTACGGCCGTTCTGTATATCTCTATCGCAATGATGGAAACGGCGGAACAAGTTGGTCTGATGTGACGGTTTCAGCCTTTGATTTACCCGTCGAAACGTCACCTGAAGGAGTTGTCGCTGGAGCCTGCTCATTTGGCGATTTGAATAACGACGGATATCCGGATATCATTTATACCGGCGGGACCGGCGGGGCAAGAATTTTCAAGATCTATTTGAATGACGGCGATGGAACGTTCACCGATCAATTTAATTCACTTGTCGGCGTTACCAAGGGTATAACCAGTCTTGGCGATTTTGATAACGACGGAGATTTGGACATTCTTGTCTCCGGTGAAAATACCACTGGTTTGTATCAGGGCTATCTTGACTACATAACCTACATTGCAGAAAATGACGGTAACGGAAATTTTACTATGCTTAACTCTGGAACGGATCAGATCGGAGGATATTACAGGGTCAATGCATCCGGAGGTTGGAATGATTATGACCGTGACGGGGACCTTGACATTGTTGTTGGCGGACAAAACCGAAATGCCCAAAATGTTATTCGTTTGTATAAGAATATTTCTAGCGGAACGAAAAATACGGCGCCGTCGGACCCAAGTTTTGCAGGAATGACCTCTGCCGTTTCTTTGGATACGGTGCGCTTAAGTTGGACACCTTCGACCGATGCCCAGACGCCATCGGCCGGATTGACGTATAACATCCGCGTTGGCTCTGCTTCCGCAGGTGTGGATGTCATGTCGCCAATGGCTAAAGTTACAGGCGGGGCGCTCGGCGGCGGCTTCCGATATGTTTTTGAAAACGGCAATACGAGTCAGAGCACTTCATGGATGCTTCAGGGATTGGCGGACGGGACGTATTTTTGGAGTGTTGAAGCGATAGATCAAATCTATCGTAACTCCAAATTCCAGGCGGAGAAATCATTTACCATCGACGGTGTGCCGTCGGCCCCTGTCGGACTGGTGGCGTCATCGGCTGTGAGCGCGGTAAATCTTCAGTGGAGTCCGTTCAATAAATCCGATGTCAGCAAATACTTCATCTATGCCAGCGGAATAGATGATGTCTATACGTTGGTGGATTCATCAATCGTGACGAACAAGCTGGTAACTAAGGCAAATGACACAACGGCTATTCAAAACGGCAATATATATTATTTCAAGATCACCGCGATGGACCAGAATGGATATATGAGCCCGTTTTCGGAGATTGTCAGCGCGATCCCTTCACTTACGCCTGGGAAGTGGTTTGTTAATCACACGGGCGATGATGGCCAGGGCTATACGTTGCGTGAGGTCATTGACTCAACTAATCTGAGTACGCAGCCGGATACCATTGTATTTAAGCTGCCTATCGGTTCGGTGATCCAATTGAACAGCGGCTTGCCTCCTTTGAGTACCGGCCACACAGTGATTGACGGAGACAGTAATGCCGACGGTGTTCCGGATATTCAAGTTCTACACGGCTGGTACGACGACGCTTTTACGATCTCTTCATCGAATAATATCATCAAAGGCCTGGTCATAGGCAGCAACTACGGTACGAGCGGCGGAGGAAATGCGATCGTTATTTCCGGAGCGGATGCGCACGACAATTACGTGCTTGGTAATTATATTGGTACTGACTTTTACGGAATGACACAACAAACCACGGGAACCAAAGGGATCGTGATCAGCAATGCTGCCCATGATAACTGGATAGGCAACGGCACTTCGGCAGGAAGAAATGTGATCAGCGGCCACAGTTCCAGCGGTATTCAGATCGATGGAAGTTCTGCTTCGTGCGATAATAATAATATTTTGGGCAATATGATCGGGTTAACGGTCGATGGTTCGGGGACTTTGCCCAATCAAAATGGAATTTACCTGTATTACAAGAGCAGAAATACGAAGATAGGAAACGGAACCGCAGGCGGACGAAATGTTATTTCCGGAAATAGCAATTTCGGAATTTACCTTGATGACAACTATGGTTCCGGCCATATTGAAGGCACTCAGATTTTGGGTAATTATATAGGTACCGATCCAACCGGAATGATAGCCATGGGGAACGCGTCCAACGGTATCTATCTTTTCGGTCCCGGTGGCGGCGGAGCATCGGTTATAAAGACTGAAATAGGTGACGGCACTACGGGCGGCCTTAACGTCATCAGCGGCAACGGCAGTCACGGGATCTATTTTTATGGAATACTGGTGCATGATAATACCATCGACATGAATTATATAGGTGTCACAGCCGATGGCTCGGATACATTGGCGAATAACGGGCATGGTATCTATATCTATGAATCATGGAAAAATACTATTTCAAATAATGTTGTTTCAGGTAACAACGGTAACGGTATTCAAATCGAATCCTATTGGGAGCAGGCTAACGACAATGTTGTGAAGGGCAACAAGATCGGAACGAATGCTGCAGGCACTGCCGCGATCGGTAACAGCGGCAACGGCATTCATCTGCAAAGCAGTTACAGTACGACCGATAATACGATCATTGGAGGAACGGCCGCCGGTGAAGGAAATCTTATTTCCGGCAATACCGGGTCCGGGATCGCCTTGGGAGAGATAGCTAACGGACAAATTAACCATACTCAGATCCTGGGTAACTACATCGGTACAAACAGCGCCGGTACGTCTAGAATAGCCAATACGTGGCATGGAATTTATATCTACAACTTTAATGACCAATATACTTCCATAGGAAACGGAACAGCCGCCGGAAGAAATATAATCTCAGGTAACGGTCAAAGCGGCATTTGGCTTGAGGGCACTGTATATAATACGGTACTGGGGAATTACATCGGCGTCGATGCAACAGGGAATTCGGCGTTGCCGAATGACTCCTGCGGTATCGTGATATGGAATTCTTCATTGAACCGTATTGGAAATGGGACTATCGGCGGGCGAAATATAGTTTCGGCCAACGGTATGGAAGGAATTGAAATTTATGCGGGGATCAGCAGTGCTGCGAGCGATAATTATATCGGCGGGAATTATGTAGGGGTAGGTGCCAATGGTTCGACGGCGCTGGGCAATGCTGGCCACGGTGTTGAATTTGAAGCGCTCGATATCTTTGATGAAGTAGCATTTGACACCGTTACGGCCAATATCATTGCGCATAACGGTGAAGACGGTATTCACATGGAAAGTATGGCCAATCCGGGCGGAGGAGGGCAAGTTCTCGGCGGCGGTGAGCAGCTTATTTCTGGAAAGGGTCGGATATCCTACTCGGGAGCAAACAATAACCCGCTTTTAGGAAACAGAATTTTCCTGAATACCGGTAAAGGGATTGCTTTAGAGAATTATGCAAACAGCGGTGTACTTCCTCCCGCTATTTCCGATGTTTCAAACTTTACCGTGTCCGGAACCGGCATCATCGGTGCCGCTGTGGAAGTATATCAGGACACGGACGACGAAGGCCAATATCTATTAGGAGCAACGACAGTCGATGGTTCGGGCAATTGGTCGATTTCTCATAACGTATTTCCGGGCTTGCATATCACGGCTATTCAAGATAGCGCCGGCAATACTTCTGAATTTTCGGCGCCAATGACGGTAGTCAGCGGCACGTTGGTGGCGGATTTTGCTTCCTTGAACTTCGGTAATATTCTCTATGGAAGCACGGATTCATTGACGGTCAAAGTCTGGACGGTCGGAAATCCATTATATGTATCCGGTGCATCAATCGTGACAGCGAATTTCACCTTTACTGGAAGTTCATTGCCCGATACGCTTTTCTTGAATGACACAATGCAGTTTAAAGTGAAATTCCATCCGACTACTTTTGGATCTTTTGCCGACACTTTGTTATTCCAGTCCAGCGGAGGCGATATGAAGATCGCGTTGTCCGGCACAGGCTTGCCGGGAACGCTGGCAACGACTGCGGCGAATTACGATTTTGGTAATATTTATCTCGGCGACAGCGCGAGCTTTAGTTTGAAAGTGTTTACCTCCACAGGTTCCGTCGACATCTCGGCATTGACTTCGAATGGCGGAGCATTTTCAGGTGCGGCCGTGCCGGCGCCCCCGGGTGTGATCGATCCGGGTGACACGACGGTCGTGACGGTGAAGTTCAAACCGACCGCGCTAGGTACTTCGCGTGATACATTGCGATTCATTAATAATTCTACGGTGTCTCCATTTGAGATTGTCTTATCCGGCGGAGCTATTCCGGGCGTTTTAGGAACTACGGCACCGGCCATTGCATTTGGCAATATTCAGGTCGGCGACAGTGCCACGCAAAAAGTGAAGTTGTATGCGCGGTTCGGGGATGTGAGTCTCAGCAGCGCCTCGCTTCCTATCCCGCAATTAGCTTTGTCCGTGAATCCGAGTCTGCCGGCGGTCCTTCACAAAAACGACACGGCGGAATTTACCATTACATACAAACCCGACGCGTTTGTTCCGCTGGTGGATACGTTGCGGGTTTTCAATTCCTCTCTGGTTTCGCCTTTCTCCATACCTGTCAGCGGAAACGGCGCCGGAGGAAATCTCGGTGTGTCACTAAGTGCACTGGATTTCGGCACTGTGATCATCGGTGACAGCATAACACAGCAGGTTAAGGTTTTCAGTACCTTCGGCCTGGTCGCAGTTAATAATGCATTCCTAAGTTCCGGAACACATTATTCTATAAATACGGTTCCGGCATTACCTCAGACGATTCAGTCGGGCGACACGATCGTGGCGTTGGTCAAGTTCAAGCCGTCAAACGCCGCCGTACTGAGCGACACGCTGAATATCGGCAACAATTCGTCGGTCAATCCTCTTCAGGTAACCTTGAGCGGAACGGGTAAGGCGAACACGCCGCCGAGACCGTTTAGTGTAAAGGCGTTGGCGGGTAATCTGACGAATGATCTGACGCCGGTGATCAGTTGGGAAGGAAGAGGAGATGCGGACGGAGATGCGGTAACGTATGCGCTGGAGGTATCGAAGAATGCGAACATGTCGAGTCCTCAGGTGACGCAAGGTTCGATCACGGATACGGTGTTTACGATAGGGACGAACCTGGATCAGGTGGCGTTGTATTACTATAGAGTGACAGCGACGGATACGCGGGGCGGATCGACGCAGAGCAATGTAGGTTATTTCAGGACGGACGGACAGGCGCCGGTGGCGGTGATCGGAGCGTTGACGCTGGATGTGGTTCCGGTGAAGGATTACCTGCAGGTGTATGCGGCAGTGAACGAGAAGCTAAAGACGGATACGGTTCGGTTTGTGATGAATAGCGTTGTGGA
This sequence comes from uncultured Bacteroidota bacterium, assembly GCA_964415295.1. Classification (GTDB taxonomy): domain Bacteria; phylum CLD3; class CLD3; order SB21; family SB21; genus SB21. Next base: position 62,504 of record CAYPYN010000003.1, read on the forward strand.
TAACAGCCATACGCTCGTGGCGTTGGGTAATAATGTGTATTATACGGAATACCGGCTGAACGCGTCAGGGACGCTGGAGATCCGGGTGACGGGAACGGATTCGGCGGGCAATTATCTGAGCCAGACGCAGAGTTATGCGATCGCAGGCGTGAGTAAGGAAGCGGCTCTGAGTATAGAGGCGAGCGGCGTGGAGATCAGTGGAGCCAAGGGCAGCGTGAAGGGCGACGGGTATATACTGGTGAGCCGAGAGGATGGAGATCAGGATCAGGAGCAGAGGGCGGAGCTGGGCAAGGCGTTACGGGGAGAGCAGGTGACGCTGAACAAGGGAGAAGCGTCATGGGCGACGAGGGATAACGCGTGGGCGCAGGTAGGCACGGGGATAGAGATCATAAGCACGGTGAAGCTTGCGAAGACGATCACGGTGAAGGTGAGGTATACGGAAGAGGATCTGGGTGAGGTGACGATGCGTTATCCGGAGATGGATGAGCGTAAGGTAGGTATATACCGTGAAGAGTCAGGGAACTGGGTTTATGAAGGCGGGGAAGGAGGAGGCCATGCGGTGACGGCGAAGATGAGTAAGACGGGCCGTATCGCGTTGTTCTACAATCCGGAGCATGAGTTTTTGCCCAGGAGTATAGAGCTGGCACAGAATTATCCGAACCCGTTCAATCCGACGACCACGATCCGCTTTGGTTTGCCGGAAGAGGGCAAGGTGAAGCTGGTGGTGTATAACGTATTGGGTCAGAAGGTGAAGGAGCTATTGAATGAGAGCCGGGGTGCGGGATATCATACGGTGATGTGGAACGGAAGGAACGAGACGGGAGAGCAGGTTTCGAGCGGGTTATACATATACCGTATAGAGACGGCCAAGGGCGTTCAGGCGAAGAAGATGCTGTTAGTCAAGTAACCGGTGAGCAATGGCTAATGAGTAATGCATAACAAGCAGTGAACGTTGACAGGATCTTCCATGAATAAAATGACCCAATGGCGTAATAGATCAATGACATATAATCGGAGGGATAGGATATGAATAAAGCACTGAGATATTTAGCAAGCCTGGCGCTTCTTACGGTGATGAGTTGCGGTGAGGACACGGTGGTGCCGGCGTTGGATGAGGGATGGAGTTTATGGGAGAGCGGGTTGTATGCGGAGGCGCATGTGAAGTTCACCGAAGCCGGCGGTATGGAGGGATTGAACGGTTTGGGGTGGACGACCTTGAAGATGGATTCGATGGACAGGGCGGAGGTATATTTTGCGATCGCGGCGGTGGGAGGTGAGGATACGCTTACCGATGCGATGGCGGGATTGGCGATAGCGGCCTGGCAGCAGGGGGATCATTCGATCAGTCTGGAGGCCGCCCGGTATATTCTTCGCACCGAGCCGAATTACCTCTTTGCGCACGATGTGAGCATCAATAAGGATCTGATCTTGCTGGCCAAGGGCTATGATGAATATCATTTATTGCAGTATGCCCATTGTATAGGGACGATCCAGCAATTGGACAACACGTTTACGGCCAACGTGAACGATCCGAACATTGCTCAGATCCTGTTGGATAAACTCGATCTGTTGAGCGCTACAGGTAGCTGAGAGTATGACCTGAAGACGGAGGGTGCGGTTACTGATCAACTCCGACTTACGAAAGACTAACTCAAAATCAACGCCTCGTTCATCTACTGAACGGGGCGTTTTGTTTTTTGAGGATAGAACAAAAACAAAGTAAAACCCACAAGGATAAGGATCACTGTCGATAATAACAGCCAGAGTGCATAATTGGAGATCTCCATCGTTCGGAAAACAAAAGGGCCTCTGAGATAATCCAATAATTGATGAACCGGTGAGAAGCGCCAATCAATATAGATACGGTCGTTTACAAAAATATCGACCCCTTTATTGAGGTAACTCCATTTTTGAATATGATAGAATGAAAAAAGTTCGCCTACACAAAAGTACAGTTGTTGAATCATGGCCATCGAAGCCGAAACGGCGACCAATAATAATGATGGCCTTTTGTTTCTTGTGACCGCCTCTTTCAACCACAGCGCCAGGGGTACCAATAAAAAAGGGATGATCATGAGAAGATACCTCGGACCGAGACAGAACCCGGCATGCCAATAGGAATATGCGGCAACGAGTAAGACCACGCTTAGCGACATGGTGGCAAACAGTCTTGACATAAGACGGTGTCTCTGTTTCAGGTACTGCCAGGAAAAGATGCCAAGCAGTACGGCGGGACAAAACCACAACAGTCCTTTTCCGTAACCAAGGAGCAGTGAAAAAACATTCTTCCAAAACTGAGATGAGAGCGGGGTTACAAAATCCACCGGGTTATACTGAGACAAACCTCGGCCGGATTCCATAAATGAGCCAAATCGAAACCAGTTAAAATAGCCGAGCAACAAAACAAAGGCACAAACGCCTGACAAAAAGAATACCATTTCGAAACGTGACTTGGACAAATATCTGGCATAAAAAAAAAAAAAGGGAACCAGGATAACGGAATTAGTATGGGTTACCAGTGCGAGGCCCAGTAAGATACCGGATAGTACGAAATGAATCGGTTTGCTTTCAGATGGTACTTCACAGAGATCGGGATCGCATTTCATCAAATAATAGAAGGAAGAAAGGATCCAGAAAAGGGTCAGCGGTTCGCTGAAGAAAGTGCCGGAATAGTTCCATATTATGGTTCCGAACGCATAAAGCAAGGCGACGGCCAGCGAAGCCACTTCAGACTGCGTCATCAATAACAGAATTCGATAGAATACAAGGACTCCCAAAGTCGTAAACAGAATATTGAACAAAGATACGACAAACCGTGATGCATGGGGCGTTTTTTCGGCTTCGTTCTGCCCGTAAATAGTCTTCCGTAATCCGTCCTTCACATAGTGGCTCAAAGGGAGGTTAACGTCTTCATACCATCCGCTCTGATTGATCCATCGCGCCGCAATAATGAACGGCGCCATAACGACCGATTCCCCGGGCGGATAGACCGAGTACAGGATGCTGTCCTTTCCTATTGCGACTCCGAATCCGCGCCAGTTTTCGAGATCGGAAGATACGCCGAAGCCTTTGCCGTCGGCCAGGTTCTCGGATACCCTGAACACCACCTCGGCATCCGGGGCCCGAATGCCTCCGTATGTGGTTAGACTATAAACAACCACACACAGTATCGTTATAGCCCAAAGGGGTTTCATTGTTACAATACGTGATTTCATGGACGAGCAATATAAAAACGATATCGGCCAAATCCAACAGCGGTGTCAAAACAAAAGTTTATTTTGTTGTGAAAAAAATAACACAAAACTCTTGACACGATTTAAGGTTTGAGGTACCTTTAAACAGTTCGCAAAGCACTATCTCATCATCAATCGCTGACACGGCTATTTTCATGAGCCGCTCTGTTCCCACACGCTTTCTCCCATTCCTGCTTCAAAAAACTACGTCAAAAAATAATTCTGCTCATTTAACTCCTTGAGGTGCGTTATGAATTCCATGATACATTTTTCTCGTGCCATTTGTTTAATGGTCGTCGTATGGAGCTTAGTCATTGGCGGTAATCTTCAAGCCCAATGGAGCAATGTGACGAAAATGACCATTGATTCAAGCGCCACGAAAGGTGTGACACTGGTCAGGAATGATAATTACAACCCCGCCTATGTAGCGGCTGTGTGGATCGACAGTTCTGCCGGTTTCGCGGGTTACTACCGTGAGAGTTTTGATTACGGCGCGACATGGGGCGCCATTACCCAAGCCTTTACACTGCCCGGTGTCGTGCAAATCATGCCCGGAGGCGGCGCGGTGATGGATGATGCGGGGAACGTATATGCCGTTTGGACAGACAGGGATGGAACGTCGTATCGTATCCAATTCGTAAAATTTGATCATATTACCACACCAACTCCAGCTACTATTTGGAGCGACCTTCAATCCAACTGGCCCGGTGGAATGGGAGAAGCTGCCATAGCGCTTAACCATTACAATAATCAGCTAAATATTCATGTGACCTGGTGCGCGGACCTGACAGCAGGAAATGACGGAGCCGTTGGCCACCATAATTCGTCAACGGACGGCGGTGCTACGTGGGTGGGGAATCATAACTTAATGTTCAGCAGCGGAACGGATAACGACGAAGATTACAAATTCTTTGCCTCCGGCGGCAGTAATAATTACCTCTATGCGATTTATAACGATAACCGCAACGGCTGGAATTCCGGCGATCTGTATTTGCAATATAGTACCGATAACGGAGTCAACTGGAGCCAGCGCAGCCTGATCGACAATCCCGTTTCCGGCAATACGGATGTCGAAGAAAAGCCGAATCTGATTGCCGTCGGCAACATGCTTTACATCACGTATGTGAGAAATCACAATCTTGTTTACCGGACCAGTTCTGATTATGGCGCTTCATGGAGCGGTATCACAACTTTAGTTGGAAACGGCTTGGTGTATGGCAATGCCGTATCGCCCATGCCTGTGGACGGAGACGGTAATCTGCATCTGAGTTGGTACGAATGGAATGGTGCTTCCATTGAAAGCTATTACATGAAGATCAATCCGTACGGAGTCATTTATTCGCCGCGTGAATTGGTCAGCGCATCCGACGGAATCAATAATGCGCCGGTTGGGATGGTCGTTAACAGCCAGAATCTGCTGACCGGAATGCTTCAGTACGACGGAACGCACAGTCCTGTTTATGTTGCACGAAAAGCCGTTCCGGCTAAACCGGCGGCGGCCGTAAGACATGCTTTACTATTTGATGGTGTGGACGATTACGTGCAGGTTGGATTAATTCCTCAGATGGATTTCTACGCGCATCTTCCTTATACGCTGGAAGCATGGGTGAAACCGCGCGCCGGCGGGGCAGGTGGAGCCGTAATAACGAAATTTAACGGAGGAGTTGAAGCCGGATTTACAGTGACCATTGATCCGTCAGGATATGTCCATTCTTACAGAAACGTCGATCCATGGGAGGCCGTTTCTTCCGTGCCGGTGCAATTCGGCGCCTACAATCACGTTTGTGCAACCTATTCCGGTAATGTGCTTTATATCTATGTCAATGGACAAAACGCAGGAGGCGTCTATTTTCCGTGGACGAATCCCTACAGCACTAACACACCCGTGCTCATAGGGGCTGCGCTTGGATCCGGTACGCCGAACGGTTTTTTTGATGGAGAGATTGACGAAGTGCGTGTATGGAATTATGCTAAGGACGAGAGTCAGATCAATCAAGGCATGTATACAGCGGTTGCAGGTACGGAGACAGGTCTCCTGGCCGCCTGGCATTTTGATGAAGCCGAGGGTACTGTGGCGTATGATGCAACAACGAATAACTTCGGCGGCGCGCTGATGAACGGCCCAACTTATGTGTGGCCCGGATCCATGCGCCAGGCACCGCCCAGCCACCTGACCGCAAAGGGCAGCAATACTCAGATCCAGCTGAGCTGGTCGCCGGGCATCGGTGAAGGGAGTATTCAATATAATATTTATGGAGGTATGGAACCCAATCCCACAACGCTCGTGGGAGTCAACTCCGGCGGGATCTACGATACGGTAAAAACATTTACAGGACTGACCAATTTTACAAATTATTATTATCGTGTTACTATTGCTGATGATACCAGCGGTGAAAGCGGATACTCCAATGAAGTACGAGCCACGCCGTCAACCTTTGTTGAAGTGTCAAACCTTCCTTTCGTACAGGCGTACAATGGTCCTTTCTTATGGGGTGATTACGACAACGACGGTGACTACGACGTATTCATCAGCGGTTCGATAGACAGCGCCTATTCTTCTCCCAATGAACTGGGTGTCGCCCGATTGTATAGGAACAACAGCGGCATCTTCACGGAAGTAGCCGCCGGACTCCAGCAAGATATCCACCGTACTTCGGCATCCTGGTGTGATTACAATAACGACGGTCATTTGGATTTGGCCTACATGGGCAGTTCAGGTAATGGGACGCGCAGCTTCAAATTATACAAGAACAATGGTAATGGCACCTTTAGCGATGTTCCGACGGATATTTTGGGTCAGGCATTTGGCTCCATGGCATGGGGCGATTATGATAACGACGGAGATCAGGATGTCATAGTAGGTGGAAATGACGGTGGTTCTGATAATTCTCTTCTGTACAGAAACGACGGAAATGGATTGTTCACTAATGTTGTTGCGACATTCTCTTCAATAACCGGTGGTTCCGCTGCATGGGGAGATTATGATAATGATCGGGATCTCGACTTGCTCATTCTCGGCAACGGGTCGGTGAATGTTTACAGAAACGACAACTATGACACATTTACTCCACTGACCGGCGAAGGACCGTTATTCCAGGGTGTAAACCGCGGGCAGGCCATTTGGGCCGATTATAATAACGACGGGCTCCTGGATGTCGTTTACTGCGGAGCCTACGGCGAAGGCGGTCGTTTTGCCGGCATTTACAGGAATGACGGCGGCGATTGGTTTACGGATATCAATGCAGAATTTACGGGAGTTGCCCGCTCGACGGTGTCATCGGGAGATTATGATAACGACGGCGATCTGGATTTCTTCTTTTCAGGGGATCCGAATTCGGATTATATCAACGGTGTTTCTTATTTGTATCGGAATGACGGCAGCGACGTATTTACGCAAATGAATATCGGCATCCCGGGAATTCAAGGCGCTAAGATGAACGGTTACGTGCCGCATTTGCCTTCATCGGCATTTGTCGATTTTGACAGGGACGGTGATCTGGATATCATGGTTGAAGGTATGGATCCGTCCTTAAAACCGGTCACACGCTTGTATGAAAATCAGGGTACGGTATTCAATACTCCACCCTCGGATCCGACCGGACTGTCCGCCGTCCTCGACGGAAGCATGGCTGTATTAGTTTGGAATAAATCCACCGATGCCGAGACGCCGCAAAATGCATTAACCTATAATCTCCGCGTTGGCACGACGCCGGCGGGCATCGAGATCATGTCGCCCATGGCCAAAGTGGTAGGGAGCGGCAATGAGGGTGGATTCCGTCTGATTCAGCAAATGGGCAATGTAGGACATAACAATGTTTGGCAGATCAAAGATCTTAGCGACGGAACCTATTATTGGAGCGTTGAAGCCATTGATCAGGTGTATCGGAATTCCAAATTCCAGTCCGAGCTATTTTTTACGATCGACGGTCCGCCGACAGTGCCAACCAATATCCGTGTATCGGCAGGAGTGAATTCCGCCACGCTGACATGGGACAGATCGCAGAAATCCAGCGTTGATAGATATGTGATAATAGGCGGTCTGGAACCCGGCATGACCGATAGTATCGACGCCGCTACAGGCGGTACCGCCGATACTTCCAAAATTGTCACTGGGCTTGAGAATGAATCAGTTTATTTCTTCAGGATCTACGCCATCGATCCGGCCGGCAACGTGAGCGGATTGTCCGATGAAGTCTCTGTCAGGCCGAGCGCTACGCCTGGAAAAATAGTCGTGACATCCTATGCGTCGTCCGGCCCCGGTACCTTGGCAGAGGCTATCAATGAGGCCAATCAGCTTTCACAGTCGGATACGATTGTGTTTGGTCCTTACGAGGGATATACAATCAACTTGTACTCAGAGTTACCTTCTCTCAGCGGGGGCTACACCATCATTGACGGAAATATGGATGCAGATAATACGCCGGATATACAACTGGTAGGAGAACATCCATATAATGTTCTCACAATCAATTCTTCAAATAATGTCATCAAAGGATTGGTGATTGGTAGTAACTATTCAACCGGAGGAGGTAATGCCGCCATCCTGATAACGGGATCCGATGCGCACGATAACCGAATCATTGGAAATTATATCGGAACAGATATAACGGGAACGATGGGCAGCTCAAATGGCCGAGGCCTATTGATAGATGACGGCGCCCATCACAACTGGATCGGCGACGGCACCGCATCAGGAAAGAACGTGATAAGCGGTAACGTCTATTACGGTATTCGGCTTCAGGCGACGATCACATCGACCGATCACAATATGATTCTGGGAAATATGATCGGTTTGGCGGCTGACGGTTTGGATAATATCCCCAATAGCGGGAGCGGGATCCATCTGACAGGACGTGCCAGCTACAACCAAATTGGTAATGCCACGGCCGGCGGAAGAAACATTATCTCAGGCAACAATTCTTACGGCATCTACCTTGAAGACGTGAGTAACGGTCACCTCGAAGGTAATCAGATTTTGGGAAATTATATCGGAACGGACATCACTGGAATCGAGAGTGTCCCAAACCAACTCAGCGGAATTTATCTTGAAGGGAGCGGAGGCGGAGGCGAAGTCGCCATGTCAATTATAGGTACGAAGATCGGAAATGGAACCACCGCCGGAATGAATGTTATCAGTGGTAACGGCAATCCGTCGGGTTCAGGCATCGAAATTAGGGGTGACATGGCGCATGACAATACTATCGACAAGAACTATATCGGTGTGGCTGCCGACGGTGTTGGTATACTCGGAAACGGTGGTTACGGAATTGATTTGAACATGACCTACCGTAATACGATCGTCGGCAATTTTATCGCCGGTAATACGGACGGTATCAGTCTTAATTATGCAAGTGAGAATACGGTTTCCAATAATACAATTTCCGGGAACTTAGTCAATGGTATACGTTTCTATGGCTCGGTCAACAACGTAGTGACTGGTAACCGTATTGGACCGGATCCATTGGGTATGACCAGTATGGCTAATTCAGGATACGGGATAACCTTGGAATATTATTCCGACAATAACATGATCGGTAACGGAACGCCGGCCGGACGCAATGTCATATCCGGCAACGGGTTTGGTGGTATTCGTATAGGGAGCATGTGGGATCCTGTAAGCGCGAATAAGGTCTATGGAAATTACATCGGCACCAATGCTGCAGGAACCATCGCAATGCCTAATTCCGGAACCGGAGTTACACTGGAGAATTGGGCCACCAATAACGAAATTGGAGGATCGGAGCTGGGGCAGGGTAATATTATTTCTGGCAATCTTAGTAATGGGGTATTTTTCAATTATTCATCGGGAGGCGGCACTGACTGGAATAAAATCCAGAGAAACATCATCGGACTCAGTGCAGACGGCACTACTATATTGGAAAATGATGGCAATGGAATCCATCTCGAAGGTCAAGTGACAAATACGGAGATAAAAAATAACGTTATATCAGGAAATGCCGGAGGAGGAATCTTTGTTTTTGATAATGGATTTGATGCGAGTGGAACGATGATTGTTGGCAACTACATTGGAACTGATTTTACAGGTTTGGAAGGCCGAGGCAATTTAGGAGCCGGAATTCATATTATGGGTGCAGGCGGATTCTCTGCTAACAACATTGTAATTGGAGACGGGACTGAGGCGGGGAAAAACATAGTATCCGGAAATATGGGATCCGGTATTGTAATTAATGGTAATTCTGCCCATCAAAATAAGATAATAAAGAATTATATAGGCCTGAATCTTAACGGTCAGCTCTTACCAAATTCTGGGAATGGTATTTGGTTATACGAAATGACGTATGATGATTCGATTATCGGTAATATTATTTCAGGAAATGAGTTGAACGGCATAAGCATTGAAGGATCCTGGAATCACTTGATTTTGGGGAATTTTATCGGAACAGACACATCGGGATTGAACGGTCTTGGTAACGGAGAGTCCGGTATTTATTTGCACGACTCGTGGAATACATACGGTATTCGGATCGGGGACGGTACCTTTGAAGGAATGAACGTGATTTCCGGTAATAGCGGTCAAGGCATCATGATGTTCGAGGATGACGGCAATGGTATTTATGATAATACCATCGAAGGCAATCTTATCGGAGTTGCGTCCGATGGCATGACGGCACTGGCTAATGCCGGATCCGGGGTGTATATGGAATCGGTCGGGGCTGTATTCAGCATTAACAACAATCTGTTCATCAAGAATACCGTTGCTCATAATACCGCAGATGGTTTTACGATGGTCGGAGGCAGTGTCCATTATAATTCGTTAGAGGCCAATTCCATTTATGCCAACGGAGGTGCAGGAATTGCGGCATCCGATGGAGCGCAGAACAATGATAGTCCGGCGATTATCGACAGTTTGGGGGCCGGTAACGTTCTTTACGGCCACGGAGCCGGAAATCTTGATGTCATTCAAATCTATATCAATGGTTCCGACGATGAAGGACAGATATATTATGATGCTACCCTGGCTGACGACTTAGGCAACTGGAGTCTCCCATTGACCGGAGTGATCGGAAACCTGAATATAACTGCGCTCCGCACGTCCATGAGCGACGGCGCCAATACTACGCCTTTTTCAGAACCATTTTTGAGCGAGGCGGGTACGCTTATTCCGGATTCAATGTATTTGAATTTCGGTGATGTGGCGGTTGGCGATAGCCTTACGCTCATGATTGAAGCCACAGTTTCCGGGAACGGCATCATAACCTCTGAAGGCGAACTTGATTTTGAAACGGTGTTCCGTCCTGTAAGCGGAACGGAATTTCCGGATACGGCTTATTCCGGTGAAAAGATCACGGGTTACTTCAAATTCAAACCTACGACGTTCGCTACATTCAGCGATACGCTGCGTCTCACGAATAATTCGACGGTCAGCCCCCTCGTTATTTATATGCAGGGCAGCGGAGTGCCGGGTGATCTCGTGGCGTCGGCATCCAATCTGCATTTTGGAAATGTTTTGGTTGGTGACAGCGCCATGCAGACACTGCGTTTGTTTACAAATAACGGACCCGTGGTATTGGATAGCGCCGGATTTGATCTTGGGCAACAGTTTTTTGCCTTTGGACCGGAGCTGCCGGATACGCTTTTTGTCGGCGATACGATGGATGTGATCATCAAATTCAAACCGGTTTCTTTTGGCGTACTTGCGGATACCGCCAGAGTATTCAATAACTCGGATGTGAGTTCTTTAATGATCACTGTTGATGGATTCGGCCAGGCAGGAACTATTGTCACGACCACGCCGAATCTGAATTTTGGTAATGTGTTGGTCGGAGACAGCGCCAAACTTAAACTCAAATTATTTGGATCCACGGGTTTTGTACAAGTGGATCATGCGACGCTTGATTTCGGAAGTCAATTCAGTGTGACGTCCTTAAGTTTGCCTGTTACGCTTGGAGTGGGCGACAGTATTGTTGCAGATGTCATTTTCAAGCCCACGGTGTTTAGAATTCTGAGTGACACCGTCAGGTTTGCCAACAATTCGATCGTAAATCCATTTAAAGTGACTTTGGATGGCGCAGGTACGGCGGGCTCTCTGGCCGTATTGCCGTCGTCATTGAATTTCGGATCGATTCTTTTGGGAGACAGCGCGGCATTGTCATTCAAGATGTACGCTGTGAACGGCCATGTTTTGATAAACACTGGAACACAGAGTTTTGGAACTCATTTTAAAATAACATCGGCGCTGAGTTGGCCTGATTCGTTAATCACAGGCGACACGATAACTGTCGGAGTCAAATTCAAACCGCTGACATTTGGCTCTTTCAGCGATACACTTCTGATGACCAATAATTCCAGCGTATCTCAGTTGAAAGTGGTTTTTACCGGCATGGGCGGCTCCGGTACTTTGGTGGCGTCGGCGCTGTCATTGAATTTTGGGACTGTCTTCATTGGAGATAGCCTAACGCAGCAGGTGAAGCTGTATACAACGAGCGGTATCGTCCAGGTCAATACATCGGGGTTGATTTCCGGCACTCATTTTTCATCCAGCCTGAGCCCGGCATTACCTCAGACGATTCAGTCGGGCGACACGATCGTGGCGTTGGTCAAGTTCAAGCCGTCAAACGCCGCCGTACTGAGCGACACGCTGAATATCGGCAACAATTCGTCGGTCAATCCTCTTCAGGTAACCTTGAGCGGAACGGGTAAGGCGAACACGCCGCCGAGACCGTTTAGTGTAAAGGCGTTGGCGGGTAATCTGACGAATGATCTGACGCCGGTGATCAGTTGGGAAGGAAGAGGAGATGCGGACGGAGATGCGGTAACGTATGCGCTGGAGGTATCGAAGAATGCGAACATGTCGAGTCCTCAGGTGACGCAAGGTTCGATCACGGATACGGTGTTTACGATAGGGACGAACCTGGATCAGGTGGCGTTGTATTACTATAGAGTGACAGCGACGGATACGCGGGGCGGATCGACGCAGAGCAATGTAGGTTATTTCAGGACGGACGGACAGGCGCCGGTGGCGGTGATCGGAGCGTTGACGCTGGATGTGGTTCCGGTGAAGGATTACCTGCAGGTGTATGCGGCAGTGAACGAGAAGCTAAAGACGGATACGGTTCGGTTTGTGATGAATAGCGTTGTGGATAACAGCCATACGCTCGTGGCGTTGGGTAATAATGTGTATTATACGGAATACCGGCTGAACGCGTCAGGGACGCTGGAGATCCGGGTGACGGGAACGGATTCGGCGGGCAATTATCTGAGCCAGACGCAGAGTTATGCGATCGCAGGCGTGAGTAAGGAAGCGGCTCTGAGTATAGAGGCGAGCGGCGTGGAGATCAGTGGAGCCAAGGGCAGCGTGAAGGGCGACGGGTATATACTGGTGAGCCGAGAGGATGGAGATCAGGATCAGGAGCAGAGGGCGGAGCTGGGCAAGGCGTTACGGGGAGAGCAGGTGACGCTGAACAAGGGAGAAGCGTCATGGGCGACGAGGGATAACGCGTGGGCGCAGGTAGGCACGGGGATAGAGATCATAAGCACGGTGAAGCTTGCGAAGACGATCACGGTGAAGGTGAGGTATACGGAAGAGGATCTGGGTGAGGTGACGATGCGTTATCCGGAGATGGATGAGCGTAAGGTAGGTATATACCGTGAAGAGTCAGGGAACTGGGTTTATGAAGGCGGGGAAGGAGGAGGCCATGCGGTGACGGCGAAGATGAGTAAGACGGGCCGTATCGCGTTGTTCTACAATCCGGAGCATGAGTTTTTGCCCAGGAGTATAGAGCTGGCACAGAATTATCCGAACCCGTTCAATCCGACGACCACGATCCGCTTTGGTTTGCCGGAAGAGGGCAAGGTGAAGCTGGTGGTGTATAACGTATTGGGTCAGAAGGTGAAGGAGCTATTGAATGAGAGCCGGGGTGCGGGATATCATACGGTGATGTGGAACGGAAGGAACGAGACGGGAGAGCAGGTTTCGAGCGGGTTATACATATACCGTATAGAGACGGCCAAGGGCGTTCAGGCGAAGAAGATGCTGTTAGTCAAGTAACCGGTGAGCAATGGCTAATGAGTAATGCATAACAAGCAGTGAACGTTGACAGGATCTTCCATGAATAAAATGACCCAATGGCGTAATAGATCAATGACATATAATCGGAGGGATAGGATATGAATAAAGCACTGAGATATTTAGCAAGCCTGGCGCTTCTTACGGTGATGAGTTGCGGTGAGGACACGGTGGTGCCGGCGTTGGATGAGGGATGGAGTTTATGGGAGAGCGGGTTGTATGCGGAGGCGCATGTGAAGTTCACCGAAGCCGGCGGTATGGAGGGATTGAACGGTTTGGGGTGGACGACCTTGAAGATGGATTCGATGGACAGGGCGGAGGTATATTTTGCGATCGCGGCGGTGGGAGGTGAGGATACGCTTACCGATGCGATGGCGGGATTGGCGATAGCGGCCTGGCAGCAGGGGGATCATTCGATCAGTCTGGAGGCCGCCCGGTATATTCTTCGCACCGAGCCGAATTACCTCTTTGCGCACGATGTGAGCATCAATAAGGATCTGATCTTGCTGGCCAAGGGCTATGATGAATATCATTTATTGCAGTATGCCCATTGTATAGGGACGATCCAGCAATTGGACAACACGTTTACGGCCAACGTGAACGATCCGAACATTGCTCAGATCCTGTTGGATAAACTCGATCTGTTGAGCGCTACAGGTAGCTGATCTGAAAGTACCGATGGACATTTCTCAGTAAGAGGCTGACGAATGTGTCCGTATTGATGAAATGCCCCGTGAGGCTATGTCTTGCGGGGCTTTTTGTTGTGATGGGTGATTGAGATGAATGCTGAAATGAGCGTACAGTATAGTGTCTATAATTACTTGTGAAAAATGTTACATATAATTGTTGACAAGGGTGCGAATTTGAGATAAATTTATCGTAGTTCCACTCTGATCTGATATTAAGTTTCCATCGACCGGTACGCTCCCATCAAGGTGTTCCCAAATGTCACATTTCCCCGAAAGATTTCTCAATTCCATCCATTCGAAGAATTACAAAAAAAATTCCGTCAAAAATTCAATTACCCAAGGTGCTTTATGAATTCTGTGATACGCTCCCTAAGAATAGTAAGCCTGTTTGCATGGGTGTTCTTTATTACTCCCGGAAACGCCTATGCGCAAACCGACAGTGCCATGACTTTTGACGGTGTGGATGATTATGTCGATGCCGGCGGAGTAACTGCATTTGATCTGACCGGTGATATGACCGTAGAAACTTGGTTTTATATCAATTCAATGGCTTCGGATTGGGTTCGCATAGTCGGAAAATCCGGGCCAAATATGGGTGATCCCAGAACCTTTGGTCTCTGGTATTACATTGATGGAAGCATACTGTTCCAAAACGGATATCAGGTAAGTTCAGCGCCCGGACTTGTTGTGCCCGGACAATGGTATCATATCGCCGGTGTGATCAACGGCGGGATGATGACCATGTATTTGAACGGTCAACTTATCGCAACGGGTCCGAGTAATGCCGTTTCATCGTCTGGACCCTTGACGATGGGATACGCCAACTTCCATACATACCATAACGGCTTGATCGACGAAGTCCGCATATGGAATGTGGCCCGCACTCAAGCCGAGATTTACAATGCCGCGCACTCGACTCTTCTGGGTAATGAACCCGGGCTTGTGGCTCTGTATCATTTTGATCAGGTGACGGGTATGACCACTCCTGATGCGACCGTAAATAACCTATATGGTACTTTAATAAACGGACCATTTCTTTCGCCAACGGGTTCTTTGCCCGTGTTCCCTGTTGTTCCTCCCGCCGGATTGAAAGCGATAGGCGGGCTCGCACAGGCTTCTTTGAACTGGCAACCCAGTTTTGAGTCTGACTTTCACCATTACAATATCTACATGGGCACCAGCCCAAATCCTACAGAACTGGCGTATTCGACCACCCTCGGACGCTACGATACCTCCAGAATATTTACAGGGTTGACAAATTTCACAACCTATTATTTTACGGTCACGGCGGTGGATAGTGATGCCAATGAGAGCGCATTCTCAAATGAGGTCAGCGCTACGCCTTCGACGTTTGTTGAAGTTTTGGGAACCGGATTTGAAAATGCTTCGGATGGGAATTTCGTTTGGGGTGATTACGACAACGACGGTGATTATGATGTTTTTATCAGCGGCCAGGACGCGAGCAATGCTGATCCTCCCTATGCAGGAGGATTTGCAAAACTGTACCGGCACGAGACCAACGGTTCATTCACACTGATCGATGCCGGCTTCCAGCAGCAGATCTGGCGGACGGCGGCGGCATGGGGCGATTACAATAACGACGGATTTCTTGATCTCGTTTATACCGGTAGTTCCGGAAACGGGACCAGAACGATAAAACTTTACAAAAACAACGGCGACGGCACTTTCACGGACGTCCCCAATACCATGCAGGGCATATTTCTCGGAGCCCTTGCATGGGGGGATTACGATAATGACGGAGATCAGGATCTGTTTGTCATGGGAAGTACGGACGGTCTTTCTACGTATTTGTCCATCGTATACCAAAATGAGGGCAACGGTAATTTTATTCCTGTCGACATTGGCATTCCCGGCTATGTATCGGGTTCCTGCAGCTGGGGCGACTATGATAACGACGGCGATCTGGATCTGCTGATAATGGGTTCTACCAATAACAGCCCTTCGGGCGCGCGAGTAGTGATCTATCGCAATGACGGAGGCGGAGCATTTACCAATCTCAATGATTACTACGAAGGCACTCTCTTTGAAAATGCGCTGCGCGGCAAGGCCATTTGGGCGGATTATGATAATGACGGTAAACTTGACGTTGCGTACGCCGGTGCGACCGGCGACGGCGGAAGAATTGCGAAGATCTACCGCAATGATGGTTATGATGTATTTAGCGATTCCTATTCGAGTTTGACCGGTGTTGCCCTTGCGACGGTATCGGCGGGGGATTTTGATAACGACGGCGATATGGACTTCTTCTTTTCCGGAACACCCGACGGAAATAGCAGCAAAATCGCATACATGGCGCGGAACGATGAGGGAGAAGGACGGTACTTTACTGAAGTGAACATCGGAATTGCCGGTGTTTCCAATAACGATCAATTCGTTGCCGCATCCGCACTGATCGATTATGACCGGGACTATGATCTGGATCTCATGATCGAGGGAGAAACGATAGACGACAATAGTAATTATACTTATATCACTAAACTGTACAAAAACGAATCTGCGGTGGCGAATCAAATTCCATCCGATCCTACGGGACTGGGCACGGTCACGTCATCCGACACGGTTTGGTTTAGCTGGATCAAATCGAACGATAACGGACGATTTCCGGACGATGGACTGACCTATAATCTCCGCGTCGGCACAACACCGGCAGGCGTTCAGGTCATGGCGCCGATGGCCAAAGTTGTAGGCAGCACCAATGCCGGCGGATTCAGGCTTGTTCAGGAAATGGGAAACGTAGGCCATAACAACAGCTGGAGATTGAGCGGGCTGGCCGACGGCACCTATTACTGGAGCGTCGAATCGATCGATCAGATTTACCGAAATTCGAAATTTCAGGCGGAACAAAATTTTGTTATCGACGGTCCGCCGACGGCTCCTGCCAATCTCATTGGAAGCGCCGGAGTCAATGCTGTTACGTTGAAATGGGACCGATCTCAAAGATCCTCCGTATCAAAGTATTATATCTTTGGTGATGTTTCTCCGAACCCGACGATGTTGATAGACAGCGCGGACGGAGGGACGGCCGACACAACAAAGACCATTACGGGACTCACAAATGACCAGGTTTATTATTTTCGTGTGATGGCCGTTGATCCGAGCGGTCATGCCAGTGATTATTCGTCGGAGGTTTCAGTAAGACCGAGCGCGACGCCGGGCAGAATATTTGTGAATGGAGAATTTGATCTGGCAAGCGCTATCACCGAAGCGAATTCATTATCACAGCCGGACACGATCACTTTTGAGTATGAACCCGGGTCAATGATTTATCTGTGGTCCGCATTGCCCGCTATTACGGGTGACTATACCGTGATCGACGGCGACGTCAATGCCGACGGCATTCCTGACATTACGCTCAACGGCAACGGCGAAGGCCGTATCTATTCTCCGGCGCTCATCCTCAATTCTTCACACAATGTCATAAAGGGCCTCATTATCCAGGGTTGCGGAGACATGTATTCCGGCGGAGGCGGGATACTCATCTCCGGACCGGATGCGCATGATAACCGGATATTGACTAATTACATCGGTACCGATGAATCAGGGATGTTCTCCGATTACAACGGCTACGGTATAAGGATCGAAGACGGCGCCCATAATAACTGGATCGGCGAAGGCACAGCACTGGGCAGGAACGTGATCAGCGGCAATCAGCAATACGGCGTTATCATTGACGGAAGCGGTGCATCCTGCGACAGCAACAGGATCCTCGGCAATTTCATAGGCATTACTTCCGACGGACTCTCCGCTTTGCCCAATTCAAGCGGCGGCATTCATCTCTATCACAAAGCGAATCATAATAAGATAGGAAACGCGACGGTCGGCGGAAGAAATATTATTTCGGGCAATGCGGGTTACGGAATATATCTTGAGGACACTTTCGACGGACATTTGGAGTCCAATACGATCTACGGCAATTACATCGGAACAGATGCTTCGGGTTTGGAAGCGGTTCCGAATCAATTAGGCGGAATCTATCTGCAAGGTTATACGGGCGGCGGAGAGATCGGTTATTCAATTCTTCACACTCAGATCGGCGACGGGTCGATCGGAGGCATGAATGTTATTAGCGGAAATGGCGATCAGGCAGCGGGTTCTGGCATAGAGATATCCAGTGATCGGGCGCACGACAACATAATCAATCGGAACTACATTGGAGTCGGCGCCGACGGTGTAACCCCGCTTGGAAATATCCAGTATGGGATGTATCTGCATAACTACGCATTTCGTAATACGATAATGGACAATACCATTGAATATAATGGTGGCGCCGGGGTCTTTGTTGATAATTCCGGTGAAACGACCATCTCGGGCAACACCATTTCAGCAAACGGATCCAGTGGTATTCAGTTCTACTATTCAAGCAACAACAAAGTGTTCGGCAATCTTATCGGAACTGACGCGGCGGGCACAAGCGCTTTGGCAAATAACGGATATGGCATTCACCTTGAATATTCCTCTAGTGACAATCAGATAGGCGACGGAACACCGGCAGGCCGTAATGTCATCTCCGGTAACAGTTACGGCGGTGTGAGGATTTTTGACAACTATAGTCCCGTGAGCCGAAACAAGTTATTCGGAAATTACATCGGAACGGACATCAGCGGAAACACGGCACTTCCAAATGCAGGTAATGGAGTGATTTTAGAAGATTATGCCACGGAAAATGAAATCGGCGGTCTGGAACCCGGGCAAGGTAATGTTATTTCAGGGAACAATATCGGTATATATATCGGTTCTTCCTACCCAACCGGGGGCGGCACGGATTGGAACAAAGTACAGGGCAATATCATTGGCCTTGGGGCTGACGGCTCAACGGTTCTGGCCAACAGCGGTCACGGCATTTATGCCGACGGGTTAGTACGGAATATAGAGATTGTGAAAAACGTGATCTCCGGAAACAGTCAAAATGGAATCTATATTGACAACGGTGATAAAAACGTCAGCGATTACCGTGTCATCGGTAACTACATAGGCACCGATGCCCTGGGCCTTCTGGACAAAGGAAATGTCGGCACAGGCATCTATATTACCGGCTTGAGCGGTTCTTCCGCAACCAATATATCGATTGGTGACGGCACAGAGGCCGGAAGAAACATTATTTCCGGAAACGATGAGTACGGCATCCTATTCGACGGGAGCTCAGTCAATAGTAACAGGATATTCAAGAATTACATCGGCCTTAATCTGAACGGGGAAATAGTTGGAAACGGGCAGGATGGCATCAGACTGGTGAACAACACGTATAATGATACCGTTGCTGACAATATTATTTCCGGGAATGGCTGGAACGGTATTGTGATAGATGGTTCACACGATCACGTGATCCTTGGCAATAGGATTGGCACCGATACGTCGGGCTCGATGTCCGCAGGGAATGGCCAGTCGGGCATATTCTTTTACGACACCTATGCCACGTATGGTATTAAGATCGGAGACGGAACGGAAAAAGGCCGAAACGTGATTTCCGGCAACACCTCTCACGGTATCGTGATGTTGGAGGAAAGTCAAAATGGAATTTATGGAAATTTGATTCTTAAGAACTATATCGGTTCTGCAAGCAACGGTATCACTCCGCTTGGAAACTCAGGATCAGGCGTTGTTATCCGGTCTGTTGCCGGTGGTCAAGAAGCCAGTATAACAAACAACCAGCTGAACGGGAATACCATTGCATTTAATGTCTTTGATGGCGTGACGATGGATGGCCTGAATGTCCATACGAACGTATTATTGGCCAATTCGATTTATGACAATGGCACCGGTGGCATTGTTCATTGGAACAATGCCCAAAGCAATATTGAGGCTCCGGTGATAACAGTTATTTCTCCGGATTCAACCGTTCAAGGCATATCCTTTCCTAATGCGCGGATACAGATTTTCGCAGACACAACCAATCAGGGAAAAGTATTTCTTGATACAACGCTTGCGGATGAGTCGGGGAATTGGTTTAAGAAAGTGACCATGTTTGCCGGTATGAATGTCACGGCACTTCAGGACGACGCGGGAAGCACATCACCGTTTTCCGAGCCGTTTACGCCGAATTTTGTTCCATCCGCACCGACAGGTCTTTTTGCCGTCGCGGGTGACGGAAAGGTGAAATTAACGTGGAAGGCGAACACAGATGGGTTGACCTCGAAATATTTCATCTATGGCGATCAGACCGCGAATCCGTCGACGCTCATCGACAGTACCACGGGCGGACCGCTGGATACGTCTGAAACCATCAGCGGTTTGACGAATGACCAGATTTACTATTTCCGTGTGACAGCAGTGAATGCCAGTGCTCAGGAAAGCGGTTTCTCCAACGAAGACGCGGCAGTACCGGTCGTGGAAGCGGGTCGTGCGATAAGTATGGACGGGACATCCCAGTATGCGGTGATTCCGCACGCTTCCGATCTTGCCCTTTCCCGCGGTGATGACTTCTCGATCTCGGCATGGCTCTACCCAACAGCCTACGCCGACGCGGAGATATTCGACAAAACGGCCAATACTGGCGCCATTGGAGAATTCCAGATTTGGACGCACCTCGGAGCCGATTCACTCATTAAGTTCAATCTGGGCTGGGAAGCGTATTTCTGGGAGGGTCTCATATCGAATTACCGGTATCGAACCAATGAGTGGATGCACGTTACGTTCGTGAAAACGGCCGATACATCCAAGATATATGTCAACGGAGTATTAGACAATCAGAGAGTGCTGACCAATTATTCAGCACCAGCCAACACGGTGGAGATCAACCTTGGAAGATTCCGCCGAATTGATGCGTTCTTCTTCCCGGGCATGATGGATGAAATAGCACTGTGGCGTACGGCGCTCAATGCGGACGACATAAAACAGATGATGATCAAGCCCATTCCAGGCAACCTTCCGATGTTGGCCGGACTCTGGCACTTCGATGAAGCGAGCGGCACGGGGATATCGTATGATGGATCGGTTCTTGCCAATAATGCCATCGTCAATGGCGCCAATAGTGTTTTGTCCGGCGCAATGGCTCCATTAGCGCCGACCGGCGTTTCAGCTATGTCGCAGGCTCCGGATTCCGTATCAGTACAATGGAGCGCCAATACAGAATCCGATCTTGCATATTACATGGTCTACCGCAGTCTGTCCGGCGGATTCATTCCATCCCCCGGCGATTCGGTCGGAAGGATCAATAATCCGGGTGTGTCCTTTTCGGATATCACGGTTGTTCCGGGTAAGACTTACTATTACCGGATTGCCGCCGTCGATTCCGCGCAACAGGAAGGACTTTACTCAAATCAGGCATCGGTATTCTATGGTGATCCGCTGACCGTGTACAATAACAATAATTCAGGCGATGGTTCTCTGCGCGCGGCTGTGGATACGGCAAATGCGAGGGCCGGCGCGGATACGATCTATTTTGATTCTTCGGTCAAAGATTCAACGATCATTCTTTTGTCCACCATTACCCTTCAACCCGGCAATGGAAACGGAACCGTGATCGACGGAGATATTGACGGTGATCATAAACCGAGCATAATTCTGGCCGGTACCGGAGGAAACTACCATGGCATTGAAATCAGAGGAAATAATAATACAATCAAACACGTAAACATGGTTCGGCATGGCGTTTTTCTTCAGCCTTCATCTGCTATTTATATCAATACGAACAGCAATTTCAATCGTATCATCGGAAATTATTTTGGTACCAATCTTACGGCTACAGACACGGTCAATACAGGCAACAACATAAGTATTACGGTATCCACTTCGGCATCCAATAATTTTATCGGTGATACACTGCCCGAATGCCGTAACGTCATATCCGGTACATCCTGGAGCGGAATGCAGTTGAGAGGATCAGGTAATTACATTCTCAATAATATTATCGGTCTGAATGCCGCCGGAACCACATCCATGGGTTCGCCAAACATGGGAATTTATGTTCTGTCAGGAAGCTCAAATAATTTCATAGGTAACGGCACTCCGGCAGGTCGGAATATCATATCCGGAAACAGGTATGGAATTTCCATCCAGAGCATATCGAACGCCAATACCCACATATTGGGTAATTACATCGGTACAGACATAACCGGAACCGCCGCGAGGGGCAACAGTCAGGGCGGGATTGCGTTAGCCTTTACAACATATAATCACATTGGCGACGGCACGGCCGGTGGCCGTAATGTTATTTCGGGGAACAGTGTGGGTATCCATGTGGGGTACCAGTGTAATAATAACGTCATTGATGGAAACTATATCGGTGTTGCAGGAGATGGGCTAACAGCTCTTGGCAATGGCTCATATGGAATTTGGATATACGGTGATGCCGGAAACGGCTATGCCACTCATGATTCGGTTGTAAATAATGTGATTGCTAATTCCGGTACGGGTGTTTTGATTAATGCCTCCGGCACTTTTGGCCATAAGGTTTTTAGGAATTCGATCTACAACAACAGCGGGTTCGGTATCAATATTACCAACGGCGCACAGGAAGGGGTCCTGCGGCCTGTGATACAGCTCGTTGCCGGCGACTCAACGGTGAGCGGTTATGCTTCACCCGGCGCGCTTTTGCAGATATATGCCGATGCCGCGGAAGAAGGGCGGTATTTTCTTGATACAGCTTATGCTGACGGCCTGGGCAATTGGTCGAAGAAAGTGACGATACCTTCGGGAATTCAATTGACGGCCTTGCAGGACAGCAATCACAATACCTCGATGTTCTCGCTGCCAAAGAGCCTGACCTCTCTGGCGCCTACAGGTTTGTCGGCCATGGCCGGTGATAGAAAAGTTCAGTTGCGGTGGAATTCCAATCCCGAGCTGGATGTGGCGAAATACCGGATTTATTGGGGAACCAATCCCAATCCGACCCAGCTGCAAGACAGCACCTTGGGCCGTCTCGACACAGCTATAGCGGTATCCGGACTTAGTTATGGACAAGTGTATTACTTCCGGATATCCGCAGTGAATCTCATCGGTAATGAAAGCGTCGCGTCATCCGACGCAAGCGCCATACCCTACACCAAAGGGATGGTCATGAATACGCTCGATGCCGGCGTTGGATCACTGCGGTGGGCGATAGATTCTGCCAATGCCTATCCGGGAGCGGACACCATTCATTTTGCAGCGATTTTGAAGGATTCGATCATTAAGATCAATTCATCTCTCACGCTGCAAAGCGGCAACGGGAACGGCACTGTGATTGACGGCGACATTGACGGGGATAACAAACCGAGCGTGACCGTTACTGCAGGCTTTGCAGGCTATCAGGGAATCTATATTTCAGGATCCGGTAATACGATCAAGAATTTGAATATCACAGGATTCCGGGCGCAAAATACGGCGGCCATATTGATCGAGCAAGGCCAATACAACCGTGTGGTCGGGTGTTTCCTTGGAACAAATTTGGCCGGAACCGATACGGCAGGAACCGGTAATTTTCTCGGCGTATGGGTAGCTATGTCTGGTAGTAACGTGATCGGCGATACCGTAGCGGAAGGCCGGAATGTCATTTCCGGTAATACGCGTGGTGTAGCCATCACTTTCAATTCCGTAGGAAACTGGATACTCGGGAATTATATCGGAACGGATGCTACCGGATCGACGGCTCTTGGGAATACGCAATTCGGAATTGAACTCAGTTCCGATGCCAAGTTTAACAGGATTGGACATTGGAATACGGATGGCCGCAACATCATAGCCGGATCCGGTTGGTACGGCATTACGGTGAGCGGCGGATCCGACTCCAATGAGATCGTCAATAACTATATTGGGACGGATGCCGGCGGAAATTATGCAATCCCGAACGGAACTGGAGTGCTCGTACAAACGAGTTATAATGCGGTTGGCCGGCCGTCTGCCGGAAACCTTATTTCGGGCAATACGAATGCGGGTATTCATCTGATGCTCGAAAAACAGAATGCAGTTGCAGGAAATATCATAGGTTTGAACGCAGCCGGTACTACGGCCATTCCAAATGGTGTCGGCATTCAATTGGACAACACAGACAGCGTGCTTATTGGCGGCACTACACCTGAGGAACGGAATGTCATATCCGGAAACACGAACGGTATCATGATGCTGAATGCGCCTCACACACGTATCGTCGGAAACTATATTGGTACAGATATAGGCGGTGCATCGGCAATCCCTGGAACGCAACAGGGAATCTGGATCCAGAGCAGTACAAATCTTGCGATCGGAGACGGTACCGAGGGCGGGCGTAATGTCATTTCCGGCAACCAGTTCGGTCTGAGAATCACGGGATGCGATTCCACATCGGTGATCGGCAATTTCTTCGGCCTGGATAAATCCGGAACGTTCGCGGTTCCCAATTCGACGGCCATTCATTTGGACTATTCGACGCATACATTGGTGGGCGACGGAACGACCGGCGGGCGCAATATTATTTCCGGCAATACGACCGGCATCTATTTTTACAGCAGTTTCATCAACGGCATGACCAACTACAATTGGATCAAAGGAAACTTCATCGGTACGGATTACTCCGGTACGGTGGCGGTTCCGAATGGATACGGTATACTGATCAATGACCGGGTCCGGAATAATTTTATAGGTGATGGAACAGCCGGCGGACGAAATATTATTTCCGGCAATTCCGCTTCTGCCGTGTCAATTTGGGCGTTGCAGGATCAGGGCGAAAATGTATTCAACGACAACTACGTCGGTTTGGATGTATTCGGAAATGCTTTGGGCAATGCAGCTGGATTTGAATTAATGAACGGCGCTTCCGGCGACAGTCTGATCAACAACAGTATTGCCTACAATATCGGCCCAGGAGTTCTTTTTGATGGAAGCACCACCGACAGTAATATTGTCTGGACGAATGCGATTTTCCAAAATAGCGGCGGAGGTATCCGTATTGTGAATGGAGCTCAGGGAGGACTTGCTGCCCCGGTCATCACTTCGGTCCTCTATGATTCAACGGTAACAGGAACTGCCGAGCCGTTTGCGTTGGTTCATTTGTATGTGGATTCGCTGGATCAGGGAAGTATTTTCATGGATTCTGTTTATGCGCAAAGCGACGGAACGTGGGCGAAGAAGATGATATTACTTCCAAACATGAAGATAACAGCTATCCAGCAGGTCAATCATAATTCTTCGGAATTTTCAGCACCTTTCGCGCCGATCCTGGGTGCGCTGGCGTCGCTACCGGCCGCGCTGGATTACGATAATGTATCCGTTGGTGGAAATGCATCACTCACGGCTCGTCTGTTTGTATCTTCGGGTGGGGTGATCATAAACGACGTGACACTGGCCGGGGGCATAGATTACTCTATATCCGGACTCACCGTGCCCGACACACTGTATGCCGGCGACACGTTGACGGTTGATGTTCAATTTACTCCAACAACGTTCGGCCTGCTGACCGACACGCTATTGATCGCGAATAATTCAGGCATGCCTGTATTCCAGATAGCGCTCACCGGTACTGGATTGTCCGGAGATCTGGCATCGATCCCTGCAACGTTTGATTTCGGAGATGTTGCGGTAGGAGACAGTGCTCAGACGCTGCTGAAAGTTTATTCAGCAGGCGGCGCCGTGACCGTGTCGGACGTGTTTTTGGCGAGCCACACAACGTTTGTTATTGACTCTTCATCCGGGCCATCGACGCTGTATTCCGGTGATACGTTGTATGTGTATGCGAAATACCGTGCGGGAATCTTCGCTTCATCGATCGATACGATAGTGGTCAGCAGCAATGCTCTGTCCGGCAGTTTCAGGATCGTCCTGAGCGGAACCGGCTCTTCCGGCGTTCTGTCAGCGCTTCCTACGTCACAGAATTTCGGTAACGTAGCCGTAAGCGATAGTATACAAATGACTATCGGACTATTTTCGACCGGTGGAGCGGTCAGTATCAGCGGAACGGATATGTTCATGGGTTCCTCATTCAGAGTTGATTCTCTGACCGGGCCTTCAGTTCTATTTGCCGGCGATACAATGACCATCTATACAACATACCGCCCGCTCAATTTCGGAGCCGCAGGCGATACTATGTACATCTTGAGTAATTCGCAGGCGGGAACTCTGAAAGTTCCGCTGCTGGGAACCGGTTTGTCCGGAGTATTGAGCGCCATTCCGGGTTCTCATGATTTCGGAAATGTTCAGACCGGCGACAGTTTGACAAAGACGTTTATGTTCTACTCCAATGGCGGTGCCGTTCAAATCACGGCAAGCAGCCTCTTTGATGCCACGCAATACCGAATCGTATCTTCGGTTGGCCCGTCGACGTTATATCTCGGTGATACGCTGGCGATCACGGTGCTGTTCAAACCGCAGACATTCGGCATCAAGAACGATACTCTGTTGGTGACGAACAATTCCGCGGTGTCGCCTCTGAAGATCGCGATTGCCGGAACGGGTTCCATCGGGAGCTTGTATGCTTCACCGACGGCTTTAGCCTTCGGCTCGGTTCAGATCGGAGACAGCGCATCAGGAACGGTGAAACTATTCGGTACCTCGAGCGGGATCACTGTCAGCAATGCGATGATGACGCAGGGCGGTCATTTCTCGATAAGTGCGGGCCAGACACTGCCGGCGACACTCAACATAGGAGATACATTGCTGGCCGCGATCACCTTCAAGCCGATGACTTTCGGCACGATTGCGGACACGGCTCAGATCATCAATATCTCCGTGAACAATCCGTTTAACGTTGCCGTATCGGGTATCGGAGCGGTCGGAACTCTTGCCCCGATGTCAGCCAATTTTGGATTGGTTACGATTGGCGACAGTCTGACGAAAACACTGAAGCTCTATACGAACACAGGCGCGGTGAGGATCGATAGTGTGAGATTTGATCTTGGCAGCGAATTCACTGTCGTCGCTCCGGGTTCGATGCCGGATACGATATTCCCTGGAGATACACTATCAATGTTGGTGAAATACAGACCGCTTACCTTCGCCACAACGAGCGACACGATCCGAATTTTCAATAATTCATCACAGAGTGTATTCAGCGTGACGTTAAACGGTATCGGTAATTCGGGAACACTGGCGAATCTGCCGACCGGTTTGAATTTCGGAAATATCATGCTGGGCGATAGTTCTGTTCAGAGGCTGAAGATCTATGCCATCGGCGCCAATATTATCGTCAATGGCGGCTTCCTTGAAACGGGCGGAGATTATACGATCGTTTCAACGTCTGGTTGGCCGGTCACCCTCGTCGCCGGCACAGATACAATGACCGTGGACGTGAAGTACAAGCCGTCCGCGTTTGGTCCATCCAGCGATCGTTTGTTCATAAATAATAATTCGCTTATCGATCCTTTGAAGATCAATGTCATGGGCACAGGTTCGGCCGGAACGCTGGCCGCCGAGCCTTTCGGCTATGATTTCGGCCAAGTATCGGTCAATGACAGTCTGCAACAGGCCATCAAGATCTACGCGGCCGCCGGAAAAGTCATTGTATCGAGCTTAACGCTTGATGCAGGAATCAGGTTCACTTTAAATTCTGTTGCGGGTCTTCCGGATACGTTATCGACCGGAGATACTCTGGTTGCGCGGGTAACGTTCGCACCGGATGTGACCGGTATCCTGCGTGACACGCTGAGGATCGGGAACAATTCACAAGTGCCTTCATTGAATCTCGGTTTGACGGGCAACGGAGGTGCGGGAACGCTTGCATCAGATGTTTCTGCTGTCAGCTTCGGCAACGTACAGGTTGGCGATCATGCGCAGACAACAGTCAGGCTATATTCGACCTCAGGGCAAGTAATCGTCCATAATGTTTCTTTAGGCATTAGCGGCCGTTACGCATTTAATTTATCGAAACCGCTTCCAGCCGCGCTCAATGCGACGGACACCCTTTTGGTAACGGTTTCGTTTACGCCGAATTCGGGCAGCAGCGTGTCGGATTCATTGTATATAAGTAATAACTCCGTCGGTTCTCCATTTGTAATGGGTCTTTCGGGAACCGGTATTGCCAATACCGCTCCATATGCGTTTTCGATCAAGCAGCCTGCAGGGATGACCGTAAATACGAAGAACCCGACATTCACGTGGGAAGGTCGGGGGGATACGGACGGTGATGCATTGTCTTACACACTGCAGATCAGTAAAACCGTCGGTTTCGGAACTATGGTCCAGTTTACAGGTATCACCGATACCAGTTATGTAATTACAGCACCTTTGGACAGTATTGGTACCTACTTCTGGCGTGTGAGCGCCAATGACAATCACGGCGGTATTACGGTAAGCAATACCGGCAGCTTCATCGTTGATGCCGCCGGCCCTGGATTATTCGTCGGTGTGCTGGGCAGTACGATCCAGCCAAACTATATCGAACTCTATGTTCATGCGGATGAGGCACTGGCATCGCTATCGGGCATATTCGATCTGCGTGATGCTTCCGATGCGCTGGTAAGCAGTGACACGCTGACGATCGGGAACCTGTCGGGCATGCTGTATTACGTTCCTTATAAACTGACCGTTGACGGCAATCTTTCAATTAACGTAATGGGTGTGGATGCGTTCGGCAATATGTCCACTTCTACGACGGAGTATGATATTGTTGCTGTAACGTCGAAGGCTCCGATCGCCTTGCATAGCGATAATAGTACGGTAACCGTTAGCGGTGCGAAAGGAACGGTTGACCGCAGCGGATATATCATGGTAACACGCGTGATTGCCGACGGTCCAATTTCCGAATCGCTGGCAAAGGCTATTGCTGAGCAGAACGTGCTTCCTAAGTCTCTCCGGACGCCAACAACATTCGGCTGGACGCCGGTCGGAGAGCGCGTGAAGATCATCAGTACTGTTGAAATCAAGAAAACTCTGACAGTGACGATGACATACGCCCAGGAATCCATTCGAGGGCTCATGCAGCAATATCCGGATTTCAGTGAAAGCAAGATCGGTTTGTATCGTGAAGATGAAGCTCAGTGGATCTATGAAGGCGGCGAAGGTTATCGTGCTCAGGTTACGGCAAAGATCGGCAAGACCGGTATCATCGGTATGTTTTACAATCCGGAACACGTAGATCTGCCCAGACATATCCAGCTTTCACAGAACTACCCGAATCCGTTCAACCCGAGCACAACGATCAAATTCGGCCTGCCGGATGAAGGTAAGGTCAAGCTCGTGATCTACAATGTGCTCGGCCAGAAAGTCCGGGAATTGATCAACGCATCCCTTCCGGCGGGTTATCAGACAGCAGTGTGGAACGGGAAGAACGATCTTGGACAGGAAGTGGCCAGCGGACTCTATATCTACAGATTGGAAACGGCTCAGGGGACACAGTCGATGAAGATGCTGTTGGTCAAATAATAATAAATAATGGGCAATGCGCAAAGACACGCGCCGAATGTTCACATAAGTTTCAATGACGCCGTGGCGCCATGAGTCAATGGATTCGTTGAAAAATAATCGGAGGAACAGGATATGAATAAACTCACCGGATTCTTAGCAGGTGTATTTCTTTTGGCGGTCGTCAGCTGTGATGAAGGTAATCCGCTGGATGCCGGCTGGAGCAAGTTCGCAGAAGGGGATTATCCGGGCGCTCATGCTGAATTTTCATCTTTAGTCGGCTCCGAAGGGGCAGGGGCCTATGTCGGTCTCGGGTGGACGACCATGAAGATGGATTCATTACCTGAAGCGGATAATTATTTTGCACTGGCCGCGGCAGACTCTCTACCGGAAGGATTTGCCGGATGGTCTATCCTCGCATGGCTGCAGGGAAATCATACGGCGTGTATCGACCGAGCCGAATTTGTGTTTCGCGTGGTTGGAGGTTATGACACCTATGTTTTTCCATATGATCCGTCCATTACCTATCAGGACCTTCTCCTGCACGAAGCGTACAGTTATTACTACCAGCAGGACTTTTTCAATTGCGTCAATTGTATTCAGATGATCGATCCTTCGTTTGCCGTTGCGATGAATGATCCGACCTTGCAGGCCAAATTGCTTGACGAACTGCAAAAACTTATGGATACATACCTTTGAGGTTCGGGAAAAATCCGAGATTAGAATGAAAACAGAACGATGTTTATTTCTTTTGTGTTCGCTTACCATTTGGACGATTATGGGCGGCGATTCGTATGGACAAGCCGATGAAGACAGGATGTTCAATTCCGATGAACCGATCGACACTTTGCTTTTGCAGGATCTCTGCAACCACATACTCGGCCAGATGATTGAAGAAGGCGGCAGCAAGATGGAATTCAGCGAAGACGTGATGAAAGCGGCGGATATCAAGCTGAGATCGCCTGAGATCAAGGACAGTACGGATGAGGACGGTTTTTATATTCCTGCCGTAAAGATCGTTATGCAGAGGAATGGGTTTCATCCGCGTTTTGTGTCTGACGCCGACCATACGATGAAAACAATTTGCCCCAGCATCAGAAATTTTGATGACAGCGATACGTATAGCAACATCGCATACCGTATCGTATCTCCGATCTTTGAGGGCAGCCGGGAATTGATCCTCAGTCCGGGGCTCGACTACTTCGGCATAGGATTGTATGTATTTGACGACTGGGAAAGGAATGCCGATGGCCCCATTTTCGATGAACCAAAATGTAAGCGGATCGATGCGTATTTTGTGTTCGTTGATTCAGGCAAGAAATAGAGTATTTTTAACGCAACCGCTTTTTGCTGATCAGGTGTTATTTTAACGGCTTATTGGATAATCGCTGAATAGCATCGTGAACTTGTCCGGCGAACGATGGGTTATCTCTCAAAAATTCCAGTGATTTTTTGTATAAGCTCAGAGCTTCGTGTTCTAATTTCAAGTTTTCAGCCGCAAATCCCCGCGCAAAGAACAACCGCCCGTAATAGGTTTTGAAAAACCGTGCCATTCGGTCGAGAGGTATGCCTTCTTCAAACAAATGGCGAAACTGAAGGGCATTCACTTCGACCGGCGTAAGCTCTTTCATCTCTTTTCTCAGTTTAACGGCGGCAACGACCGATTCTTTGTAATACTTTTGAGCAATACCGGCCGGCGGGTCATAGGTCATGAATACTTCGTTTCCCAAATCGTACGATCGGTCGATCAATGCGTTGATCATGGCGACGTATTTGGATTGGATGAAATTGCCGTCGAACTTCTCCTTATTCTCAAAAGGTCTCACCGCATCAAGAAACTCATCGACTTCTTTTTCCGCGCGAGCCATAAAGGCCGCATGATGCTTCCTAAGCGTGCGAATGTACCAACTGCGCCTAAGAAGTTCCTGATCCACTACCATGACGTCGGTTCGCCGGCCTTCGACGTATTGATAATAATTGAATGGAAAAATAAACGGATCCCAGTTAACAAAAACGACTGAATTTTCCGGCACGATACGAAAAAGATTTTCTACATAGTCCTCCGTGAAATAGTAACGGCTCATATCCAATTTCTTATAATTGGGGTAGGCCGCAAACAGCGGAAGCAGCAGGGGAAGCAAGATCAGAAAGGCTTTCGGTTTTATGGCTTTTTGAAAGCCGGATATCATATAAAAGACGCCAATGCCTGCGAGCATGGCGATCATCATATAAGACGGTATATAGAAAACCGATACGAGCGCTTTGTTTTCGGCATTTACGGCCGGATTCCCGGTGGTTATATCGAAATTGGTCAGATAGACCGTGAAAGGGCCCGTGAAAAAGAGGAAAAGTAGAGTTAAATAAAAAAGAGTTCTCTGATGCCTGAACAGCGTCCACAGGGCGGGAATGGTCAGGACCAGGATCCACGGCCACCACTGTTCGGCTGTCATCTCGCCATAAGCGGATAATTGCGGGAGGAATTTCTTAATGGATTGAGTATCGCCTAGTTGGTACTGGTGCCTTGAGATCACGCGTACAAAATTGGTCCAGGTATCGGGGTTGCCCCAATCCATTTGAGGATCCCGTGCCGAAGCCAACGGAAGGTAAGCATAAGGTAAAAGTCCGGCCGCCAAGGATCCGGTACCCTTGACCAAAAGAGGAACATCCAAAATAAAAGCCCGGTCTTTAATCAATGCATAAATAAAAAGGACCGGAATCATCAATACGTAAGTAGGGTGATTGGTCAGCGCAAGACCCATGACAAAGCAGATGATGTAGAAATATTTCTTACGTTCAGCCGTCTCAGTCTGACGGTTCCAGTATGTCGTCAAGAAAAGCGTAAGTCCAATGAAAAAAGTGTTCAGGCCGTACACCTCTGTGATGATCGATTGTTCCCAATTCTCGCTGGAAAAGGCGGACAGCAACCCGGCGCACAGGCCGCAGGAAACAACGAGCCATGAGGAATCCGGTATTTCGGACGTCTTGGTTTTCGGTATGTGAGAAGTCTTGAGCTGAACGATCACGAGAATCGCGGTCCAAGCTACGAACATAGCGCCGAGCGCTGAGAAGAAAGCGGACATCAGATTGACTCGGTAGGCAATATTCCCAAACGGGAGATACGTGAACAAGTGACCCAGCATCGTAAAAAGAGGGTAGCCGGGTTCATGCGGTACGCCCAGCAAATAAGCGGCGGCTGTGAGTTCTCCGCTGTCTTCGAATGTTATTGTCGGGGCCAACGTCATGAGATAAACGGTGAAACTGGCCAGATATGTGAGTCCGAGTGCCGCATACATTTTCGATGATGAGACCGTTTGCGGTGGCAAGATTTTTCTGGTTTTCAGCATAAAATGAACATACAAAGGCCATTTTTGATTGTCAAAATCAAAATTAAACCGTCCTTGTGTGATTCAGGTCACGGCAAGTGTAAAGAAATTGTATTATTTATATAAGTTTTATTAATGATACTGCAAATTCCGATTGGAATAAAACCGGTCGCTGTGTGAAAATCGTAACGATTTTTAAGATCAACAAAATAAAATAGTTTGACAAAGCAGGCTGCTTTTATTTACTTTAGGACAATTAGTATCAAATTATCCCTTTTTCCTGATTCATTGTTTTTTAGTTATACTGAGGCGCTCTCAGCATAACTTGCATGGTCCATCGAGACGGGAATCCCCTTTTGCGTCATCCTCTCGAATCTGTAGAATTTTATTTTTTGATCATATAACATTGTTCACCTTACCAGCGGAGTTATCCATGAGCGGATTGCCACGATTCTTCCAGATGATTTTTTCAATTCTTGACACATCGACTTATTCCCATCGCGCGCCTATGTCAAGGATGAAGCTTGCCCGTGTGTTTATCCGCATAACCATGACTTTAGCGGTCATGGGACTAACCGCCATGGGAAGTGTGTCGGCACAATGGTCGACAAATCCGACTGTGAATAATCCCGTATCTACGACATTTGGTGATCAAAGATACCCTCAGAGTATTCCAGACGGAAGCGGCGGGGTTTTCATTGTATGGGAAGATTACCGCGGCGGAGCCAATCCCGACATCTACGCCCAACGATTGAATGCAACCGGCTCACCACTTTGGACGGTTGACGGCATTGTCATCAGCAGTGCGGTCCAAGGTCAGTACAATCCGAAGATCGTGAGTGACAACAACGGGGGTGCCATCATCACGTGGACGGATAACCGGAACGGGGGGGCTAATTACGACATATATGCGCAACGGATCAACGCAAGCGGCGTCACGCTTTGGACAGCCAATGGCGTGCAGATAACCGGTGCGAGCGGCAATCAAACGGATGCACGAATTGCCGCCGACGGCTCGGGCGGAGCCGTAATTGCATGGAACGACAATAGGGGCGGTGCAACAGATATTTACGCCCAAAAGGTCAACTCGAGCGGAGTTGCACAGTGGACGGTCGATGGCGTGTCCATTTGCATAGCAACTGATAATCAAACCATCGGCGGAATAGCCGATGACGGTACCGGCGGGGCGATCATCACATGGCATGATTTTCGAAACGGTACGGATAATCGGATCTATGCACAAAGAATCAGCAGTGCCGGAATCGTCCAATGGACAGCCGACGGAATTGCTGTCAGTACCTTCGCAAGTTATCAAGATTACCCGTCCATTACTGCTGACGGATCAGGCGGAGCCTTCATTGCGTGGCGTGATCTGCGTAACGGAGATTTTGATTTGTATGCCCAGCGTGTCAGCAACGCAGGCGCTTTGCAGTGGGGCGTGAACGGCGTGGCCGTTGCCGTAGCCGACGGATTTCAGCAGATTCCGAGCCTTGTTGCGGACGGATCAGGCGGAGTATTTATAGGATGGTATGATACGCGCAGCACCGGCGCGGGGATCTATGCGCAAAGACTCAATTCTTCCGGCGTCGCCCTGTGGCCGGCCAATGGCGTGGCCGCCAGCACGAACGGTTCTCCTGATGAAGCCGTTATCACATCCGACGGTGCAGGCGGAATCTTTGTATCCTGGTATGCGACGCCCGCCATCGACGCAGACATTTTTGCTCAGCGCATAGATGGATCCGGTAATGTTCTGTGGGCGCCAAACGGCAATGTCGTTTGTTCCGCAAACGGTTATCAATTCTGGCACACGATGGTATACGACGGCTCCGGGAATGCGATCGTTATTTGGTCGGATCAGAGGAGCGGAAATTATGACGTATATGCACAGCGCATGACGGCACAGGGCGACTTGGGTGTCAACAATCCGTATTTCACCGTCAGCTCGACGGCGCCGGGGTCGAACGCACGAAATATCAGTTCAAACAGTAACATTACCGTAAATTTTTCACAAGTCGTCAATGTTGCTACCTTGACGGCTGCGAACATAAAAGTCTACGGCTCGCAGACCGGACTTCATTCTGCTTCATATACACCCAGCGGCTTAACGGTGACGATCAATCCGGATGTTGATTTCAAACCCGGTGAAGCCGTTTCGGTTATTCTGACCAGCGGTATCAGGGCCACGGATACGGATACTCTGAAAACATATGCGACGCAATTTACCGTAGCCTCCAGCGTGGCCGCGGCTTCTTATCCTCAGTCCGCTGCAAATTTTGGCGCCGGTAATGGCCCGCATTCCGTCTATGCCGCAGATTTTGACGGCGACGGCGATCTGGATATGGCTATAGCGAATTATAATTCCAATACCGTTTCGATACGGTTAAACGACGGCACAGGAAATTTTTCAGGTGCAACAGACGTTGGTGTTGGCGCCAATCCAACATGGGTCACTGCAGCCGATTTCGATGGTGACAATGATCTTGATATCGCCGTATCCAATGAAGGGAGCGGAACCGTCTCGATCAGAATTAACGATGGCGCCGGTAATTTCTCCGGTTCGACCAATGTTGCCGTCGGCGCTACTACTCGCTCCGTGATTGCGGCTGATTTCGATGGCGATGGGGATCTGGATATTGCGGCCGCCAACGAATCGAGCGGTAATGTGTCGATCCGGTTGAACGATGGGGCTGGTAATTTTTCAGGAACAACCAATGTGGCTGTGGGATCCGCGCCTCAATCCGTCGCCGCGGCGGATTTTGACGGGGACGGAGATCTGGACCTTGCGGCAGCCAATCAAAGTTCCGACAACATCTCTATTCTCAGAAATGACGGTTTGGGAAATTTCGTCGGCATCGGCAGTGTGGCGGTTGCATTTGGTCCGGCATCCGTGGTTGCCGCCGATTTTGACGGGGACGGGGATGCGGACCTTGCGTCGGCAGGACTCAGTTCCAGTGAAGTTTCCATACGCCTCAACGATGGCGCCGGCAACTTTTCCGGCACAACGGACGTGACGGTTGGTTCCAGTCCGTTCGGGGTTACTACGGCCGATTTTGACGGCGACGGCGATATGGACATAGCCGCCGCGAAATATTTTTCAAACGATGTGGCCGTTCGCTTTAACGATGGATTCGGTAATTTTTCCGGATCGATCAATCGTGCGGCAGGAACCAATGCAAGAGCGCTCATTGCCGCGGATCTGGACGGTGACGGCAAGCTGGAGATAGCAACGGCTAATTTCGGTTCCTCCAATTTTTCGATCCTCAAAAATGCTTCAGGTTATTTCAATGTTACATCCGTAACCCCGCTGCAAAATCAGGGTAATGTTGGCATTTCATCGAATATCTTCGTCAATTTTCCTCAAGATATCAATGTGGCCACTTTAAATAATGCCACGATCAAGATCCGCGGTTCCCACAGCGGGTTACATACGGCTAATTATTTTTACGAAGCCAGCTTATCCATCGATCCCGATACCGATTTCAAATTTGGTGAAGTAGTAACGGTCACGCTCACCAACGGTATCATTGGGACCAACACCGACACGCTCAATCCCTATACCTGGCAATTTACCGTTGGTGCGTTTGCCGCGACGGGAACTTTCAGCCCGCTACCCGGTGCAACGGTCGGCTCCACTCCATTCGGAGTCAGTCTGGCCGACCTGGACGGGGACGGCGATCTTGATATGGCTGCGGCCAATGATGTCGACGGAACTGTCTCGATCCGGTTCAATGATGGAACGGGCAATTTTTCCGGAAGTACAGATCTTTCATCCGGAACAAATTCAAGAGCCGTGACAGCCGCCGATATCGACAATGACGGGGATTTGGACCTATTAATAGCTTCCTCCGGTTTTGTAGCGTCCTATATCAATAATGGTTTAGGTAGTTTTTCAGGCCCAAATAATTTTGCGATCGGCGGAAACGGCCAATCCGTGTTTGCAGCGGACTTTGACGGCGACGGCGATGTTGATTTTGTCACGGCCAACAGCGGATCGAATAATGTGTCGATCCGTCTCAACGACGGCGCAGGTAATTTTTCCGGCACTACCGATGTGGCGGTGGGAAATCTTGCGATCGGCGTAACGGGAGGGGATGTTGACAGCGATGGGGACATTGACCTGCTTGCATCGAATTATAACGACAATACAGTATCCATTTTACTCAACGACGGCGCGGCGGGTTTTTCTTCCGGAGGGACTTCTTCTGTAAGTTTTGGTCCGGTCATGGTCAGACTGGCCGATCTGGACGCCGATACCGATCTTGATCTGGTTACGGCCAATGAGGGTGGAAGCGATGTATCCGTCCGCCTCAACGACGGCACAGGTGTTTTTTCCGGTGGTTCCGACATTAGCGGTCTGGTTTCTCCGCGCTCAGTATTTCTCGGTGATCTTGACGGCGACGGCGACATCGATTTAGCCGCTGGAAATACAGGCGGGGCAACTACCGTATCAATTCGTGTTAACGACGGTTCTGCCAACTTTTCCGGTTCCTTTAATGCACCCGTCGGACCCGGTCCAGCCTGGTCGATTGACGGCGGGGACATGGATGGTGACGGCGATCTTGATTTGTTACGTGTGGACGGTTCCGTCAGCGGAAATACGACCGTATTGAAAAATAACAATATCATTCTTCCCACATCCGTCATTCCGACGCCCAATTCCGTGGGCATAAGTCCCTCAGCAAATAT
This sequence comes from uncultured Bacteroidota bacterium, assembly GCA_964415295.1. Taxonomy (GTDB): domain Bacteria; phylum CLD3; class CLD3; order SB21; family SB21; genus SB21. The sequence goes on from CAYPYN010000003.1 coordinate 99,708, forward strand.
CGTAGTGGTATATCCTGAAGATATGAGTTTGTTCGACGCCAAAGTGTTCGGCTCGGTAAGCGGTTACATGAATACGTCGTTGTTCTATGATAATGTCTTGTATACTCTGACAATTGATCCTGCGGCCAATTTTAAACCGGGTGAAGTGGTTACCGTGATCATGTCTGGCGCTTCAAATGTCGCCGTCAGCGGAAATATTTTGAGGAACATTCAATTCCAGTTTACGGCCGCGCCATCCTTTGCCGCGGCGTCCTATTCTTTACCGGCATCAAATCTTGCCGCCGGGACAAACCCTGGCGGCGTTGCGACGGCAGATTTTAACCTGGATGGTACGATCGATATCGTTGCCACTAATGTTTCACCGAGTGAAGTCACGATCATTCTTAACGACGGCATCGGCGGAATTTTATCAAGTTATACGGTACCTGTTGGAAGCAATCCGTACGGTCCTCATGTGGCCGATCTCGACAACGACGGCGATGTGGACATTGTCACAGCGGACGCAGGAGGGAATACCGTTACCACTTTGCTTAACGACGGAGCCGGTAATTTTTCAGGACCAAGTGTTGCAGTAGGCTCCGGTCCGTATGCCGTTCAATCCGCTGATATTGACGGCGACGGGGACCTTGATCTGGTTGTGGCGAACGCGAATTCAAATAATGTGAGCGTTTTGATCAACGACGGCGCGGCAAATTTTACCGGCGGCGCTACGGTTTCTGTCCAAACAACGCCGTATGATATTGTCGCCGGAGATTTTGATCAGGATGGCGATATGGATTTCGCGACGGCCAATGTGGGGGCAAGCAGCGTGTCGGTTCGTCTGAATGACGGCGCCGGCAATTTTGCTTTGTCATCCGATCCGGCTGTTGGCGCCAATCCGCAAGGCATTCAAGCGGCGGATCTGGATGGCGATGGTGATATCGATCTTATCACCGCCAATACCACATCCAATGATGTTTCTGTATTGCTAAATGACGGATCAGGAAACTTTTTCGGCGGTCAAACACCGACGGTCGGTTCCAATCCTTACTCGATTGTTGCCGGCGACTTCGACGGTGACGGCGACGTGGATTTTGCGACCGCAGACTGGATTGCCAATACGGTTTCTGTTCGTTATAACGACGGTACGGCCAATTTTTCAGGAAGCACAACGATCTCTGTCGGATCACAGCCTTACGATATTGCCGCAGCGGATCTTGACGGCGACGGTTCTATCGATCTGATTACGCCCAATGCGGGTTCCAATGATGTTTCGATCGCATTCAATGACGCGATCCTGCCGGCGCCCACTGGTTTTTATGCGGTGGCGCAGAATAACCAGGTGGAACTGAACTGGACTGCCGTTCCGGGCGCAACGATCTATCGTATTTACCATGACCTGAGTCCCAATCCCGTCATACAAACCGACTCTTCTTTTGGTACTAACAAAACGGTCACGGGCTTAGTTAACAATAATCTGTATTATTTCCGCATCAAGGCGATCAACGCAACCGACGAAAGCGTCTTCTCCAACGAAGACGCAGCGGTTCCGGTAGCGGCTGCCGGTCAGGCGCTGAGTCTTGAGGGCATTGATGATGAGGCGGCGATCTTTACGTCATACCAGAACTTGGGTGTTGACCCATCATCGGTCACGATCAGCGCTTGGGTTAAACCAAACGGTACGTCTCCGTCGATTTCCACGATCTATGAAGGCCAAGGGATTATCCTTGATGCCGGAGGTTATCTCGGATTAACGCGCGGCGATTATACCGGTCAAGACCGTATTTGGGCGTATCTATGGGACGGGAGCCAAATATTTGTAGGAATTCCATATACGAACGGCGTCTGGACTCATGTGGCGGTCGTTCTTCGCAATGGTCAGCTTTACGCCTATAAGAATGGTATTGTTGTGGATTCTGCAGTCAGTGGAAATGTCCAGAATATTACATCCGGCTCCATCGGTGTCGGTGTGAATCCATACAATAGCCTGCATTTTGAAGGTCAGATCGATGAAATGCGGATCTGGAACCGCGGGTTGACGGATGCGGAAATGGCATCGGTTCAGGCTAGCCCATCACGTGGGGACGAAGCAGGTCTTTTGGCAAACTGGCATTTTGATGAAGGCTCGGGTTCGACCGCATTCGATGCTTCGCCAAATAACAGAAATCTTACGCTGTTCAACGGTCCTACATACGTTGTATCCGGCGCGATGGCGCCTCCGCTGTCAATCGTTTCGACCACACCATCGGTCAATGGGCTTTCTATTCCTGCTAACAGCAATATTATTGTAAATTTCACATCGGATATTATTACTGATAGTCTCAATACGAGAAATGTTCTCATTCGTGGTGCGCAAAGCGGTGATCATACTTTTACATACGGATACGGTGCGCAAACGGTAAATATTGACCCCAATACGGATTTTATTCCCGGTGAACTTGTTACCGTCACTTTGACCCGGGGTATAATAGCCATAAGCAGCGATACGCTTAAACCATATTCATGGCAGTTCTATGTTCAGACGAATCTTGCGACGGGTTTCTTTTCCGCGGGCGATACCGTTGTCGTAGGAACTTTTCCCAAAGCCATTGCGGCTGCCGACTTCAATAACGACGGAAGTCTGGATATGGCGGTTGTCAATCAATCGACAAACGATGTTTCCATTGCCATCAATGACGGCTCGGGCGGCTTCACCGTTTTGTCAAACGTAGCGGTGGGCAGTCTTCCTTATGAGATCGCGTCTGCTGATTTTGACGGCGATGGCGATCTCGATATTGCGGTTTCTAATAATTCCAGCTCGGATATATCTATTCGTTCAAACGATGGAAGCGGCAATTTTGGTGTGCTTGCCAATATCAGCACGGGTGTAGCTCAGTTGACCGTTGCTGCCGGAGACTTCGACGGCGATGGCGACATCGATTTGATCTCTTCAGAGAGCGGAACGCAGTTGCGCGTTCGCTTGAACGACGGTACAGGATCGGCCTTCTCGCCCGGCAATGTGATCAATGTTCAGAATAATCCGTACTTTATCACAGTCGCCGATTTCGACAATGACGGTGATCTCGATCTGGCGGCATCGAACTACAGCAGCGGTACATTCTCCGTACGCTTGAATGATGGAACGGGTCTTTTTGGCGCCGGCGGTGATTTCACGACCAACGGTGTCCAGCCGAGAACCATTCGCGCGGCCGACTTCAACGGCGACGGACTCGTGGATATTGCTTTCTGTAATGAGAATAGCGGCAACGTAGGGATCAGACTGAATGACGGTGTTGGCGGATTTGCCGGTAATGAAATCGGCGTCGGTTCATTGCCGCAATCCATAACTTTGGGTGATTTTGAAGGAGATGGCGACATGGACGTGGCTGCCGTGAACTACGGATCCACGAATGTCCAGACGATTATTAACGATGGCGCCGGTAACTTCTCAGCAGGATCTGCCTACGCGACGGGTAATGGCGGTGTTACCATTTCTTCAGGTAATTTCTCCGGCATGGCGACTATGGATATTGTCGCTGCTGACAACACAGCGAATGTGGTCTATGTTCTCGAAAATGCACCGGTGTTCCAGACGACAACTGTAGTCACGTCAAAGGGTGATGGCGGCGCCGGCTCATTGCGCGAAGCGATCAATTACGCCAATTCTCACTCAGGTCCCGATACGATCATTTTCAACGTCTCGGTCGATTCCGTTTTACTCGCCTCTCAGTTACCTGACATTACGGATGATTCTCTGTTCATCAATGGCGACTTTAATTCAGACAACATACCCGATGTCGTTATTGATGGCGTCAATAACGGTATCAACGAATCGTTCGTGCGGATCGCCGCAAACGATGTCAGCATCAAGGGATTGACGATCATACGTTTTGTTCAAGGCTCGGAAGCGGCCGTTACGATCAGCAACAGCGCGCATCGTGCCAGAATACTATACAATTATATTGGTACCGACGGCAGCGCGTTGTACAGCAACGTCAACAATATTGACATTTCGGCTCCGGCGGGTGGAGGCCATCACGAAATTCGTGGCAATGTTATCTCAGCGCGGGGTTACGGTATTCAGTTCTACGGCGCATCGCTTGATCCGGATAGTACCATCATTGCGGATAATAAGATTGGAACGAATTCCGCCGGGACCGCGGCGCTGACTTATCCCACCAATCTCGCCGGGATCTATGTGCAGAACGGTTCGGGCTTGAGAATTCACAACAATTTGATTTCAGGATGGACGAGCGAAAGTGCCAAAGCGATAAGTTTTGGATATTCGGGCTTCGGCTACTACGCGAAGAACGTCGAGTTATATGGAAACCGGATTGGAACAGACGCGTCCGGAACGGCCGTCATTCCGAATTATGCCGGTATCATTTTTGACGTTGGTTCTAACGGCAATTTGGTAGGTGACGGTACGCCGGCCGGCAGGAACATAATTTCCGGTAACGGGAATAGCGGTCTGCAAATGTTTTCCGATTCCAATAAGATCATGAATAACTTTATCGGTGTGGATGCCACGGGCAACAGCGATCTGGGCAACGGTTTCGCGGGAGTCCATCTGCAGAATTCCAGCTACAACACCATCGGAAATAATGTGATTTCCGGAAATAATGCCCATGGTGTGTGGATATTTTCGAATGGGGGTTATTCGAATGACAACTTGATCATGAACAATAAAGTCGGTGTTGGCATCGATGGTATGACCCCGGTAGGTAACGGACAGCACGGCGTAAGGATCTATGCCGTATTCGGATGGGGAGCGCGCCGCGACAGCCTGATCAATAATGTGATAGCTCATAATAATTTTAACGCCGTCGAAATGGACGGTTCGTCCGACGCGGATAGTCTGATCATGCACGGCAACAACATGTTCAACAATGCGCTCGGCGGCATGAATTTCGTATCCGGTTCGAACGGAAGTATCGTTGCGCCAAAGATCAATTCCATAACTCTTGATTCCGTGGTACATGGTCATTCATCGCCTAACGCGTATATCCAGGTTTACGCCGACTCGACCAACCAGGGCCGGTTACTTTTAGCAACAGGTTACGCCAACGCCGCTGGAGATTTTGATCTTCCCGTGACACTGTTCGGTGTTGAACCGCCTTTTCTTACGGCATTGCAGGACAGCGCCGGACGCACGTCGGGATTTTCTGTTCCTATTGGGCTGACCCTTACCGATCCGAGTATGGTAAATTCTTTGGCGGATGACGGTTCTCCGGGCACTTTACGCTACGGGATAAACTACGCGAATAGCCATCCAGGGCCGGATTCCATACGATTTGACATATCTCTGTTGGGCCAGACGATCAACTTGAATAGCAATCTTCCCGATATTACCGATGACTTTACGTTTATCGATGGCGATGTTGATGGTGATGGTCGTGGCGATATTCAGTTGTATGGCTTCAGTCCTACAGCAGACAAGGGTTTGAATATCTTATCGTCTTACAATGAAATCCGTAATTTGAGAATCTCCAATTTCTTCAATAATGCCAGCGGTATTGACATAGACGGCGGGAATTACAATATCGTGACGGGTTGTTACGTTGATGACAATGAAGTCGGTATTCATATCAAGAATGGCGGTCGCGGGAATCGAATTGGCGACGGAACTATTCAGGGTAGAAATTACATTTTCAATAATACATATAATGCATCGCCGGGCATTATCATCGAACATTTTGGTTCGGATTCCAATATTGTAGCCGGTAATTTTATTGGTACCGAAGATGGCGTCACGGGCAGTGGAAATGGAGCCGACGGCGTTATTATCCGTCTTGGCGCCAAATACAACCGGATCGGTGATGCGAACGCGCAAGTTTACAACGTGATTTCCGCTAATAACAACCACGGCATCCTGATCGAATCCGACAGCAATATGGTGGTTAGAAATCTGATCGGAACCGATTCTACCGGTACCGTGGCCATGGGTAATCAGGGTTATGGTATCCATATCCTCAACGCCATTGGAAATATGATAGGTGACGGAACTCCGGCAGGCCGAAATGTTATTTCAAATAATTCATCAAGCATTCTGAGCGGTGCCGGGGTCATGGTTGAAAATTCCTCCGGTACCTCGATTTTGGGTAATTTTGTCGGAGCGGATATTACCGGTTTGGCAGCCATGCCAAATTGGGCCGGCGGAGGAGCGGGGTCGGGAGTCACGCTGAATAACAGTTCTTATAATATCATCGGTGATGGTACGGACGGTGGACGAAACGTGTTCGGTGATAACGGTTCGGGCGCAGATTTTCCTGTGCAAGTCTACATTCAGAATAGCTCAAATTATAATCTCGTCGCAGGTAACTATGTTGGCACAGATTCAACCGGAACGAGCTCACTTGGAACCGGTAATGGAATCGGTGTCTACGGCAGTGTGAACAACCAGATCGGTCTTAATGCCGGCGCGGCGGCCAACGTGATTGCAGGCAACAGCGGTGATGGTATTATACTTAACAATGCAGATTCAACAAAAGTATTTCAAAATTATATCGGCGTTGACCGCACCGGCGCTTCGGCACTTCCGAATAACACCGGTATCGTTATTGAAAACGGAACTCAATACGCCCTTATTGGCAACAACACCGGTTCCGGCGGGAACATCCTGTCAGGAAATTTTAATGATGGAATTCGTATTCAGGATGTTGGAACCGACAGCAATTTGATTATTGGAAATTTGATCGGAACGGATCTTTCCGGCAGCACGGCTTTACCCAATGGTAACGACGGAATTCACATCGACGGCGGTTCAGCGAACCAAATAGGAGAAATCGGTTTCGGTAATCTGATTTCCGGAAATAGCGGGAATGGCGTTGCGATTATTGGCAATACCGGCATAGCGGCGTACAATGTCGTCATGCATAACCTGATTGGCGTCGCCGCCGACAGCGTTACTGCGCTGGGTAATGCTGGCCACGGAGTGTTTATTGCGGGTATTTCGACCTTTGCGCATAACAACGAAATAATCCGAAATCGGATTGCCTATAATACGAATTTTGGAATTACCGCCGATCAAACCGGATTTCAGGTGGATAGCGACCGTTTCTTCGCCAACGAGATCTATTCCAATGGCGGCGGTGGTATTTCGCTCGTAGCGGGTGCGCATCAGAATGTCTGGGCGCCTGTGATAACCTCCGTCGGCTTGGACTCCACAGTCAGCGGTTATGCGGGACAAAACGCACTGATTCAGTTATATGCTGATTCGGCAAATCAGGGACGCATTTTCCTCGACTCGGTTTACGCCAATGGGTCCGGCAATTGGGCCATGAAAGTGCCGCCAATGCCGGGGATGAACTATACGGCCATTCAGGACAGTTTCTTCCATTCGTCGGCTTTCTCGGCGCCGGTGCCTGCGGTGTACATTGATCCATTGGTCGTCACTACCACGCTGGATGACAGTTCCATCGGGACGCTCCGGTATGCGATCGCTTTTGCGAACACGCAATTCGGACGTAATCTTATTACGTTCTCCCTCTCACCTAATGATACGATCTTTGTCACGCGGCCGATGCCCAATATCACCGATACGCTGGATATCGACGGCCAGGCAACGAATGTAACGATCAGCGCCGCACCGGGCTTTACCGGATTTACGATGTTCAGTTTACGCGCACCGTTCAGTCAACTGCGCAATTTCAACATGTTCGGCCGCGGCATCGCACAGCGCGGTATATTCCTTGACAACGCGGGAGCAGGCGGAAACGACAGCAAATTAGACAATGTGGACGCTGTGGAATTTACCATCATCGGTATCCAGGGCGATGCGGTGCGTGATACGATTCTCAATAGTCACGTTGCCGGAAACGGTACGGCTGGAATTGTGCCGGGCATTTTGTGGGTGATCGAAGGTAATATGATCGGAACGGATGCGCTTGGAGCGGTGGCTTATGGGGTACCTCAGCAGAACGGCGTTTATGTTAATGTATATGGCGGCGTGAAGATTCGTCAAAACACGATTTCCGGTCATTCGGCTGCCGATGCCGCCGGTGTAAGGATCGTGGAAAGCAATAACAACGAGATTGTCTTCAATGCCATCGGAGCCGACTATTTAGGAACTTCGGCGATACCGAATTATTACGGCGTGCTCATTGATTCCTTGTCCAAACATAACTACGTCGGTAAACCGGGATTCTTAAACGTGATCTCCGGAAATACGAACGCCGGTGTCTGGATTCAGAATAACGGCGCCGACTCCAATTACGTTCTGAACAACAGAATAGGCGTGGATTTTGGCGGAACGGTCGCAATGGGCAACCAGGTTGGTGTGGGAACGCTTCAGACCACCGGTCCGAATTTCATCGGAGATGGCACTCCTGCCGGTCGAAATATTATTTCTGCGAACACCTCTCACGGCCTGTATCTGTTTGGGCCTGATGTGGCAGACAATAACTTTATTGGTACGGACATCACAGGTACCGCGGATCTGGGCAATGCGGCATTCGGCGTGTACGTATACGGCGCCAATACGCGGATCATGAATAACGTTATTTCAGGAAACGACAATGCCGGCGTTTACATTGCCGGAACGACCGGTCATATCGTGGCGGGCAATTTTGTCGGAACGGATTCAACGGGAAATCTCGCTCTGCCGAACCTCGCGGGTATCACGTTGACCAATATTGCTTTTGGTTCGATGATCGGCGGTTTGACACCGGCGGAAAGAAACGTGATCTCGGGCAATACCAATTCGGGATTGCGTATCGAGAACGGCGCCCGCAATATCACCGCGATCGGCAATTACATCGGTTTGTCTGCCGACGGCCTCAATGATCTTGGCAACGGAGGCAACGGCGTTGAGATCGATGATGCCAGCGGAAATCAGATCGGTAACGGCACGCTGAACGGACGTAATTTTATTTCTGGCAACGATAACTGGGGTGTGGACATTCAATTCCTTGCCGATTCAAATGTCGTGATGGGAAATGTGATTGGAACCGATACGTCCGGTACAAATGCAGTCGGCTATAGTATCGTCGGCGTAAATGTTTCAGGTCCTTTCAATAGGGTAGGCGGTTATCAGCCAGGTCAAGGCAATATCATCGGCGGCGGTATCGGTTATACCGTCTCGCTCGGCAATTCGACGGACAATCTCATTGCCGGTAATTTTATGGGAGTTACGCCTTCCGGCACGCCGATTTCAGGCAGTTCAAGCGGATTCTATATTACAGGTAATTCGCGCCGGGACAGCCTGGTTGACAATACCATTGCCTATTTGCTCAGCAGTCCGTTGTTTATTCAGGATGCTCCGACGGACAGTATCATATTCTTTGGTAACAAGATCCACCATAATGCCGGCGATATCAGCGTTAATGCCGCGGCACAATTGGGCGTAGCGCCTCCGCGTATCACTATGGTCATGCCGGATTCGACCGTGATGGGAAATGCCGCACCGAATGCGCTGGTACAGATATTTGCCGACAGTTCCAACGACGGGCAGATTTTTGTTGATACCACCTACGCCAACGGCGCCGGATTGTGGGCGAAAAAAGTTCCTCTCTACGCAGGTATGAACGTGACCGCGATGCAGGATAGTTTGGGTAACACATCAAATTTCTCTGCTCCTTTTACACCGAGTTTTGCACCTGCCGACCCGACGGGGCTTTTCGCGATTGCACGAAACGGACAGGTGGAGCTGAAGTGGAATGCCAATTACGACGGATTAACAACGAAATACCGGATTTACTTTGATGTAACAACCAATCCTGCACTGTTACAGGACAGCACGACGGGTGGGGCGACCGATACTGCCAAAACAATTACAGGTTTGACCAACGGTCAGATCTATTATTTCCGCGTGACCGCGTTGAATGCCATTGAGCAAGAAAGCGGCTTCTCCAATGAAGATGCCGCGGTGCCGGTTGTTGAGGCGGGGAAAGCGCTGGTGTTGGATGGTGTGGACGATTACATCCTTGCCGATTCAGTCGATCTTGTGTCTACCGATTTCACGATCGAATTCTGGGTAAAAAAGAATGCTGCCGGCAATTTGATTATTTCACAGGGTGGTTTACCCGCCAGCACCAACAATTTCCTCGATATTGGATTTGAAGCTACGCATCAAATCTACATGGAATTCTGGAATAACCGGATTCAAAGCGGATACGTGTTCGATAACAACTGGCATCACGTTGCATTTACCGCCAATCGCGGAACCGGAGAACGTATCCTGTATGTGGATGGCCAATATGAGACTTCCAATATCTCTGGTATTTATGGCGGCCAGGGACTTCTCTTCATTGGTGTAGAGTCGTTGACGTACGGCGGTCCATTTAACGGCGGTCTGGACGAGATCCGGATCTGGAATTCAGTCAGGACACCGGCCGAGATCTCAGGCAATATGACTAAATCACTTCGCGGCGACGAACTAGGTCTGATGAATCTCTGGAAGTTCGATGAGAGCGATCCTTCAGCGGTGGCATTTGACGCCACGCCGAAATCCAATAATGGCGTTCTGTACAACGGACAGGGAAATAACTTCGCCGCATCCGGCGCGATGGCACCCCTGGCGCCGAGCGGTCTGTATGCGATCGCGGGCAACGGCCAGATCGAGTTGAAATGGAACGCGAACCATGAAGCCGATTTCGACAAATATTATGTCTACGGAGGTACGTCCGCCAATCCCACCACGATCATTGATTCAACAACGCTTGTTTCAGATACAACGCTGACGGTTACCGGACTGGTGAACGGCACACAATATTTCTTCCGTGTTGCGGGTGTGGACAGCGCCGGTCAGATCGGAGCCTATTCCAATGAAGACGTGGCGGTGCCTGTTATAGAAGCAGGGAATGCACTTGCTCTGAATGGCAGTACTCAATACAATCAGATTACTGCAGCCGGTCACCTGAATTTTTCTCAGGCGAATGACTTTACCATTACCGCTTGGGTCAATCCGGCCAGTTATCAGACTGGTCAGATCTATGACAAAACCGCAAACATCGGAGCGGTCAATGAGTTTCAGATCTGGACGTTTATTGGTCCTGACTCTTCTGTGAATTTCAATCTTGGAATGGAGCAGGTGACCTGGAATGGTATTAAATCAAACTTTCGTTACACGCCGGGTCAATGGTTCCACGTGGGCTATGTAAAGTCCGGCAATACCTACAGCATCTACATCAACGGACAATTGGATGTCCAGGGTACTTTGAGCTTTGCCGGTGCAACGACCAATTTCGCCGATATCAATATCGGCCGTTTCCGCAGGGATGATGCGGGGCATTTTTCCGGGTCTATTGATGAGGTTTCCGTATGGAATTCGGCCATGAATAGTGCTCAGCTTTCAGCCATGATGATACGGCCGATCCACGGTGATGCGGCAGGATTGCTGGGACTTTGGCACTTTGACGAAACGTCAGGAACCACGACGTATGACGCCAGTCCTTTCGCACAAAACGGGACATTGGCTAATGGAGCCGCTTTGTTTGCATCCGGGGCCATGGCGCCCGTGGCCCCGACAGGGCTTAACACGACGCCATTCCTGGATTCTACGCTCACCGTTTCATGGGCAGCCAATACCGAGGCAGATCTGAGCCACTATTATGTGTATCGAAGTACGACGAACGGTTTTATTCCGTCTGCCTCCGATTCAATCGGCCGCGTCGCTGCGCCGACGAATTGGTTTGACGACAATACAGCGCAGCTTGGCGTTACGTATTATTACAGAATAGCCGCCACTGACAGCGCCGGGCAGATCGGATCGTATTCGAATCAGGTTGCCGGTGCCTATCCTGTGGGTTCGCTTGCGGCTACGATTCAACCGGTTAATTTTGGAAACGTGGCACTCGGCGGAAATGCGGTTCTTCAGACCAAAGTATATGCGGCCGGCGGATGGGTTGAGGTTACCAATTCTTCTTTTGACCTTGGTTCGCAATTCAGCTTGGTAACACCGTTAACACTTCCGGACACGTTGTCAAAGAATGACACCTTACTTGTGGATATTCGCTTTGCGCCCAATGCATTCGGGCCTCAAACCGATACCCTGAGGCTAAACAATAATTCTGGCGTCGATCCGTTTAGTATCGCGCTGGATGGAACGGGAGTTCCCGGCACGATTGCATCGAACGTGAACCCGGCGAATTACGGAAGTGTGGCGTTGGGTAACAGTTCCACGCAGACGATCAAAGTGTATTCCAATGGGGGAGCGGTGAGAGTAAGCGGAGCCGGTATTCAGACCGGAACTGACTTTACGATCACGAACGCGTTGACATTCCCGGATACATTGTTTGCTAATGATACGTTGTTGGTCGATGTGCAATTCACTCCTACGGCGTTCAGTAGCTTAACGGATACACTGGTTGTAAATAACAACAGTGGTACACCACTGTTCAAGATCGCGCTGGATGGAACAGGCGTCAGCGGAGCCATCGCATCTAACGTGAACCCGGCTAATTACGGCAATGTGGTTGTGGGCGGTAATGCAACGCAGACGATCAAGCTGTATTCTAACGGCGGGGCAGTGAGAGTGAGTGGTGCCAGTATTCAGACCGGAACCGACTTTACGATCACGAATGGCTTGACGTTACCGGATACGCTGTTTGCTAATGATACCTTATCGGTCGATGTTCGGTTTGCTCCAAGTTCGTTTGCTGCGATCGGCGACAGTTTGGTGATTACGAACAACTCCGGTACGCCGGTGTTCAAGGTTGCACTAAACGGCACGGGTATTAGCGGAGCTATTGCATCGAACGTAAACCCGGCGAGTTACGGAAGTGTGGCGTTGGGTAACAGTTCCACGCAGACGATCAAAGTATATTCCAACGGTGGTGCGGTTGAAGTAACGGCGGCATCGATTCAGACCGGAACCGACTTTGCGATCACAAACGCGTTGACATTCCCGGACACATTGTTTGCTAACGATACGTTGTTGATCGATGTTCAATTCACACCGACGGCGTTCAGCAGCTTAACGGACACGTTAGTTGTTACAAACAACTCCGGTTCGCCGCTGTTCAAGATCGCGCTGGATGGAACGGGTATATCGGGAACGTTGGTAGCTTTACCATCGAGTTTCGATTTTGGTAATGTGGCCGTGGAAGACAGCGCCACCACGGCGATCCGTTTTGTGAGTTCGGGCGGCGCGGTATCCGTTTCAGGCTCAACCGTTAACGGGAACGGCTACAGTATCGTTTCGCAGAGCGGAAACACCACTCTTTTCGCAGGTGATACGCTGATCTATACGATCAAGTTCAAACCGCAGGTATTTTCGCAGCAGTTGGATACTTTAAAGATTACAAATAATTCAAGCACACCGGTGGTAGGGGTACCTCTGTCTGGAACAGGTATATCCGGAACGTTATTTACGGATGTATCATTACTTGACTTTGGTAATGTGGCCTTGGGCAGCAGCGCACAGCGCACAGTGAAGGTGTACAGCCAGGGCGGCATGGTGCCGGTATTTTCCGCGATCAACGGACCCGTTTATTCATCAGTGTCCTCCACCGGACCTAATAATCTGTACACGGGTGATACACTTACGATTGTTTGGAGATATACTCCGACGACTTTTGGTGCAGAGGTCGATACCATGTATGTGACCAATACAAGTGACGGTAGCGTATTGAAAGTACCGTTTACAGGTACGGGTATTAGCGGAGCTATTGCATCGAACGTGAACCCGGCGAATTACGGAAGTGTGGCGTTGGGTAACAGTTCCACGCAGACGATCAAAGTGTATTCCAATGGGGGAGCGGTGAGAGTAAGCGGAGCCGGTATTCAGACCGGAACTGACTTTACGATCACGAACGCGTTGACATTCCCGGATACATTGTTTGCTAATGATACGTTGTTGGTCGATGTGCAATTCACTCCTACGGCGTTCAGTAGCTTAACGGATACACTGGTTGTAAATAACAACAGTGGTACACCACTGTTCAAGATCGCGCTGGATGGAACAGGCGTCAGCGGAGCCATCGCATCTAACGTGAACCCGGCTAATTACGGCAATGTGGTTGTGGGCGGTAATGCAACGCAGACGATCAAGCTGTATTCTAACGGCGGGGCAGTGAGAGTGAGTGGTGCCAGTATTCAGACCGGAACCGACTTTACGATCACGAATGGCTTGACGTTACCGGATACGCTGTTTGCTAATGATACCTTATCGGTCGATGTTCGGTTTGCTCCAAGTTCGTTTGCTGCGATCGGCGACAGTTTGGTGATTACGAACAACTCCGGTACGCCGGTGTTCAAGGTTGCACTAAACGGCACGGGTATTAGCGGAGCTATTGCATCGAACGTAAACCCGGCGAGTTACGGAAGTGTGGCGTTGGGTAACAGTTCCACGCAGACGATCAAAGTATATTCCAACGGTGGTGCGGTTGAAGTAACGGCGGCATCGATTCAGACCGGAACCGACTTTGCGATCACAAACGCGTTGACATTCCCGGACACATTGTTTGCTAACGATACGTTGTTGATCGATGTTCAATTCACACCGACGGCGTTCAGCAGCTTAACGGACACGTTAGTTGTTACAAACAACTCCGGTTCGCCGCTGTTCAAGATCGCGCTGGATGGTTCAGGCGTCAGCGGAGCTATTGCTTCTACTACGACAAGCGTGAATTTCGGTAACGTTCCGGTTGGCGATAGCGCACAAACCGTCGTAAAGGTTTACTCCAATAGCGGCGCCGTCAACGTATCGGCAATGAACTTGTTCGACGGATCAGCATTCAGGGTTGATTCGACTTCGGGTCCCGCGACACTATACAGCGGTGATACCTTGTTAGTGTATCTGAAATATCTGGCATCGAATTTCTCCTTCCAGGCCGACACGCTGTTTATTACCAATAATTCCGGTATTTCTCCTTTCAGGATCCGCATGGGCGGCACAGGAATCCCCGGAACATTGGCATCATTACCGGCCTCGTACGATTTCGGTAACGTACCTGTTGGCGACAGCGCCACAACGTTGCTGAAAGTTTACTCCGTTGGCGGTGCGGTTACAACGTCGGCTGTATTCCTTGCCAACGACGTAACGTTCCGGGTCGATTCTTCATCCGGCCCTGTAACATTATACAGTGGCGATACATTGTATGTTTGGGCTAAATATCTGTCCGGTAGCTTTGCATCATCCGCTGATTCGGTGGTGATCCTGAATAATTCCGCGTCCGGAAGCTTCAAGATCTCATTGGCCGGATCCGGAATCCCGGGCAGTTTAGCGGCGGTGCCGACATCCATTGACTTTGGAAATGTGGCGGTCAGTGACAGCGCGCAGCTGACCTTGAAGCTGTATTCAACCGGTGGTGCGGTCTCGGTCAGTGGAACCACCATGTTTGTCGGCTCGTCGTTCCGTGTAGATTCATTATCAGGACCGATGTTCCTTTACACGGGCGATACGCTCACGGTGTATACGACCTACCGCGCATTGAATTTTGGCGGCGCCGGCGACAGCATTTATGTGCTGAGCAATGCGCTAAACGGGACGGTTCGCGTGTCCGTTTTGGGTAATGGCGTTCCAGGTACGCTGAGCGCTATGCCGACGGCATTTGACTTTGGTAATGTCCAGACGGGCGACAGTCTGACATCCACGTTTAAACTGTTCTCGATCGGCGGAGCGGTTGCTACATCAGGAAGCAGTCTTTTCGACGCAACCCAATACGCTATCGTTTCGTCTTCCGGTCCGTCTACGTTATACAACGGCGACACACTCGCCATTACTGTGAAATTCAAGCCTCTGACGTTTGGTCTTAAAACCGATACGCTTTTGGTAAACAATAATTCGACCGTCTCTCCATTCAAGATTACGATCACAGGAACGGGGTCGGTGGGAGCGCTGTTTGCTTCTCAAGGCTCGCTGAATTTCGGATCGGTTCAGATCGGAGACAGCGCCGTTCAGACTGTAAAATTCTATGGTACTTCCAATGGAATAACGGTCAGCAGTGCGTCCATTCTTTCAGGTACGCATTATTCCGTCAACACAGTTCAGGCTCTGCCGGTTGTTCTTAATATCGGCGATACACTCACGGCTATGGTTGTGTTCAGGCCCTCGACCTTCGGCACCATAGCGGATACGGCTCAGATCATCAATATCTCAGTTAATAACCCAATGGGAATTGCCTTGAGCGGTACGGGTGCGATCGGAACTCTGGCGCCTCTGTCGGACAACTTCGGCCTTGTGACCATCGGAGACAGCCTGACCAAGACGGTTAAACTCTACACGAGTGTCGGCGCTGTGAAGGTCGATAGTCTGAAGTTCGATCTTGGATCGGAATTCAGTTTTGCGGCAACGCCGGTCTTGCCGGATACCGTATTCCCTGGTGACACACTCTTGATGAATGTTAAATTCAAACCGTTGGTCTTCGCTACGACCAGCGATACGATCAGGATCTATAACAATTCCTCACAGAACGTGTTTGCGGCTCGTTTAAACGGTATCGGTAATTCCGGAACTCTCGTATCCGCGCCTTCAGGGCTCAATTTCGGAAACGTCCTTGCAGGTGACAGCGCCGTACAGAGGCTGAAGCTGTATGCCACGGGTGCCAATATCATCGTAAACGCGGGCGCTCTTGAAACCGGCGGTGATTATTCGATCGTGGCTACTTCAGGTATTCCGGTCACATTGGTCGCCGGCGTAGATACGCTGACCGTTGATATTAAATTCAAACCGTCCACGTTCGGTCCGGCGAGCGACCGTTTGATCGTGACGAATAATTCTCTGCTCAATCCTGTAAAGGTCAACATGACCGGTACCGGTACGGCAGGAACCTTGGCAGCTACTCCTTTTGGATATAATTTCGGCAACGTGGCCGTCAATGACAGTATGCAGCAGACGATCAAGATCTATGCGGTAACGGGTTCAGTGATCGTAAGCAACATCGCGCTGGATGGGGCAAGTCAGTTCCAGCTTGGCTCGTCATTCAGCCTGCCCGACACCTTATCAGCCGGAGATACCTTGACCGCATTGGTTACATTTAAACCAGATGTAATTGGATTGTTGCATGATACATTAAGAATCGGCAACAACTCACAGGTCAGTTCTATGAGACTTGGTTTGACCGGAACGGGCCAGGCCGGGACATTGGTTGCCGGTTCGTCCTCGTTCGATTTTGGAAATGTAAAAGTGGGTCAGTCTTCTCAAACGGTCATTAAGTTCTACTCCAACGGCGGACAGGTGATCGTCAACAGCATGGCGCTTGGCACAAGCGGCAGATACGGATTCGCGTTATCAGGGACCTTGCCTAAAGTGCTCAACGCATCGGATACGCTTACGGCAACCGTTTCATTCACACCCAATTCGGGTAGCAGTGTTTTGGATACGCTATATATCGGCAACAACTCATCTGTAACTCCGTTGGTACTGAGCTTATCGGGAACAGGTATTGCCAATTCGGCGCCGATAGCTTTTGCCGTGAAGCAGCCTTCGGCTACGACGGTGAATACGAAGACACCGACCTTCACTTGGGAAGGCCGCGGCGATATAGACGGTGATGCGCTGACCTACACTCTGCAGATTAGCAAGACCGCCGGATTTATCAGCGTCATGCAATTCGCCAACATCGCCGATACTGCGTTTGCGATCACAACGCCTCTGGATAGTGTCGGTACGTATTTCTGGCGGGTGAGTGCCAATGACAATCAGGGCGGCATTACGCTGAGCAATACAGGTTCATTCACCGTGGATGCGGATGCGCCGGGCTTATTTGTTGGTGTGTTGGCCAGTACTATCCAGCCGAATTATATCGAGGTTTACGTGCACACGGATGAATCTCTGAGCTCCATAAACGGTGTTTTCGATCTGCGGGATGTTTCCAATGCGCTTGTAGACACCGACACATTGTCCATGGGCAATGTTTCCGGTATGTTGTATTATGTCCCGTACAAGTTGACCTTGGATGGCAAGCTCACGGTTACCGTGACTGCCGCGGATCTGGCGGGTAATGTATCGGTGTCCATTACGGAATACGATATTACGGCTGTGACTTCCAAAGCGCCGATTGTATTGCATACCAGCAACGATATGATTACGATCAGCGGCGCCAAAGGTTCTGTAGACCGCAGCGGATTCATTATGATCGCTCATTCGGTTGTTGACGATAAGCCGGTTGGATCGCTTGCCAAGGCAATAGCAGAACAGGATATCCTGCCGAAAGAACTCCGGACGGATGCCGTTTCGAACTGGACTCTGGTTGGTGAGACCGTAAGGTTGATCAGCACGGTAGAAATCCGGAAACCGCTCTCCGTTACTATGAAATACGATCTCCAGGCGCAGGATCGATTGATGCAGCAGTATCCGGATTACAGCGAAAGCCGTATCGGCCTGTATCGCGAGGAAGGCGGACAATGGATCTATGAGGGCGGCGAAGGATATCGCGATCAAGTCACGGCCAAGGTTAGCAAGACGGGACTCCTGGGTCTTTTCTACAATCCGGAACACGTGGATCTTCCAAAAAGGATCGAACTGTCGCAGAATTACCCGAATCCGTTCAACCCAACGACTACGATACGATTTGGCTTGCCTGAAGAAGGTAAGGTCAAACTGGTGATCTATAATGTGCTGGGTCAGAAGGTTCGGGAACTGGTGAATGATTATCGTCCGTCCGGCTACCAGTCGGTAATGTGGAATGGCAAGAACGATCTCGGTCAGGATGTAGCGAGCGGCTTGTACATTTACCGTCTGGAGACGGCAAAAGGCGTCGAGTCTAGGAAGATGCTGCTCGTTAAATAGAAAATATTCAGATTAATTCAATAATCGATAAGGTATGACTATGAAAAAAGCACTTGTAGTGGCAATAGGTTTGTCGTTCCTGCTGATGACGGCTTGCGGCGATGAGAATCCGCTGGATGCCGGGTGGCAGAAATTCGGCGAGCACGATTACGCAGGCGCCTATGCCGAATTCGCTTCAAAAGTGAGCAGCGAGGGAGCGGCCGCATACGTCGGCTTGGGTTGGACTACCATGATGATGGACTCCCTTCCTGAATCGGACGCTTACTTCTTGCTGGCGTCGGGCGACTCGTTGTTGGAAGGCTATGCCGGTTGGTCGATCAATGCATGGCTGCAGGGGCAGCATGCGTCGTGCGTGGACCGCGCAGAATTTGTATTCCGCAATGCCGGAGGCTATGACAGTTATATATTCCCTTATGATCCGGACATCACGCATCACGATCTGCTGATCCATGAAGGATTCAGTTATTACTATCTTCAGAATTCATTCGAGTGCCTCAATACGATCCAGCGTCTTGATCCATCCTTTTCGGTGGCCTTGAATGACCCTAACCTTTCGACCATTCTGCTTGGCAAGTTGGAAGATCTGTCCCAGCTCTACAACTGAGATGTTGATAAACAAAAAAGTCTCCGTCAAACGGAGACTTTTTTGTTTAAAACCGGCTGATGTCCCTTCCGAAAAGGATCGCTTTGGTCCAATCAAACACAACCAGGATTTTATTCTTCAGACTTACGAGCCTCGTCAGATAAGCCGAGCGCCAAAAGAGCCAAGTTGCAAATCCATGGGTTTTGGTATTGGGCAGATCGGCCACGGCCTTGTTGGATCCGATGTAGGCCAGCATGCCCATATGTTTGTATACAAACGGTTTTAGCTGTTGCGGGGGCTTTCCGGTCTTTTGCATGGCGGTGAATAGCCTGGCCAGATATTTTCCGCTTTGCATCGCCACTTGGGCTGTGGCTACCATTGGCCGACCCATGATATTGGCGCAATCCCCGACGGCGAACACATCCTCTTGGTTAAGCACACAAAAATGCGTATCGGTCAGAATTCTCTGTGCCGGATCTTTTTCGAAAGGCAACGAAGCGACCAGATCGGTGGGACCGTTGCCCGTTGACCAAACCAGCAGGCCGTATGATAATTCAGAACCGTCCGCCAGCAGAATCGCATCGGCCCGGACTTCCCGAACCGCCTTATTGGTCAAAACCGTAACGCGGCGCCTGTTGAATAGCCGCGTAGCGTATTCGGCGATCTTTTCATCAAAACTGTTCAGGATGTGCCGGCCGGCCTCGATAAGCGTAATACGGGCTGCGCCGACAAGTTGAGGATAGGATACGGTCAATTCATCTTCTAGGAAATCAGCCATTTCGGCGGCGAATTCCACACCCGTCGGACCACCGCCGACGACAACAAAGTGAAGGATCCGGTTGAGTTCACCGGCTTCAATACCCGGTGTCGAAGCCTGCTCAAAATTATCGATGATACGCTGACGGATTTTTCTGGCATCACGCAGCTCTTTGAGGAAGAAGGCATGATCCCTGACTCCGGGGATCCCAAAGGTGTTATTAATCGCGCCCACAGCCACGATCAGTTTATCATAAGCCAAAGAGAATTCACGTCCGTCGATGATATTTCTGCACTGAACGGTTTTTTTTACGCAATCGATGTATTTGCAGCGCGCCTGAACAAAGTGAAGCCCTTTCCTAGCTTGGCGGATCGGTTCAATGATGCTGCGGAATTCAATGGTACCTACGGTAGTGCTCGGCAATAGAGGGGTGAAAAGGAAGTGGTTGCGTTCGCTGACTACGCTGATATCGTATGCCCCGGTACGCAGGGACTTGACAAAACTAAAAGACGCAAAACCGCTGCCAAGAACGACGATCTTCGTTTTCATGATCTATGGTCGGTAGAATTAATGTATCAGAAATCAGTGGATGGCTTTAACGCTGTTGATGATGGCGTTGAGGAGATTATCGGCTTCTTCGGAATTGACCTCGCTGTAACCGCTGTCGATCATGTAGATCCTGTTCTTATGTTTTCCGACACCGAGTTTGATGTAGGTTTGTATTTCGGACATGCGGTTGATGCCAGACGTGAAAATGAATTCTACGTTGTTTATCTTCTGTTTCTCCTCGCGTATGAATTCACAATTTTCATAGGTAACTTTCAGGTATGAGATTACGATCTCGGGCTCGGACTTCTTTTCATTATCAGCCGACGTGATGAAAAAGTAGATTTGATTATCGGGACTATAACATTCGACATAAATTTGAGACGTACTGTCGTTGATCGTCACATTCCAATTGGAAGGTGTCTTGAATTCGAAACCGTAATTCTCGAAGACATGCTTTTCCCATTGGGTATCCTGTGCCGCCAGCGGAGAGGCGAGAACCAGAATGGAATAGACCCAGATCCTCAACCATGTAACATTCATTTTCATTTCAGCACCGCCAGTACTTCTTCCGCATGTATGTCCACTTTGACCTTTTCAAAGACATGAAGGATGATGCCTTTTTCATCTATGACGAATGTCGAACGGATAATGCCATCGAATTCTCTTCCGTATAATTTCTTCTTGCCCCACGCGCCGTATTTCTCAGCCACTTTGTGATCGGTGTCCGAGAGAAGGGGGAAACCAAGATCGTATTTTTCCGTGAACTTACGATGGGATTTGTTATCGTCGGGGCTGATGCCGTATACGGCAATATGTTTTCTTTTAAATTTAGCCAGGTCGGCGTTAAAACTGCAGGCCTCTTTGGTACAGCCCGGCGTGTTATCTTTCGGATAAAAATACAGTACTACCTTTCGTCCGGATAGACCGGAAAGGGTTACCGTATTCCCATCCGTATCGGTAAGCTTAAAATCGGGCGCTTTCTGGCCGGCTTTTAACATGAAGGCTCCTAGTCCGCCGAGGTTTCAACGGTCCATTCCAGATTGTCAAACCGTGTATCCGTGTAACGTTTTTTTACGATCAGAACGGCCAATTTCTTATAATCGTCCTCGCTCATGGTAGTAACACCGTCAAACTCAGTGTAACTTCGCCGAATAAAATCAAGGTTGTTTGACTTGAACTCTTCGACAATGCCGTTTTCTGCGTTAGTCACTCGGATGGTCATGATGCCTCCTCTGCTGAATGTTCTCTATGTTTATATATTATTCTTCGATGATGTCGGTCAACTCGGAAAATTTGTTTTGTTGCAGCAATTGCAGATAGTGTTTGGCCTCCCTCTGCGATTTGCTGTCGCTTTTGTCCGCTACCGGCAGAGTTAATATTTTCTCAAATTCCTCGCCGGCCTGAGTCCACTTTTCGAGAATGGCATATGTCTTACCCAATTCAAGATAATGGGATATGCCAACCGGACGAAGTGCGATCGCTTTCTTAAATTGCTCAATAGCCGTGTCGTAAGACGCGGCCGGAGTGCTGACGACGAATAAATTAGAATACGTTCGCGTGATCCAGCCCGTATTGGCCATAGCCACATGCCACCGGCCCAAAAGTCCGTAACCCAGATCTTCATCGGGGTTTATTTCGATAGCCTTCTCCGCAGCGCCGCGGGCCTGATTCAGAACTTTGATCCTGTCGGTGCCTGATTTGTCGAGCGCCGTTTTTTCGAGCGCCAGCGCCATTATGATATGACCCTTGGCGTTGTTTGGATTGAGCTGCACGGCTTTGGCGGCTATGTCCAGAGCCTCGGTGTATTTTTGGTTCTGATCGGCGCTTTTTGGCAGTTCATTACCCATGTCGATCAGTTCGGAGGCCATCTTCCACATCGCGTCATAATTCGTGGTGTCGCTTTCATAAGCCAATTTGAATGCTTTGTAAGCATTGTACGTGTCAAAATGGTCATGAAAGGAGTTGCCCTGTGCAATAAGTTCATCCGGTGTCTGAGCAAAAAGCAAGGAACTTTGCGGCGTAAATGTAATGACAAAGAACAGGGACAACGCGCAATATATGATACCGAACGCGTTTCTTCGTCCAGACTTAACAGAGTAAAACATCGGATTGTTGAGGTTAAGTCTTATAACGACAATGAATTAACAGCCATTAAAAGTGGTTTTATTGTAGCGTTTTTTTTATGTAAAGTCAAGGAAGAAACCGACGCATGCAGGCCTAATGGCCTTCGTTCATGCTGCTCTGCCACAACTTGTAAAGCTTTACGAGGTTTCTTTTGCCCGTTACATCTTCTGTGACAACGGTTTTGAACCTGAGTTCCTTTTCAGTTCGTTTCCAAAACAAGACCGGCATCCGATCGCCGCCAAAGTGGCCGTTGGACCATTCTATTTTTTCGGATGAATTTGATCCCGAATTCACAAAGTACATGAAGGGACCATCATCAAAACGGAATACATGCGCGTGGCTCAAACTGTCGAAGGCAAATGAGATCTCCCCGCAAAGCGTATTGTTTTCTACAAAAAGCCTTTTCTTGACGTTTCGGATACCGGGGAAATCCTGTTCGATTTTGTTGCCTTCATAATAGTCGCTGATCATTTCGCCAAAATCCTTAAAAGAAACATCTTTCTCATTGTCGTCGGTTGAGAAGATATTGACGTATTTGATCGTCGCAGTGCCCGATTGACCGTCTTTGAGGATGATGGTGTATTCCTTTTTCTCAACCCCGAGACATCCGGTCAGTCCGGACAAAACAAACAGAACGATTAGGCGGCTTATGTTTTTCATAGTTCCTCACGTTTTAAAGAAGATGCATCAATGTAGGAAAAAAAATCCCCTTTTCAAACGAAAAGGGGATGTATGGTAAACGGAATGATACTTAGTTGACAGTCGGAAGCAGAGAATACTCCTTGGCGTAGTACATCATTTGTTCCGTGAAGTCGGACGGATATTCGACTTTTACGTCCACGATCTTGTCGCCTTGTTTCACCGGGATAAGTTTCGGATTGATGAATCCGCCGTAAGGGGCTATATTCAGTTTGTCAAATCGTTCTTTGACTTCTTTGTGGAGCTTGGCGTCCACTTTGACTCCGTAATTCTCTACCAACGCTTGCGCGGCCTTGAAGTCACCTTCCGAAGTTATGCGCTGGGTCTCTTTTAAAAGCTGTCCAAAAAGTCCGCGCAGCTTCATATAGTCATTGATAATGACATAGGTCTTGCCGTCCTTTTCTTTCATCTCAATGACCTTTTCCGGTAATCCTTTTTCATAAACCCATCGGGCGATTAATTGGCGGTTTCGCATGTGCGCCTCCTCGATATCTTCACCCAGTTGCAATCTTGTGAGTTGGGTCATGAGGCCGTTGCGGATCTGACGGTCATAGGATGCTTTACCCACCTCAAGGCTGGGCATAACTCCGATATCGATAAGCTTCTGATCCATGATGAAATAAAGACCGACGAGGTCCGCACGGGCTTCTTCGATGGTCGATGCATAATTCTTAAGCGACTGTTTTGGTGTACCTACACCCTGATTGATCTGGCCGGAAGCATGACCGATTACCTCATGCATGTCTGTGTGCAGATTATCGGCCAGCGCACCATACTTTTTGGCACGTTCGATTTCCTCAGGGGAATAAGCGAATTCCGTCAGCATGCCCGATCCTTCGGCCGCCTTGTTGTAGGCGTAGACGATATTGCCCAAATTGACCGATTTGGAACCGTGTTCTTTTCTGATCCAATTCGCGTTAGGTAAATTAATACCGATCGGCGTACTGGGCGAAGCATCGCCGGACTCGACGACAACCGTGATGACCTTGGCCGAAATACCGGTGACATTCTTCTTTTTATGCTCCGGTGCTATGGTGGAGTTGTCCTCAAACCATTGCGCCTGATTGCTGATCGCGGCGATACGCTGGGTCGCTTCCATGTCTTTGATGGAAACCACGGATTCAAAAGCTCCGCGGTATCCCAAGGGATCTCCGTATACTTCGATGAATCCATTGGTAACATCTACTATGGAAGCCGTATCCTGGACCCATAAGATGTTGTACTCGTCAAATTTCTTGAGGTCGCCGGTCTTGTAATATTCGATCAATTTGTCCAGGGCCGCTTTTTGAGTGGCATTTTCGGCAACCGACGAGGCTTTCTCTAACCAGTATACCATCTTTTCAATAGCCGGTCCATACATGCCGCCGACCATCCAGATCTTTTCTTTGATACGGCCGTCTTCTTTTACCAGCTTGGAGTTGAGACCGTACGAGATAGGCCTTGGATCTTTGGCGTCGATCAACTTCGCATAATAGGCTTCCACTTCCTTTTGTGTCAGGTTTTCATAATAATTCATCGCGGAGGTCTTGATGATATCGGCTTTTGGATCAAGATTGACACGTTTGGCGTCCACGGCGGGATCAAAGATGATCGGCGTCAGTCGGGCGATCAATTGATCGATCGTCTCGTCTTTACCGAGGGGGAACGTGCCTCCGGCAGAATTCTTCACGAGTTGGGAAAAATACTCCTTAGAAAATCCGGGTTCAAATTTCTTACTTCCGTAATGATGGTGAATACCGTTGGAGAACCAAACGCGTTTTGCATAGACCATAAAATTTTTGAAATCCGCCGAATTGCGGTCGCCATTATAATTGGCAACGATCGTTTCAAGGGTCCGGCGAACCAGGAGATTGTGTTTGTAGTTCTGGTCCCATATGATATCCCGTCCGCATAAGGCCGCTTCGTAGAGATAATAGGCCAGCTCCTTTTGTTGCGCCGTCAGACGTTCAAATTCAGGAACCTGGTAACGGATGATCTTGAGATCGGCGAATTGCTCCGTTTGGAATACGAAATCCTTTTCGGATTTTCCCGTCGGCGACTCGGTCTTTTTTGAACAGGCTATGCCCGTCATAAAAAGAAGGAAGACGGCCCATCTTGTCAATGACTTCATAATGCTCCTCGTTATTATTTGATTCAGAGTTTGGTTTTGATATCTGCGGCAGGAATGTAACTCAATCGCGTATAAGACGCAATGAATTTTGGAGGTTCTGCGGGAGATTATAGTAACAAACGGCACGTAACGGTGTGCCGTCTTGTCCTGATTCAGAAATTGTCTATGAGGCCGTTTCCTGGCGGTATTTTCTGAGTATCCATATCAACAGGCCCAGACCGGCAACGAGTGAAATAAAGAAGAGCAAGATGACATCGTACTGAGGCTTTGCTGTAAGTGCGTCAAAGGACCAGTTTACTTCTCGCAGGTAGGCCTGGCGCAGTTGATCGCGGCTGATGATCTTCTCCAAGATGCCGATAAGAACCGTGATGATACCCGTCCAGGCGACCGCCGTGTGGTGTTTCCCTATGGCCGAGAGACCGATACAGATCGTTCCAATCGTGAAAAGTACATGCGAAGTCACAAAAATTAGTCCGGGAGTTCCATCTGAAAAAATGGACCTGATATGTGCCGGGATCGAATAAAAGAACCAAAAGCCTACACCGATCTGCAGTATGGTTGGCACGATAAACCAGAGCGCTCCCCAACGGATGGCGAAAGATCTTTGGGATTCGTCGTTCTTTTCCCGCATGCCGAGATACATGACCAATAAACCGGCCACGGCCAATGCCGAAAGCAGGATATGCAGGTATCGGGGCAAGAGGGTTGCCTCGTCGGTATTCAGATGCCAGCCCGAACCATTGGTTTGCGTATATACATCCAGCCATTTCTGGGGTGTTTGCATCAGCGTAAGGTTATTCACGTAAATAAACGCGACCAAGGCGAACATGAACATGCTGACCGCCATGAAAATATACCGGCGATTCCTGAATTTTTCGAAACCGCGTGTGTAAAAGTACAGGCTGTAGTAACCGATCAGTATCAGAAGAACCACCGATAGCCATACCGATGCCATTAAGACCGATGAGGTGTAGAAGAACTGACCGTAGACACCTTGCACGAAGAGGAGCGGCGCAATACCGAATGTAATGGTCATAGAGACCATGAAGGGAAGAATATGCCCGAGTTTCTCGGACAACTCAGTATGACGGCGGCGTTGGTCCTCATGAGGGTTCGTTCTGGACAGCATCTCTGAAACGAAGGTCAGTATCGTACCGCCGACCAGTATGTTCATCAACACCACATGGATAAAAAATGTCAGATACAACAGGAAAAGTATCAGACTTATATCTCCCGGAAGAGGGATCGCATCGGGATTAGGTATGGGCAATGACTCTGACATGATGAAAGTCCTTTTAGATAAATTGAGCCGAACGTTTAGATGGCGGTCTGCCGGCTATGGCTTGGTTTCGGCAACCAGCGGTTTTGCTCCGACTATATCTCCGATAAATTCTGCTAGAGCGCGCCTTTCATCGTCATTACCCATGAAGGGCGGCATGACGCCGGTTGCGGTGAGAGCCGAAAGCCGTCGGAAAATAAAATCACGGTCCCATCCGGCAGCCAGATCTTTCATGGAGCGATAACCGTCGGTCGTATGACAGCTTTGGCATTGCACACGGAATATCTTTTCTCCCACCACTTTTTGATTGGCCGGCGTGATCACTTTTTCGGCGATCCATTTGTTATTCCTGATAATGCCGTAATTGCTCGAGTCGGCGGCTACGGATTTTCTGACGCCGTTGGAATACAGGTAGTCGTATATGACATAAGGTTTGCGCAACATTTCACGGATACTTTCAGTGGAACCGGTGACGACAAGACCCAAAACAAGAATGGCCAGACTAAAGCCGAATGTGAATATGCGCGGATTAAAAAATGGTCCGAGCAAACTGACCACATAGATCGTCACCGAAAGCAGCATGACCAGCAAGAGTAAGCGTGTGAGGATAGAGAGATTACCCGAACCGATGTTGGCTATGCCGGTCAATACCAGATTGGACACGCTTTCGGGCAGGGAGCTGAAATACCAATAACCGATGATCGGCAGAAGGAAAAAGGACGGCATCAGCCACTTGGCCGAATAATGCAGCATGCGAAGGCGGAGCGTTTCATCCTTGATTCGGGAAGACGTGACAATGGCAAAGACCCCTGCAATGGCGCAGGTAATGACAGTCCGCAAAACAAGAGACGGGAGATACGACGGGTTGAAGAATCCATCCCAAATATTGCCTGTTTGTGTCCATTCTCCGGGTGTCAGCATAAAGGTAAGTATTCCGTTAATGATGACAAGGGACATGAAGGCAATACCATAGTAGAGCCAGGCTAATTGAAGGTGGAACTTCTTGGATACTTTTCCCCATGAATAATAATAAAAAAAGGCTATGGATATCTCCACGAAAAACACGACCCACTCGATCGCCCAGAAGAACATAAAATTGTGAATAAGCGCCGAAATGCCTGTGGGATTGACATTGCCGACAACGAACCAGATTCCGATTCCGCCCAGGGCTCCGAACACCGTGGTGAGCAGCATCAGAAAATTGGAAAAACTTTTTATATAATTCAGTAGAGTTTCGTCATTTCTCTTAAATGCAATGTATTCGGTGACCGCAAGATACAATCCTCCGCCTATAGCAAATTGCGCCACGTAGACATGCAATGTCGCGATAATTCCGATCAGCCATCCTCCGCCGACGCCGTTGACGTTCCATACAGGAAATTCAAGCATAACTTCGATCCTTTCTTTGCATCCCTTTTTTCTTATCCGGCTTCATTAGGAATAATGACCCCAAATAGTAAAAATGATAATTCCCGCGAGCAACGCAATGCCGAAGTAATGGGTCGCACGCGAGCGCCAGGCCGGCGCATGGCGTGAATCGATGAATGGAATCATGACCCACAAAACGCCTACCACCGAGAAAAGTAATATACCGGCCAGTTCCCCTTCAATGGGACCGACTTCCGGAGGAAACAGTTTGAGTAGTTGGAACATGGCCAGGAAATACCATTCGGGCTTTATTCCAACCGGTGCCGGCGCCAGGGGATCGGCTTCTTTACCCAACTCCCATGGGAACATAACAGCCAGGAGACCGAGGAAATTCATGACCAAAAGCCAGACGTAGACGTCTTTGAGCGCAAAATCCGGGAAGAACTTCATGTATTTCTTTTTCTCCGGAGGAAGCGTTTCAAAAAAATGAGGTTCGTGAATTCCTTGTAATTGGATAAAAATAAGGTGCAGACCGAGCACGCCGACGAACATGAGAGGAAGCACCCAGACGTGGAGTGCAAAGAACCGTTCGATGGTCTGAGTACCCAGTTCCTTACCGCCGCGCATCATGTCGGCGATAAAAGTGCCAACGACCGGGAGAGCCTCGTTGGTTTTGATGCCAATCTGAGTGGCGAAATAAGCGAGCTGGTCCCATGGCAAGAGGTATCCGCTGAAACCGAATCCCAGGCATATGACCAGCAACAAAAAGCCGGTCATCCACGTCATTTCCCTGGGGTATTTATAAGACTTCATGAAAAAGGTACTGAACATGTGAATAAATACTACGAGGACCATGAGATTGGCCGACCAACTGTGCGTGGAACGGATCAGCCAGCCGAAGTCTACCTGCGACATGATAGCCATGACGCTGGCGTGAGGCTCTCCGGCGTTATAGTGGAACATTAATAATATTCCGGTGACTACCTGAACGATAAAAAGGAAAAGCGCAATGCCGCCCATGTAGTACCAGACGGAATGTTTGTGAACGGGGACTTGCTTGTGCTTAAAAAAGGAGATGATCCAGCCGAGATCAAAACGCTCTCTGATAAACCCCGGCAAAAATGCCGTCTCGGGATCATTGAGAGAATTGGGATGATGTTGTTGGCTCATAAAGATTTTTATTATTATAGAATTTCTGCCATTTGGATTGGACTAAGCTCTCGACACCACGATGTCGTCGCCGTTGGTGACGACCTTATATTTATCGAGAGGGGCCGGGGGAGGACCGGAAACATTCTTTCCGGTTAGGTCATAAGTGCCGCCGTGACAGGCGCAGAATATGTGATTTTTGTCGGACATATACTGAACGGTACAGCCGAGATGTTTGCACGTGGCTCCGAAAGCAACGATTTCTCCCTGATCGTTTTTGAGCACCAAAACAGGTTTGGTGCCAAATTTGACCAGTTTAGCCCGAGTGGTGGCAAAGTCGGCTACTTTACCTACGATCACAGACTGGATCTGGTTGGACGTGTCCTCTTCCTCTCTGGGCTTCAGATAGCGGAAAACGGGATACAAGAAAGCGCCGATCCATACCATAAATCCGGCTCCGAAAAGGGTACGAATAAAATCCCTCCGTACGGTCTCTTTGTCCGGAAAGTGATGCTTGTGTTCCTGTGTTGAATCAAGGCCATGTTCCATCATATTGAAACCTTTTTGTTGAAAAAATATACAGTATGATTAGAATTGCAATATAGCGCGCATGCGGAACTGCGTCAAAAAAAGCAGTTGCTTCACTTCTTAACGACAGGAAAACAGATATGAGAACTGAATTGATGGCTTAAATATGACAATTGTTTTAACTATTGTCAATCACTATTTCGATAACAAAAAACCCAAGGAGGTTAGTCCTTGGGTCTCTATCGTAGCCAAGAAGTTAGGGGGTAACTTCTTTTGTGGGGACCATAAATTAATATCAAGAGTGCCGAAATGCAAGAGAAAAAAACCAAAATTCAAAAAAAAACCAATTTCCTGACAAATC
This sequence comes from uncultured Bacteroidota bacterium, assembly GCA_964415295.1. GTDB lineage: Bacteria > CLD3 > CLD3 > SB21 > SB21 > SB21. The sequence continues at coordinate 129,843 of CAYPYN010000003.1, forward strand.
TCATTGTTTTACATGAGTCTGATATTGTAAATTATGCCGTAACAATATTTTATAAGGAGTGATATGAAACGAATAGGCATTCTTACTGGTGGCGGTGATGTTCCCGGACTAAATCCTTGCATTAAGTCGGTTGTTTATGATGCCATTAATCAGGGTTACGAAGTCATGGGCATCAAAAGAGGCTGGGGCGGACTTCTGAGATATAACGTGAACAATCCGGACCATGCCAACGAATGGATTCTCAAACTCGACAAGACCAATACGCGCACGATCGACCGAAGCGGAGGAACTGTTCTGCACACTTCGAGGACCAATCCCGGTAAGGTCAGTAAGAACGAGATACCGGACTTTTTACGCGATTCCAATTACGAAAAGCTGGATGACAAAGCGAAGGTCGATTTTACGCCGCATATTCTGAAAGTTCTGGACCATCTGAAAATTGAAGCGCTTGTGACGATCGGCGGCGACGATACGCTGAGTTATTCCGTCCGTTTGAACAAAGAGAAATTTCCGGTGGTTGCCATCCCTAAGACCATGGACAACGATGTGAACGGCACGGATTATTGCATCGGCTTTTCCACGGCCGTAACAAGATCGGTGCATTTTATTCAGATGCTCAGAACACCGGCCGGTTCCCATGAGCGCATCGCTGTGGTAGAACTTTTTGGCCGCAACTCAGGCGAAACCTCACTGATATCCGCGTTGCTATCCAATGCCGACCGTTCCATCATTTCGGAAGTGCCGTTCGATCCGGAACGGCTGTCGAATTTCCTCATGGAGGATAAGAGAAGCAATCCGAGTAATTACGCAATTATGACCATTTCTGAGGGTGCGCAAATGATCGAAGGATCGATCGTGGAATCCGGTGAAGAAGATGCTTACGGACATCGTAAGTTGGGCGGGATCGGCGAGATCACGGCTCAGGCGATCCGTAAGATCAGCGGAAGCCACACCATTTATCAGAACCTGGCATACTTGATGCGGAGCGGCGAACCCGATGCGTTGGACCGTATGGTGGCCATGAGTTACGCCGGGCTGGCTGTAGATATGATCACGAAGAAGAATTACGGAGTTCTCATGTCCCTTCGTGACGGTAAATACACGACGGTACCCGTCGATACCATCACGCAAGGGAAAAGGATCGTAGATGTCAAGGAACTCTATGATGCCGAGAATTACAGACCGAAAATATTCAATGTGATGAACAAGCCTATGTTCCTGTATTGAGAAGTGAGGACTCTACAACGTAAGTAAATTGCCCCGGTACGATCGTTACCGGATCATCATGGATCAAGACGACGGTATTGAGACCGTTGGTCTTGAAAAAGCAGATCAGATATTTCCCGTCCAAAGAAGGGCGGGAAATTATTTTTTTATGCGTTCCTGAACTGATGGCGGATAATTTGATATTGGCCGGTACAACAAGAGCGCCGACTTTCGGAACAAAGTCATCGGTAGGTAATATTGGTCCGTCTGTCAGTGCCGATAACAATACGCGCGCGAAGGGATTGGGTTCCTCTTTTTGTAAGAGACGCCGCACGGCATAAACGGGTAAATGATGGGTTCTTACGTAAAAAAAAGGTATGGCCGGCGGAGAAGTTAAGGGCCGTATTTTTCTATCAATGCTCAGATAATAGGCGGCATTTGGATTGGCGGAACAGACCGATACGACACCATCACTTTCTATTTTGGAAAAACCGGATGAGTGGCCGATCAGTGCCGCGCAAGAAGTTCGTGTTTGCTTACCGCCAAGCCGGCGAATGATCATTTCACGAAAAAAGGGACTTAGACAAGATAGATCTTCAAGCTGGCGGCGGCTGATAGGCAGTCTCTCAAGAATCGTCTTTCGCATAAAAAGAGGAAGCATATTCCCCTGGTAAGGCGTCCCGATCGTGACGATCCTCTTTAGTTGTTTGCTTCCGATGAAACGATCAAACCATTCGGCTATCAATCCTCCCTGAGAATGGGCAAGAATCAGGTATGAGGATGTTCCAACAGCGTCGGAAATGAATGGCTCCAACGATCGGGCAATGAGAGGGATATCCAGATCATTGCTCAGGGTCGGGTACTCGAAATAGTGTACGCGCAAGCCGAAGGCCTCAAAAAACGGCCGAGTACGGTGCCACTGCTTGGTGATGTCCGCAAGACCATGAATAAATACCATGTCGGCGGGGTCGGGCATAAAAAGATTTGATATGACCCTTCAATATACTATCTTTTCAAGATACAAAACAACCGCTGGGCTTCTGAAAAATGAAATTGCATTTTGTCGAGTACGGGCAAGGGCATCGCAGAACGGTCGTCATCCTTCATGGTCTTCTGGGGTCGGAACGTAATTGGCACACCGTTGCCCGGAAACTGAGTGACCATTTTCATTTGCTCATTCCCGATCAACGTAATCACGGTGTGTCTCCCCACGATCCGTTGCATTCGATCGTGGCCATGCGGGAAGATCTGGAGCATTTTGTGGACGAGCATGTCCACCGTCCCTTCTACCTGATCGGTCATTCGATGGGCGGGCACGTTGCGATGAATTACGCGTTCTATCATCCGGAAACGCTCCACGCGCTTATCGTCGAAGACATTGCTCCGAGGTCGTACGGAACGGGATTGATCGAGATTATCAGAGCCATGGAGGATATTGACCTGTCCCGTTATAATGAGAAAAAGCAGGTGGAGATTGCTCTGGAGCCCGGTATTCCGAGTAAAGGCGTCCGGCAATTCGTCATCACCAATCTGGTGCGCCATCACGATCAATTATCCTGGCGTGTCAATCTTCCCGCCTTGAAACATTTTGCGGAGAATGAGATCGTTCGATTCAAGGCACACGATTATCATCAATTTGCCGGTCCCACTTTATTTATCGGAGGTGAGAACTCCCAGTATCTTCTTCGTAAAGATGAAGGCTTGATCCGAAAACATTTTCCGAAGGCTCATATTGAAATGGTGCCGGATTCCGGGCATTGGATCCACCATGAAAACCCCGGCCGATTTCTCGACCTGGTGACCCAATTTATCAAAGCTCATTGAATCGGTGCCGGCTCTTACTGATTGGTAATAGTGATTGTCCAGGTGGTTTCAAGCATGTCTTCCGGGAAAGAGGGCGGCAGGGGATCAAGAGGAAATGAGTTCACCACCGAGGCGTAGGCGGGAGACACAAAGGACTTATCACAGTCGTAGTCTACGACATGAGACTCCAGTAATTGCCCCTGCCGGTTCATTTTTACGTAAATCCTCATGCTTCCCAGTTTGGCGAAAGGATTGAAAAATATTTTGGACGTGATCTCATACCACTTGTTTACCATTTTATTTTTCCATTTGAGCATGTAAGGAGCGAATTCCCATTTGTATGAACTCAGCTCATACAGAAAGCCCTGCGTCGGGGCTTCGGACTCGCCCGTGATCTGTTCTTTGACCGACTTGCCGTCCGATTTTTTCAGAAAAGGAAAGGCCGGCTGAACCGGCTGGTTGTTTTGAAAACGGTCTTCGTCCGTCTTCTCCGATTTATTCTCTTCGGTGGTTTCCTGCTTCTTGCTCTCCTCCTTGGGATCTATGACCGCCACATTTCTGGAGTTCTTGAGGTCATCCGGTATGTCTTTGATGTCGGTCTTTGAATCCCTATCCGAGAGGACCTTGGCGTCGTCCGGCCTGATATCGTTGGCTTTGGGATTTTCGAGAAGTTCACGCGCTTTCTCGATCTCTTTATCTTCCAGAAGATTGAGGATTACCATTTTTTCGTCGTTGGATAGCGGTTTGATCGGCGTGACATAGTCTTTCATCAGGAATTTAAGTGAAAAGACCACGCAGAGATTCACGAGAATGGATATCAGAATACCCAGAGATAGCAGCTTTTGCGTGAGTGTGAGCCGGGGAGTTCGAATGATGATGAGCAGGAAATCTCCTGCACGGAGCCTGATTTTCATTTAAATGGAACCTGATCTTTGACTTAGTCCTGAATAAGCGTTTTTTTTGAATGAAAATCAAGTAAGGCCTGCCGAGGGCCGAATGGATTAGACCAAAGAGGATGGGTTTGGTTTAATGGGGAGATCCTTCTTTTTGCTGCATATCATGGTGAACGTCGGTAAAGTATCTTTCCGCCTACAATAGTCATCCGTACGGAAGTATTTAGGATCTCCTTTGGTTCTATCAGAGTGATATCCCGATCCAAAATGACGAGATCGGCCAGTTTACCTTTTTCGATGGATCCTTTCTGATTTTCTTCAAAAGAGGCGTAGGCCGCGTTGATGGTGAAACCCCTGATGGCCTCCATGACAGTCATTTTCTGATCGGCGTACCAGCCGCCCGGAGGGAAACTGGTGTGATCCTGTCTGGTGACCGCCGCATAAATACCCCAAAGCGGGTCGTTGGACTCCACCGGTGCGTCGGATCCGTTGCAGACCGTCACGCCGTTCTGCATGAATTTCCTCCATGCGTAAGCGCCGAGGATGCGTTTTGAACCAACGCGGTTCTCCGCCCAGTACATGTCCGACGTGCAGTGCGTCGGCTGCATGGATGCGACCACACCCAATTTTGCAAACCGAGGGATATCAAACTCATCAACCAACTGTGCGTGTTCGATTCTGAGGCGTTTATCGAGGCCGTAGGTTTTGGTGTGCAGGAGCGCCTTTTCAAAAGCATCCAGTGCGATCCGATTGCCTCGGTCACCGATGGCATGCACGCATACCTGGTATCCTCTTTCCAAAGCTTGTTCCGTTATCTGTTCGATTTCCTCGGCCGAAGTGACGGCCAGGCCGGACGTTTTCGGATTATCGGAATACGGTTTCAGCAGCGCGGCGCCGTAAGAACCCAGCGCGCCGTCGGCATAGAGCTTAATGGACGCAATTTTAAGGAAGCGGTCCAAATCCGTAGTGTCCCGTTTTTTTGCAAAATATTCCGCCAATAAAGAAGGATCCGAGCCGTCCAGCATGGCGTAAATCCGCGTTTTGAGTCTGCCGGTTCTGGAAAAACTCTTATACAGAGACACCTTTGCCGGTCCCACGCCTGCGTCGTGTACCGAGGTCAGCCCAACTTTTAAGCACGCTTCCATAGCCGCTTCAAGCGCAAGGCTGTCGTCTTCGCGTGTCGGCAGCGGTTTGATTCTCTCGATAAGCAGCGTGGCGTTGTCTACCAGTACTCCGGTCGGATCTCCGTTGGTATCCCGCAGGATGGCTCCGCCCGCCGGATCGGGTGTATGCCGCGTAATGCCGGCCGCTTCCAGCGTCTTTTTGTTGACCAATACCGCGTGGCCGTCGATGCGTTTGAGCGCGATGTAATAATTCCCCGAGACCGCATTCAATTTATCGGCCGTTGGAAATTCTTTGACGGTCCAGTCGTTTTGGTCCCAACCCCGTCCAAGGATCCAGGGATTCTTTGGTGCGGACTGAACCCTGGCATCTACCAAATGAACAATCTCGTCGTAGGAACGGGTACCGACGAGATTTAATTCCATTATTCTTCGACCCAGCCCGTTCATGTGAAGATGGGCGTCGTTGAATCCGGGAAAGACGCAGGCGCCCTTAAGGTCTTCTGCGCGGTGGGCAATGTACTTGTTGCGGAGGACGTCGCTGGAACCAACCTCAATGATGCGTCCGTCCCTTACCGCGATGGCTTCGGCAGTCGGGTTCTTATCGTCAACGGTAACCACGCGTCCGTTGTACAAAAGAAGATCGGCGTTTTCTTTAAGACCGCATCCGCACATCCCTATCGCGAAGCCAAGGAGCATTCGTACCAACATGGTTCCTCTCATTCGGTTTATACTTAACGGTCTTCGTTTCTTGTCCAACTGATCGTGGCCATTTGCGTATCGAAATTATTCATCAGGTCCACCGCCGCGTCCTCGCAGATGATGTTTTGCGTGTAGGCATTCTGAATCACAGAACGCTGCAGCGTGAGCATTTGATAATAGGCATTTTGCAGATGGGAATCGGCCAGGCTCGGGTTTTTCGTTTGCAGACGCGTAAGACTCTGCTCGGCATTCTCGATCGTGAATTCGTACTGTTCTTTCAGATTCTGGTACACCGAAGAGGTGATCATACCGCTTTGATATTCGTTATTCAGCGCGGATAATACGGCCTTAGCGGAAATGATCAAGCCTTGCCTCTTGTCGAATTCGATCTGGTCGGACGAGATGGTCTGAAGCTTAAATAGCTTCAGTATCGGACGCAGCGTTGTTCCCTGAACGACCAGAGAAAGGAATACAATTCCGAAGGTTAGCATGATGAGTTGCTCTTTGTAGATCAGCGAATCGGGAAGACTGATGACGAGCGCCATCGAGAGTGAGCCTTTCAGATTGCCCAGGGCCAGTACGTGCTGCCACTTCATGGGTATTTCATCGGGAAGATCTTTGAGCCGCCTTTTTTCAAAGATATTGACCATGAGGGAAAACGGATAAATGAAAGCGATCCGCCCGATATTGACACCGATCAGCGCGATCAGAATAATCCACAAATTGTCCAGCAGTAATGAAAAATTGACCTGCAATCCTATGATGATAAAGAGGACGGAATTGAGAGCAAAGGCCGCAAAACTCCAGAATGACGATAGCGCAATTTGTGTTGTAGCGGAAATGGCCATGCGCTGTCGGTAATTCCCAAGCATGAGTGAGGTCGTAACCACCGCTACGATCGACGAGACGGACAGTTCTTCCGCCAAAAGGAAGATGCCGTAAATGACCAGTACGGTGAACATGATTTCCACCAGGTGGTCTTTCACCTTTTTCATCAGCCATCCCGCGCCGTAGCCTCCGGCGATCCCCAGCCCAAAACCTCCGGCATAAGACAGAAAAAGACTCAGCGTAAATCCGCCGTAATTGATCTCTTTCAGGCTGTACTCTTCGGCCAGGATCAGCGATAGGATGAGCTTGAATATGATGATCGCCGTTCCGTCGTTGAATAGACTTTCACCTTCAACGAACGTGGTCAGCTTGGCCGGAACTTTGAGCTCTTTGAAAACCGAGAGAATAGAGATGGTATCCGTAGGAACGATCAGAGAGGCGAAAAGGAAAGAGGACATCCATGGAATTTCCATGAGATAATGAGCGATCACGGCAACGACTAAGATCGAAACGATCGTACCGGGAATGGCCAGAGAAAAGATGACCTTCCAATGCTGTTTCAGATTGGTAATGCTTGCATTGAATGCGGCGTCAAAGAGCAGCGCCGGCAGGAATATATAGATGATCAGCGACGGATCGATGGTGAACTGCGGGAAAAGCTGTGTGTAGCCCAAGGCGAAGCCGGCAATCACCAGCCCAATGCTGTACGGCAGTTTGATCTTGCGTACGGCAATGGAAACGACGATGGCAATAAAGAGCAGGCTGAGAACAGCTATAAGAGTATTGTGGGTCTGCATTCACCCCGGAGTGAAGTTGTCAGGTTTCTATTATTTTTCCACCGCCAGTACGAAAGCGGTCGTGAGTTTCAGGATATCTTTATTGGCCTTTTTCAGACGCTCGCTGATCGTCTTAGCGAGATTGCGGAAGACGACCGTGCCGATCTCGTAGTCGGATTCCACCAGCTTCGAGAAATTCTCACGTGAGATGATGGCCAGTTTGCATTTGTTTACGGCGGTTACGGTGGCCGAGCGTTCGCTCTTCTCCTCAAAGAGCGCCATTTCTCCGAAACAAGCAAAGAATTTGGAACTCAGCCGGAGCAGAGACTTGTCTTTGCTGCCTCCTTCATAATTCTCCATCTTAATGGTCATGAGCTTGGATATCTCCACGTCCCCTTCAAGAAGAATGAACATTTCCTCGCCGCGGTCGCCGTCCCGTATGATGACGCTGCCGCCGGGATATTCCACTTCCCGCATGATGGACTTAATCTTCGTTAGTTTTTCGTCCGTGAGTCCGGCAAAGATCGGGAACTTCTTCAAAAACTCTAATTCAAGCATGACGCATTCCTCTTCTAGAATTTATCGGCGATCACTATGGCCACGTTATTCTTTTCAATCAAGTAATCCCGCTCGGGATTTATGTCAATGGCGAGTCTTTCTTCTTCGGCAAATTTCTTCCCTGATTCCTGCAGTTTCTTACGTATGAATTGATCCAGATACGACGCGTCATCCGAGAGAAGATCGTTGAGCGCCATGCCCTTGGATTCCCGCGTGACACCGATCAGGATCGCGCGCTTTTTCTCGGTAAAATAGCTGCAGAGTTCACCAAATGTCTTGCCGACAAATTCATCCGGTATATCCATACGAACGATCTCGTTTCCGTAAGAAAAAGAGAGCAATTCGTCGATAACCCTCGGTACGCCGGGGTTGGTCACGTGCATGGCCAGCAGGAATCCGCTGTATTTGTCGCTTACAACCACGTCATCCGCTTTGGCCCGGCGCAAATGTGAGATATTGTCCGGATTGATTATGTGTGCATACAGACGGACTTTTGAATTCATATTTTTGACCGTCAGAGACGTAATGATCGTCTTCTCATCGGCCTTGTTGGCCGTCGCTTCGTTATTGTCGGCAACGATTATGACGCATTCGGCCTGTCGAACATTGGCTTTGTCAAGAATGGCATCCTTGGAAAAATCACCTGCGACAAAGCTGATCTCGGATTCCGTATGCCGCGATATGATCTCGCCGATGGGGGAAGGGTCGCAGGAATTGACCAGAACGATCGACGGAAAGTCCAGTTCTTTTTCCAGCGTCGTAATAATGTTTTCAATATTGAAGTTCCAGCCGCAGATCACGATGTGACCTTTGAGTTTTACCTTTTCCAAACCTTGTCCCTTTCTGAGTCTTTGTTCTACAAATTTCGAAGAGATGGTAGCCGTTAAGACGGAAATGATGGATATGCCGAAAAGGCCGATCAAGGTAGCCGTAACCCGGCCGGCAACGGTCACCGGAAAAAAATCACCGTAGCCAATTGTAAAGACCGTTACGAAGGCCCACCATATTCCGATTCCCCACTCCTGAATGATATTACCGGCCGTCTTGGATGGATCGCTTTCCAATACATAAACAATGAATCCGCCGACATGGACGCACAATAACAGGGTAATAAATATCTGAAAAAAAGTATTTTCCTTCAGAGACAGAAGACGGCGTTTTAAGCGCTTTTTGAAGTGCTGTTTTTTAAATCTGGCCATAGGATTGACTAACTGATGATCTCTTCTCTTTGCTGAAGCCAGGTCATCTGATCTCTCTTTAGTTGGTTTGCTTTTTCCTTATCATTCAGAAGATCACGAACGACAGGAATAAGATGTTGTGCGGCCAATATGCGCGGTAGAAAAACGTAATCGGCTCCTTCGGCGTACATTTTCAGGGCCCTGGAGGCGCTTTCAGCGGTCACAATGATCTTGGCGTGAGGACAAATGCTCTGGATCTGTTTGATCATCTTCAAATTGTCCGTTCCCACCAGCACCGTGTCCGGGATGGTTGAGATCACTATCTTGGCATCATGAATTCCGGCATGATGAAGCGTGTCCATATGGCTGATATCTCCGTATATCGCTTTTACGCCGATACCGTCCAGTTTGGCATGGACATTCGGATTGAAATCGACGACGACGATCTTGTCCAGCAGATCGGTGCTGTCCGTCTCCTTAGACGATTTGGACTCCTGTATATCACGGATAAGAGAACTGGCCACACGGAAGAATCCCAGCATGGCAATATCTTTGCTGTCCTCTACCTCTTTTGCTTCAACTACGCCTCCCGCATCCTTAAGTCCGATCCGCTTTAAGAAAGCCGAAATGCCCGATTGCAGGGATTGATTGTATTTGATCATATAGGGCGCCAGAACGGATGTGATAACGAAGACAAAAATAATGATCGATAGGGTCTTGGCTCCTATGTGGCCGGATTTCAGACCGAGCGCGGCAATGACCAGGGAGAATTCGCTGAGATTAGCCAGGTTGATAGACGGTAACAGGCTGATCCGGTGTCCCTGTTTCAGGCTGTAGAGGACCGGAAATACCGAAAGAAAACGGCTTACCACAAGAAACGCGGCGACAATGAATGCGATCCCGACGACGTTAAGATCGTCCAGCGGATTGGGTACCTGCATACCCAGCGCAACGAAAAATAAAGTGACAAAAAAATCACGGATACTGATCACTTTGGCAATGACGTCCAGGTTGTACGGGAAAGTAGAGATCGCGACGCCGGCTATCAGAGCGCCCATTTCCACCGACAGATTCATCCAGCTGGCAACGCCGCAAATGAATGCGCACCAGCCCAGCGATACCACGAGCAGCAGTTCCGGTATCTTGGCGATCGACTTGAACATCCACGGCAGCACGTATTTACTGATGAGGAGGCTCATGACCACCAGCGCGCCGCCTTTGCCGAAGGACGCCAGGATCGTCAACACTTCCGGATTGGCCAGATTGGGCTGAATACCCAGTATAACGATGGCCCACAGGTCCTGGAAAACCAGTACACCCAGCGTAATGCGCCCGGCCAGCGTGTCGAGTTCGAATTTACCGTAAAGAAGTTTGACGACAATGGCTGTACTGCTGAGCGCACAGCAGGCCGTCAGGTAGAGGAGATCGTACTGCCCGCCGCCGAAGGTGAAACCAAGAAGCGGGAAAAAAGCCAACCCGAGAAGGACGCAGATGATGAATTGGAATATACCGCTCAATATCAGGGATTTACCGGATTCCTTCAGCTTTTTCATATCGATCTCAAGACCGATCATGAAAAGAAGCAGGATCAGACCGATCTCAGCTATGACGGCGATGTCTTCCTGGCTCTTGACAAACGAAAAACCGATCTGGGGACCGATCACGACACCGGCCGCAATGTATGCCAGCAATAACGGCTGCTTGGCAAAGTGGGACAAGAAAGCGAGAATAGTGGCGGCCAGGATGCTGATACCGATGCTTGCCACCAAATGATGCCCGTTGCCTTCTTCACCGCCGCCGGCCATAAGAATGGACGGTATCGGCAGTAAGGCTATGGTAAAAAAAATGATCCGGAAATCGAAACGGGTTAACCGTGGCATCATCTTGTTTCTCCTCATGTTTTTGAATTAAGGTGAAGTGATGTACGCTGGTGATTGATCTGTTTTTGAATGATAAGGACTGCTGAAAGCCGTTTAAACTTAGCCACAAAATCGCTTTGTTGCAATATTAAAATTGGGCACAGAGGCCCTAAATACCTGAGAACATCGAATTAAACTTGCAATTGACTTGTTGCGCCTTTACATTATTGGCACCCATCGCATTTTACGACATTTTGGTTTTCATCATACATCAATCTTAGTAAAGGAGAATATGGCAAGTTCCGGCAAAGCCAGACTGTCTTCTAAAAAGACTTCACCCAAGACCATGCTCTTCGGTGTTGAAGAAATGAAAAAAATTCTGGAACCGAATGTTGAAAAAACGCCGACACCGGAGCATGTACGCATGAAAGAATTCACGCCGGGCGTACCGCCATGGCGGCGTTGGGGACCGTTTGTGGCCGAAAGGTCCTGGGGCACCGTCAGAGAAGACTACAGCGCCAACGGTGACGCGTGGAATTACCTGACCCACGACATGGCCCGCAGCAAAGCGTATCGTTGGGGTGAAGACGGGATCGCCGGATTCTGCGACCGCTATCAGGTGCTGACTTTTGCGCCGGCCTTCTGGAACGGCCAAGATCCGATCCTGAAAGAACGTCTGTTCGGCCTCACGTCCAGCGAAGGCAATCACGGGGAGGACGTCAAGGAATACTACTTCTATCTCGACAGCGTCCCATCCCATGCGTACAACAAATATCTGTACAAATACCCGCAATCGGAATATCCGTATCAGCGGCTGATCGACGAAAACCGTGCCCGCGGAGGTCAGGGAGAGGAGTTCGAGCTTCTCGACACGGGCCTCTTCGATCAGAATAAATATTTCGATGTCTTCATCGAATATGCGAAAGCGACGGGTGAGGATATTTTCATTCGTGTGGAAGTGTTCAACCGCGGCGACGACGCGGCCCCATTCCATTTTGTTCCCAATTTGTGGTTCCGCAACAGGTGGGGCTGGTCGAAACCGCATTCCGGCGAACCTTCGATCGAACCCGGGCCGCATGGAAAGAATTTCGTTAGCCTTGTCAGCGACGATTCAGCGATGGAAACGTTTAAGAATCTTCCTTTTCAGTACCAATTGGGCAAACGGTATCTTTATGCGGAAGGGAAACCGGAAGCGTATTTTACGGACAATGAGACCAATCTTGAGAAGCTGTATGGGGTTCCTAATGCCAAGCCGTATGTGAAAGACGCCTTTCACCGTTTCATAGTTAATAAAGAAAATTGCATCAATCCCGATCGTGCGGGAACGAAAGCCTGTTTTCACTTCAGCGACATGATACCCGCGCGGCAATCGAAAGTCTACCGTCTAAGGCTCACCGCGGAGACTTTGAGCGAACCTTTTGAGGATTTTGATGCCCTGGTTGCGCAACGGTTGAAAGAAGCAGATGAATTTTACCAAACAGTCTATCCGCCGAAGGCCAGTGAGGAGGAAAAAAGGATCTTACGCCAGGCCTATGCCGGGCTTCTATGGACCAAACAGATCTACCTTTACGATGTCAACCGGTGGCTCCTGGGTGATAATCCCGAAATGCCGCCTCCGGAAACGCGATGGAATATACGGAACGGACATTGGCGTCATTTGAATTCCATGCGGATCATATCTATGCCCGATAAATGGGAGTATCCGTGGTTTGCCGCATGGGACCTGGCTTTTCATACGATTGCCTTTGCCGATCTGGATATCGAGTATTCCAAAGAAATGCTCTGGATCATGCTATTCGAGCAGTTCCAGCATCCCAACGGCCAGATCCCGGCGTACGAATGGGAATTTTCGGATCTGAATCCACCGGTTCACGCATGGGCTGTGTGGAAAGTGTACACGATGGACCGCGATCGGACGGGAAAACCCGATCTGGTCTTTCTGGAAAAATGTTTCCATAAGCTTCTTATGAATTTCGCCTGGTGGATCAACAAAGTGGACAGTTCGGGAAATAATGTGTTTGAAGGCGGGTTCCTCGGACTGGATAACATCACCGTAGTGGACCGCAGTGAGAAACTGCCCGACGGCGCGGTACTGGAGCAGTCGGACGCCACGGGATGGATGGGCATGTTCTGCCTCAATCTTATGCGCATTTGTCTCGAGCTGGCCAAACACAATAAGGTCTACGAAGGTCTGGCGACCAAATTCGTACAGCACTACATCTATGTAGGATCGGCCATGAAAAACATGGGCGGCCAGGGTATAGAACTCTGGGATGAAGAAGACGGATTCTTCTACGACGTGCTGGTCTATCCCAACGGCGGCGGTCATGAAAAATTTCGGGTACGCTCGCTGGTCGGATTGATCGCCATGTACGCTATCGACATCCTCAAGGATACCGACGTTGAGCAGAATAAGGAATTCGTTTCCAATCTCGACTGGTTCATACGTAACAGGCCGGACATCGTCCGACGCTGCGTGTACAGCGAAGAGACCAACGGGCAGCGCCGTCATATACTTTCTATAGTTGATTCCCATCAGCTCAAACGGATCATGGAGCGTATGTGGGATACCGACGAATTCCTGTCGCCGGCCGGACTCCGAAGTCTATCCAAACACCACGAACGGCACCCTTATTTCTTTGGTCAGAAAAAGGTGGAGTATGAGCCGGCGGAGGCGATCAGTAAGATCAAAGGCGGCAATTCCAACTGGCGAGGACCGATCTGGTTCCCGACCAGTTATCTGATGATCAATTCGCTCGTCAAATTCGGCGAGGCGTTCGGCAAGGATTTCGGCACTACGGTCAACGGTGAATTCGTGACGCCGTACAAGATTGCCGAAGAACTGGCCGAACGTATGATCAGGATTTATCTTCCGGACACGCGCGGACACCGACCGGTGTATGGGAATATCCGGAAATTTCAGGAGGATCCGCATTGGAAGGATTACTTATTGTTTTTCGAATATTTTCATGGCGAGACCGGGCAAGGTCTCGGCGCCTCCCATCAGACGGGTTGGACCGGACTCATGGCTACGCTTATTCAAGAGTGGCGAAGATGACAAAAATAAAAAACCCGCCGATGAGGCGGGTTTTTTTTATGCCTAATCGGTAACAATTAGCTGACGTTGGCGGATACGATCTTGGCGAGATCGAACATGGATACCTGACCTTTGCCGCCGAATAAGGCGCGCAGTTTCTCATCGGCATTGATCATGCGTCTGTTGACTTTGTCCTGTAAGCCGTTCTTCTTGATATAATCCCAGATCTTTTTGATCATCTCGGTTCTAGGACGCGCCTGGTCACCGATCACGGCGGCCAGCGTCGCACTGGGCGTCAATTTAGCCATGAAAGCGGCATTGGGTTTACGCGCCGATTTCTTCTTCGCCGGTTTCTTGGCGGCCTTTTTCACGGATTTCTTGGCGGTTTTCTTCGTGGTTTTTTTAGCAGCTTTCTTAGCCGCTTTCTTCTTGGCCGGTTTCTTCTTTGCCATGGTTCCTTCTCTCTTATGTTAGTTAAAGTGAGTTGATCGGTCTAAATATCTGTTAAAAAAATTAATTTTCAAAAGGGAATTTATATTTTTTTAAAAAAATTGTTTTTTGAAACCTATTGCCAAAGAGAGTGATATTTGATAAGATTTACGACCTGTTCTGTTGAACTGGGGCTAATCCGGAACGCATTCATTATGAATCATTGAGGTCACATCCATGTTCGTCCTTTTAGTGAGAATGGGTATCGTACTGATGTTTCTCTTCAGAAGCTGCGGAGATTCAACAAAACCGGGCGCCTCCGGCGTTCCGATTGAATATGAGATACTATGGGAATCAGCCGGAGATATCGCGACGCGCGTTTATTGTCTAATGAATGATGATGAGGCCTTGTGGGCCGGAACATACAACGGGCTGTACCGATCTGCGGATAGCGGCAGAACATGGTATTCCGTCCATGAAGGATTGAACCTGAGTACATGGCGGGCCATGGTAAAAAAGGATGGAAGGATCTTCGCTGCCGGGGGTATATTGGAAGGCGGTGTGGCCGTGTCCGCCGATCGCGGAGCTACGTGGCATGATGCCAGCAACGGCCTGGTCAATACTTCGGTTAGTTCGCTGGCCGTCAACGGGAAATATCTTTTTGCCGGAACTTTTGCGTATGGCGTATTTGTTTCGGAAGATAACGGCGCGAACTGGAGATCCGTCAATAGGGGATTGCCTGCGACGATCGGAGACGTGACCGCCCTGGCATCGGAAGGATCTGTCGTCATGGCGCTGATCAACAGCGACACGAGCGGTTTTTTTATCTCGGAAGATTTTGGTTCTACATGGAGGAACGAAAGCGACGGTTTGCCGCCCGATCATGCGGATTTTACATCGATCGTGTCGACCGACATGGGCCTCCTTCTCAGCGCGGACGGCGACAGCGGCGGCGTGTATCTCAAACCCAAGGGTACCAACCGATGGAGCAGGCTTCCGCTCAGCGACCGGTCGGTCTCGGTACTGGCAGCTTCGGGTCCGGTGATTTTTGCGGGCGGATTCGGTGGGCTGATGGCCTCCACCGACCATGGCCGCACATGGCTGGCGGCCGACAACGGTCTATATCCGCAAGGTTTGCCGGATGTGAATACGATTCTGCGGACCCGCGATGAATTGTGGGCCGGCTTGAATTTTGGCGGTGTGTATAAACTTCCCATTCCTCAAAGTATTTCTCACTGACACCCTCTTCTTTTTTCTTCCACTTCTCTACAACTTTTTCGGGAATAAAACGTATGTGGGCAAGTTGTTATTGTCTGTTTGTTAGATTTATGGTGTGAGGAGCGCGATGAAAAACGAGTTACTTGACAACGGAACTCTGCAAAACGGATTGCCCGCGATGAGTTATGAAAGAACTGACTGGGACGCTTCCAGACGGCGTGAAGGGATCCTGTTGGACCTGATGGAATCGATGTCTTCATCGACCGGAAGCCGTTTCCTGAAAACACTGGTGTGTCGTTTGGCCGGCGTCCTGCAGGTTCGTTATGCCTACATCTCTGAGTGCCGTCCGGAGGATCCTTATGATGTACAGGTTATCTCATTATGGACTGGAAAAGATTTTGGTGAAAATTTTGGCTATTCGACTTTCAATACTCCTTGTGAGACGGTCATGCAGGGACGGGCGGCCGTTTATGCGGATAAGGTACAAAAACACTTTCCGCTTGACAAAGTACTTGAAGAATGGGATGCCCAAAGCTATGCCGGCGTTCCGATATTTGACAGAGTGGGTCAGGTCATCGGACACCTGGCCGTACTCGACGACAAACCCATGGAAGACGAAGCTTTTGTCCTTAAAATAATGACCATCTTGGCTCAGCAGGTGGCTACTGAAATGCGGCGCAGGAAAGATGAAATAATTCTGAAGGAACAGATTCGCTTCTACCGAAATACCGAAGCCGAGTTAAAAAAGAAAAAAGAAGACCTCGAAAAGGTCAATGCCATAACAACATCCATCAACGGCGAATTAAATATCAAAGATCTTCTTCAGGTAGTATTGGAACAGACAAAATTTATCCAAGGCGTTGAAAAGACAACGGCCATACTTTTGGACAAAAGTACCGGAACATTTCGGCTTACAGCCAGTACAGACCGTGAAATAAGCAAGGAAGCGCATATCGAGCTTACGCCGGACGAATGTTATCGGCGTTACGTGTCGGACAATGAAGAAGTATACGAAGATATTTTTGTGGTTCGACAGATCAAAGGGCGCGCGGCGGAACATAAACTCATCCATCTGGGCCTGCCGGCGAGCTTACTGGTCATGCGTATACGGATCAGAGAGGAAGTGAATGGGTATCTTATTTTCAACAACATGCGCGATCCTCACGCGTTCGATCATCAGGACATCTATCTTCTTTCATTACTTAAGACGCATATTCACTCTGCGATCATCAAGATCCGGATGCTGGAAGAACTCAAAGAGCTTAACGAGAAGAAGAACGAGTTTCTGGGTATGGCCGCTCATGATCTACGCAGTCCGTTACAGGCCATGACCGGTTACCTCAGTATGATGGCTGATGATCTGCGCAGAAACCGGCTGGAACGAGAAAGTGCCATTGAGGATATGGAAAGAATCAAGGCCTCTGCCGCGGCAATGAACCGCATGATCGGGGACCTGTTGGATATCACAGCCATTGAGTCCGGCAATATAACGCTTAATCCTGAGCCGTCGGATCTCCGGGATGTACTCATGGGTTGTCTTGATCTCCACCGACGTCATGCTTTTCAGAAACAAATACGGATGTACGTGGAAGACGGCGAGACTTTTACAAAAGTCCTTGTGGATAGGATGCGCATAGCAGAAGTGATCGAAAATCTGCTCAGCAATGCCATTAAATATACAAGACCCGAAGGATCCATTCGTATCAGTTTTTCCAATAGCGACGATAAAGTATGGATGCATATCAGGGATTCCGGACTGGGACTGGACGAGAATGATATGAAACAGTTATTTCACGGTTTTAGAAAACTCAGCGCCAGGCCTACGGGCGGGGAATCGAGTACGGGACTCGGACTTCTGATCGTAAAAAAGATCGTGGAAAAACACGGCGGCTCCGTCCACGTAACAAGTAAGAAAGGCGAAGGATCAACGTTCAGTTTTTCATTGCCCGTTTGGAAGACGCGATGAAACGGGATCCGCTGATATTTCATCTACACGCAACAAAGGATTGACCTTGCCGTAATTAGTTCCGGACTCGGTTTTTTTCTTGAATTAGTGAGCGGAAATATTAAATTAGGCCGCGTTATTTATGAAAGAGGCAAATGGATTATGTTATATCGATTACTTGTATTAGGTTTATTTTTGAGCGGATCCGCTTTTGCGGGAACTGTGGCGGACGGTGATCACGAATTTGCGAGTATGAATTATGCTTCGGCCGATGCCATTTATCAGTCCATTCTGGTTCAGTCTCCGAAGAATGCCGACGTCCTGTGGCGTCTGTCGCGGCTCCACGTATGTATGGGTGATGTCGCCGTGGATCGCCAGGAGCGCATCGCGTATTACACCCATGCCGTAGATTATGCCCGCCAGGCCATTTCGGCCAACGAAAGAAAGTCGGAAGGACATTCGTGGCTTGCGGCGAGCCTGGGAAGTATCGCCATGTTTGAAGGCAGCCGAAGAAAAGTCGAGCTTTGCCGGGAGATAAAAAGTGAACTGGACCGGGCCGTGGAACTAAACCCGAAAGACGATATTGCTTTCACCATTATGGGCTCATTTTATCGGGCGCTCGGCAGTGTCAGCTGGATAGAACGTCAGTTGGCCGATATCCTTCTCGGTGGGTTACCTGAAGGAAGCTATGCTGATGGGGAAACGGCCTTCCGAAAAGCCATTGAGATCTCCCCAAACATTCTGCGGCATCATTTTGAATTGGGAATGCTCTATTACGAATCCGGAAGAAAAGAAGAAGCGGCGAAAGAATTGAAAGCAGCATATGCTATGCCGATTCAAATGCTCAGCGATTACAGCCGCAAGGAGCGTATTCAGAAAATACTGGCAGAGCCCTGATCAGGGCTCTGCTCTTATTTTGGATCCGTTTCAATCCGGTTTTCTGCCGTAGACGGTCACGCTGATGATCGCCGCGCCTGCCCGCTTGAATTCCGCTAATTCAGATTCATCAAGGTATTGCCGCAAGATGCTGTCGGGTAACACGATCTTCTTTTCTTTCTGTATCGCCGCCTTTTCGAATCCTGCTTTCCGTATGGTATCCATATATTCTTTTTTCTGCAAAGCGCCGGAAATGCAGCCGGCATACATCACCGCAGCTGATTCGATCGAGGGTGGCAACGTCCCGTCCAGCACCACATCCGAAATGCTGAAATGAGCCCCGGGTTTCAGAATGCGGTAGATCTCTGCAAACGCTTTCGTTTTGTCCGGAACCAGGTTGAGCACACAATTGCTGATCACGACGTCTGTTGAATTATCTTCCAGAGGCATATGCTCGATATCCCCCAGTCGAAATTCAATGTTGGTGTAACCGAGCTTTTTGGTATTCGCGTTGGCTTTTTCGATCATCGCTTCGGTCATGTCGATGCCTATAACCCGGCCCGAAGGTCCGACCAGTTTTCGTGCAACGAACGCATCGTTTCCTGCGCCTGAACCGAGATCGACCACCGTGTGTCCGGCCCTGATTTGGGCAAATTCCGTGGGAATACCGCAGCCCAAGGCCAGATCCGCGTCCGGATTGTATCCATCAAGCTTGGAATAATCGTCGCTGAAAACGCTGTATTCCACCGTTCCGCAGCCTCCCGCTCCGCAGCAGGAGCCGGCATTTTCCGTATACGATTGAAGGGCGATCTGCCCGTACTTCTCTTTGACGACCTTTTTTATTTCTTCCGATTGCATATGACTCTTCTTTCATTTCATGGGTGAATATTTACTTTTTTTCCTTACAACAACTGTCAGTACAGCAGGGCGTAGTCGACGGCGGAATTTCAGTCTTCTCTTCTTTTTTCTGTTCGGACTTAAGAATATTCGCGATTCTCATAAAGCCTCCTTTGGTTAGCAACAAGTGGTTAGTTTGTTCATTAATTTGTTCAGGAATTTATTAAAGTCATGCACGGCCGCCGGGTTGATACAATAGCACGATTTAGGCCCGTCAATTTCGCCCTGGATGAGCCCGGCTTCTTTGAGCGCTTTAAGATGCTGTGAAACTGTGGATTGTGCGAGAGGAAGCGTTTCGACGATTTCTCCGCAAAGGCACTCGTTTTTCTCAATGAGCGTTTTCAAAATGGCTATCCTGGCCGGATGGGATAGCGCTTTGGCATAACGCGCCAGTTTAATTTCATCATTTTCAAAATGTTCTGATTTGCTCTTTGCCATAATTATCCCGGTTTCTCTTATCGTATATCGTAAATATACGATAACATAATAAAAAGGTTTCATGTTGTCAACAACTTTTTACAAAAAATTGTTTCATCTTTTGAAAAATCGTGTATTTTTCAAGCCGTTATATATGGAAAACACATATTGAAAGGGCAAATCATGTCGGGAGGACCTGTCAGTCGGTTTATCGAAAATCACTATCGGCATTTTAATGCTGCCGCACTGGTGGACGCGGCCAAAGGCTACCAACGGCATCTCGAAAAAGGCGGGCATTTCTTTATGACACTGGCCGGAGCGATGAGTACGGCGGAATTAGGGATCTCTCTGGCAGAAATGATCCGCCAGGGGAAAGTCCATGCGATTACATGTACCGGAGCGAATCTGGAAGAAGATATTTTCAATCTTGTGGCCCACGATTATTACGAACGCGTGCCGCATTACCGTGATCTGACTCCTTTGGATGAACAGAGACTGCTCGATCGCCACATGAACCGTGTTACGGACACGTGCATTCCTGAGATGGAAGCGATGCGGCGGATTGAAACGGCCGTTCTCGAAGAGTGGGTGGCCGCCGATAAGGCCGGTCAGAGGTTTTTCCCCCACGAATTTATGTTCAAGATCCTTCGCAGCGGTAAATTGGAAAAGTCCTACCAGATCGATCCTAAAAACAGCTGGATGATGGCGGCCGCAGAAAAGAATATTCCCATGTTCGTTCCGGGCTGGGAGGACGCGACGTTGGGAAATATGTATGCCGGGCATTGCATCAGCGGAGACATTAAGAATGTTCATACCGTTCGCACCGGTATCGAGTATATGATGTCACTGGCGGAATATTATACCATTACGGCGCCAAAACATCCCCTCGGTTTTTTCCAGATCGGCGGCGGCATCGCCGGTGATTTCCCGATATGCGTCGTACCGATGCTGCACCAGGACCTGCAGCGCGAGAATATTCCCCTTTGGTCGTATTTCTGCCAGATCAGCGATTCGACGACCAGCTACGGTTCATACTCAGGCGCTGTGCCCAACGAGAAGATCACGTGGGGGAAACTGGGCATTGATACACCCAAATATATCATTGAGTCGGACGCAACGATCGTGGCGCCGCTGATCTTTGCGTATGTTCTGGGTTGGTAAACTTCAGCCGAGGATGGCGAGCAGGATCCCTGCCGCGATCGCGGTGCCGACCACGCCGGCTACGTTGGGCCCCATCGCGTGCATGAGCAGGTAGTTGTGTGGATTGCTCTCTTGGCCGACGTTGTGAGATACACGTGCCGCCATGGGAACGGCAGATACGCCGGCGGAACCTATCAGAGGATTGATCTTGCCGCCGGTAAGACGGTACATGATCTTACCGAAGAGAACGCCTCCTACCGTCGAGAATCCAAAAGCCACGATACCGAGCGAAAGTATTTTCAGCGTTTCTAGCCGCAGGAAGACTTCCGCATTCATCGTCATGCCAACGCAGGTTCCGAGGAAAAAAGTCACTATGTTGATCAATTCATTCTGAGCCATATTCGTAAGACGTTCGACCACACCGCTTTCTCGGAGCAGATTGCCGCCCATAAGCATGGCCAGTAAAGGTGCGGCCGGAGGAACGATCAGCACGCCAACGATCGTCACGGCGAGCGGAAAAATGATACGGATCTTTTTTGAAACAGGCCGCGGAGTCTCCATAACGACCAGCCGCTCTTTTTCGGTTGTGAGCCATCGCATAATGGGCGGTTGGATCAGAGGAACCAGCGCCATGTAGGAATAGGCGGACACGGCAATGGGTCCCAATAAATGCGGTGCCAGTTTGAGAGTCAGATAAATGGCCGTAGGTCCGTCGGCGCCACCGATGATGCCGATAGCCGCGGCTTCATTAAGTTCAAACCCCAACGCAACCGCGCTGAGCAGAGCGATAAATACTCCTAATTGCGCCGCGGCACCGAGTATGAAAGTCTTTGGATTTGCGAGCAGGGGACCGAAGTCGGTCATAGCCCCGATGCCGAGAAAGATCAATGGCGGAAAAATTTCCAGTTCAATTCCTTTGGACAAATAATAGTAAAGGCCACCGATCTCCGATCCGTGAGGTTCATTGAGGAGGCCGTTGCCGGGCAGATTGACGAGAAACGCGCCCAAACCTATTGGCAAAAGAAGCAGGGGCTCGAAGCCGCGTTTGATCGCGAGATAGATCAAAAGGATCGAGATCGCAAGCATGAAGACATTGCCCCAGGTCAGCGACCAGAACCCCATCCCAAGAATGAATTTTTCCAGATTTTCTAACATGGTTTACTCAAACGTGATCAGGATCTGTCCGGCCGTGATGGTTTCGGACACTTTGACGTGAATGGTCTTGATCTTGCCGTCCTGCGGCGAAGCTATGTTGGTCTTCATTTTCATGGCTTCCACGGTGAATAGTACGTCATTGATCTTAACGGTCTGACCTTCTTTGACCGGCACTTCGAGCACTACGCCGTTGATCGGCGACGTCAGTGTCTTCTTATTAGCAGGGGATTTGGCCGATTTTGGCAGCGGCGTAGATACCGGAGAAACATAACTGTTCATGGTCGGCACGGGCGGGCGGTACGTTTGAGGAGCATCGATCATTTCATCATCGTGCACGACTTCAACCTCGACTTCGTATCGTTTGCCGTTAACGGTGATCATCAGTTTTTTCATATTTATTTCCTTTTACGTATTGGTCGTGAAGCCATGACATTGAG
The DNA here is from genome assembly GCA_964415295.1 of uncultured Bacteroidota bacterium. Classification (GTDB taxonomy): domain Bacteria; phylum CLD3; class CLD3; order SB21; family SB21; genus SB21. The sequence goes on from CAYPYN010000003.1 coordinate 152,318, forward strand.
TCGTCCGGTGACCGCCCACGCGTCCCCTGAACGGTTATCCAAAAAGCGGATCTTTCGTATGACGACCGGTTTCTTGATCGCGCTGAAAGCCGCTGCCGATATCACCGCTATCAGTTCGTCATGGATCTCCTCCGGCTGGATCTCGGCCTTCCTGGCATCGGACAGAATCCGCAGAGCGTTGATCTTTTCATCGGCGGCTTTGATCAGCCAGATCATCGCGGCGAGAAGACTCAGAGAAACAAAGACCCCGATAATACCGACAATGAGAAGGAGTAAGGATTCTGAAAGTTTTTCTAACATACTATTGTTATCCGATTATAACGGGATCAATCCATGCTTCTTTTGAGGACGCAGGTCGCGTTTGTTGCGCAAAGATTCCAAGGCGACGGAAAGATACCCGCGCGTTTGTTTGGGCTCTATCACGGCGTCCACAAGTCCTTTGGAAGCCGCGGCGTATGGTGTGCTGAATTTTTCCTTGTATTCCGATATCAATTCTTTCCTTTTCTCTTTCGGGTCAGCGGCCTGCTTGATCTCGTTCTTATACAGCACGCCAACGGCGCCTTCCGCGCCCATTACTGCAATTTCGGCCGTAGGCCAGGCCGCTACACGGTCCGCGCCTAGGCTCTTGGCGCACATCGCGAGGTAGGCCCCGCCGTACGCTTTTCGCACCACAATGGAGATCTTTGGAACAGTGGCCGCGGAAAAAGAGAAGAGCATCTTTGCGCCGTGGCGGATGATGCCGCCGAACTCTTGTTCCACACCCGGCAAGAATCCGGGTACATCAACAAAGGATACCAGAGGAATATTAAATGCGTTGCAGAAACGGATGAAACGAGAAGATTTATCAGACGCATCGATATCGATGGCGCCGAACTTTTCCATGGGCTGATTGGCCACAATGCCAACGACGCGGCCGTTGAGGCGCGCAAAAGAGCAAATGATGTTCTTGGCGTAGTGGCTGTGGACTTCGAATAGAGTTCCCGCATCAAAAACGCGGCGCAGGATATCGTACATATCGTAGGGTTCTCGTGAATCGTCGGGTACGATCATGTTCAGCGCTTCGTCCTCGATCATGAGAAGCGATTCCGTCGGCAAGGATGGAGGATCCTCCGTATTATTAGGCGGAAGATAACTCAGCAGAGTTTGGGCGATACGGACGGCATCTTCATCGTTTTCGGCGATGAAATGGACATTGCCGCTCGTGGAGGCCTGTGCCGCCGCGCCTCCCAGTTCCTCGGCCGTTATGATCTCACCGGTCGCAGCTTTGATAACCTCGGGACCGGCGATGAACATCTGGCCCGTATTTTTGACCATGATAATAAAGTCCATCAAAGCCGGCGAGTAGGCCGCACCGCCTGCGCATGGACCTGCGATGATCGAGATTTGCGGAACGACGCCGGAGAGAAGGGTGTTATAGTAAAAAATCCGGCCGTAGCCGCGCAATGAATCCACACCTTCCTGAATACGTGCACCGCCGCTGTCGTTGATGGATATGTAGGGTGCGCCGGCCTTGAGAGCCATGTCCATAATCTGGCAGATTTTCCACGCGTGCATGCCTCCGACGCTGCCGCCCATGACCATAAAATCCTGCGACGATGCGTACACCAGTCTGCCTCCGATGGCTCCCAATCCGGTAATCACGCCGTCCGCAGGAAGGTCCTTTTGGTCCAATCCGAAATCATGCGACTGGTGTTTGGCGAACCGGTAGAGTTCATCGTAAAATCCCTGATCGTAAAGCAGCTGCAGGCGTTCACGCGCCGTGAGTTTTCCCAATTTGTGCTGAGCTTCTATGCGGTCTATGCCGCCGCTCAAATGTATGTGCTCGTTTTTTGTTTTGAGAAGTTCGAGTTTATCTCTGACGCTCGACATGAGTTTTTCCTTTGGCTAAACTGACGGAATAAGGTAAGCAGGGAAAGCGGTTAAAAAAATGATATATATCAGTTTTACATAATTTTTAAACAGTGCTTTATCATATAGTTAGAGCAAATTTGGCGCCGTGTATTCATTTTTATTGTGAACAATTTCACCTCACGATTGATTTTTTTCGCCGGCGATTCCGTCGGGTGCCGATAGGAAATTCTTGATTGGCAATGAAGGACTTCATACATTTCATTGATGTAAAAAATCAAGGTGCGGGAATGGAATCGACACAAGGGACGATTGATCTGATAAAAACCATGGGGCCGATCTTGGCTGTACTCGCACCCCTGATCGTTATTTGGATCCAGAAAAGAGACAAACTCCAGAAGACCAAATACTTTATTGACCTGGTTCGTTCATGGGAAGAATTAAAGAAGATCAAATCCGAACTGGAATCGTCCCAATCACCGCCGATCGTCCTTGATAAGGTCAATTCACTGCTGGATGAGATCGATAACGAGATCAACTCCACATCGGACCGCTCCAATATTACCGTATTTATGACCATGGTTTTTGTGGAATCGGTCATCATCGGAATACTTTTCACCTCGTGGTCGGATTATCTTAATAAGGTCTTTGTGGGCTCTTCATACGATTCCGGACTTCTTTTTCTCGAAGGTATTTTTCGTTCGACGACGGCGCGTTTCATACTTTTGATGTTCTTTGTCAGTATCTCCATTTTTCTCACGATCATCAGCATCAAAAGAATGACCCGGAATATCCAGAAGACCTATGTGCGCAATTTGACATTGTTGGCGACCTTCAATGTCATTCTGATAGCGGTAACCGTACTGATCAGCCTGATATTGGCGTTGCTGGATCCCATCGTTCCATTATGGTAATCAAAGGAGAAGGATATGAAATGGTTATTGGCCGTGTGTTCAGCCATATTATTGCTCAGTTCGTGCGCTCAGCCGGAAAAGAAAGATATCAGTTTGAATGAGGTCAAGATCGCGATCGCTGAAGGCAATGCCCGGTATATTCAGGCCAATGAAAAGGGCGATGCTCAGATGTTGGCCGAACTCTTTACCGAGGACGGTCTGATGGTGCACCCCAATGTGGAACCGATCCGCGGCAGGGATCATATTCGGTCCGAAGTGGCCCGTCTGATGAGCAAATCGCGCTTTACCGACTGGGAATTGAACAGCATTTCAATTTCGGCCAGCGGGAATCTGGCTTATGAATTGATGCAATACGGTTTTACACTTCGTCCGGAAGGCAAAAACCCCATCGGGCTCACGGGAAAATACATCATAATATGGAGGCAGCAGAACGACGGATCCTGGAAGATCCAGATGCTGGTTGCTCAGCCAAACGATTGATCACGGCATCACCTCGAAAAGGATTTCGTCGCGTAAGACCTTTCCTTCGGCAATACCTTCTGCTGTGAGCCGGTAACGGCCCTGAGAAAGATTCCATACCACTTTATCGCCTATCGCCGCTGCGCGATAAAACTTCCCATTGAGATACCATCGTATCTCCTTCAGCCCGTTTGGTGACGATGTCTCAAAATACAAAGATTGATACGAAGCGCTTATGGACGGATCGATCTTAAAAATGGTCTTGTTTCTGGGATGTGTGATTTTAAATGGTATGGAAGTACCTTCAGCGGGTCTCTCATGTTTAAGATCGTCTTTCCGTCCGTTCTGAAATTCTTCCATCCAGGGACCGTACTCCGCCATCAGCGCATGCGTGTTGATGGTGCCGTCGGACCGGTGAAATGAGCACGACCGTGTGGGTACCGTTCCTTCCACGAAAACCTCTTCGATCGCCGACGTACAGCCTTGATGCGGCCGTTCCCCTGAAAATGAGCAGATAAGAGCTGAACGGATCCTCGGAGGAGGCAGGAAGCCTTCCGGAAAACGATCCTTATGCAGGCGCATCATAATATCGTGAAAGATCGGTCCGGCACCGGTTACGCCGGAGATCTGGCGCATGGGAGTATTGTCAAAATTGCCCACCCAGATGCCTACCGTGTAATCCTTCGTGTATCCGACAGTCATATTATCGCGAAAATCAGAGGAGGTACCGGTCTTGACCGCGCAGGCAAACGGCAGTTCAAGCGGAGAATCGAAACCGAAAGCCGGTGCCCGGGCGCTGTTGTCGCAAAGGATATTCGTGATGAGATAACAGACCTGCGGCGATAAAATATTGTCGCGTATGATCCTGGATGGGGCATCGGTCACAAATCGTGGTTCGATCCATTGTCCTCCGTTGGCCAGTATACTGTAAGCGCGGGTCAGTTCGAAAAGCGTTACTTCGCCGTTTCCCAACGTCAACCCGTGGTCGTAAAAATCGGGCGGTTCGGTCAGCGACTCAAATCCGCAGTCATGAAGCGCGGACAGAAGCGAAGCCACACCGACGGACTGCAATACCCGGACAGCCGAGACATTGTATGAGCACGCCAAAGCCGTCCGCGCGCGAACCGGTCCGTGGAATCGGTTATCGTAATTGCGCGGAGTAAAGTTTGCTTTCTCTGAAGGAATTGAAATCTCCATATCGGCTATGAGAGAAGCCGCCGTCAGATCCTTTTTCATCGCCACCGCATAGGTAAAAGGTTTTAACGCCGAACCCGGCTGGCGCTTTGCAAACACCGCATTGAATTGGCCGTCGTGACGCTCGTCAAAATATTCCGAAGATCCCGCCATAGCCAGGATATCGCCTGTTTTATTATCGATGACAAGCGCTGCGGCATTGGTCACGTTCTCTTCCTGTATGTTTCCGATATGGCCTCTGATGATCTTTTCCACGTCGCTCTGAAGCGCCAGATCGAGCGTAGTGGAGATCGAACCGGTTTTATCCGACATCATCGTCAGTATTCGGTCACAGAAATGAGGCGCGAAGTACGGCGCATCGGGCGGGAACAGCAGAACGGGTTCACGATCGGCCCTTTCCCAGTCTTCGACGCTGATCTTACCGGCGTCTTTTAGTTTGGATAGTATGAAAGAACGCCGGATTCGGGCATCGTCGGCATTCTTGTAGGGATTGTAGTGCGTCGGTGACTTTGGAAGCGACATCAGAAAGGCGGCTTCGGACCAGGATAATTCCCGAGCACTCTTACCAAAATACAGTCGGGAGGCGGCCTCGATGCCGAACGTCTGATTACCGAAAGGGATACGGTTGAAATATTGCTCCAATATTTCAGCTTTGGATAAAGTGTATTCCAATCGGACCGCATACCATATTTCAACGGCTTTGAAAAAGAAATTCCTCGGGAAATGGTAGAGATTGCGTATGACCTGTTGGGTGATGGTCGATCCGCCGCTGACGATCCGCCGGGAGGAGATATTCTGCCAGGCGGCTCTTGCCAAGGCGACAGGATCCACGCCCCGGTGGGAGAAGAATCTTTTGTCCTCAGCCGCGACGGCCGCTTCGATCGCCGTCGGACTGATTTCTTCTAACGTGATCCAATGTCCACGGCCTTGTTGAACGCTTAATGATTCTCTCAACAAATTTCCATTCCTGTCGTAGATCTTCAGGGAGGCTGTCTCATCAAAGGAAAGGTCGGCGCGGGAAACAGGATAAAAGAAAGTGCAAACACTTAAGATAAGCAGAAAGACCAGATCGGTTTTTAAGATTTTTTTCATTCGTTTTCCGCGATTTGTTGTATAACTTATGTGACTAGAACCAAAAAAGCAAAAACCATGAAACATCTGCTGATTTTTATTTTCCTTTGTTCTGTTTGCGTGGACAACGTGCATCCGCAGTCCGCCGGTGTGCCGGTCTCGATGAGTTATCTTACGGATCTGGAGAAACAGGTTTTGTTCGAATTGAACCGCGCGCGCACCGATCCACGAGGATATGCCAAGCATATCAAAGCCATGTTAAGGATGTATGAGGGTAATATTCTGCAATACCCTGGTGAGATCGCCATTGTGACCGTCGAAGGAGCGGCCGCCGCGAAAGAATGTTACGATTTTCTGATGAACGCGGAACCTCTGGACAGTTTACGGCCATCACGAGGATTGTCTTTGGCCGCCAAAGACCATGCCGAAGACCAGGGCGTCACCGATGAGATCGGGCATACGGGCCGCGATGGCAGTTCGGCCTTTGAACGTATGAATCGGTACGGTCAGTGGCTGACGACCGCGGGGGAGAATATCGACTACGGCAATAATGACGCGCGGCGGATCGTGGTTTCCTTATTGATCGATGACGGCGTATCTTCCAGAGGCCATCGGACAAATATTTTCAACCCCCAGTTCAAAGCGGCCGGTGTGGCCTGCGGGCCTCACAAGAAATACGGTTACATGTGCGTGATCGATCTTGCCGGTGGGTTTAAAGCGAAAAAATCAGCTTCGGCGACTCGCGGTGAGGAATGATCAAAATAATGTGAAACTTCCGGAATAATCGTCCGTAAGACGAGTTAGACAAGTAAGACTCAGACTTTTCTCCTCTCCTCCTCATAAGAAGGTCCCGCGGCCTTAAAACTGCGGGGCTTTCTATTTTCAGGCCAGTTTCTGCCAATCCTCATATAGTTTTGTGATCTGTTCCCCAAGTGCCCGATGCCGCTCTAGGAGTTTATGAGATTTCTCAGAGTTTTTATAAATTTCAGGGTCGGACAGTTGGGTCTCAATTTCCTGTTTTTCCTTTTCGCTTTTCTGAATAGCCTCTTCGATATCTGAGATCCTCTTCAGACGTTTCTTTTCGTCGGAAGCGGCCTTCTTCTTTTCTTCCCGTTCCGCCTGCCGCCGGGCCTTGTCGTCGGACGTCGTTGGTTTTTCCTTTTCCGGCGGCTCTGCGGGCACGTCCGATTCCTTCAGTTTGCATTCGTGGTAATAATCGAAATTACCGAGATACGTTCTAAGAGCGCCATCCTTAATCTCGATCACTTTGTCGACCAGGTTATTCATGAAATGCCGGTCATGGGAGACGATGAGCAGAGTGCCCTGATACTCCGTCAAAGCGCCCTGCAGGATTTCTTTGGACTGGGCATCAATATGATTGGTCGGCTCATCCAGAATGATAAAATTGGCAGGATTAAGGAGCATTTTTGCAAATGCCAGCCGCGATTTCTCCCCGCCGCTGAGTATCCCGACTTTCTTGTAAATATCATCTCCCGAAAAAAGGAACGCACCGAGAATGGTGCGCAATACCAAAGGCGGTTGGTTTGATCCCGAAGTGGACAGTTCTTCATAAGCCGTTTTGGACGCGTCCAGTTTATCGGATTGCTGTTGGGCAAAATATTCCAATGACACGTTGTGGCCGAGTTCGACCGTTCCACGATCGGGGGACTCGTTGCCTGAAATGATCCGGAGCAGGGTGGATTTTCCGGCACCGTTGGCTCCGATGAGTGCAACCTTTTCTCCGCGTTCCAGCGTCAGGTGAATATCCTTCAGGATGGTTCGTTGATGATAACTCTTGGTGATTCCTGAAACGGTGATAACCGTTCTTCCGCTTTTGACCGGCTGGGGAAATCGGAACTGGATCGCTTTGCGCTCCTCCTCAGGTAATTGAATCTTCTCCATGCGGTCGAGGAACTTGATTTTTGACTGCGCCTGGCGGGCTTTGGAGGCTTTATAGCGAAAACGGTCGATGAATAGCTGAATGCGCTGAATTTCGCTTTGCTGCCTTTCATAAGAACTGATTAATTGTTCCTCGGCCAGGGCCTTCTGATCTTCAAAGGACTCATAATCCCCATAATAGTCCGTCAGTACCATCCGGTCGAGTTCCGTGATCCGGTTGCATACCTTGTCAATAAAGTACCGATCATGAGACACAAGAAGGATGGCCCCGTCGTAATGGTTAAGATATTCTTCCAACCATTCGATGGATTCGATGTCAAGATGATTGGTGGGTTCATCCAACAGGAGCAGATCGGGATTTTGTAAAAGCAATTTGGCCAAAGCGATCCGCATTTGCCAACCGCCGCTGAAGAGTTCGCATCGTTTCTGAAAATCGGATTCTTTGAATCCGAGACCTGTGAGAACTTTGGCGGCCTTCGATTCGATCGAAAATCCGTCCAGGTCTTCAAAACGATGCTGGAGTTCGCCGTATGAGTCGATCATCGCCTGGAAGTCGGGAGAATCATGGTTCATTTCCGCCATGGCCGCTTCCATTGATCGCATTTTATCGTGGATATCGATGATCTCTTCAAATGCGGTCAGCGTCTCGTGCAGGAGTTCCTTTCCATGCGCATGCAGACCGTCCTGCGGCAGATAGCCGATCTGAAGGGATTTGCTGTGGGCTACGTTGCCATTGGTCGGCTGAAATTGCTTGTTAATGATCTTCAGCAAAGTGGATTTACCGACGCCATTGGCCCCGATCAAAGCGACACGGTCTTTGCGGTTGATCTGCCAATTAAGATCCCGGAAAAGCGCCCGGCCGCCGAAATCGACAGTAATGTTAACGAGTTGCAGCATGTATCAAATCATCCGTGGAAGGTTTCAGCGGCTCGTATTCTTTTCGAAATGGCCGGATGGGAATAGAAAAGGAATTCCACCAGAGGATGCGGTTCGTCATCGGCCATGTTCATTTCAGATAGACGCTTCATGGCCCCGATGAAAGCCTCTTTATTCCCGGTCGCCTTCAATGCGTACGCGTCCGCCTGTCTTTCATAGAGACGACTCAGAGCGTTTTGGATCGGAGTTGTGACGATACCGAATACCGTCAATACGATACCCAGGAGCGGCAACGCGGCAAGGTCGGTAACGTAATTGAAACCAAAGTGGGGCAATAAGTAACTGTAAATCCGGGCGGCCGCATACAGTCCTCCAAAGATCGTAATGATACTGAGGAGGAGACTCTTGGTTATGTGACCGTAATAATAATGGCCGACCTCGTGAGCAAATACCGTTTCAATTTCTTCTTCGGAAAAATTCTCCAGCAGGGTGTCGGCCAGTATGATCCTTTTGGATCTTCCGATTCCGGCAAACGCCGCATTGGCCTTTTTGGTGGTCTTGCTCATATTGAATTCGAATACGCCGGCGACCGACAAATTGACCGCCGAAGTGAGTCGAGTCAGCTTGTCTCTCAGCGACACGTTCGTGATCGGCTTGAAGGAGTAGAACAACGGAAAGATCAACGTAGGCGCCACACGAGCCAGAAGAACCGAGAACAAAAAGAAGACAACGGCTACCGGGAGCCACCAATGTTCTTGAAAGGCATTCAGACAATAATAGAAAACCAGCAGTAATGGTGTGACCATAGTTATTCCGACAGCGAGACCTTTGGTATTTTCCCACAGCCAGCCTGAGAGAGTCAAATTTGATAAGCCGAACTTATGTTCCAAGCGAAATCCGCTGTAATAATTCAGCGGAAAGGTCAGGATACTTTCCATGACTCCAATAACGCCGATGAACAGGGTCAATTGAATATAAATATTGTCGCTGAAAGAAGCGACGTATCGGCTGAGCGATTGGCTCATTCCCGAGAATGCGATATAAGCGATGAAAGCGATGCTTATCGCAGAACCGGTGAGCGAAAGGATCAATTTGATCCTGTTGTATCTTTTTTTATCTGAATCGGAATTGTTCATATCATCTTCTGTGAGGGCGCAATTTAGAAAAATATCCTTTAATTACAAACGAAAAAGGCCGATCTTGTAGAGTCTTGTATGGAAAAGCTGTACGCCCTATATTATGGCGGAACAAATTTCTTTGCATGACAAGTCTCTATGCTCAAAGCCTTTGCCATTTCATTAAAATATTTTCCGGCTCCTTTCCGATATAAGTTCTCGCAGACGAGAACTTATCGGAAAAGATCGCAGAACGGGTTTGTTGTATAGAAGACTTCGGCCAATTCCATCGTGTCACGATACGGGCAATGCCTGACCAATTATCTATTCTTATGAGGGGATTTCAAATTAATCTTGCTGGAAAAGAAAACGGACATTCGCCGCAGGCCTGTGGCGGTCTTCCGATCTTTCCACTAGGTATTCTATGACTACAATAATACAGAAGGAGGAAAGGTTTATGAAATCTGTTTTGTCAAGTCGGACCATCGTGCTTCTTTGTGTGGGTGTCATTTCAACCTGGTTTTTACAATGTGCTAATTCTCCAGGAATTGAGATCGCAGAATCGATTGAAGAGTTGCAACAGCGGGTCTTTGCCGACTCCAACGATCCCATAGCTTATTACAATCTCAGCCTGGGATATATATCCAAAAAAAAATATGAGTCGGCCCAGGCAGCCTTGGATCAAGCCTTAACAATTGATCCGGGTTTTGCAGAAGCCCATTTTGCAAAATATTGCGTTTCGTATTTACAAAATCGTGACAAATACGACCGGCAGTCCGATGACAAAAGAATGCGAGACACTTCTATTTTGGTCAAAACTATCGACGGGCATTTGACGAAAGCACAACTGAACAATCCTTTCTTTGACTGGCGAATTGCCACGATTCTTCTGAAATCAAGGCCATCCAGCAACGATCCTGAGGTTCAAGCTTTCATAGATGCTTACTATGAATATATTGTGTCCGGATTCCGAATGTTCACTTTGGGTCAATACGCCGAATCGGTGGATAAATTAAGCCAAACGTTAGAGATCATCCCTAATTATACCCAAGCCTATATGGTACGTGGATATGCAAATGCACAGCTTGGAAGATATGATTCGGCAATCGTGGACTTTGAGCGGGTGATCGAGAAACTTGATGATTACAATAAGAACCGGCTGCTTCCTGTATATATCAATACAGCTGAAATCAAGTACGTGGAAGCCTGTGCCTATGTTCTTAAGAAAGACTATCAAAAGGCCGAGCAGATTTTCAAAGCCGTCTTATTAGAAGATTTCAGTTTTTACATGGCGCACATCCAGATGTCAAGAATGTTTATGAAACTTGGCATGCATAAACAGGCCTTATCCGAGGCGGAGGCCGCTGTTATGATCCGTCCCGAAGATCCACTGCTGCATTATGACAAAGCGATAGTACTCACGGCACTGAAGGATTATGAGGCGGCTCTTATCGAATACGATGAGGTTATTAAGTTGAATCCGAGAAACTGTAAGGCTTATTATAATGCCGCCATTCTTCTAGATCGGATTGGAAAGCACGATGAAGCAAAGCCGTATTATCAAAAATTCATCGATATGTCTTCCATTAGAAATGTTGAGTTTCTGGCTCACGCGCGCGCCCAACTTAGATATTGAAAGGAAAATGAATGAAAGCGGTTCTATATTCATTTCTGGCGCTCTTCTTAACAACATACCTCAGGGCTCAGGAGAGCGCTTATGAGCAACTGATGCTTCTGTCGAATATTATGAATCACGTTAAAAGCAATTATGTGCAGGAAAAGAAACAAAACGAATTGCTGCGTGGTGCCGTCAAAGGTATACTTGAACAATTGGATCCTTTTACCACTTACCTTGATCCTGTTGAGTACAAATATTATTCGAATTTGATGGATGGGCAGGCCTATGGCTTGGGGATTGAATTTGAGATTATTGATGGTTGGCCAACGGTTATTTCTATTGTTGGCGATCGTTCGTCGGAAAAGAAAAAGATTAGAACCGGGGACATACTTCTTTCCATCGATGGTCGTACGACGGAAGGATTGAAACTGGCCGAGCTTCAACTCTTGTTATATGACAAAAAGTCAAGCAAAGCGAAACTCAAGTTCGTGAGGTTTAAGGATAATAACGAATATGAAGTCGAAATAAAACGAAGCATGATGACTAGCCAGACCGTCAGCAAGTCGGTGTTTAATGGCCGTATTGGTTATATCAGAATCGATCATTTCTCACATACGACCGCTAAAGAGTTTGACCTGGCTCTTAAATATATAGAGAAGAAAAACATACAAAATCTGGTGCTTGACCTCAGGGATAATCCCGGAGGTCTTGTAGGTGAGGCGCTATCCATTGCGGATAGATTCATTGCCAAAGGTGAGCTATTGCTTGAACTTAAGGGCCGGAAGTCTGAATTCGATCGAAGAATAATGTCTACCGATGTAGACAAATTCAAAGGATCTGTGGCCGTGTTGATTGGGCATGGGTCTGCAAGCGCGGCGGAAATTTTGGCCGGTATTTTACAGGACCACGACCGCGCCATACTAGTTGGAACCAATACATTTGGAAAAGCCTATGTCCAGAATAGTTTTACCTTAAGTAACGGCGGTGTCTTGATCATGACCATCGGAAAGTATTTTTTACCGAGTGGCCGAACCATTCAACGTGATTTCCATGGAAAATCGTTGCGTCGATTTTATGATGAGATTCTGAATACCGATAGTCTGGTTCATTTGGCCCCATACGACTTCAAGACCAAGGCTGGTCGTCCGGTTCAGTCAGGCATCGGTTTGATACCGGATTCTTTGGTTTTTTCTGGAGTGCAGCCGGTATGGTTTGACAGGCTCGAAAAAGACAACAGCCTATTCAAAACCGTTTCTCAATTTATTGCAACTCACGAAGATGAATTAAGGAGATTTAAGGACGCGGAGGATTATCAGAAAAGATTTGTTTTAGACACTACCATAGTACGTGATCTCTATTCTATAGTTTCAAGTGACAATACTGATGCACTGACGGCGGGCGAGAACTTGGTCCTGCTTGATATTGTTTTGAAAATCGCAATTGCAGATACTTTTTTTGGGAATGAAAATGCCCTTATAGTCAGACTGAACCATGACGGCACCTTCATCAGAGCGGCTCGGTCTTTTTCGCTTGGTCCAACTATTAAGTCGAAATGATACTGGTCATTCAAGTCTTTCATCTGAGACAGATCAAAACAATTGTTTTTCAGCCATTGCGGGTGTATATTTGACTTACCCTAAACAACAAATCTCCATAAACCCACCCAGGAGTTGACCGTGAAAAACATTCAATTGGACTACACGTACATTTTGGATTTTATCAAAGAAAAAGACATCATGAAAATGCAGTCCAAAGTGGATGAAGTTCATAAGGTCATTGAAGATCGAACCGGCGTGGGCAGTGATTTTCTGGGTTGGATCGACCTGCCGAGCCGTGTTACGATTTCCGAAATGGATAAGATCAATAAGGTGGCGGAAGAGATCAGGAAAAATTCGGATATTCTGGTCGTCATCGGTATCGGAGGTTCGTATCTGGGCGCCAAGTCCGTGATCGATGCGTTGTCGCATTCATTTCAAAACAGCCTGGCCGTCAAAATCCCTCAGATCTATTTTGCCGGTCAGAACATGAGCGCAAAATATTATGAGGATCTTAAAGAAATCCTGATGAACAAACGCGTTTCGGTGAATGTTATATCGAAATCCGGAACGACAACGGAACCGGCTCTCGGTTTGCGCTACTTGCGGGAACTTATGAGCCAATCGATGTCCAAAGAGCAGGTTCGTCAGCGTATCGTGGCGACAACGGACAAAGCCAAGGGTTCCCTCAAAACCATGGCCGACAAGGAAGGTTATACGCAATTCGTCATTCCGGACGATATCGGCGGCCGTTATTCCGTGCTGACTCCGGTCGGGCTCCTGCCCATTGCGGCTGCCGGAATAAATATCGGTGAATTACTTCAAGGTGCCCGTGATATGGAAAAGGCCCTGAAGGAACCCGATCTAAAATCCAATCCGGCATACATGTACGCCACGATAAGGCACCTGATGTACCACAACGGCAAAGCTATTGAGATTCTGGCCAATTTCGATCCATCCCTGCATTATGTGTCGGAGTGGTGGAAGCAATTGTACGGCGAAAGTGAAGGCAAAGAGAATAAGAGCCTATATCCCGCCTCGGTGGATTATTCAACGGACCTGCACTCGATGGGTCAATGGGTTCAGCAGGGCGCTCGCAATATTTTTGAGACATTCCTGTGGATTGAGAAGTCCCGCGGCAATGCCCTCGTCCCGGCTCTTGAAGAGGATCTGGATGGGTTTAATTTCTTATCAGGGAAATCTTTTGACTACATCAACCGCAAAGCCTATGAGGGCGTCACGCTGGCGCACCACGATGGACGGGTTCCCAACATGACGGTTAACATACCCGAACTGAATGCCTATTACCTTGGCCAGTTGATCTATTTCTTTGAAAAGGCGTGCGCGATGAGCGGTTATCTGCTGCGGGTCAATCCATTTGATCAGCCCGGCGTAGAAGCTTATAAAACCAATATGTTTGCGTTGCTCGGAAAAAAAGGGTTCGAGGATAAATCCAAAGAACTGAATGCTATGTTGTCTAAGATCGAACGAAAAGTAGTCTAGAAGATTGAGTTATTGGAAATCAATTAAAATAATCTTATGAAAACCCGGCTGGAAGCGCTGATTGAACTGGTGGCGAAAGATGAGAACGATTCCTTTTCCCGATACGGCTTGGCGATGGAATACGGAAAGATGGGCGATTACAGGCAGGCCGTTGAGTTATTCAACGAAGTCATACGCCGCAATCCGGATTACCACGCGGCTTATTATCAATTGGCCAAAACTTACGAATCGCTTGGCAAAGTACGGGAGGCCTTCAAAACTTATGACGAAGGCATCGCCGCCGCCAAGAGGATGAACGATCAGCACGCGGTCAATGAATTGATCGATGCGCGGGACGAACTCAAATATGAAACGGAACTGTAACGGCTGTCCATGAAACGCTCAAGACCGACTTCAAAGAAATACACGGCTTCGTCAGGCAAATCCTCCGTGCGAAATTCAAAATCTCAAAGCTCCACACATTCTTCAAAAAGAACACCGGATTCTCGTCAACATGGAAGAGACGGTGCTACGGGTCGCAATGATCGCAAGGGTCCCGTTCGTTTGTATACTCCTAAGACTTTTAAGGGCGCTCAATCCAGGGAGGAAGAGCTAAGGCTCGCGGAAGGAACCGTTCAACGGATTGCTTTGGGGGTTCTTAATCGTTTTGAGGAAACCGATGAACGCATGGATCTGCTGATTCAGCGCAGTATTCATGTTCATACCAAACTCCTCGGAGCCAGGGAAAAAGCAAATCTGACCCGGACATTGCACAATGTCATCCGTTGGAAGTTGAAAATCGATTACATCGTGTCCAAATCGCTTAAGATGGACTCGGATTCATTGGATCTTACTCTGAAAAACGCCTACCGTTTGGCGACTCTGAATATGGTCTGGCTTCATAAGTCTCCGGCTCAGGCGATTTCCTTATCCGACTTTGCGATCCCAAAAGAATTCGGCAAACACAAAGAAACGGTCCGGCAATATATCAAGTTCCTTAATAAGGCGAAAAACGAGATCCCTTATCCCAATGCAGCCAAGAATCCTGTCAATGCGTTTTCTATCGTTCATTCCCACCCATCCTGGCTTATTGAAAAATGGATTTCCTGTTACGGCGCCGAGAATACTGTTCGGCTCTGTGAATACAATAATTCTGAACCTCCACTGACCCTTCGGGTCAATACTCTCAAAAATTCCGTACAAGAAGCGCGTGAGTTACTTGGAAACTCGGGATTCGCGGCCACTCCGTGCCGCCATGCCCGTCATGGGTTAATGGTCGAAGGGAAAAACGAAATATATTCACTTTCTTCGTTCAAAAGCGGAGATTTTGAAGTTCAGGACGAATCCAGTCAGCTTTTTGCGGCCTGGTGCGATCCTCATCCCGACCACGTGATCATCGACGCCTGCGCCGGTACGGGCGGGAAAACATTGTATTTTTCGGCTTTGATGCACGACCGTGGAAAGATCATCGCTTCGGATCGGAACCGGAGGGCCCTGGAAAAATTGCGCAAACGAGCTTCACGGGCCGGGTGCTCCAATATTGAAATAATGGATTTGGACGATTCGGTGATTTCGGCCGAATGGTCGGCCAAAGCGGACAAGGTGATCGTTGATGCGCCTTGCAGCGGCCTCGGGACGCTTGCCAGGAATCCCGATATTAAGTGGAGAATTGATCACGATAGTTTTGCTTCACTGGCTGCGGAACAGATATCCCTTTTGACCCATTTCGCCTCTTTCGTGAAGCCGGGCGGTGAACTGATCTATGGGACCTGTACACTGAACCCGGACGAGAATGAACATGTTATCAGACATTTTTTGTCGGCCGACGACCGATTCCGATTGACCGGTGGCCATGACCGCTTATTCGATCAGTTTATGGATGAGAACGGTTATTTTTACATCAAGCCTTTTGAAAAACAATTGGGCGGATTTTTCGGGTGCAAACTTGTAAGGAATAAATAAGGAGACAGGGTATGAAATTATTAGTTCTCGGAGCGGGACTTATGGGACGCGCCGTCGCATTTGACATGGTCAGGAATCCAAAGATCGAGGGCATTACCGTCGCCGATCACGATCCGAAAATGATCAAAGAAACACAATCCCTGATCAACAGTCCCAATGATCTCCGGATCAAATTCAAGAAACTGGATGTTGACGATGAAAAGGAACTCTCGAAACTGATGGAGGACTGCGATACGATCGTCAGTGCCGTGACCTACAAGTATAATTTCAAACTCGCCAAAATGGCCATACAGCATGGATGCAATTTCTGCGATCTTGGAGGAAATAATACGATTGTCAATCAGGAACTGGAGCTGCACGACAAAGCGAAAAAGAAGAATGTGACGATTGTGCCTGACTGCGGTCTGGCCCCCGGTATGGTCTCGGTACTGGTCGCTCATGGTTTTTCACATATGGATGAAGTGGATAATGTGAAGATCCGCGTGGGAGGACTACCGGTGGAACCTAAGCCGCCCATGAATTACAAGCTCGTCTTTTCCGTGCACGGTCTGATCAATGAATACGTGGAGTCCTGTGTAAAAATTCGGAATGGTGAGATCATTGAAGAAGAACCCCTCATCGATGTGGAGGAACTCGAATTTCCCGCTCCCTTCGGTAAACTGGAAGCCTTCAATACGTCCGGAGGTACTTCCACATTACCGCAGACTTATAAGGGAAAAGTCAAGAACCTGGACTATAAAACCATTCGATATCCCGGACATTGTGCGCAGTTCAAGACCCTTTACGACCTTGGCCTCATGGATAGCAAACCGTACAAAGTGGGCGAAACCAAAGTAGTGCCCCGAGAGCTTCTGTCATCTCTGCTGACCGATAAGCTGACGATGGAGGGTAAGGATTGTGTTTTGGTTCGGGTAGTCGTTGAAGGAAGAAGGCTCGGGACTTCCAAGAAGATACAATACCAGATCATTGATTACGGCGATGGGGCCAATGGGATTACCGCCATGATGCGGTTAACGTCCTATCCGATCTCGGTGATCGCTCAAATGATGTCCGCCGGTGAAATTTCGGAAAAGGGAGCCATTCCGCAGGAATTGTGTGTGCCGTCGGAAAAGTTCATCGAAGAATTGCGTAAGCGCAATATCGGGATAGAGATCAAAGAAGTGTGATATCTGCGGCCGTTGAAAATATCGGCCGTCTAAGGATTTGTATCAATCTTTTTTCCGGGATGAGTAAACAGAACAACGGCGAAGCCTGCAGCCAGGGACACATATATCACGCCGGCGACCCACAGTAATATCGAATGGGAGTTGGCCGGCAATCTCTTGAGCAGAACCAGTGCGCCGACAGTAAAGTGCATAAGATTTCCAACCGTCAGAGGCCTGGCGTAAATGCCGCCGATCAGAACGTCCTTAGCCATCCAATTGACCATCGCAGATCCCATCCATAAAGCTCCAAGCATCTGAACGATCAACAATAAGTAGAGATTTGGCTGAATGCCGATCGCCTGAAGTATTTCCTGAGGAAGAAACGAGGCGGACAATCCCAATGCGCCCATTAAAATGGCGCTCGTCACCATAAGCAACTTGGTATTCATTTTTATTTACATTGAGTTGGCCGGCAAGACATTAACCGGCTTTTTTCATCCGTTCAACGATCTCTTTGACCTTGTCGTCGGCCTCGGCGTCAGGCAACTGGCAAGTGCCGGCGCCTTTGTGCCCGCCGCCGCCGTATTCGGCCATCAGCGAACCAACGTCCGTTTTGGATGTGCGGTTAAAAATGCTGTGGCCCACGGCGCAAACGGTGATGCCCGGTTCCTTGCCTCGGAATAGCCTTACGGATATATTGCCTTGAGGAAAGAGGGTATAAATCAGAAACCGATTACCTGCGGGAAATTTCTTCACCGGACGCTGATCGGTGATGATCACATTGCCGTCCTGCCGGCTGTGTTCGAGCAGCGCTTTTTTAAAATTATCCTGTTCGGACAAATAAGTATCCACTTTGGATTTTACATCCGGCAGCTGAAGGATCTCTTCCACGGTGTGAACCTGGATCCATCCGATCATACGCTGAAAATAGTCCTCAAAAGCATCCAGACCGGAACGGGGATCCAAGGTATAAGAAACGAGGACCCATCCTTTAGGATTCATCACATCATCCATATTTAGGTTGGCGCTGTCCACGCGGTCGGTCTCGACCAGCAAGTGATCGAATGGCTTCAGTTCGTCAGGATGTTCATAGAAATCGTATATCACCCGGGCACAACTGGGCGCTACGGCGAATTTTCCCCGGTAACCTTCTTTCTCGGAATGGATCATCTGGCTGGTATGGTGATCGAACCATAAGGCACACTTCGGGTGATAAGGCAGGTTCGCAATGATATCGTGATCGTTGACGTCCACTTTGCCGTCCTGCATGGCTTTGGGTTCGGCGAACATGACTTCATCGATCTTTTCCATCACGGTAATAAAAACGGCGCACGTCAAGCCGTCAAGATCCGTTCGGGTGATAAGACGCATACGTTAGGACTCCTTTAAGGTACGCTTTTCGGAATAGTTCGTCAGAATGGAAAGCAAAATAGGTAATATAAAATAAAAATGCAAAATAAATTGTAGCCGGACTCATTCTTCACTTTCGGGTCCGAATGAAAACCGGATATAGCGGCCGTAAAGTTCCACCGGATTCAGAAAAAACCGCAGGCGTTCGCCTTTGCGATCATCGTAACCTCTCAGCCAGCGTCCGCTGTCGGAAGCTTTCGAGGCATCGGCCGTCTGCAGCCGGATGCCGAAATGCAGGTGTTCTCCTCCGTCGCCGTTATGTTCATCATCATTGATATAACCAATCACATTGCCGCGTCGGATGAGGTCTCCGTTCTTCCAGGGCAGTATGGCGGAGGAGTCACGCCGCGCCCGCGGCCGAATATGACCGTAAATGGAGATGAATTGCTTCGGCAAGAGGTTGGACTTCCATGGCTCGGCGTAGTGATGCTCAACGACCGCAACAAGTTCACCGTACCCGTTGGCGGGTTCGTAATGCCTGATGATGCCATCGTAAACGGCCCGCACCGTATCTCCTTCAGCGGCGGACAGATCGATACCCAGATGATTGTAATCAAAATAGAACAGGCGTCCCCAAAGCACCCGCCAGAGCCATAGGTTATTCGAACGGGGGAACGCTATCGGAAAAAGAAACGGGGATCCCTGATCGGGTTCAACCCAGGCTTCGATGGGCCGGCGGTAATTGAAAATGAAATTCTGATAAAACCAGACGACGGAATCCGCCTCTGCTTTCACGACTGCGTTTCTAAGATACTCGGTTTCATACAGGAGTTTATATAATTCAGATTCGTAACGGTTGGATTGGCGTTTAAGCTCGGTGATTTCGGAAGCAAGCGAATCCTGAACCGCCGTGAGACGTCGCATTTCCTGACGGTAGGTGGAACACGAATTCAAGAAAACGACAAAACACGTGATCAGAAGAAATTGAGAATGGAAATGAAAGCGGCAGAATTTGGAGGTCATTGACAAACCTATTGCATGTGGATAAGTTGTTGAAGAAATTAGTTATCCGAACACTCACATTCAAGTGATAATTTTTTATGAAAAATTGTCATGTTTTTGATAATTTTTTAAATACATATTTTACAATTAATTACATGTATTAATGACAATTTGGCCAGGCATACAATGTGTATCAATTTTGGGTCCCTACATTAATTTTATTTGTTTAATTATTTATTATCAGCTATTTATGTTTTGAATGAAACCGACTTCCACAAATTTGCTTGACATGAGTTATTTTTTTGGGTATATTTCTTATCCCTGCTATACTTAGGGACTTTCTTTGAAATAAGTTTTTGCGAGAGTAGCTCAGTTGGTAGAGTGCAACCTTGCCAAGGTTGATGTCGCGAGTTCGAATCTCGTCTCTCGCTCTCCCGCTGTGTAACCCAGATGGGATCTACTGTAACCAGTAGATTATAGAGGTATGTGTAACTCGGTGACCAGAATCTAACCACGGGTTCTGGTCATTTTTTTTGGCGACGTAGCCAAGTGGTAAGGCAGGGCTCTGCAAAAGCCCCATCAACAGTTCGAATCTGTTCGTCGCCTCCAGTTCTTTGTTGATATGCCAGGCTCGGGTGGCGGAACTGGTAGACGCACAGGACTTAAAATCCTGCGGGCCTCAAAGCCCGTACCGGTTCGATTCCGGTCCCGAGCACTTTGAAAATTCTCATGGACGCGTAGCTCAGTTGGTTAGAGTACTACGTTGACATCGTAGGGGTCACTGGTTCGAATCCAGTCGCGTCCACTCCATTCCAAGAAAATCCCGATATCTGAACGGGATTTTGTCATTTTATACCAACCTCATCGATTACATAAACGGCCGCGGCGTTATCGGCGTAAACTTTGCGAAAGGGCGGAAAAGCGAGTTCAGGATAACCGGTTTCGCGTTGTACTCGAAGAACTAAGGTGCGGGAGTCAAATTCCTCCCTTAATCTCTTTCCATCAAAAGGAACCTGTCGGCGGCGAAACCGCTCCAATAAAAAAGCTTTTTCGTAATTGAATCGGATGGAATAAGTGGGATCGAGACCCCATAGGTAACGCTGCCGCGAACCGTCGTAGAAAAGTTCAGGGAAATCATCCCAATACAAATTGATCACAATCTCACCCGGTTCTATGTTCTTCTCCATCCAGCTTACGGCTCCCGTGAAACGCCTCGGAGGAGCGGCATCATCATGGTAATTCTTGTAAAACTGCATCGAGCGGACATGCAGGCCCAATAATATCGCCACAACCGTATAGCCCATGACGCGGCGCACATCCTTGTTCAGCTCGAATAGCCATCGCAAACCAAAATCATGTCCTGCCGTATCGCGAATAATCAATCCGCACGCTATGGCCATCAGAAGAACTGAATATTCCACAAACCTTGCTGAAACCAACGTCATGGCCGTCCAAAAAAGTGCGGTCATGAGCACGCCGGCCGAAGCCGACGAGATCTCACTCCGACGCCAATAGGCAAAGACGGCAAGGAGCGGCATGATGACCACTATCAACGGATATATATTGAAGAAAACAGGAAGAGAATAAGGATAGATCTCGTTACCTAGCTCGATTCCTGACAGATGCTGTCCCTGGATGCCGATCTGAAAAACCTGCAAATAGGTTAGTATAGATTCCAGCGTCTCCGGTGTATAAGGATGAATGGCAAGACCCATAATCGAACCTGCGGCAGCCGCGGCCGGCAGCTTCCAGTCCAACAGGTCTCCCTTGATACGCAGACCAATGATGAACGGCACGGCCGTCATAAAAAGTACGAACGGCACCGTATAGCTCCATGCATAGACAAAGCCGAGAATGAGAAGGGCTTTCCAGCGTCCTTTGAGCAAAAAGTGCATGCCCACCATAAGCAGAAGCATACTTAATACGTGTGATCGTATCATCCCAAGGCGCGCTATAAAAAGGCCACCCGCGGCCAAAGGCAGGAACGCAAACAGCAACGGCCATCGGACACCGTGAATCCTCAGTACGGCATAAAGCGCCGCCAGGACAGCCACAGAAAGCAGTACGGAAAAGAGTTTAGCTCCTGTGATCGGCTCTGAAGTGACACTTGCAAAAGGCATCATGAATACATGGTAGAGGAACTCTTTATCACAGAATCTGTCTTTCCATGTGCTGAGCTGCGTCCACTCAAACTGCCTGTCAAGACCGCGTTCCGGCATCATCTGCGCAAATCGCGCGTGGTAATAGCCATCGCGTTCGAATAGCCCGTCGTGAAATGCGGCGGTACCGCCATACAGTGCGATAACATATAAGATGAATAATATCGAGAGTATTTTTTCAGCCCGTTGGCCGAAAGGAAGGGATGATTCCATAGAAAAAGATCTACATTTGGAGAACAAAAATCTTTGTGAAATTAGATTTTCCATCCAAAAAAGGCAAGTGTGGAAAAGAATAAAAAAAAACCCCTCGAAAATGATTCGAGGGATTTTTATTCATGAAATGGATCCACGGCTATTTGAAAATTTCTCCGAAGAAAGTTTTCATGTCCGACCATGAGGCCGAATCTGCGACAGCATTGTAGGCAATGGCCATTTCAAATTTCTTGGCCAGAGAATCTGCACCGGGATTTGTAAAACTGTGCAATGCGCCTTCGTAGGATTTGAATGTGTATGTAACTCCGGCGTCTTCCATTTCTTTCTTGAAGGCATCGATATCGGATTGGGGGATGAATTTGTCCGCTGCCCCGTTACACACAAGCACACGGGCTTTCACTTCTCCTTTTTTGGCGGGCGTCGCGGTTCCAAGTCCGCCATGGAAGCTTACAACGCCTTTGAGGTCGAGTCCCTGACGTGCCATATTCAGCACGGTGGAACCTCCAAAACAATAACCGATCGCGGCGATATTATTTACGTCCACATTCGGGTTGGCTTTAAGCATCTCCATGGCCTTCATGAAGCGGGCCGTAGCTCCGGGTCCGCGTTTCATGACCTCACCGGCGAACATACCCGCATCTTTGGGATGGTCCGCTGTCTTTCCGTCCCCGTACATATCCACGGCCAAAGCCACGTAGCCCAGTTCCGCAAGCATATCCGCGCGATGCCGGGCATAAGGATTGTGTCCCCACCATTCATGTACGACCAAAACACCGGGACGCTTGCCTTGTTTGGATGCATCATAGGCGAGGTAACCTTTCATATTCACGCTGTCGGCGGAATAGGCGACTTCTTCACCGGTAATTTTGGTCTTTGACACCTCGGCCTTTTTAGGTTGGCACGAACCGATAAAGATAAAAGAGATGATGATTAAGATACTTAACCTCATAGAATCCTCCTGTAATTTGGTTTTTGGGAATGGGGCTTATTATTGATTTTTTTGAAAAGAAACAAGAAGATTTAGGAAGAATTTTATGCGGGCGGATCATTTATCCGTGATTTCAACCAATCCCGTTTCCAGATTATAATACGCACCGACGATAAGCAACTCACCTTTTTTAACGGCTTTGTCCAGGATCGGTGAATGTTTGAGTTTTTTCACCAGCAGGTTGATCTGGGCACGAACCGCGTTATCCCAAACATCGCCGCCGGATCTATGTCCGATCTCAACGGCCGGCGCCAGTGCTTCAACGAGGTACTCGATATCCGCTTTGGCTGTGCCGTGTTTCTGCAAAACATCCATCGCGGCTTTGATCGCGCCGCAATGTTCATGTCCGAATACCATCAAAAGCGTGATATGCAGTTCCGCCACGCCGAATTCCAGACTGCCCAATACGGCTTTATCCAGAACCTGGCCGGCTGTTCGTATCACAAACAGATCGCCCAGCCCCTGATCAAAAACCAGTTCCGGCGCCACCCGTGAATCCACGCAACTCAATATGGCTGCAAATGGCTTCTGTCCGGCGGCTACCTCGATACGCCGTTGGGCCGATTCATCCAGCGTCGGCTTATTTGCCGCATACCGCTTGTTGCCATCCAACAACCGTTTAAGAGCCTGATTGAGCATACGATGATCCTTCACATGTAAATGAATATATGTATCGAACACTAAAATATGAAATGAATTATCTTTTTAACCGTCCAGCTTTCACGGTGCTGCTGGTTATTGAAATGAGCATGAAACTTCACCACGATGTCTGCGTAGTGTTTTGTCAATACTCTCAGGAAACACATATAAATAGAGCTTCTGCGGGACATACACATTTTTGTCAATAACCCAAAAGGGGTATTATGAAGAAATTCTTATCCACAAACGACGACAGCACGCTGACGCTGCTCAGAATTACCGGAGGCTTTGTAGTTCTTGCACACGGGGTGCAGAAATTATTAGGCTGGTTCGGCGGTCACGGCGTCACGGAAACGATGGAATCCTTTGAACGGTGGTTTGGTCTGCCGGGATTTGTTACGTTCCTTGTGATCATGTCGGATTCGTTCGGAGCATTGTGTCTGATCCTCGGTGCAGGAACAAGATTCATGGCTTCTTCGATCGCTCTGGTTATGATAGGTGCCATTGCTCTGGTTCACGGCCGATGGGGGTTTTATATGAATTGGTACTCCGAGCGGCGTGGGGAGGGTTTCGAATTCCACCTGCTGGTGCTTGTCATCATGATGGTCCTGATTATTCGCGGAGGAGGAAAAGCGTCCTTCGATCTATGGCTGACAAAACGACTTTACCATCAATCGGATGCAACATAGCATCATCTCTTTATAGGAGGGGAATTGATAAACCTTTTCTTAATACTTTTTCTAAATGGCTGCTCCGCAGACTTATCCCGGGAAGAAGGTATCCGGTTTGTGCCGTATAATATCCAAATCGAGAACGGCCCGGTTATCAGGGCCGACTTAGGGAAATTGGAAGTTCCGGAGAACCGGTCCAAGCCTAACGGATCTAAGGTCACACTCCATTTTGTCAGGCTGAAGTCCACATCGGACCATCCCGGTTCACCTATATTTTATCTGGCGGGAGGACCCGGCGTCTCCGGTATAAGCATGCTGAAAACGGAGCGCCTTATCATTTTTGAGGCCCTGCGGTCTCTGGGGGATGTGATCATTCCCGATCAAAGAGGAACCGGCATGACACAGCCTCTCATGACTTCCAGTGCGCCGCTCGGTCTTCCGCTTGATAAAACAATTGATGCGAAGGAAAGTCTTGATGCTTTTGTTGCGCGGATGCGGAAGGTTTCCGACGGATTAAAGAAGCAACATATTGATATTGCAGCCTACAATACGCGAGAGAATACGGCCGATATGAATGCCATTCGTGAAGCGCTGGGATCGGAAAAAATGACCCTTTGGGGGCATAGCTACGGCTCACACCTTGGATCAGCGATCATCAAGTATTACGGAGGCTTTGTTGACAAAGCCATACTGAGCGGCGTCAATGGTCTCGATCAAAGATTTAGAATGCCGGACGACGTCAATACGGTTTTTGAAGAAATGGACCGGATCATCGACGCGTCACCAAAACTGAGAAAAGAGATACCGTCTCTTACAGCACTGATAAAGCAAGAACTGGAAAAACTCGAGCATAAGCCCGTTACCAAAGAGATCTATATTGATCAAAAAAAGATCGCTGTAACGATCGGGCGATCCGATGTTGAGGTCTTTACGGCTATCAATATGGGTTCCATCGGTTTTATTCGTGAACTTCCCCAGATGTTCTATAATATGTCGCAAGGCGATTATTATACGGCGGCGGAATATGCCTACAAAACCCTGAAAATGCGCGCCGAAGGCACACCAATGAGTTTCAGCATGCATTATGCATCGGGGTGTTCCGCGGAAAGAAAGGCCGCCATTGCCGAATCCGCAAATCA
This sequence comes from uncultured Bacteroidota bacterium, assembly GCA_964415295.1. GTDB lineage: Bacteria > CLD3 > CLD3 > SB21 > SB21 > SB21. The sequence continues at coordinate 177,597 of CAYPYN010000003.1, forward strand.
TGGGATGCTTCGCAACGCCATCAATTATCCTTTTATGACCGATGAGCTCCAAGCGATCTGGAGTGTTCCCGATCTTGGCGAAGAATTCAGAGGGCCTTTTAAGTCCGACGTGCCGGTTCTTCTGATCAGCGGCAATCTCGATGGGAGAACGTCCGTCGGGAATGCGATGGAAGTAAAAAAGAATTTTTCAAAGGCTATTCACGTGATCTTCAGGAACGCTTCGCATGATGTGCTGGCGCCGCAATCGGTGAGCCTCATGCTTGATTTTCTGAAAGGCCGACCGTTGAAGGATACGATCATGGATATACCTGACTTCGATTTTTACTCACTCAAATCGCGCGCGCTGACCGTTAAATTATCGACCATGCTTATGTTGGACGGAGTAGATAAGTTCAGATCGTTTTTTTTAAAGCTCAATGCCCCGGAATCGGAAGAATATATCAACAGCACACTGATCCTGCCGGTGGCCTATCAGCTCATCAAGCAAGAAAAACCCGAGCTGGCCGTCGAAGCCTTGAAGATCAATCAATTGGTTTTCCCCAAAGAGCATTGGCAGATCTGTGCCGCGCTGGGTGATGCTTATAGGGAAACCGGTGACCAAGAGCAAGCTAAGCATTTTTACAAAAGATCCCTGGAACTTAATCCATTGAGTTTTTCGGCCTATAAATATTATCATAAAAATTAACGAAGGAGAGTCCCATGAAAGCGATGGTTGTAAGTATATTGACCCTATGCAGCCTGTGTGGTGATCTAAATGCACAATCCGTTATGGATTCATCCTCCTATGATTTTTGGGTCGGCGAATGGAGTGTAACATGGGATAACGGCAACGGGACCATTGGCAAAGGAACCAATAAGATCGTGAAGATCCTGGACGAAAAAGTGATCCAGGAGAATTTTGCCGATGAAACGGGTTTCAAAGGCACCAGCATCTCTGTTTTTAATCCCGCACAAAAAAAATGGCATCAGGCCTGGGCGGATAATCAAGGCGGCTACTTTGATCTCGAAGGAGAGGTGGTTGGAGATAAAAAAATATTCAAAACAAAGATCAGAGAAGTAAACGATAAAAAGTACATTCAGCGAATGGTTTTTTACGATATCAAGCCGAAGTCGTTCACCTGGGACTGGGAAAAATCGGAAGATGGAGGGAAGACCTGGACGCTTCAGTGGCGGATAAATTATGTGCGGGTAAAATAGAGACGGCTGGATTTGGAATTATTTCTTTTTTAGCTTAAGAAAATAAGTTATCATGAATATAGAAGATTCTTCCAGGAGAAACCGGTCCGTCGTTCCATGAAACACATCGCCGCCGTCATACTTGCTTCCTGGATCTCCTCATGCAGTTTTGCGGAGATCGCTTACAACAATCTTGATTGGTACATGGTTTGGCAGGTCAATAAGTTCATTGACCTCGATGCTTCGCAGGAACGTTTTGTAACGCAAGCCGCAGAGGAATATCTAAGCTGGCACCGTGCGGAGGAATTGCCGAAATACCGCTATCTCCTCAGCCACATTCGGACAATGGCGAGCGACAGTCTGACAACCGATGAGGTTGATTCGATCTATGCTCTTATGAAAGAGAGGATCCTGGTGCTGATGGATTCGGCCTCCGACGAAACGGCGGATCTCTTACTTTCACTAACGCCTGAACAGATCGACGGGATGGAGAAACGTATGGAAAAGAACAACCGCCGATGGGAAAAAAAGGACGCGGATGAAGAGTCGGTAAGTAAGAAGCGCACGGAACGGGTACGCGACCGAGTGGAAGATTGGATCGGCCGGCTCACGACCTCACAGTCCGAATGGGTGATGCAGTATGCGGCCCAGATGCCGTCTTCTACCGCGCACTGGCTGGAGCACCGCCGCTGGCGTCAAAAGCATCTTCTGCAAATTCTCCGTAGCCGGGTTGAGACCGCTGAGAAGAAGAAGGCCATAGAACGGTGGGTTACAAGACCCGAAGACGGGCGATCTGAAGAATACATCAAGGTTGACGAGGACATGCGTGAAGCTTGGATACGTTTTATAGTAGAACTCGATCGCCGGTTGGAACCTTTTCAGAGAAAACTACTTCTGGAAAACCTCACCAAATACATCCGAATAACGGATGAACTTATCCGCAAATCGTAAAACTCGGTTTTCAGGCACGGTTTCTTTCAATATCATGTGTCCTTGATTTTAGCCTCGCGGATACCGACATTGGTAGGAACGGAAGTCTGAGAACCAGCCTCCGTCGATACCGCTTCAACCATATTATTTTTTTGGTTTTTTATGATACGCTCGTCGCGATATTTTTCCTTGTTCACCGGGGTGCCCACCATACTTCTCTTGCTGACCAGCTGTACTCCCAAAAAAGAGGCCGGAGTATCTCGTCTAACGGCTCAGGGAAAGGAAAAACTTCCTATTGAGTTGTGCCTGATCACGGGACAGCGTAAAGGCTACACGGCCCATGCCGAATGGAAGTACGCGGAAACGGGTTCGCAGGACACGCTGGCGATTCAGATCACACTAGAACCCGGAGTTCCGACCAAATTTGTTCGCGGAACTTATACATGGAAAACCTTTAGTGGCGAAGTAACCTGTTCGTCGATCGATTTTTTTGGAGGACAGGGCGGTAGGCCGAGTATCGGAGGAAATTTTTCTTTTTCCACCACCGACGGAGAAAAATATGTTGTATTCCTGCCGACGACAGGATTGCAGAATCAAAGATGAGGTAATATGTTAGGACCTTGGTTAGTAACTGACGGAGACAAAATATGCACATGATCATGGCCGCCTTGTGGCTGATCCGATCGTTGTCATCACCTGCGGTTTCGGACGAAGGAAGACTTGAGAGGGCATTGTTCGATCTTCCCGGCGTCGCTTTCGAGAAAATATCGGAACCGGACGAGACGTATCTGCGATATCTGCTTCGCATCAAACAACCGCTCGATCACAAGGATCCTTCCAAAGGATTTTTCTACCAGCGCGTGGTTCTCACCCACCATGGATTCGACAGGCCGACCCTGATGGACACCCAGGGGTATGAACTCTACTTCGGTAAGAATGAGCTGGAGTATATGCTGGACGCAAATTATCTCAATATCGAGCACCGTTATTTCAGCGAATCTACACCGGATACGCTCGATTGGCGTTATCTGACGCTGGAACAAGTGACGTCGGATCTCCACCATGTCAATCAGTTGTTCCGGAAGATCTATCGCGGGAAATGGGTCAGTACGGGAATCAGCAAGGGCGGGCAGACGACGATCTTCTACAAATACTTTTTCCCGAATGACGTGGATGCCGCTGTACCTTATGTGGCGCCATTCAACCAAAGTCTTGAAGATCCGCGCATTTATGTGTTTTTGGATACGGTGGGCAGCGACGAATGCCGCCGGAAGATATTTGATCTTCAGACATTCCTCTTGGCCAATGAAGATGCCGCTCTGGAAAAATTGAAATGGTACGCCAAAGGCGCCGGCATGACGTTCAATTATCTCGACCATTCACTCGGGAAAGCGTATGAACTTGCCGTCATGGAGTATTCTTTTGCTTTTTGGCAGTGGGGAGGCCGTTGCGAAGACATCCCGGTAAATCAAAGCCTGGATTCCGCGCTCACTTATTTCTTGAATGCATCCGGTATCGATCTTTTTGCGGATAAGGCCATGAAAGCCTACGAATCGCATTATTACCAGGCGGCCACTCAAATGGGATATTACGGCTACAATATTGCGCCATTCAAAAAATATATCAAACATTTCAGGAAGAACCCATTGGCCTCGTTCCCTCCGAAAGATGCGGGTATATTGAGATACGATAACAGTTTGAATGAAAAGGTTGCCCAATGGCTCAATGAAGCGGGGAACCATATCATTTATATTTACGGAGGAAGCGATACGTGGAGCGCCGACCGCATGGTTCCGTCGGCAAAGGTCAATTCGAAAGCTTTTGTTCTGCCTGGTAAAGACCATGGCAAGGCTCGTGTACAATACATGGACAAAACCATGCAGAACGAATTCAAACAATTGCTCGGGCAATGGCTCAAAGTGGATGTCAATACGGATGTATTGAAATAGAATGATTCTTAAGAATCTGATTGAATCAAGTGGATGCATGGCGCCCCAAACTTCTTTTCCTTCTTTGGTTCGTAATCGCCTCGGGAGTTGGATGCGAGGACAAACCAACCGGTCCGGATCTGGATAGTGTATTTTCAAGGGCCGGACAAATGCCGAATCTCAAATCGCTTATCCTTTTTAAAGACGGTGCGGTGATCAGAGAGGCGTATTTCAACGGCGGGCATGCCGATTCGTCGCACGACGTGCGATCCGTGACGAAAAGCGTGATCTCCGCATTGGTCGGTATCGCCATGGATAAGGCCATGATAGATTCTGAAAATCAGGCGATTGGGGATCTGCTGGGCTTCATGGTAGAGACGATGGACAGTTCCAAAGCCAGGATCACATTATCTCAGGTTCTTTCCATGACAACCGGGCTGGAAGGCGACGAACTGGCTGATGCGTCAGAGTACACGCAGTGGATCAATGCGCCGGATCAATTGACGTATACATTAAACCGGCCTTTGGTGCATGTCCCGGGAACACATTTTGCCTACCATTCCGGCGTTGCGCATCTTTCCTCGGCTATTATCACGAACATCTCCGGCGTATCCACTTACACTTTCGCCGGCCACTTGTTTTCTCCGCTGGGCATTGGTTCCAGCGGATGGGGGACTGACAAGAGAGGTATTTACAACGGCGGAGCCGGGCTGCGCCTCACGCCGCTGGATATGTTGAAAATCGGCCGGCTTTATCTCGATCGCGGTATGTACGGCGGAAGCCGCGTGATTTCTGAAGCATGGATTTTGAAAGCTACGACAGCCCGAATTGCGACGTTAGAAAGCATGCCCTTTGCTCAGTTTTACGGTTATTATTGGTGGCTGGGCCGCGTCAACGGCCATGACTATTTTTTTGCGACCGGATGGGGCGGGCAGTTTATCGTCGTAGTACCTCAACTGCATCTCGTTGCGGTTGCGACCAATCGTTGGAGCGGAGTCACCAGCGAAGACGCCCAGGAACAGTGGTATGAAACGATGAATCTCATCATTAATGGAATGGTTGCAGAATATCCCTGAAGCGATTATGATTCTCAATCAAAGAACTAGAACCGATAAAAAGAAACGATATGTTTAGCGACGAGTATAAAACCGTAGAAGTGCGAGCCGAAGCCGAAATCTCAGACCGGGGCTCTAAATTTACAGGAGTGATCGTTCCGGCGGATTCACCAGAAAAAGCGGAGGTCTGGCTGGCCAAACTGAAGGACGAATTTTCGGATGCCGCCGATTATGTCTTTGCCCTGCGCGTTGGGCTCCAGGAATCCCGCGTTGTTGCGAGCGGAGGGAATGAACGCACGGCCGCCGTCGTGGCCCGCATTCTCGAATCGGAGGATCTGACCAATGTCCTGCTGGCCGTCTTCCGGCGGGCGCAAGATTCAAAGGATCCTTCGGAACAGGCCTATCGTGATGCCGCGGCGAATGCGGTCCGGCGTGCCAAAGTGGTTACACGGATACTTTTTGACGTGATCCGTTTTCAGATTCCGCGGGACGAACTGGAGAGTATATCCCGATTGATAACGGATAACCGCGGCAAAGTGATCCAGACCGTCACGGATCCGGAATTTGTTATCTCTGTTAAGATCCGAAAGCTGCAATCGGAAGACCTGAAGAGAATTCTCATAACTTCCACCCATGGGCGGGTCCGTCTTGCTTGATTTATAGGAATATTAAGAGGCCTCTGGAGTTAATGCGCTAGGAGACATTCAATCAGATCCCAAACCAAGGAGAGAATATGTCCATTCGTCCTGTGAAAAGAATCATTGCTTCTAGTCCAACCATGGAAGGAGCCGGGGTGCGGCTTCGAAGAGCTTTTGGTTTCGGTGATACGGACGAATACGATCCGTTTCTTCTTCTCGATGATTTCCGCAACGAGAACCCCGACGACTACATGGCCGGATTTCCATGGCATCCGCATCGTGGGATCGAGACGATCACGTATGTGCTGAAAGGAACCGTCGATCACGGCGACAGTCTCGGCAATGCAGGCTCGCTCGGCGCCGGCGACGTTCAATGGATGACCGCCGGAAGCGGGATCCTCCATCAGGAGATGCCTAAGGGGGACGAACATGGGCGCATGCACGGATTTCAGCTGTGGGCCAATCTTCCATCGTCGCTGAAAATGACGATGCCTCGTTATCAGGATGTATCTTCGGCGGACATTCCAGCGATCACAGACGACGACGGCACGTCCGTCCGTGTCATTATCGGGGATTTCTGGGGCAAAAGAGGTCCTGTCGAGGGCATCGCGGCCGATCCGCGGTATCTGGATGTTACGGTACTCCCCGGGAAGCGCAAAACCTTAAAAGTGGAAATGGGGCATCACGCCTTTGCCTATGTTTTTGAAGGATCGGGAAACTTCCGCGACGCCTCCGGTCCGCAGCCAGTGCCTACGGATATCGTTGGTAAGGGCGGAGAAGCCGTGCCGATGTTGGCCGGCAATCGTTCGCTGGTACTATTTGACCGCGGCGACGAAGTGACCGTACAGGCGGGTGACGAAGGTATTCGATTTCTGCTCGTGTCCGGTAAACCTCTGGAAGAACCGGTGGCATGGCACGGTCCCATCGTCATGAATACGGAGGAAGAGTTGAGGCAAGCGATCATGGAACTGCGCAACGGTACCTTCATCAAGCAACGGTAAAGTCAGCTAACCGAGTCAACCATATGTCTGAGACCGAGGAAAAGGCTCCGCAGGCAGACAAAGGGCCGGAGAAGAATTGCGCCAATTGCGGCCACCTATTATCCGCAGAAGCCAAGTATTGCATCCGGTGCGGTCAAAAGGATCACGATCTGCATGTTCCGCTGAAGCATCTGCTGGAAGAAGCCCTGGAGGGTTTTTTACATTTTGACCATGCGTCGCTGACCACTTTAAAAGCCCTGGCGTTCAAGCCGGGATTTCTTACGGCGGAATTTCTTCGCGGGCGGCGTGTCCGGTATGTGGCTCCGGTACGCTTGTATATCTTCATCAGCTTCTTCTTCTTTCTCCTTCAGGCTTTACCTTCGGGCGAGGTGAAAACAGAGAGCAAAGGACAAAGAAAGGGTCTCGCGATTACTTACCACGGTTTTCGTTCCGATTCTCTTCGCGGTGTTTCTGAGCAGCGTCTTGATTCGTTGTTGCAGGAGCGCGGCACAGAAGTCACGCCGTTCAGCCGATACATTTTGAAACAGATGATCCGTTTGGGCAACGAAGGAACAAGGGAATTTTCGCACGTACTCGTCAAGGCCGTTTCCTACATGATGTTCCTCTTGATGCCTGTTTTTGCACTTGCTGTGTATGGTTTTTACAGGAAGAAAGCCGTTTACTATATCGGTGCGTTGATTTTTTCGGTTCATCAGCATGCCTTTGCTTTTTTACTGCTCATTGTGATAAGTCTGGTCAACCGGATGTTCGATCTCTCGTTCCTGTGGTTACTTCCGTTGATTTTGTTGCCGTTCTATTTATTCTTAGCTTTGCGGTGTGTTTATGCCGAAGGAAGGAGCATGACGCTGTTAAAAACCCTTGCGTTATCCGCCACAGAACTGCTGTGTCTGGCCGGTCTTTTTCTTACCACCGTCCTTTTCAGCCTGCTGCTATTCTAAAGGTGTTCCAAAGATTTTCGCGAATATGTGAAATAATTGTCTCCGATCCGAGTTATCTTTGAACATTCACTGCCTTATGTTTTTTCAGAAAAATGTTGTGGAATTCACCTTTTTTATCAATATTTATTGAACATATCTAAACGCTTCTCTATGAATATCAATAAGAAAATTGAAGTTCCCGCTTGTGAAACCTGTGAGACGAGGGAGTGTTCAATTTTTAAGAGTCTGAGTTCCGACGACCTTGAGAGCCTATCGCTGAATAAGGCAGGAAACGTCTACAAAAAGGGACAGAATGTCTTTTTTGAAGGGAATCGTCCTTCGGGTTTGTATTGCCTCAACAAGGGGAAGGTTAAAGTTTACAAACTGGGTTACGGCGGCAAGGAGCAGATCGTTCGTATTGCTAAAGAAGGCGACATCCTGGGTTACCGCGCACTACTGAGCGGTGAAAACTATACGGCGTCCGCAACGGCGCTCGAAGACGCTTACATATGTTTTGTACCCAAACAGATTTTCTTCACGATCATGCAGACCAATGCGGATCTTTCCATGAAGATGATGCATTTATTGTCTCACGATCTTAAGTCGGCCGAGAATAAGATTGCCGAGATGGCGCAGAAGAACGTTCGTGAGAGACTGGCTGAAACGCTGCTCATGCTCAGGGAGAATTACGGATTTGAAAACGACCACGGACTGATCACGGTGGCTCTGAGCCGCGAAGATCTCGCCAATCTGGTCGGAACCGCAACGGAAACGATCATCCGCCTTTTGTCTGAATTCAAAGAAGAGAAAATGATTGACCTTACCGGACGCAAAATCCGGATTATCAATCAGCAAGCGCTCATCAAGACCGCTCACCTGTACGACTAACCTCCTTTTCCATTCCATGAAGACAACCGGTCAAATTGAGAATTTTTTTACTTTTAATTGATAAAAAATTCACAAAAACTCCTTATTTTACACGGATTTAGATGCGCAAAAAACATGACAAAAGTCATGTATTCCTATGAATAAGGTCATTGGAAAGACATGCTGTTTTGATTAGATTTAGCTACAGTCTAGATTTCTGACTATCCTTTGTTTTAAATGAATTTATGAGAATTCGAAAAATACTTTTTCCAACAGATTTTTCCGATATAGCCCGTCATGCACTGGATTATGCAATCATGATCGCAAGGAAATACCAGGCTTCCCTGGATCTCGTGTATGTGGATGAGGCAACCTATCTCATGAATCCGGTCAACCTCGACCTCCAGGCTGATTTCTCTCAGTTGACCACAGAGATCAGAAAAGTGGTGGATGAAAAAATGAGAGATTGGGTGCGGCTTTTCCCAAGAGATGTACCCGTCAGTGTTTCCATTGAGATGGGAAAACCCCATATCGAGATCGTTGAAGCGGCAAAAAAACACAATTCGGATCTTATCGTGATGGGTACTCACGGCCGCAGCGATGCGGATTATTTCTTAGGCAGCAATGCGGAACGTGTCGTGCGTTTGGCACACTGTCCTGTATTGACCATTCGGCAGGCCGGTCTCAGAGATCGCTTTACCAAAATTCTTTTTCCGGTGGACTTTTCTGACTTATGCAAACAAGTGCTTCCGCAGGCGGTTGCTTTGGCCGCAGAATTCGGCGCGGAACTTCATTTTCTGCATGTCAGCGTTTCTTACACACACGAGACTCGGGCTTATGCCGAGGGGGAATTTGCCAAGTTTTTTCAAGGTTTCGATCTCTCGGGTGTCCGGTATCTCACGGATATTTATGGAGCTTTTGTGGAGAATACCGGCATCATCGAGTACGCCCAGAAACACGATATCGATCTGATCGCGATAGGCACGCACGGACGAACGGGACTGCGCCGTCTCATTCTGGGAAGCGTGGCGGAAGAGGTGGTCAACACTTCGATGATGCCGGTGCTTACGCTGCGTTCGTTTAAACATGTCGCATAATAATCCAAAAAAAAATCATAGGTAACGTCGTATTTCATGGCCTCCGTCTATTCCGACATATCAACCGTTGAAACGGCTTGCAGTTGTTACCATTGCGGCGATCGCTGCGATGACGACTCGATCCGCGAAGGTGAAAGGGTATTCTGCTGCCAAGGCTGTCTGTTTGTGTATCAGCTGCTTGCACAAAAGGACCTGACGGGCTATTATAATTTCGACGAACAGGTCAGAGTATCGCCCAAAAAGGTCAAAACAAAGGACTTTGAATATCTTGATCTCCCGAGTATCCGGCAAAAGATCATACACTTCTCACAAAACGGCATTTCAAGGGTCACATTATTTCTTCCCCAAATTCATTGCAACGCCTGCATCTGGCTCCTGGAGAACCTGCAGAGACTGGATCACGGCATCTTGACCTCGCACGTGAATTTTCTCAAAAAGGAAGCCGCTCTCACCTACGACGAAAGCAAGACGTCGCTCCGCAAGATTTCCGAGCTCCTGGCTTCGATCGGATATGAACCCAATTTTGCCTACGACCGCCGTCAAGGCAACACGTTTTCAGTTGTCGAGAAGTCGTTGTACATCAAGCTGGGCATTGCGGGATTTTGTTTCGGGAATATCATGCTGTTATCCATGCCCGGTTATCTGTCGTCGGCCTCTCTCGATCTGGGATTCAGAAAATTCTTTGCGTACCTCAGCTTTATCCTGACGCTTCCGGTGCTCTACAGTTTGGGCGATTATTTTAAGTCGGCCTGGGTCAGCCTTCGTCAAAGATCGATTAACATGGACGTGCCCATTTCGATTGGTGTGCTGACGCTTTTCGGACGGAGCGTTTTTGAACTTCTAAGTTCGGGAGGTTCCGGTTATTTCGATACGCTGGCCGGACTCGCATTTTTCCTGTTGGTCGGCAAGATCTTCCAGAAAAAAACTTTTTATCAATTGTCGTTTGAACGCGATTTTCGATCTTATTTCCCGATCGCGGCGATACGCAGGGATGAAAACGGCGAGACCAACATCCCGATCGAAGAAATCAAGGTCGGCGACCGTCTGATCATTCGCCATCATGAATTGATCCCTGCCGATGGTCTGTTGCGAAGCGAAGAAGCGCTGATCGATTACAGCTTTGTCACCGGAGAATCCCAACCCGTCCACGCCTTCATAGGCGACAGGGTATTTGCCGGCGGGAAACAAATGGGAGGCGCGATCGAGATCGACGTAACCAAAGAAGTGTCCAAAAGCTACCTGACGGAATTATGGAATCAGGAAGCATTTACTCAGGCGGACACTGGCAAGATTTCTCATCTTTCTCAGATGGTCGCACAATATTTTACGCTGGCCATACTGCTCATAGCCGTAAGTGCCGGCATCTATTGGCTGTCGTTCGACGGTCGTACGGCCTTGAATGTCTTTACTTCCGTGCTGGTCGTGGCCTGCGGTTGCGGACTGCCTTTGTCCATCCCGTTTACCTTCGGATCCGTTCTCCGGATATTCGAACGGTATCGTCTCTTCCTGAAAAACGATCTGGTGGTTGAAAAAATGGCCAGGATCGATACGGTGGTTTTCGATAAGACCGGTACCCTGACCATTCCCAGATCCGGTGCGCTGTCTTATGAGGGTTCGTCCTTGAGTCAGGAACAGCAAGGCTGGGTTAGGGCTCTGGTAAGACAATCCACGCATCCCATGAGCCGTTACATCTTTGAATCGATAGCGCCTCGCGATTCCGTGCATGTCATGCAATTTGAAGAAGTGCCCGGAAAAGGCATTCGCGGCAAGATCGGCGATCATGAACTCGCCATCGGGTCCCATGCCTGGGTTACCGGAAAAAAGTATCAGAAAGGGGCCGAAGAACCTTTGCAGGCACCGGTCTCCAGAGTCTACGTCTCCATCGATCACGAATTGAAAGGTGTTTACAAGATACGCTCAGAATACCGGACCGGTCTTCGTGAGGTCATGGTGGAACTGAACAGAAATTATGAGTTGAAAATCCTTTCGGGAGACCACGACGGAGAAAGGCCAGAACTCAAAAGAATCTTTGGCACAAAAACCGATATGCTATTCAAGCAACTACCGATCGATAAGTTGAATTACATCCGTTCGATCCAGGAGGCCGGTCGCAAGGTCATGATGATCGGCGATGGACTCAACGATGCGGGAGCCTTGAAACAAAGCCATGTCGGTATTGCTGTAACGGAAAGCACCAGCTCTTTTACACCGAGTTCCGACGCTATCCTTAGTGCGGATGGTTTTCAGCATCTTCCTGCTTTCGTGGCATTGGCCAGGCAGAGCATGAATGTTGTGTATATGTGTTTTGGGCTGATATTTGTATACAATGCCGTTGCTCTGAGCCTTGCCGTGCAGGGGCTTTTGATTCCTTTGGCGGCGGCGATCATCATGCCTCTCAGTGCTGTTACAACCGTGCTATTTGCCGTTACCATGACGACGATCAAGGCCAGGCGCGCCGGACTTGCCGTGCGCGCGGATCATCGGCGCGGATCGGAGGAATTATGAGCATCATCGTCGTGCTGGTCATCGTGAGTCTGAGCCTGGCCGGAGGTTTTTTGATCGTTTTTCTTTGGGCGGTCCGTTCCGGCCAGTTCGATGATACATACACGCCGTCGGTCCGGATTCTGATGGATGATAAATTGACCGAAAGGACGATACGGCAGGAGAAGCCGGAGAAAAAGGACAATGAATAAATATTACCATAAATTCGAATTTCACCACTAACATTCTAACGAATCATGGAGAGAGAGCCTATGGAGCAAGCATCTAAAGTATCAGGTTCCGCGGCGGCAGGGAATCTGGAGACCTTTCATTACGACAATACGATCGTACGTAATTTTACGATCGCTTCCCTCGTGTGGGGCGCAGTCGGTATGTTGGTCGGCGTCATTGTTGCGATACAATTATACGCCCCTGCGCTTAACATGAATATCCCTTTTCTCACATTCGGCCGATTGCGCCCTTTGCACACCAATGCGGTGATTTTCGCGTTCGTGGGAAACGGTATTTTTCTGGGCGTTTATTATTCACTGCAGCGTTTGTGCAAAGCACGCATGTTCAGCGATCTGCTGAGCAAACTGCATTTCTGGGGATGGCAGCTTATCATCGTCTGTGCGGCGCTGACTCTGCCGTTTGGGATTACAACAAGCAAAGAATATGCGGAACTCGAATGGCCGATCGATGTTCTAATTGCGGTCGTATGGATCATTTTTGGTATCAACCTCATCGGTACGATTCTCAAGCGCCGCGAACGTCATATGTATGTTGCGATCTGGTTCTATATCGCCACCTGGGTTACCGTCACGGTACTCCACGTGGTCAATTCTATGGCCATTCCGATTTCTTTTTTCAAAAGTTACTCAATTTATGCCGGCGTCCAGGATGCGCTGGTGCAGTGGTGGTATGGCCACAACGCGGTGGCGTTTTTTCTGACAACGCCTTATCTCGGGCTCATGTATTATTTCATGCCCAAAGCGGCGGAACGTCCCGTGTATTCATACCGATTATCCATTATTCACTTCTGGGCGCTGATCTTCCTGTATATCTGGGCAGGTCCCCATCATCTGCTGTACTCGGCCTTGCCCGATTGGGCGCAATCGCTGGGAACGGTCTTTTCGATCATGCTCATTGCACCGTCATGGGGCGGTATGCTTAACGGTCTGCTCACGCTTCGAGGCGTTTGGGATCGGGTGCGAGAGGAACCGGTGCTGAAATTCATGGTGGTTGCCGTGACCGCTTACGGTATGGCGACCTTCGAAGGACCTATGCTTTCGATCAAGAGTCTCAATGCTCTGTCCCATTTTACGGATTGGACGATAGCGCACGTCCATGTCGGCGCTCTCGGATGGAACGGATTCCTGACATTTGGAATCATTTACTGGCTCATTCCGCGGCTGTACAGCACAACCTTATATTCCAAAAAATTAGCTAACGCGCATTTCTGGATCAGCTTTTTGGGTATTATCTTTTATGCGGTGCCCATGTACTGGGCCGGTATCACGCAGGGTCTGATGTGGAAACAATTCACGCCGGACGGCATGCTGCAATACTTCAATTTCCTTGAGACCGTTACGCAGATCATACCGATGTATATCATGCGTTCCATCGGCGGCACGCTGTTCCTGGGCGGAACGTTCATCATGTTCTACAACATCTACAAGACGACCAAACAAGGGAAATTCCTTGCCGACGAACAGGCGCAGGCCCCGGCTCTGGTCGGCGAATATCAGTCTTCTCAAAAAGGCCAATACCATCGCTGGCTCGAGCGTAAGCCGGTGCAATTTTATATTGCCACATTGGTAGCGATTCTTATCGGAGGGGCGATCGAAATCATTCCGACCTTTGCCGTTGAATCCAATGTTCCTACGATCGCCAGCGTGAAGCCTTATACGCCGTTGGAATTGCAGGGCCGCGATTTATACATACGCGAGGGATGCTACGTTTGCCATTCGCAGCTGGTGCGCCCGTTCCGTTCAGAGACCGAGCGTTACGGCGAATACTCAAAAGCCGGCGAGTATGTCTACGATCATCCGTTCCAGTGGGGATCGAAACGTACGGGGCCCGATCTGCACCGCGTGGGAGGCAAGTATCCGAATTCCTGGCACTACAGCCATTTGATCGATCCGCGCATACTTTCTCCGGGTTCTATTATGCCTTCGTATCCATGGCTCGCGGTCAATGTGCTTGACCTTAATACGACCGCCGCTAAAATTCATGCCATGAAGCTGCTGGGCGTACCATATCCCGAAGAATATGAGCTTCAGGCCGTAGCCGATCTGCAGGCTCAGGCCGACTCCATTGCCAAAGATCTGAATAACGCCGGATTTGAGGTTACGTCCGATACGGAGATCATCGCTTTGATCGCATATCTCCAGAGATTAGGCATGGATATCAAGGTCAAATAACCGGGAGCACGTATGATTCGGAGTGTTTTGGAAAATATTAAAGGTATTGAAATATGGCCGGTGATTGCATTGCTGCTTTTCTTCGGCGCTTTTCTGGCAATCATTGTTCACCTGTTCAAGATGGACAAGCAGCATATTAGCCATATGGAAGGATTACCGCTTGAAGACGATGTTAAACATTAAAAATAACGGAGGAAATTTTCATGGCTGAAGTAAAAGATGAATTGCTTGATCACGATTACGACGGGATCAAGGAATACGATAATCCATTACCGCCGTGGTGGGTCAACTTATTCTACATTACGATCGTCTGGGGCGTTTTGTATCTGCTGTATTATCACGTTACGGAATGGGGAGACCGTTCGGTGGACGAATTCAAAAAGGAATACGATCCGACGTGGAGCAAGGCGAAGGATCCCGATTACAAGGCGCCTAAGTTATTCGAACCGTTTTATACGGTTCCTTACAGCAGCATGAAAGGCGACGTGACCCAGAAGATGATCGCCGCACGAACGGCTAAACCGGTAGCGCCTAAAGAAGAAGAAGTGATCAAAGATTACGTGGCTCTGACTGACGCCGGCAGTATTGCCAAGGGAAAAGACATATACGTCAAGACCTGCGTGCCGTGCCACGGTATGCTGGGAGAAGGCGGGATCGGACCCAATCTGACGGATGATTATTGGATCCACGGTGCCGGAATAAACAATGTCATGCGAACTATTACCAAAGGCGTTCCCGAAAAGGGCATGCTGGCATGGGGAAAGACTTTCGGCGAAGAGGATATCCTGAAGATCGCAAGTTACGTGCTGACCATGCATGGAACCAATCCACCGAATCCGAAAGCCGCGCAAGGGACACTGGTAAAACCTTAATATTACTTTATCCTTGAGGAGGAGGGGAACGTAATATCGAGACATACCATGATGAAAGAATAGTATGATAGCCGAAGAAAAACTGGAAGAAGAGAAAGAAGTTCAAAAAGAGAGCTTTCGCGACAGCGTATCCATCATCGATAAGTCGGGAAATCGTGTGTGGGTGTACCCTAAAAAGCCGAAGGGAAGGTACCACAACTGGCGGATCCTCGTCAGTATTGTTCTTTTAGCCGTACTTTTCGGCGTGCCATTTATCCAGTTGGATGGGCATCCGTTTTTCATGCTGAACGTCGTCGAACGGCGGTTTATTATTTTTGGGCTCGCGTTCTGGCCGCAGGATTTTTATATCTTTGCGCTCATGTTCCTCAGCCTGGTGATATTCATTGTCCTCTTCACCGCCGTCTTTGGACGCATATGGTGCGGCTGGGCCTGTCCTCAGACGGTATTTATGGAAATGGTATTCAGAAAGATCGAATTTCTTCTCGAAGGCGACGGCCCGGATCAGTATCGTTTAGACCGGGCGGAGATGTCTCCGGACAAATTTATCCGTAAAGCGCTTAAGCACGGGATCTTCTTTGCGATATCGTTCATCATCGGGAACACACTTCTGGCCTATATCATAGGCGTCGATGCGCTTTTTCAAATAGTCACCGATCCTGTGCAGGAACACTTGGTTGGTTTTTCTTTTATGATAGGCTTCAGTCTTCTGTTCTATTTCATTTTTTCCCGATTTCGTGAGCAGGCTTGTATCTTCGTATGCCCGTATGGGCGTTTGCAGTCGGTGCTGCTCGACAAGAATTCGATCGTGGTCGCATACGATTTCCGCAGGGGAGAACCTCGCGGTAAGATGAAACAGGCGAAGGAGAAACAACTCGGCGACTGTATCGATTGCAGTCTGTGCGTTCAGGTATGTCCGACGGGCATCGACATCCGGAACGGAACGCAGTTGGAGTGTGTTAATTGCACCGCCTGCATGGACGCGTGCGACGGCATTATGGAAAAGGTTGGACGGGCGAAGAAGCTCATCCGGTATGCATCCTTTGATCAGATAGACAAAGGATTGAAGTTCAAATTGACCCCGCGCATCATGGCGTATTCCGCCGTGCTTCTCATATTGTTGGTTGTCACAACCGCTTTTGTTTTTACCCGTAAGGATATGCAGACCACGATCCTGCGGGCCAAAGGATCCATGTTTCAGGTGATGGAAAATGGTGATATACGCAATATCTATACGGCAAAAGTGTTGAATAAGACCTTTGAGCCGATGAATGTGCGTTTTCAGCTCGAAGGGATTCCGGGCAAAATCACGATTGCAGGAACGGAAACGCTGATGCTGAAGCCGGATGAACTGGTGGAGGCGACATTCCTGGTGGACATAGCTCACGCCGCAATCGCACAAAACCACTTGAAGATCAAGATCGGCGTTTATTGCGACGACCGGTTGATTTCGATGGAGGAAACTTCATTCATTGCGCCGCCGAAAGGAGTACGGAAATGAAGATCATTGGCAACTGGGCACTGGGTGTAACGATTTTGTACGGCGGTTTCGCCTTATTCATGGTCGGTTTCCTGGTCGTGTCGACGTTTCACAAAGTGGATCTTGTAGAAGACAATTATTACGACAAGGAGATAGCTTATCAGAATCATATTGATAAAGTGAAACGGACCAAGGCGCTCACACACCCTCTGGTGTGGAAACGAACGGCAAGTTCACTGCAGTTTCAGTTTCCAAAAGAGTTGCCGGAGGTGAGCGGTACGATCAAGCTTTATCGCCCTTCCGATTCCGCGCACGATGTGATCGTAAAGATCAAACCAGACGGCGATGGACGTCAGGAATTTTCCATCAAAGGTCTTGAAAAAGGCTTGTGGCGCATGCAGGCAGATTGGCGTTCCGGAAGTGAGACCTATTATAACGAAGAAATCATATTTATCGAGTGAGTCTATGGAGATCATTAGCGGATTCGTTCTAGGCATACTGGGAAGTTTTCATTGCGTCGGGATGTGCGGCCCGTTGGCATTGGCGCTGCCCCATGCCGGAACGACACGTTGGCAAATGGCCGGAGGCGCTCTGTTGTATAATGTGGGAAGGGCCGTCACGTATGCGGGTATGGGTATGATCATGGGCGCCTTGGGCGCGACCGTCAGACTGGCCGGTTATCAGCAAGGTCTATCCATTGCCACGGGAGCGGTTCTCCTGACCGCTGTACTTTTGCCGGGGAGGATCAAGAACCGTTTGTTTTCAGCGTCGCCGATGAGCGGGGGCTATGTATGGATTCAGAATTCTTTCAGAAGATTTCTAAGTGTGCGGTCCTTCAGTTCATTATTTACCATTGGTCTTATCAACGGATTATTGCCCTGCGGATTGGTTTACATGGCTCTGGCCGGTGCGGCCGTGACCTCGAACGTTTGGTACGGCGCCGTTTATATGATGCTGTTCGGATTGGGCACTTTGCCGATGATGCTGGCCGTGACGATTTCGGGACATTTAATGAAGATCAGCTGGCGGCAAAAATTACTGCGGCTGGTGCCGGTCGGGGTTGTCGTTGTATCGGTTCTTCTGATTCTTCGCGGATTGTCGCTCGGCATCCCGTACATAAGCCCCGTTTTGAATCAGCCGGTCTCTTCAGGAACTACGCATGAATGTTGCCATTAGATATGATCATTCTTTTGTGAAAACCAGAAAGCAGATCTGAAATGAAAACTACCAAGTCGGTCAAAACACAAAAAACACCCGTCTGTTCGTCTTGCGCGGTGTTTCCGGACACGATTTTCCGCGACGGTAACCCGAAGGAAACGCAAAAGAGTTTTAAATGTAAAGAATTCATCCGGTTTCACAGAAACGAGATTCTTTTTAGCGAAAACGAGGCGGCCAATGGCGTCTACTGTATTTACGCTGGGATGTTAAAAGTAGTCAAAAAGGATCATAAGATGATGGAGCACATCATCCGCCTCGTCAAGCCCGGCGATGTTCTGGGTATCGATTCCGTCATGACCCATCTTCGCTACACAAATACCGTTGTGGCCGTTGATGCGGTTGAAGCGTGTTTCATTCCTAAAGAATGTTTTGTCAAATTCATACAGGTACATCCGGCGTTTTTTGTTGATACCATGAAACTGCTTTGTTCTCAACTTGACCGAATGGAGGATAAGATCAGCGACCTGATGGGAAAGACCATGAGGGAGCGCTTGGCGGACATGCTGCTTATGCTCAAGGCCAATTACGGTGTGAAGAGCGATCTGTCATTGAATATGACTTTGTCTATGGATGAACTGGCTAGTTTTTTAGGAACTACCAAGAGCTCGGTGTATAGCCTCCTTAATGACTTTAAAAGATCCCGTTTGATCGATATTCAGGATAACCGGATACAAGTATTGTCTGAAAAAGAACTGGAGACCATAGCCCATCCGAGCTGAAGGAGGCCGTATTCCCATGAGTTTTCGCTCGTTATATGATACGTACAACTGGTATGATATCCATGCACGCATTGAAGATCAAACGGCCGACGATGTGCGTCGGGCTCTGAACAAGAAGGAAGACCGGGATATCTACGATCTGATGGCCCTCATATCTCCGGCAGCCGAAAGTTTTATGCCGGAAATGATGGAGCAAAGTCATGCGATGACCGTTGCACGATTCGGGAAAACCATCCGTCTCTATGCGCCTTTGTATTTATCCAATTATTGTTATAATAATTGCGTGTACTGCGGATTCCGCTATGAGAATACGGTGGATCGCGTACGTCTGGATGATACCGATATCATGAATGAGATCTCTGTTCTCAACTCCATGAGACTGGATCATATTCTGCTGGTTACCGGCGAATCCAACAGAGTGGCAGGTCTGGAATACTTCAGGAACGCACTTCAAATGCTCCGTCCTCACTTTTCCAATCTTTCGATGGAAGTTCAGCCGCTTCGGGAAGATGAATACCGCTCGTTATTGAATGAAGGTCTGAGCCGCGTATATATTTATCAGGAGACGTATCACCGGGAGCATTACCGCGATTATCATCCCAAAGGGATGAAATCCCATTTTTATTACAGGCTGGAAACGCCAGACCGGATCGCACGGGCGGGCATAGACCGGATCGGATTGGGCATACTGATTGGGCTGGAAGATTGGAGAACGGATGTTCTGTACACGGCCATGCACGCACAGTACTTGAAAGAAACGTATGGGACGCGATGTTCCATATCATTCCCGCGCCTGAGACCGGCGGTGGGAATCATGGCTCCGAGGGTCACGCTTACCAACGAGGAATTACTTCAGATGATCTGCGCCTACAGGTTATTCTCAGCCGATCTGGAACTGTCACTGTCGACGCGTGAAAGCGCTGCATTCAGAGACAAGGCGCTTTTCTATGGTATCACCAGCATGAGTGCAGGTTCAAAGACCAATCCGGGAGGTTATGCGACCCATAAAGAGGAAAGCCTGGAGCAATTTGAGATTGCCGACCGCCGAAGTGTTGAGGATTTTTGCGCCATGCTTAAGGCCAACGGATACGAACCGGTCTGGCGTGACGAGCGTGAACCTGCATTCTGATTCACAGTCATTGTATTGTTTCTATGTGAGTTAACATATTCCAAAGGTTATTTACCCGTTCAAAATATTACAATTTTGTGAAGAAAATTACTTGACAAATGGCCTTAAATACGTTATTTTAAGATAAAAGACTCCGAAATGCTTTAATAGCGGAATCGAGAATCATGTTATTATCTAAAAGTTGTTTGTATGGAGTGAGGGCGGCCATGTATATGGCGACTTTGGAACAATCGGAATATGTTACCATTCAGCAGATTTCTGAAAAACTGAAAATATCATTTCATTTTTTGACCAAGATCCTGCAGACCTTGACCGAGAATAATATCATGGTTTCCTACCGCGGTCCCAAGGGCGGTGTGGCTTTGGCCCGAAAGTCCAAAGATATAAGGCTGATCGAGATCGTTGATGCGATCGACGGAACACATATTTTTTCCGAATGCATATTCGGCTTACCGGGCTGCGGCAACATGACGCCATGCCCGCTGCATGGCGAGTGGGAACGTGAGAGAGAGAAATTGCGACGGATGTTCAACGATACGACTCTGGCTGATCTGGCTGAGAAGATCAACGTGTTCAACTTGCGTATATCCGAAGCGGATTCAAAACCCATGGATGGAAAGACGTTGGAAGCGCTGATGTCAAATCAAAGACGACGGAAGTAAAATTTTTTGAAACAATTTAAGACAAAATACTCTTATATCTTTAATGAGCATAATGGAATGTAAGATGGAAATGTTAGAACAACTCACATTATCTGAGATCGTGATAAAATACCCGGTCTCGGCCAACATCTTCGAAAAATACCGGTTGGATTTCTGTTGCGGAGGCAAAAAGAAATTAGCCGACGCCTGTTTCGAAAACGGAGTGGCCCTGCATTCCGTTGAGAAAGAACTTCGGGACCTTGTGTCGTCCGCCCAGAAACGTTTTGCAAAGACCGAATGCAACGACATGGACTTGGATCTGCTCATGGACTATATCGAGACCAATCATCATGCCTATGTGCGCAATGTCCTGCCGGTGATCCAGAACCATCTTGCCAAAGTTGTCAAAGCGCACGGCGAGCGTCATCCTGAAATGAAAGAAATCGCGGAACTTTTTGCCGATGTCGCCGAAGAGATGACCCTGCATATGCACAAAGAGGAAAAAATGCTCTTTCCTTTTATCCGTCAGATGGCCGACATGAGGAACGGGCAAGCCTTTCTCAAAGCCCCGACCTTCCACACCGTAAAGAATCCGATTAGCGTCATGGAATTTGAACACGAGCATGCGGGCAGGGCCATGGAAAAGATCCGCGTCACCAGCCGTAATTATGAAGCGCCGGCCGACGCATGCACCACTTACCGTCTTTGCCTGGCCGAACTGGATGAATTTGAACGCGACCTTCACAAACACGTTCATCTCGAAAACAATATTCTTTTCCCCAAAGCGGTCAATCTTGAGAACGAACTCATTAATAACAACTAACCAAAAAGGAGAAACAATGAAATCCGTAAACATTCTTTTGCTCGTTGCGGCTCTGTCCGTTTATGTAATGAGCTGCGGCGACAGCAGTCAGCAGGTAAAAGCCACGCCGACCAAACCGGCCAAGGCGGCCAACCCCAACGGACTGAGCGACTTTGAGATGGAACACGGTATCGGACCTATTAAAGAAGCACTCAAATTGAATGAAGCCATCGACATGGCGCTGGCCAAAAAAGGCGAGAAGATATTCGAGACGAAGTGTTATCAATGCCACCGGGTGGACGCCAAATTAGTCGGTCCTCCGCTCCATGATGTGACTTTGCGTCGGAAACCGGAGTACATCGTCAACATGATGATGAACCCCGAAGGTATGATTCAGAAGCATCCTGAAGCCAAAAAACTGCTCGCGCAATTTCTCACGCCGATGGCGAATCAGAACCTGACGAGAGACGAGGCCCTCGCCATCCTGGAATTTCTTCGTAAAGCGGGAAAAGAAGTTAAAAAACCTGCATAAATTATGATGCGCATATAAGCGCACGTTTCTAATCCATTAAAAGAGGAGAAAAGAACATGATCAACAGAACAAAACTTGCGCGGATCGGCTATCTGGCGCTGGTCTTGATCGTTGGAGGTGCTTTGTGGATCGGATGCCCCGGCAAAAAAGATATGGCCGGAACCGACGACGCGGCCTCCAAGGTCTTTGTACCGCCGGGAAGTTACGATGAATTCTACGCCTTTTTATCCGGCGGATTCAGCGGCCAGGTTTCCGTGTACGGACTTCCGAGCGGCCGTTTGCTGAAAGTTATCCCTGTGTTTTCCGTCAATCCGGAGAACGGCTGGGGTTATACCGAAGAAACCAAAGGTATGTTGTCCAGCGTCCACGGTTTTATTCCCTGGGATGACAGTCACCATCCCGAATTGTCTATGACCGACGGCGTACCGGATGGGCGTTGGCTTTTTATAAATGCCAATAACACACCGCGTATTGCACGTATCAATCTGGGCACTTTCAGAACGGACGAAATCCTCGAGATTCCCAATAGCGGCGGCAGTCATGCCTCGCCGTTTACCACAGTCAATACGGAATACGTCGTCTCCGCGACCCGTTTTAGTGTTCCGATCCCAGACAAAGATGTGCCGATTGCCAGCTACAAAGAAAATTTCAAAGGTACGGTCAGTTTTGTAAAAGTCGATCCCAAAGACGGCAAAATGGACCTGGCCTTCCAAATTCTGGTTCCCGGATATAATTACGATCTGAGCCATGCGGGCAAGAACGCTTCCCACGGATGGTTCTTCTTCTCATGCTATAACACCGAACAGGCCCATACGCTGCTTGAAGTTAATGCGAGTCAGAATGACAAAGACTTCATCATGGCGGTGAATTGGAAGAAGGCGGAAGAATATATTGCTCAAGGTAAATTCAAAGAATGGACCAGCGACTATCAAAGAAACCGCTTTGACGAAAAGACCCAAACGACCATCGTAGAAAAGCTTAACAAAGTCAAAATGCTCGATCCCAAAGATTGTCCCGGTTTGGTCTATTTGATGCCTTGTCCAAAATCGCCTCACGGCGCGGACGTGGATCCGACGGGTGAATACATTGTCGGTGGAGGCAAGCTGGCCGCAATGATCCCGGTCTTTTCATTTACCAAGATGATCAAGGCGATCGAAGACAAAGCGTTTGACGGTGAGCGCGAAGGCATACCGGTTCTCAAATACGACGCGGTTCTTGCCGGTGAAGTTCAGGAATCCGGTCTCGGGCCACTGCATACGGAATTTGACGGAAAAGGCTACGGATATACTTCGCATTTTATCACTTCCGAAGTGGTCAAGTGGAAGATCGGCACATGGGAAGTTGTCGACCGCATGCCGACCTATTATTCCATCGGCCATCTCATGATCCCCGGCGGCGACAGCAAACAACCGTGGGGCAAATACGTCTTGGCAATGAATAAGATCACAAAGGATCGTTACTTACCGACGGGTCCTGAACTCACGCAGTCGGCTCAGTTGATCGACATCAGCGGAGAGAAGATGAAACTCTTATCCGATTTCCCGACGATCGGGGAACCGCATTACGCGCAGGGTATTGCGGCGGACTTAGTACGTAAACACGAAGTGAAGATATTTGATATCAATAAGAACGAACACGCTTATGCCGCCAAGAGTTCCAAAGAAGCCAGAGTGGAACGTAAAGGTAAGGAAGTTCACGTATGGATGACGGCTTCGCGTTCGCACTTCACGCCGGATAATATCGAGGGCATCAAGCTTGGGGATGTGGTCTATTTCCATGTTACCAATCTGGAACAGGACTGGGATGTACCGCACGGTTTTGCGATCAAGGGTACCCAAAACTCGGAACTCCTCATCATGCCGGGCGAGACCTGCACGATGAAGTGGGAACCCAAAGCGGTAGGTATCTATCCATTCTACTGCTCGGATTTTTGCTCGGCGTTGCATCAGGAGATGCAGGGTTATGCCCGGGTTTCCGCGCCCAATGCCAATGTTCCTATTTCATTCAACAAGGACTGATGAAGACGATATCAGCAAGAGGGAGGCGAGAGTCTCCCTCATTTTTTTAAAGAGGGATTAGTCATATGAAAAGGCTTTCGAAGATTCTGGTGGCCGTAGCTTCCCTGTTACTGCTCGGACTGTACTTCCTGCCGATGTGGAAGATCGATCTGGACGCACCGCAATACCCGGAAGGACTCGGTTTATACATTTGGGTAGACAAAATAAGCGGTGAGAATCCTAACGATCTTAAAACGATCAACGGGCTCAATCATTACATCGGTATGAAGCTCATCACGCCCCAGGATATTCCTGAATTGAAACTGATGCCTTACATTGTTGCCTTTTTGATCGGAACGGGTCTTATCGTGGCCGTTTCCGGAAAACGTTACCTGGTAAGCATATGGGTTGTCGTTTTCTTCCTGGTTTTGATGGCGGGCCTTGTGGATTTCTACTTGTGGGAGTATGACTACGGGCATAATCTGAATCCCAACGCCGCCATCAAAGTTCCGGGAATGAGCTATCAGCCGCCTTTGATAGGTACCAAGCAACTGCTCAATATGCGGACCACCTCTCTGCCTCACTTGGGAGGTTTGTTGGCCGGAATTTCCTTCCTGCTCGGGTTGGCCGCCATGTATATTGAACTCAAGCATTCCAAAAAAGACAAGGAGCCGGACCATGTTACGCCGCATCCATAGATCAGTACTGTATGTCTTCATCGCCTTTGGTATATTTTCCTGCCGTAACAATCCTGAACCAATCGACTATGGCCATGATGAATGTGCGCATTGTAAAATGGCCATCAGTGACAGGAAATTCGGCGGCGAATTGATCACAAAGAAAGGTAAGATCTACAAATTCGACTCGATCGAATGTTTGGCCGCCTATTACAAAGATATACAAACGGCCGATGTCCAGTCTTTGTGGACTATCGATTTTTCTGAGCCCGGCACCTGGATCAAAGCCGATCAGGCCGCTTATCTGCATTCAAAAAACCTGCCAAGTCCCATGGGGATGTTCTTATCTTCGTACGGTACCCGTGAAAAAGCAGAGACGATGAGAGCGCAGATGGAAGGAAATGTGATGAACTGGCAGGAAGTGATGGGTATGGTCGGTCACAAATGATGTTGAGGAATTCTAATTTAATCCGTATTCTTTACGTCATACAACACTTGCACCGACGGACCTAACAGCTGAGATGTGATCCATATGAATACCTTAGAGAACAAACCGACCTTTGGCGATCTACGCGCACGAAAACAGATCAGCCGATGGCTTCTGACAGGCTACTTTATGGTATTTATCATGCTGATTCTGGGCGGTATTACGCGTCTGACACAATCCGGTTTGTCCATCGTCGAATGGAATGTGATCATGGGCATCGTTCCTCCAATGAATGAAACCGAATGGAATACGGCCTTCGAGAAGTACCGTCAATTTCCCGAGTACAAGATCCTCAATAAGACGATGACCGTGGAGGAGTTCAAAAGTATTTTCTGGTGGGAATATATCCATCGTCTTTGGGGGAGGCTTATCGGAATCGTATTCATCATTCCTTTTACATGGTTCCTCATTCAAAAGAGATTCACTCCTGCATGGATAGGGAAACTAGTGCTGGTTTTTCTGATCGGCGCCTTCCAGGGATTCATGGGCTGGTACATGGTGCAAAGCGGTCTGATCGAGAATCCGCATGTCAGCCATTACCGGTTAACCATGCATTTGTTCCTGGCTTTCACCATCTGCGGCCTTCTGCTTTGGTACACCATGTCGTGGTTGCCGCAGGAAACCGGCCGAGTCGACGCTCCGCCATCCCTCCGGAAGTTCGCTACCGGTCTCATGCTCCTGATCCTTGGGCAATCCATGCTTGGTGGACTGGTTGCCGGATTGAAAGCGGGTTATATGTACAATACCTATCCGAAAATGGGCGATGCCTGGCTTCCGGAATCCGCCTGGATGATGGATCCGGCATGGATGAATTTTTTTGAGAACGGCATCATGATCCAGTTCATGCACAGGACACTTGCTCTGATCGTGGTAGGTGCCGTATTTGTTTTCTGGTTAATGGCCAGAAAGCGGACCTGGCCGATCTCTCTTAGCCGGAGTATTCATTTTCTGTTTCTAATGACATTGATACAATTATCGCTCGGGATCACGACCATATTACTGGCTGTTCCGGTTTTCTGGGGTGTGGTGCATCAAGCCGGAGCGCTGGTATTATTCAGTTCCGCCGTGTGGGTTCGGTGTCAAATGACCCATAGACCTTTCACGGTTTGACGCTGGTTGGTTCGGGGCGACATTAATTAACACTAATTGAGGACCACGCATTGCCCAGCGCAATGATAAAGAGTTTAGGAACTACCATCATGAAAAAGAACATTATTAAAACCATTATTGCAGGTCTTTTGATTTTCACGGCCTGTCAGTCGGAAGTCAAACAAAGCGCGACCTCCGGCAAAACGACGTCACCCGCCGGCATGTCCGGTATCAAGGACGACGTTTCGCAAAAAAATATAGTTCAGGTTGCAGCAGGCTCTGCCGATCACACCACGTTGGTTACGGCTATTCAGGCGGCCGGCCTGGTGGATGTTTTGGCCAATCCCGGACCGTTTACCGTATTTGCCCCGACGAATGCCGCGTTTGATAAACTTCCCAAGGGCACGGTGGAAGGTCTGTTGAAATCCGAGAAAAAAGCCGACCTGCGCAGGATTCTTCAGCACCATGTGACGACGAGCATCTTAAAGCCTGAATCGTTCAAAGACGGGCAGGTGTTGAGCATGGCGGGCGGTGCTAATACCACGATGTCCGTTAAGAACGGCGCCATCATGATCGGAGACGCCAAGGTGGTCGCATCGGTCATTGCCACAAACGGTATTGTGCACGTAATCGACGGTGTCCTTTTACCGCCGGCCAAATAAATATGAAATGAGTTGACGTATACCATGATCGAGAAAAAAGATCCGAAAAGCCGATCGGCAGAAATGCTGATCCCGGTATGGTCGCATCAGCACGGAGCCTATATTTCGCTGATCACGAGTTGGCTGATCGGCACGCTTTTGAGCACATCGCTGTACTGGATTCACGCGGTCACGCTGCTCTTTCTGCTTGCCGGACTTAATTTTGGTGAATTGGTCCAGGAGTATCTGAAAAAGAGGCTCGACACCGGCTTACGCAAGAAAGTCTGGACCATGGTATACGGATTTTTGACCTTGGCGGCTTGTCTTTACCTTCTGCAAAAAAGTGTATCCTTTAATTTTATTCTTCCCGTTCTGGTGGCACTTGGATGCGTGTACGTCTATCTGAGCCTCCGGAGAGAACACAAACAAGTCTGGTCCGAATTACTGGCGTTTGCGGCCATCGCGTTGGGCGGTCTGACGGCGTACGAACCGTATTTCGTTCCCGGACTTGAGTTTCTGCAGTTATGGGTACTTTTGTTCTCTTACTTCGGGACCAGCGTATTCCTTGTCAAAGCGCGCTTTGACAAAGTGTCCATCAAAGAAATTATCTGGTATCTCGTATTTGTAATAACACTCAATGCAGTGATCGTGGAACGCACTCTGGTGTATGTTGGCATGATGATTCTGATCATGAGCAAACTGCTGATTCTCGTATTTGCCGAGGACTTTTACAAAAGACTTAGGATAACGACGATCGGCTTCATGGAATGCGGATATTGTTTGCTTCTGATTGCAGTGCTTTTCATGGTACGGTAAAAGACGGCCGCTCAGGCCAAAAATAAGGAATCCGAATTATGCATCACAAAGTGATTATCGAACCGTTTAAGATCAAAACGGTAGAACCCGTTTATATGACGACGGAAGAAGAAAGAAACGTTTATCTGAAGGACGCGCATTACAATCCCTTTCTCCTTCATTCCGACCAGGTACTGATCGATCTTCTGACCGACAGTGGCACTTCCGCCATGAGCACGCGACAATGGTCGGCCATGATGGCAGGGGATGAATCGTACGCGGGAGCCAAGAGTTGGCTCAAACTGGAACGCGTGATCAAAGATCTTACCGGTTATCCCCATATCCTCCCCACCCATCAGGGCCGCGCGGCGGAACGTATCCTGTACGGTTTTCTCGGAGGCAAAGGAAAAGTATTTCTAAGTAATACGCATTTTGATACTACGCGGGCCAATATTGAATTCAGCGGCGCCACAGCCATCGATTGCCCGATCGAAGAAGCGCATCATCCGTCGCTCGAACATCCTTTCAAGGGAAATATGGACACCGCCAAACTGGAATCCTTGATCAAACAATACGGTGCGCAGAACATTTCAGCGGTGATCCTGACCGTGACCAATAATACCGGTGGCGGGCAGCCGGTGAGTATGGAGAACACGAAAGCGATCAGCGCTATTTGCGGGAAATTTGGAGTGTTGTTCATCATCGATGCCTGCCGAGTAGCCGAAAACGCCTATTTTATCCAGCACCGCGAAAAAGCCTACGAGAACAAATCGTACAGAGAGATCGCTCAGGAGATGTTTTCATTGGCCGACGGCTGCGTCATGAGCGCCAAGAAGGACGGCCTGGTTAACATCGGCGGATTTCTGGCCTTGCGGGACAACGAGATCTCGGACGCGTGTACCAATCTCCTGATCATTACGGAAGGGTTTACCACTTACGGAGGACTGGCGGGCCGCGATATGGAAGCGATCGCCGTTGGACTTGAAGAAGTGTTTGAAGAAGATTATTTGAAGTACCGCATTCGCAGCACGCAGTACCTGGGAGAAAAGATAAGCAAAATGGGCATTCCGATCATGCAGCCGGTTGGAGGTCATGCGGTCTATGTCGATTCCAAAGCGCTGTATCCGCATATACCAGTCGATCAGTATCCGGGCCAGGCTCTGGTATGCGAATTGTATCTGAAGGGCGGCATCCGATGCGTGGAAGTGGGTTCCGTGATGTTTGGGAAATACGACGAAAAGGGAAAACTGATACCGGCCTCGATGGAGCTTGTGCGGCTTGCGATTCCTCGCCGTGTCTATACTCAAAGCCATGTTGACTATGTCGTGGAAGTTTTTCAGGAGATACTCAATACGAAACAGCAGGCGCGGGGTATGCGGATCACGCATGAACCGAAATTCTTGCGCCACTTTACAGCTCATTTTGAAAGAATCTGATCACGCGGCGGGACGATTTCAACGACCTCTCACGCAATCGGTCGGAGAAGATCAGCCGAAAAACTCTGGACGGTTTGTGATCGGGTTAAGTTATTCCTTTGAATCGAAGAACGAGATGTTCTAAATCCATGAAATTTGGCGCGCTTTACATATTTACAATTAGTATGCTTGCTTTCGCGTCCGAACTCCGGGCTCGGGAGATCCAAGTCAAACCCGACGGACCGATAACAACGATCCGCGCGGCTTTAGAGTTAGCGCAAAACGGCGATCGTATTGTGATCCACCATGGGCGCTATGCAGAGGGTAATCTCACAGTGACAAAGTCGGTAACTTTATCAGGGATTGAGAAACCAATACTGGATGGTGAGGGGAAATACGAAGTATTGACTGTAACGGCCAGCGATGTGACGATTGAAGGTCTGGTCATTGAAAACGCCGGTATCAGTTATATACAGGAAAATGCGGGGATTAAACTGAAAGACGTACAACGATGCGCAGTTATCAATAACGAGTTCAACATGAACTTTTTTGCCGTATATCTCGCACGATCCTGGAACTGCACCATACGCGGCAACTCGATCCGGTCCAGCGGAACGACGGAATCGTCATCCGGAAACGGTATTCACTTATGGTCATGCCGTAAGATCACCATTGAAGGCAATGACATCCGCGGACATCGCGACGGGATCTATTTTGAATTTGTCAAAGACGGCCGCATCGTTGACAATGTCAGCGCAGGTAATCTCCGCTACGGCCTGCATTTCATGTTTTCAGACAGTTGTATGTATACACAAAATACGTTTAGGGACAACAGCGCCGGTGTAGCCGTCATGTATACGCGGGGCGTGAAGATGATCGGAAATACCTTTGAACACAATTGGGGACCGTCTTCCTACGGCATCCTGCTGAAGGATATTTCCGACAGCGATATCGAGCAGAACGATTTTATAGGCAACAGTACCGGTCTGTACATCGAAGGATCCGTTCGTATGACGGTAAAGAAGAACCGTTTTGTACAAAACGGCTGGGCGCTCAAATTGATGGCTAACTCGGATAATAATGTTTTTTCGGAAAATAATTTTGAAAGTAATTCCTTCGATGTGGCGACCAACAGCCGGATGAATTCAAATACCTTTCACCGTAATTACTGGAGCTCGTACAGCGGGTACGACCTTAATCACGACGGAATTGGGGACGTACCATACCGGCCGGTCAGCTTGTTTTCCATTTTGACACAGAAACAGCCCGAGACCCTTATTCTGCTGCGGAGCTTTTTTATATCCGTTCTTGACCTGGCCGAACGCATGATACCGGTGCTGACACCGGAGACTTTGATGGACCGGCAACCCTTGATGAGGAGGGTCTCGTGATCCGGATCGTGAACCTTGAGAAGAGCTTTAAAAAGCTGGACGTACTCAAAGGCGTCCGTTTTGAGATCCAGAGCGGTGCCATCACCGCGATCATCGGACCGAACGGATCCGGCAAATCGACAATTATTAAATCCATTCTCGGACTTGTCAGACCGGACAAAGGCGAAATCTTTGTAAAAGGGGAGAAACTCAACGGGGGATCCGATTACAAGAAAGCGATAGGCTATATGCCGCAGTCGGCGCGATTTCCCGAAAATCTGCGGTTAGGCGAACTGATTTCCATGATCAAAGATCTGCGGCATAATCCAGCAGGAACCGATGAAGAACTTTTTCATTTATTTGAATTGCACAAAGAAACGGATAAAGCGCTTCGGACGCTGTCGGGAGGCACCAGACAAAAAGTGAATGCCTATCTGGCATTTCTTTTCGGACCGGATATACTCATACTCGATGAACCGACCGCCGGCCTGGATCCGATTTCCAGCGCCGTTCTGAAAGATAAGATCCTCAAGGAAAAGGCCGGAGGCAAGACGATCATCCTGACTTCGCATATCATGAGCGAACTGGAGGAATTGTCTGAGAAAATAGTATTCCTGCTGGACGGACGGATCTGTTTTGACGGGAGCGTGGAGGAACTCAAAGAGGGTACAGGGGAACATAAGCTTGAACGATCGATCGCGCATATTATGAAAGGGCATGCGTTGTGGACGGTACCACAAAAATATTGAAATTCGAATTACACGACGTACTGCGGAGTAGATGGATGATCCTCTACGCATTCTTCTTTCTGCTCCTGACGGAAGGACTGTTCCGTTTCGCGGGAACCGAGAGCAAGGTCATTCTCAGTCTGATGAATATTGTTTTGATCATCATTCCGTTGGTGAGCATCGTATTTGGAACTATGTACCTGTACCATTCGAGAGAATTTATTGAACTTCTGCTCTCCCAGCCCGTTCAGCGCCGCAAAATATTCTGGGGTATTTATATGGGTCTGGCGATACCGTTATCGGCCGGTTTTGTGCTGGGAGTCGGACTGCCAAGTCTGATCTATGGGGTGCATACCTCCAAAGAGGCCTCGTCGATGGGTATGCTGATTCTGTCCGGCGTCTTCCTGACTCTTATTTTTGTGGCCTTATCCTTTTCCATTGCTATCCGTTATGAAGACAGGCTCAAAGGGCTGGGTCTATGCATTCTGCTCTGGTTCTTTTTTGCAATCATGTATGACGGTATCGTGTTGATATTGATTTACACTTTCGGCGATTATCCTCTGGAATCGGCGATCATTGCGGCTAACCTGCTCAATCCGATCGATATTGCCCGCACGCTGTTATTGCTGCAATTCGACATATCTGCGCTCATGGGATATACAGGCGCCGTTTTTCACAAATTCTTTTCAGGATGGCCGGGTATGGTCATCAGCACATTGGCTCTGCTATCCTGGATGTTATTTCCGCTGGTTTCGGGCGTTCGCGTGTTTAACCGGAAAGACTTTTGAACGTGGATCGCATAACCTTACATAAATGGCTCTCGGTCTCCGTGGTATTAGTTCTGTTGTCCGGTTCTCTACCGGCAAATCTTTTTGACAACGAGGGCTTGTGCCGTCGCCATAAGAATTGCGGATGCCTGGCATCCGAATGTACCTGCAAGGACGAAGAGATTCACCGGTATGCCGTGGATGAATGTCTTATAAGTTCGCATGATTGCGGAGCTCCTATGCAGAACGTATTCCTGCCTTTGCGTCTGGAGGGAGTCACGATCTTATTTACCCATGCCGTTATTCAGGTTTTTCTATTCCATTTGGAAGCTAACCAAACGTTCCTCAAACCTTCTTCAGCGATAGCCGATATTTTTCATCCGCCCGACAGCAGCCTCCGCGTTTTATAACTAAACATTGAAAATCGTCATTGGAAGTTTCCTTCAGGGTCAAAACCCTGAAACAGGAAGCGTATTTTAAAAATTGGAGAAAAAATCATGCCGCGAGGATTTAGCGCAAGAGTGCTGCTTAGTTTATTTTTTGGCGCAGCCGTATTTTGGACGGCCTGCTCCGACGACGATGCCGCCGGATCGAAGTTGAAACTCATAAAAATTGGAGAAACGACGGTCGATTCGGCCGAAACCACCATTCGTTTATACGCGGAGGATTCGCTGTGTGTCGGATATAACCGGCTTTACATTTCCCTGGAAACCACCAACGATGGATACGAAGTGGACCATGCGGATCTGACGATTTTACCGCAGATGAACATGACCGATATGGCCATGGTGCACTCCTGTCCTTTTGAGGCTCCGTCGGGCTTCGAGAACGGATATTTTAAGAGTGCGGCCGTATTCTCTATGCCCAGTTACGATATGGGTTTCTGGAGCGTCCGTGTGGACTTTCATAACCATTACAATGACAAGCAGGGAACGGCGGTCTTCGACTTGCAGATTGCCAATTCCAGCAACGTTAAAACATTTACCTCCGGAACGGATAAATATATCATGACTCTTATTGACATGAATGATCCGGTCGTAGGACTCAATGATTTCGAAATCGGTCTTTACAAGAAACAAACGATGATGAATTTTCCTCCGGTGACCAATGCCGCCGTCAGCATTGAACCGACCATGCCTTCAATGGCGCACGGATCTTCTAACAACGTGAATCCCGTGCACACTTCGCTTGGTCATTATTTGGGGAAAGTGAACTTTACCATGACGGGCGATTGGCAGATTGATGTCAACGCTGTCATTAATGATACGGTAACGCTTTCGACGCACTATGATGTGACTGTGCGGTAATATCTGAAGGGGCGGCTGGTCCCGCCCCTTCTTTCTTTTGAGGTTAAACTATGAAAAAATTCCGGGTATTTAGCGTTTTGTTCTGCATATGGGTACCCATGCTTTTGTCTCAGGAAAGCACGGGCTATGTCAGGGGCAAAATAGAAGACAAAAAAACACGCAATGCCATACCGTTCGTTAATGTTAAAGTATTGTCCGCGAAGTGGGGATGCGTCGGTAGTGCCGACGGAACCTTCTTTTTAGAATTGCCGCGCGGAGATTTTCAGTTGAGGTTTTCGGCCATAGGATATGAAGCCGAGTTACGATCCATTCACCTGTCTGAATCCGATACTGTTGTATTGACCGTATTGATGGAAGCTAAAGATATTGTGATCGGTGAAGAAGTGGTCATCGCGTCCCGCTCTCTACCCGAGCGCCGTATTACATCTTACGACCGCAATTTGACAACGATCGACGATGTGACCTCAAAGGTCGAAGGAGTTTCGCTGACGCGACGGGCCAATTTTGCCTCAGAGCCTTCCATTCGCGGCATGGGACCGGGACGTATCGGCATGATGGTAGACGGCATGAAAGTATTCAGCGCCTGCGTGGATCATATGGATCCCGTATCCGCTTATGTTGAAACCGAAAATCTGAAAAAACTGGAAATCAGCAAAGGCGGGTTTGATCAGGAACTGTCGCAGAATATCGGCGGAACCGTCAATATGGTGACTGAAAAACCGGATTTTGAAAAAAGATTCGCAGCCGAGAGCGAGGCCGGATACGAAGCCGTGTCCCGCTTGGGGCGTGTACGAAGCATGATCAATATTGCCGGAGAGGATCTTGCGGTTCGCGGAACATTTTCCTACCGAAGGTCCGGAGATTATCGTATGGGAGGAAACGACAGGGTCCGCGGTTCCGGATTCAACAAGAACAATTACAAACTGGATGCCACTCAAAAGTGGGGAGATCAATACCGGCTTAATTTATCTTATATCGGTGACAACGCCTGGGATATCGGTTACCCGACCATGCTGATGGACGCACGTAAAACGCACTCGCATATCGGCAGCATTGAGTTCATATGGGAGAAGGTCACGCCGATACTTCATTCGTTGAGCTCAAAGATCTACGTGAATCGGATTGAACATTGGATGGACGATTACGACCGCGACGTCGCTTCGCGTGAGATCATGAAAGACATGTACATGCCGATGTTTGGCAAGACCACTACGGCCGGCATTATGGAGCAAGCCTTGTTCCTGCGCTCGGGCCAGGCGCTGCGCCTTACAGCCGAGTATTATCATTTAGATGCATTTGCCGATATGAGAATGGAGAGTATTTTGCCCGGTGTTTCACCGATGTATGTGGTAAATATAGGTCAAGTGGGGTTGAATAATCTGTCGTTGGCGGCCGCTTACGATCGTTCTTTATTTGAAGACCTAACTGTGAAATTACAGGCGCGTATGGATTATTCCAACCGGGATATCCATGATCCAAGCGCGAAACGGGTGATGTACGGAATGTGGCAGGATCAGCCTTTGCGCCGAACGTATTTCACAAGCGGAATTAGCCTCACGGCGGAATACCGTATTGGAACACACGTTGAATTGTCCGCACTGATTGGACGCAGCGAACGTATGCCGACGCATCTGGAAAATTACGGATTTTACCTTTATAATATTCAGGACGGGCATTTCTATATAGGCAATCCACGGCTCCGGCCGGAGAGAAGCCATCAGATCGAAGGCCGTTTTTTGTACCATGATGAAAAATTACAATTCCGCACACAGTGGTATCACACAAGGATTTACAAATATATTATGGGTCTGCCGAAGGACGATAATTTGCGTACCTATGGCCATGTGTCTATGGCCACGATCATCGGCATGGAAAGCCATGCGGTCATTATTTTGTCGCCCGTATGGACTTTTTCGGCCAGCGCAGCGTACGCCCACGGAGATAACGAAGAATTGAATGAACCTCTGCCTATGATGCCGGCTTTCGAGACCAAGGCCGCACTCATCTTTGAAAAGAACCGTCTGTCCTTCGGAGTGGAACACCGCCGGGTCGCCGCGCAGCGGAGGATTGCGAGAATTGCCGAACCGGAAAACCGCACGAAGGGCTTTGGTCTGTGGCATGTGCGAACCGCGGTGGAGATTAATGAGCACTTGGAATGGAAATTTGGAGTTGAGAATATTTTTGATAAATTGTACCACGAACATCAGAGCGTCGGAGATCTGCCCGGCAGAGGGCGCAATGTTTATACATCACTCGTTTTGTCTTATTAGGATATCGATATGTTGATTTCCTATTTTATATCCGTTTTTGTCCACATCCTCAGCGCGGTAGTCTGGCTGGGTGCTGTGGTCATGTCCGTGTCCGTTCTACGACGGGCGGGAAGTCTTGATGGTACGGAATACCTGGAATATTTGCGGAACTTTCGCTGGATTAACCGGACGGCATTATTCTCTCTTACAGTGACGGGTTTGTACAACCTGTTTGCCAGAGGTTATACCTGGTTTGATCTCGTCGATCCGGTTTTCTGGAATGGCTATTTTGGGGAAACGCTGATGATCAAGCTGATTGTGTTTTCGACCGTACTGACGTCCGCGATCAGCATGGATATGGCTATTGGAAATGTATTAATCAGATCCGAATCCGTTGGAAAGGGCGCGGAACTCTGTCGCCGGCGTTTCTCAATGGGCCTCACATTCAATCTGATCGGTGGGGTGCTGATCCTGTTTTGTGCCATCATGCTCGTTCGTGGAAGACCATGGTAAGATTTTATAATAGAATAAATTCTCATTAATATGCCCACACTTACCCGTTACTGGATCAAAGCCGGATTCATTAATTTTGCGTCCGCCCTGATATTGGCCGTAATGATACCGATGTCTTCGGTGATAGAAATGCCGGTTTTCATTCCGGCCATGACGCCTGTTTATTTTCATTTGTTCCTCGTAGGCTGGATCACCCAGATCATCATGGGAGTTTCGTTTTGGATGTTTCCGCCGATGAATCGCGATAAACCGCGGGGTGCGGAATTACTTGGTTGGTCCTCTTTTGCATGCCTAAATATAGGACTGATCATGCGCGCGGCGGGGGAGCCGATGTTATTCCTTGATCCGGCCGGCGCCGGGAAATGGCTGGTGATCTTGTCGGCCTTTTTACAATGGGCCGGAGGTATGTTTTATGTTGGACACATTTGGGAGCGTGTGAAAGGGAAGCAGGTTTCGCAGACTAATTCCATCCGTATTTTGTAGGAGACGGTAATGCCGGGATTGAGTGTTTGGTTCATACGTACAGCCCTGATCTATCTGGCGCTAGGTTTCACGCTGGGTGCTGTGATCCTGTTCAATAAAGCGCTGCCCGTTCTTCCGGAATCATGGGGTTTTTTGCCTATGCACATCGAATTTCTATTGCTCGGCTTTATCCTTCAATTGACGATGGGCGTGGCGTTTTGGATTTTTCCGCGTTTGCAGACGCTTACGGATAGGGGGAATGAAAAAAAGGCTTTTGCGGCTTTTTTATTACTTAATGCCGGAATTGTTTTGTGTTCGGTTGCGCCCTTTTTGTCTTCTTACCAGCTGATACTCGGAAGGCTCTTCCAGGCGGCCGCGGTCGTTCTTTTTATTATGAATCTTTGGCCGCGTGTGTATCCGTTCGGAAAATACTGAACTCTATTCCTTTGCCACCGGTACTCCGCTTTTCAGGATATTGTCAATGCCGTCCTTCACGTTATAAACCTTCTTAAAACCCAGTTCGTTCATCAGGGCGGTAGCCTTGGTGCTACGGTTGCCTGAACGGCAGTAGACATAATAAGTCTTTTCCTTATCCAGTTTCTTGATCTGGTCTCCAAAATCGGGTTTCATAATGTCAAGTAACAGAGCTCCAGCCACATGCCCGTTATTGAACTCGCCCTGCGTACGGACGTCCAGAACGATACCACTGTCTTTTTCGAGCTTTTCCTTGAATTCACCGGCTTGAATGATCATGCCTTGTGCCGGTTGTTGAGCGCAACCGCTGGAAGATGAAAAAAAGAGACCTAAGACCAACACCCAATGAAATCGGATAAGAATGGTTACCATTGAAGAATTCCTCCGCTGAGATTAGTGACTTTGTAACCCTGTTTCTGAAGAAATCGGCAGGCACTCATACTCCGGCTACCGCTCCGGCAATAGACAATAATTTCCTTGTCTTTGTGTTTCTCCAATTCAGAAATCCGATCGTGAAGCTGTCCTAACGGTATCAGTTTCGAGCCGGGGATCTTCTCCGATTGATGTTCAAAAGGCTCGCGGACGTCCAGTATGAAGAGTTTTTCTTTGTTCATGCGGTCTCGTAAGTGATCGGCTTCAATTTGAGAGACCGGCTGAGAATTGAAAAGGCCAAAAAGACTCATGAAAGATGATTCCTTAAATGTTGATTCATGGTTTTGTGAACGTAATGTGCCAAAGACCTCTCAGATCGCCTTCCGCGTGCCCGGTTGCTTTGTCATTCGGATAGAGTTTTTTTATTAACTCGAAATCGCTTTCTTTGATGTCGGATCCGATCTTGCCGTGGCAATTCAGACATACAGGCGCGGTGATGCGAATAGGCATGAAGAAATGAATATTCCCATCCTCCGTCAACTGCACCATCGGTTCCATCGGCCTGGAGGTTTCTTTTGCTTTCATGTACTCTTTCAGCACAGCTTCTTCAGTAGGATCCGCCTGATCTTTGGAATTACGTGTCCAGATGGTCGCGCGCTTTATTTGTGCTTTATGAACGGTGGACAACGAGTCAACCAAAGAGTATGCCCGAATATTACAATAGGCTACCGCTTCCGGTACACCGCCCCGCGCCATCGCCTGACCAAGGTGGCCCGACAACGTTTCAAAAGCAGAAGCTGCGATCTGCTTTCCTCTGTCTGAATATAGTTTTTTATCGGTATCGGACAACTCGCGTTTACCCGAACACCCGGCAGCCGTCAGAACCAGGATCATAATACTTGAATACAATGTCTGCTTGTTCATAGGGATTATTCTCTTCATTGAACAAAATTAATGCAATTCAAAACAAAATGCCATACCCAAAGTTCAAGATTCTTTGGATTTAAAGACGAATTTCTTAAGAATCTCCTCCATAAGACACCATTGGGTAAAGGCAGACTGTAATAAATTGATACCAACAAAAGCGGTGAATAAGTACCAGTAAGGACTGACGAAATGACCCAGCAGTAAACTCAGGATGATGAATGTTCCTGCAATGGCGCGGATTGTTCTTTCAAGCATGTGTTTGTTCCTTCTCTTAATTTATACCATCTTCTCCACGCCTAACTGAAAGGCGCGGATCGGATTGTTGAGTTTATTAGCTTTTGAATATAGATCGATCGCCGACAGGAGTTCCTGGGCCTTTTCCTCGTTTACAAATGCAAAGAGCAGGTGCGAATAGATTGCCACGTGGCGATGTACGAACCAGTCGTCCTTCTCGTGCTGTTCCTGGTGTAATTTGTATCCCTGAATGGGGGCCTCGCTGTATACAGGA
Source organism: uncultured Bacteroidota bacterium (assembly GCA_964415295.1). GTDB lineage: Bacteria > CLD3 > CLD3 > SB21 > SB21 > SB21. The sequence goes on from CAYPYN010000003.1 coordinate 216,278, forward strand.
ACTTTGTGTTCGGAAAAGATCTTCCGCAAATGTTCCGTGTATTCTTCGATAGCCATAACTACAATTAATTTCATGACAGATTTACTCCTTACGATTTTTGGTTGGTGTCTTCGGCTATTTCCCGCGAAGCCGTTTGCAATTCATATTTTCTCCGCTCTGTCATGTAATAGATCAGCGGAACAATGATGAGGGTCAACGCCGTCGAGGCGATCGAGCCGCCTACCAACGAAATAGCCAACCCCTGGAATATCGGATCAAAGAGAATAACCAAAGCGCCGATTACAACGGCTCCGGATGTCAGCAAAATCGGAGTAGTCCGAACTGCGCCCGATTCGATGATGGCTTGTTTCAGCGGAACGCCCTCGGCCAGCCGAATGTCAATGAAGTCGATGAGAAGAACGGAATTTCGCACCATGATTCCTGCAAGCGCGATCATACCGATCATGGATGTGGCCGTAAAAAAGGCTCCGAAGATCCAATGGCCGACCAAGATCCCGATCAGAGACAGCGGTATCGCCACCATCATCACGAGCGGAACTTTGAAGGATTGAAACCAGCCGATAATGAGGAGATAGATGATCGCCAGTACTACTGCAAACGCGGCGCCGAGATCCCTGAAAACCTCATATGTAATATGCCATTCTCCATCCCATTTCATGGAGATCTTCTCTTCCATGAAAGGCTGTTTGGTAAACAATTGGTCAATGGTATAACCGTCCGGCAGTTTTAGTTCCGCGATACGCTTTTCCATATCGAGGATAGCGTAAACAGGGCTTTCCAGTTTACCCGCCACATCCGCCGTGATGTAAACAACTCTCTGCTGGTTTTTCCGGTAAATGGTTTTGTCCTGTATTTGCTTTTTAACAGTGACCAGTTCAGATAGCGGCACCATTTGGCCGGCCATCGATTTTATCTGTATGTCCTTGATGTCGTTGATGCCGGAACGCTCTTTTTCGGCAAGGCGCATGTGAATGGCAACCGGTTCCAGGTCCTTGGGCTGATACAAGTTGGCCGCATCCATTCCGTTGAGAGCTATGCCAACGGTCTGTACGATCTGTTGGGCGCTGACGCCGGCCAGCATCGCCTTTTCCTTGTTGACCTCGAGCTTATATTCCGTTTGATCATCCTCGACGAACCAGTCCACGTCCACGACGCCTTCGGTCGATTCGAATACGGATCGAACCTGTCTGGCCACGTCGATCTGCTGTTGATAATCCGGCCCGTAAACTTCCGCAACCATAGTGGACAGAACCGGAGGTCCGGGAGGAACCTCGGCGATCTTCACGTTGGCGCCGTAACGGCTTGCGATCTTATGGATCTCCGGACGAATTCGTTTGGCGATGTCGTGGCTTTGCTGGTCGCGGTCATGCTTCGGCAAAAGATTGATCTGAATATCCGCCACATTGGAGCCGCGGCGGAGGTCGTAATGACGCACCAAACCGTTGAAATTGATCGGAGCCGATGTACCGACGTAACTCTGGTAATTCACAACTTCCGGCTGAGTACGGATATAGGCCGCGATATCCTGGGTCGCCGCCGCGCTGCGCTCCAACGTCGTCCCTTCAGGCATATCGATGATCACCTGAATTTCATTCTTATTGTCAAACGGCAGCATTTTGACCGCAACCATTTTGAAATAAAGCAGGGACATCGATGCGAGAAGCAGCAGGATCGTTCCGCCTAAGAAGATCCAGCGTTTCTTAGAGTTTTCAATTAAAGGGTTAATGGAGGCCGCATACCATTGGTAGATCTTGGTGTCCTCAAGCCGGTAGTGCTTTTCCTCCTCGTGATGTTCGTTTTTGAAAAGCCGCAGTACCAGCCACGGCGTGATGATCAGAGCCACGAGCAGGGAAAATAACATGGCGAGCGATGCACCGATCGGCATCGGGCTCATATAAGGTCCCATCAGGCCGGAAACAAATGCCATGGGCAATACGGACGCAATAACGGTGAATGTTGCCAGAATGGTCGGATTGCCGACCTCATCGATCGCCGCAATGGCCGCCTGCAGAAAGGGCAGCTGCTTCATTTTAAAGTGCCGGTGCATATTCTCCACAACAATGATCGCATCGTCCACCACAAGACCCGTGACGAATACAAGCGCGAAAAGGGTGATCCGGTTCAAGGTATAGCCGAACATATAATAAACGAACAGTGTCAAGGCAAACGTAACCGGCACCGTCATGAAGATCACCAGACCGCTGCGCCATCCCATAGCCACGGCAACCAGGAGCGTCACCGCAAGGATCGCCGCGGAAAGATGTTTCATCAATTCGCCTACCTTTTCCGAAGCGGTTTCGCCGTAGTTGCGTGTTGTGGCGACGTGAATGTCCGAAGGGATAAGGGCGCCTTTAAGATTATCTACTTTTTGAAGAATGGTCTCGGCGATGCGCATGGCGTCCGAGCCCTTGGTCTTGGAGACGGAGATGGTGACGGCTGAAAATTCTCGGTCGGCATTTTTGAGTTCCTGAGGCAGGGCTGCGTCCCCATATCCAAAACGAACGTACTGCGACGGTTCCGCCGGCCCGTCCACAATGGTGGCCACGTTATTCAGATAGACCGGGCTGTTGCCGTAAACGCCGATCACGACTCGGCCGACGTCCTCGGCGTTCTCAAGGAAATTTCCCGTTTCAACGAGATACTCTGTATTTTGATTGTTGAACTTGCCCGAGGCCGATTGCCGGTTGGCATACTGTACCTGGCCGGCGATGATCATCGGATCAACCTGATGCGCGGACATTTTTGTTTTGTCAAGGACGACGCGAACCTGACGGGAGCGTCCGCCGATCACCTGGGTTTCGGAGACGTGTTCGATCTTCTTGATCTCCGATGCGAGTTCCAGCCCGACGCGCTTCAATTCGAAATCGTCGTACCTCTCGCTCCATAAGGTCAGTGACAACATAGGAACGTCGTCAATCGATTTGGATTTGATCAGCGGCATGGAAACGCCCTGGGGCATTTTGTCCATGTTCTTGGCGATCTCGTTGTAAAGCTTGACCAGGCTGCGCTCTACATCTTCGCCCACATAGTAGCGCACCACGAGCATGACCATTCCCGGATTGGAAATAGAATAAACATACTCGACGCCCTGGATATTGGAGATGATCTTTTCCAGCGGTTTGGTGACGCGGCTCTCGATCTCCTCCGGGCTTGCGCCGGGGTATTGGACAAATACGTCGGCGATGGGAACGCTGATCTGCGGCTCTTCTTCGCTGGGGGTGAGGTATGCGCTGTATAAGCCGATGGCCAAAAAGGCCGCCATCAGCAGCGGCGTTAACTTAGAATTTATGAAAGCAAATGCGATCTTTCCGGCTAATCCTCGGCTCATGGCGTCACCTCGATCTTCAGGCCGTCACTGAGTTTGTTGTCGCTGGAGGTGACGATCGTCTCACCGTCATCCAGTCCGGAAAGGATCTCGATTCGATCGCCGAAGGTTTTCCCGGTGCGGACCCAGCGAAGCGTTGCCGTGTTGCCATTGGAGACCACATACAGACCTTCCAACTGCCCGCGCCGGACAAGCGAGGATTCCGGCACCGTGACCGCCGACTTATTACCTTTGGCCAGCAATACGCGCGCGAACATGCCCGATTTGAGAAGGCTCCGCGTTTCATTGTTAAGGTCTTTCAGTACAATTTTTATCTCAAACTGACGGCTCATCGGATTGCCTCCGGGATTGATCCGATCCACTATTCCTTTCAATGATTTTCCATTCAGCGCGTCGATCAATATTTTGACCTCGTCACCGGTTTTGAACATATGTATCTCTGATTCGGGAACCTGGGCTGTTACTTTTAGAACCGACAGATCCTCGACCGTGATCAGCGGCATACCGGGCACGGCCATGTCGCCTTCCTGAGCAAATTTTCTGGTGACGTAACCCTGTATAGGAGAGACGATATCCCCGTAGCCGATCACGTCGGTAACTTCTTTCTCCATTTCTTTCACGGCCTCAACGCGCGCTTTGGCCATCTGGTAGGCCATTTCGACATCGTCCATTTCTTTTTGCGTTGCGCTTTTCTGATCGAAGAGCGACTTGACGCGATTATAGTTGATCTCCACGTTCTTCAAAGCGGCTTCAGCCTCGATCAGATTGGCTCTGACCTGGGCGCGTTTGGCCGATATGTCGTCGCTTTTGATACGGACCACGGTCTGTCCGGCCGTAACCGGCATGCCTTCCGTAAAAGGCATACTGAGGATCTGGCCCATAATTTTGGTGCTCAGGTTGACGCGGCGATCACCTTCAATATTGCCGGTGAATGCGTATTCCTCAGGGAGTTCGGCCTGGGTGATCTTCTGAACGGTGACTTTTGTGTTGGCCTTTCCGTCAGTATTTTCGTTGGATCGGTCGCTGCAGGCCGTGACGGCGGCTATTGCAACGGCGAGTAAAAGATGGATCTTTAGCATAGAGTTCCTGGTTTGTTTGGTATTTGAATTATTTGATTATTTCCGTTTCGTTCTCGAAAAGAAGTTCTAGCGTGAACACATTGACCCGGTAGGTGAATAGCGCCTGAAGGTGATTGAGTCGCGCAGTGGAATACATGGTCTCGGACATCAGCAGGTCCGAGGTTCTTTCCAAACCTTTGTTGTAACGGTCGTTCATGATGCGCAGGCTTTCCATGGCCTGTTGAACGGCTTCGCGGGTCAATTCCGTTTTCTTCCTTGCGACCTCAAGATTCCGCATAGCCGATGCCATTTCCTGCCGGTTATTTTCTGTGGCCTTCTGATACTGGATATGCGAATGCCTGAGCTCGGCGGAGGATTTTTGGATACTTCCGAAATGGTCCCAGCCTTTGAAAACTTCCCATTTAAGCATAATGCCGGCCATCCAGTTCTTACCTTTGTTCCCGAAAAGTTTGTTCTCGTTCATTTCATAACTGCCAAAGGCGTTGATCGATGGAACCAGTTTAAGATAATTCATGGTCCGCATGTTCTTCATGGCTTCGATCCCAAACCGCATAGCGCGCATGTCGGATCGGTTCTTGAGGGCGTTGTCCGTTTCTCCAAAACGCGGCGATGACGCCGGCATGGAAAGCGTGTCAACAGGAAGCAGAAGTCCGGTTGCGGTAGAACCCATGAGGAACCGCAGACGGTCCGAAACGGCAGTGATCTGGTTGACGGCTTCGATGCGTTTTGATTCCATATCCAGGAGTTGAACTTCCGCATTCAGCAGATCGGAACGGTGGATGAGTCCCTGGTTGTAATAATTATTAGCCTGATCCCGATACGCGCGAACGGCGGCAACGGATTGCTCGATCACTGAAAGAGCGGATCTAACCAGAACCAGCTGGTAATAATTTTTCATGACCTCGTAGCGGATATAGGCTTTGGTCCGACGGTCTTTTTCTTGCGTGGCTTTTAATGCGCTAGATGCTGCACGGCGCCCGAACCATCCGTCCAGATTGATCAATGGCTGTTGAAAGTCAACTTTGGTGCTGTAGTTCTTTATGGTCTTCGGATCGTTGAGCAGAGCCGGATTAAAGTCGTTAAGCGTAACGATCTCCTGCTTTAATTTCATTCCAAACACGTTCAGAGGATCATTGGTCGTCACATAGGTTTCGGACAACGTAACCTGCGGGAGAAAGAGGGAATAGGTCTTGTTGACGTCGGCGGATGAGGAGGCCAATTCCTCTTCCATTAACCGGATGTCGTAATTCTGTTTTCCGGCCATTTCGAGCGCATCGGATAAACGGAGGCTGTCGACCCGATCGTTGGGTGCTCCAGTCAGAGAGAAGAACCCTGACAGAGTGAGGCCTAAGTACAAGAAGAACTTCATAAATCCTTTCAAAACAAGATAATTGGTGTTTACTAAATCAATATATAGTAATATAGTGGATTATAAACTCAAATGCAAGAGAAAAATTCCGAAGACATGGAAAGGCGATCAGGGTTTCAGAATTCTCTTGCTAGGGGGGATTTGGTTTTTCTCGGTACTCGTAATTCAGACTTCCTATCTGCGACCCAACCATTCGCAAAATGTTTTTGATATTCAGGAAATTTATTTTTATTTTATCAGTGACTTACAAAACCGCATAAGGATACCAAAAATGAAAAACATGACCGATGAAACGCTGGACCTCATGGCCGGCCGATTCAAGATCCTGTCGGAGCCGATGCGACTGAAGATCCTTCACAGCCTCCATGATCACGAGATGAATGTTCAGCAAATCGTGGAAGTGACCGGAGCCAACCAGGCAAATGTATCCAAACATTTGGGTATCATGTTTGATGCGGGAATCCTGAAAAGAAGGAAAGAAGGGCTTAACAGTTACTACGGTATCGCGGACGAATCGATATTCAAACTGTGCGATCTGGTGTGCGGCGGCATTGAGAAAAATCTGCGAAAAAGCCTTAGTTCACTAAAGTACTAAAGTATATCCCCTCATAGTTTCCTGCCCAGAACAACCGTTTTCTTGGCTGTTTTGTTAAAGCCTCCCGCCGCATCGATGACTTCTACAAATATTATGTAAATTCCCATCCTGGCGGTGCGATGATCATTGTCCTTTCCGTTCCACTCGATCTCACGATGACTACCCGTTAATGCATTATTCAATAACGTACGTATCAAGCGGCCTTGATTGTCGAATATCTTCACTGTGATCCGGGCCTGCGTGACGGGCAACTCCACCGTGATCTTTGTGGACTGGCCTTGGTCCACGAGGAACGGATCGGGATCGGCGCTGATCTTGATCTTCTTGCGAAGTTGCCCTGCAAAATTGCTATTCACGGTGCCGGGCGTCCCACCCTCTACAATAACACAGGATCCCCAATTGTCCGGCGAATTGGCCTCGCCGCCGGGCCGTATTCGTTCCAGCGAAATTCCGTTTCCGCCGCCCCACGTGGGATCATAACGGACGCTGTCGATCGTCGTTCCAATAAGGTCACGCAAGACTACCGATGTACCGGAATTGGAAAGTGTCGGCAGTCCGTTCTCTATCAACAGGATCATTGATGAGGGAATGCTGAAACGGTCTGAAAAATTGGCATGTTCAGAGACTACGAGATAGTCTTTGGGAGGAATAGAATAATTATCGAACGTAAGAACGGATTTATCCGGACCAACCTGCACGACCCAGTTAAGGAGACGGACCGCCGTGTCTGCCGGATTATAGATCTCGATGTATTCCGGTTCATCGGTAAAAGGGCTGTACATGATCTCATTGATGATCAGCGTGTTTCTCACATAAGCTTGTGCAAAAAGAATACTGTTGGGCGTTCCCGGCGTTGTTCGTTCGGAAGTGACTGCCGTCACCCAGTTGGCGGGATCATTGGTATGGCCGGCATAATTTTTTCTTTCAAGGCTCTGACCGTGGCCGCCGCCCCAACTGCTGAAGTACTGCAAACTGTCGATCATGTTGCCTACGTCGTCCCTGAGGATGACCTTGTCGTCCGTATTGTTGAGGCTCGGCATGGAGGCAATCACAACGATCAGGCTGTCCGGTACCTGAGGAAATTTTTCGAAGAAAGAACTATCGCCGGTCAGAACCGTGAAACCCTGTGCCGCGAAAAAATGCGGAACCGCGCTGATGATCTTCGTCGAGGAAGCGTCGCTTATTGTCCAATTTTGCAGATTCAGGGCCGCCGGGCCCGGATTGTATAGCTCAACAAATTCGACCTGCGACGTATCCGGATTGAATAGTACTTCATTGATCACTATCGCCTGTGCCTGTATGCCGACCTTTAGTTCGATAACCGCCAAACCGTTTTCCAAACGCTGATCACCCGGAAATTCCGTTTGTACCAGGATTATCCGGGAATCAGCTAATGGTCTTTTTAACAACACCGGTGGTACGGTCCAATGCGCGACAACAATAGCCGAATCTCCCGCATTCATTTCACCTAACGAGACCGAATCGATCAGTTCCGACGGTGCGCCCATGTTATCAGAATTAAGGTCGTGATAAATCCTTACCATTATAGAGGCATTGGTGGGCCTTAGGCCTTTATTCCTGACTTTGGCCGTAATAGTGACCGGCTGGTGGACCGCCGGGTGCGGCGGAGAAAATGTCACGTCATTTGGATGAACCGACATATCAAGATCGACCGGCGTAAGGCTGTTGAGCCGTCCGGGAGTTGCGAAGACGGGCGATTCCGAAGTGCGCCAGTTGCGGGGATCCGCGGACGAGGAATCCGCACTGATGCGTTCGAGCGAAAGATCCGTACCGCCGCCCCATGAGTCGTCATAGAATAAGCTGTCCACGGAACTTCCGAGACTGTCAGAAAGAAAGATCATATCGCCGGAATTATTAAGCGACAGGAAGCCGCTGTTCATATAAAGAATCCGTCCGGCGAACCCGGGGAATTGAGCCGCAAATAATGCGGAATCTTTGGCAATGACCAGGTATTCGGACGGGTGCAGCCGGCAATCGGACTCCGTTATGGTTTTCGGGGATGTGTAATTGGCTTCGTCCGACCATCGCCATTTCTTGAGATTAACAGTATCAACGCTGCGGTTAAATAATTCCAGCCATTCCGAATACGGTGGGGAAGGGAGATAATTGACCTCATTGACGATCACGGAATAACGGCGCGCTCCGGCGTGCAAAAGCTTTGCCGCATAATTATTCAGAATATTTTGATCCTCGGCGTATTCGATCAATGTTGCATACGACTGATGTGACATTTTTAATGTATCCGATGTGAACACGGTAAGGGATCCGCCGGATGGAAGTCCGCTGTGGCCGCTGGAGAGTAAAAGTACGGAGTCATGTTCGGCGCGGCGAAACACTTTAACGGTGAAATTCCCGCTCGCAGATAACCCGGGGTTGGAAATGCGGACGGATAATGAAACAAGATTCCCCATGGACGGATGCTCCGGGACAAAAACCATATCGTTCTGAGTCACAGCAAGGTCGAACTCTTTGGGTTTGATCGAGTTTTCAAATCCAGGCGTACCGGCGGTCACGGAAGAGCTCCAGTTGCCGGCAAGATAAGAAGCCGCATCGGCTGAGATTCTCTCCAGCGAATGATCCGCGCCCCCGCCCCAGCTGTCATCATAAAGAAGACTGTCGATCACCGTGCCCAGGCTGTCGAACAGGCCGATCATGTCTCCGGAATTATTCAGATTTGGGAAATTGATGAAAAGCGTTGGCGCCAACGGGCGTCCGTATTTCGAAAAAAATTGGTTCGAATCCTTTCCGACGATGGCATACGTTCCAGGCAGCATGACCAGCGGTGAGGATGTGATGGTGCGGAAGGCGGAACTGAAATTGATCAGGTCGGTATTCCCATCGGCGATCCGCCATTTATTGAGATCCAGGGTATCAGAACTGCGGTTGTACAATTCGATCCATTCCGTGGATCCGTGGGCCGAGTCGTAGTTTATTTCGTTGATCACGATCGAATTACGGGCCGGTGAGACGGTGGCCGTTCCCCAAATCGCATTATTGTTTGCCTTTTCATCCAGAGGAGAAATGGAAACGATTTCAGCCAGGTAAGCGCGGAGACCGTGAACCAGTGAATCGTCTTGTACGGTTACGGCGGCTGAGTCCCCGAACGCAAGGCTGCCGGAATACACGGCCGAATCAAGGAATTCCCCAAGACCGGCCTGATGATCGAAATTGTAGTCACGATAAAAATGGACACGAGCGGAGGTTAGAGCATTTACACCGGCATTGCGGATATAGCCAGTGACAAAAACCGGGTTGCCGGCCGTGGGTACGGCAGGAGAAAAATACAGTCCGCTCAATGCCGCGTCATAGGCCGGAATCGTTTCCATAGAATCGGTGATGGTTTTGTTGGAAACGGTGGTGTCGGCATGGGGTAAGACGCTTTCACCGGATAATCGGGCAATATAACGGTGCGAACCGGAAATAATCGAAGGAAGTGTGAGGCTCACTACCGCGGAATCGCCGCGGTAAAGGGGCGATAAGTATTTGACAGAATCGATCAATTCTCCTACGTCGGCTTGATAATTACGATTAGTATCCTCAAAGAAATGAACCACAAAGGATGAACTTCGCATAATACCTCTGTTGAATACCTTAGCCGACATCTGCATCGGAGAGCCTGCAGGAGGCATGGACGGAGCGAATGTCAGTCTTCTTTCGCCGATCGACAGTATCATTTCGGCGTGGTTGCCGGGAGTTCCGTTAGAGAGAAGGCTGTTCGTCCAATTTCCGGCCGAATTATCTTCATTGAGCTGAACTTTCTCGTGAGAAAGGCCGGACGTAAATGCGGAGGAGACATTCCAGGCGTAGCGGGATACGGTATCACCGACGGAGTTTATTACCCTCAGAGAATCGGCCGTATCACCCAATTGGTTTCCAATAGCGCCCGATGAGGTCTTTAGAATCAACGCATTTTCAGGGACAAGATCTTTGTAACGGCCACCGGTTACGGAATACGTTTGAGGGAAGATCACGGCATATTGTCCCGGGTTGAGGATATAACCGCCGATGGAATCGGTGAAAGTATCGAAAGTATTATTATCCCAAACCCGCCATCCGGACAGATCCGCGGATCGTGTACCATGATTGTATATCTCGAAAAATTCATCGGCTGTTCCACCGGCTTCCGGTTTGAACATGACCTCGGTGATGGTGACGGAATCGCGAAGTGGAATCACTACCACCGAGTCCCAAAGAAGATCATTGGATGGATTTTCATCGGATACAGGACCAACCTCCGATCCTGTCAGCAGGACATGAAACATATGTTTTCCGGTATCCGAAACGGTGATTCCGATGGAGATATCAACGGAATCCTGCGTCAACAAATTGCCTGAATATGCAGCCGAATCGACCCACTCGTCGGCATCGGCAGAATGGTTTCTATTCAGATCCTTGAAGAACTTTACCTTGAATGAAGCGGCCGACGTCAATCCGACATTTTTGACATTCGCTGAGATGAACAAGGAATCGCCCTGGCGGGGGCGGGCAGTGGAGAAATGAATCCGGTTTATCATAAGATCCATGGCCGGCCTGGTCTGGATGGAATCAAGGGCCATCTTGTTATTTGATGTTGTATCGGGAAAGGGCCGGACGCTTTCGCCAACAATACGCGCTAAATATAGATGTTTTCCCGCCGGAATGGATGAGATATTGAATGTGAGTACAACCGAGTCGTTTCGCGCAAGCGTCGAACGGTGCGACAAAAAATCGATCAATTCACCATCGTCGGCAGACGAATTCATGTTAGTATCTTCGTAGAGATTCACAATGAAGGAATCAGCGGCCGCGATGCCCATATTCTTGATGACCACAGATATCTGAACCGGATCACCGGTGACCGGATCGGGAGGGTCGAAGGCCAGTCGGTGGTTATTAAAAGATAATATCAGTTCAGGATGATTTCCGGGAGTACCATGAAGATAGATACTATTGGTCCAGTTGGCCGAAGAATTGTCAGAATTCAATACGATTTTTTCATCGGAATAGCCGGCCGTATTCCCGAGAGAGTAGCGGTATCTCGAAAGGGTGTCCCGCGGGCCGCTTCCTGACTTTATCAACATGACGACTTCGGAAGAGCTGTTATTGAGTCCTCCGCTGCCCAACGTTGCATTATTGATAAAAAGAATTCGCGCCGTATCTGGAATTAGGTTCTGGTAAACATAGGTCAGTGGATTGTAAGAGGAACTGTCAATAATAACTGCATACTGGCCAGGATGAAGCAGCAGACCTTCGCCGGCATTAACAATTTTGTCTGAGTCGTTGCCGCCGGCGCTGTCAGAAACCAGCCAATTGGTAAGATCATACGTCGTACTGCGGCTGTAATTATATAATTCAATAAACTCGTCTGAGGACTCACTTCCGTCCGGATCAAACATCACCTCCGTGATGGTGACACTGTCCGACTGGGCATAGATCATCCCGCTCATGACAAGACAAGCGATATTCAGAAGAAAGAATTTTGCCCGCATACGATAAATTTAGAAACTAATCGGAAAGTTTCTTGATTTGTCCGTTATTGAACTGGAGAATATGTACGGAAGAGTTTACCCGCGAATCCTTGGTGAATATGATCTTGTTATGCAGCCCCGTCCAGCTTATACCCTTGCGAAGTTCCCCGTGTATCTCTTCTCCGGTGAAGTATCCTTCCTGAATGACCGAAGCGATGAGATTCATCAGATCGTATCCATAAGCCGCATCGCGCAAAAGCACGGCCGTTCCCGTCTTCTTGAGCGCGTCGCTGAAGGTACGGGTTTCCCTGTGCGTCAGGTCCATATAGGATTCGGAAACGAAGCAGACGCCGTTGATATAGTTTTGGTGCAATTTCAATTCGGTAAGGTCGTACCAGTTGTCCCCGCCCAGCAGTTGGGTCTTAATGTTATAAAAGGCCAGTTGCGGCGCGATGTACTTGATGTCTTCCGTGTAAACCGGCAGGAACAAAGCGTCTATAAAATCCATAGGTACATTGAATTCGTTTTCCGTCGAGGCGCTGTCAATGGGATAATACTGCGCATACATGGAGTCGATCTGAAGGGAGGTTAACCTGGACAGGGAGCGGTAGGAGGATTGCGGAAGAGCCCTTTCGATAAATCCCATTTTGCGTAAGTGTACCAACTGGCCTTTGAAATCGGATGTATTATCGTAAAATTTTTCGATCACGATCATTTTACCGCCGAGTTTTTCCACCGTCTTGGCAAAGGCTGTGGAGGCGATGTCTCCGTAATTATCCGAGGGGGCTAAGATCGCAAATTTCTTCAATCCCAATTCGATCACCGCATACCGTGCCAAAGCTTCACTTCGAGCTTCAATATTTACATTAGCCTGATATACCCACTCGCCGATCTGGGTTAAACCGGAGCGGGTGGCGGTAGGGGATACAATCGGGACATGCCGCTGATCGGCTATGACAGCCGCGGCCGCCATGGCGCTGCTTTCAATAGGACCAATTATTGCGCTGATACTTTCGTCGGAGGTTAATTCACGGGCGGCAAATATGGCTTGGATAATGTCTGACTGATCGTCGTAAACGGCCAGCTCGATCCTTGGCTGATGCATCGAATTATGTTGCTCGACGGCCACTTCAACCCCAGCCTTGATAGCTTTGCCAATTTCACTGTTCGTGCCCGTGAGCGAAACGATAAGGCCGATACGAACCGGGCCTTCTTCTTTGTCGTCCAGCTGTCTAAGTAAATTGCGAAGAAAATTTTGACGTGCCGTTGAAGATTCCTTCTTCAAAAGCGATCCAACATAAGCCCTGGTCTGGTTATATCGCCCGTGCGCCATGGCATTATCGATATAACAGGTTTCAAGAACTTGCCGGATAGCGGGGTCCGGCTCAACCAACGACAGCCCGGCCATTTCATCGGAACTTAGATTGGTCCGAGCTATTGCAGTAACCAGGGAGTCGGCGCGGCGGCTTGTCTTTTTGTCATTAGAAAGTTGTTTGAACTTCGACAGAGCGGCAATCGCACCGGCGTAATCGTTCAACTGATACAGCGCAGCCGCTTTGGTCATCAAAGCGTCGCCGGCATAGGCGCTGCCCGGAAATGCGTTGATCAGACGGTCGGCGTAATGAACGGATTTTTTCGGATACTGCAATTTACCGTATGTCTTTGACAACATCAGGAGCGTTGAAGTGTGCAAACGGCCTTCGGGAAACCGGCCGAGAATTTCTTCAAATAGGCGTCTGGACTCCTTAAAAGTTCCGGTCCGATACGCTTTAACGCCGGATTCAAAAAGCGCTTTTTCATCCGCCGCCACGGGCTGAGCTGCCAGAGATGCGGATGGCCATATGAGTAGAAAGAGAAGAAAGTGTTTCATGGACAATCAGTGCAGATTGGATCGGAAAAAATCATGCACAATATAGCGGATATGAACGTTCCTGTCAAAATAAAATTTTAGTTTGACAATGCTTGTATTGTTTTATATATTGGCGACCACTTTGGAAGTGCTATGCTATTGTCTTTTAATATTTTATTGATCATACACTTAAAAATCAAAAAGGAAGTCTAGAACATGCCCAATCACAAGTCGGCTGAAGAGCGCGTAAGAAGAAATGCACGGGACAATGACAAGAACCGTCATTACAAGAAACTGATGCGCGAAGCCATTAAAGCGGTGTTATCTGCGAAGGGAAAAAAAGAAGCGCAGGAACAACTGAAGAAGACCGCCAGTCTTCTGGATAAAATGGTGGTCAAAGGTATTCTTCACAAAAACAATTGCGCCAATAAGAAGTCCGCTCTGACGAAAAAAGTCAGTGCCATGGCTTAATATTGCGGTTTATTTTACAGGGCTGTTCACGAGAATTAGGATGCGGCTTTTTGTTCGAAAGGTTGCTCCGATGATCTTAAACAGCCTTTATTTTTTGATTCTTAATTCTGCTTTTCCGGCCTCTTCGATCAGTACCTCCCTGTCAAGAAACGGCACCTTTTCATCTCCCACATATTGGAATTTTTCGTGCCCTCGTCCTGCAATAACAAGGTAATCGCCATCTTGAACCTCGCGCAAGCCTTTTGCAATGGCCTCGCGGCGATCCGGGATCGTCTCAAAGTTCTTTTTGGATATTCCGCTTGTGATGTCCTGAATGATGGCATCGGGTTTCTCATGATGTATATCGTCGGTCGTGACGATCACATGGTCGGATAATTCGGAAGCTATACGGCCCATCATAGGGCGTTTAGAAGGGTCACGGCTTCCGGGACAACCGAAAACCGTCACAATACGCGACGATCCCGTTCGGATATCGGCTACCGTACGAAGAAGTTTTTCCAGACCGTCGGGAGTGTGGGCAAAGTCTATCAGCACATGCTTGTTCTCAATTTCGATCCGTTCCAGACGCCCCGGTACAGGTCCGAGCAAAGGGAGAGTTTCATGAATCCGTTTGCGTTCATATCCCAGGTGAGCAAGGATTTCTGCCGCAGCTACGGCATTGTAAGCATTGTATTCCCCAATCATAGGGAAATTGAACTGATAGGCATGGCCATAGGACTCGTATTGTATTCTTTGTGAATAGCTGTCCGTTGCCCGGCAATTCATGATCCGGATATGCTTGGCGGAATATCCGTAGTCTGTCAATTCGGGCTGTTGTTCGAGGATCCTTTTTCCATAGGCATCGTCGGCATTGATAAGGCCCACACCATCCTTTTTGAGCATAAAAAAGAGCTGCCGTTTCGTAACAAAATAGTCTTCCATGGTCGGATGGATCTCACGGTGTTCGTGAGTAAGATTAGTAAATACAGCGGCGTCAAACTGCAAGCCCCATACCCTTCGGAATTTCAACGCATGAGAAGACACTTCCATGACGAGATAAGCGGCACCATCTTTAAGACCTGATCGCATGATTCGGTGAAGCTCGAACGACGGAGGGGTTGTATAGTCCGTATGATATTTTTCACCACAGATCTCGATGCCGATGGTTCCTATAAAAACGGTTTTGCGGCCAAAGGATTTCAACATTTCATTAATGAAAAAGGCCGTTGTTGTTTTTCCATTAGTGCCGGTAACGCCGATGATAGTTAAAGCGGGGTTTTCAGTCGAATAGAAAAGCGCGGAGATTTCCGCCATGAATACATATATATCCTGAACTTGAATATAGACCGTGTCTATACCTCCCGGGTAATCAAGTTCGGATACAATGGCAACGGCGCCATTCTTTATGGCCGGGTTTATGAACCGGTTTCCGTCGGATTGTTCCCCTTTGACAGCAAAGAAAATATGGCCGGGTGCCGTCTGGCGGGAATCCGAAGAGAAACCGCTAACCGCAACATCAGGCACACCGTGGATATTAAGATAGGATTTGGGTAAGAACTCGCTTAAGTTCCGGGTCATTTGTGTTCTTCGTTAAAGATGTGGACTTAAAAAAAGTACCCAAATAAATATTTTATTGCAAGCGAAATGGACGGGCAAGAGACAAAAAAACCGATGCGGGCATCGGGTGGTAATGGGGCGGGATATAGTCCTTCAGATCTGTTGGACGTGAATAAACATACTTTTCAAAATTTGAAAACCCTGATGGCACTCGTCAAAGGGTAAACTCCAGTAGTGACCTTGATCAAAACGGCCGTATCCGAATCGTAATCCCGAAAGCTTGAACTTGGCCTCGTTGATCTTCTTTTCGTCTGTAACGCCGCTAATGACAAATACCGTTCTTTTGTCGATATGGATACTCTTCATAAAGTCGCTTAATACCTCGTGCTCAGAATTAACAGGTAAAAGGAGATCAATAATAGAACGAACAGACCTACGGGAACCAGGATCCCGGTCACTCCAACAAGGATGGTAGGAGAATAGAACATATAACCAATTATGAGGAGAATAACCGTGAGGACAACAAATCCTATCGAGCGCAGCGCATTTTTGGTTTTCACACTCATCACCATCTCTCCATTATACTTTTCATTAATAGTCGACATCACTTTCTGTACCTCTTTCCGTTACAGTTCTATGATGCATGCATCGTGCCAAAATACTATCAGCATACAAACATTTAAATAACAATAGTTTAATTGACACCGAGCTTGGTAGAAATGATTTCGTGCTTTGTATCACAAAATGAGAAATGTATCAAAATGAATCAACGGCTAAGTTAAGATTAGATAGGTTTTTATGCTTGCATTTTGCTGTGCTAATACCTAATTTTTTTGCAAAAATTACATACCATTACAATGCCTGGAAGATTACTAATTACCGGCGGAACAGGAAATCTCGGAAGCCATCTTGTTCGGTTAGCCACAAAGACTGGTAAATGGGATGAAGTCCACGCCACTTACCATACGCTGAATCCTAATTTTCACAAAATATTTTGGCACTTTGTGGACGCGAGAAATCCGCTGAGCCCTACAGTTGCCCGGATCAAGCCGGATTGTATCATACATACACTGGCTATGTCATCTCCCGACGAGTGTGAAAAGCACAAGCTCGATGCATGGCAGGTCAATGTCAAAGCGGCTGTCGAATTGGCCCAATATTCAAAGGCCAACGGGGTGCGCCTCGTGCACAGTTCTACGGACCATGTATTTGATGGCGAGAAAGGCAACTATAAGGAAGAGGACGCCGCGCAGCCGGTGAATTTTTACGGCGACACCAAACTGGAAGTGGAAAACGAGCTGAAAGAATCATCTGATACGAATTACGTCATTGCGAGGATTGGACTTCTGTACGGTTTCAATCAGAATCAGCGTCTGAATTTTTTTGATACCATGTACCACGGTCTTCGTAATCAGCAAACCGTTCCGTTGTTCCATGATCAATACCGTTCGATGATGAATATGGCCAATGCCGCCGAGTGTCTGATGGAACTTGCATCCAATGACTATCGCGGTCTTATACATATCGGCGGACCGGAAGCGATCAGCCGGTATGAATTCGGTGTGCGTCTAGCTCACCTTCTCAAACTCTCGGATGCTCCCTTCCATAGAACCACGATGGCAGATGCCCAATCGTTGTCCCGCCGGCCGAAGAATGTGACCTTGAATATCGATCTGGCAAAGAGTATTCTGAAAACGCACATCCAGACGGTCGACGAAGGAATAAGAAATATTTTTAGCGTTTAGTATGAAGGAGGTACTGGTGAATACCGAGAAATATTATAAGATCGTCGAGGACGCCATTCGGAATCTGGGGGTGGCTCCGGAAAGCTGCCGCGTTGCGGACCAGGAAGGTAAGATAATTCCCGGGCAATGGAATCTGAAAAAAGGCTCGGCCCAGATATATGCGGACGTCTACCATGCTCCGGAAGGTACGGCCTATTTTTGTGTGGCGTCTCCGGTGGTTGAGACTTTGTTTTCATCCAACGCGAAGCTATACGAGAAGCTATTGATGCACAATCACCGCATGTTCGCGGCGGCTTTCTCGATTTATGATGGCAAAGTGTGGCTGAGAATAGTGCGGGAGTGTGAAGGAATGGATGCTGAGGAATGCCGGAAGGCGTTTGACCGTGTTGGAGGCTACGCCGACCAATTTGACGATGAAATCAAAAAGGAATTCGGAAGTTAGGATTACTTGAGACTTTTGGCTTTGCCTGCCATATCCTCGATCTTTTTGGCAAAAAGCTTATGAACTTCCTCTTTTTCGGATTCCTGCAAACTGTCCAGAAGCGTCTTGTGGCTTCGCAAGACATTGGTCACAATATTCTTGGCTTCGATGATCTCCCGTTCTTCCGCTCCGGAGCTCAGAGCGACGTCCAATGTCTCCATCGCCTCGTGAATCTCGCGGGCCAGAACGATCGATTTTTCTTTTGTGGTGATATCCATAAGCACTTCTTTTCGTTTGTGTCACGATAATGTAAAAAACTTTACCTCATATTTGCAAAATAAATCGTTTAGGCTTGTATGAACCTGAAAAATGCCGTTCAGGAAGAATTGAAACATATCGCAGACCGTATTATTGCCGTACGGCGCCATATTCACAAACAGCCGGAACTAAGCCACGAAGAGATACGAACGGCTTCGTATGTTGCCGGGTTACTTGAAAATGAAGGCATCCGTGTAACACGAGGCGTGGCCGGAACAGGCTTGACGGCGGAGATTGGAGATACTTCGTATGGAAGAAAAGTGGCCTTCCGGTGCGATCTGGACGCTCTGCCGGTAACTGAAGACACAGGGTGCGAATATGCGAGCGTTCATCCCGGCATTATGCATGCCTGCGGGCATGATGCGCATACGGCGGTAGTGGTTGGAACCGCCTTACTTTTGAATAAACTTAAAACCGAATTAAAGGGCTGTGTCAAATTGATTTTTCAACCGGCGGAAGAAGCACTCAGCGGCGGTGCTGAACTCGTGGTCAAGGAAGGCGTTGTGGACGACGTGGAAGCGGCTTTTGGTATTCATGTGGATCCGGGACTGGCGGCCGGTAAGTTTGGCCTAAAAAACGACGCGATGATGGCCTCCGTGGACTTTTTTGATGTGGAAATAAAGGGAACCGGAGGACACGGCGCCCGTCCGCACGAGACGTCGGATACCGTATTGGCGGCGGCCCAGACGGTGCAAGCCGTTTATCAAATACCGCCGCGGTACTTCAGCAGTCTGGAAAATCCCGTGGTGTTGTCGATCGGACAAATTTCCGGTGGAACGGCGCATAACATCATTCCCGATGCGTGTACTTTCGCCGGAACCTTTCGAACGTTTGCCGATGAGGATAGGCGCCGATTGCGCGATCTGCTGACGCAGACCGTAAAGGAGACGGCTCGCCGGTTCAACGCCGAAGGTACCGTTCGCATCACCCCCAATGCGCCGCCTGTGATAAACGATGCGGCTTTGGGCAAATTGATAGAGTCCGCGGTTACGGATCTTTTTGGAGTCGAGGCGGTGGAAAGGCTTAAGTTTCCTATGACGGCCAGCGAAGATTTTGCGTATTACAGGGAAAAATGTCCCATTTACTTTTTGAGAATCGGGGTCGCTTCAGACCGGACAACGTCGTATCCTTTGCATCATTCGAAATTCAATATCGATGAAAAGGCGATACCGCAAACGGTTGAACTCATGAGCCACGTTCTTATCAGATATTTTGAATAGTGCCGTAGTCATTTGAAAAAACTTCTTACCCACATAGGACTGGAGGACTTTGACGCAGTTTTCACCGGTAGGATCCGCGCATCCGACACCGGGCGTCCCATTGCGTCGGTCAGCCGGCTATCGGCCTTTTCGGTTACACAGATTTATCATGGTACCATCGATCAGGAGTTTTGTAAACTCATGGCGTCTCAATCCGGTGAGAAAGCGTGGGTAGTCTACGATCTGGAAGCGACACTGGATCATCTGCAATCGGCCGGCGGCGTGGACGAATTGGGCATGGAAAGTTTCTCTTCCCGGACAATTTGGGACGTGGCGGCCTTGTCCAAAATCCTGTTCCCCATACTCCCGGACTATTCACTGGAACGGCTTGCCGAAATTACGGATTTCCCATTCAAGAATGACAACACGCCATCGGATAGGCTCACGGTCTTGTTTCTCCATTTGGTAGAACATACCGCAAGGCTGGAGCTGAAACAATTGTCCCTCCTCGCACGCTTTACGGAACAGACGCATTCCGCTTTCCACTATCTTTTTAAGAGAATAGCCGATTATCAAAAGAGCGGGTCACCGGTTTCTTTTCAATTCAAGAAAATCTCCGCTCCCATGGCTCCTTCGAATGTGATCGGTGAGATCGTTAATGACCGCCAGAACGAAAACGTACAACCGGTTCTCCTTCAAACAATTAGAACCGTTTTCGAGCACGGAGGGCTGCTCAATTCACACTTTGAGAACTACGAAGAACGTCCGCAGCAGATAAAGCTGGCTTCCGCGATTGCCGAGGCCTTCAATCGTTCTCAGTTTGTGCTGGCGGAAGCAGGGACAGGTACTGGAAAATCATTGGCGTATCTGGTGCCGGCCATTTACTGGTCTGTGCAAAACCGGCATGCCGGGGAGTCTGTCGTGATAAGTACTCATACGAAAAATCTGCAGGAGCAGTTGTTCTACAAAGATATCCCTCAGCTCCGGAAGATACTGCCCATTCCCTTCCAGGCGGTACTTCTCAAAGGGCGCTCCAATTATATTTGCCTGAAAAAGTGGAGGGCCATTTGTATGGATCCGGGAGGGCATCTTTCGCCCTCCGAGAGGGAGAAGGTCTTACCCGTCGTTTTCTGGGCGGGTCAGACGAAAACCGGGGACATTTCGGAATGCACCGGATTTCAGGCGGAGCAGCATATCGGATTGTGGAATAAGCTGGCTTCCGAATCCGCATACTGCCAGGCGCAAAAATGCAGCACTTCGGACGAATGCTTTGTGAAGACCGTCCGCGACGCCGCGCGCAAGGCGCATCTGACCGTGGTGAATCATTCGTTGTTATTTTCCGACATTGTTTCAGAAAATGCGATACTGGGGGAGTACACCAATCTGGTCCTCGATGAGGCGCATCATGTGGAGAAGACGGCGCAGAACTATTTGGGTGTTGATTGGTCGCTATGGGGTGTAAGAAACTTTGTGTCCGGCCTCTATGAAAGAGATCAGATAGAGACCGGTGCTCTGCTGCAGCTAAAACAAAAATCGGCAAGCAGCCGCCTCAGCAAGTCGGAATTACAGGGATTCAATGCCCAGCTGTCCGAAGCCACGACGGCATGCACGGAGTTTTGGATGAAGACACAAGAACTTTTTGCTGATCTGACGGCGGAAGCGTTTCGGCAGACCGCGGATGCTTCGGCGCAGAATAAAACACGTGAAAACCGGATCAGATACGATGCCCAATCGTCGATTCTGAAGAGAGCGAAAGGAGCCAGCGCGGCATTCTTTGATCGGTACAAAGAATTGGATCTGTGTCTCCGCCGTTTGACTGAGACGATGAGCGGCTGGAGCTCAAATATTTTTGAAGACGGCGATACGCTGCGTGAACTGCTGAGTTTGAAGCGGGATGAATTAGAGAAGATCGTCGAGGCTTATCAGTTCTTGTCCGATGCGAAAGATCCCGATTATGTCTTCTGGTATGAACGTCCTTCCAAAGAAAGGTCCCATGATATTCGATTCTATGCGGTACCTTTGAATATTGCCGACATTCTGAGGACCAAGCTTTTTGAAAAACTAAATACATGCGTCTTTTCCTCGGCCACTTTGTCGGTCGCGGGCGATTTCCATTATTTCAAAAGCCGTTCCGGTCTGAACTCCCTGGATAGTGTCAGGGAATTTTCAGTCGGAAGTCCGTTCGATTTTGCGGAGCAGTGCCGGATCATCGTTCCTTCGTTCTTGCCGGATCCGTCGTCGGCGGAGTTCATCGACGCCGGTTCCGAACTCATTGAAAAGGTCATACTTGAATCTTCAAGAGGCACGCTCGCTTTATTTACATCCTACGCCATGATGAACAAATGTTACCGGGATATGAAGCGGCGCCTCAAACATCGTTCGATCAATCTTCTGATGCAGGGTCAGGACGGATCCCGGACGCACGTGACACAGAGGTTTTTCGATGATCGTTCGTCCGTCTTATTCGGAACGGACAGTTTCTGGGAAGGCGTGGACGTGCCGGGTGAATCACTGGAAATTCTGATCATAACGAAACTGCCCTTCGAGGTACCGACCGATCCTTTGGTTGCTGCCAAGATGGAACGGGTAACAGAGCAGGGCGGCAATTCCTTTTTCGATTATTCGGTTCCGGAAGCGGTGATCAAATTCAAGCAAGGTTTCGGCCGCCTGATCCGAAGCCGTTCCGACCGGGGCGTGGTCCTTATTCTGGACAACCGGGTGTTAACAAAGTCATACGGAAGATTATTTCTGCAGTCATTGCCGGTGGAGGCCGAAAGGGCGGCGTCCGAGGAGATTCTGTTGAACAAAATCAGAGGTTTTTTCTAACGACAATGAAATTGAAACAAAAAAAAGGCAAGAATTTGGGTTCTTGCCTTTTTTTGTCTCAGTAAGATTCTATTCTATTTTGCGGCACAGCAGGCGTCCTTTGATTCCTTCTTGGTTTCGGTCGATGCCGTTTTGGAGCCGTCCTCTTTGCTCATACAGCAGGCGTCGGATTTGGACACCGTGGAAGTAGTGGTGGTGGCCGCAGCTTTACTTTCCGTATCTTCAATCTGATAGGTAAATGCGAATACAGCACCGGCAACGATCAATACAGCGGCGGCCGACATAAGAATGATCATTTTTTTCATATTTCACCTTTGGTTTGTTTAATTATGCAATGATTTGAATTATTTGCCTAATTTTCAAGTACATTTTCAAGATTTCGGTCGAAAGGCCTTCATGACCGTCTCATCGCATTCCAAAATCGGTCCTCCAATAAGTTCAATGCAATACGGTACGGCCGGGAAGACCGCATCCAGACATTCTTTTATAGACTTCGGTTTGCCCGGAAGATTGATGATCAAAGAATGACCGCGAATGCCGGCCGTTTGACGGGAGAGCATGGCGGTCGGAACGTATTTCAGCGATTCCGTGCGCATTCTTTCGCCGAAACCCGGCATCATCTTCTCACAGACCGCTTCGGTAGCTTCCGGTGTCACGTCTCTTTTTGCGGGTCCTGTTCCTCCCGTCGTCACAATCAGGCAGCATTCCTTCTCATCGCACATCCGAATGAGTTCCGATTTGATCCTCTCAAAATCGTCCGGGATCACACTGTATTCATACTCCCACGGACTTTTCAGATAGGTCGAAAGCAGATCAATGATGGCCTTCCCGGAAACATCCTCATATACGCCGGCGCTGGCGCGGTCCGAGAGGGTCAATATGCCGATCTTTATTTTCATGCTGTGGAAGATATACAAAACCCGCTTATGGAACAACATAAACGGGTTATTTATTCACGGACTATTTTGTTTTTTTTAGAAACTTAGAAAGGATCGTTTCCAGGTTCGGTTTACCTATTTCCTGGAGGTCGTATCGAATGCGGACCGCCGGTTTTTTTATTTTGATAAGGCGGTTCAGATCGATCGGAGTTCCGATAATAACCACGTCGCACGGCGTCTTATTGATCGTGGTTTCGAGGTCTTTGACCTGTTTCGCTCCATATCCCATGGCCGGAAGGAGGACGCCGATGTCCGGATACTTCTTGAATGTTTCCGTTATGGTTCCAACCGTATAGGGTCTCGGATCGATGATGGCTTTGGCGTTATACTTCTGAGCGGCTACTGTTCCGGCGCCGAATTTCATTTCGCCGTGGGTCAGCGTCGGGCCGTCCTCTACGACCAGAGCGGTCTTGCCTGTAATCCAGTCCGGGTGATCGACAAGAATCGGCGAGGCCGCGTCTACGACCGTGGCTGTAGGATTGACCTGCCGGATATGGCTGCGTAATTGGTTGATGGATTTATTATCGGCCGTATCCTCTTTGTTGATGATCACCACATGGGCCATGCGAAGATTGGCTTCGCTTGGATAATAGGACAACTCATGCCCCGTCCTCAATGGGTCAGCCACAACGATATGCATATCGGGTTTGTAGAACGGCATGTCGTTATTTCCTCCGTCCCAGAGTATGATATCGGCTTCTTTCTCGGCCTGTTCGATGATGGCTGTATAATCGACACCGGCGTATATGATCGTGCCGCTGACAATATGGGGTTCGTATTCTTCGATCTCCTCGATGGTACATTTATGTTTCTTAAGATCGGCGAGAGAACCGAAGCGCTGGACCTTTTGTTTTTCCAGGTCGCCGTAAGGCATCGGGTGCCGGATGGCGGCTACTTTGAGGCCCATGCCCTGCAAGATTCCCGATACGCGCCGTGTGGTCTGGCTTTTCCCGGAGCCCGTACGAACGGCGCAGATCGAAATGACCGGTTTTTTGCTCTTGATCTGCGTCGCGGCGGCACCGAGTAATTTGAAATGCGCGCCTGCAGCATTAGCCATGGAACTGCGCGACATGACATAGTTGTATGATACGTCGCTATAGGCAAACACGACTTCGTCGACGTTGTATTTTTTGATCAGGTTTTCAAGGTCTTTTTCCGGAAAGATGGGAATACCTTTGGGATACAACTTACCGGCAAGAGAAGCCGGGTATTTGCGTCCATCGATGTTCGGAATCTGGTTGGCTGTGAAGGCAACGACTTCGTAGGTTTTGTTATCACGGTAGACGACGTTGAAATTGTGAAAATCACGTCCCGCGGCACCCATGATAACTGTTCTGATTCTCTGCATAAAAATACCTCCGTATAGGGTTATTCCATTGCCCCTAACATAATAAAAAAAAGGTCAGAAAAGAATGACCAAAGTCATATTTTAAACTATTATTTATTTTGATTTAATCGCTTTTTTGATGCTTTCAATGGTGGCTTTGGCGTTACCAATGAAGATATCGTTTCCGATCATAAAAACAGGTCTTTTCAGGAATGTATACTCTTTTAGAATGAGGTCACGTTTGTCTTTTTCAGTCAATTCCTTCGCTTGAAGATTCCATGCCCGGAATTTCATGGAACGTTTCGTGAACAATGCGTCATAGGATCCGGCCAGTTTTTTCATGTCATCCAATTGCGTGGCCGTTATCTTTTCTTCCTTGATGTTTTGAAGAACGAATTCCTTTCCGGGTTTCACTTCCGCAATGATCTTTTGACATGTTTGGCAGGTCGCGAGGTGGTAGATCTTCTTCATATCCTTCATTCCTGTTTCTTTGTATAAATAAACTCTTCTTTTCTGTATTGTTTTCCGATCATGCCGTCTACATATGCATAAAGGCTTCCATCGGACCGGAGTTTGTATGTGATATTCTGCGGGAAATCGTGCTGAGGATTTGAAAAACTGACCGTTTGTTCATCGGCAATGACCAGCTTAAAATCTACGGGAGGGTTCTGGCCCACGACGACGCGATAAACCAGCACGCTGTCCTTGATTTCAATGGTAACCAACTCATGGAAGACGGTATCATTCTGGATGGTAATGAATGCTTCTCCTTTGAAGAGTTCATCCTGCACGCGGCGCCAATTCTCAAATAGAAACTGATTGCTGTCACGGCCTTCCCATGAACCCAAAAGCCATGAGATTCTCGCGAATTCCGGCCGAGCCGGTTTTGTTTCGTTCTTCGTGCAGGAGAAAAGTGTGCCCATCAAGACGAGCAAAACCGTTCCACATGTTTTCATATTCACCTCAGGGTTCGTTGGTAGGGTCCCATGCAACACGGAAGTTGCAGTTCAAGTTATTCAAAAATTGCATATCTTCAGGTGAAATCATGAAATCGAAAACCTGGGCATTCTCGCGTATGCGTTCCGGTCTGGAGGATTTGGGCAGTACGATCAGATCGTGTTGAAGGGCCCAACGAATCAGAATCTGTGCCGGAGACTTTTGGTACTTCGCCGCTATGTCCGACAATTTCGGATCGTTCAGTTTCCTCCCTTTGGTCAGCGGACTGTAAGCTTCGACACGGATCCGGTGCGCGTGGCAGAATTCCAATAATTCTTTCTGAAATAGGTAAGGATGGAATTCGACCTGATTGACCGCCGGAACGACATGAGCCGTTTGCAGCAATTCTTCGATATGACGGATGGTGTAATTGCTGACGCCGATTGCGCGGCATTTTCCTTCGTTGTAAAGCGTTTCCAGCGCACGCCAGCTGTCCGAACGAAGATGACGTACCGGATAGTGTATCAAATACAGGTCGACGTAAGGCATGTCGAGCCGCTTGAGGCCTTCATGACAGGCACGGATCGTCTTATCGTATCCGTGATCGTTATTCCATAATTTCGTCGTAATGAAAACCTGTTCTCTCGGGATGCCCGATTGGCGGACCGCGGCGGATACATCTTTTTCGTTGCCATAGAATTTAGCTGTATCAATGTGCCTGTAAGCGTTGTGAAGAGCGTGCAAAACGGCGTTCCGGGTCTCTGCGCCCGAACCGGTTTGGTAAACGCCCAGTCCCAGCAGGGGGATCATGACCCCGTTATTCAGTGTGACTTCCGATCGAATCGACAACGGCATGATTTGGATTTCATTAATTTTGATTGAGAAGATAAAGAAATATATCGCCGAAAAGCAACCGCATTGTTACCGGCAAGAGAATCATCCGGCGGGTCCGGTGCGCCGTCGAAGGAAATAATCGTTGCTGTAAAATATGAAAACGAGTATATTTACATATAGGAAATATATGACGCGTATTGGATTCAATTATCATAAGGAAACCGCAATGAAAAGTATGATGGGTGTATTCTTATTGGCCTTCATGTATCCTATGTCGGGAATATTTTCCCAGAGTCTTTTTACGGGAAAATATTCCATGATCATTTTGGATAACGCAGATTCCGCTAAATTTATCCAATACAAGAAGGTTGTGGAAGATAACGACGGACATTCGATCCATTGTTATCCGCCGACGATCATTCAGGGATATCTGACCAAAGAAGGCGAAGCCGCTTTGAAATCGCAGGCCCGTGTGATAGCCATTACCGATACATTTTATGAACCTAAGAAGCCGCTATCTTTCAGAGATAAGATGGTGGTCAATGTCTGGAACCAGAAATTTCTTGCCCTGATGGCTACCCGCGGAGAAGAGGATAAATCGGGCGACAATGATAAGGCGGAGGAAAAACCGGGGAAATATGAAACCAGCGAATATATGATGGGCAGTGTGGCCGTCGCGGTCGTTTACGTGGAAAGCGACGGATCGCTCGATAAAAAGACAGAGAAGTGGGATGAGTATTCCAAAGAGGACATGTTCTTCCAGATCCGCAAGGGTTTGGAGTGGTGGGCGGAACAAGGCGGGTACCGGGCAAGTCTTTCATGGACATACGAATTCCTCGACGTAAATACAAAATACGAACCGATCACGCATTCCTATAAGGAAGCCGATGTCTGGATCAACGACGCGGCTAACAAGCTCGGCTACGGTGAGGGCGACGCCTACCGCATTTGCAATGAATTTGCCAATGATCTGCGCAACAAATATCACACTAACTGGGCTTTTGTCGTTTTTGCCGTTCCAGCCGATAATGACGACGACGGTAACTGGAAGGAAACAGGTTCGGTGGCGTGGGCCAATCTCGGAGGCCCGCTTCTCGTGATGAATAACCGCTGCAACGGCTGGGGACCCGATCACGCCTGGGAGGTCATGGCCCATGAGACCGGCCATATTTTTAATGCGCTCGACGAATATGCCGGCGCTTCCAATGCCAACGAAAGGAACGGATTACTTAATGTCGTCAATGGCAACGCGCTCGACGGCGGGCTGATCAACGAGGATTGCATCATGAAAGCGCACGGCGCGCGGGCCTGCGATTTTACCAAGGGCCAGATCGGGTGGATCGATGATAACGACGACGGTATCTACATAGTGGATTATCTCAATCTGTCCAAAAATTTTAATCAGAAGATGGTGGCCCGGGAGGCGCAAACGCTGAAAGGTAAAAGTAGATTCAAGATCGATTATGTAGATCCGCGCATCGAGAAGAACAAAAAATTCTATTCCGAGGATTTCAACCTGAACAGCCGCGGGTGGAAGGAGGATAAATTCTCTTATGTCAGGAACGGTTCGTACTCTCTCAACGGCTCTTCCGCTATGCCTGTGTGGCTTCCGGATACATACGGCGATGCCGTGATCGAGGTAAGGACGAAATGGGAAAGCGGATCCAATGCCGAAAGCTACGGTCTGGATGTGTACTCGATGAATTCAGGGGACTTTTTCAATATATATATCAATCACGACGGAGAATATTCTGCGAATCACGGTAAAGCGGGCGAACCGTATTATATCAACTGGACCGCTTCACCGGCCATCAAAGGAGAAAGTCCTAATATTTTGAAGGTCAAATGCGTAAAAAACATAGTTATGTTTTATATCAACGATCAGCTTATCAAAACTTTTGAGGATCCGATCCCCGGTGAACGTTCGATCGGACTCTATGTAGGCTACGATGTGCGCGTCTCGTTTGACGATCTGACGATCACGAAACCTTAGCCGCCGTTTAACAAACATCGAATCAACCGGAGCAGAGAGATTATGGCAGAGATACAACGCGAAGTCATGGATATGGATGTGCTTTTCGTCGGCGCGGGTCCGGCGGCATTGTCGGGTGCTTATCACCTCGCTCGATTGATCAGGACGCACAACGAGGCGATCGACAACGGCTCCAGAAAAGGGACTAAAATTCAACTTGAAAACGGTATCGGTATTCT
The DNA here is from genome assembly GCA_964415295.1 of uncultured Bacteroidota bacterium. Lineage (GTDB taxonomy): Bacteria > CLD3 > CLD3 > SB21 > SB21 > SB21. Next base: position 244,725 of record CAYPYN010000003.1, read on the forward strand.
TGAAAAAGGAAAGAATATCGGAGACCATATGCTCAGCGGGGCCGTGATGGATCCTTCCGGCATCAAAGAACTCATGCCCGATTTTCTGGCCAAAGGATTTCCGATCGAAAGCGAAGTCACTGGCGAATCCGTTTATTTACTGACGGAGAGAGGGAAAATAAAGTTTCCGATATTGCCGCCGACCCTTCAAAATCACGGTAATTATATCTGTTCACTGAATAAAGTGGCGGAGTGGCTCGCCGAGCAGATCAATTCGGAATTTGGCGACATGGTCAACATCTTTCCGGAATTTCCAGGCAAAGAGGTATTATATGACGGAAATAAGGTGATCGGCATTCGTACCGGTGACAAGGGACTGGACCATCACGGCAACCCCAAATCCAATTTTGAACCGGGCGTCGATATCCACGCCAAAGTAACGATACTCGGAGAAGGACCGCGCGGCAGTCTGACCAAACAGCTGGTACCCAAACTCGGCCTTGATAACGACTGCAATCCGCAGGTTTATGGCACAGGCGTCAAAGAAATATGGGAAATCCCGCAAGGCCGTTTAAAGAAGGGCATGGTGCTTCATACAGCAGGCTGGCCTCTGCCGTCCAACCATTACGGCGGGAGCTGGATGTATATGATGAGTGACACGACCTGTTCGGTCGGTTTCGTTTCAGCACTGGACTATGCCGATCCGACGTTTGACCCGCATGCGGCTTTCACAAAATTCAAAACCCATCCTTACATTGCGGGACTTCTTGAAGGCGGTAAGATGGTCTCTTACGGCGCTAAGACCGTTTCCGAGGGCGGATACTGGTCTATGCCTAAATTGTATGCCAACGGCGTGATGCTGATCGGCGAGTCCGGCGGATTTATCAATATTTCCCGGCTCAAAGGTATCCACCTGGCCATCAAGTCCGGCATGCTTGCGGCCGAAGCATCTTTTGAAGCGCTGCAAAAAGATGATTTTTCCGCGGAATCGCTCAAAAGATTCGACGATCTATTCCGATCCAGCTGGGCCTACAAGGAACTGTGGGGTTCCCGTAACTGGCGCCAGAATTTCACCGGCGGATTTTATACCGGTATGATCAAGGCCGGTATGCAGATCTATCTGACGGGAGGCGGCACCACAAAACGGACGGAATTGCACGCGGATTACAAACACATGAAGAAAAGATCGGAAGCCGGTGTCGGCTTTGTCAAGGTCAAAGCGGATGAGAAGACCACATTTGAGAAATTGACCGATGTCTATTATTCCGGAACGAAACACGAAGAGAGCCAGCCGTGCCATCTCGTAATTCAACCGTCCGATCTTGCGAATATCTGCAACACGCGCTGCAAGGAGGAGTATGGGAATCCTTGCCAGCATTTCTGCCCGGCCCAGGTGTACAACATGATCGTGCCGGAAGAAGGCAAGCCGACGCAGTTGCGCATTGACTTTTCGAACTGCGTACACTGCAAGACCTGCGACATTGCCGATCCGTATCAGGTTATAACATGGGTGACTCCCGAAGGCGGCGGTGGTCCTATTTACAAGAATATGTAGGATCCTGGATGCAATAATAAGGAGCAAAATGAGAAAGAGTATCATCGTTCTCGTATGGCTTATGGCCTTCAACAGCCTTCTACTTGCTCAAACGGATATCAGAGAAAAGATACGTATTGCTGATTCTTCCACTGTCCAGATCATCACTACGACGGACGGCTCCAGTCTTAATGGAAAAATCACGGAGATCATGGAAAATGAGATAAAATTTCAAACGAATATCGGCTCCATTACCGTACCAATTTCTAAGATCAAAGACATCAAGGAAATCTCATCAACTTCCATGCGAAACGGCGAGTACTGGTTTCCAAATCCTCACGCTACTAGACTCTACCTTGCCCCAACGGGTTTTGCCCTCAAGAAAGGTGAAGGTTATTTCCAGTCCACCTATATCTTTTTTGCCGGTGCCGCATTTGGTCTCACGGATAATATAAGTTTTTCAGCGGGGGCATCACTTTTTCCGGGCGCGAGTGAACAATTATTCTATATCGCGCCTAAAATAGCTTTTGAAACTGCACCTAATGTGCATCTGGCCGCGGGGATGACTTTCATGAATGTTACCGGCGGATCCAGCGAACCGTTTGGAAGCCTCTACACCGTAGGAAGTATCGGTTCAAGAGACAATAATTTTTCTGTTGGTGTCAATCAAGGTTTTAGCAGCGGAGAACTTTCCGAAGAACCTATTGTTATTCTCGGCGCTCAGACCCGTGTGAGCCGACGTATGTCCTTTGTGAGTGAAAATTGGTTTTTACCGCAATCTGGCAACGGTATTATATCTGTAGGATTCCGCTTTTTTAACGAATCAATGGCTGCGGATCTCGGTTTTTGGCGCCCCGTGGGCGAGGGAGTCAATATGGAGGGTTTTCCGTTCATACCTTATGTTGATTTTGTAGTAATGTTTTAATTTGACAGACGGTCGAACTGTTTATTTGATTATGTTGATACTTTATAGAACAAAATCGGTCTTTGTCTTTTTGCCGCTTTTTCTTTGTGCGTTTCTGACCCTTCATGCACAGGACACACAGGTTGCTGTGGACAACGATGGAAAGAAGGACGTCATCGAGGCCTCTTTGGGCTCCAGAATTGACTTATTCAAGGAGTATCCCGGTTTTATCGAAGCCCGCCTTTTTGAAATGGCTCAGAATGAATATTCACTCGAGATCTATTACAAACCCGACGATCGTATTTTACGAAAACGTATTAACTATACTTCAGAAGACGTCCATGCGTTGCGCGGCAAGGTGTCCGCGGCTTTGCGGGTCATGCAATCCGATACGACATTGAACCAAGACGGCCGTGCCAAATTGCTCATTGCTTCCAGCGTGGCAGGCCTCGGCTACTACGGGTGGGCTATTCCGGCGGCGCTTGACATGCAGAGTTCGAAGGCTATCGCCAGCACTTACATGTTTACAAGCGCTTTGTCCTTTTTTGTTCCTTTTGCGGCCACCAGGAATTCCACTGTTACGGAGGCGTCTGCCAATGCTTATATTTATGGCACTACGCGCGGAATCATTCATGGACTGGCGATCAACGCCGTGATATTTGGGAACGACGGCCACTACCGCCGGAAACTTGCTTTCAGTATGGCGGGAAGTCTGGCGGAAGGTGTCGCCTTGTACAAAGTGTCTTCTTTGCAGAACTGGTCCACAGGAAGAGCCGAATTGAGCGGCGTCGGAGGGGATTTCGGATTGTTGATCGGTCTGTCGACCCCGATCCTATTCAACAGGGAAGGAGGCCGGCTGCAACCGGCGGCAGGACTGATAGGCTCTGCGGCAGGTATGGCGGCGGGTCATCGTTTAGCAGGACGGGAGCACTATACGCAAGGAGATGCCTACGTGTTGCGGGGAGCTGGAACCATGGGTTCCTATACGGCTTTGTCGGTAACCAATCTTTCCGATACCGAAAATGAAAATATATATGCCGGCGCTTTTATTGTTGGATCTGTCGGCGGTCTTGTTTTGGGGCACAGACTTGCCTATGACAGGGATTTTACGGCCGCGCAGGGGACGTTTATTGAACTCGGGCAACTGGCCGGATGGTTCACAGGCTTGGGGATCGCTTATCTTATCAAAGACCCTGCCAGCAGCGATTCGCGTCTTTTTATGACATTGAGCGCAGCCGGTGGAATTGGCGGGTATGCACTCATGTATAATATCTTTGCGGACAAAGCGCGGGAAAAAGCCGCCGGCAGAACATCCTGGGATTTCCAATTTACGCCGCAGAATATTTTGTTGTCAAAATGGTCCGGGTCCAATTCAAAATCGAATTTTCCTCTTCCGCTGGCGGCATTGAATGTTCAGTTCTAATTTTTCAACATAAGGAGCCTTTTCATGTTTCGTTTCTTTCAGAAGTACAGTCATGTGAGCGTATTCTTTTTGAGGATCGGTGTGGCTATGGTTTTTGTTTACGACGGCTATCTGAGGTTATTCGGTCCGGGCGCGCCGCAGAAGATGATCGACTATCTGGCTCGGATCGGCATGCCGCTTCCGACGGTTGGCGCATATCTGGCCGGAGGTATCGAATTTTTCGGAGGCATCATGATCGGTTTGGGATTATTGACCCGCCAGGCCAGTTTTCTTGTGATTCTGGTTATGCTGGTGGCGGTCTTTTACGTTCATCGCAACGATCCTTACCGCGAGATGCAGCACGCCGTGCAGATGCTGATCCTGTCGATCGGAACCTTATACAGCGGGAGCGGAAGTTTTTCATTGGAAAATCTTGTTAAGAAACACGGAGATTAGCATGACATTCAGTGAGGTAAAAAAGATGTGTGAGAATATCCAATACTACGCAGGCCACAAGTTAAAAGCGGATGATGAGTACGAATTTAAGAAGCTTTATCAACGCGTCAAGGACGATGAGGACCTGGATTCGGCCTCTGCGAAGAAATTGCAGGATATCTACGATAAATATGTAAAATAAACCATTCCGAATACAACATTGGGATGAGATCATCCAACTATTAAATCATTGCCATGATGCGAAAGGTCAGGACATTATGCTCGTCATTACTACTCCGAACATCGAAGGAAAGAAAATAACCAAATATTACGGACTCGTCAGCGGAGAGGCCATTCTCGGCGCCAACATCTTCAGGGATTTTTTTGCCGGCATACGTGATATTGTCGGCGGAAGGTCGGCCTCTTATGAAGAGGAACTTAGAAAGGCGAAAGCCATCGCCGTGAAAGAAATGGAGGACCAGGCGGCCGCTTTGGGTGCCAATGCGGTTGTTGCGGTTGACATCGACTATGAGACGATCGGGCAAAGCATGCTGATGGTAACGGCTGCCGGTACGGCGGTCTATTTTGAATAACGGGCGGAATCATGTTCACAGGACTCATTGAAGATATCGGTCAGATCACGGCCGTAACCAAGTTAGGCGATGGTGTCCGTTTTACTATTGCCTCCGATACGCTGGACGACATCCGGGTCGACGACAGCATCGCTGTGAACGGGTGCTGTCTAACGGCCGTGGCCGTTCACGCGAATACGTTTGATGTGGAAGCGGTGGAAGAGACGTTGAAAAAGACTACGCTGGGACAATTCACTGTCGGTGCCCGGATCAACCTGGAACGCGCGATGCGATTATCGGACCGGCTCGGCGGACACCTGGTGCTGGGACATGTAGACGGCGTCGGGCAGATTGTATCAATAGAAGAACGCAGTACGAGTTGGTGGGTCACCGTTGAAATTCCAGCCGACCTGGAACGGTATCTGATCCATGTCGGTTCCATCGCGATCGACGGCATCAGCCTGACGGCGGCCGAACTTAGCGGTAATCATGTTTCCGTATCGATCATTCCCCACACGTGGAAAGTGACAACTATCGGTCAGCGGAGGGCCGGTGACCGCGTTAATATCGAAGCCGATCTGATCGGAAAATATGTGGAGAAACTGATGACCAAGAAGGACGGGCAGAGCCAGCCGTCCCGAATCACGGAAGCGTGGTTGAAAGAAAAAGGTTTCATGCATGAGTAATTTTAATTCCATCGAAGAAGCCATTGAAGACTACAAAGCCGGCAAGATCCTGATCGTGGTGGATGACGAGGATCGTGAGAATGAAGGCGATTTCATTCTCGCGGCGGAACGCGTGACACCGGAGTCGATCAATTTCATGGCTAAACACGGCCGGGGGCTCATCTGCATGGCGATCACCAAGCAGCGTGCCGGTGAACTGGATCTCAATATCATGGTGGACCATAACACGGCTCTGCACGCGACGCCGTTTACCGTAACCATTGATGCAAAAAAAGGCACAACTACAGGCATTTCTGCGTCCGACAGGGCTACGACCATTCGTACCGTGATCGATCCGACAGCGACGCCGCATGATCTTGCGCGACCGGGTCATATTTTCCCGTTGGTGGCGCGTGATGGAGGGGTCTTGGAGCGTTCCGGGCATACAGAAGCCACCGTTGACCTGGCGCGCCTGTCCGGCCTTTATCCGGCCGGAGTTCTCTGCGAGATCATGGATGAGGACGGTTCCATGGCGCGGGTTCCCCGCCTGATTGAAATGGCCAGGGAATTCAATCTGAAGATTATTACCATCAAAGACCTCATTCACCATCGTCTGCACAAGGAAAAGTTTGTCCGTCTGATCGCAACGGATATCGAATTGCCCAGCGTTTATGGAAAATTCAATGTCCGACTGTACGAAAATATTCTCAACGGCGATCAGCATCTGGCCATCACAAAGGGCCATATCCAATCGGGCGAACCTGTCATGGTGCGCGTTCACGCGCAGTGCGTTATGGGCGATGTTTTCGGTTCGACCTTCTATTCACAGTCTTCACATATTTCCAATTGCCTCGGTATGATCGAAAAAGAAGAAAGGGGCATATTGCTTTACCTTCAGGGGGATGACGGCAGGGGTTTGGGTCTTTTTCCTGTGGAAGAGGAGCCGGTTCTGGACAGTCATCATACCCAGGATACTAACAAGGACTGGCGTACGCTGGGAGTAGGATCACAGATATTGGTTGACCTGGGCGTGCGTAAAATTAGGCTTCTGACTAACAATGCTAAGAAATATGTGGGGTTGGAGGGATACGGGCTGGAGATTGTGGAGACGGTACCTATCCAAGCCAGGCAATCGGAAAAGAACTAGCTATTTGAAATACTTTTTCTCCGTATTATCGATCTTGTCCACTCTCGCCTGATGACGGCCGCCGGCGAATTCCGTTTTCATCCACGTTTTTACGATCTGTTCCGCCACCAATTCTCCTATCATTTTTCCGCCCAGCGTCAGAACGTTGGCATTGTTATGTTCCCGGCTATTGACCGCCGTAGAGATATCGTAGCACATAGCGGCCCGAACGTGAGGAACCTTGTTGGCCACCATGCAGGAACCGATGCCGGCGCCGTCGATCATGATGCCTCTGAAACAATCGCCGTCCGAGACGAGCCGTGCCACGGCATGTGCAAAGTCGGGATAATCCACCGCCTGATTGGTATTGGTTCCAACATCAACAACCTGATATTTCAGATCTCGCAACACCTTCTTGACGAATTCCTTCAGCGGATAACCGCCATGATCGGATCCGAGCGCCACTTTATTCTCTGCGCCCGGTTTGAGTGGAGAGTTCGGATCGTATTCCTTCTTGATCTCGGACGTGATCAGTCGGACACCAAGCTGTTTGGCTTTGTCCCTGGCCAGAGAGGTAATAATGGCATCCTTAGGCACTTCCATCGTTTTCTGGAATCGCGCGGCCTCCATGACCATCTGTTCTGTAATGAGTTTTCTTGCCATGATTTCTATTGGAAGTATGTATTAGAGTCCTGAATCCCGAACCTTTTGCGACGTAAAATTTGAATCATAATACGAATTGCATTACACATTTTCAACTAAAAGTGACAGGTCCATAGCCGGAGCTGAATGGGTCAGCGCGCCGACTGAAATAAAATCAACTCCGGTCTCCGCAATATCTTTGACCGTCTCAAGCGTAACGCCGCCTGAGGCTTCGATTTCGCATTGGCCGTTGATCAACCGCACGGCTTTTCTCATTTCTTCCACCGGCATATTGTCCAGCATGATCCGGTTCACAGGAAACTGCAAAGCGTCTCTGATCTCGTCGATATTCTTAGTTTCTACTTCGATGGCCAGAGGAGTAAGCGATGTACGGTTGTGCGCAATAGCGTACCGAATAGCTTGAGAAATGCCGCCCGCGGCCGTAATATGATTATCCTTGATAAGATACATGTCATACAAACCCATGCGGTGATTGGAACCGCCTCCGGTTCGCACGGCATACTTCTCAAGTTCGCGCCAAAGCGGTGTGGTTTTACGGGTGTCGATAATACGAGCCTTGGTATGTTGGACCAAATCCATGTATTGACGGGTCAGGGTGGCAATGCCGCTCAAGCGCTGGATGAAATTCAGCGCGGTTCTTTCGGCCATCAAAATGGAGCGCAAGGAACCGGAGAAACGAAGGGCGATCCGGCCGGGATTCATGTTGTCGCCGTCCTTATTTTGCCAATCCAATTTTACTGCAGGATCGATCCGGCGGAACACTTCCCCGAACACGTCCTGTCCGCAGAGAATACCCGCAGACTTGGCTTTGACGTAACCTTTGCCCATCAGTGATTCCGGGACAGTGGAAACGGTTGTGATATCCGCTGGCCCGATATCCTCTTTCAGACTGCGCGCGATCAGTTCTTTGATGTTTTCCGAAAGTATCATACTTATTTGATCCCCGCCATATAATGGTCGCCCAGTGTCAGCATGGCTTTACGCCTGGAGGCTGTGTGGTCATCGTATCCCAAAATATGCAGCATCCCATGCGCGGCCAGCCTCAGGATCTCATTTGAGAATGAGACGTTAAATTCTTTAGCCTGGCGGGCCGCTTGACCGAGGCAAATGTAAATCTCGCCGTCCACAGTGACATCCGATGAAAGATCAAAAGATATGACGTCGGTGACGTAGTCGTGGCGAAGGAATTTCTTATTTAGAGCGCGCATGGAACGGTCGTTCAGAAAGACGATCGAAACGACGCCCATGGTCTTTGAAGACTCCTTATCCGTAATGAGTCGGATCAATTTCCTCAGATTAGCCGTCGGGATTCGAGGGTTCGCTGATGGTTTAAAGATCTGAATGGCCATATATCATGAGGTCAGTTCCGTTGCCGTGGTTTCGGTCGCCACAACCTGGTTCTGTCCGGGGTATTCGATGCGGACATGATAAATGCCCAGGAGAATAGGAATAAAAGCTTCTTCGATTTTTTTGAGATCGCCGATCGTGAGATCGCATTCATTGAGTTCGCCGTCCTGCAGTCGGCTTTCAATAATGGAACGAACCATGGCTCGGATCTTGGCCGCGGTCGGTTCTTTGATCGAATGCGTGGCGGCTTCCACGCCGTCGGCAAGCATGATGATGCCGGATTCTTTAGTTCTCGGTTTTGGGCCAGGATAACGGAAATCCGATTCAGCAATCACCTCGTCGGGCAGTTTCATTTCCAGCGCTTTGTGGTAAAAATAACTCATCAACTGATTGCCGTGGTGTTCCGGGATATAGCTCCGGATCAATTTAGGCAATTTGTTCTTTTCAGCGAGTTCCATACCTACTTTGATATGGGAAGCGAGGATCAGGGCGCTCATTTTGGGTGCGATGGTCTCATGCTTATTTTGCCCGGCGATCTGATTTTCTACGAAATATTCCGGCATGTCCATCTTTCCAATATCGTGATACAAAGCGCCGACTCTGGCAAGCAGAGAGTTGGCCTCAATGGCTTCCGCGGCGGTCTTGGCAAGATTGCCGACGATGATGCTGTGATGATATGTTCCCGGCGCCTTGATCGCGAGTTGCTGCTGCAGCGGGTGATTGGAATCGGACAGCTCGAGCAGCGTGAATGTGGTACAGACGTCAAACAGCGATTCAAAAAGCACCAGACAGCCGAAGGCGACCAGCATAGAGAAGATCCCGCTGGCCACGGCGTAAGGAAGCTGATGGGTCAGAGCTTCGGAGAACTCGGAATATTTGACAAAGCTCATGGTAACCAGAATAAACGCATAGGCGAGGGAAACCCAGAGAAGCGATGTGAAGATATGGCTGCGCCGGCTGAAATTAACCGCCGTCACACAGGCAATGGTGCCGACAAAAACCAGTACGATCGCCGTCGTGTATTCGTATCCCTGCATGGCTCCGATGAGAAATCCTATTGAGACGGTCGCGATCAGACCGAGCCTCACATCAAACAGAACGGTGAGCAGGACAGAACTCAAGACGATGGGGATGACGTATACCGGAAAATTGAGAATATGTATGAAAATGTAATAAAAGCCGATTTCGATAAGAATGATGGATACCAGCAGGGCAAGCTTACGCACGCTGTTTAGAATATCAGGCCTATTAAGGTAGATGTAACTGAGTAAAAAGAAGAGCAAAGAAAAAACGAGAAGCCCGCGGCCGATGTACGGGAGAATGATCCCGACACCGCCCTCCATATTCCGTTTCTCCGCCCACGTAGATTCCAGTGAAAGCAGCTGCTGGTGAATTTTTGGAGTGATGGTTTCATTTTTACGAACGATGACATCCCCGGCCAGAACAAATCCGTACGTCTGTGGGACGGAATTGGAAGCTTCTTTCTTGCGGCGTTTGGTCTCTTCAGGGTTACTGACAACATTAGGAGTCAGAAAACGGGTCAGTATCTCGTAACCGGCATTGATAAGTTTTGGTTCCGTATAATAATTTTTCAAGAGGTCCTGGATGCGGTAGCGCGCCTCTTCCAGGTCGTTGATGTTCTTTACGAACTCGGTGGTCTCTTGTTTTCCGCTGCGTACCGTAATAGGTGAGATGGGACTCTTAAAGTTATTTTTCTCAACGTCCAGGATGCCGAGAACGTATTGATCGGCCAGAATTGCGCTCAGATCATTGGCAAATTCCTGGAACTGTTTCCCGGTCATGGTCTTGCCCAGACCGGCCTTACGCAGGCTTCGGGTCGTGTCTTTCTTTCCGATCACGGAGCTGTTGTCGGTTCCGCCCGGGTCGCGTGTGATCAGAAACTGCCAACGGTCCTCAAGTATGTTAAATCCGAACTTTTTGGAGATGGCGTTTTTTAGCGAATCGAAAGTCTGAGGGATATAGGTCTGTTTCTTGCCTTCAACGTCCGTGTATTCGAAAGGCTTTGGCGAGGCGCGCAGCTGGCGGAAATAACCGATGAGCTCGTCCAGATTGGCGATCTGCAGCTGAGAGATATTAGGGTTCTTATCAAAGAGCGGCGCGATCAGGTTCTCCGCTTCTTTTCGTTCGTCTTCGAGTTGTTCCTTGCTCTTGTAAACCGGAAACGTGAGGGGGGCGCGCACTTCGTCGGGAGATATGGTTCCGACTTTGTATTCCGTATAGCGCGTGAATTCACTGCCCGGAAAAAGCAGCACGCATCCGATGATCAGCGTCGAAAGGAGCAGGATCTTTAAGGCAAAATGCTTTTTGCCGAGGATGTACTTGGCAAAAATGATCGGAGAATGACGAAAGATCGTTTGAATGGAATGACGCCTGAAATCTCTCATACGTAAGGTTCCCTTGTATCCTTCAGAATATCCCGCGCGATCACCAGTCTTTGGATCTCGGAAGTTCCTTCACCGATCTCGCAGATCTTGGCATCGCGGAAAAATCGCTCTACCGGGTAGTCGGACGTATATCCGACGCCGCCGAGAATCTGGATCGCCTTAGTCGTTGCCTGCATGGCTAGTTCCGAAGTATGTAACTTGGCCATCGCGGCTTCCTTGGAAAACGGCAAACCGGCGTCCTTCCGGCGTGCAGCATGCAGGACAAGATGCCAGCCGCACTCAATGGCCAACGCCATGTCGGCAAGATAGAATTGAATACCCTGATTCTCCGAAATAGGCTGATCGAATTGTTTTCGGGTCTTGGAGTATCGGAGCGCTTCCTCATAAGCGCCGATCGCGATGCCGAGGGACAACGCCGCCATGCCGACCCGGCCGCCGTCGAGAACTTTCAGGAAACCTTTGAATCCTTCGCCTTCTTTTCCCAGCAGGTTTTCTTTCGGGACCATCATGTTCTCAAAATGAAGCATGCGGGTATCCGATGCGCGCCAGCCCATTTTGTTTTCCTTTTTTCCAACGATAAATCCGGGGAAGCTTTTCTCGACGATGAACGAACTGATCCCGCTTTTACCTCGGGTCTTGTCGGTAACGGCCGTGATGACAAAAACGTCGGCATACCCGGCGCTGGTGATAAAAATCTTGGAGCCGTTTACTATATAATGATCGCCTTTAAATTCTGCCGTAGTCCGGGTACCGCCGGCGTCGCTGCCAGCGCCCGGTTCCGTGAGACCAAATGAAGCAATCTTGGCTCCGCTTGCGCACGGTGTCAAATATTTGGCTTTTTGTTCATCGTTTCCCAGCAGCCAAATGGGTCCGCATCCAATTCCGGTGTGGGCCGCCAGGGTAATGCCGTGCGAAGCGCATACCTTCGATAGTTCGACGACAGCCAGGCAGTAGGCCACCGAACTTCTTTCCATGCCACCGAATTTTTTCGGAAATGGAATACCCATCCAACCTTGGCGCGCCATGTTCTTGATGTTCTCTAATGGAAATTCGGAACGCTCATCAAGCTCCTTGGCGACGGGTTTGATAAAGGATTGTGCAAATGTTTTCACTTCATCGCGAAGTCTTATCTCTTCAGTGGTAAATTCAAATGGAAGTTGCTGGGTCATGGGCATCAAATTCGGCTGTAATTTTAAATGGCTCATGGCAATATAGCCACGGCGGTCTGGATAATCAAGTTCAATCCGGATGGATAAGAAGCGCAAAAGCCGCTCCGGTGCGTCGAAGCGGCTTTTGGAATGTGATACTTCTGTTAAATACTATGCACAGAGTGCAGCGGTCGGATCCTATTCGAGGATCAGAAATTTAGGCGACTTTGGTCATGGCGCCTTGAAGTTTGTTGACCAATTGAGTCTTGGGTACGGCGCCCACCACTTTGTCCACCAACTTTCCTTTATTGAAGAAAAGGATCGTCGGAATGCTCATGATACCGTATTTGGAGGCAACGCCGGGATTGGCATCTACATCGATCTTACACACCTTGGCTTGACCGTCAAATTCTTTTGCCATTTCTTCAACAACAGGAGCGATCATGCGGCACGGCGCACACCAGGTAGCCCAGAAATCGATCATGACCGGTTTGTCCGATTTTAACACTTCATTTTCAAAACTATCGTCGCTGAGGATAACAGGATGACTCATTGTATTATTTCTCCTTGAGTTAAAATTGTCTTCGCACTTCTTGGGACGGTTGTTTAACGAATCCGTTTCATGTTTATTCCGTCAACGTTTTCTTTTCTTCATTCAGGGACGACAGGCTCTGCGCAGAGTCCTCCGGCCGTTCTTTTTCGTGTTTGGTAAAAATGACGAATGCGCTCATGATAATCATACCGACCACAACCGAAGAATCGGCTACATTAAAGACCGGCCAGCGCTGCATGCCGAAAAAATCCGGTATATCCACATCCATAAAATCCACCACCCGGCCAAACATCACCCGGTCGATCAGATTTCCGACCGCGCCGCCCAGTATCAAAGCCAGGGATACGCGGTAGATCCATGTCTCATGGCGCATACGGTAAATGTACCAAATCAGACCGGCCGACGCAAGGATGGAGACTATCGAGAAGAACCAACGTCCCCAGAACGGATGGGTTTCAAAAAAACGGATGCCGAAGGCCATGCCCGGGTTTTCGAGATAGGTCAGTTGAACCGTACTTCCGATGAGAGGGATCGAATCGTGAAGTATCATCCAGCTTTTGACCATCCATTTGGTGACCTGATCGGCAATGACGATAAAGAAAGAGAGCCAGTAAATCTTCAAGATATATTCCTGTTAGTAATTGGTGTATTCCGTTTGGGTGTCTTTGGTCTTGACCTTTTCCAGTTTACGTTTGCAATCGACATGGTATTTGGCAACCAGCACGACCTCCAGACGCTCTTTTTCTATATCTTTGTTGCATATCATGCATACGCCGTAGGTGCCTTCTTCGATCCGGCGCATGGCGTCGATGAGTTCCGACAAGTACTTATTCTCGCGGGAGGCTAACATAAACGTCTTCTCCCGGTCATACGTGTCGCTGCCCTGGTCGGCCATGTGGAAGGAGTAGGCGGAGTGGTCGCCCGAAGCGTCGCGGATAGTTGAATCCAGCATGGTCTCTTTGATATAGCCCATATCTTTCAAGACCTTTTCCTGTTCCTCCTGGATCAACTTCTTGAAATATTCCAGATCTTTCTTTTTCATGTAAACCCCTCTCGATAATGTTATAGAAAAAAGACGGTCTTTTTAGTTTATCCGTTGAACGCTAATCTGCACTTTTTCATCATTGATTTCGACTTCTTTGGCAAATTCACCGTGGGCATAAGTGGTCAGGATTTCGGTCGAAAGCGTTTCATTCAGAATATAGGCCTTCTGATTCGAGACGGCCTTTTTTAGTGTATCGCTGCCGTCGAATGCGATCCGGATCCGTTCGACCACTTCAAAGCCGGCTTCTTTGCGCAAATTCTGCACGCGGTTGATGAACTCTCTTGCAAAACCTTCATCGATCAGTTCCGGCGTAAGGTGCGTGTCCAATCCGACCGTCAGCGATCCGTCGGACTGAACGGCTAATCCCTCTTTTTCTTCGTGAAGGATTTCGACCTCGTTTTTGGTCACTTCGAACTCATGTCCGGCTATGTGGATCATGTGTTTGCCGGTCTGGATTAATTCGTCGATCTCTTTTTCGCCGAACGTCTTGATCGCCGAAGCCACCTGGTTCACATGCTGGCCAAATTTAGGTCCCAACGCCTTGAAGTTTGGTTTGATCTTCTGATTGACCAGAGAGCCGCTGTCTTTTACGAATTCGATCACTTTGACATTCAGTTCGCTCCTTATGATATCGCTGAAATCGTTGATATCGCGGCGCACGGTTTCTTGTTCCGTCACCACAATGATCTTTGAGAGTGGCTGGCGAACTTTTAGTTCCTTCAACTCTCTCAATGCGCGGCCGAGCTGAACGGTGCGCCGCGGCGAACTCATCTTATCTTCGAGAGCTTTGTTCTGTTTGGTCTTGTCGGCTTTGGGAAAAAGATTCAGATGGACACTTCCGGTATCAGCGGTAAGATTGCGGTACATGCGTTCCGATAAGAACGGACAGAACGGCGCAATGAGTTTGGACAGCGTGACCAGTATGTCAAATAACGTTTGGTAAGCGGCCGATTTGTCCTGACCGCGTTCACCCTTCCAAAATCTTCGCCGGGAAAGCCTAATATACCAATTGGACAAATCTTGGTCAACAAATTCTTGGATGAGCTTGCCGGCCTTGGTTGTATCGTATTTCTCTAATTGTTCCGTGACGTCTTCCACCGTCGATTGGAGACGGGAAAGGATCCAGCGGTCCAGTTCCGTGCGTTCCGATACGGGTATCTCTTTTTCCCTGGGATCGAATCCGTCGATATTGGCATAAAGCGTGAAGAACTTGTACGTTTCCAGCAAGGGCCGGAAGAAACGCTTCTTCATATCGTTGAGGCCTTCGGCGTCAAATCGTTTGGGGAGCCAGATCGGCGTATTGACGAGCAGGTACCAGCGGAGGATATCCGCGCCGTACTTGTCGAGCATTTCAAAAGGATTGACCACATTGCCGAGCGACTTACTCATCTTCCGTCCCTGGGGATCGAGTACGAGTTCGTTGACCACGACATTCTTGTAAGGCGACTTATCAAACAGGAACGTGGATATTGCCATCAGGGAATAGAACCAGCCGCGCGTCTGATCTACGCCTTCGCAAATGAAGTCGGCCGGGTATTGTCTGTCGAATTTTTCTTTGTTCTCAAACGGATAATGCCACTGGGCAAAAGGCATACTGCCGGAATCGAACCACACGTCAACCACTTCCGGCGTTCGTATGAACTGTTTTCCGTTCTTTTCTATGATCACATCGTCCACGTAAGGCTTGTGCAGATCGAGGTCTTTCGGAACCGGTCGACCGTCTTTCATCTTTCCCTTTTGCAGTTCCTCGCGGCTGCCCACGCAGATCATCTCACCGGATTCTTCATGAACCCATATCGGGAGGGGAGTTCCCCAGTAACGGTCGCGGGACAAGGACCAGTCGATATTATTACGGAGCCAGTTTCCGAAACGTCCTTCTTTGATCTCCGGCGGGAACCAGTTGACCGACGAATTATTCTCAACCATCCGGTCCTTAAAATCGGTGGTGCGGATGTACCAGGCGTCGCGCGCATAATAGATCAGCGGCGTGCGATGGCGCCAGCAATGCGGGTAACTGTGTTTGATCTTTTCCGATCGGTACAGTATACCGCGTTTTTTCAAATTTGTAATGATATCCGGGTCGGCGTCCTTTACGAACTGGCCTTTGAAATCCGTAACGGCGTCTTCGAATTTACCGGCGGCGTCCACGGGACGCAGGAACGGCAGGTCGTGCGCTTTGCATACAATATAATCATCCTCGCCGAAGGCCGGCGCTGTATGAACGATGCCCGTGCCGTCTTCTGTTGTGACAAAATCGCCTGCAATCACATAAAAACCTCTTTTTTCGACAGGCAGGTAACTGAATGGCGGCTCGTAATCCTTTCCGAGTAGCGTGCTTCCTTTGAAAGTCTCGACGATCTCGTAATCTTCTTTGAGAACGTCTTTCACACGCGCTTCGGCCATGATCAGGATCTGATCCTTATGTTTGACCTTTACGTAATCAATATCGTTGCCGACCGCCAGAGCGACGTTGGAGATCAGAGTCCATGGCGTGGTCGTCCAAACGAGGAAGTACGTATTATCGGCTCCTTTGACCTTGAGCTTGATATATACCGACGGATCGCTGACATCCTGGTAGCCCTGCGCGACTTCGTGCGAGGACAGCGGCGTACCGCAGCGCGGGCAATAGGGGACAACTTTGAACCCTTTATAGACGAGACCTTTATCGTAGAACTGCTTCAGGATCCACCAGACGGATTCTATATAATTATTGTCGCACGTAATGTACGGATCTTTCAGATCGACCCAATAACCCATGCGGTCGGTGAGTTCGTCCCAAAGGTTCTTATAAGTCCAGACGCTTTCGAAACATTTCTTGTTGAAATTTTCCATTCCGAAAGCTTCGATATCTTTCTTGCCGCTGATCTTGAGTGATTTTTCAACTTCGATCTCGACGGGAAGGCCGTGCGTATCCCAGCCGCCTTTTCGTTCGACCCTATAACCCTGCATGGTTTTATAGCGGCATACGAAATCCTTAAGGGAACGCGCCAGAACGTGATGAATACCCGGGCGGCCGTTGGCCGTAGGAGGACCTTCGTAGAAAACGAATTCCTTATCGAGAGGCCGTTCTTCGATGCTTTTTTTGAAAATATCATTCTGACGCCAAAATTCGAGAATTTCTTTCTCCAATTTCGGCAATTCGTCCTGTGATTCTATTTCTTTGAACATAGCTATAGTTCCGTATTACCGTCTAAATCATCTTCAAGTAAGGGGCATATATAAAAAAAGAAGGTCAAAAAAGCAATTAGAATGTTTTGGTGACATGGGGCTGGAGGACGGGGTTAGGGCTATAATGGCAGGTATCCAATATCAATAAGACAGCTTTTTCATAATCTCTTTTCTAATCTCTTCCTGCTGTGAGATAGACTCGATCTTGTTGCCTTGCGCATCCAGTACGTAAAAGCAGTCGGCCGCGCCGTCGAGTCTGGTCCCTATTTTGGCGGAATAAATATTGAGTCCGAGCTCGGAAAGCGTGTGTGTGATGAGATACAAGAGCCCTATGCGGTCACCCGTGAAGATATCGATGATCGTGAATTTCCGGTTATCCTCAAAATAGATCTCCGTTTCAGAGGAGGGGAGGAATTTCTTCCGCTTCCATCGGGCTCTTAGTTTTTCCATGGATGTCTCAATATCCTGACGGTCTTCCAGTACACCGCGCAGATAGTTCTCCAGTCTTTGTTTTTGACCCGCATTCAAAGGCCGGTGGGAATCAAAACTGGTCACCCGGAACTGGTCGATGATGACGGCATCTTTTCGCGTGTAGACGTTGGCTTCTAGAATGCCGATGTCGCACACAGACATAGCGCCGCAGATCTGGGATAAACGGAACGGACGGTCGGACGTGACAACCAGAACTTCGGTAAAATTCTTACGGTCGGTGAATGTGAGCTGTAATGCCCCGGTTAATTTGATCGATCCGTAGTCCATTTCTTCCCAGTCCAGATCCGCCGGCTCTTCCGGGTTCTCCTGTGCTTTCAGATAACGGTCGGTTTTGTCGAAGAGCTCTTTCAGCAGAAGGCCTTTCCATTCGGTCCATACATTCTTTCTCGCGGCCGCCATGTCCGCAAAGGTCAGCAAATACAACATTCTCAGCCAGCGGCGATTTCCAACCAGCCGGGCAAACTCTGCGATCGTTTCCAAATCCTTAAGATTCCGTCGGAATGCCAGCTGTTCCATTTTCAAATGGTTGAGTATGAGGAAATAGACCGACTCGGCATTTTCCGAGTAACCCAGTCTCTCAAAAATTTGTCTGGCGAGTTCCACCCCGATTTCCGAGTGATCGCCGCCTCTGGATTTTCCGATGTCATGCAGGAATACAGCCCAATATAGTTGATACTTTTCAAACAGAGACAATTCCGCGTAGATCTCCCGAAGATGGCCGTCTACGGATTCGTCCTGAGCATTCTCGTAGAAAAGCGACTCAAGCCGTTTGACGGCTACGATCAGATGTTCGTCGGTCGTATAAGCATGGTAGACGTTATAATTATAATGAGAAACGATATAACCGAATTCAGGAAGATAACGCTCCAGAAATCCGAGATCGTGCATGAGTTCAAGCACGGAGGCCACCCGGCCCTCGTAATGCCACAACTGCAGAAAATCTTTGGCAATTCTTTTTGATGTGCGGAAACTCTCATTCACGGATTCAATATGCTCCCGGATCGTATATTGGAGCGGTTCGCTGAGTTCAACCCCGTATTTCTGACGGTAGAGGAACATCTCCATCAAAAGTTGCGGCTCGTCCGTGACGGCCTTCCGGATATCTTTGTCGTAGTGCAGATTGGAATCGATGATATAAAAACCATTTTCAACTGTGGTGATCCCGTGGTCCGTATGACGGGCCGGCCGGATCAGACTTTTCATCTTATCGCCGATCAACGATGCCAGATTAGAGATCACACGGGCGTGTCGGTAGTAGGTCTGCATAAACTCCTCGACGCCCGGCCTTTCGGTGTCGGGATAGCCCATTTCCGCCGCGACTTTGGCCTGCAAAGGATAGGATAAGATGTCGTTTCTGCGACCGGAGATCCCATGAAGCAGGTTTCTGGTTTTCAGGAGAAATTCAAACGATTCATTGAACGGTACCAGGTAACGTTCCGGCAAAAAATCCATACGTTGCAGTGCTTTGATGGTTTCCAGCGATTGCGAGGCGTTTTCAGACACGTTGATATCGGTATTCTCCTTCATGAGCCATACGCGCGCGGTCCAAAAACAATTGTGAATATCCCTCAGACCGCCTTCACCTTCTTTGATATTGGGTTCCAGTACTTTTTCCGAATCGCCAAACTGTTCGTGACGCCGGTCCATCAAAGCCAGTCTGGTAAGGATGAATGAGCCGAATGCCTCTCCGCTGAATTCGGAGCCAAGTGCGAGTCTGAATTTATCAAACGTAGGTTTGGAACCGCAAAGGTATCGCATTTCAATTAAAGAGGTCCGAATGTCGATATCGCGTCGTGACAATTCCAGGCTTTCTCCCGCGGAACGTACGCTATGTCCTATCTCCAGTCCGATATCCCACAGAAACTTAATGACGCCGTGGACTTTTTCCTTGATTTCGGCTGCCGTATCGAATTGCGGCGTGTCGTAAATGAAACCGATATCGATATCGGAGTAGATGTTGAGTTCGTTCCTTCCAAAACCGCCCAGCGCCGAGATGAAAACCGGCAGGCTCTTATTTGCAGACGTTGGAAAGAATTTCCGGTACACTGAATCGATGATGGTCTGATAGAATCCTGTGAGGGCGTAGGACAAAGGCAATCCGAGATCGTTCACCGGTTGCTGAGCTATCAGAGACTCCCGCAGTTGGGACAGAGGCGGTTTGATCTCGGAAGGGGATTGATCGGATGCGATCAAGGACTCGATACGGATTTGAATATCGGAGGAACTCATGAACGGTGGGACTTCTTTTGGAAGTAGATTACAATCTTACGCGTCATCCAGGCCGCAAGCAATAAGATGACAACGGTGAGGACCACCGTATTATACCGGTTCATCAGATCGTCAAAATAGTGCCAGTTATCGCCAACGAGGTATCCGCCGTAGATCAGAACGCCGTCCCACATGCATGCGCTGAGAAATGCCAGGAGTATGATTTTTCCCCTGTTCAGATGAGTCATGCCGGCGAATACCGAGATCACCGATCTCAGACCGCTGAGAAAACGATTGAACAAGATGATGCGGTAACCATACCTGGTAAACCAGGCTTCGGTCTTTTCGATATTTTCACGGGGAAAGAATCTGTAATTCTTCTCAAAGAAAAACTTCTTTCCGAAGAATCGGCCCACATGATACATAGTCATGAATCCCGCCAGGTTTCCGGCCGTGGCTGTAAAGAATACGGCAAAATAATTTAACCGTCCCGTCCCAACCATATAGGCCGCAAAGACGGTCACGGTATCTCCGGGAATGGGAGGGATGCAGTTCTCCAGGAAGCCGGACAAGAAGATCATCCCGTAGATGAGCGACGTATCAAGGCTTTGGATGGTTTGAAGCCACTGGTCGACATTAAAAAAATTAAACATGATGGCCTATTCTACATTCTGGATCTGCTCGCGCAGTTTTTCCAGTTCCTCTTTGATGGCGACGACCGTGTGAATGACGTCGGACTGGGAAGATTTGGAGCCCATCGTGTTGGTCTCGCGGCCCATTTCCTGCGTGATGAAGTTGAGCTTTCGGCCGGTCTGCTGCTGTTTGCCATTGACGAGATCGGTGAACATTTTGTTGTGGCTTCGGAAGCGAACCAGTTCCTCCGTAATGTCCACTTTATCCGCGATCAGCGCCAGCTCGAGTTCCAGCCGCTGAGGATCGAAGTCCGTTTTCTCCAGCAATTTCTTGATGCGTTCGCGCAATTTATCCAGTTCTTCGTTGACCGCCGTCTTCGAAAGCGATTCGACCCTGTTCAGATGATCTTCGATGAGGCGAACTCTTGACAAAAGATCTTTGGCGATCTCCTGTCCTTCTTTCAGTCTCATGGCGTTGAGTTCATCCAAAGCCTTGTCCACGCAATTCAGTATTTCTTTCCAGAAGACCTCGTCGGCTTCGCCATTGGTATTGCTGAGAAATACGTCGCTGAACTTCAGAACATGGTCGAGTGTCACGTCCCCGGACAAACCGGCTTTGGCGGAGGCTTCGCGCAGCATAGCCGCGTATTGTTTCACCAGATTCTGATCGATGTTGAAATTGGTCAGCATCAGATTGGACGACTCGATATTCAGGGACACGGTGATCTTGCCGCGTTCGATCTTGCGTTTGACAAATTCTTTGATCTCGTTCTCACGATAAAGGAAGGTGCGCGGTGCTTTGAAAATGAGATCGAGGTAGCGGCTGTTGAGCGTGCGAACTTCAACCGCGATGGTAGTTCCATCGATTATCTTCTCGGCTTTGCCAAAGCCGGTCATGCTGTAGATCATAAGTTCTTTCGTTTAGTCAAAAATCGTAGCAACAAAAAGGTATCCCGCTGCAGCGGAATGTTTTTTGCGGCCAAAGCACAAGTGAATTATTTAAATCTTTTTTGATGCCAGTTCCATGCGGTAGAAATGATCTTCGAAAGATCGTTGAATTTCGGTTTCCATCCCAAAACGCTGGACGCTTTTTGTGAGCTTCCGATCAGCACGGCGGGGTCGCCTGCGCGACGTGATCCGTAGATCACCGGTATCATTTGGCCCGTGATCGAGCGGGCGGTTTCGATGACCTGGTCTACAGTAAATCCATTACCGTTTCCTAGATTGAAAGCATCGCTCGGATTATTTTCTGTCAAATATCTTAGCGCCAGTATGTGCGCATCGGCAAGGTCGGTCACGTGGATGTAGTCGCGAACACAGGTACCGTCGGCGGTGGAGTAGTCGCGGCCGAATACCGTGATATGGGGACGGCGTCCCATCGCGGCGTCGAGTACCAGCGGAATCAGGTGCGTCTCCGGGTCGTGATCTTCACCGATGCCTCCGTCGGGATCGGCTCCGGCCGCATTGAAATACCGAAGGCAAACGTGGCGAAGTCCGTAGGCTCTGTCGTAATCACGCAAGATCTTCTCGACCATCAGTTTGGTCTGGCCGTACGGGTTGATCGGCGCCTGCGGATGTTTTTCCGACATTGGAATTTCAACGGGTTCGCCGTAAGTAGCGCACGTTGACGAGAAGACGAATCGTTTGACGTTATGGGCGACCATGGCGTCCAGCAGATTGAGTGTGCTGACGACATTGTTGCGGTAATATTTGGACGGATTCTCCACCGATTCACCGACATAAGCATAGGCGGCAAAATGCATCACCGCTTCGATCTTATTCTCCGAAAACACTCTGGTAAGCAGTTCACGGTCGGAAAGATCGCCGACGATCAATTCCGCCGCATCGGCAAATTCCCGATGACCGAATACCAGATTATCCAGAACAAGCGTGGAGTACCCGGCTCGCTTGAGCTGGCGTACGGCGTGGGAACCGATGTAACCGGCTCCGCCGGTCACGAGTATTTTAGCGTCAGAGTTCAACCGGGGCCTTATCGGTAGTTATCAAATTGCATGGCGAAATCGTATTCCTTTTCCTTCAGCATCTTCATGATGGTCTGCAGATCGTCGATATTCTTGGCGGAAACGCGCACCTGATCGCCCTGAATGGCGGCCTGGGCCTTGAGTTTGGTTTCTTTGATGGCCGCAACGATCTTTTTGGCGTTCTCCTGCTCGATGCCTTGCTGGAGTTTGATCTTCATGCGTACCGTGCCTCCTGCTGCTTCTTCTTCCTTGCCGTATTTCAAAGCTTTGATCGGGATGCCCCGTTTGATCATCTTGTTTTGCAGGATATCGATCACCGACTTGAGTTTGAAGTCGTCGTCGGAGATGATCGTGATTTCATCCTTACCGAGCTCGATGGAACTCTTGCTGCCTTTAAAATCGTATCGTGTCTCGATCTCTTTGGTAGCCTGCTGGATCGCATTGGTCATTTCCTGCATATTGATCTTGGAAACGATATCAAACGAATGCATGTCGGCCATAGCTTACTCTCCGGAAGAAAATTATGTATTACAAACCTCTGGATAAATAATGAAAAAGAGGGTCATTTGCAAGCAGCAGTTGATCAGGTCGTTTCTACTTTTACAAACACTTCGTCGTTTTGGATCTCGACTTCATATTGACGCAGGGCGACCATCGGTTTCCCGATACACGCACCAGTTGCGATATCGTACTGCCAGCCGTGCCATTTGCAGGTCAGCAGGGTTCCTTTGATCTGGCCGGTTTGTACCAGCGGCGCATTCATATGTTTGCACAGCCCGTCGAAGGCTTTGATATGGCCTTCGATGTTAAAAACAGCGATCTGGCGGGCGAGCACTTTGATGGACCTTGCCGAACCAGCCGGAAGTTCGGACAATTTGCAAACTCTGAATGTTTTCATGGTTACTCGAAATATTCTTCCAAAAGATCCTGGAATTTGTCCTGAAACCGCACCGTATCCCAGGCTTTGTCCTTCTGCAGTTTTTCTTTTTTATTGAATCCTGCCTCTAAGGCTTCCTCCAGAATACGGAAAGCATCATACTCTTTTTTCATCAGCATGTGAATGCATGCGATCTGGTAGAGATAATCCGGATTATCCGGATCCAATTTGTCGGCCTTTTTGAAATAATCCATGGCGTTATCAAATTGCTGACTATTGAAATAGATCAATCCGAGGTTATAATACGCTTCGGAGAAACCGGCGTTAACCTGGATCGCCTTTTCGAAATTCT
The DNA here is from genome assembly GCA_964415295.1 of uncultured Bacteroidota bacterium. Classification (GTDB taxonomy): domain Bacteria; phylum CLD3; class CLD3; order SB21; family SB21; genus SB21. Next base: position 268,214 of record CAYPYN010000003.1, read on the forward strand.
CCCGCGCTTTGTCGCCCTTGTTTTTTATCACGTAAAACAAACCCAGCGTGTTAAACGTTTCCTCGTCGGCATCTTTGGACTTTTTGATCTTTTCATATTCATCGATGGCGTCATCGATCTCGTTGAGCCGGATGTAGGCGTTGGCCAATGCTTTGCGTGCATCGGTGTATTTTTTATCCTTGCTCAAAGCCTTTTTGAAATAATCCCGGGCTTGTTTCAGGTTCTTTTCGTCGCCGACCTGAAACGCGGTCACTCCTTTGGTGTAAAACTCATAAGCCTTTGCGCTCTTCGTTCCGCTCTTCTTGAATTGTTCTATCTTCGACGTCTGGGACTTGGTGATCCTGACGTCAAAACTTTTGAGGATATCCTGGATCAACGCATCGTACAGATCGAATATGTTATCGAGGTGATCGGTTTGTTTGAACGTATGTTTCTCATCTACCGCTCCGGTTTCCACATCCACAACGCGTGCCGTAACGGAGAGCTGGTCGCTGACGATCTGGTAACTTCCGACCAAAAGCTTACCGGCGGACAGAACCTGCCCGATCTTAACCGAGGTCTGAGCGTCGGCGAAATCGGTCATTTGGAAGTTCTGTTCGGTCAGAACTTTTTCCATCTGCATGCGTTCGACCACTTTCAGAGAGCCGACTCTGGCAAGGCCCGTGGTGATCTGTTCCGCCAGCCCTTGCGCAAGCCAGTCTTCTTCGGGATTTTTGGTGATGTTCTCAAAAGGCAGAACGGCGATCGTGATCTTTTGGGGTTTCGATTCCTCCTGGGCCGAGATCTGTAAAACGTTCAGGAGGCATAAGCTTAAAATCATTTTCATTTAAGAATTCCTTTTATAAAAACTTTTTACTGCGGAGACACGTGGCAAAGTTCTGGCATTAAAATACCTGCAACACCAAACATTTCAAATACTCCGTTTCCCTCATCGAGAGTAATATCGGATGATCTTTGGCCTGCGTTTTGTTTTCGAGCAGGATCGCGTTTTTGCCGGCTCCGTACAAGCCTTGAAATACGATATTGCGAAATGTTTCCGGGTCAATCACATGGGAACAGCTGCAGGTATACAAAATGCCTCCATCATTGAGCGCTTTTGCGGCCCGGCGATTGATCTCGCGGTAGCCTTTGATGGCGTCTTTGATCTGCGTCCGAGATTTCGCAAAGGCCGGAGGATCGAGAATGATGACGTCGAATTTCTCTTTACGTTCGTTGATCTCCTTTAATTCGTCGAAAACATCGGCTTGTTTGAAATCGCAGTTGGTGATCCCGTTGAGCGACGCATTCTCGCGGCAGAGCCGGATCGCCTGTTCGGATTTGTCCAGGCCGGTCACCGACGACGCGCCAAACCGGGCCGCATGCAGGCTCCAACCGCCAACGTAGCAGAAGCAATCCAGTACCTTTTTATTCGCAACGTATTTGGACGTGGAAGAATGATTCTCCTTCTGATCGAGAAAAAAACCGGTTTTCTGACCGTTCATCAGATCCAGTTTATACTGAAGTCCTTCGATATTGACTGTGACAAATTCAGGCAGATCCCCGAACACCACTTCCTTCTTCAATTCGAGATGCTCCAATTGCCTGACGCCGGTATCGAGGCGCGCCACGATCGCTGCGGGGGAGAAAACTTTTTTCAGAACTTCTATAATGGTTGTGAGATGCTTTTCGATGCCATAAGCATGGCTCTGAAGAACGAGATAGTCGCCGTACTTATCGACCACCAATCCCGGCAATCCGTCGCTCTCACCGAAAACGACACGGTAGGAGACTGAACCCGGATAGTCAAATTGACGTCTGGCGTACGCCGTCCGGATACGCTTTTCAAAGAAGTCAAATCCGATCTCTTCGATAACCCGAGTCAGCACCCGTACGCTGATCAGGGAGTGAGGATTGACGTAGCCGATACCGATGAAAGCCTGTTCGGAATTTCGTATCTCAACCAACTCTCCCGGTTCGTAATCTTTCAGATTACTTTTGATCTCATTACTGAAGATCCAGAGGTGTCCGTTCTGAATGCGCCGTTCTTGTTCGGGTTTGAGTATTATGGGTTTCATTATTTATTTACTTGTTCATGCAAAACAGACATAAGGACTTTGTTTTCCTTCACTTATCCGAGTCGCCCGTGTCCTGTTAATAAAATGCCGAATGATGTTATCAAATAAAAATTGATTTTGCAAATCCTAATTGATATATTGCCCGCGCATTTAGAAAACACAAAGAGAATCTCAGAACATAAGGCATTCATGGCGATCGAAAACATCCGAAATTTCTGTATTGTTGCTCATATAGACCACGGTAAATCCACGCTGGCCGACCGTTTGCTGGAGTACACCCATACGATCGCGCAGCGCGAAATGCACAACCAGGTTCTGGATAACATGGATCTGGAACAGGAGCGCGGTATTACGATCAAAGCGCATGCGATCCGCATGGATTACAAGGCCAGGAACAAGCAGGAATATGTGCTGAACCTGATCGACACGCCGGGTCATGTGGACTTCACGTACGAAGTTTCCCGCAGTCTGGCGGCCTGCGAAGGTGCGATCCTGGTGGTCGATGCTTCGCAGGGCATAGAAGCGCAAACGATCAGTAATTTGTATCTGGCCATCGATGCCGGCCTCCATATCGTTCCCGTGGTCAATAAGATCGATCTTCCCAGCGCTCAGCCTGAAGAAACCTGTAAGGAGATCATCGATCTGATAGGATGTAAACGTGAAGACATCGTTTTAGCGAGCGCCAAAGCGGGGATCGGGATCGAGGAAATTCTGGAAAAGATCGTCAGCGATATTCCGCCGCCGAACGGCGATGCGAATAAGCCCCTGCAGGCGCTGATATTCGATTCCGTGTTCGATCCGTTCCGCGGGGCCATTGCTTACGTGCGGGTGTTTCAGGGCGAATTGCCGCAGCATATGCACTTGAAATTCTTCTCCAATGACAAACACTACGATGCCGACGAGGTCGGTTATTTGCGTCTGGATAAGATCAAATCGGACAAATTGTCCGTAGGCGAAGTAGGTTACGTGGTTGGCAATGTCCGCGAGATCAGCGATATCCGCGTAGGCGACACGATCACCAATGCGGACAATCCGGCCTCAGAACCGCTGGCCGGCTACAAAGACATTAAGCCGATGGTATTCAGCGGCATCTATCCGACCGATAGCGACGATTTTGAAGAATTGCGCCAATCGCTCGAAAAGCTGAAGCTCAACGATTCCTCCCTGATCTACGAACCGGAAACTTCGACGGCCCTCGGATTCGGGTTCCGCTGCGGATTTCTGGGGCTATTGCACATGGAGATCGTGCAGGAACGTCTGCATCGGGAATTCAATATCAACATGATCACGACCGTTCCGAGCGTGCGCTATCAGGTTTACAAGACCAACGGCGAAGTAGTAGAGGTCAGCAATCCTTCCTTCATGCCTTCGGCGGGTGTCATCGACCATGTGGAAGAACCGTATATCAAAGCGCAGATCATCACTCCGACGGAATTCATCGGCAATATCATGAGCCTCTCCATGGAGCGCCGCGGCATTTACCGCAATACGAATTATATTTCACCGACACGCGTGGATCTGGCGTTCGAATTTCCGCTGTCCGAGATCGTGTTCGATTTCTATGATAAATTGAAATCCTGCACCAAAGGATACGCATCGTTCGATTACGAATATATTGGCTATAAAGAAGGCAACCTGGTGAAGCTGGATATTCTGATCAATAGCGATCCCGTCGATGCTTTTTCCGGCATCATTCACCGCGACAAAGCGTATGAATGGGGACGCAAACTTTGCGAAAAGCTGAAAGACCTGATCCCGAAGCAGATGTTTGAAGTGGTCATTCAAGCGGCGATCGGTTCCAAGATCATTGCGCGTGACTCCGTCCGTGCAATGCGCAAAGATGTAACGGCCAAGTGTTACGGCGGCGATATCTCCCGTAAGCGCAAACTGCTGGAGAAGCAGAAAGAAGGCAAGAAACGAATGAAACAGGTTGGAAAGGTGGAAATTCCCCAGGAAGCTTTCCTGGCTGTTTTGAAAATAACGGAATAGTTACGATGGAAGAAAAATGTATCGTGGTCTATGTCACGGCCGGAGACGCCGGTGAGGCGGAAACGATAGCAAAAACTCTGGTGTTCGAAAAACTCGCGGCGTGCGTCAATATCGTGGACAAAGTTCGCTCGATCTATTACTGGGACGGTAAGATCAACGACGAATCCGAATTTCTATTAGTGGTAAAAACCGGTGAGGAGAATTTTTCAGCGGTCGAGCGTAGAATCAAGGAGCTTCACAGTTATCAGACGCCGGAGATCATTGCCATGCCTATCGTGCAGGGTTCGAAGGACTATATAGACTGGCTCGTTGCCAATTCCCATCAGCCGAAAGCGTAGATCTTTTTCCCGCTCGTGTCTTTTTTACTATCGGCCGTTTTTTCGTAAAAAGCCACCAGGCTCTCCGTCTTACTCTCTACATAATTGCACAAGTCTTTCAGAAACTCCATACAAGCGGTCTTTTCTTCGTTGGCTCCAATCGGTATTCCAAGCAGACATTCCCTGGCCGTTCCCGCGTATTTCTTTATGGTGGTCAGCGTGACCTTGAAGATCGAATAGCTCTTCATCATATGCAGCAGACGCATGGACTTATCGGGATCGATATGTTTGATCCACTGACGGATCTCCGGCTTCAGATCTTCGGCGGCGGCATTGAGCAATTCGATCACGGGCAGGCTGATGTAACCGTGTTCCAGGTCGTTGTCGGAGCCATCGACCAGACCGAACATGTCCTCGAGATCGTCCATCAATTGATACGCCATGCCGAGGTTGTAGCCGAAACGGGTCATGCGCTCGATCGCGTCCGCATTGTGCGAAGTCGTGCGGATACCGAGAGAGCTGGCCAGCGCAAAGAGGGAAGCGGTCTTCTCGTCGATGATCTGGAGGAATTCCTTTTTGGAAATGTCCAGATTGTAGAGAAGCTTGTTTGAATAGATCTCGCTCTTGATCATTTTCTTGATGGTGGACAGGAAATACTCGGTCACATCCGCCGGCAAATGGCGGATCATGAGACCGATGCTTTCCATGAGCAGGTAATCGCCGGAGAGTATCGACGTCAGGTTACCGATCTTCTTCTGAGCGGCGATCTGGAAACGGCGCGATTCGGTATTATCGAGCACGTCGTCATGAAATAGGGAAGCCAGATGGAGGAGTTCCACCGAGACGGCGCCGTAACGGGCGGCATCGGACATGGTCTCGCCCAAACAGGCCGAGGCGCCGATGATCGCAGGACGCAGGCGTTTTCCGCCTTTGTGCTGGTCCTTCAGAATTTCCTTGAGATCCGCACTGCCGGTATTGTCAAAGATCTCGAAGATCGACGCGTCCGTCTCTTCGATAAATTTTTTGAGCCAGGGGATCGTATCGTAAGTCTTCATTCCAGATCCTTTGTCTTTCTGTTTTTGTGCCGTGGTCATAAAATTCAGTATCGGTCGCTTCGAAAGGCTCAACGACCATTCATTTCCAATTCACCGGGATCTTAGTGATGCTCTGCGACGTCACCTCTTCACCTTTGATGAATTTCTCGAGTATCCGGTTCACGCCTTCGGAGATCTCGATCATGCCTTCCAGACGCTTTTGGAAAACAGCTGCCTGCTTTTTGTCCTCGGCATTCATGGCCTTCTGATTTTGCCTTATCAGATCGGAGCAGCGCCGCATGGTGTCGAGAACGGGTTCCAGTTCGCGTTTCTTGCGCTCCCGGACAAAATGGATGATGATCTTCCAGATATCTTCGTCGAGTTCGTAATAATCCTTGCGGTCGCCTTTGATGCGAACTTTGCGTATCACGCCCCATTCTTTCAGCGCGCGGATATTCATGCTCGCATTGCCGCGGCTGATATCGAGCTGCCGGCACATATCGTCCAGCGTCAGGGGACGGTCGCTGCTGAAAAGCAGAGCGTATAATTGTCCCATGACCTTATTGATGCCCCAGAAAAAACCGATCTCGCCCCAGCTCTGGGTGAAGTGTTCAATGGATCTTTGCAGGGCTTTATTCATGGACTGTCCGCCGAATTTTCAAGTTTCAAAAGTTTTTGAAACTTCGGTACAGGCAATATTAAACGAAAAAAAGCGGATTGTCAAGAGGAGAGGTGGTTATGGACCCCGAGTTTATTTGCGGTTATTCTGAACAGTAAATCTGCTTGAATAACTTACACGGTTTGTCTAATTTGCAAAAGCAATTTTTTACCACAAAGGGCACAAAGGAAAAACTCACAAAGATCACAAAAAAAATACATTTTGTGTTCTTTGTGCCTTAGCTTTGTGGCCTTCGTGGTTTGGTATTCAAAATGATCGATCACGAAAAATTTATCCGTCAAACCCTTAAGCTCGCCGTAAAAGGAATTGGCAAGACGGCCACCAATCCGATGGTAGGCGCGGTATTGGTTCGCCGTTCCGATGGAAAGGTCATGGCCAAAGGTTATCATACGGGTTATGGCAAGCCTCACGCGGAAGTGGAAGCGATCCGCCGCGCGAAGCGGAATGGATTCACCGATCTCTCCGATACGATCTTGTATGTCAATCTGGAACCGTGTTGCCATCATGGCAAGACTCCGCCCTGCACGGATCTGATCATATCAGAGAGAATTCCTCATGTAGTATTTGGAACCAAAGATCCATTTCCGGCTGTGTCGGGAAAAGGGGCGAAGATCTTGCGGAACGCAGGGATCAGAATCGAACACGGAATTCTGGAGGATGAGTGCGAGGCCTTGAATAAAGCCTTTTTTAAGAACGTACGAACCGGTCTGCCGTGGATCACATTGAAAATGGCGCAATCGCTCGACGGCAAGATCGCGACCGCAAACGGCGATTCCAAATGGATCAGTTCGGAAGCATCGCGGCGTGTGGTTCACAAGCAGCGCGCCCAATATGACGCCGTGCTCGTGGGCGCGGAAACGGTGATCAAGGACAACCCGCAGCTGAACGTTCGCCTCGTGAAAGGCCGCGATCCGAAGCCTATCATTCTCGACGGGAGGCTGCGTATTCCGCTTAATGCCAAAATTGTAAAAGACGGAACCATCGTTCTGACACTGAAGAGCGCTGATCGAAAAAAGATCAAACCATTGAGAGAACGCGGCGTCATAGTATATGAATTCCGCCGAAAGAAATCCGGCATCGATCTGAAGGCGGCGATGAAGAAACTTTTGAAAGATGAACACATTTCGTCAGTATTGGTCGAAGGCGGTTCGGTGGTGCATGGTGAATTTCTGAAACAAGGGCTTGCCGATGACCTCATGGTCTTTGTTGGGCCTAAATTGATCGGGAACGGCCTCTCGTCCGTTGGCGCGGATTTGACGTCAACCATAGAAAAGGCTATCGGATTGGAAAACGTTTCCGTCAAAGAGATTTCCGGTGATATTCTCATAACTGCAAGGATACGGCGATGATGTTCGAAGTGACCACCGCGCTTCTACTGGGACTTCTGACGGGTTTTTTGAACTCTATTCCGGTCGGGCCCATCGGCGTCTCGATCGTAGATACGGCTTTCAAGCGAGGATTTTTGCAGGCCATGATGATCGGGATCGGCGCATTGGTTGTCGATATCGGGTACTGCGTGGTCGCGGTCTTCGGCGTCTCGGCTATCCAACATCGCATCGAGTACATGCTGCAGCCGCTGGGTTTTCCGGTATTGTCCTTATTGGGCGGCCGGCTGGTGTATAAAGGCGCCCGCAAGACAGCCGCGCCGGTGGTGCATGTGGCCCCGCGAAACGAGTTGACCAAGAATTTTTCCCTCGGTTTTCTGATCTACCTGTCCAACCCTCTTCCGATCGGTTTTTGGATCTTTGCGGTAGGCATTCTATATTCGTATCATTGGCTGAGACCTTCGCTTACCGAGCAGATCGTTTTCATCGGCGGGATGGCGCTGGGCACGGCCGCATGGTTTCTGATGCTGGCAAAATGGGCGGTTTGGAAACGGACCACGATTTCGGACGAAACGGTAAAGCGTATCACCCTCGTCAGCGGATTTACACTCATGGCGTTCGGTCTCTATATGGGATGGGAATACTTTTCAATCAATTAAGGAACGTTTCGTGACCGATATTGACCTTTTGATCTTTGATCTCGACGGCACATTGGTCAATTCGCTGGACGACATTGTGGCTTCGGTCAATTATACGCTGGGTACCCTGTCGCTGAAACCCCTGCCCCCAGAGAAGATCCGGACTTATGTCGGTGACGGTATCAAGGCATTGCTCACCCGCGCGGTTGCTACTCAGACGGCGGTCACGGATGAACTGGTTGAAAAAGCGCGAAGGATCTATTATACCCATCATGAGGAACATTGTCTCGATCACGTGACGCTGTATCCGCATGCGCGGGAGATCATGAAGTATTTTTCCGGCAAGAAAAAGGCGGTAGCGAGCAATAAATCCGAGCGTTTCACGAAGAAGATATTGACGGGTTTGGAATTGGCGGAGCATCTCGATCTCATTCTCGGAGGTGACACGCTCCCGCAAAAGAAACCGGACCCGGCTGTTATAGAGCATGTAATTTCGGTTCTGAAGGCGCCGAAACTCAGAACGGTCATTGTCGGCGACGGTCCGCAGGATATTCAGTGCGGGAAAGCGGCGGGCATACTTACCTGCGGCGTGACGTACGGATTCAAGCCCGCTGAAGAAACGAAGGAGGCGGATTTCAGGATCAATGATCTCATTGAATTGAAAAATATTTTTAAGTAGGTGAAGGATTTTTTGGAACAAGAACTGACGATTCTTAACTTAATACAAGTAAAAAACCAATAGAATGAGCCAATGGTTCAATGACTCAATTCATCTAACATGATCACAAAGGACATTCTAAAAAAAGTTCGCCGCATTGAGATCAAAACACGGGGTTTGGTCAATAATATTTTCAGCGGTGAGTATCATACGGTCTTCAAAGGACGCGGCATGTCTTTCTCGGAAGTACGCGAATACCAGTTCGGCGACGAAGTTCGATTCATCGACTGGAATGTATCCGCCCGCATGGACCGGCCGTATTTGAAGGTCTTCGAAGAAGAGCGCGAACAAACGCTGATGGTGCTTTTTGATGCGAGTGCGTCGGGTAATTTCGGAACGGTCAAACAGACCAAGTCGGAAATGATGATCGAGATGGCCGCTCTGATTGCGTTCAGCGCGATCAAGAATAACGACAAAGTAGGCCTTTTGATATTTACCGATACGGTCGAGAAATTCATCCCGCCCAAAAAAGGGAAATCGCACGTTCTGCGTTTGATACGTGAACTGCTTACATTCAAGCCGCGGCGCCGCCTGACCAGGATCACGGCAGCGCTGGAATACGCTTTGCATGTACTCAACCGGCGGAGCATTGTTTTCCTCATGAGCGATTTTATCGACAAAGACTACGAACGTTCGCTGCGTGCCGTGGCGCGGAAACACGATCTGGTGGCCATCCGTATTTTCGATCGCCGTGAAAAAGAGTTGCCCGATGTCGGGATCATGGTCCTGGAAGATGAAGAAACGGGCGAGATGGTCGAATTGGACACCTCGTCAAAGGCCGTGCGGGAAGCCGTTGTCCGCGGAGCCGAGGCACGATTCAAAACACAAACGGATATTTTCAGAAAAAGCAAAGTGGATCTGATCGATATGGCCACGGGAACGGATTACGTCGAAGCGCTCATACGGTTCTTCAAGAATCGTGAAAAAAGACAGCAGAGAGGATGAAAAATAGCCCGCAATTGGTTTTGCGGGCCTTGAATTCTATTTGTATTCTTTTGTATTCTCTTTTTACTTCACCAACATCATCTTCTTACTTTGTGTGAATTCTCCGGCTTCAAGCCGGTAGATATACATCCCGCTTGGAACCTGAACTCCCTGATCGTTCTTCCCGTCCCAGTATATGTCGTACCGTCCTTCCGATTTCGTCCCTTCATACAGCGCTCTAACTGTCTGACCCAATGAATTGTAGATCGTGAGTTTTACGACCGACGGCTTGGCGATGTCAAACGTGATAGTAGTACTTGGATTAAATGGATTGGGATAATTTGACCAAAGAGCAAAATCCGACGGGAGCCACTTTTCCGACTTTTTCAATGATATCGCCTCAATGGTTGTTTCTTCAGCCTCATTATCCAAGAGAGTAATGTCTTGTTCAACCTGGGGATTTAATTCATTTTCATCCTCATACCCAAAATCGGTAGTGTCCGGCGGTATATCCCATGCATCTATGTTTTTCCACCGGAACTTATGTGTGAGTTGAAGTAAAGTGCCCCGTATCGGCCTAAGAATCAATCGTTTCTCTCTGGAGGTCAGATTATCCGGATTAACCGGCCACCAGGCTTCATTGTCCGGCAAAAGGTGCAAGGATTCCATAGACATGTTTTGAAGCAGGTTAACATCTTTAGGAAAGGCGATCTCTTCGGGCGGCCAGCCGCAAACGCCACACGTGACTCGTTTTTCTGACCAAGTCCATATGGAATCCTGCCTGTCGTAAATATAACACCGCAAGTCAAAGTTATAGCCTTCGCTTAGAGAATAAACCGTTATGATCTTGGATTGATTACCTCCAATACTTTGCCAAACATTGTGTTCCCTTATAAGCAGCAAGAAATTCGCCGTTGCCAATGTCGGGTCCGGTTTGTGCCTGAAGCAAGGAAACGGCACAAAGCAATATTAATATCTGTAAAGTTTTCATTAGAATTCTCCAAAATTAGTAACTTAAGCAATAAAGACGACCTATCGATTGACTAATGTCTGTATAACTTGCAACATAGATTCGCCGATCTTTTGTTACCGCAAAATAGCTTTCGAAATCGTTGTAAAGTGAACCGGGTAACGCTATTTCCCATAGTTTTATACCATCTTGTGAAACCGCCGCGATCAGGGGAGTATTATCGGGCAGATGGGCTACACTGAATGGTCCGGCATAGCGGGAAGCGACGAGCACAATCCCGTCATCAGTAATCAAAGGGGACACATCCGGGCTGAAATAGCGTGGAAAATCAGTGAGCTTTTCTGGGTTTTTTCCGGTATCCTTATCCATTCTGTACAGTTGAGCAAACGATGTGAAATAGAGATATTGACCGCGAAGCACAGGCTCACTTATTCCGCCAAGGCCTGAAAATCCTCCTGACCAACGTTCGTTGCCATAGCGATCCAATGAAACTATAGAGTTATCATTTAATTTGAGATAGCTGTTCTCCTGTTCATCGAAGATCACATTATTGTGGGTTGTGAATTCGAAATCACCAAGATATTGCCAACGATGGTTTCCATTATAGTCGAGACAATGCCAACCAGATCTTGTTCGTCCAACTAAAAACATGGACCGTCCGAGAATAATACGTGCTGCGCGGTTTTCTGCATTACCTAATGCGTACCTCCACAAAACCTTACCATCTGGGCTGAAACATAAGAGAGTATCATTAGCCGTATAAATCCGGTCTGATTTGTCAATCACCGGCAATGCTGTAATTGGCGATGGCGATTGATACTGCCATTTTACTGTTCCATCAGGGCTCAGAGCGTGAAATGTGCTATCAAACAGTCTGATGTATATCGTGCTGTCTGATCCAACCACAGTGGACAAGTTGTAAACTACACCAATCGAAACTCCTGCGTCAACCCGACGTTCAAAAAACCATTTGAGTTGACCAGTAGGTGAGACTGCAAGTAATCCCGATCTTCGTAATCCACCACCCTTGGGTTCACCGGGATATTCACCGACTATGTATATGGTTCCGTCATCGCCTATGACGGGGGCTGCTGCGGTTCCCAAGCCGCCCAAGTCCAAGCTCCATTCAAAGGTCGGAGTCGTGGCTGGTCCTTCTATACAGTCCTTTTCACGAAGAGCCGGGGCCCGTTTTGAGTTTTGTAAATCACCTTCCCCATGCGACCACACCGCATCGGCTGCGCTGATCTCCCCGTCATCGCAAGTGCTGATTTTATGGTCATTGCCATCACAGGAATTCCATAGTATCAATAAAACTAAACTCAGTAAAAAAATACCATTACGTAAAATCATTTTACATCACCTCCCTATACGTCAAGAAAAGAGTTTTTAGCGCTTCTTTACGTATAGTCTATTTGATTAGTGAAAAGTGGCAAGAAATTTTCTTGGCTTAATGATTCATGAAAATTTAATTCAAGTATTTCCACAATACAACGTAATTAAATCTCAGGCTAGACTGTTAACCTGGTTAAAAAATTATTTGAATAGTCTATAAAAAACCATTGACATAATGATTTATTTGTATTAAACTTACAACTAAAATAGGCTATTCTGTGCCTCGGTCATCCGAAATGCATTTCAACTCATACCAACCTTAATGAGGTAGAATCGTGGAATCAGTTTACGAAAGAGCCAAAGATTTGCGTGAAAAAGTCGATTCGGTCATGCTCAAAAAGATCGAATGGCGCATACTTTTCTCCGTTGACGGCAAGCGTTCCGTTTCAGATATAGCATCCAAAGTGGAACGGGACCAGGATTTTGTGGAAGAAATTCTGCAGAAACTGGCCGGAGATAAACTGATCACGGGCGGCGGCACTCCTTCGGGAAAGGCCAAAGAAAGCGCCGAGAGCAAGAAAGCCGAAGCCAAACCGGAAAAGAAAAAAGAAACCAAGAAAAAAGAAGCGGTCGCCGAAGCGGAACCGGTCAAAGAAGTCAAGAAAGAAACGGCAAAAGCGGAAACGCCCAAAGTTAAAGAAGAACCAAAGATCAAAGAAGAAATCAAGGTCAAAGAAGAACCCAAAGCAACGCCTCCTCCTCCAAAGAAAGAGGACTTTGACCTGATGTCGGCGATGACCGAGGCTCCGAAAGTGGAACCGAAGGTCGAACCCAAACCTGCGGCCACAGCCAAACCCGCGGCTACGGCGGCCGGAGCAGCCGGAAGAAAGATACTCGTAGTGGACGACAGCATCGTGATACAGAAAATGGTCGAGATCGCTTTGGAGAATGAGCATTACGCACTGACCAGCGCCATGAAAGGCGAGGACGCCGTTCGCCTGGCCAAAGAACTTCAGCCGAACCTGATCCTGCTCGATATGATGCTTCCCGATATGAGCGGACTCGAGGTCATGAAGGCCGTGCGCGAACTCGGCGGCGCCTTTGCGACCGTGCCGATCGTGGTGCTCAGCGGCAAGGATTCGCCTCAGGATAAAGACTCCGCGATCAATAACGGCGCCAACGATTTCCTGACCAAACCATTCCACGATGAAGATCTGTTATCCAAAGTGCATGAATATGTCGGAAAATAAAACAGCCGGTCTATAGTTTTTAATTTGAAAAAACCCTAAAGTTTTGTTTAGGGTTTTTTTTCTTTACGGATTATCCATGATCAACGATCCCAAAATCAGAAAATTTGTCGATTTCTATTTGTCGGAACTGCTGACGCATGCCAAAAGCATGATCGAGACGCGTTTCACGCCGATGGAATATAATCTTGTAAAGAAGATCATTGTTTTCATCACACAATCCAAAGACCATTATGCTCAGATCGGTTCTCTGGAATCGGCATCGCAACTGTCCGCTTTCACCGGTTTCCTCCAGAAGATCGTTCTCAAAGTTCAACAACCCGATTTCAAAAAGAGCCAGATGATCTCGGCCATCGAAACGGATTCCGAGAGACTCTCCCAGATATGGGCGCAGATCATCAAGAACCGGGAAAATCTGCCGGCCCTCAGAAGCGAACTCAAGCCAATCGGTATAGAGATTGACGTAGATTCCCTGCTTAAAGAGCCGGTGAAAGCCGGCACGACGGCGGAACCAAAATCTGAAAAGACGGCCATACCGCCGACTCCGATCAAACAAGTTGCGGTAGAAAAGAAGACCGAACCGCCGGCCAATAAAGTAAAGAAAGAGGAAGAGCCCCGCATACTCAGCGCTTCGGAATTCAAAAAAGTGGACGACATGATCGGATTTCTTTCGAAGCGTAGAAGAAAAACCGTTCACGAGGAACAGGCGCTGGAACAGAAGACCGAGGCAACCATTCGTCCGGCCTCCGACCATGAAGGCGTGGCCTCCGACCGTGAGGATTTTTTTACAGAATTCCGTGCGGAATTCAAACGTCTGGATGCGGCGGTCACGCAATTGCGCACCAATCTTGGACGAACACGCTACTTCATTGAATTGGCGGACAGCTTCGGCGAATTCAAACGCATAGGCAAGATCTTCGAATTGCCTCGGTTCAGCCGGCTCATGAACAGCATAGAGAAAACCCTGATCGATTTTGCCGATAATGTTGGCGAGAAAAAAGCCCGCATGAATGATGCCTCTTTCGGAGTACTGCAGCAGGTAGCTGTGTTATTCAAGGAAACCGAGATGCAGGGCCGGTTCCCGTTGACGTCATCGTTTCTGGATGACATAGCTTCACTGATCGATCAATTCACCGCCTCGGCCGGTACCGAAGCGACGCCGCCCGCTGAAGATAAGATTGAGACAGCCAAAATGGCCGAAGTGGATGCAGAAATCAAGCGTGTTGCTGAATCTGCGGATGAAGCCGTGGTCCGGCTGTCTACGACGGATATGGACGCCGAAGACCTCAAGGTTTTCCTCGATGAAGCGCAGTATTCGTTTGAGACTATCCGCTCCGCCGTTCAGAAATTAAAAGCGTCGGGCAGCGATCACGCTTCGATAAAGAATATTCAGCAATCCTTTCGCAGTCTGTATACCGGTTCCAAACTGCTGCGATTTACCGTCTTTACCGCACATTTCGATCTGGTTCTGAAGCAGCTTAAGACATGCCTTGATTCACAGAATGCGATCGCTCCGGAATTGCTTCATCTGATCGAAGAAACGGTGGGCGGCGCGGCGGAACTGGTCAGTGGATCGGAAATATCTGAAACGGCATGGAGCGTGTTGAAAACTAAACTGGAAGAATTCGGCACGCACAAGGAGTTGCCCACGGGCGAGACGCCGGCAGAATTCACCCCTGCAGCCAAGGCATTGCCCAAAGCCGCTCAGGTTCAGGAGTCCAAAGGAACCTCCAAAGAGGTCTCTACCGTGGTATCCAATGAATCCTGGATCAGCGGTTTACAACGAACATTGGAAGAACATCCTTATGTCGTAAAAGCAAGTGAAGAAGAAAAGCAGGAGGAACCTCAGAAAAAAATTCCCGAAAAAGCCGTCCAGAAGGAAGTGGTGAAGGAGGAGACTGAAAAACCGGTTCCTGTACCTGTCGTCAAAGAGAAACCGGCTGAGAAAACGCCGGCCGTTGAGAAATCGGATGAAGATGAGTCGGAACTGGTGACCATACCCACCGATCTGGTCAACATGATGGCGAAAGGCGACGTGGATCTGAGCGGTCTGGAACTTAAGTCTTTTGCAGAAAAACTCAATATCGAGCCCAGGAATATTGTTGGTTCAAAGATAAAAGCGCATAAAAAGGTCTCAAAGAAAGCCGATGCGACCTCAACTGCAGAAAAGCCGGCGAAGACCATGTCTCCCGGACAGACGACGACCGCGAAAACCACGGAGCCGAAAGAAGGACAGTTCCTGATCGGCGAATCGTCTTTTGAATCCATAGATGCGGAGATCCTGGATATATTCAATCAGGAAGCCGAAGGCTATTTCCGGATACTGGAAAAATCATTGAGTAAACTGGATGGCCAGATCAAGGATGAAACGGCCATCAAAGATATAGAACGCGTAAGCCACAGTCTCAAGAGTTCATCCCGTATGCTCGGACTGTCCAAAGTGAGCGGCTTGGCGGCGGTGATCGAGTTGATCGCCGAGCGATGCAATGAAAAAGAACTGGAAATGACCGAGGAACTGAAGAACGTCATGCGTTCCACGGTACAAAGCATCCTGCAACTGATCGAGCGAAAATCGTCCGATATTGCGCCTATCATATCCTATTTGACCAGGCTGGAGTCGACGCTGTCCGCGCCCAATATCTTTATTGGAAATATTCCCGGCGCTTCTGCCTTTGTGAGCTCAGGCGCTGTCGATGTCAAGAAGATTCCTGAACCGGTGGCTGCCGCATCATCCGTTGAAGCACCCGCTGTAAAAGAAGAGAAGCCGGAGCCAGTAAAGACGGAACGTGTAAAAACGGAGCCCAAAGCTGAGCCGAAGAAGGATTATTTTACGAAGATCGGAGTGGACGAAGAAATCGTCGAAATATTCAAAGAAGAAGCGGCCACGTACTTCAAACTCATTGCCAATTCGCTGAATCATCTCAGAGACAATCCGGGTCATGAAACGGCGATGAGGGATATAGAGAAGTCCGCGCACAGTCTCAGGAGTTCCGCCAAGATGCTTGGTTTCCAGAAGATCGGCGACGTGGTCAAACCCGTAGAGACCGTAGCGGAACGCATCAATGCCGGAGGGTTGATCCCGGATACCCGCATTCTGGACACCTTGGAGGAGGCTCTGAAAGCGCTCAAATCACTCGGAGACGGTATCGATACCGATATTATGGATCTGATCCAGCGTCTGGCCGCCTGTGAAAAGCAGCCGTTGGAATTGAAATCGGCGCCGGCCGCCGTGCGCCAGACCGTTAAAGAAAAAGCCGCGCCTAAAAAGGCCAAGTCTTCCAGGAAATCTTCTAAGTCCCAGGCGGAATATTTTTCGGACATTTCTTTTACATCCGACCCGATCCTGAAACAACTGAATAAAGGCACGGCGGAATTATTGGAAGAAATGTCGCAAACATCGACTCATTGAAGTTCTGATTTGTCATACAATCATAAAAGGTAATACCATGCGTTCGATCTTCATAGCTTTATGCCTTACACTGATTGGCATGCCGTTATGGGCGGCCACCACATCCGGCGTGCTGAAAGGCGACGAAACCTGGGAAGGGGTCGTGATCGTCACCGGAGACGTGATCGTTCCCGAAGGCGTGACCCTTCGTATCCGTCCTAACGCGTTGATCCGTTTTAACGCCAACAAAGACGATCAGCAAGGCGGCTACGACATCAATAAGTGCGAATTGATCATCGAGGGCGTCCTGCGCGCGGAAGGTCAGGATAAATATGAGATCCGGTTTACATCGGTTAATTTCAATCTGCCCGGTCAGGAAAGCAAGAGTGCTGTGCAGCCTCAGGCCGGCGATTGGTACGGTATCGTTTTCAAAAAGGGGAACAACGACAAAAGCATCCTTACCTACAGCGTAGTCGAATTCGCGTACGACGGTGTCACTTGCATCAACGCATCGCCGCGTCTATTCAGGAACCGCATCGAAGGCAATTATTGGAACGGCATTCTCTGTGATATCATGTCCGCACCCAAGATCAACAGCAATCAGATATTGAACAACGGTTATGCCGGCCTGAACTGCAAGATCGGTTCGTCTCCCAGCGTCAGCGGAAACGAGATCACCGGCAACCGTTATGGCGTACTAATCCAGGATGTTTCGCAGCCGGTGATCGGAGACACACGATTGGGCGAAAACGCCGGTAAGAATGCGATCTATGCGAATCTCGAATTCAATCTTTATAATCATACGAAGAACGTTATTTATGCCCAGCGCAACGACTGGGGTGACAATACTAATGCCGACAAGACCATTCATGACGACGACGAAAACAAGAAATTCGGTCTGGTGGTCTATACACCGGTGTACCGCACGGGACGTATCTCTTACAACGAATTTCAAAGTCTGACCAGCACTACCACAGAAGAAAAGGCGCCGAGCGAAGAGGACAAAAAAGCCAAGGAAAAAGAACTGGAAGACCTGAAAAAACAATTGGCCGAGAAGAAAGAGAAAGCCTCCAAAGAGCTGGCGGCCGGTACGGATATCTCTTCAAAGGAAGAGAAGCTAAAGATCGCCGAAGAACAGGCGAAGGAGAACGAACGCCTGAAACTTCTGGAAGAGCAGATCAAACAGCAGGAGCAGATCAAGATCGAACAGGAGAAGGCCTTGGCGGAGCAGAAGAGGAACGAAGAGATCGAGAGACAAAAAGCCGCGGCCGCTGCTGCCGCTGCAGCCAAGACCGCCGCCGTAGAAACCAAGACGGCCGCTGCTGCCCCGAGCTTCATACCCACCAAGATGGCGAACGAATTGGATAATAATCCCAAGCCGATCCAAAAGGTTAATCCGGTGATGCCGGATCTTCCGAAAAAAGCCAAAGTCAGCGGTACGGTATCTTTACGTGTTCTGGTTGGTGTGGACGGAACACCTGAAGAGGTCTACGTATCGAAAAAGATCGGGAACAAAGATTTTGATCAGGTGATCAATGATGAAGCTGTTGCGGCTATCAAAAAGTGGGTCTTTGAAAAAGGTTTATCGGGCGGGCAGCCGGTCAAATACTGGACAGTGGTGACCGTGCTGATGAAGTAAATCGCCAAGAGTATCGAATTAAAATCATAAGGTTGTTCGGCCGAGCGTCGGACAACCTTTTTTGTTTCCGATCTAGCGCGGTTGTGCGCCGTTGCTGATCCAAAGCCTGATCGAGTCTATCTGTGAAGCGGTAAGATAAGGCGGACCGTCTGCCGGCATGCGGTCACCGTCAATGCCAACCGCACCTTCAATTTTCATGACGAGGTAACTGTTATCCGGCTGGCCCGGGGCGATCCTCTTTATGGATGACTGTTGTGAACTTGGAACGTCCACAAGGTTATTATAAGCAACCGACTGCGATAAATTCAGACCCTCCTGCGGCGAAGAACCCGCGTGGCATCCCGAGAAGGCGCATTGGTCGTTGAAAATATTCTGGATTTGTGATGGGACGAGGTGTACTTCCGCACTTCCGTTGTCGTCCATCCTTTCCAATTCCCCGCATCCCCAGACAGTGCCGATCACTACGGATACTACAATAAAAAATGAGTTTTTGAATGTCATACCTTCCTTACCATTTGAATTGCCGATAGATATTGAACCCTAAGTGCAGCGCAGGTCCTTTGTTCAGCCATTTATCCAGTGGCACGCTCTTATTTGGGCTGCCGGGGAGATATTGATTTGTATGGATAGACTGGCTATTGGACAAAATGACCTGGAAGACGTGCAGTCTGATTTTGTAAGATAATCCCAAAGACCACGTATCGTAGCGGGTATCGGATGCGAACTTGTTTCCCCGGTACCCTCCGATTCTCGGTATATATTCTCCGCTAATCGCCGTATTTTTGAATGGGACATATTGCAGTCCCAAACCGACGGTCCATGTGGCACGCGTGTCTTGATAAGCATTCAATGTCGTATCGTTGACTAATTTGATGATCTGCGCGCTGTGGTTGCTTCGAAAGGCCACGCCGGGAACGATCATGAAGGACCAGCGGTCCTTCCATTGATATCCTGCGAGAAGTTGGATATTGGGGGAGAATCGGTTCCTGGCCATCACGTCTTTACGACTGATCCAATCAAATCCGGCGTATAGACCCAGGGAAACGGGCCATTTTGAGGATGGTTCAATGGGCACGTACTTCACAGCCAATTCAATATCTTTGTTTTCTCCGGTTCGGCGAACGAGGAGATCCGTATGCCGATCAAGCGCCACGGATAAATTGATGCTTGTGATTGCTCCGTTATCCAGACCAAAAAAGCTTCCGAGCGTGTGATAGCCGCCTCCATTGATCGTTGCGAATCTGTGCAGAATGCGGAACTCCGCGGTCCTTGTTCCCAAAACACGTGTGGTCGGTAAGTTGATTAACTGTGTTGCCATAAAGGGACTATCGGCGCTTTCGGTCATTTCTTGCCGGACCGCCGCCGGTTCGCCCCAGACTTCCGGAGAAAATGAAGATATCCAGTTCTTAATTATCTCAATTTCTTCCGGAGAAAGTTTTTCATCGTCCAGGGGCATGCCTTCGCCCTGATAAGGCCATTGCGTCTTATCGCGCAGAACTTTTCGGTACAGGTAGCTGGAGGACGGATCGTTGGGTGCGATGCGCTTCATGGCGGATACCTGTGCACTCGACGCGTTGACCAGGTTTCTGTAACTTTGCCCCCGTTCCAGCGACATACCGGCCGCAGGTTCTTCGCCGCCGTGGCACGTGATGCATTTCGCATCAAAGACGGACTGCACCGGACTGAAAGTATCTTCTCGGAAGGATTGCTGTGCTACCACGAATGGGACGAGGCTCAATTGCAGACAAAGGAAAAACCAAAAACGCCGATGATTCATCATATGACCTCTTGGTTGGAGTTATCTTAAAAACGAAGCAGAGCGCCTATATTACCCATGATCTTCAGTCGGGAATGATCCGCGGTACTTTCGACGCGGCAGCCCTGCATGTACGCAAAAGTGATGGCTTCTTCGATGACGTCATCGACGCTATGGGCCGGACCGGAACAGATCGGGCAAGTGTCCTTGGCGCCTTTTTCCTCGGGAGTACCGATAAAGAAACATTTATGACAAACGAATCCGGGTGCCTTGAAGCTTTTGGCAACGATCAAAGTGTAAACTCCGCCTTTTCGTAAGGCTTGTAACGTCGGCTGCAATCCGAATATTCCTTTCCCGCCGGCGGTATTGGCCTCTCCCCGCAATTTGTCCACCAGTTTGGTCTCATGCTTCTTCTCCGCCTGCCGCGCGATCTCTTCGGATTTTTTCAGGATATCACTCAACGGCGCTTCGGGCTCGACCACCATATGACCGATGATCTTCTTTCGTGTCGCCTGGGTCAAATGGGATTCGAATTGAGAGATCATGTTCTGGCGCCCGCCGACGATCAGCCATATCAGGTCTTTGTTTTCTACCAGCTTTTCCGCTTCTCCGGCTACATGTTTGAAATGCTTCTGAACCATTTCGTCGTGGGCGCGGTTGATGTTACGTTCCTGGCTGCCTTCGATGCCGCCGTATTTGATCTTGGATGGCACATCGTTTTGAATGCTCAAATGTTCTTTGACAAACCCCAGCGTTACGTCCATGATCTTGGCCTTGGCGCTGTCTACAAGCACTACCGCATAATTGCGATGCTCGCAAAGAAGTTCGCTCAAGGTACGCACATAAGGATCGTAATCGGCATTGAGGTGATTCGGAACCGGCTGAGGGAGTTCGAGAGTTTCCCAAAAATCGGCGGCATGGCAGGAGAAGACCGCAAGGCCCTTGTGATGGTCGTTATGAAGGAATTCATGGTGAACAAACTGTTCGATCTTCAGAAAATCCTTTTCGAGAGAGACCATTTGTTCCCGGTTCATCTTTTTTTCAAGCTTGATCTGTTCCAGCCGCTGGCGCCGGTCTTTCAAAAGATCCTTCAGTGCGATCTTGTGGTTGTTGTTCTTATCAAGATGCAGGTAAAGCGAAGTGATGAAATAATCTTTGCTGCCCATTTTCGACAGACGCTCGATCGTTTTTTGAGTCAACATGGGGGTCTCCTTTTTATTAACCTGGAAAGAGATTATTTAAAGGACACTCAAAACACATAAGGAACATACCATACGATGGTCAAGATGGTTCCGCGGCATGGATGCGTTGCGGAATCGAATATTTGGAGCCATGAAAAGAATTGCGCCGAACGAGTTCCTCCTGAACACGACGTGCCATTTCATTACCGCTGGTCATCCATCCCGGAGCGATCAGCATATCCCTGGGGGCATCGCCGTACAGCCGCTGAAGACCGATCCTCGGTGACAAGCGTTCTATGAAGTCGGTTACGAGGGCGATATATTCTTCTTTCTCGAACAGGGGAAAGGGTTCGGACCGGTATGAAAACGCCAACGGTGTCTTATCAACAATATGCAGATTGTGGATCTTCAAAAAATCAATAGGGAGTTCCGACAGCGCATCGGCCATCGCGATCATTTCATCGCGTGTTTCCGTAGGAAATCCAAGGATCATGTGTGCCGTAATATCAATACCTTTTCCCGCCGTTGCGTGCACGGCATCTACGAAACACCGATAGTCGTGCGCCCGATTGACCCATTGCAGCGTGCGGTCGTAGATGGATTCGCAACCGTATTCTATACTGACATATCGGCTTTCGGCGAGCCGCTGCAGTAAAGCGGTCTTTTTTTCATCCACACAATCGGGCCGCGTTCCGATAGCCAGTCCCATGATATCCGGATGAGCCAGGGCTTCGGCATAAAGCGCTTCGAGTTCTTCAACCGGCGCATACGTATTGCTGTACGCCTGAAAATAGGCGATGAAGTTGTGAGTATGAAATCGCTGGCGCAGAAACGGGATCTGGTTATCGATCTGCTGCTTCACAGGTACCGAAGGTTTCAAATATACCTTAGCCCTGTATAACTGAGAGGCCGGACTGAATCCGTCGTTGTTGCAATAAGTGCAGCCTCCGCTGGCAATGGTTCCGTCCCGATTGGGACACGTGAAGCCGGCGTCGATGGTGACGCGGTGGATCCGCGTGCCGAAACGCCATTGCATGTATTGATTGTACGTAAAAAACCGCTGGGCAGGCCGAATGAAAGGATGTCCGACGAGCATTGACCAGGGCCGTTTATCGATTGTTAACGGGGAATAGGTCATTCAATTTGTGTTGAGTGGAACGACAATTGAAATATACGGAAGCGGAGGATATAATGCAAGCGGAGTAACATCCGGCCAGTACGCGAAGAGCGTTATGTTTAGAACCTGTAACTCAACTCAACAAAAAACCGGTCGGCTTTTTCCACTTTGCTTATGGAATATTCGTATTCAAACGAAGCATACAGCCTTCGGCTGATGGCCAGATTTCCGTCCAATGTGCAGGAGTACCGCCGGAATCGTGAATCCTGAATGATGAAGCGGTAAGAATAGGTGCGGAATGTCGCGGAAAGATACACCGGGCTGAATTGACGCGACACGCCTATGCTCGAGCTGTTGGCTTTTGTGTATTGAGTAGAGGTATAGAAGTAGCGGTAATTAAGGCTGACCTGCGAACGAAGGATATTGTAATAGTAGCATCCGGCCGAATTCAGATACGTGCGATGCCTGTCGCCTTCTTTTGTTCGTATGCTCGTGCTTGCTGAAAAGGTCAGGAATTTGGTGGCCCGCCAACTGACATCGCCTCGGTACCCTTGGAGTAAAGCGTCATCAAAGAGACTGTCCGGTATGGATCGGTAAGTCTGGATCAAAAAAACATTAACACGGGCATCGTAACTCGCCGAGAGACGGACGGCGGGAATCGGTTCGTAATGACCCATGACATAGAGATTGGATATTTCAACGCTTTTCTTTCTGTGGGATAACCTGCTTCGGTTAATTCCGATCTCTGAATTCTGATAGACATAGAATTTCGGGCCCAGCGATGCGTCGTTCTGAATATACAGGTATTCGCGGTCGATCTTGTTATGAACGTATTGACCCGAGAATGCCAGCGTTGAATTAACACGCCATGATGCGGAGAACTCCTTCTTGTAATTGGCGAAAAAACCGAATTTTGATTGGGTCATATCGGGTTTTGAACTAACGTTATCCGGCTGAGTTCCTCCAAAAGTGCCTACTTCCCACTCATTGGACATCCTGTAAGCGAAGAACGCTCCGTCAAAATTTCCAACACCGTTGATCACGGGCGCAAATATGCGGCCGGCCGAATAGCGGTAGGGCACGGATGGATTACTATATTCGACGGCTAATTCATATACCCTCATCGGATATTCGTCGGAATTGAATTGGGAAAGCGTTTTGCGGAATCGGATATTGGAGCTGATGGTGTAATAACTTCCTTGTACCCGATTAATGTCGAGATTGATAACAACGCCGGGTTGGACATAATTGTAATCCGGGTTTTTCATATCTCTGGAGAAGAAACTCTGAAAGGCGATGCGTCCTGATAAATCGTTCGGGCGCCGGCCCGCTGTTCGCCTTTGTTGCACATTGGCCGATCCACGGACAGCGGACGAGTCCGCTCTGACAATCACACCGGACCATAAAGCAACGGGGTCGGACAGGATGTTGCGGGTGGTATCTTTTGTGGATACTCCGCTTGCCGGAGCCTCCCGGACTACCACTTCGGCGACCACGGGTTGGCCCACGTTTATTTTGATGGATTTGTTTACGGGGATGCAATAGGAGCTTTTTCTGGATATGCTTTGGATAATAAGAAGGGGCCGGCGTGGGTCGTTACTGTAAAGCGTGTCGCCCCTGACCGCACCTTTGTCTTTACCTATGTCGGTGTAATAGGATTGTTCGGCGACGTAGGTGACCCGGCCTTCAACAGTTCTTTTCTGAGCCGATACTGCGGATGCCGTCAGCGCGATCATGATGACGCTATGAACGATAGCCCAAACCCTTATTTGCCTAAACATCATTTGATGATCTTCTTTATTTTTCCTGTGGCGACTAGCCCATGCGGGTGACAAGTATAACAGGCCTGACTGGTATACGTATAGTCTTTAACTTCCAGATGATGTTCATTTGTGGCAGTGGCGTTATGTTCGTGGCAGTGCAGACAGCTGAATATCCGCCAGTCGGAATCATTGGTATGGCAGCCGGCCCCGTCACCGGATCCTCCGCCGCACCCGGTCCACAAACCGTTGTGCCTGCCTGAAAAGACCGGAAAATACGCCGCATCGTGGTTCACGGTCCATGGGATCCACACATTTTGATTATGACAATTCTGGCAATCGTGGGAGAAACCGGAACCGGCATGATTTGGCTTGGTCGAGTTATCATAATCGGTCTGATGACACGAATAGCAGGCGGTGCTTGCACTGCTCAGATTGCCGGTATGGCACTTGGAACATTGAGTACTAATACTTTGATGGGCTCCGACCAGCGGGTACGTGGTATAAGTCCCATGGTTGAATATGGACGGCGACCATCCGGCGGTTGTGTGACATCCGTTTTCGCATGTCGTCGGAAAAGTAAGTCCGGGATGATTAGGCACGGCCGCTTGTTCATAATCCGCCTGGTGACAGGCGTAGCATCCGGTCGGCGTATTCGTATATCCGCTGGCATGGCACGATATGCATTGACTGCCGATTGCCAGATGAGCGCCGGTCAACGGGAATTGAGTCGCGTTATGATCAAAAGTGGACGGCGTCCACCCGGCCGTTGAGTGGCAAACTGTACAATTTGTCGGAAAATTATTGGTCGCATGGCTGGGATTTGCGGCTGTTGAATAGTCCGTCTGGTGGCATGCGTAACAATCCGTAGGCGTATTGATGTACCCGCCGGCATGGCACGAGACGCATTGCGAGGCCACCGTCGCATGGGCGCCGGTAAGAGGAAAAGTTGTGGCGTTGTGATCAAACGTAACCGGCGTCCATCCGATATTGCTTGTATGGCAAATGGAACAATCGGTGGGGAAACCACTGGTGACGTGGTTCGGGTTAGTGGTGCTGTTATACGCCGATTGATGGCACGAATAGCAGACCGTGCTTGTTCCCGCAAGACTTGTTGTATGGCACTGCGAGCATTGTGTGACCGTACTATGGGCTCCGGTCAGCGGGAATTGCGTTGTATTATGATCGAACGTCGAAGGTCTCCAACCAACATTTGTCGTATGGCACTGTTCGCAGTTGGTCGGGAAGGCCAATGCCTGATGTCCTGGATTCGTTGAAGCATTGTATGCTGATTGATGACATGAATAGCAGACCGCGCTGGTTCCCGCAAGACTTGTTGTATGGCACTGCGAGCATTGTGTGACCGTACTATGGGCTCCGGTCAGCGGGAATTGCG
>CAYPYN010000003.1:293777-500451 GCA_964415295.1 uncultured Bacteroidota bacterium
TGGCACTGCGAGCATTGTGTGACCGTACTATGGGCTCCGGTCAGCGGGAATTGCGTTGTATTATGATCGAACGTCGAAGGTCTCCAACCAACATTTGTCGTATGGCACTGTTCGCAGTTGGTCGGGAAGGCCAAAGCCTGATGCCCTGGATTCGTTGAAGCGTTGTAGGCCGTTTGATGGCATGAATAGCAGGCAGACGGAGTATTCACGTAACCATTGGTGTGACAAGAACCGCATTGATTCTGAATAGACAAATGCGCGCCGGTCAACGGAAAATTGGTCAGGTTATGATCATAAACGACGGGACTCCATCCAGGATTGGTCGTATGACATACCATACAATTCGTCGAATAATTTCCCGTCACGTGATTCGGATTGGTGGTATTGGCAAAGTCCTGCTGATGGCAACCGTAACAGTCCGTGGGTGTATTGGCAAATCCATTGGAATGGCATTTAAGACACTCATTCTGAACGGTCAGATGTGCGCCTGTCAGGACAAATGACGTGACGCCGTGATCGAAACTTGCTGGTTTCCATCCGGGGCTGGTCGTATGGCATTGCTCGCAAGTTGTCGGGAAAACGCCCGGAGCATGAACCGGATCGGCCGCGTTCAGGAAATCCTGTTGATGACAGCCGTAACACGCGAGGGGTGTGTTATTATAACCGCTGGCGTGGCATTTCTGACATTGATCCTGAACCGTCAGATGACCGCCCGTCAAAGGGAATCGTGATGCGGCGTGATCAAAAGCGGCCGGGGCCCACCCGGGATTGGTCGTGTGGCACGTCTCGCAATTCTGTGAATAGTTCCCGGAAACGTGATTGGGATCTGCGGCTTGCGTGAAGTCGTTGCTGTGGCACGAGTAACATTGTTTCGAAGTATTCATGAATCCGCTGCCGTGACAGGACGAACATTGATTCCGTGCAGTATAATGGGCGCCGGTCAGCGGGAAAGTCGTTACGGCATGATCAAACGATGCCGGCGACCAGCCGGGCGTTGTCGTGTGGCACTCCAGGCAATTTTTCGGATAATTGCCTGCGAGATGTTTGGGATCGTTGGATTGGTCGTAATCGTTCTTATGACAATTGTAACAGTCGCCGGTCAACTTGTAATCCCCGTTCGTATGGCAAGCCGCACACGCGATATGGGCGTGCGACTGGGTCAACTCAAAACCAAAAGATGCATGGTCGAGGATCCGTGCGGGGGACCAGCCCTGGGGTGTATGGCACGATTCGCATGCGATCGGGAAGTTTCGACCGGCATGGTCCGGGTTGGACGAAGTTCTGTAATCGGTCATATGGCATCCCGAGCAGGTGGTCGTCAGTCCTTTGAATTCGTTTTGCTGTTGGTCTTTATGACAGCTTCGGCAAGCCGCGGTAGCATGTTTGCCCGTCAGAGGAAATCGGGTGAGATCGTGCTGGACTTTGAAATTAAATGGCTCCCAGCTTTTGGAAGTATGGCACTGGTCGCATTGTTTTCCAAGCTGGCCTTTGTGGATATCATCGTGGCATTGGTAACATTGGTTTTTAGATCCGGTGAATTGAAAATTGGCATGGCAGGCCCTGCAGTCGCCGGCTTTGTGTTGTCCTTCCAACGGGAAATCGGTCTGGGTATTGTGATCAAATGCCATGTCCTTTCGGATGCTTTTCCATTCGCCCGTCGCATGGCAGGCGTCGCAGGCGATCGATATCATACCATGCGGATTTTGCGTTTGCGCTTTTATGACCAACGTGTCCGGGCGCTCCTGGGCGCTCATAGCGGATCCTGAAAGAGCGGCCATTAAAAGCCAAGTGTAATAGCGTTTTTTCATATTCGTATTACTTTAAGTGGGCATGACAAGATGAACACTTCGTATCTATCGGTTTGTAAACCGTCGTTACGATGCCGTTATTCAGAGTGACGCTCCGATGACACTTCACGCATTCGATCTTCTCGTGCGCCCCCGATAAAGGAAAACGCGACTGACGCGTATGGTCGAATGCCGCCGGTCTGAATCCGTTCTCGTTATGGCACCGTTCACATGGCGTGTCTCCCGACATGGTTTTAAACTGACCAAAATGAAAATCCGAATGACACGATTCACAGGCCGACGAAAGGCCTTTGTATTGGGTGTCCGAACTCTGTCCGGTGGAAGTCTTGTGACACTTAACGCAGCCGACTTGGGCGTGTTTACCTTTCAATGGGAAGGCTGAATCTTTATTATGATCAAATAGGAGTTCATTCCAGGCATCCGTCCGATGGCATGACTCGCAGCCTGTTTTTGAGACCTTTTCTTTGAATTGGTCTTTGTGAATGTCTGTGTGGCAATCCGCGCAAGCCTTCGCCAAAAAGCGGAATACAACGGTCGGTTCGGCGGGACGCGAATTCAGGCCGGTCCTCTTGCCGAATTCGTCTCCTGAGAGCCGATCATGGCACTGGTTGCATCCGACGGCCGCGTGAGAGCCGGTCAGTGGGAATTGTGAACCGGCGTGATCCGTGATCGAAAATATAGAAGGAGTGAAGCCGTTCGTGTTATGGCAGCGTTCACATCGGCCCTGGTCGGGTGTGGAACTAAATTGTTCGGCGTGGTTAAACTTGTGGCAATCGCGGCATTCGACGTACTTCAATCCCTTGAATTGCGCCTTTTTTTTGATGTCCGGCTGATGGCATTTTTCGCAGTTGACGGAGAGATGTTTGCCGGTCAATGGAAAGTTGGTCTTTGAGTGATCAAAGCCGCTTACTGTGACGTTTTGCCAGCCGCCGGGCACATGGCACTTTTCGCAGGTTTGACCAAATTTGTTGTTGTGCGGGTCGGTATGGCAAACGGTGCACTTATCGAATCTCATATCCGAAAGATTCATATAATCGGGGTCGACCTGCCCGTTCGGCTTTTTTCTTGAGTCCGGAACCAAAACATGGCACTGCTCGCAGGAAGCCAATGAATGCCTTCCGGTCAAAGGGAATCGGGTATTGCTGTGGTCAAATTTGGCTTCAACAGATCTCTTCCAGTCTTCGAAATCATGACATTCCGTACAAGGCTTTGTCATGTGGTTTCGATGTTCGTTAAAATGGCAATGGCGGCAGTCCTGACCTAATCCGAGGAATGTCCTCGATAATGAAAGTCCTTCGGCCGCCCGGTTCCGAACGGCATTGTCCTTGATGAATTCCGGTTTGTGGCAGCTTTCACACCTGGCGGTCTTGTGCTTACCTTCGAGCACGTATCCGGTTTGATCGTGCGAAAAACCGGTTTTGCCTCCTTCCCACCTGATCATATCAAATTGACGACCTCTGTGTTCGGTGTGGCACTGAATGCATTCTTTATTTCGTACGGACGCTGAGCCGTGGAAGCCTTTATTCTGATCGATGCGGGACCGCAGCAGAGCATGGCACTCCAGGCATTTAGTCTTGTTGATCTTCTTTCCCAGATCATGGCATTGAGTGCATTGATTCATTCCTTCCAGAGAAGCGTGGGCATTGGTGAGGTCACCCGGCGAGAATTGGGCAAAAGCATTCCATGATAAAAGCAACAGCAGTCCGGTCGTATGTTTGAGAATGTGTTGCATCAGAAGCAGGTATTGAAGAATTCGTTCTATTTGAACCTTCGTTTTCGGATCAAGGAAGATTTTGTCTATTTCTATTAGCGCAAGTAATAGTTCATTCTTATGAAAACGGACGTATGGGGATCGGTGGCATTACCGATTTCCTCCGATGCCGTCAGAGCTCCGAAAAAATCTCTGGTGATCCTGTAACTCACATCGGCACTGATGATCGACAGAAGATGGTTGCGGGCCGGCGTTTTGATATTCCACTGATACGTGTTCAGATTATAGGTCATCGTCGCATCGAGTCTGTTCTGCAGAAAATCCCGGTTGAACCACAGCGCCGTCTGTATGTTTCTTAGCCATTGATTGGATGTGTAAGAGGCACTGATGCCGGTATTGAGCCGCACCCAAAAATAATTTCTATAACCGGTCCGAAGATCTGCGTAAATCAGATCGCCGTTACCGAACCGTTTTTTGAGAGTTGAAGAGATATCCAACATGCCGATCCGCGGATTATAGTAGGCGCGGTAATTGGTTGTAAGCGATACGTTCTTTTCGGTCGAAGAGTAAAAATATTTATCGGACGCATTTATCGTGTCCGTTCGTGTAAGAAAATGGGTTGTCCGGTTACGGTAGTCAAAGGTTGTACGGAAATTGAGTGATTTGTTGAAACGGTAATACACCGACGACTGTGAATAACCGATGAGGCTTTCATTGACAATATATTGGGTTCGGTGATACAGGCGGAGGTTAGTAACTGGCTTATAGTCGCCGTACAAGTAGGCTTTCGTCAATGATGTGGACTCATACTTTTCGGCCGTAAATCCGAGGCCGGCCGACCAGAGGTTGTGCAAATGAATAAGACTGCCGCCGTAGTTATATCCGCGGCCCGTCGGATCGTTGCGGTAAAAATCGTTGATCGTTCCGCCGAAAGCCGATAGATCGAACAGGTTGCCCAGCCGTATATTTTCTGCGGATACACCATTGATTGGGTAGGCGTCCACTACAGGCATGAGCGGGATAATACGTCCAGCTTTGACTTGTCTGAAATTGTCG
This sequence comes from uncultured Bacteroidota bacterium, assembly GCA_964415295.1. Lineage (GTDB taxonomy): Bacteria > CLD3 > CLD3 > SB21 > SB21 > SB21. Next base: position 298,353 of record CAYPYN010000003.1, read on the forward strand.
CCGTACGCGGCGTAAAGCTGCTTTACGATATAACGGTTTTGAAATCTTTGTCCTTCGGTTATACCTTTCGTTCCGGTAAAGGTGTTTTTTTCATAATAGTCTATCTTGAACTGGTATTTGACCGCGCCAGAATTCGCATCAAATATCCGGTAATTCAGCATCGCGTAGTTGCTCAACGCGTTCAGGGACGACGAAGCGCCGGTTTGCGAATAGTAATTCCAAGTGGTTGATAAACGGCCGACAAGGTTCTTTCCGACGGGCATCGAAGGATTTTGCGCACCCACCGTCGCGTCCGCCAGGATCAGTAGAAATATCGTTTTCATGAGTATATCAAGATATTTCATCAGTCGTCTCCTCCCTCGCCCTTGTGATCGAAGTCGTGGCATTCCCGGCATGTGTAAGTGGAGTAGTCGGGCGCATTCCGGTGGCAGGTTTCGCAGCTGCGGCGGTGATGACCGGTCAGCGAGAACCAGGCGTCAAGGTGCGGATAATCGTTCCAGCCGTTCATGTTGTGGCAGGCGAGGCAATCGCCGAGAGCTTCCCATTGCGCATGCTGAGGAGGAGCTCCGATGGCCCGGTGGCAGTCGGAACATTGATTCACATTGGGCATCTTGAATGTTATCAGATTACGGTGGCAATCCGCGCAATCAAGTCCGCGATGTCCTCCGATCATGATAAAGGTCTCACCGGTGTGATTGAAGGTCGAAGGCGCCCAGGCTTCTTCATTGTGACACCGTTCGCAATCGGGTCCGAGTTCGCCCTGGTGGGGCTCTTTGTGGCAGACGGCGCACTCGCGTATGGAGGTGTTGAACTTTCCGCCGGCGTGGCAGCTTTGGCAATTGGTTCGCTCATGGGCGCCGCGCAATGGGAATCCCGTTTTCGTGTGGTCGTAATCTACATGCGGCTTTATGACTTTCCAGGAATCGGTGGTATGACAAACCTCGCATGGGAATTCAAACCGCTTGTGCGGAATTTTTACAAACGGCGTATCCGTTACCGCAAAATGTAATTCCGGCGATGCATTCACGTTCCAATCCAAATTGGCAGGGGCGGTGCCGAACCAAAGAGTCATACCGACGATCAGGCCGGCGAGAATGTTTTCACTCATAGTGTGTCTTATAGATGATTTGCATAAAAAGCTGTCTTAATGGAAAATCTGAACTTTGTTTCTATTTTAGCTCAAAAACGCCTTCGTGTTTATCCGGATGACAGGAGGCGCAATCCGACGCGACCGGTTTGTATAACGTGATGAGCGAGTCCGATTCTATTTTTGTGAGAACATGACACTTGGCACAGTCTACTTTCCGATGGGCGCCCGTCAAAGCAAAGACCGATTGTGTGTTGTGATCAAACAAGGAAGGTTTGAATTTCTCGGCATTGTGGCACCTCTCGCAATACGTGAGACGCCCGGACTCGACCGAATCGGTCTTTTGGGCAAACTGACCTTCGTGCACATCCTTGTGGCAGCTTTCGCAGAAGTTGGAGACCGGTTTGTATAATACCCATTTGGCCGGCGTACGGTCGTCCTGCGATTTATGGCATTTCTCGCACTTCGCCTCCTTATGTTTCCCCAAAAGCGGGAATTCGGAGTCCTTGTCGTGATCAAATACCAAGTCCTTCCAACCTGTCACTTTATGGCAGATGTCGCAGTCGTATTTTTTGAGCTTTTCTGCAAATTGTCCACGGTGAATATCCGTGTGGCAAGAACCGCATTTGCGATCGGTGAATTTGAATAGCATCGCCGACGAATCTCCGGGTGCGGCTAAACCGGTTCGGGTTTTGAACACCGCCGGTTCCAGCTTGACATGGCATTTATTGCAGGTCGTTTTAATATGCGCGCCGGCCAGCACGTATTTCGACTCTGTGTTATGGCGTTCAACAGTGAAAAGCGAAGGAACGAATCCGCTCTCGTTATGGCATGCTTCGCATTTTCCTTTGTCAGCGCGGGAAGAAAACTGTCCGGCGTGAGTATCCTTGTGGCAATCCGTGCATTTGGAGAATGACATATTCTTGTAGGCCGCCGGTTTCTTCGGATCCGGCTGATGGCATTTGTCGCAGGCCACATGCCGATGCTCTCCGATCAGCGGGTAACGCGTCTTATTGTGGTCAAAACCCTCCATCACGACGTGAGTCCACCCTAAAGCGTCGTGGCACTTGACGCAGTTCCGGCCAAATTTGTTTTGGTGCGGATCCTTATGGCAGGGCGTGCAATTGGAGAAATCCAGCTTCTTGTAATTCGCAAAATTCTGGTCCGTACTGCCGTCGGGTTTTTTCCGTACGTCTTCGGTCAGGGCGTGGCATTGGACGCATTCGACTTTTTGGTGCCGTCCGATAAGCGGATACTTTGTTTTACTGTGATCAAATCTCGTCTTCACCGACTCTTTCCAGTTGTCAAAGTCATGGCATTGGCCGCACTTAGGATCCAGTTGTCCCCGGTGCTCATCAAAGTGACACGTCGCGCATTGCTGGGACAAACCCAGATGCGTATTTTTGATAGAGACAGTGACGCCGGACTGCAGTCGGACAGTAGGGGAAACAATTTGTTCGGGTTTATGGCATTTTTCGCACCGATCGGTCTTATGTTTACCTTCCAGTTTGTACCCTGTGAGACTATGATCAAAGGCCGACTTACCGCCCTCCCATCGGATCATTTTGAATCCGCGGCCCTTGTGTTCGAAATGGCAGGCGATGCACTCTTTAGAGCGAACGGAGGAGGAAGCGTGGTATCCTTTTCCGGCATCGACGCGCTCTTTGAGTTCCACATGGCATGAAAGGCACTTCTGTCCGTTGATCTTCTGGCCGAGGTCATGGCATTGTGTGCAGTTGTCGGTACCTTCCAGAGATGCGTGGGCCTGAGTCAATTCTCCGGGTGAGAATTGAGCACGGGCGCTCGTTCCCGACAAAACAGACAAAGCCAAAGCGATCAGAACGCGTTTCATTTTACGTTTCCTAACATGGATCTGGCTTTGGAGGCGAACTCAGAATTGGGCTGCAGTTCTATCGTTCTGGAAAAATAGGTTCTCGCGGCATCGGTCTTTCCGATATTGGCATGAATCACGCCCAGGTTGAAAGTGGCCGTTATGTTGCCTTTATCACCGGCAAGAATCGAGTTAAGTTCGGCGATAGCCTTTTCGGGATTTCCGGAATTGAAAAAGCACACCGCGTAGTCATTGCGAACGTTGTTGTTGCTCGGATCGATGGAGAGGGCTTTGCCGTAGGGTTCGATCGCGTCTTTAAAGTTACCGTTATCATAAAGCAAGTTGCCAAGCTGAATAAGATGTTCCAGGTCGTTCGGGTTTTTTTGTAACTGTTCCTTGAGCATTTTGATATTCATCAGCGCGTCGTGATTGGACGGAACGGATTTTCCTGTTATCGATGAAGCTTCGGAGGAACCGGTTCCTCCAGGCATCGGGACATTCATCGACGGTTCATCGTGATGGTGGGTATCTATCCTTTCAGTTGGTTCGTCCTTATAAAGGATGAGAATAGCCACGACCATAAAGACTCCGCCAAAAACAAGCGGGTAAAGATTCTTCTTGGAATTCATAAATCTCCTGCGGTTAAAAGATCCAGGTGTATCCGAATAAGAAAGCTACAACGATATGGGCGATCAAGATCACACCCATAATGATCGTAAAAGGCATGTGAATCACGTGCCAGTGCCGGAAAAGCTTTTGCACGGTCACGAGGGTCTGAATTTGACGCTGGATTCGCGACCGGTCCAGAAACAAATGTCTGACGGCATACAGATGTTCGTGGGCCACGTTTTGCAGTTCGAGGTGTTTTATGGCACGGTGGATCTGGAAATAGCGTTTGATATCGTACCACATGAGCTTGGGCAATGTGGTAAAGAAGGAAGCCCGTTCATCAGAAACAAATGCAAATGTCAGGGCATCAAAGCTCTGAATTTGTTCTTTTGCCAATCCGTACTCCGTCGACAGCGTTTGAGTTATCAGATTGAGATGTTTCTGGAGTTCCGATGCGGTCAGATCCTTTCCCGAAAGACTTTTGGGAATAAGGAGGTAGATATACCGGCCCAGAATGCCGCTCGCCACGACGCAGACCATGCTCCAGAAGCTGACGGCCACGATGCCGCCGAATTTGAAGGCCGAATGGTAGAGTATGAGAGCCGGTCCCAAGAGGCAGAGAAATATGTGGAACTCCAGAACGTGTTTGATCTGCCCGAAGCCGGCAAGCAGGCTCCAGCGCTTGCGCAATGAATAAAGAGCCACGCCAATGATCATCATGAAAGTTCCGATGAATCCCATACCGTGACCCCAGAAACCGACCGGGCTCAGGTTTTCGTGCATGGGATGAAGATTGCGTTCTTCGACAGGTGTGGCGTAATAGTCCGAACCGTAATAACCGATCAAAACGACGGTGCCCAATCCGACGACCGTCATGGTCCATATGAATATGCGGTGTGCAATTTTGTTCATGTGTTCTTTTGCGTTTGTCCAAATATATTAGTCGTCATTTTCCTTATGTTTAGAGTCGTGTCTGTCCCGGCCGTCTTTCTTGACTTCGTGTTTGTTTCCGCTGCGGTGACAACGCACGCAGTTCTGGTAGTCGCTGATACCTTCCTCCTCATGTTCCTCGCGGATCTTGGCGGGTGAGTGCTCGTGGCACCCGTAACAGGAATAGGAACGGAAATCATCTTTGGTATGGCATGTGGCGCATTCCGTCCGATGGTCTTTGTCAAATCGGAAGTACCGGTCGTGATCATACGTTGCCGGTTTCCATGCTTCGGTAGTGTGGCAATGTCCGCACGCCGTGTCTATAAGCCGGTGCAGCGCATCCTCCGGCTTGTTATGACAAGCGGTACACGCCATCTGCCGGGACGAATCCAATACGGCATGATCAAAACGCGCCGGTTTCCAAACCGTAATGTCATGGCAGTGGACGCAGGATGCAGAAATGACCCGGTGAATCCGGTCACTAGGCCGGCTGTGGCACTGCTCGCATCGGCTTTTCAGAGAGTCCGGTAAGACGTCGTGGGAAAAAGTACGGCCGGCATAATGGCGCCCAAGATGGTCCAAGTGGCATGCAGCGCATGGCTGTACTTCCAATTGTCTATGAAATGCCGCCGGCTTTCCAGTTGAGTCCATAGGTGTACCGTCGACTTTGAATAGACCGATCTGCTCGGGTCGATGGCATGTTACGCATTTGTCCCGCGTAATTCCGCGAAATGCGGAATGGCAGGCAAAACAATCGTTATCTATTTGTTGATGCGCCAAGATCAGATCGCCCGGATTAAGCATGGGTTCCGGATAATACAGCATGATAGCGGTATAACCAACGCCTGCCAGAATAGTCATGAGGAGCATCAGCCATTTCATCGCCATCCCCAAAATATAAAAATCGTCAGTATGTGAAGAAATGCCAGCAAACAAAAAAGCAAGGTAATGGGAAGATGCACCAACCTCCATTTTTTCATTAACTCAAAAGTGACGGCATTCAGAAACACGCTTTTTCCCGTTTCCTGGGTCCCTGTGGATTCAAGTATCGTCTGAGAGCGCTTGAGCAGATATTTCCCCGTCAGGCCGCTTACAACAGCCATCACCATGGCCGCCAGACCATACCAAGGAAGCCAGGCGTTGAAATGAATACCGCCATGGACCAGGATCATCAGGGAACCCGACCACGCGAGAAATTCATGCCAACCCAGCAGGGTTTTATGAGAGCCTTTTGAGATGAAGTTGTACTTGCGAAGAGAATAAGCAAAGGATGCGAGAATGAATAGCGCTCCGGATATTCCAAAATAGCGTCCTATCCAGGCATAACCTAAAACATGAAGAATCCAATCAACCAGAATGGCGCCTCCGATCAATGCACCAAATAGGATCGTAAGAGGCAGGATATCTTTGAATAATAGAGTATGCTTCATTTTAACTACTCGTTAGAACACTCTTTCTTTCTGCATGAATTCTATTCCGATCTTTTTAAGGAAGGGTGTCGGTAATTCGCCGCCCGCAAAAACAAACACAAAATCGTTTTCGATCTCCTTGTCGCCATCCGTTGTTTGGATGATTACAGACTTTTCTTTGATTTCCTTGGTAGTCGAATTATAAAAGATCTTGATCAGGCCGTTGGCTTCGGCCTCTTTGATGCGATCCTGATTTTTTTGTTTGGCTTTTGGAAAGGCATCTCCCGTGTTAACCAGAGAAACGACTGTGCCCTTTTGTTTGGAAAGGCCGACGGCCGCTTCCACGCCGGCGTCACCGGCTCCGACGACCAGGAGCTTGCCGTTCTCATATTTGCCGGCATCGATTAACTGGTAAGTGACTTTTGAGGTATTTTCACCGGGCACGTTTAGTTTTCGTGGAGTACCGCGCCTTCCTAATGCGAGTACGAGATTATTGGCAAGAAATTCGGCTCCGGAGGCTGTTTGTATGCGGAGGTGTCCGTTTTCCCGAGTAACGTTTTCGAGTTTCTGATTGCATTGAACGCTCAACCCGGTCTTTATGATGATATGATTCCACAATTCCAATAATTCTTCCTTACTCAATTCCTTCTTACGCATCCATCCGTATTTCGGGATTTCAACCGGCACCGTCATCACCAGTTTCTGGCGGGGATAACTTAGTATAGCTCCTCCGGGCGTATCTTCTTTTTCGATCAGGATGTAATTGAGTTCATTCTCGATCGCTCTGAGTCCGGCGCTGAGTCCGGCGGCTCCTGCACCTACGATGGCGACGTCGTATACGCCCGCGGTTCGTTTCGAAGCCTGGTATCGGGCCTTTTCCGAGATCGCATCGATCACATGTTTCCCCTGGAAGATCGCATTGCGGAGAAGGGCCATACCGCCGAGTTCGCCGATCAGATAGACATTCGGGATATTGGATTCATACGTCTCATCAAGCAGAGGTATTTCAGCGACCGATTTGGTGGGATTCAGCACGATCTTGATTCCGGAGACCGGACAGGCTTCGGCGCAAATGCCGTGGCCAACGCATTTGGCCGGCAGCACAAGTTCTGCAACGCCGTCGATCAGTCCGAGAGCGCCTTCCGGGCAAGCGATCACACAGGATGAACAACCAATGCACAAAGACTGGTCCACACGCGGATGCTGCGCAACCGGTTTGTCTTTGCCCAAGGCTATGGCCTGATCGCGCTTCTTTTGCTGTTTCTTACTGCTCCGGCGCACGATGACGACATACGGAACAAAAATGATTAATAGCAGTCCAACGGACAGCAGCAGCGTCCACAGCGATTCGTTCATAATTTCACCTCAGTAAAATATACGCCGTATCACAGAGGGAATCATGACGAAAGTCATTTATTAAGAAAATTTAATATAGGGAAAGAGGGGATGGCGCTATTCCGGCTTGTAGGTCTTTATCATGACAAGATGGATCGTCACGGCGACGGCAATAGCGACGAGCAGCGCACCGACGTACCAGGGCATAGAGGTAGAAAAAATGGAAATCGTGATCGTAACCCACAAAACAAAAATCGAAGTGATCTTGACTGAAAGAGGAGTTCCGCGGTTCTCTTTGTAGTCTTTGATTAAACGGCCGAAGTAGCGGTTGTGCAGTAACCAATGGTAGAATCGGGGCGAACTGTGCGCGTAACATGTCGCCGCCAGAAGCAGAAAGACCGTGGTGGGCATAAGCGGAAGGATAGCTCCGATAATTCCCAGTCCGACGAAGATGTGCCCCGAGAAAATGAGAAAGGTCCGGCTCAGCCGGCTCATTTCTTTATCTTCCGTTTTCTTATCTTCTTTGGAATAGTTCGTCATCTTTTTCCCTGAATGAATTCACACGCCAATTCTACGTCGTATTTACTGCCGATAATAAGAGGTACCCGTTGATGAAGATCGGTGGGTTCGATGTCAAGAATGCGTTTGCGTCCCGTGGAAGCCATGCCGCCGGCATGTTCGATCAGCATGGCCAGAGGATTGCCCTCGTAGAGCAGCCTCAACTTCCCATTGGGATTGGATTTATCCTCCGGGTAGAGAAAGATTCCGCCATACAATAAATTGCGGTGAAAATCGGCCACCAGCGATCCGATATAGCGGGACGAATAGGGGCGTTTGTCTTCTTTATTATCTTCCTTGAGGAAATCGATGTATCTGCGCACGCCCTCCGGCCATTTATTGGTGTTACCTTCGTTGATGCTGTATATTTTGCCGCGTTCCGGCGTACGGATATTCTCGTGGGAAAGGACGAATTCGCCCAAACTCGGATCGAGCGTGAATCCGTGAACCCCTTGTCCGGCGGTATAGACAAACATGGTACTGGAGCCGTAGATGATATAACCGGCGGCCACCTGCTGAATGCCGCGCTGTTTGCACATATCGGTTTCACTGACATTGGCATTGGGATATTTTCTAAGGATGGAGAAAATTGTTCCCACGCTCACATTGGCATCGATGTTGGAGGATCCGTCCAGCGGATCGAAATTGATAATGTATTTTCCACCGGGGATCGTATCTTTCAGACTCAGCGGATGTTCCATCTCTTCCGATCCCAGCATGTAAATCTCCCCTCGTCCGCCGGAAATGATATTGACCAGAGTATCATGAGAGAAGATATCGAGTTTTTTGACCGCTTCGCCGTGTACGTTTTCCGTTCCTGTCATGCCCAGGACGTCCACCAGCCCCGCCCGGTTCACTTCGTGCGCAATGATCTTTCCGGCCAACGCGATGTCGGTCAGAAGACCGGATAATTCGCCCGTAGCCTCGGGATGCTTTCTCTCCATGTCAATGATATGGCGATCGATGGTTTTAAAACTCATGAGAATACCTGCTCTTTCTATACGTTCTGCCGGAACGCATGAAGTGATGAGTGAACCGGATGTAAGTGGAATTTATGTTGAATCAGTAACCCTGAGCGGAACCGCCTTTACCGCCGACGATCTTTACGCTGGCGCTCGCGCCGATGCGCGTGGCGCCGGATTCCAGCATCTGCACGACGTCTTCGTACGTGCGAACTCCGCCCGATGCTTTTACACCGAGCTGAGAGCCCACGACTTTGCGCATGAGCGCAATGTCGGCCGCCGTAGCGCCGCCTTTGTTAAATCCGGTGGACGTTTTGACGTACGCCGCACCGGCCTCCTTGGCCAGTATGCAAGCTTTCACCTTTTCTTCATCCGTCAGAAGGCAGGTCTCAATGATGACCTTGACCGGACGCCGGCCAGCATGACGGACGACGTCCTGGATATCGCGTTTGACCAGATCGTACTCGCGTGATTTCAGCCAGCCGACATTGATCACCATATCGATCTCCTGCGCGCCGTGGGAAACGGCGGCCTGCGTCTCAAGCGCCTTCGCCTGCGTACTGGTTGCGCCGAGGGGGAAACCGACAACGGTACAAACGAGGACGCCGCTCTTCTGTAATTTCTGAGCACACCGCTTGACCCAGCAGGGATTGACGCAGACGGAAGCGAAACAATAAGTTCTCGCCTCCTCGCATAACTGGTCGATCTCCTGGCGCGTCGCTTCGGGTTTGAGCAGGGTATGGTCGATCATTCGTGCGATCTGTTGTTTGGCCGGGCTGATGCCGAGGCTGGAGGATATGCGGCACGCACCGCATTCGATCATCTGATCGGCCACCTCAGGATGTTTGGCCACGATGCAGTGGCAACTGCCCGATCGTTTGCACTCGGATACGTTGCACGTCTCGCAAGTGGTTGCGTCGAACGTCGTTTGTATGGCCGCGGCAGTCTTGAGATCGGCAATGATTTTCTCGATCTGTTCGGTAAGCATCCGGTCGGTGTTTGAGCTCATAGGGTATTATTCAATTAAAATGTTGTCTGAGGTTACTGATCGTATAGTCGATATCGTCCATGGACAGATCGAGATGCGTGACGAAACGTATCTTTACGTCACTGAACGGAATGGCCAGAATTCCCAATTGATCGAGTTTATGGATAACGTCGTACGACGTTCCGCTTTTGACGTTGAAGATCACGATATTCGTCTGCACCGTGGCAAGGTCGATGTGAAACGATTTCATTTCGGCCACGGCCTCGGCCAGTTTTCTGGCCTTCTTATGGTCTTCAATCAGTTTATCTACATTGTGCCGCAGAGCGTATAGACCTGCCGCGGCGAGAATACCGACTTGCCGCATGCCGCCGCCGTACGCTTTACGGAAATAGCGCGCTTTGTCGATGAACGATTTGGTCCCGACCAGTACCGATCCCACCGGCGCTCCAAGTCCTTTGGAAAGGCAGATGGAGATAGAATCAAAATATTCCCCGTATTCCACGGGCTTTATATTGGTGGCTACACAGGCATTCATGATACGCGCGCCGTCGAGATGAAGCGGTATCTTTCTTCGTCGGGCCACATCGCAGATCTTTTTTATTTCGTCCAGGGGGTAGATCGTGCCGCCGGCCCGGTTGTGCGTATTTTCCAGTGCAATAAGGCCCGTCGGCGCGGCGTGAATGTCATCGACATGGTTTATGGAACGCTCGATCTGTTCCGCCGTGAGCACGCCGCCGACGCCCGGCAGAATCTTGGTGATCACGCCGGATAACATACCCGCGGCGCCGGCCTCGTATTTGAAAATATGGGCGTCGGCTTCCAGAATGATCTCATTGCCGGGCTGGGTGTGTGTTTTGACGGCCAGCTGATTACCCATCGTACCGCTCGGAACGAACAGGGCTGCTTCTTTGTTGAACATCAGGGCTACGGCCTGCTGGAGTTCATTGACGGTCGGGTCTTCACCGAAGACATCATCGCCAACTTCTGCAGCCGCCATCGCCGCTCGCATTTCCGGCGAGGGTTTTGTCACCGTATCGCTTCGGAGGTCTATCTTTCTCATGGCCAGTGTTCGTTACATTCAGAACAAACTTAATCGTTTGTGGCTTCTATTTCAACGAAAATTTAGCTTTTATCTTAGGACTGAATTGTTCAAATTCATCTTGAAATGATTTTGTCGCAAAGCACGCAAAGAACCTTAAGCCACGGATCATGGTATCAGAAAAGAATCAATAATCTCTGCGTTCTTAGCGTCCTTTGCAGTTGAGAATTCTATTTAATATGAATATGAAAAATATCATAATTGGCCTCACCGGCGGCATCGGCTGCGGTAAAACGGAAGCGGCGCGCATTTTTGAAAAGCTCGGAGCCAAGGTCATTGATGCGGATGCGATCGGCAAAGAGGTGGTCGAGACTCGGCCGGAGGTGCTGCACGATATCGTCAACGCATTCGGAACACAGTTTGTTGATGACAACGGTACTCTGAAAAGAAAGGAACTGGGCAGCTTTGTGTTTCAGGATGAGCAAAGGAAGAAACAACTTAATGCCATTGTGCATCCTCATTTATGGAAAGAGGTTCTCCGACGTATCGAAACAGCGCGAAAAGAAGGATATGCCCTGATCATTGTAGATGCCGCGCTGATATACGAGACGGGACTTGATAAGCATTTTCTCAAAGTGATCGTGGTAAGCGCGCCGTTGGAACAGCGTATCACACGCATCCGTGCGCGCGACGGACTGACGGAAGATGAGATACGCCATCGGTTTGAGGCTCAAATGCCTCTCGAAGACAAAGTGAAACGCGCGGACTTCGTCATCGAAAACGACGGTTCATTGGAAGCTCTGAAGGCTTCCGCATTAAGAGTGTTTGAAGGGCTGAAACAAGATAACCTTGCTTAAAAAAATTTTATTTTCTACTTTGCCAGACCTTTTTAGTCACTTCTTTACAATAAATTCGGAGTCAACATGGAGAGATTCGTCGGCCTTTTGGGTTTGATCGCTATTCTCGGCATCGCGTTCGCGGTTTCCAATAATAAGAAACGGATCAACTGGCGCCTGGTAGGTATGGGCATGCTCATTCAGGTTGTTTTTGGTATTTTGGTCATCAAGGGCAAAGAGTGGGGGGCGCCGTTCAATTTTCTGGCGATCGCATTTGAAAAGATCGGCGAGGGATTTGTAGCCATATTGGGTTTCACAACCGCAGGAGCGCAATTTGTCTTCGGTAACCTGGCCATAAGTCCTGGCGGGAACGGCAGTCTCGGGTTCTTCTTTGTATTTCAGGTTCTTCCGACCATTATTTTCTTCTCGTCGTTGATGTCCCTGCTTTATTACCTGGGCGTCATGCAAAAAGTGGTGCAGGGTATGGCGTGGGTCATGTCCAAACTCATGGGTACCAGCGGCGCCGAGTCGCTCTCCAATACGGCCAATATCTTTGTCGGCCAAACGGAGGCGCCTTTGATGATCCGGCCGTTTATTAAGACGCTCACACAGTCGGAATTGCTCACTATTATGGTGGGAGGAATGGCGACGATCGCGGGAGGCGTCATGGCCGCCTATATACAGATGTTGGGCAAAGCTTACTCCGATACTTACGGCGTATCTCTCGAACAAGGACAGGTGATGTTCGCGACGCAGTTGCTTGGCGCCAGCATTATGGCCGCTCCGGCGGGTATGGCCATTTCCAAGATCATGTTCCCGGAGGTCGACGAACCGGTGACCAAAGGTAACGTCAAGGTTCAGGTAGAAAAAAATGCGTCCAATGTGATCGAGGCCGCGGCCGGCGGTGCGGCGGACGGCCTGCAGTTAGCACTAAACGTTGCCGGAATGCTGCTCGCTTTCATTGCACTCATAGCGCTCTTCAATTCACTTTTTGGTATCGTTGGCGGCTGGGTCGGTGTTGAGAATTTATCGTTGCAGAATTTACTGGGCTATCTCTTTGCCCCGGTCGCATTTGTCAGTGGCGTGCCGTGGAGTGAAGCTCAGGAGGTCGGACGTTTGCTCGGAACGAAGATTGTTCTCAATGAGTTCGTCGCTTATTCGGATATGGCCGGACTCATACAAAGCCAGGCGATCCAGCATCCCAAATCGATCCTGATTGCCACGTTTGCGCTGTGCGGTTTCGCCAATTTTTCCTCCATTGCCATCCAGATCGGAGGCATATCACCCCTGGCTCCGGAACGCAGGAAGGATATTGCGGCCCTGGGACTTCGGGCGGTTCTCGGCGGTGCGCTCGCCACTTTGATGGCGGGTACGATCGCCGGCATACTGCTATAATTATTATTACATGAAAGATCTTCTGGTCAAATATTGGAAGATCGCGGCCGGAAGCTTGGCGTTGCTGTCGTTAATTTTGTATTTCGCTATACCGCCTCTGCTTCATGCGGTCATTGAGAACAAAATACGCGAGGCGGTTGCCCGTGCGGAAAAAAAGATCGGGCGCCCGATCCTATTGGGCGAACTGCAGTTTCCGTCCGCAACCTCTATCACCATCGACCGCGTAAGTATCCCTTCCGACGTTCGTATCACTTCCATACTCTCCCAGGCGGGTTTTGACACCTCCAGTCACATACTTGAGATGCGGCATATCGGTATCGGCTGGTATCTGGGCGGGATCTTTACCGGTCAATTTCTCCAATCGTTAACGGTCGATTCCATATCGGTCGGTTTGGTCAAACTTACGGACAGCACCGATAATTTCGGATCGCTGTTGAAAGCTTTTCGTTCCTCAGCCACGCCCGAAAAAGAAAATGCCTCGCCGGGCCGAAAGAACAAGATTGCTCTATTTGTCGATACGTATTTGGAGAAAAAACTTCCTTCTCTTGAACTTCGCCACGTAAATTTGAACTACCGGGATTTTTCTGAGATCCGGTTTCCGAAAAGGAGGTATTCTCCTAAACCCATCGAGCTCGGGATATCCGATTTTCGGATTACCCTCAGGGAAAGCCTGTTACGCGACGCTCAATTTGAAGCCAGGGGAACGGTCCTTCAGAACGCGTTGACGAACCGGGCGGAAGTCAACGGTACGGTGAACCATTCCAAGCGCCAGATCCTGGTTAATGCGCTGTTTGATTCGCATTGCAGGATACCGTTCCTCGACTCTCTCATCGGGGGGTATGCGGCCATCCGCGGGTTTGACGCACAGATTTACAGTTTGGAAGACGAAAAGGATCGCAGCGAACTCAAGGCGGCCGTAAACATCAATAATATGGAAATTGTCTCTGAAGCGCTGGCTGAAAACAAACTTCGGGATATCGACCTAGGGTTTTATCTGGATCTCGATTTCGGACCCGACGACGTGATCATTCGTCCCCACACGCGCGTCTATCTGAACCGTATCACGGGTTATATCGGCGGGCAAATCGACAAACTGCACAGCCAGCCGCAGTGGGATTTGAATTTCAAACTGCCAATGATCGCGATGGACGATTTCTTTGCTTCCATCCCTAAGCCTCTCATCGCGCGCCTCGAAGGCATTCGTGTCAGAGGTTCGTTTGAATTCGATGCATCGTTACAGCTGGATTTTGCGCAATTGGACAGCATCAAATACCGTCCCAATCTCACATTGAGCGACGACTTCAAGGTATTATCTTTGGGCGATTCCATCGAAGTGAAAATGCTCAGGGATTCCTTTGATTATACTTTCCGCCGTGAGGACAAAAGCGACAGCACGTTCCCGGTGGGGCGCCTCAATCCGTATTACCAGCCGCTCGACAGCCTGCCGGCGATCCTGGTGAACTCGGTCCTTTTTTGTGAGGATAATTCTTTTTTCAAGAACGACGGATTCAACATACTTCAGATAGGCCGAAGTCTGCGGGACAATATCCGGGCCAAACATTTCGCGCGGGGGGCCAGCACGATTTCCATGCAGTTCATCAAAAATATTTACCTCAGCCGTGAAAAGACCATCGCACGCAAATTCCAGGAACTTATCCTGACCTGGCTGTTTAATCACGAGAAACTGCTCGACGAAAAACACGACAAAGAGAGGCACAAGAAGCGGTTGCTGGAGATTTATCTGAATATCATCGAATGGGGCCCCGATATCCGCGGCATTGGAAGAGCCTCCGAATTTTATTTTCGTAAAAAACCCAGGGACCTTACGGTCGGGGAATCGGTCTTTCTGGCAACGATCATTCCGAATCCCAAAAAATACGACCGTTACTTTGAAGATGGTGTACCGAAAAGGAAACACGCCGACTTCATGAATCTGATCGTCAGGATGCTTCATGAAAAAGACGTGATCGACTCTCTGACGATGGTTCGGGAACTGCCTTGTACGTTTACCATCACCGGGGAAGCGAGACGCCTGATAGCAGGGTATCACGGCGCGGACAGCCTCGATACCGATGCGGATATGTATTATAAAGATCTTGAGATTAACTAAAATACAGGAAATCCTTTATGAGTCCCGACAGCCGGATGTACCAAATGTTATTCAATCATATCGGCCAGATCAAATGGCAGTGGCGTGCGCTTGCTTTCTTTATATTATCGCTGTTATTGTCCAATTTTATCGCCGTGCTATACGGTCTGTATCTTCCAAAAGAATCTGCATCGATTGCACAGGATCTTGCGACGCTGATTCGGTTTGCCGGCTGGCTGTTCGGAACGGTCTTTGTTACGTGGTTCTTACTCGCGCGGCTTGACAAGAGACCATGGAACTCCATTGGTCTCAGTCTCCATCCGGAATGGAAGAAGGAATTTTCTTTTGGCGTCCTGCTTGGAATACTCATGCCGTTGGTCCTATTTATCCTATTATGGCCCTGGGGATTTATCACGGTATCCGTGCGGCCTGTCGAATGGCTTGATTTTTTCCTTGATCTGGCCGTCAATACGTGCGTCTGGTTTACGGCGGCGCTTTGGACCGAGCTCTTGCTCAGAGGATACTTTCTTCAAACGATGTCCGAAGGCATGGGTAAGATCGTCGCGGCGGTTTTCGTATCGCTTATGTATGCCTTGATCCGCATCCAGTTCCACCCCGACCAGATCATTACCGCGATCAATACGGCCGCCTTCGGTTTCATTTTCGCGATCTGCTATTTTCGCACCCGCGCTTTATGGACCGGCATCGGGATGCAGTTCGCTCTGATGATGGTGCAGAACTTCGTATTCGGAGTTCCGCTCTACGGCGTTCGCCCTTTTTATTCGCTTTTGGAAATTTCAACATCCGGACGCAATGTAGCCGTGGGTAATTATTTTGGATTGGAGCAGGGTCTGGTCGCAACTTTGATCCTCTTGAGCACCCTCTATTATCTCGTCAGGTCGAAGCAACTTTCGGTTTCGGAAGAGGTTCGCAAGATCAAGTTCGAGGCCTTATCCCGTCCGTTCTTTACGGTAAAAAAATGAAGCGATCCGCTCAAAAAAACTTGTCGTTGATTCCCTCGGTGCATCGCGTTGCCGAGCTCATTATATCGGCCGATTTCTCACGCGAAATGCTCGTTACTATCATACGGCAAGAGATCCTTCGCTTGAAAAAGAGCAAGAGTGTCTGGCATTCGAGGGAAGAGGCTGAAAACGTAGTGATCCGGAAAGTGAAAGAAAGATTGGAGTCCTTAAAAGGCCGAAGCCTTCGCCGGGTGATCAACGCCACGGGTGTGATCTTGCATACAGGACTTGGGCGGGCGCCGTTTTCCGCGAAAGCCCGTGAACAGCTGCGGGAAACGATCGAAGGATATTGCAATGTGGAACTGGATCTTGAAAGCGGAGAACGCGGTGAACGAACGGATCACGTAGAAGAACTGTTATGCCTCTTGACCGGATCGGAAGCTGCTGCCGTGGTCAATAACAATGCCGCCGCCGTGCTGCTGCTTTTGAATACACTGGCTTATCAAAAGGAAGTTGTGGTTTCCCGCGGCGAATTGGTGGAGATCGGCGGCTCGTTCCGTATTCCGGATGTGATGGAAAAAAGCGGTGCCGTCATGCGGGAGGTCGGAACGACCAACAAGACTCACCTGAAAGATTTCGAAAAGGCTGTTTCCGGGAAAACGGGTCTGCTTCTTGCCGTGCATACCAGCAATTACCGCATCTTGGGTTTTACCGCAAAGGTCGGGCTGGAGGAACTGTGCCGGCTGGGAAAACGAAAGAAATTGCCGGTGGCCTATGATTTAGGAGGCGGAGCATTGGTGGATTTGGCTCAGTTCGGTCTGCCGCACGAGCCTGTGGTATCGGAAAGTCTTGAATCCGGCGCGGATATCGTGACATTCAGCGCCGATAAAATAATGGGGGCGTGTCAGGCCGGGATCCTGGTCGGAAAGAAAAGGTATTTGGATGCCATTAAGAAGAACCCGCTGATGCGGGCCCTTCGTTGTGATAAAATGACGTATGCGGTTTTGGAAGCGACTCTGAAGCAGTATCTCGAACCGGGTGCCAAGCCGTTTCCGGTTATTCGGATGCTGACCGAAGAGGTTAAGAACATCCGATCGCGTGCCGAAACGATCGTGAGTTCATGCGAAGGGATCCCGGGGCTCCGCATGACCATTAAGGAATCGCACGCGGAAGCCGGGAGCGGAACTCTTCCGCTTGAAAAAATTCCCAGTATTGGCATTACCGTCTCCTGCGACCGATGTTCAGCAAATGAACTGGCGGCCAAGTTCCGCAAACTTGCCATTCCGGTGATCGGTTTCGTCAAAGACAGGGCTTTTCATCTCGACATGCGAACCGTGAGCGGCGACGAGGCTGTCCTGATCGCAGAGGGGATAAAAAAAATAATGACTGAATAGAAAAAATGTCATACATTGCCTTGAGATCGGACCACTAATTTCAACATACCGCGGAGAATTTTTATGAGAACATTATGGATTGCATGTTTATTTCTGGCGGCCGGCATCATGGGGTGCGCGTCGTCTGAGAAATCTTCCCGTGACAATACACAAGCGCTCAGCGAAGTGAAGGCCAAGGCCGAAACGGAGACAAAGAAGCTTGAGGAAGAAAAAGAGGCCAAAGAAAAAGAAGCGGCTCTCGCTGAAGAAGAACTTTTAAAAAAGAAAGCCGAATCGGAAAAGCAACGGGAGGAATTAGGCGCGGTCAAAGAGCGTCTGAAAAAGATGGGACTGGCGGCCGTTTTTGTTCCGATCACACGGGACGGACAGGTATTTCTGTATCCGGGCGGAAGAACGGCAACGATCAAATATGCCGTGTCGGATATGATCGTATTACGGTCTCTTAATCAATTGATGGATAAACAATTGGAGAAGTCGAACAGCGATCGGGATTATTTCAATACCGGCAACGGCGGTTTCGAAGCGTGTTTGAACGATCAGTTGTACATTTTGTTTATGCACCGCGGTCAGTCCGGCGCGATCGTGCGTGATTGGTTTGAAATGCTGGAAAAATGCAATTAGACAGGAATTATGAGGAGTTGAATCATGGAATACCGAATTGAAACCGACAGCATGGGTGAGGTCAAGGTCCCCGTGGACCGTTATTACGGCGCGCAGACGGCGCGTTCGCTGAGTAATTTCAAAATCGGCGGCGACCGTTTTCCCAGAGAATTGATCCGTGCCCTGGGTGTCTTGAAAAAAGCGGCCGCGATGAGTAATCAGGAACTCGGGACGCTTCCCAAGGAAAAAGCGGAACTGATCATCAAAGCCGCTGAGGAAGTGATCGAAGGTAAGCTGGATGCGCATTTCCCATTGGTCGTATGGCAGACGGGGAGCGGCACCCAGACCAATATGAACGCCAACGAAGTGATTTCCAACCGCGCGATCGAACTGGCGGGCGGCGAGATGGGAAGCAAAAAACCCATCCATCCCAACGACGATGTGAACAAAGCGCAGTCATCCAACGACACGTTCCCCACGGCCATGCATATTGCCGCGGCGGAGCAGATCGTAAATCGGCTCATCCCCATGGTCAGAAAACTGCGCGGAACCTTGCACGAAAAATCGGAAAAATTCAAGAACATCATCAAGATCGGACGCACGCATTTGATGGATGCCGTGCCTCTTACCCTCGGGCAGGAATTCTCCGGATACGTCCAGCAGTTGGATAACGATCTGAAACGCATCGAATTTGCTCTCGACGGCTTGTACGACCTGGCTCTGGGAGGAACGGCCGTGGGTACGGGATTGAATACCCATCCCAAGTTTGCCGCGACGGGCGCCAAACACATCGCCGAAATCACGGGGCTTCCTTTCCGCAGCGCGCCCAATAAGTTCGAAGCCCTGGCGGCGCACGACGCGGTCGTTTTTGCCAGCGGCGCTATGAAAACACTGGCCGCCTCTCTGATGAAGATCGCCAATGATGTGCGCTGGCTGGCGTCCGGTCCCCGGTGCGGCATCGGCGAGATCACGATTCCTGATAACGAACCGGGAAGTTCCATCATGCCGGGTAAGGTCAATCCTACGCAGTGCGAAGCCATGACCATGGTCTGCGCGCAGGTGATGGGCAACGATGCCGCAGTCAACGTGGCCGGCGCCTCGGGCAATTTTGAACTCAATGTGTACAAGCCCGTTCTGATCTTTAATTTACTCAATTCCATCCGTCTGCTTGCGGACGCATGCGATTCCTTTGACGAACATTGCGCCGTCGGTATCGAGGCTAACGAGACAGTGATTAAGAAACATCTCGATAATTCCCTCATGCTGGTGACCGCCTTGAATCCGCACATCGGCTATGATAACGCAGCAAAGGTGGCCAAAAAAGCGTTCCATGACAATATTACTCTCAAAGAAGCCGCGGTCCAATTGGGCCTGCTAACCGGCGAAAAGTTCGACGAGGCCGTTCGACCGGAAAATATGGTCTGAGCAGTCTTTCTGTCTTTATATTGAGGCCGAAGGTATATTCTTTAACCTTCGGCCTTTTT
Source organism: uncultured Bacteroidota bacterium (assembly GCA_964415295.1). Classification (GTDB taxonomy): domain Bacteria; phylum CLD3; class CLD3; order SB21; family SB21; genus SB21. Next base: position 317,861 of record CAYPYN010000003.1, read on the forward strand.
TTATGTCCGGATGGTGACCGGATACATTTTTTCCGCCAAAAAAAATCAAAAAAAAATGTGAAATGTGGAACTTAATTCCATCTCTAGGCGTTAAATGGGGGCATGAAAATAGCAGTTTATTGAAAATAAAGAACTTACAGCTGCTTTTTTCGAACAGCACTCAGCGATATAGTAATATAATTATTCAATATATATACTAACAACGAAGGGTTTGCTAATGGCTAGAATCAAGATGAGAATCAACAGCCGGGAAGATCAATCGATTGAACGGTATCTGGAAGAGATCAATAAAGTTCCTTTGCTCAAGCCGGATGAAGAGATCGAATTGGCCAAACGGATCAAGAAGAACGACAAACAGGCTTTGAAGCAATTGGTCGAAGCCAATCTCCGGTTTGTTGTCAGCGTAGCCAAGGATTATCAGAATCAGGGCTTACCGCTGAGCGATCTGATCAACGAAGGCAATCTGGGGCTTATGAAAGCGGCGGAACGTTTCGACGAGACCCGCGGTTTCAAATTCATTTCCTACGCCGTATGGTGGATCCGTCAATCCATTTTGCAGGCCATCGCGGAGCATTCGCGTATCGTGCGCCTTCCCCTCAACCGCGTCGGGATGCTCAATAAGATCGGCAAAGCGTACAACGAACTCGAGCAGGAATTCGAACGCGAACCCAGCACGGAAGAAATTGCGACGGAACTTGAGATCAAAGATTACGACGTATCCGACGCGCTGAGAATTTCCAAACGTCATTTGTCACTGGACGCTCCTTTGCAGGAAGATGAAAAGAGCGTGCTGATGGATACCGTACCGGATAAAGTGAACCCTCTGCCGGACGATATGCTGATGAATGAGTCTTTGCGCCAGGATATCGAGAATACGCTGTCTTCGCTCAGCGATCGTGAGGCGAAGATCATCAAACTGTATTTCGGTCTTGGTATTGAGCGTTCCCTGACCCTGGAAGAGATCGGGGAGGAATTCAAACTGACACGCGAACGCGTCCGTCAGATCAAGGAAAAAGCGATCAACCGCTTACGTCACAAATCGCGGAGCAAGTCGCTTCGCTCGTATCTCGGTTAAGAACACAGAGCGTGAAAAGCCCCGGTCAAACGGGGCTTATTTTTTTGTAAAGATCATTTATAAATCAGGCTAATAAATTGAACATGGAAACCACGGAAAAGCAGAAACAGTTTACGGAACGGGGACGGGATTTTTTCGAAGAGTGGGAAGAAAAATTCCTCGCCCCTTACGCCTGCAAGAGCCGGGGCATGCACGGCACGCGGCTCAATCAGGAAATGGAAGACGCGCACCGGACGGCCTTTCAGCGCGACAGGGACCGGATCATCTACTCCAATTCCTTCAGGAACCTGAGCGATAAATCCCAGGTACTGGTCGAACACAACAGCGAGCATAATCGGAGCCGTCTCACGCACACCGTGGAAGTGGTACAGGTTTCCAAGACCATCGCCAATGCCATGGGACTCAACGAAGATCTCGCCGAAGCGATAGCTCTGGGTCACGATCTCGGCCATCCGCCGTTTGGCCACACGGGAGAGACCGTATTGGACCGTTTGCTGAATGGTGAGGATACCGCCGAAGGCACTCTGCAGGGCGAGAATCTGGGCGGATTCAAACACAATTACCAGAGCCTGCGTGTGGTGGATTTCGTCGAGAAAAAGTACGGTTACGACGGTCTCAATCTTACGGCGGCCGTCCGCGAAGGAATCCTCAAACACACCAGCACCCGCAATGAACGTTATTTCTATCCGGAGATGAATCTTACCGCCCTCAATTACGACCACTTCATGGCGCTGACGCTGGAGGGTCAGGTGGCAGCGATCGCCGATGAGATCGCCCAGAGAACCTTCGATCTGGAAGATGCACTCCGCGCCAACTATATCCGAGTCAACGATGTGCGGGAATTGAAGTTGATCCAGGAGGTCGAGAATACGTGCCGGATCAAGGACATATTGTCAACCAATCAGGAGGAATACGTCAATTTGCTCATCAGCGGTCTTGTGCGTGTCCTTGTTTCGGATGTGATCCAGAATACGATCCGCCGGATAGAGGATTTTTGCTCCCGGAAGAAACGTACCCACCATTTTGACGAATGGCTGGTCATCTTCAGCCTGGAGGTCAACCGCCGGCAGAATGAATTGGACACCTTCATGCAGAAAGAACTGGGAAATAATTTTCAGGTTAACCGCTTCAATAAAAAAAGCGAAAAGGTCATCCGTAAACTGTTCAAAGCCTACTACACCAATCCGCTGCAGATGAACGACCGTTTCCTGGAACGTTATACGGCTCGCCGGGTGGATCCGCAATTCCGTCTGAGAAAATTACCGGCCAAGATAGTCCAGGAAAAGATCAACGAATTCCAGAAAGACCCTCTCTATGCGCGGCACATTGCCGATTATATCGCCAGCATGAGCGACAGTTTTGCCGTTCAGGAATACAAGGCCATTTATATCCCGGAAGCCAGCGTTATATGAAACTTCTCAAGAGCTACCGTCTGTTCTTTTTTTCCGTGTGTATTGCTTTTTTCCTTTGGTTCTACGTCCGCTTGTCTTCCACTTTTCAGCAAACGGTGGACGTTCCGGTTCAGGTGGTCAATCTTAAGGAAGAACATACCGTGGTGTCCAATCTGCCGGAGTTCGTTCCGGTGTTATTCGAGGCAGACGGCCGCACACTCCTGGGCTTGAAGTATTTTTATGACGTCAAGTACGTTATCGATGCCTCTCACAGAGAGAAATTCGATGTCGTTCCCGGACGCCGTCTCGATTTTGTCCGAATTCCGAATAACGTGGAGGCCATTGCGCTGTCCATTCCTTTGAAAGACACGCTTCAGGTTCACACCGAAGAATTTGTCAAAAAATTCGTTCCCGTCGTGCCCGATCTGCAGGTGACCTGCGCTCCGGGTTTTGTGATGGTCGGAAATGCTCGGACCATACCCGATTCCGTAAGCGTACGTTGTCCCGTCAGTTACCAGGATAGTATACAGTTCGTGCAGACGGACAGAATCGAACTGGCCGGTCTGTCCGCCGATGAAGAGATAACGGCGGAAGCCGCCGATATACCTCTGCCGAAAGTCCGGGTCAAAAAGACGAAGATCAACGTTGTATTGGATATCCAGCCGCTCGGCGAGACGGTGATGGAAAATCTGCCGATCAAACTGATCAATGTTCCCGAGGATGTCAATGCCATCGTTCAGCCGTCCACGTTTTCGGTCCGTGTGCGCGGAGGCGTGGATTATCTGGCTACGCTGAGCAGAGACAGCATCTATGCCGTTATTGATTATGCCGAAGAACAACGGTTTGCCAGCGTCCAGCCGCGCCTGACTATCAAAGCTCCCCGTGACGTCTCCTGGAGCCAGATCACGCCTTCACGTTTTAATCTGGTAAAACTCGATGCCGAAAAACTTCCCTGATCCTATTACGCTGGCCATTGAAACGTCCTGCGACGACACGTCTGTTGCGGTTTTACAAGGTACAAGCGTCTTATCCAATGTGGTGTCGTCCCAGGTGGACGGTTTGCATTTCGGCGGCATCGTTCCGGAGCTGGCGTCGCGCGCGCATCAGGCCAACATTCTCCCGGTCGTCAAGGAAGCGCTGCATCTGGCCCGCCGGCCGATCGGGGATGTCAGTCTCATCGGCGTCACTTACGGACCCGGGCTGATCGGAAGTCTTCTGGTCGGGCTCAATTTTGCAAAAGGTCTGTCTTATAGCCGGAGTATTCCATTTATCGGCGTTAATCATATCGAAGCTCATATCCTGGCCGCTTTTCTTGAAGAGCCTCATCCCACGTTCCCATTTATGGCGTTAGTGGTTTCAGGCGGTCATACATTACTGGTTTTGGCCGAAGACGTAGGCCGATACCGCATACTTGGTGAAACGCAGGACGACGCGGCCGGAGAATGTTTTGATAAGGTGGCAAGATTTCTCGGAATCGCGCCCGCCGGAGCTACGGTGATGGCCGGACCGGAAGTGGACCGCCGCGCCCTTTCGGGTGATCCCGGGAGGATCACATTTCCAAGGCCGTTGGGTCATGCCAATAATTATCATTTCAGTTTTTCCGGGTTAAAGACGGCCGTACTGAATCATACCAAGAAGAAAGAGTCATGGAGTGAGGATGAAACGAATGACATTTGCGCCGGTTTTCAGGAAGCCATTGTGGATGTTCTGGTCTCCAAATCCGTGCGCGCGTGCAGGGAACACGGGATACCCCACCTCGTCTTATCCGGCGGAGTTGCGGCGAATTCGCGCTTGAGAGATATTTTAGGTAAGATGTGCGCGGAAAAAGGTATAAGGCTGTATAAGCCTTCCAGGGCTTATTGTACGGATAACGCCGCGATGATAGGTATGGCGGCATTGATGCACCGCAATAGGGGAGAGTCGTCGCCGCTGGAATTGTCGCCGAAACCGGCCCTGCGTCTGGCTTGAAGTGAAAAAAATAGTGTTGACTTTTATTTTTTTTACGTTAATATTTGCCATTACATAAAGCGGATGAAATCCCGGCTGATCTTTTTTGAACCGCTTTCAGACCTGATTGTAAAATGAACGAAAATTACTTACCTGAACTTTAACTCTTATAAACTGGAGGCTTGTCTTTTATGGAGAAATCATTAGTTGATTATTTCAACGAAGGCGGATTGTTCATGTGGCCGATTCTTTTCTGCCAAATCATCGGGTTGGCCATTTGTATCGAACGTTTTGTCACGTTGACACGTTCCGGCCTTAATACAAGAAAATTCTTAGTTAAGATCAAACAAGCCCTGGACGAAGGCGGTGTACAGCGTGCTATCGAAGTTTGCGCCAACCAGCGCGGTTCCGTAGCTTCGATCTTTCATGCCGGGCTTCTGCGCGCTCACAAAGGCGTGGATCAGGTGGAAAAAGCGATCGTTAATGCCGGCGCTATCGAAATGGCGTTTTTGGAACGCGGTATGGTTTGGATCTCCTTCTTTATTGCCATGGCCCCGATGCTTGGATTCACCGGCACGGTGCAGGGTATGATCCAGTCCTTTGAAGCTATCGCCAAAGCTAACGACATTTCTCCGACCATCGTTGCCAGCGGTATCTCCGTGGCCTTGTTGACCACGATCTTCGGTCTGGTTGTCGCTATGTTGCTTCAGTTCTTCTACAATTATTTTACCGCCAAGATCAACCGTCTGGTGGTTGACATGGAAGAAGCTTCCGCTGAATTGGTCGAAACCATCGTCGAGATTGAACACAAATAATTAAGGAAATATCGAATGTTAGTAGAAAAAAGGAAAAAGAGTTCGGCGGATATCCCGACCGGTTCGTTGGCCGATATGGCCTTCCTTTTGCTCATATTCTTTATTGTGATTACGACGGTGGGAACGGACAAGGGGATCGACCTTGTATTGCCTCCCGAAGGCGATGTGAAGGAAATTCCAAAGACCAATATCATGAATATCCTGCTAAACGATAACGGTGATATTCTGATCGACGAAGAGCCCCGTTTTATGAACCAGATAAAGGATATCGTAAAAAACCGGATCATCAAAAACGATAAGATCATCGTTTCGGTTAAAACGACCCGCCGGACACCGTATAAGATCTTTGTAGCGGTCCTTGATCAGCTCAAACAGGCTGAAGCTAAGAAGATCTCGATAGCGGAACCGGACAAATAAAAGCAGAAAGTCGGAGATGATATGAAATTTAGCAGGAAAAAGAGCGCTGATGCGATCATCCCAACAGCGTCGATGTCAGATATCGTGTTCACTTTGACACTGTTCTTCATGGTGTCAACGGTGATCAAGAAATTCAACGGTTTGCCGGTTGATGTACCGGATGCCTACCAGATCGAAAAGCTGCAGACCAAAACCCATACTTCCTATATATGGATCGACGAAGGTCAGAATATCTCGTTTGACGATTATCCGATCTCATCTATGGAAGAGATCTATACTCTGGCCCGTCAGAAAATAGAGAAAGATGTCCAGTTGCTTATATTCATGCGCGTGGATAAGAATATGGCCATGGGAGTATTGGTGGATGTGCAGCAGGAGTTGAGAAAGGCCGGAGCGTTGCGTGTGTATTACGCCACGAAGACCAAGGCGTCTCCTAATTATTGATAGCATGACTCTATATGCAGAAAGGGTAACATATGAAACTTTATGAATTGCGTATGCAGCATGCGAAGCTATTTGAGGCCTCTATCATAATTTCCATGCTGTTGGTAACACTGATCCTCAGATTCTATACGTTCGGTGAGTCTGAGAACCAGATCGCAAAAGCCGATATTCAGTTCGAAGTATCCAAGGTTGATCTGACCAAGCAGATCAAGCGTGCACCGCCGCCAAACCGGCCGGCCGTACCGATCGCTTCGGAGACCGAAACCTTGTTGGGCGATGAGACCATCGACGATACGGATGTGGATCTGATGGAGATTCCGCCGCCGCCGCCGCCACCGGCTAAGAAAGACGAAGGTGGTGGTGAAGCAGAGGTCTTTGTTGCGTACGACACACCTCCGGATCTTAAGGGAGGATTTGATTTTATTCGTAAGAATCTGAAGTATCCCGATATGGCCCGTCAGGCCGGTATCGAGGGTAAAGCCGTGGTCAGTTGCGTCGTCGATGAGAATGGGAACGTAGTGAGGGCCGAAGTGATCAAAGAAGATGGTAATGTAGGATTTGGTCAGGCGGCAATCGATGTGATCATGAAAGCCAAATTTAACCCGGCACGGCAGCGCGACAAAGCCGTAAAAGTCCGGATATCAGTACCCGTGGTATTCAAACTAAAGGGCTGATCCAGTAGAGATTAAACAAAAAATCCCGTTCGAATAATCGAACGGGATTTTTTGTTTGTAGGCGTGGGCCATCAGGGATTTGAACCCCGGACCAAAGGATTATGAGTCCTCTGCTCTAACCGCTGAGCTAATGGCCCAAAAAAGCGGTGTAATATATACGCCGCATGGCATATAATCAATAAATTTTTCCTGGAAATAATGAATTTCAGCTGAAACTCTTGATGCAGTCCTGCTGGGTGGGATATATTTCGAACACTTCGGCTAATTTGGTGATATTCAAAACGTTCTTTACGAATTCATTGTAGCCGCCGATCTTAAGATCGCCTTGTTTGTTGTGCGCCGCCGTATACAGGGAGATCAGACTTCCGAGACCGGAACTATTGATCCGCTTGATCTTCGAAAGGTCGATCACGATATGCCTGATCTGATCGTCGAGTAATTCCTTCACGGCGCTCTGCAGCATCTTGATGTGCTCTTCCGTCATCAGTTTGTCTTCGATCTCCACAACGGCCATAATATCGGTGATCTTTCGGGACGTGACTTTGACCTTGCTTTCGCTGGCGATCTGTACTTTTTTGCTTTGTTTCATTTGCATTTTGAAGCTTGTTTTTATTTCTTGCCCAATTTGGCGTTGATTGTATCTAAATGTCTGTTCATATCCTGTAAATGACGTTCCAGTATCCAGATCTCCTCGCCGGTTTTCTGAATGGCGGCCTCATCACCGCTCCGTCCGCCGTACGAGAGACTGTTGCATATTTCGTCAAATGTGTCGGCCGAATGCTTCAGATAGGTTACAAAATACCGTATGTCTTTTCGTACTTCCGAAAAATCGAGCTCATGCGACTGTGACAATTCGTTCGCTTTCAGCCGCAAATAGGTGATGTTGAGTTTGAAAACATTGAGGTCGTCAATGACCTTATCAATGTCTGCCTCACGTTCTTCGGGGGCTTCGATACGCATATCCAATTCCATGGACTTCAAATCAAGATGGATTCTGCGCAGATCGTTGGCCAATTCCCTGATCTTATCCACTAACATTTTAGTCTGACCCCGAAAAATAAATGAGATGAGACAGGTCCAAGCAGCAATCGTAGTCTAAGCAATTTTCCAGAGACAGTCAATAAATAAAAATACGAGACCGCAGAACGTATCGAAGTTTTCAGAGTCTAACCGTGATTGGACTTAATGAAGCGAAGCATCCGTACGGTATACGCGCCGAACGAAACGATCAAAAGGAAAGTGCTGATCCACAACAGGCCCAGATAAAAGCGCTCAATGCCGAAAAAATCTTTTACGACATATACGGTCACCATGAGTGCAATGACCGTAACGGTGATCTTGCCGAGCATGTTGGAAGTGAAAAGATAGTTGTATTTTTTCTTCACGTACAAACCGGCCCCAAAAATCAGCATGTCTCTCACCAGGGCGAGGAGAAAGAACCATAGCGGAAAATCAGCACGAAACAAGGCCAGAAAAGCCAGGATGGCCGCCATACCTATTTTGTCGGCTACCGGATCGACCACTTTGCCGAATTCAGTGACCTGATTCATTTTTCTCGCCAGCAGTCCGTCAAACGTGTCGGTCAACCCGCCGATGATCATCAGACCGAAGGCCGCCAAGTTGTACACAGGCTCAGAGTTCCCAAGATAAAGCAAGTAAATGATCGGGATCACGATCACGATTCTGGAGAGGCTCAGGAGATTGGATACAGTCAAGATCCTGTCGGTGTATGGCGAATCGGGCATTTCCTGATTCATGGTTGTTCGGCCGGTGGTTTGGTTGAGAACGTGCGAGTGATCACATCCAGTTCCCGCAAGAACTTCAGTTTTTTGATCTCTTCAGGAAAGAACAAGGCCTGGTCTATGAAGAAAATCCGTTCGCCGGCCTTGTCGTAAAACGCGTAACTTCGGAAAGGTCCGCCGAAAGCGTTTTGGATCTGGACGGTTTTCCAGATTCCTGAATATATCAGGGCCGGTATGCCGTTAATATCGGTCTTATAGAACTTATCAAACGACGGCGTCGTCATCACCGGATCGACAAACCAGGATCCGATCTTATTACGCGTCCGGATCATCCAGGATCGCGTGAGAAAACTATCGGGGACCGTCCCGCTCTCCAAAGGCAGCCAATAAACGGAGATCCAGCGTTGCAGGGACTTGTACATGGAAGTGGCATGAAAACGTACGTAGTGGCTGTCCGGTTTTTCTTCCGCAAGTTTGTAATCCGGATGCACCCTCATGGTCCAGCCGTATTTTCGGTACAATTCCTTTTGCAGCTCCTTATCTTCCAATGGCGCCGACGTACCGTAGAGGAAGTCGGTCATCAGGTGTGTTTTGTGGCGGTCGAATATTTCAAAAAGCTGATCGCTGTTGTCTTGAATACGCCGATTCAGGTTCTCTATATTATTGGATGTGAGAACCATTAGTTTCTGTCCGATGGACCACTCGTCGTCACGCGTGAAAACAAAATAATCCCCGGATTGCACGGCCGCCGCCGCTTCATCGTTTAGCATGCTTCTGACCGTGCGGGAAACCGGTTCGTCGGAATCCAATGTTCCGATCATGATGATGTATTTATATTTTTTATACGTTTCGAAGACCCGTTCCGGCGCGTATTGAAGATAAAAATCCGTTTCCGTTTGCGGGGTGATGAATGTGCGTTCAAAAACGATCTGAAGCGTTTCTTTAGCCCGGCTCCATTGGAGCGAATCGGCGATCACGATGACCTGATCGTCGCCGCCGATAGCCGCGGACTTTTTCAGATCGCCGCATCCTGCGACTGCAGCGATCAGTACCATAGCAAATAGGTTCTTCATGCGTGTTTGCTCTTTCTCAATAAAAAAACCAGAGCGCCCGGCAACGTAGAGATCATTGAGACTATGTACGTTATGAAGCCGATCGAAAATGCGGTTTCTGCCTGAACGCCGATTCTCTTAAACAGTAAGACCGTTGTTTGTTCCCTCGGACCGGTACCGCCGATAGAAATCGGAAGACTGGCCGCAAGAGAAATGATCGGAACAAATATGACATAATACAATAGCGAAGAATCGTTGCCCATAGCCCGGCCGATGGCCCAGATAGTTAGTATTCTCAGTCCTTGCACGACGAGCGAAACCATAAATATCACTAAGAGATGGCCCGGCATGGTTCTGAAGCCGTGAATCTCATAGTAAAGATGCCTGAGCCTTTCGTATAGGCTGTTAGGTATGAGTACGGAAAAAGGTTTTACCATGATATCGGCGGCTTTCTTGTTGAATGCCACGACCAGTCCCAATATCCATATGGCCAGAAGGATGGCAATGCTCCCAAACATCCGTTCCGATTCACCGCGGCCGATCATAAAAGCTCCGGTCACACAAGCGAAGAACATGAGCGTCAGCAAACCTACGAACCGGTCAAAGAAAACGGTGGCCAGGGCCGGGGATAATCTTTCCTGATTGGGCGAATGCTTCTGGATATCATAGACCCGCAGGAGATCACCGCCCATACCGCTGATCAGAAAATTGTTAAAGAATAAGCCAACGTAGTAATATCCCAGTGTCCTCATGTAAGGAAGATGGATATCTGACATCTGCAGTATGAGACGCCATTGAAACGCGCCGATAAAGTAACTGACCGACAGAAGTACGAACGACCACCCGATCCAGCCGGCGTCCGTTTTGAGGAACTGAAGTTTCAACGCCTCAAGGTCAATCGATCGCACAGTAAAGAAAATGATACCAACACTGATCGCTACTTTAAGAACAAAATACAGATATTTTTTCATGCCGGCGAAAATCTATTTCTTTTCCATTCTGTTTCTTATTTCGGCAAGTTTGGCCTTGGCCGTGCCGTCCTGCGGATTGCGGGCCAGCCAGGTTTCAAGGATCGAAGCCGTTTGAGCCAGATCGCCGCTTTCTTCAAGCGCCTGGATATAATAACCCAGCGCTTCCGGGTTGGTCGGATTCGAATCATAGATCGGCTTCAGCATTTCGACCGCGGTCTTGGCATCCTTCAGCACAAAAAGGTACAGGGCCGCGATACGGATCTTGCCGCTGGGATCCACCTTGTAGGATTTTTCATTGGCCATCACCTCGCCGATATACTCCTTCAGTTTTTCCGGTTTTCCGGCGTCGGCATAAAATTGTCCGATAGCCAGCTTCAGACGGTAATCGCGCATCGGCACGGCTGTTTCGGTGATGGTACTCTGCATGGAATCAAGGATCGCCACGATCTTTTCGTCGGGCGTCAGCGTTTCGGCAAATTCCTTATCGATTTTGCTTTCCAGCTTGCCGTACATAGGCATTACTTTTTTCTGCCTGTAATATTCCACCATGCGCAGGAAAAGTGTCCGGTAATTCTGAGTAAGGCGCCGGATATTATCGTCGTAAGAAATACCGGCAACATTCATGTTACGGTATTGATACGTCTTGAATGTGTTCTCATACATCTTGTCAATCGACATTTCCTGGTCGGGTACCGTGATGAGCTTGTAAGCCAGGCCATCCATCCGCAAATAGCGGCTCAGGCCAACCTTATTATCGTCGCTGACCGTTATGGCGTAATAGATCGGGCGATTGAATTTATTGGCAAATACCATGTCCAGCACCATCAGGTCCTGCACTCGTACGCCCTGTCCGGAGATTGTCGGATCGACTTTGAACTTCATTTTGGGAATGGACATCGTATCGTGATTCGCGGGAAGTACATTTCCCGACTCGACCCAGTCCTTCCAATATACTTCTTTGGGTACGTCGATCGTGAATTCCCTCGATTTCCAGCGTGTCGGCTGAATACCTGAATTGGGTATCTTCGGGTCGCCGAGGATCTGCCGGTCCGTATAACCGATAGGTACTTTCATCGCCTTAAACGTGGAACCGTCTTTCATCTTATATTCCAGTTCATGGTTTTTCAACTGATTGATATACCAATCCGTATTGAGAAGGCTGAGATTCACGATTCGCACATCCGGTCGAACTTTTTCGACTTCCTGCAGATACCAGAGCGGAAAAGTATCGTTGTCGCCGTTGGTGAAGATCATGGCGTTGGGTTCGCAGGTCTGCAGAAGATTGTACGAATAGTCCCATGCGACGTAATTGCCCTGACGGCTTGATGTGTTTTTGTTGTAAAGGAACATATTGACAGGAAGCAACAATATCATTACAAAACAGGTGCCGTAGACGGCCGTCTGCACGAAAGAGCTGTTCTTCAGTTTTTCTTCGATCGCTTCGATAATGGAATGTACGCCGATACCGATCCAGACGGAGAATGAAAAGAACGCTCCGACGTAACTGTAATCACGCTCACGGGGTTGAGGATCCGGCTGATTGAGGTAAAGTATGATCGCAATTCCCGTGGCCATGAAAAGACCGAAAACAGCTAACGCGCGTTTCCAATCCCGGCTGAAATGGTGTACGGCGCCGATGATACCAACAATAAAAGGTATGCCGTACAAACCGCGTAAACTGAATACGGTAAACACGTAACCGTAACGGTCTTCTTCCATATTCTGCAGCTGGTCCACCGTCCAGCCTGCCGAATTGCGCGCATGGTCGATGAGGGAAAGCGCCATCTCATCCGGCCGTCCGATGAATTGCCAGTTAAAATAACGTACGAACATTTTGTTGAATTGGTAATCCCAAAATGGCGCGATCCTCGGCCACATGGAGAAGTCGCCGTACTGCTCGCGGTTGAGATAGCTGATGAATTTCTGCCAATTGTCCGGATCGTTCTGGTCAATATTCGGATTCATCCCGGAGCGGATCATGATCAGGGCGTAGGTGGAATAACCGACAAAGATCAGCAGAGAAGCGATGACCATAAGAGCGCCGTTGTGATTGTTCTGCTTGATCATGTAATAGGACAAGTAGATCAATAAGCCGAAAAAGGCTGCCACCGAAATGCCGGCCAGTCCGAATTTATCAAAGAACAGGGGAATCTGAATGCTCCAGAAAATAAAGGCTTTGTAAATGATGCCCATCGCAATCAGACCGATCACGACGAACTTCAGAAAACTGCCGAGCGTAATATCGAATTTCTTCGAATAAATGATGAAGAAGATAAAAGGCAGTGCGAGGATATTGAGAAGGTGAACGCCGATAGCAAGTCCGATCATGTAAGCGATAAGAAGCAGATACACGTCGCTGTGAATATCATCCGGTTTTTCCAGCCAAACCATGATCAGCCACACTACGATGGCGGTAAAAAAGGTGCTTGAGGCGTATACTTCCGCTTCCACGGCGTTGAACCAGTGGCTGTAAGTAAAAGCAAAGGTCAGAGCGCCGATCGCGGCCGACAAGGTTATTTTAAGAATACCGAAAGTGTCTTCCGGCCGGGCTTTCCACTGCAGGAGCAGGCGGACGACCGTCAGGTAGAGGAACAGAACGGCGAACGCGCTCGCCAGCACGGAGATCATATTGACGCGGAAGGCCACATCGTAAGAGGTGACCGCGTATCCCAGCGCATGCCCGACCTCCGAAGTGGGGAGCATGGAAAAAATGCGTCCCACCAGCAGGAACAGCGGTGATCCGGGAGGGTGGGGTACGGCCAGGCTGTAAGCGCAGGCGGCAAATTCACCGCAATCCCAATACGATAACGTCGGGGATACGGTTGTAAAATATCCCAGAAAGGAAATAAGGAAAACTATCGTTCCCGTTATGCGGTTTATCTTCAAGTAATTAGACATACGGTGTGAAACTCCTGAAAGTATGGATGATGATTTATGATAATGTCAGTTTGTTCTCTTTGTCCAGAAAGTAGTCTCTGAGGGCCTCATCCCAGTCGGTCATGAGGTCCATTCCCATTTTCTCCAAACGGTCGTTGCGGAGAACGGAATAAGCCGGGCGACGAACCGCACTGCCGAATTCGGCTACCGTGGTCGGCTCCAACTTAACCGGTGTTCTTGTCAGTTCGAAAATCTTTTCGGCAAACTGAAACCATGAACACGCCCCGTTATTGGTCGCATGAAAAAGGCCGTAATGGTCTTTGTCAATCATGGCTTTGATCTGGCGAGCCAAATGCACCGTAAATGTCGGCGTAAGAATCTCGTCGTTCACGACCCGGATCACTTCTTTTTCTTTGGCCAGTTTGAGCATGGTCTCTACAAAATTGGTCTTCTTTCCGACGGCCGGATGTATGCCGTATAGACCGGAGGTCCGAACAATCACATGCGACGTGCAATAAGCGGCTACATAGTATTCGCCGGACAGTTTACTAATGCCATACACATTCAGCGGGGACGGCCGATCGGATTCCACATAGGGCACGGTCTTTTTCCCGTCGAATACGTAATCGGTGCTCACATGTACGAGTTTAGCAGCGAATTTTCCGCAGGCCACTGCCACATTCTTGGCGCCGAGGGCATTGATCGTAAAAGCTTTCTTGTCATCGGCCTCGCATCCCGGCACATCGGTCCACGCGGCCGTATTGATCACTACATCCGGACGTTCCGATTTCATCAATTCGAGTATGCGGACCGGATCGGTGATGTCGCACTGATCCACATCCGTTGGAATCAGATCACAGGTTCCGGCAAGGATCCGCATCAGGTCCCTGCCCAACTGGCCTTGAGCGCCGATTATCAAAGTCTTTCGCACGTATACCCCATTTTTTCAAAAGCTTAAAGTATGAAACTCGTGCTTCTTCTTCAAGAAATAATCAACAACGATACTTCGGGGATAAATGACACGGTTCAGGCTTTCATCAGGGACCTTCCGTAGTTTCTGTACCGCACGTCTTTTTCGGATGAGGAGGGCGGTATGGGCGTATATCCAGAAGTGCGCTTTCAGGATCGCCAGTATGCGTTTGGGTTCCAGCTGGGATAGTGCGTGAATTCCGGCTACACCGTCGAGGACATATCTTTGCAGAAGGATCCTGAAAAAGTGTTTTGGTGAAAGGTTCTTAATAAGGAGTATCAGGCTGTTCCGGTGATTCCAGTACAGTTTTTTGAAATTGGCCGCCGGCAGGGAAGCGCTGACATAATGAAATACCAGAGAACGCGGCATCACTTTTATTTTGTATCCCCGCAAATGGAACCGCCAGCAAAGATCGATCTCTTCGTAGTGCATGAAGAACGTTTCGTCCAACAATCCGACATCGTCCAGCGCGGAGCGGCGAAGAAAAAGTGCGGCGCCGCTGGCCCAGAATATTTCCCGGACATCGTCGTACTGGCCCCTGTCTTGTTCGATGGTATCGAACATACGTCCTCGAAGGAACGCATACCCCCAGCGGTCGATAAACCCCCCTGAAGCGCCGGCGTACTCAAAGTAACCGCGATTGATCATCGATTGGAGTTTTGGCTGAAGCGCGGCGACCGTATCGTCCGCTTCCGCTTCATGAACCAAGTGATCAAGCCAATCCGGTGCGACTTCTACGTCGTTATTCAACAGTACCAGGTATTTCCCACGTGCGGCGCGGATACCGATGTTGTTGCCGCCGGTATACCCGAGATTGACCGCGGAGCGGATGAGCCGAACCTGAGAGTAATTGTCCGCGATCAGATCCGCGGAGCCGTCGGTCGAAGCATTGTCGACTACGATCCATTCCACGGCCGAATAAGCTGTCCGGAACAGCGAATCAAAGAGAGGTTTTACAAAGTTCTTGCCGTTGTAGTTGAGGATAACGACGGAAACCAGCGGGGATGTATTCATCAGGAATGCGGGTTGATCGGATGGTTTAGAAAGGCTGTTCATCGCGGGAGTAGGGCGGAGGAACTTCCTGCGTACGGTTGACGTCTATTTCTACAAAGCGTGCGTATTTCTTGATAAAGCCGAGAGCTACGTCGCCGACCGGGCCGTTTCGCTGTTTTCCGATAATGATCTCGGCGGGAACCAGATCCGCCTGCCGGTCCTGACTATCCTGGTCGTAATAATCCTGGCGGTGCACGAACATCACTACGTCCGCATCCTGCTCGATGGAACCGGAATCGCGGAGGTCGGACAACATGGGTTTCTTCTCGCCGCCACGTTGTTCCACTGCACGGGACAGCTGGCTGAGCGCCAGCACGGGGATGTCGAGTTCCTTGGCCAGCGCTTTGAGAGAGCGGGAAATGATCGCCACTTCTTCCTGACGGTTGGCATTGGCTTTGGCATTGGCATTGACCAGCTGCATGTAGTCGACAATAAGGAGTTCGACCTGTTTTTCGACCTTCAGCCGCCGCGCGCGCGCGCGTAATTCTAAAATGTTCAGGCTCGGCGTGTCGTCGATATAAATCGGAGCCTTGGATAAACGTCCTACGCTGGTTGAAAGTTTGGACCATTCGTTGGACGGCAACATGCCGGTGCGGACTTTGTGGGCATCCACCTGAGCTTCCGCGCAGAGAAGACGCATCACGAGCTGCAGCGACGACATTTCGAGGCTGAAGAATCCGACGGGCTTATTGGCTTCGACGGCCACATTGCGCGCGATCGACAAGACCAGAGCCGTTTTGCCCATACTCGGCCGTCCGGCGACGATGATAAGATCGGAATTCTGGAATCCGCTGGTCATTTTATCCAGCGATTTGTATCCGGAAGTGACCCCGGTGACCCCGCCGGGCTGGTGATGAAAACGCTCGATCTGCTCAAACACGTTGTGAAGGACAGGCTTCAGAGCTACAAATCCCTGCCGGCTTTTGTCCTCGGCGATCTTGAAGATCTGCTGTTCGACGGAATCGACCAGATGATCCACTTCTTCCGATTCCTGGAAAGCCTGCGTGACGATCTGAGAACCCACATTGATCAATTTCCTCAAACGTGCTTTATCCAGAACGATCTTAGCGTAATTGGCGATATTGGACGCGCTTGGAACTTTCTGACTCAGGCCGGAAATGAAGTAGCTGCCGCCGACCCTTTCGAGTTGATTGGATTTTCGTAATTCTTCGGTCAGAGTGATCAGATCGATCGGTTCGCCGCGCGCATTGAGGGCGAGCATGGCATTAAATATGGTCCTGTGGGCTTCCTTGTAAAAACAGGTTTCGTCCATGATCTCGATAACCCGTCCGACGGCGTTTTCGTCGATCATCATCGAACCCAATATGGCCTCTTCGACGTCCACAGCCTGAGGAGGCACACGGCCGGAAAACTCGATGATTTTTGATTTTTCTTCAGGAACTGACATCGGGAGATCTAACAATAAAAGGGGTTAAAAATTTTACTTTTTCAATTTAGCCAATATGTCGTTCACAGTCAAACCGGAAAAATTTCCTTCGTCAGGCGCGTGTTTCATCATTTTAATGATCTGCGCGAGCAGATCGAGGGTTTCCGTGATCTTCTGACAACCGTCGATACTTGCCTCGATCAATTTCTTCACGCTGTCGGGATCCTTGGGATCACAGATCTGCGCACGTCCGGCGATCGGCGCTGTGGCGTTATTGATATGGTGCGAAATGGCGACCAGGGTTTGTTCCAGTGTAAGGATCCGCTCAAGTTCTTTTTCCTTTTGAATAAGCTCCGATCGCAGTTTCTTGAGCTTGAGCATGGAGGCCACACGAACACGGAGTTCGACCAGGTTGTATGGTTTGACCAGATAGTCGTCAGCCCCTTTTTCAAGACCGGCGATCTTGTCCATGGGATCGCTCTTCGCGGTGACCAGGACGATCGGAGTCATCTTGAGATCCGGTTCACTGCGAACGAGTTCGCAGAACTTGAAACCGTCCATTTTCGGCATCATGACGTCGCTGAGAACGAGATCGTGGTGATGTTCCCGCAATTTCTCCAAACCTTGTTCCCCGTCGCCGGCGACATCCACATTATATCCTTCTTTGCGGAAGAACATGTTCAGGATCGCCACGGTATCCGGATCGTCCTCGATGATCAGGATGCGCGTCGAAGCGGCATGTTTGTGTCTACGGACAGGCTCGGTATGGTACAGAGGCTTGGGTCTGTTATAAGACGTTTTGGTGGTTTTTGGCGACATGAAAAATGCTTATTGTGCGAAGCCGCAGGCGATTCTTAGATTGACTTTTATAGGCAAATGCTATACTTTGAACAGACTTTTTTCCAGCCATTCAGGCCGAAACCGACGATTTGAAGCGGATTTTTTGGTAGCCGATAATATACATTTTCACGGCCATTAGCAATGGTAATTTTATAATCCTATACGGAAGAATTGAAACAAAAACATGATCCTCCCGCGTTTGTTTTTCCTCCTTGTTCCGGTTCTGTTATGGTCGGTCTCCGGATGCCGCATCAAAACCCCTGAGATCGGCAAACTTCCACCCCGAGAAACGATGATCAAATATTGCTGGCAGACCTTCGATTTTGGGTTGAAGGACAAAAGCGATTTTGTCAAAGTAAATACGATTCGTACTCTCGGTCGTCTGGGAAACAGGACTGCGATCGACGTGCTCAGTTCCCACGACTTCGGATGGAAGCCGCAGTTAATCAAATCGTGCGTGATGACGCTGGCGCAGCAGCGCGACAGCGTGGCTTTTTACGGGCTTTATCACTACGGCTATGCCCGCGATTTCGGCGTACGTGAACAAGTGGTGATAGGCATGGCGCGTATGTCGGAACTGTTTCCGGACACCCTCGTGGCCCGTTACCTGAAAAAGATCCTGTCCGGCGTGGACAGCATTGCGGTGGATACGCTATTGTATGATTCATCAGAGATCGCGGCGGACAAAAATGAGCTGAAAGCCAAGATCGGCATGGCGCTTATGAAAGTGGGCGACCGGTCGGGAGAGGTCTATGTCAAGGCGGCCCAGAGAAATCCATCGCTTCAATCACGTCTTATGCTTGCAGGGATGGCCGGTGAGATCAGACCCCCCGGCGCGCAAACGATCGTCATTCCCTTGCTCAGGGATTCCTCTTCCTTCGTTCGGGCCAAAGCACTGGAATCGCTGATCAGGATCAAGCCGGTTGATCTGGAAAATCGTTTGCGGGCGGCGTTAGCTTCCGATGCTTCCGAAGACGAACGATCCGTTGCGGCGATTGCTTTGCTTGAATACGATGAGAAAACGGCAGCGGAAAATCTCTTACATATGCTCGACAGCGACGACGAGGACATATTAAGCAAGGTCATATTGGCTCTTGGCAAGGTCAATACAAAACCGGTGAGGGATCGCGTGATTCCATTGCTGCGTAAACTTACGACGCAACCGTCCGATTGGGTGCGTATCTCATCGATTGCGGCGTTGGGCGAACTTAAAGATTACGAATCCGCCGATCTGATCGAAGCGGCGCTTAACGATAAATCGCAGGAGGTGCGTGAGATCGCCGTCGGTGTTCTATCGCGCTTCAAGGGCCGTTTGATGCTGGACGACTTGAAAAAACTTGCGAAGGACGATGAGTATTCCATGCGCTCGGTGGCCATCGCAGGACTCGGGAGTATTGAAAACGATTCCCTGCAAAATGAGGTGATTCTGCCCATTCTGATGGACCGCTTGAAAAACGATGAGGAGCTGATCGTTCGTGTCCGCGCGGCTTTTACTATTCTGGATGTACTATCCAACCGGAAATATACCAAACCTACCGAAAAGAAAGATTAATTTGAGGAGTCTTCCCCATGAGTAAATGGATCGCCGCAGGCCTTACGGCCGTTTTCCTTTTTTATTTGGTCAATAATCTGACGGATTTCTATACGGAACTATTATGGTTTCGTTCATTAGGTTACGAGGATCCGTTCTGGACCATTTATACTACCGAATACGTTTACGGCTTTTTGTACTTTGCCGTATTCTGGCTGATCGTGGGCGTCAATTTGTGGATCGCTTCCCGGGTACCTTCGGTCATGGTGCGCTCAGGCGGCGAAGCTTTTCCGCAGCAGCTGGAAGTTCTGGCGAGACCGGCCAAATTCATCTTTTTCGGAGTCTTGGTGTTTATCAGCTATATCATGGCGGCCGCGCCGGCATCCAATTGGATGCGGGTTCTGCAATTCCTTAACAGCGAAAAATTCGGCAATACCGACGCCGTGTTCCAAAAGGATATCGGTTTCTATGTTTACGAATTGCCGTTCTACCAGTCCACGGTCAATTGGCTCTTCGGCGTTTTGATCGTGACGATCATTGCGACGGCTGCCGCGCATGTGTATAAGCGTGCCGTACATTTCACGCCGCAGGGAATCCGGCTGGGAAACTTTACCCGCCGCCATATTATGGTGTTGATCGCGATCGTCATGATAGTGTATTCGCTCGACTATCATTTCAGCCAGTACGATATTCTATACAAAGATAATGGGGTCGTCGTCGGCGCGGGATATACGGACGTGAATGCGACCTTATTCGGATATCAATTTATGCAGTTTATGGCTATACTCGCGGCTGCAGGCGCGTTGGCGGCCGCTGTCAAAGGTTCATGGAAATGGTTGATCGGCAGTGCGGTGCTACAGGTGGGCGCCGCCTTCGTCGTCCTGAATATTTATCCCGCCCTTATCCAGCGGTTCGTCGTCAAGCCCAACGAACTGGAAAAGGAAAAGCCGTATATCGAAGAGAATATCAAGCAGACGCGCAGGGCGTACGAACTTGACAAAATCGTAGAAAAGGACTTCAAATACGATCTTTCTTTGACGGGCAGCGATATCAAGGCCAATAACACGACGATCAAGAATGTGACCTTGTGGGATTACCGGCCTTTGCGCGATTCGTACTCGCAATTGCAGGAGATACGCCCTTATTACAATTTCTATGACGTCGACATCGACCGTTATGTCCTCAATGGAGAATACCGCCAGGTCATGCTGTCGGCGCGGGAGTTAAATCTGCAGAAGATCGGCAGCGATAACTGGATCAATAAGACCTTCATATACACGCACGGCCACGGCGTCGTCATGAGTCCGGTTAATGTTGTAACCTCGGAAGGACAACCGGAATTTTTTATCAAAAATATACCTCCTACGTTTTCCGTTGATATGAAAATCGACCGGCCTGAGATCTATTTCGGTGAGCTTCAGAATATCGACGATTACATTGTCGTCAAGACCAGCAAAGAGGAATTCGATTTCCCCCTTGGAGAGAAGAACCAGCACACGTTCTATAAAGAAGATGCAGGGGTAGAGATCGGAAGCGTGGGCCGGAAGATCCTATTTGCGATACGCTTCGGCAAATTCAATTTCCTGTTGAATGATTATATCCAGCCCGAAAGCAAGATCATCTATTACCGGAATATCACCGACCGCGTGCGGAAGATCATCCCTTACATCAAGCTGGACAACGATCCCTATATGGTCGTGGAGAACGGACGCTTGTATTGGATATTCGACGGATTTACGACTACCGATCAGTATCCCTATGCCAAGATGTCCTATGAACGGAGTAACTCGCCGTTCGGCCGCGGCCGTTCGTACAATTACATCCGGAATTCCGTAAAAGTCGTGGTCGACGCGTACAACGGAACGACGAATATTTACAGTTTCAATCCGGACAGCGATCCGTTGATCCGGGTTTATGCCAAGATATTCCCGGGCGTTTTCAGATCCCTCGACACCATGCCGGAGTATTTACGCAAACACCTCCGGTATCCGCAGGACCTCTTTGACATCCAGGCGCAATTGTTCGCCCAGTATCATGTGGAAGATGCCAATGTGTTTTTTAACCGCGAAGACGAATGGAATACTGCCACGGAGAAATACGGGGACGACGTCCAGCGCATGGAGAGCTATTATGTGATCATGAAACTTCCTGAAGAGACCAAAGAAGAGTTCCTTATGATGATCCCTTTTACGCCCAACACTAAACCGAATATGATCGCGTGGTTCTGCGCGCGCAGCGACGGGGAGAATTACGGTAAACTGATGGTCTACAAATTTCCAAAGACGGAGCTGGTATACGGCCCGATGCAGGTGGAAAGCCGCATCGATCAGACGCCGGAAATCTCTGAGAAGCTGACGTTATGGAATCAGCAGGGTTCGAGAGTGACGCGCGGCAATCTGCTGGTCATCCCAATCAAGAATTCGGTATTGTACGTAGAACCACTGTATCTTCAGTCTCAGCAGAGCAAGATGCCCGAACTCAAGAAAGTGATCGTAGCTTACGAGAATTACATTTATATGGAAGACAATCTGGAGACCGGGCTCGAAAAAATATTCGGCGGCAGTATTACTCCGGGCGGCACCGACAAATCGGCTGTTACGGCGGCCGTATCGACGGCGGAGGAATTGTCTAAGGGCGTATCGGCCGTATCGTCGGACCTGGCAAAAAGCATCAGGGACCTCTCCCGTTCTGCCATGGAAAATTACAATAACGCTCAGGATGCACTGAAAAAAGGCAACTGGACAAGATACGGAGAAAGTCTCGAACGTTTGAAGAAAGATCTGGAGAAGCTGGCCGAAAAGAGCAAAGGCCTGCAATAGCCGGATAAAACATATGAAACAGTCGATCGACGTTTTTTCCAAGCGGCACGGGCTGATCGTCAGCCAAAACCGCGAGGATGCACAGGAAATGGAATTTCATCTGAGCACGCTTCTGGGGATCAATATCCTCTTATGCGACACGATCCCCGAAGCGCAGCGTCTGCTGAAAGCGGAACCGATCGATATCGTACTATTGGATACGAAAATGGATCATCCCAACCCATTCATCATATGCAAATTCATCAAATCCGACGAAGATCTTTGGAATATTCCTCTGATCGCGCTTTTATCGGAGAACGACCTGAATAACCGCAGCCACGCTCTCAATTACGGCGCCGATGATTTTCTCATGCGTCCCTTCGACTATTCCGAAGTGTACAGCCGGACAAGGGCTCAGCTGCGTTTGAGGGAATTGTACCTGCAGTTACTCGAAGATGAACGCATGAAGGTGCTGTTTGAAATGGCCGGAGCGGCGGCGCACGAATTGGCTCAGCCGGTGACAGGGGCCATGGCCCTTATTCAGGTCATACTTGCGAAGAGGGACAAACAGATCCCCGATGTGGACACGGAAATGAAGATGCTGTACGAATGTCTTCAGAGGGCCACCGACGTTATTCACAAGATCCAGAAGATCCGGAAATACGAGACTACGCCTTATGCCGGCGCCAACCACATCATAGACATCAACAAAGCCTCGGAATCCAATCGTTGATCATGAAATTTCCTTCCATTTTTCGACGAAACCGTTTGCAGGAGCCGACTTCCCATATGGCAGTGTGGCCCGATCCGGAAGAATTGCTAAAGGCGGGTGATCATGCCATGTCCTGCGGAGCCGATATGGTTGAGTTTTTTATGGAAAGATCGAGGGACACGCTGATCACGTTGAGCGAGGATAAGATCAACTGCGCGAAAAAGGTATACAAATTCGGTGTGGGAGTCCGCGTTCTGCAGGGCCGTCAGACGGGATATGCCTATTGCGATTCGACGGAAATCGGCCGCATTCGCAAAGCCGTCGAGGCCGCATCGGCTCTTGGGCCGGATACCGTTTCGGCGAAAGCAACCGGGGTTCCGCCTATCAAGAAAGAAAGTATGCTGCGAGTAAATTCCTCGGCAGAACAGGACGAAGCGCTTAAGGCCGGCCTTCTTCATCGCGCCAACAGCGCCGCAAGGAAATTCCATCCACAGATTGTGGATGTAACCTGTACGTATCATGAAATTGAAAGGGAGATCCGGATCGTCAATTCCCGTGGATTGTTCCGTCAGGAGCTTCGTTCCTATCTGAATTTCGACGTATCCGTTTTCGCAGAAGGGAAGACCCAAAGCAGCGGTCACGCTTATGGCGGCGGTCAGTCGATGGCGGATATGGTTGATTCCCGTTCGCCGGAGATGACAGCCGAAGAGGCCGCGGGACAGGCCGTACGTATGCTGGAAGCCCGCGAATGCCCGGTGGGTCATTTCCCGGTGATCATTCACCGCGGATGGGGCGGCATGCTCTTTCACGAAGCGGCCGGTCACGGGCTGGAAGGCGATTATCTCCGAAAAGGCACATCGGTGTTTTCAGGCCGACTGGGTCAGAGGGTGGCTTCGGAAAAGGTGACGTTGATCGACGACGGCACTTTTGCACACGGAAGAGGCACCATGGTCATGGACGACGAAGGCACGCCGGCAAAAAAAAATGTCTTGATTGAGAACGGAATTTTGAGGAATTATATGTATGATTCCTTTAATGCGGGGTTGATGAAAACGGAATCGACGGGAAACGCAAGGCGGGAGGATTTCAAGCACCCGCCGCTGCCGCGCATGACCAATACGTATATTGCGGCTGGTCAGGACGATCCCGATGACATGATCCGTTCCGTCCGAAGCGGTTTGTTGGCCCGTTCTCTCGGGCATGGGCAGGTGGATATCATAAGCGGTCGTTTTGTTTTTGAGGTCACAGAAGGTTATTGGATAGAGGACGGCAGGATAACCTATCCTGTCAAGAATGCGACCCTTATCGGCAACGGGCCTGATATTCTGAATAAGATCTCTGCCGTGGGCCACGATCTGGAAATAGAGACCGGAACGGGATACTGCGGAAAGGACGGCCAGACCGTACCGATCAGTGTCGGACAACCTACGATCATGGTTAGCGGCATGACCGTCGGCGGAACCCGTATCGGTGCATAACAGAAAGGTAAGCATGCAGGCACAAAAAGCGCATCCATTGAGTAGTTGGCATATCGCATTTCCGAATGATACCAATCCGCACGGAACCATGTTCGGCGGCAAGGTCATGGCCATTATGGACATTCAGGCCGGGATCGTGGCTTCGCATTACTGCCACAAGATCGTGGTAACCGCATCAACGGAAGCCGTGGATTTTAAAAATCCCGTAAAGGTGGGTGACCGCTTGGAAACGATTTCAAGAGTGGTGTATGTCGGAAAAACTTCTTTGGTAGTAAAGATAGACGCCTTTGCCGAAAATCCTCTTTCCGGGAAGCGTAAACACTGTACCACGGCCTTTTTCAACATGGTGGCCCTCGACGAGGACGGATCGCCGACGCCCATTCCTCCGCTGGTCATCGAAACCGAAGATGAAAAAAAGGATTTCGAGCTGGCGCAGTTGATCAAACAGAATGCGCTGGAAAGAAAAAAGAAACTGCAGGAGTCCGTTAAAGATCAGTAATAGTAAACCAAGCGATATTCAATTACCATTTTTGAGGTTCCATGATCCCGACGTTATTTGAGATCCCGATTTTTGGAGGCATACCTATACATAGTTTTGGCCTTATGCTGGCGCTGTCTTTTTTGGTTTCGAGTTATGTGCTCAAGAAACTGTTTAAACAAGCCCATTATCCGCCCGATCTGGCCGATCAGGTGATTCTGACGGCCGCGATAGCCGGTTTGGCCGGTTCTAAATTGTATTACCTTCTCTTTGAAGCTTTTGACCGCTTCATGAAGCATCCCATCGACATGATTTTTTCGGGCGCGGGGTTGACATGGTACGGTGGGTTCGTGCTGGCTATGGCGAGTATCATTTATCTGATCAAGAAGAACAAATTGCCGGTCCTCCGGTCGATCGATATGATTTCGGTGCCTCTGCCTCTGGGATACGGCATCGGGCGCATCGGATGCCATCTCGCGGGGGACGGCGATTACGGTAAACCATGGGACGGTATTTTTGCGACCGACTATTCCAGAGGCATCGTGCCGCCGTCGCAGGCGTTTTACGGATCGGAGATCGCAAAAGATTACCCCAACGGCATTGTGCCCGATCATACGCTTTGCCACCCGACCCCCATGTATGAAACTGTGTTTTCGACATTGATCTTTCTGATCATGTGGGCGACCACCAAACGTAACTTGCCGGCCGGGTTCCAGATATCGCTTTACTTCATGTTGGGAGGATTGCAGAGGTTTTTGGTAGAGTTCCTAAGGATCAATCCAAAGGTAGCGTTCGGATTGAGCGGCGCACAATTGATCAGCATCGCCCTGATGGTCTTCGGCGCCATCTGGATGTACTGGGCATTCCGAAGCCAGGACAGGGCAGAGACTTCGAAAGCAACGGTAAAAAGGAAATGATAAGGCGCACCCTCATAGCGGCCGTCTTATCGGCCGCATGGGCGCTGGCGGCGTTCGACACTGCGGCCGCGGGCGATCCGTCCAGTAAATTCACCATTGCGCGTATCAAGTACGGCGGAGGCGGGGATTGGTATGGGAATAAGACGTCACTGAACAACCTCTTGCGCTTCCTTAAGGATCAAACGAATATTCTGGTCGAGTTAGGTGAAACCTATGTCGAGCCGTCGGACATGAAATTGTTCGATTACCCTTTTCTATACATGGCCGGTCACGGTAATGTGAGATTTTCCGATACGGACGTCCGTAATCTTAGAACGCATTTGACGCACGGCGGCTTTTTATGGTGCGACGACGATTACGGTATCGATAAATTTTTCCGCCGCGAGATGAAAAGGGTGTTTCCGGAATTGGATTTTGTGGCGATCCCATTCTCCCATCCGGTCTTTCATACGCTGTATGATTTTCCGGACGGGTTGCCAAAAATCCATGAGCACGACGGTGGGCCGCCGGAGGCTTACGGACTTTTTTGGAAAGGACGCCTGGTTTGTTTTTATTCCAAGAACACCGACCTGAGCGACGGGCTTGAAGGGCCGGACGTCTTCCCGGAGGACGGAATGCAGAAACATACACTCGCACTTCGCGCGGCGGCCAATATCGTCATGTATGCGTTAACGTATTAAATAAAGAGGAATGAATATGAAATCGGACGTATGGGAAAAACTGTTGGACGGCGTCATGCTGATACTGATGACGGTGGCGTTGTATCTCGTTTTTGTCTGGGTACCCAATGAGAAGACCATGGGCATCATTCAGCGGATATTCTACTTTCACGTTCCTTCGGCCTGGGTCGGCTTTCTGGCCTTTGGAGTGGTTTTTATTGCCAGCATCGCCTACCTGATCAAACGCAACGATCAATGGGATATGATCGCAGCTATTTCTGCGGAACTAGGACTGGTCTTTTGTTCAATCATGCTTGTTACAGGGCCGATATGGGCAAAACCCGTATGGGGCATTTGGTGGACCTGGGATCCCAGGCTGACCTTGGCTCTGGTGCTCTGGCTGATCTATGTAGCCTACGTGATGCTGCGGATCTATGTAGCGGATGAGGGCAAACGTGCGCGTTTGTCGGCAGTGGTCGGAATCATCGGTTTCCTTGATGTGCCGCTGGTGTACATGTCGATCCGATGGTGGAGAACGCAGCACCCGGCGCCGGTCATGGCCGGCGGAGAGAAGTCGGGCCTTGCGCCGGAAATGCTTTTCGTATTCATTTTCTGCCTCGTAACGTTTACGGTCCTCTTCTTTTATCTTTTGCAGAAAAGATACCGTATAGAAAAGGCGGAACAGGAGATCAACGAGCTTTACAAAAAGATCAACGAACGGGATTAAGGTTTCTTTGCTTGACTCTGTTTGAACAGCGTTTGTATATTAATAAAGTTCACCCCATTCCAACTAAATGCAACATGCCTATCCGTATTTTTTTTCTAATGATTGTCCTGATCGTCTGCTTGGCACAGGGGCTGTATGCGGGAGAAAGCGGTTACCGCTTCCTTCGCGTCGGTGTGCCGGCCAGGGGCGCCGGGCTTGGCGATGCGTATGTTTCTCAGTTCGGCGACGTCAATACCTTCGCCTATAATCCGGCCGGATTGGCGCAACTCGATCATCGCCAGTTTTCCGCCGGGTATATGAATCACGTTCTGGACATCGGGTCAGGATACGGCGTTTATGCGCAGCCATATAAAGATCTCGGGGTCTTCGGAATAGGTATCGTTTATTTCAGTTACGGTGACTTCGATGGATACGATGCGGCCGGATATCCTACGAGTTCTTATTCGTCCAGCGATTATGCTTTGAGCGTATTCCATTCACATAAAGTGAAAGAGAATCTTTATCAGGGGGCGTGTCTGAAATATATACGCTCCTCCATCGGACCCTATTCCTCAAGTGCGGTGGCATTGGATCTGGGCGTCATTTATCTTCTTCCTAAATACGACATGCAGTTGGGTTTGAGCTTGTCCAACGCCGGATTTGTGACCGACGCCTTTGTGAGCAGGAAAGAGAAGCTCCCCGCCAGTCTTCGGATAGGCGCCTCAAGGAAATGGGATTTCACGACCTTTAACTTTCAGGTATCGGATCTCAATGTGCCCGGCAATCGCCTGGAACGGTTTGTGCTGAGCGCGGAGTCGGAACCATGGGAAAAAATCAGTTTCCGGCTGGGATATAATAACCAAAGACGAGCTGAATTGGATCAAAGCGGGTCGGGGATCATGAGAACTTCGTCCGGATTTTCGGCCGGATTGGGTGTTAAGTTTCAGCAATACGTTATCGATTATTCTTTTTCGTCCTGGGGTATCGGCGCGGTGAACCGCTTTTCATTAACTGTCAATCTGTAGGAACGATCATGGATTTTTTGAGCGACTCCGATTTTATCTGGACCGGTTTTAATATGGCTATACTTCTGTATGTGGTATACGATGTGTATCAGGAACTGGGGGCCATATTCATCTACATTGCCCGTTCCGCAAAACAAGAGGGTTTCATTCTGACGTTTGTTAACCGTCTTTCTTCGAGAGTTCACTTTGTTTTTCTGTTGGCCAGCATGGTGCTCATCTTTGCGGTCAGAAGCTCGGAAGCGCTAAATCCGATCATGTTGGTAGCTCCGGTAGCGATGCTGATCGGCTTTTTTATTCATGTTCTGACAGGGAAATTGTGCTTTATCAGCGAAACGGGTCTGGGTTCCGTGACATCCGATTTTGAACTCGAAATACCCTGGCAGGATATTCGCACCTACGCGTGGAAAAACAGTGTCCTTTCGTTGACCTTGAACCGCCGATGGGGTGCCAGAAAAAGGATACGGTTCAGCGATTCGTCCGCCATCGTTGCGGTGAATGAACGCCTGAAACGTCAGCTGTCGGATCCGGGATAATCGTTTAGTATAACCCATCTTTGCCTAATCTGCTCGTCTTTCGGTAACTTTATACGGAGATTTCATTATGGCCGCCAGTATTCGTCAGTACAACAAGAAGATCTGGATCTCGCTGATCATTCTACTTTCGGCGGGCTTAGGATTCCTTCTGTCCAATAACGACAGTTTTCGAAGCGTAGAACACAGCGGGATCGATTTCCTTTTTCAAATAAGGCCGAAGCCTGCGGAAGTACCGGAGACGATCGTGGTCATGATCGACGAAAAATCGTATGCGCCGGAATTCGGTTATTACGATCCATTGCCGCGGCGCTATATCGCACGCCTGATTGATACCCTGGCGGCCAAAGGCGCCAAGACGATCGCCCTCGATATTGCGTTCTACGACAAGTTGGATATGCTGGATCCCAAAGGGGACACGATGCTCGTACAGGCCATGAAGCGCGCGGGCAATGTGATCGCCGTGTCCATCTGGTATCCGCAGGAGGACGGAACGCTGAAGAATCAGATGCCGCACCCGTTCTTCTTGTCCGCGCTGAAGGGCGTGGGCTATGCCAATCTTCAGATCTACGGAGCCGGTGTATTATCGAGCGTGCGTGCCGTTCGGCCGATACAGAAGATGGGCGACGGCCAAACGGTCCTATCCTTTTCGTCCCTGGCTTACTGCGAGATCATGGATCTGAGCAAAGAGAAATTCATCGAAGAGGTTGAAAACAGAAAATGGGACGTGGTCCCGCCGATCCCGATGGACGCGCAGGGAAATATGATCATCAACTACGTCGGCCCTCCCGCGACATGGATCAAACAGCCGGACGGCGAATGGACGCAGAATTCGGAAGGTACCATATACACATACCGGTCAAGCAAGATCACCGGTTCCGAGTCGAGCCAGTGGCCCGAGGATTTTCTCAAAGACAAACTGGTGCTGGTCGGGAACGGCTCTGAATTTGCCGTCGACCGCTTTATCACTCCATACTATGAAGGTTACAGGAATAATTGGATGTACGGAGCCGAAGTTCATGCCAACGCCTTTCTCACGCTGCTGAACAAACATTTCCTGCAAAAGGCCGGACCGTACCTGACTTTTGGAATAGCCTTGCTGTTCTGTTTCCTGATGGTAGTGGCTACCGTGCGGTTTGGGTTCGTCGGTGAAGCGATCGTAGCGTTTGTGCTACTTTTGTCAACATGGATTCTTGGTTTTTACCTTTTTGCCGCGCAAGGCATCTGGCTTCCCGTCTGGAGCATCACGATCTCGGTCGTTTTTGCCTATTTTTCCACATCGATCTATCAGGCATTTACCGAGGAGAAAAATAAGAAGCAGATCAAAAGTATGTTCTCGCGTTATGCGCCGCCGGCGTATGTGGACGAACTGGTCAAGGATCCTACCAAATTAGAATTAGGCGGCGAAGAAAAGGAGATCAGCATTCTTTTCTCCGATATCGAGGGATTTACTACGATCTCGGAATCCTTGTCTCCGCGCAAACTCATTGAATTGCTCAATGACTATCTGAACACGATGACCCACCTGATATTCAACCAGGGAGGCAGTCTGGATAAGTACATCGGCGACGCGATCGTGGCCGTTTTTGGCGCGCCTTTGCCTCAAAACGAACATGCACTTCACGCCTGTTACGCTGCGCTCGATATGCAGAAAGCCCTGGTCGAATTCCGCCAGCGTACGACCGCCATGGGTCTTCCGGTGGTACGTTCCCGAGTGGGCATCAATACCGGTAATGTGGTTTTCGGAAATATCGGTTCGGACATCCGCTACGATTATACGGGTATCGGGGATCATATGAATCTGGCCTCACGTCTGGAAGGCGCAAACAAGGAATACGGCACTTATATCATGATCAGCGAATTTACCTATAACCAGGTGAGGGAACGCGTGATTGTTCGCGATCTCGATCTGATCGTGGTTAAAGGAAAGAGCAAACCGGTCAAGGTGTACGAATTACTCGGACGCGCTAACGAACCCTTGCCGGAAGCCCAAAGGAAAATGGTAGAGCATTATCAGGAAGGAATCGCTCTGTATCGTAATCGTAAGTGGGAGGAAGCGATCAAGAAATTCGATCAGGCTCTGACCCACTCGCATACGGATGAAGCCTCCAAAATATATATACACCGCTGCAAGGAACTCATCGCCAATCCGCCGGGTGCGGACTGGGACGGTTCGTTCCATATGACCTCAAAATAAAAGGCTTGTAAATGCAGGGCGGTTTGAATAATTTTACAATGTTCTCATTTACTTTGTATTCTAGGACCGCATCTATGGCATCCATTCTGTAATCAATTTCAGAATAATCATAATTTAAGGAGAGGTAGATCATGAAAAATACACTTATCAAAATGGCAGGCCGAACGTTGGGCCTCCTCGTGTTGTCGTTTTCAATAGCGGCCGCACAGGATGTGGCTTTCTTTTCAAAAGTGAAGGGCGACGTGACCATCGTCGATGCCAAGGGCCAGAAGAAAGCGGCCAATCTGAAGATCAAATTGACCGATGGTGACAAAGTCAACACGGGCGCAAATGGAAGCGCTACCATCATGTATTACACCGGTAAAGAAGTGGTACTCGGCTCTAATAAGAATCATACCGTCAAGAAGAAACAGGAAGAAAGCTCTTTCCTTTCCGGATTGTATAGCACCTTGTCCGGCATGGTCTGGGGACAGGAATCCAATGCTTCGATGGCCGGAGCAACACGCGCTTGGGCCGGAGACGCCAACCGTATGATCACGGCGACGTATCCTTCCGAGACCAAAGTTCTCGAACCGGAACCGGTATTCAAATGGGCCGATCACCGTAAGACCCCCGGTAAAGACTACATCGTGACCATCAAGAGCGAGATCAGCGATTTCAAGTACGATATCAATATTTCGGGAGTGACGGAAGTGGCCTATCCCAAAACGGCACCCAAGCTGAAGATTGAAGAAAAGTATGTATGGACCGTTAAGGATGCCAAAGGCCCCGACGTTTCGCCGGCCGTCAAATTCTCTCTGATGGATCCCGGCGAATCGGAGACCATGGCCGATGATCTCAAAGAAATTCAGAAGGTCTGCAATAACGATATCACCAACCCGCAGTGGTATTTGTTGACCGCGGCTTTATACAGGGATTACGGGCTGATGAAGCAAGCCGAGACCGCTATTCAGAATCTGATTCAGCTGAAGCCCGACATGGCTCAGGCGCACATCATGCTTGCGACGCTTTACAAAGAGACCGGACGTCTCGAAGAAGCGAAGATCGAAGAAGAAGCGGCAAGAAAACTGAGTGAAGGTGCCGGCAAGTAAAAGACCGGCCATCCGACTTTTCAAAAGCGATGATCCCTACGGGGTCATCGCTTTTTTTATGTCTTCGAGGATGATGCGGGCTATGCGCACAGCGACCTTTTCATCTGAGGGAGGAACATGGCGATCCGTAAATCGCGTAAGTGCATCGGATATGGTTTGGGCATAAGCATGATCGGAGAGCAAGCGTATCATTTCATCACAGATCGCTTTGGGTTTGGCGTGGAACTGTACAAATTCCCGCACGATCTCCTTTTCAGATAGCATGTTGACCAAAGAGATGTGACGCAACCGGATCAGCAGCTTCGCCGCAAGCCACGTCAGAAAAGAGGTTTTATAGACGACCGCAAAGGGCTTTCCGTGCCGGGCGATCTCAAGATTTACTGTTCCGGATTTGCAGAGTATCAGATCGGAAGCCGTGATGATGCGATGGGTGTCGCCGGTGTATTCGATGGAAACGGATTCCGGCATGCGGATCTTCCGGATAGGATCGGAATACAAACGATCGTTGATCCACGGGCAACGGCTTAAATGAATCCGCAGGTTCTTTCCGGATACTGTCGGGTGGTTGGCCAAATCCCGCACCGCGGCCAGCATGACCGGCAGTATTCTGGCCACCTCCTGCGGTCGGCTACCGGAGAACAGGCCGATGGAGATAGTGCTTACTTGATTTTCATGGGGTTTTTCGTAATATTGATTTTGAAGGATCGTGTCGTTCAGGGGATGGCCGAAATAATAACTTCTGACATTGCGGCGCGTATATAATTCGTGTTCAAAAGCAAATAGAGGAAATACGGCGTCGCAGCAGGTTTTGAGCCGACGGATTCGGTTCTTGCGCCAGATCCAGACCTGCGGAGGGATAAAGTAGTAGATCTTTGGGAAAGTAAGTCCCAGTTTTTTTTTCCGCTGAAAGATCTTTTGGGCTAGACTGAGATTAAAATCGGGGAAATCGATCAGGACGACAGCGGCCGTTCCCGATCGAAAGATACGATCGAGTAACCGGTTCCTCAGAGTTATTATTTTAGGGATATGCCGGATAACTTCTCCGATTCCCATGATCGAAAGGTCGGAAACGGGATGCAGGATCTGGACACCGGCCTGACGCATGGTTTCACCGCCAACGCCCTCGATTGAGATATCCGGGTCGATGGCATGAAGGGCTTGAGCGAGATCGCCTCCGTACCGTTCGCCGGAAGGTTCTCCGGAAATGATCGTAAAGGAGGATGTAGGAATAGTATCCATAGGTCCGGTGTTATAATCAACGAAGCTATTTATCATTATACGAATAAAAAGTCAACGATGATCGAAAAAGAAATTGAAAATATCCTGAGCGAGTTCTCGCAGGTGGAATACGTGATCTATGATTCCAATGCGCTTTTTGCCAAATTTGAGATCAAACATCTGAACCAGGATATGATGAATTATATACAGTCCCGGTTTGCCCCTCTGGGATACAGGGCGGTTATCTCAAGTCTGACCAGCAAATCGGAGAACGGCGTCGATTCGGATGTAGTGATACTGAAGATATTTTCAGCCAATAACGGGCATTATGAACCCGCCGCGGTCAGTTATCAATTTCCTCAAACGAAAGGCCGGTGGTCCTGGCTCGGCCATCCGTCCGTGAATGCCGTACTTTTCGTGTTCACCTTCATAGTTGTTTTCATTACCGGCGCGGCTACCATCATCAATCGAGAGATCATGGACGAGTGGAGCTGGATGACCGGATTCCAATTTTCCTTTGCCTTGCTGGGCATTCTCAGCGCGCATGAATTCGGCCATTATTTTGCTGCCAAATATCATAAGCTCAACGTGACGCTGCCGTATTTTCTTCCGGGAATTCTGATTCCTCCCTGGATATTCCCCGGGTTTGGAGGAACGACATTGATGCCGGGAACCTTTGGAGCCTTTATCCGGATCAAATCTCCGATCTTGAATAAGAAGCAGCTGATGGACGTCGGGGTTGCCGGTCCGATCGCAGGATTTGTCGTTTGTTTATTGGTGCTGATATACGGTTTTGCGACGGCGCCTGACCGTTCGTATGCCTATCAATTCTACGATCCTCAGAGCATATACAACGGAGAGCCCTTCTGGCATTTTGGAAATTCGCTGCTTTTCGGCTTCTTGGGACATACATTGGCCGGGGATCGCATGCCGGAAATGTACGATATCATTCATTATCCGTTCCTGTTCGCCGGATGGTTCGGTCTGCTGGTCACGGCGCTCAATCTGCTTCCGATCGGACAACTTGATGGCGGGCATATTACATATTCGCTGCTGGGAAAAAATCAGAAATACGTCGGCTACACGGCCTTCATCGGCATATTGGTGATGGGATTGTTTAATAACAATAGCAACTGGCTGGTTTGGGCCATGCTGATCCTTGTGCTCATCAAGATCAAACATCCGCCGGTCGTGCACGATCATGAACCGCTGGATCGGCCGAGGCAGATCGTCGGCATCGTTGCACTGATCATTTTTGTGCTTTGTTTCATTCCCGATCCCATTTATTTAAAGGCGTACACGAAATAGTCACAGAATCACATCATGCGTTATTATTCACGACATACGTCATCTTATCGCTTTGCCGGAGGCGACTATCCGGCGGTGAAAATGCTACTGATCCTCAATTTCACCATATATCTTCTTCAGTGGCTTTTGTCGCTGACGGGCGGGGAGGGATTTGTCTTCAGTTATGTCGCATTGTCGCCAAGGATCTGGGATGGGCAGATCTGGCAATTAGTTACATATATGTTCCTGCACGGCGATCCGTGGCATATTTTGTTCAATATGCTAGGCTTGTGGATGTTCGGTAAGGAACTGGAGATGGTTTGGGGATCCAATCAGTTTCTCAAGTATTACTTCATCTGCGGCGTGGGCGCGGGCCTGACCTTTCTCCTATTTTCGAAAGGCGTTGTGATCGGCGCTTCCGGAGCGGTGTTCGGTCTGCTACTGGCTTTTGGGCTGACGTTTCCGGATCAGATCATATTGATGAGTCTCCTGTTTCCCATCAAAGCGAAGTATATGGTATTGATCTACGGCGTTTTGACTTTTATGAATATTGCCAAACCGTCCGGTGACGGCGTTGCCCATTTCGCGCATCTCGGCGGTATGGTATTCGGATTTATTTATCTCAAGAGAGACTGGTTCGTATTCAAAGCCCATCGTTCCATCGGCGAGTGGACGCCGAAGAAGCAGGAACCGCCGGCCTTCAAACCTCTGCCGCCTCCCAAGCGTGAGCGCAACGAAGAGATGCGCGCCCGGGTGGATGCGATCCTCGACAAGATCAACGAGGTCGGCTATGACCGGCTGACACAGGAAGAGAAGGACATCCTGCTTGACGCCAGCCAGCATTTATCAACCGGTGACCGTCCGAATGTCAAAAACTAGGGATTCTCAAATATTATGATCTTCAAAGAACGCGCCGAGCGAGCGCTGGCTTATAGTTCCGTCTGTGTCGGTCTTGATACGGACTTAGCGTTACTGCCGGAATTCATCAGATCCGAATCCGATCCAGCGCTGGCATTCAATCGCGCCATCATCGACGCCACGTACGATCTGGTTGGCGCTTATAAGCCGAATTTTGCCTTCTACGAGGCTATGGGAATCGAAGGCTGGCGGATACTTATTGAAACCGTGAAGTACATCCGTTCGAAAACGTCCGCGGCGCTGATCATAGCCGACGCGAAGCGGGGGGATATCGGCAATACGTCCCTTAAGTACGCGCGGTCGATCTTGTTTGACATGGATTTCGATTGTGTGACCGTAAGTCCTTATATGGGGTATGACTCGGTGGAACCTTTCATTCAGGATGAGAATAAGGGCGTATTCGTCTTATGTCTGACGTCCAATGAAGGCTCAAATGATTTCCAAAGGGTCGAGGCGGGCGGGAGGCCCAATTACGTGATGGTTGCGGAGAAAGTAAAAGAGTGGAATACGCGCGGAAACTGCGGCCTTGTCGTCGGCGCGACGCATCCGAGAGAAATGAGCCTCGTTCGTAAGTCGGCCGGTGGTATGCCTTTTTTGGTACCGGGAGTCGGCGCTCAGGGAGGCGATCTGGAATCGGTAGTTCAGGCCAATTCTGACGGATCTAAGGTGAATGCGTTCATCAATTCTTCCCGCGGTATCATTTACGCATCCAAAGGCCGGGATTATGCCGAGCGCGCCCGTACAGAGACGATCAGACTGAAAGAAGCGATAGAGGCCATTCAAAAGAAAACAAAAAAATAGTGGCCCGATTCAGAATTTATTTGCATATAGAGGCTTCTCCATATATATTTAGCCGCCTTTTTGAGGGCGCTTAGCTCAGTTGGTTTAGAGCGTCTCGTTTACACCGAGAAGGTCCTTGGTTCGAATCCATGAGCGCCCACCTGCAAGCCCACGTTTTCCGTGGGCTTTTTTCTTTCTCCCTCTTTTCATCAATTGTAGAATAAAACAACAGTCAGTTCGTGACATTTTCGTTTACTTTTTTATCCTTAAGTAAATCTAATGATATCGTGATTGAATCATATTCAATTAAGTTATTGATAATAATGATTTTGTATTGTGTAAACTAAATGGTACACCGTACAGGGAAAAAGTGAGAAAAGTCGTAATTTAGTCTTGCTTTGTTAGGCAAGTCGTATTAGATTTAGCGCGTTTTTGAGGAGTTACTGGATTAAGGATCAAATCTATCGTGAGCGGTTACGGGGTGCCGATTTCACGGAGAAACTCTATTAGTGAATTTGTCTGTTTGACCACGACAAATTCCGGCCGGATTTTCCGGCCGATCATCAAAAAATTTTATGTAAGTTTTTGTAGTCTGATCCTACTTACAGATTAAATGGCACCAAACCATGAGATGGACCTGGTAACGGTTTTGATGTATGATACGTTTTAAAGTTTGGGATTGGAAACAGAGGATCGACGAGATCTTAAAAGACAACATTTGCAGTCCTGAATTGAATGTGACCCGCCTGTCGGACCTTCTGCTGACCTCCGAACAGCATGTCTATAAGCTTATGTTTCAATTGTACGGCGATGCCCCTCACAAAATTCTGGAGTCATTTCGGCTACTGCATGCCATTAACCTGATCGATCGTGATCCCGGCGTAAATCTCTTTCGCGTGGCCATACTGTGCGGATTTGGCAATTACAACACCTTCCGGAGAAGTTTTAAGAGGAGATTGAATATTTCTCCTTCGGCCTACGTGACCATGCCTGCTTCATACCGCATATTGGTCAAAAAGTCACTATTTCCTTCCTTGACAGAATCCGACAGTAGCCACATGTATCCTGAAATGTTCTTCAGTTCGCAGCCTCTGCAATAGTATACCTTCTTCTTTCCGTCCTCATCTAAAATTCTTTAAAACCAATAGCTTATGTATTTTCCATGCCTTTGTTGTGATTTTGTCTACTGATTTCGTCTACTAATTTTGTCTACTGATTGTGTTTACTGAATTTGAGGTGTGAAAATGCGGATTGAATTTTCGCCTGCAGGTAGGTAATTTTTCGTAGTGAATAAGAATCTACGAGCCAAGAATTAAGTACATACTCTCAATAAAGATTAAGAAAAGAGGCCTTGTCATGTTGTATCGCATAACCTGCTATTTGATGATGTTCGCCGTGATCGGCGGCTGCACATTTAACGTACGCATAGTCAAAGATGCCGAAGACATACCGGAGTCGACACTTCGCGCGCTCAATGCCGGCGTGAATAAGTATGCCGTGATCGACGTAGGCGGTTCGGAGTTCACCTGCAAGATCATCGGGGCCAATAATGACAGGCTGACGGTGTCGAGCCGCGAAGTCGTCAGTGAGATCCCGATCAAAGCGATCGGGCATGTGACGCTTTATGATGCCGGCGCTGCGAAAAGTTCTACTGTCGCTATGTTGATCGGCGGTCTGACGGGAGGATTTCTGGGTGACCTGGCCGGACGTGAATTCGGTAAGGACCATGAAAAAGACAAAGAGATACGTATCGGTTCGGCGGTGCTGGGAGCCTGCGCCGGTATTCTGGCTATCAAGTACATCGGCCGGGGATCTTCGCAGGAACTGGAAGTCAATTCCGCTGTAAAGCCGATCGAACTTTATCCAGGCTACGGCAAATCGCTTACTGCTCAAACCGTTCAGTCCAAAGGACTTTTCCAAGACCTCTCATTAGGTGCCGGGGAAACGCTTCTTCAGACGAGGATCTTTCAATACGAAGCCGGACAATACATTGCGGTCTACGAAGTTCACAATGGCAAGGATACCATCGTCAAATGGTTCACGTTCGACGAGAACTATTTTAAGAGCCAGAAAGCCAAACTCGAGCAGCCTCTGAAAGACCAGATCTTCAGGAACAGTTCACTCAATGGACAATGATCAATGAGTAATGAACGACGATCAAATGACACTATGGCTCAATGATAAAATGATTCAATTGTAAACGGGAGTTGATATGAAAAAGTTTTTTTGGGTGATGTGTTTGAGCGTGATATGGACCGCTGACGCTTTCTCTCAGATCGGTTGGTGGACGAGTTCGGATACACTAAACGTTTTTAACAAGAACAAAGGCGCTGTACTGATCGGCAGTTATCAGCCCTTGGGAAAACTGACGGTAGGGCCGGATGATAAATTCTACAATCTGGCTTTAGTTGGCGATTACAATAATCTCGCCAAGAATTATCTCCAGATCGGAGTTACGAGCCGCGGCTTTGAGAATCTGCAGGGGCAGACCGTGTTCGATCTCTATCATTCCAACAGCCAATTGAGGAACGCCGGATACAATTTCCGTATCAACGGCCAGAGCCAGTTCTTCATTAACGGCGAGGGCAATATCGGCATAGGAACAGAGAAACCCGAGGCGAAGCTGGATCTTACCGGAGGGCCAAATTGGGGAGGGTTCACGAAAGTCATGCGGCTGCCTGGAGAACATGCCATCAAGTTTGAATCAGGTGGCAATGAATACGGAATGGTAGCGACGGGCGGCATGATCAATTTTGTCGTAAGCAATCAGAATCAGTCTACGAATCCATTTGGAGTTCCATTCAGCCGAATCATGTCCTTGCAGAGAAATAAAGTAATCATCGAGGGGGATATTGAGATCAAAGGGAAGATCTACAGCCAGGGGCAAGTGAGCGGCGGGGGTGATGTTATTCCGATTGAGACAGGCGGAGGCACTGGAGGAGGAGTTGTTGACAACTGGGATGGTGGGAGTAAAGGAGACGGGGGAATATTGCCGACGATCGCACCGCAAGGATCCGGCGCACAGGACTGGGTGATCAGCAGCAGCAATGCGAATGACATTTACTATACGTATGGAAGTGGGGAAGTTGGAATTGGAACTAATAACCCAACTTATAAGCTGGATGTAAATGGCACAACACGTATTTCATCAACTTTAACTGTAAACGATGCCACGAGTGTTTTGAATCACACAATTTTTGCTGGCGATGGTGGGACGATTAATCTTGGTCGTAACAGTAGTGAATATATTTCTTATCATGGTGACACAGGGGCTCAATATTTAGATTTTGGCCCCTCCAATTTGGCAAAACCATCCTACATCAGAAGCTTAGTAACTGGACAACCATTTTATATTGTCGGG
Organism: uncultured Bacteroidota bacterium; assembly: GCA_964415295.1. Lineage (GTDB taxonomy): Bacteria > CLD3 > CLD3 > SB21 > SB21 > SB21. The sequence goes on from CAYPYN010000003.1 coordinate 357,202, forward strand.
AGTGGTTCGGCATTGAATATTGGAAATGCTACTTCGAATGATATTAATTTTTTTACAAATAATACGACGCGCGTTACAATTAATACTGCTGGGACAGTTGGTATTGGCACAACAACTCCGGCAGGTATGCTGGATGTTAGTGGGGTAACTGGAAACATATTTGTTAGATCAAGTACTGGGACGAATTTTACTTATCAGGATTTCATCAACACAGGAGGGGTCTTTCGCCTTGGTAGAGAAAAAAGTGTTGGCGGCGGCTTATTAGCCGGGACATCTGCTTATGATGGTGTTTTGACGGTTCAATCTGCTCATAACTTACATCTTGGAACAAATAGTCTCATAAGAATGTCGATTTTATCAACTGGCTCCGTCGGCATCGGCACCACTAATCCCGGCACAGATAAACTTGCTGTCAACGGAACCATTCGCGCCAAAGAACTCTACCTCACCACCGCCGGCTGGTCGGACTTTGTCTTCGAACAAGGCTACAATTTACGCACACTCAAACAGGTTGAAAATTATATCAAGAAAAACGGACGCCTGCCTGATATCCCGTCCCAAAAAGAAGTCGAAGAAAAGGGCGTCGGCGTAATTGATATGCAGGCCAAACTCCTTCAGAAAATCGAGGAGCTGACGCTCTACGTGATCGAACAGAATAAGAAGAACGAAGAGCAGAATAAACGCATACAGGAACTTGAAGAAAAACTGACCAGTAAGAAACATTGATCAGTGAACAATGATTGAAATCTAAAGAGCAATGAGTAATGATAAATGATTCCAAAAATATTTCACAGAACATGATAAACGATAGTAAAGATATTCAAACAAAGCAGTCCTATCTCCAGGAGATCTTGCAGCTTGTCATTTTGGTTCTCCTGACCATTCTTACTCTGTTTCTCGTGCGTGAAGGCCATTCGCAGGAGCCTATCAGGTTTCCACTCGGCGACGATTCGTACATATCGTACCCGATGGGAGAGAACCTGATCTTCGAAGGACAGATCGCGCCCAATTATACCGTTCTACAGTGGGGGAACACGCATTCCGTCTTCAGCGGCAACGTATCGATCACACCCAAAGTCATACTCAAAATGTATCGGGTCCGCTCCAGTCCTGTCAAAACGCCGTCTTATATGCCCAAAGTCACTTTGCAGACGGCATGGAAAGGCGGCGCCGTGAATCTCTTTCCGTATCTGATGATCAGCCATCATTCCAACGGACAGGGGGGCGACACATTCCTTGAGGATGATCCGAATAACGGTAATCCGCCGCATCACGGTACTTTGCCAAATACGGAAAGCGGAAGTTTCGCAACCAATTTCATTCAACTGGGCTATTTCTTCAGCATGCCGGGATATGAGCATCATTTTCTTGGCATTTCTTACGAACATCATCCGGTTCACGGCTGGTGGTTTGGTATCGATCCTGCGATACAGGGTCTCTATAGTAGAAAAAGGATCCATTACGGGTACAAATATCTGGGGGATATTTGGCAGGTGGAAATGGATTACACCGATTTGCTCGACAAGCCGCGGGGCACGCCCCGCGGCATTGTCTCGGCAACGGCCAAGCTGAAATCGCCCGTATTCAAAAAAGCCATGTGGCTCTTTGCAAGCTATTACCAGGGACAGGATTATTATAATATCAATTTTACTAATGCGATAAAGCAATTCAAAGCGGGTATCGCGATACAGACGACCCTGGCAATTGACCACGATCCATATTAATAAATTTGTCTAAAATGAGGAAGTCATGAAGTCCTGTTCAACCACATTGTTGTTGGTGTTTCAAATGTTGTTTATCCACATCTCCATAGCGAATGCTCAAATATCGTTACCCGGTGATGCGGTACGTTCAACCAGTGTTTTACCGCCCGAAGCCTATACTTTCAAATTCAATTCAGCCGGATCTGTTGACTTCCATGGTGATTATAGTGCCAATATTCCTTTGATGACAGTTCCTGGGCGAGGCGGAATGGATTATCCAATCTCTGTTAGTTACAAAGCTGGGATCACGACAGATCAACGTGCCACATGGGTTGGGCTTGGTTGGAATCTAAACCCAGGGAGTATCACGCGAGTGATTAATGGGATTCCGGACAATATCAACCACGGAGTAATATATCAGGGAGAGACGTACATTACAGAAAACGGAGCCATAGTGCATTATCCTCCGATGCAAACCGCTTCGTATCAATTTCCCGAACACGATCATTTTGATTACTTTCTCGTCAATATTCCGGGTGTAGTCTCGGGCCTCGTAGTTCCCGTCAATGTTGATGGAGACAGTACTGCGGACTATGTGTTTCAGGAAATAAATGGTTTCAGGATTGCAATTGGATACACGAGTTCCGGCTATAATTCATTTAATAGGATTATTGCTGAGCAGCCTCCCGCCTCTTGCCCAACGACCGAATACAACGACATAAGTCATATTTGGGTTTATGCCCCGGACGGAACCAGATACATTTTTGCTTTACCATTACGTTCTGAGATTATTTTATATGGCGGTGATGCTGCACATGGAGGTGTGCATTTTGAACCAAGGTTTATTGTTGAGTACGTTTCCTCCTGGCTTCTGACATCAATTATTTCTCCGGATTGTAATGCAGCTTACAGCAATGGTGACGTAATTCCTCTCGAGAGCTCGACTGGAAACTGGGTTCGTTTTGAATACAATTATCCGTATAATTCCAGCAACGCCAGAGTTCGAAACATAAGGCCACTCTATTTCAACCGATATGTTGATCAAGCCTCAAACGACAGAGATCCATTCGGTCTCTTAACACAGACCACCTATCTATCCAAGATCATTACACCCACGCATGAAGCCGTATTTGCTACCGCAGGAAGAAATGATATAAGCTTTTTGTCTCCTTACGCAACGGCCTATCAATACAAGAGCGGTATCGTTGGCGATTTTACCAATAGTTCGACGAGCACCGTTGGAACTTTCATAAAACCGTTACGTCTTGATTCCATCGTATTGTATCAGCGTTATCCTGACCGCCAATTGGTATCGTTTGTCAAATTCTCATACGCCGACAATGGCTCCAACGGCAATGAGCTCTGCCGGTACGGTAAGCGGTTGGATGGATCCACGTATACAAACGCAGTCCTGACAAGCGTTCCTACGGGGAGTGGATCCTTGTCGCTGGTAGGGGTCGGAAAAACCACACTTAAGGAGATCATGATAGCCGATTCTACAATCGGTCAGTTCTATCGGTTTGGATATACAGATGTTTTAGATTCCTTTAACCCGCCTTACGTAGTGGATGGCGGAGACAATAATACATTGGGAGAGATTCAAGCTATTGCCAGATACACTTCGTACGTTCAGTCAGATGAGGGTTCGGGCTCTTATTTTCGTACGAGAAGCGGGCGTATGGGTTATTTTTTTGCAAAGACATCGGAGCTGAGCGGCTATCCCGGTGCTATCCAAAGGACATTGGGAGCCGCAGCATGGTCTCTGAGGACAATCGAGTATCCCACAGGCGCAGTAGATACAGTAGACTATGAGTTGGATGAGTTTGAAAAAACGTACGATCAATCCAGGAATCAATTGGGTGAACTGGGATGGTGGGGCAGATTGGCGCCCGACGAGATTGGCATACGAGTACGTTCCATTTCATCTTATGATCCGATCACACAGCAATCGAAAAGGGTGAACTATCAGTATCAAGGGGGGCATTTAGCGTCATTGCCTATTAATTATCTGCGTAACAGTAATCCTTATACGGGGGTTAGCCAATTTCGCTCTTTTTTATTCGGCTATAATTCAGCCGAAGTCGAATACAAATCCGTAACGATGATTAATACGGATAACTCAAGAGTTCAGACCTATTATTCGTCACTGGCTGACGACGATGCCGGATATGATGAGCAATATACTCAAGCCAATTTTGTGGTAACGACCGATAACGGGATTTATAGAGGTAAGGTGCTGTCGTCCCGACAGTTCGATGCTCAGAATAACCTCCGGAGTAATGCCTCTTCATCATACGTCCTTTTGAAAAAATACTCGGGTTTCCCCCCGGCCGATATGATGCTCGCGATGAATCCCAATAATTGGAAGTACTACATTGGAGGCAAACGTCTTTTGACGGCTTATACGAACAATAAAGTGATCGATTCTACTTATCAATTTGAAAAGAATGTGTATAACCCAAGCGGCCCCATGCAAGCACAGATCACAGTAACGAATTACAGTTACAATAATTTCAACCAACTCAATATGATCTCTAAGATCATGCCGCCGGGATTCAAATTAGTTACAGGATATCTTTATGCCTGTGAAACATCGCCACTGTCTTCGGCCATGCTTCTCAAAAACATGATCTCGCAACCTGGTATGCAGACCGTGAGCCAGGTGGGATTGAACAACCAGAACCCTAAATTGAAAAGTCAGACAAAATACACATGGAGACAATTTGGTTTCGGAATTTATGTTGATACGGTTAAAGTATGGCATGATGTGAACGGAGACGGTTATCAAACGGATTGCATGGATCCGATTACCTATAATGCTTGTGACTCTCCCGAGTTGATACCGATGACCATTGTGAATAGTTATGATCCATATGGGAATCCTTTATCCATACTGGACGTCAATGGAATTACTACACAATTTGAATGGGACTCCAATTACCGATACGCCAAGCTCACTAAAAGCACTTTAACGGTCGGCGGCTTCAATTATGCGAAAACATACAGCTATAATTCGTCCCACCGGCTTTCTTCTCAGACCGATGAGAACGGTCAGACAACAAGATATGTATACGATGGTTTGGGAAGACTGCAAAAGGTCATTGGACCAGCGCAGAGCACTCTCAAGACCTACCAATACAATTTCAGGAACAGCAGAAGTATCACATGGTCAACGGGATATTAAGAATATGAAATTAAAAAGCCTTTTTCTGGTTCAATGGATCCTTTTGGGTTTGAGCAGTGTCTGGGGTCAAACGTCTTCCGTCAATTATGTTCGATCGACGATCTATCCTAATGGCGCTGAAAACATCTCTGTTCCCGGATTACTGGGAATTGAACAGCCCAACCAGCTCCCTGTGCAAAGCATCGGGTATTTCAATGGATGGGCTCAAGATATACAGAGTCTATCCCAGTCGGACCGATCAGGATATGTGGTATTATCGAGAAAATATTATGATTTTCGTGGAAGGCCGATGGTTATAGGAAAGCCATTCGAAATAGCCTCTTTGGACAGTCTTAACTACAAACCGTTGACGATGGTGGGATACCTTTCCACCTTTCCGGCGGCAGGTGACTCTGCTTTTGAACGAATCGTTTATCAAAACCAGGTCGAAGACCGTATCTCTTTCAGGATGCCTTTTGGTTCCGTTTACCACAACACCACTCGGGCTCTGAAATACGATCATTATTATGATTCTGTCTATCAGGCTATTCAAAGCCGAATTACGGATGAAGACGGGATGATGCAGGACACTTATGTAGACAGAGCCGGCCGTGCAATTCGTAAAGTGACAAAAATGAATACTTATAACGACGACTTGATAACGCTGTTTGATTACGACGTTCTCGGCAATGTGACGCGCAGCTACAGTCCTTTGGGTGTCAAATACAAGGACACAATCGGCAATCATCAGGACATCATCATGCCATATGGTGTCTATGAGGACGGCACCAAAGCCGTCAAAGGAGGGCCTGAATTATCCAAAAATACGGACAACTGGAGCAACGAGGCCCCGATCAACAATCCGAACCACCCAGTTTTGCGCTATGAAAAGCCTGCCGGAGCGCTGAATGCGACGGTCACACTGTCCTACTACAAATCTACGGGAGATTGTCCGTATTCGATCGAATTACAGTACCGTATCAGTCCTGCCAGCGGTGTGGGGCAATGGGTCAATATTGGCAGTCAGACACCGGTCAGTCTGGTTCTAAAACAAGAAGATATGAAAGTGGAATTCCGCAGGCGCCGTCTTATGAACACAGGTACCGGCTGTACTCAATCGGAAATCCATATAAGACTGGACGCCATAGCGTCGGTGGTTGATTCAGCTAAATACGTAACAGCCTACAAGTATGACAATCAAAACCGCCTGATCGAAAAAAGATCACCCGACGAAGGAACAAGCTTTTATGTCTATGATCTCATGGGGCGGCTCCGCTTCGTGCAGGACGAAAATCACCGCACCAATTTCATGTTCAACGGACAAAGGAGTTACTGGACGTATTATAAATACGATGCGCTGGGAAGAATGATCGAACAGGGAGAGCTGACGCAAGATCACTCGATAGATTCTCTTCGAATTAAGGCGGCCGTTGCCAGAATATTGAGGAATGTCACATATACGACGTGGTCTGATACTCTTACAATGGATTCCATTGACTGTTTTGCAGAACAGAAAGCGCTGAATAGCAGGGAAGCGGGTCTTCCACCCGGAGGTGGAGGAGGAGGTGAAATCTGCGATACCATCACCGTCACGCATATACACAACTATACGGATTCGGTCGTAACGTACACGGTCCTTGATACGCTTTACGGAGACGCATCTTTTCCCAAATCTAGCGATGCTATAATAAAGACAGTGGTCAATCAATACGACACGTATTCCACCGGCTGGCAGATCGCGATACCTACGACCGATACGTCGGCAGGCAACCCGATCGTCTCATCACCTAAAACGAGGCTTACGCGGACCAAAATCTTCGATGCCAATGCCAATAATTGGACGGAAGAAGCTTACGTGTATGACCGTTACGGCCGGGTGAATTACAGGCATGTTTACATCCCTGAACTTGCGCAGACCAAAAAATTTCAGTACTATTACGATGCTTCGGGACGGGTCCTGAAGACGATGTATCAGGACGGCGTAGCCTCGGAGAGTTTCTATCAGTGGTTCAAATACGATAACCTTTCAAGGCTGGATTCGGTGTTCTCATCGCGAACGAATAACAGGTCCACGGCTGTAAGAGAGGCCGCTTACGACTATGACAATAATCACGGCGGAAAGATCCTGACGACCAAACTTGGGAATAACATTCAGCAGGTGGACTATACGTACAATTCCCGGGATTGGCTGAAATATATCAATAACGTCAATAACCTGGGAACGGACAAATTTGCTCTAAGCTTGGGCTATGATACCGTCGGGACCAATTCCCGATACAACGGCAATATCTCAGCTTCGGCGTCGCTGGTTTCCGGACAGTCGCAGTATGCGTATAACTATGTCTATGACAATGCGAACCGGCTGACCGATGCGAATTACAGTGGCAATCTTTTTTCGGAAAGAATGATTGATTACGATGCCAATGGTAACATCAGGGAACTGACCAGACATCGCAACAGCTCCACCGCGTCGCCGATCACTTACTATTATGACGCGTCCAAACCCAACCAGTTGAAGTATGTTACAGAGGCTTTATCGGATTCCTTTTATTATGATGCTAACGGGAATATGACGAGGGATAAGCTGAAAGGCAATTTTGACTACGACTACCGCAATATGCCGGTGAAGATGTATCTCAATGGCGGCCGGGTCCTTCACATAGCTTACGATGCGGGAGGACAGCGGATAAAATTCCTCAGAAAGAACGGGAGCACGACCCTGGATTCCAGTAAGATATTCATACTGGGCGCCAACGGTAAGGTCGTCGCGGAATACCTGTATCGCGCGGCCACCACAACGTGGAGCGTGGAGCATTACAATATCTACGGTAACGAACTGATAGGGAAGGTGGTGCCGGCGGCGACGGCTTCGGGACCGGGCTTGATCAACTTACAGGGAACGATCCAGGGAACCTATCTGGCCGACAGCGCCGCGGTGATCAATGCCAGCACGGCCAACGGCACTTCGCTAACGATTTCCACGACCAAAGGAATGGTATTCAAAGCGGGATTCACCTCCAACGGGGCGACGATCATGGCCAAGCCGAATCAGGATGCGCGCTATTACTATCTTTCCGACCACCTCGGTTCGGTGCGTGTCACCCTCAAGGAAGACGGCTCCATTGACTCCTGGAGCGATTACTATCCGTTCGGTAAGGAAGCCAGAGGATCGAATACGGTGAATGAGCCGAAAGAGCAGTTTACGGGGAAAGAAAGGGATTATGAGTCTGGATTAGATTATTTTGGGGCGAGGTACTATAATAGTGAAGTGGGGAGATGGGTGAGTGTGGATCCAATACACCAGTATGCGTCGGGATATGTGTATGTAGGGAATAATCCGATTGTGCTGGTTGATCCAAAAGGACTTGAAGCGGCTCATAGTGCTGACGGGATTAAAGAATTTGATGATCGAGTTGCGTCTTATGAAGGGGGGAATGGAGGGTCTTCAACTCGCCAAAAAGAAACTAGTAAAGACAGTGATGGCGAAAATGGTTCAGGAGGTAATCTGGCAGCAATGTTTGGGCAAATCAAAAATCAGGTGTTTAGTAAATTCAAAAAGTCTTCCAAAAACCCTGCATTTAATGTGTCCCCAGCTGCTGGTATTATTAACCATGGTTTTGGATCAAAGAAACTCCATAAGAACGGACATGCGGGCACTGATATCATTAATGTTGAAGGGACGCCAATAATAGCAACAGCATCTGGTCAGGTAACCTTTATTGATAATTGGACGAATAGAAATACGCTTGACACAGAACCAGTTAACGACAATTCCATGGGAATGATGGTACGTCTTGACCACGGAGACAATGAAACAACAGAATACGGGCATTTGTATAAAGTATTAGTTGAAAAGGATGCTTTTGTTCAACGTGGAGACGTTATTGGATTGATGGGGAATACGGGTGCGTCAACAAATCCACATCTACATTTTATGTATAAAGTAAACGGTACGCCGAGAGATCCTAATGAATTTGTCCCGGCTTTGAAACAAATGGAAATTGGAAATGTTCATTCTCCGTAACAGAAGGAACCATTAACATGTTGAAATTTTGTTTTCTTATTTTTGTATCATTGGTATGTGGAAAGTTTGTTCCGGAACGAGAGGAAGTTGTGACGAGACAAGAATCCCATCCACAAAACCAATCACGTTACTTTGGGCTTAAATGCTCACCTGACACAATATATGCTGGCGACACACTCCGTATTGAAATGAATGTTCCAAATCCGGGCTGGTTAGCTGTAGTAGGACCCACTGGTTCTTTTAGTTATATTGCGAGGCCGCCATTTGAAATGAATGAGTTGCATAAACCAATGATTTCTGACAAAGAGCTGTCAAAGATGAAGATTTTGCTAGTATCAACGGAAAAAGCTAAAGTTTTTGACCGAATAAGAAATGTTGAGAGACCGATATTCGAACAAACTGGATTATATAAAATTCAATTAGGTGATTTTGTTGGAGATGGTACTACAGATTCAGCCATTGACAAATACTACATTGTTTATGTCGATAAGAAGAGAGATTAGCGATTGATCTATATTGTGTCACAATATTTTCTAAGCTCAGAATCTAAACCCAGAAAAAGCCTCGAATAAACGACTCCACTCTCTTAAGCTCAAAATTATAAAAAAATAGAAACCGACCCTTCCCCATAGGTTGGTAGCTATTCTCTGTAGCCGATGGAACAGTAAAAAAGAACCGAGCCCCTCCCCGGTCTAAAAATATTTCCCCTTTTAATCTTAAACCCGATCCAAGTTGATCGGGTTTTTTTATTTATTAACCAAAGAAAGGAAGTGTCTCATGGAACGATTATCAAAACAGAAAGTATGTTACGGTTATCTGCCTGACATACCGAAGATCAATTTATCGGGTAAGTATCTTCTGAAATTTGGATTTGAAATAGGGGATCAGATCCATGTGAAGGTATCAAGAGAAAAGATCGAGATCGTAAAAGCTGAAGTGGAAGAAACAGAGCTGATCGTCATGGAGCCAAGCGAGATCAAGTAATAGCCTGCCTTTTATCCTGCCTCTTTAGCATTTCCCAATAAATAACATCACTATAAAAATCATCCAAAGGCCTAAGTGTGCCTGAACATTAACATGGAAGGAGAATAGCTATGAAATCCCTGTGGTTTAACGACGTCGAGAACATTGACGAACTGAAAAAACGGTATAAAGAACTCTGCAAACAGCATCATCCTGATCTGGGTGGAAGTAATGAGAACATGCAGATGATCAATTATGCGTACAAAAGGTGTTTAAATGAGCTTAAAACAGGCTCTGGACACTCGTCAGAGCGTATCCGTGAGGAAGAGGAGATCGAAGGTGATCTGATGAACAAGATTCAGGAGATCGTGACGATACCGGGCATCGAGATCGAAGTTTGCAGTTTATGGATATGGGTTTCGGGGAATACGTATGCAGTGAAGGAGACCTTGAAGGCAAAGGGGTTCTGGTTTTCACCGAAGAAAGTGCTGTGGTTTTGGAGACCGGTATACGCGAAGGTTTATGCCAGCAGAAGGGGGGCACAGGCGACATGGCACTTCTTAGTATGTGCACTTTCTTTTTGCTTGCCCAAAAAGAAAGTGCGAAAGAAAAAAGGCAGCCCTGGAAAAAATGCCGGAATCCATGCTCGCCGGATTGGTGGCGCAAAAGCAGCTCCAGGCTTGATTTAATCGTTGGATACGAACATCTGTTCCGCGTTCTGCGCTATTCTCTAAGTCGCTCGCATGGATTTAAAGACCCGGCATTTTTTCTAAGGGCGAAGAAAACGGTTCAACGGTAAATTCCCTTCTTGATTCCGAAAAATCTTTTCGGCATATTTAACCACTTCCAATTCGTCCAGTATCACAATAACAATGATCGTTCCGGCCCAATGCGGCTGAGGTATAAATTATTATCAACCAGAAGAGGTTAATATGAACGAACAGGAAATGCTCAAAAAACTCACCGAAATGTTCCCGGAATCCGTGAAGCCGGATCATCCGTGGCCGCAGGCGTATTGCGAGAACCCGGCTCACGTCAAAGCCATCGTGCTGGGCACGGATCCGAGTTATTATCCTGAAAAAGGTAAAGAATTCCGCAATATCCAGTATGTGTTTGAGCTTGAGACCTACAAAGAAAAACGAAATAACCCGTATTTCGACCCGACCCTGCATAACCTCGAAGCGATCGGACTCGGACTGAATACGATCTATGTTGAGAATTTATGCCGCAATTATTTCCATAAGATCACATACCACAATAAAGACGTGTGGAAACAGGCGGCTGCGCTGTGGATACCGCTTTTCATCGCTGAATTGGATCAGAAATTCCCGAATAAGAAGATGCCTGTTCTCTTGACGACCGAGATTTTATACCACGTTCTGTTGAACGACGAATCTTCGGCCAAGCCGGCGAAAGAACTGTACGGACGTGAAGGCGCGGTGCCTATTCCGGCCGACCAGAATAAGCTGGGTCGTCCTCTGATACCGCTTTACAGGCATTATGAGTATGAATTGAAACGGCATACGGAGTATCGGGATAGGGTGAGGAAGATACTGGAGGGATGATGCAGAAGTGGTGTTACTTTCTTTGTCTTGATACAAAGAAAGTAACCAAAGAAAAATCAAGGCTGTGAGAAAAATGCCGGAATTCAAGTTTGCATTCCGGTTGCGAAAAACAAACTGCCTGCGGCGGTTTCAGACATGTTTTTCGCTGAAATTGCGGCGCAAACTTGAATTCTTAACGTCGTTTTTCTCAAGGCCGCCTATGATTCATGATGTCCAGAATCGGTCACTGATCAAGTTAAAGGGTTCAAAAAAAGCCTTGCATAACGCGGCGGAATGTGTTATAATTACGCCGCTTCAAATGAGGGCGCGTAGTTCAATTGGTTAGAGCACTGCCCTGTCACGGCAGAAGTTGCGAGTTCGAGCCTCGTCGCGCCCGCGAAATTTAAAACCCCGATGTAAAATCGGGGTTTTGTATTTTATAGTAATTATGAGAGGGCGATTGCTTAAACGATATCGGACTTAAAACGGTGTACATTATCCGGTTTTTGAGATCTGCTTTCTTTTCAAAAAGAAAGCAGCAAAGAAAACTTCGGCTGTGGAAAAATGCTGTAACTCTCGTTCGTTAATCTGGCGGCGAAAAACATGCTCTTAAGTTAATGACCCTTGAAAGATCTAGGGCCAGTTGGCTTGTTTTTCGCCAAAATTAATGCATGAACTCGGGTTGTATTTGGCATTTTTTTCAAGGCCGGGAAAACAGAATAGACAAGACCAATACCGGATCAAATACAGCCTAATCGAATAACGTAAAGCCGAACAGTATCGTCAGGTAATACCGCCATTCTTTGCCGTTCCTGACCCGTTGATTCGTTGTAATGACGCCGTCGTTGGATTCGTTCATCTTGTATATGATCGGGCCGCGGGTGGTGAATTTGTCCAATCCGTAGGCCGCGTTGAAGGTTACGCGGGTCGGGTACACGAAGAACGAATAAAATTCCATCCGCAATTCACCGCCGACCGAACGTTTGAAGTTAACCCCCTTGCTCCATGCGTCGCCGTAGCCGAAGTAGATCCCGCCGAAGATCTTGTCGAGATATAGATGCGCCGCCTTTGAATCGATATGCCTCCAGATCGGGAAACGGTAGGTCGTATTGATCAATGTCAGCTTATTGCCCTCCAGACTGTAAAAAGAATAACCTTTCAGGCCGGTCAGTCCGCCGCCGAAGAAATTGAAGAAGCTGTCAACCTTATTGGGTATGAATCCGCCCTGAAAGCCGACTTCCAGGGTGTGATCTCTGATGGGCATTTTGAGAAACTCGGTGTAATTTCCTTCAAGCCGATGGTGATAGTTCTTGTCAAACAAGGTCTCATAAGAACCGGAACCGGCATTAAATGCGAAACCGGCAATCAGGTTGTCCAGATTATAGCTGTAACGAATGTCCCACTTCCGTCCGCCGCGGGGATTGATCTCGCCGTCGATGAACGGTTTGAGCGAACTGTATTTCCACTGCGCTGAAAAATCGTTGGCATAGTAATATTTGATAAAACCCGTTGAAGGAATGCTATTCATGATGCCGTTGCTGAATTCCTGCTGATCGGAGATCTTCACATACGATTCCGCATGAGCAAAATTGAGTCGGATATCGCGAGGCTTGATCACGCTGAGATCCACTCCGGCATCTACCTCTCTCAATTCAAATATGTTCTTCTGGATGGATTCGTACACAGGATCGGGATCGTTGGCCGGATCGGTGTTTTCTTTAAATGTTCGGGATCGCGTCAGATTGTACAATTCCAGAAAGAGCGTCGGCCCGAAGCCGCTGAATTCGAATATTCCAAAGAGGTCGCGGTCCCAATCGGCATTGACCATGGCGCCGCCGAAGAATGAGGATTTAGACAACACGTCGCTGGAATAAAAATAAAAACCGGGTTTGACCGTTCCGTAATCGATACGAGCTAAAGGCAGAAATGAGAAGTCAAGGAACTGCGTCTTGTAGGCAAAGACCGAGTCATACGCAGGCCGCTTTGTATCATCGTAGCTTTTTGGATAGCTGGCCCATCTCTGAGGGTAGGACGATTCGGTTGTTTGCAAGAGATTAGCATTTATGCCCGGGTATTCCGCCTTGCTCATGTCTGTCGGGCGGGGAGCATCCATTTTACTGATCGTAAAGGCGACGTCTTTATACAAAGTGAAAAGGAGCTTATTGTCGGTTGAAACCGACGGATAAAAAGCGCCGCCAAGGACGTTAGTCACCAACTCGTTTTCCTGCGTTTGTAGATCGAGGCGCCGGATATTGTAGATACCGGTTTCATCCGATGCGTAATACAGATAACGGCCGTCCGGAGAAAGCGATGGTGAGCGCTCGTCGTAAGGCCTATCGAGCACCGGACGTACGTCACCCGAGCCGAGTTCCATCACATAAATATCTCTTCCGTCGTCGGTCGAAGTATCGAAGTAGATCACTTTTCCATCCGGTGAAAATACCGAACGGTAAATCTGGCGCCCGTCATGGTACTCCGTCAATTTCTTAACCGTAATGTCCTTGCGCGCGCGCTGAGTCTCGTCAAATTCTTTACTCCATTGGGAAGGGTCGGTTGGGATATCCCCGATAAGAATCAGATTGTTCGTTCCGTCGGAATTGACCACGGCCGCAATGGATCGCCCGTCGGGAGAAAAAGCCGGCGCAAAGGCGCGCAATGTTCTGGTCAGGCGATACTCTTTTTTAGTTTTGAGATCATAAACATAGATATCGTTGACCTGCGAGTGGTACTTGTTATTCGGGAGATTCCTCGCGTAGACCAGTTTCGTACCGTCCGGAGACCAGGAAGCCGGGCCGTCGGCTTCGGAAATGATCTTTTGAGAGGTTTTTAGCGTTATATCGTAGACATACAACGAGGTCTGGCTGAGATAATCAAATCCGGCGTTGGAGAGATAGGTGAATTTAGATCCATCGGGCGAAAAAGTTGGGAAAAAATTCCCGGTGGAATGCTCGGTCAGTATCGTTCCTTCAGAAAGGTTGGATTGTATGGTTTTTGTTTGTTCTTTATAATGTTTTGAAATCTGGCCGCGCCAATCGTGATACAGTGAATCCAAAGGCCGGCCGGTCGCTTTTTTAACGGCCGATTCAAAGGATGTTACAACCCCGCCTGAGTAGCGGCATATCTTTTCGAGTGACTCCTCTCCAAAACGCGAGGCGATATAACTGACGAATGCGTAACCGCTGTTGTACGCCGATTCGTTACCGATACTGTTCTTGCCGAAAGTTCCCATCGCATTGAGACTGAGCAATTGTCCGGAGACCGCACGATCACGCAGGATCATGTCACGATGCGTGTCCCAGAATTCGTAATCGTATCGTTTCATCTGATATTGAGCGACACCCTCGGCGAACCAGACGGGCAGGGCCACTCCGGCAATCGGGTAGGAGGCAATGATATTAGGAAATCCGCGCAGTACGTCCTGCCGGCGCTCTTTTTCGTAGGCGATATACTGGACGTAGAAGCCGGGGATCTTGCGTGAGAATTTCATCGCCGCCTGGAGCGAGATCATGTGTGTGAATTCGTGCGTGATCACGTTTCTCAGCCAATTGTGCGTGCCGCGTAACTCGAAGTCCAGACTGGACGCCCATATCTCGATCTTATTATCGTAATAATAGGCGCCGCCGTTGGAGTAATCGTCCGTGTCCCGGATGATCAGATGAATACGGTCAGGCTTATGATCGTAGAGTCGTGTAATGGGTTCGTAGATCTCCTCAGCTATCTTAGCGGCAAGATAGGCGGTTCGCTCCGGTCCTTTGGACAGAATGGCGCCGGCGGTATCCGGGGCATCGTGGTAATGCACATCGAAATGAGGCGTGCGTATCGTGCGCCAGTTGAGTTCGCCGTGCGACCAGGATTCTGGCTGTGCGAACGTGACAGAAGTGATAGTCAATAGATATAGAAGGACTAGTGTTAACAGACGCATAAGTTTTAACCACAGAGACACGGAGGTCACGGAGTTTTAATTGTTTTAATCTTTAGGTAATGCAGCGAATTTGTCGGTCACCATTGACACTATTTGGTCTTTAATGTTTTCGCAATGAAAATTTATCAACAAGCCTTTGGGTTTTTCAGTGAGTTTCAAATAAGATAACAGTTGAGCTTTGTAAAGTGGAATCATTTGTTCTACTGCTTTCAACTCTACAATGATAATATTGTTGACAAGCACATCCAGCTTTAGACTTCCTCCAAGATCTTTTCCCTTATATAGAACAGGCACATGTATTTGTGATTGAACTATAAGCCCGTGACTTCTAAGTTCATCTAAGAAACAAGATTCATAAACCGATTCCAATAAGCCGGGTCCAATATGCTTATGAACTTCTATGGCACATCCGATTATCTTATACGAAATGTCATTTATTGATTTCTGAGTTAGCATTTGTATTTTTCTGTGTTCTCCGTGTCTCCGTGGTTCGTATTCATTTCCGCTTAAATCGGATCTCCAGCCATCCGTTATTATACACGGCGCTATCGGTCTTGAGCACAGACAGGGAATCAGGTAACACAAATGACCGGATCTGGTTTCCAATGGAGACAACGAGTTCGTTCCCGCGGGTATTTACGCTGATATTATGATTTTCGACAAAAGGCGCCTTGATCGCAAATATTTTTTCTTTTTTTGATGAATAGATCCGTACGGGCTTTTCAGAATAGAATAGGGCCGCCGGATCGCTGGTTCGGTAAAGCCTGTTTCCGAGCTCCTCCAGCCTTGACAGGCCGATCACCTCATCCTGGAAATGGGGGATCTCCACCATGGGCAGTGGACTAAAGTTGTCGTAGATCATTTTCAAATTCTTTTGCTGTGTAGCGGCCCTCTCTTTGAAGTATCCCTGCAGGCCTTCTTTGGGTATGACACGGTTGATAATGATCTGATCGGTGATCATACCGAAAAGGTTGAGATAGGTCCATGCGCGCTGGGTTTCGTTGATCACCATTCTTTCCGGATTGAGGACCAGCCGTGTGGACGTAATGGTCTCCTGTTCGAAGAGCTTACGGATATCCAGGAGTTTTTCCAATACCAGTTCCCAAGAATGTGTGACCGATTCCGGCGCAACAACCGCCCTTAAGGATTTGGACATCTTGGATGCCGGCCGGATGACCGGGGAGACGATGTATTTTTCCAGATAACGCGTGATCTTGAGCGCCATCGATACGATCTGCGGCAGGCTGAGGAGGCGTAGACTTTCGCCCGTCGGCGCCATGTCGATGATCAGCGTATCGTAGTTGCCAGACTCATAGAACTCCTTGATCCGAAGAAGGCTGAACACATTATCCATTCCCGGAATGATGGCCAATTCACCGGCCATGGCATCGTCCGCACCGAGCGTCACGATCAATGAAGAAAGATAATCTTTGATATGGCCCCAATTGGTGTCCAATTCGTGAAAGGCATCGATCTCGATTCCATCCAGATTCCCGGAGATCTCTTTTATGCTTTGGGAAATATCGGTTTGAAACGTGTCGGATAAGCTATGGGCAGGATCGGTGGAAATAATGATCGTTTTGTGACCGAGGGATGCGGCTCGCAAAGCCGTGGCCGCCGCGGTCGTGGTTTTGCCGACGCCCCCTTTACCGGAAAAAAAAATGATACGTGCTTTCTTCAAAAGCTATCTCACTGACGTAATATGGCTAAGATATCCTCTTCGATGGTTTGAACCGGTTGCTCCGTGATCCGGCCGATTTCTTTTCCATCCTTCAAGAAGATCATAGTTGGAACCCTGACGATCTTGTATTTCTCGGCCAGTCCGTCCTTGTCCCTTTTGGTGCGGTCCAGCGCATGCATGGTATAGGATAGGTCTTTCCAGCCGGCCAGTTCGAGAGTCTTCAGAAAATAAGCCAGGTTCCTTTTGGAATCACCGCACCACGTTCCCAGAAATATTTCGATATGAATACTTCCGACGTGGTCCCTGATAGAAGCGACAACGGAGTCGTTGGGTGTGTATCTGTCGTGGTTGGTTTTAAAAACAGGGAATTCTTTGAATAATTCATCCTGTCCGATCGTTCCGATCAGCATGGGTTCATCATTCACTATCTGCTTATGAGACATGCCCGCAGCGCAGGAATAAAGCATCATACCGGTCAGTACAGCAAAACAGATCCTTTTCATTCTTTCTTATCCTTCTTTCTACCGGTTATCATGGAGACCCATATACTGATCTCGTACAGGATCATCATGGGCGCGGCAACCACGAATAAGGTGATCATGTCGGTGGTCGGCGTGACTATCGCGGCGATAACCAGCGACGAGATCGCGGCGTGACGCCAGAATTGACGCATAAATTTGTGTGAAAGTATGCCGATCTTTGTGAGGAAATAGGCAACGACAGGAAGCTCGAACGTAAGTCCTGTGATCAACATAAAACCGGAGACAAATCCCAAATACGCATCGAGATCGATCATGTTTTCGATTACGATACCGAGCTCTTTGTCAATATCTCCCATGCTCAGGAGGAAATTAAGCGTAATGGGAATGACCACGAGAAAAGAGAAAAGGGCGCCGATGATAAAACAGACCGTAGCCGAAAAGATGATCGGAATGGCGTAACGCCGTTCTTTTTTTCGTAAACCCGGTGAGATGAAACGCCAGAGCTGAAACAAAATGATGGGAAGGCTCAGAATGATCCCGCTGATCAGGCCGACCTGTATCTTGACCATCATAAGGCCTTGTACCTGTGTGATGACAGGGCGCATCATCTGAATCGGCGGCTTGATATTGGGAATGATCATGGGCGGGTAGAGAAGCCATTTGATGATCTCGTTGCTGAAAACGAAGGAGACCATCATCATGATCAGCACCGCCAATACCGATTTGATCAGTCGGCTTCGGAGTTCGGCCAAATGATCGAGAAAGGACATTGGTTCACCGGAGCCGTTCTCGTTTGTTGTCAATTCGTCTTTTGAATCTTCGGACATAATTCCGCAACCGTAAACTAAAACAATCGTTCGTATTTTTCTTTTGAGAACGGCGTATTCTCTTTCTTCAGCCAATATGAGGTAGCTTTTTTATTCAGTTTCTTATCCAGAAGGTCTTTCCCGAATAACCGCATCAGAAGCCCGATCGGTATGAAAAACACCACGAACATCAATGTCAGGATCAGTCTGGATACAAAGTAGCCGATGATAATCGAAAAGATGGTCATACCTTTGTACAAGGGCATAAGCGCATTAGCGGCGGCTACCGCGATCACCATCATGGCCGCGCCGGCGCCGGTAAACCATGGCCACCAGGCATGGCTTCGATACCACAACCATCCGCCGATCGCCAGTAGGATCACCGCGAAGATGATGCCGAATTTCCTAACGGTCTTTTTGTCCACGGCCATTTCGTGTATCTCAAAACGAATATCTCTGATAATATCTTTCACAACGTATTTCCTTTTTTAAAATTGTTCTTAGATTTTCAATCGAGTTCAAACTCTTTCATCCAGTCCTTGTTGTCCTGAACGGGCTTTTGTTCCGTCTTATCGAGCACGTAATCGCCGAGGACCAGGTAATCCATCTCGGTGCGCATAAAACAACGATAGGCGTCTTCTGGAGTGCATACGATGGGTTCACCACGCACATTAAATGAAGTGTTAACAATCACAGGGCAGCCGGTCTTCTGATAGAACGCATGGATCAACTCGTAATACGCGCCGTGCGTGTCCTTATGAACCGTCTGAATGCGCGCCGAATAGTCCACATGGGTTACCGCCGGGATCTCGGAGCGCGGAATGTTGAGTTTTTCGATACCAAAGAGCTTCTGCTGTTCTTCGGTCATCGGTATCCGTTTATCCTCACGAACATCCGCAACCAGCAGCATGTACTTGCTGTCGTAATCCATATCGAAATAATCCTGCACTTTTTCCCGCAACACGCTGGGCGCAAAAGGGCGGAAGGACTCACGGTACTTGATCTTCAGATTCATGACTGACTGCATTTTCGGCGAACGGGCATCGCCAATGATACTGCGGGAGCCCAAGGCGCGGGGCCCGAATTCCATTCGTTCCTGGAACCACCCGATGACCTTTTCCTGAGCCATGGCGCTCGCAATACGGTCGATCATTTCCGCATGAGCTAATTTCTGATAGGGGATATTATTCTTTTTCAGGAAGATTTCAATGTGTTCGTCTGAAAAATTGGGGCCAAGATAGGATCCGTGTTGTGAGTCGTCGGATCCGTTGCACGTTCTGGGATTCTGCAGATACTGATACCAAACGAAGAGAGCCGCGCCCAGAGCGCTTCCGGCATCACCGGCGGCCGGCTGGATCCATATATCGTCGAAGACTTTTTCTTTGAGCAATTTACCGTTGGCAACGCAATTCAGCGCCACCCCGCCCGCGAGGCACAGCCGTTTCTGTCCGGTGACTTTCCGGATATGTCTGGCCATGCGCATCATGATCTCTTCGGTCACCACCTGGACGGAACGGGCGAGATCCATCTCACGTTGGGTCATCCACGTTTCGGGTTCTCTCGGAGGTCCACCGAAAAGTTTATGGAATTTATCGTTGGTCATGGTGAGGCCGGCGGCATAATTGAAGTATTCCATATTCAATTTGAAACTGCCGTCCTCCTTCAGGTCGATGAGATGTTTGTAGATCAGATCGACATACTTTGGTTCGCCGTACGGCGCGAGTCCCATCACTTTGTATTCACCGGAGTTTACCTTGAACCCCGTGTAATATGTAAAAGCGGAGTAGAGAAGACCAAGCGAATGAGGAAAGTGTATCTCGTGGTCAATAGTGATCTGATTTCCTTTACCGGTGCCGAAACTCGTCGTAGTCCATTCACCGACGCCGTCGATGGTGAGGAATGCGGCCTCGGAATAGGGAGACGGATAGAATGCCGCCGCCGCGTGCGATTCATGATGTTCCGGATAAATGATCTTGCCTTTGAAGCCTTTGAGTTCATCCATAATTAACTCAGGCATCCAGAGTTTCTTCCGAATCCATTGTGGCATGGCTTTCATAAAGCTATTTAATCCGTATGGCGCGTAAGCGAAATAAGTACGCAGAAGACGCTCAAACTTGACGAGAGGTTTTTCATAGAACGCGACGTAATCGACCTGTTCTATGGAGATTCCGCCGTGTTTGAGGCAAAAAGCAACGGCCTGAGCGGGGAAATTATCATCGTGTTTTTTGCGTGTAAAACGCTCTTCCTGCGCCGCCGCGACGATTTGACCGTTCTTAATTAAGGCGGCAGCGGAATCATGATAAAAACAAGAGATTCCTAAAATGTACATTCGGATCCTTTATTTATTGGAGCGATATTGATTTGTCTAAATTAACATTCAATCTTACCAAAAAAAACAATGCGTCCTTTTTCTTGTTTTTGATATGCTTGAAATTGGTGATGTGATCAAAGCCTACCCGAGCCTCGGCTATGGCAAATGTACCATGCTGATATAACGCTCCTGCCGAAATTGAAAAACGGTTTTCCACGGTACCAGATGGAAAGGGTATCTTATTAAAAGTGGAATCCTCAAAATCATTGGACGACAGTCCGCGCTCGCCTTGTCTCGTTAACGAGGCATCGGCTTCAAATAGCCATTTTGGAATCGGAAAATACTGCAGATTAAGGCCTATGGCTTCGCGATCATTGGCCTCGTTTCCAAGTCCTCGTCCGTCAAAAGTGTAACTCTGCCAGGGACGCTTCTGCTTGACGTTGTACGCGTAACTCCCGATCCTTTCGTAATTCAGAGACCAGCGCGAATCATTTATGAACAGATCATTGGTTTGGATCCCAAAAAGGAAACCCAGACGATCCGATGAGGTCTTTCTATTCGGAGCCGGTTTATCCGGTCCATCCAGGACAAAATCATCAATCAAAAACTGCCCCATCAACTGAACAGGTCTTAGAGGTAAATAGAAATCAAAGGCGATGTTTTCATTGGCTTCTTTCCCGTCATTGAGTTGGGAGCCGGCGAATACGTTAAACGGGTTGAGGTATGAGAACTCCATGGTTTGTCCGGGTTGACCGTAAACTACCGTTTCCGAAATCCCGAATTGGATACCGTTATCGAATCTTACGTCCAAACGATGGGCAGAAAAATATCTATCGGATGTTTGAGCGTTATATGTCATGGAGTTCAGCTTGGCAAAAGAACTGTGAAAGGCTATGTGGTTCGTTTCAAAATTGAGCCCAAATTGATCATACGTGTAAGGGTTGCTTGACAGGATCAGGCTTTTATTATTAAAAGGACCCCAACTCTGAGCCAACCGGCCAGCAAAGATGTGCACTTTCCCAAGTTGAAGAGAAGCGTACCCATCTTCGATTCGAGCGGCCAGCCGTCCGGAGCGGCGGCCAGTATAGGCAGGATCATTAAGCAAGCCATTGTCAATACGGCCGCGAATGGAGGCGGCCAGATACTTCATGGTGAATCCTATTTCAGGATTCACAAAGAAATCGGGCTCAAAGTGTCCGAGTTCAGAATGCCCTTTCGCTTCAAATTCAGCTTTCGAATAAGCCTGTGCCTCCGGCGCGTTGGCGTTGCCGTGTAAACTGAGTTCACGGCTGAATTCCTCTTCCAGCAGTTCTTTCCAGTACTTTTCTGAGGCGGTCAAGGTTTCCGATGAAAGAGACGAAATGGCCTGGGCAACGGCGGATCTGTTGTATGGTTTTAACGAGTAATAGAGTTCACGAAGGTACCCGCGATCCTGGAAGAGTCTAATATAAGTATAGGCCCAGTGATCGGCATAGAGGACAGTAGTGGCGAGGGAACCGGTTGGTTGTTCGTTCTTCTTCTGAGCAACCACGGATGATCCCATGATCCACAACCATATGCCGAGGTACAGGAATGCGCTATTTATTTTCACCGGGATGATCCGTTTTGTGGGTCGTTGCATCGGCCTTTTCCTGTTCTTCCTCATCCTCAACAGGGATCTTGGCATACGACAAGAATCTGACGAAAACGAAGGCAAACATGGCCACGAAGAAAAGCACCCCCATGATAAATTTGTTGGATTTATTAAAGGCCGCAAACAAAAACGCCATGGAGGCAAAGAAAAGACATATGACGTACAATACAATAACCGTTTTCTGATGGCTATACCCGTATGAAAGAAGAACGTGGTGAATATGTTCTCTGTCGGCCGTGAAAATATTGCGTTTCGCCTTGGCGCGCCGAATGATAGCCAGCGCCGTATCGAGCACGGGATAACCCAGCGCGATGAACGGAACGAGTATCGCAAAACTGACCGCCGATTTCTGGGAGCTGATCAGGCCGAGGGCCGCGAGCACAAGTCCGATGAACATGCTTCCCGAATCGCCCATGAAGATCTTTGCGGGATAAAAATTATGACGGAGAAAACCGAGGATACTCCCGGTCAGACCGAAACTCAGCAAAGCCACATAGGCTTTGTCAAGATATAAGCCTATGAGGAAGATGGTCATGGCGACGATCAGAGATACACCGGAAGCCAAGCCGTCCAATCCGTCCACCAGATTGATCGCATTGATCACTCCAATGACCCACATGATGGTCAGGGGATAATTCAGCCAACCCAGCTCGATATTTCCTCCGAAAGGATTGGAAATCGCTTCAATATTGAATCCAAAAATGATGAGGATCACGGCCGAAGCGATCTGGGCGAACAGTTTGATCCATGGACGAATATTGTAAATGTCGTCGATCGCGCCAACGATCACGATAAAAGTGGACGCAAGGAACAGCCCGAGGATGTTCATTTCTTTTTCTTCAAAGTACCGCGGATACCCGAAATAGGCGATGAGCAGCGCTACGCAGAATCCCGTGTATATGGCGATCCCGCCAAGTCTCGGAACCGCGCGTGTATGCACTTTGCGGGCGTCGGGCTTATCCAGAAAACCCTTGGCAATCATCTTGTCTTTGATATAAGGCGTCAGAAAGAACGAAATGACCAAACCGGATGCAAATGTCAGAATAAATGCGATCATGTCATGCCTCGGCTTTCTTCGGGAGCACGCGGTCACCGGTAAAGTCCTTACGCGCCGGATCTTCCGGAGCAACGTGGTCCGTATTCACACCAAGTAACTTCTTAGCCAGAACTAATAATGCGAAATGGGGAAGGGCCAGCATACGCGGGGCCCGAAACGGCTGCTGCAAAAGGCGGAATAGCCACTCAAGATGCATTCTGAGCATCCAGCGCGGAGGACGAGGGACGTTTCCTGTTACCGCGTCAAAACTCCCGCCGACGCCCATACAAACCGGAACAACGGAACTGTTTTCCCTTGCTTTACCGCGTATCGCTTCGATCCAATTCTCCTGTATCAAAGCGCCCATCGCCACAAAGACAATGTCCGGTGACAGTCTTATGATGTCATTGAGGGTGTCCTGCTTCTCTTGGTCATCCTTAAAGTATCCGTTACGCAGACCGACGATATTCGCTCCGGGGTAATCGCGGCGAAAAATTTCTGCGGTTTGTCGTACGGTAGCTTCGTTGGCGCCGAGTAAATAGACCCGGCATTTATTTTCGGAGGCCATACGCATAAGATCGTACATCAGATCGCAACCCGGGATCGTGGGGTATTTCTTGCCGCTGAAAGTGCTCATGGCCCACGCAATACCGAACGCATCGGGATACAGGATATCCGCGCTGCGGATCCGATCGGCCAGATCGTTCTCTTTACGGGCGCGGCAGACTTTGATCGGATTAAGCGCCATCAGATGGTAAGAACCCGTGCGGGCCGTAATCCATTGCCGGACGGTCTGCAGAATCTCTTGGCGCGTCAGTGTGCTGGTGTGAAAACCTAAAACGTTGATCGTCTTCTCTTTTTCAGTCATGATCTATTTCAAAATCATCCTTTATTGGACCAGTCCACCTCTACGATAAAATTTCCTATCGCAAGGGCGTGTATTTTGCTCTGTTCAAAAGCCGTCAAGGCTTCATCGGGTGTCCGGACGATCGGCTCTTCGTGCATATTAAAACTCGTATTGACCAGGATTGAATGTCCGGTCAGTTTCTTGTATTCCTTCAGTATATGATAGTACGAACGGTTGATCGCTTCGGTCACGATCTGAGGGCGTGCCGTTTTATCTACGTGCGTGATAGCGGGCGCCGTTTCAGCGCACTTGGGAGTAACGCCGTACGTGATGGTCATGAATTCCGCCGCATAGTCATGGGAACGGTCATAATTAACCAGATACTCATGCGCGTCCTCTTTCAGAACAACCGGGGCAAATGGCATAAACTCCGTTCGGTTCAGTTGTTCGTTCAGCCAGGCGTTCACGGTGCGGTCCTGGCAATGGTAGAGGATCGAACGATTACCGAGCGCACGCGGACCGTATTCCATTTTGCCGTTGAAGCGCGCAACGATCTTTTTGTCGGCCAAAAGCTTTGCGACGGCGGCTTCGAGATTGGCCGGGCGCGTGTACGGAAATCCTTTGCTCTTTATAGCGTTTTCGATCTCCGCATCCGAATAATCCGTTCCCAAGTATACGTCGCTCATACGATACGGTCGGTAAGCCGGTTGATCTTTGGCATATATTTCAAACGCCGCGCCGGCCGCCAGTCCGCCATCGCCCATATTTGGAAAAATGTAAACCTCCTCAACGTTGGTCTTATCCCATACGTCCTGGTTGAGTTTGACATTGGAGAAGACCCCTCCGCTCAGGGCGATACGTTTGGCGCCGGTTTTTTTGCAGGCATCTACCGCATATTGGCTCACCATTTCTTCAAAATGCTTCTGAATGCCGGCCGCCACGTCTTCCCGTGAATACGGTTTCAACAGTTTTTCCAGGATGCGCAGTTCGGCCTGCAGCCATCCGCCTTTATTGACGAAACTGAATTTCCTTGAATCGTAGGAAATGCGTTTGGCAAAAATATCTTTGGTCGCATCGGGGTTGCCGAAAGCAGCCAGTCCGGTCACTTTGCCTTCATGGCGCAAAGCGATAAATCCCAGTATATGCGTCACGTAGCAATAATAGAAACCGGGGGAGTGATAGGCCGGGATGGAATTGATCAATTTCATTTTGCCCCCTTTGCAGTCGTATACGCGGGAGCACCAGCCGTCGCCGCTGGCATCAAGAGTCAGGGTCAAACATTCGTCCCAACCGGACGTGTAGTAGGCGCTTGTCGCATGGGACAGGTGATGGTCCACAAAATGCATAGGAGCCGATATACCGAATTGTTTCAGTTTTTCCTCGATCTCCGATGTTCCGCGGAATATAGGACTCTCAAATACTTTGCGCGTGGCTTTGGTGCCGAGTTCCGTTCCCATCAACATGCCCGTGAGAGGCGTATTGCTCAGTTCGGCCACGAAGGTCCTGAAAAAACCGACCGATTCGTATCCGAACTCCAGGGGTTTGGCCCGCGTGGAACTCGTTCCGGCAATGGCGACCGCGTCGATACGGCCGGGTTCAATATTCGCCATGCGTAGGCATTCCGGTATGGAAAGATCGGGGAACCCCCAGTACATTTTTTTTCTGTTAAGCCGCTCTTCATTTATGGCCGTTACAAGTTTTCCGTCAACAACGATGGCCGCTCCGGCATCATGGCCGGTGCTCAGTCCGAGAATGGTCATGCAACTCCTTGATTGATTTTTTGATCCCGGTAACATAGCGCCAGTGCATGGTACATCCATGCTTGCGACCAGCGCATATATGGTATCCGATTGGTAAAGTATTTCCTTTTCTGAAAATAAAAATATCCCTTTTTGGACTGCATATTGGTGACGGCCCAACGTATCAGTTTGTCCCTCGTCTTGATCGCCTCGGGATGCCGGTTACTCAGTTTGGTCAAGGTCACCAGCCCCTGCGCCGCGCTGTGAATGTCGATCGGGTAAACGCGGTCGTGATAATACTTGGGCGTGCCGTCCTCCAGAAAGAACCTCTTTATATAGAAATCAAATCCCGATCGCAGATGGTTCTCGTAGTCCTTGTTTCCCGTTCCATCCATGTAATGTTTCAGAGATTCCAGAACAAACCCTGTATGGAAACTGTCCACCCAGCTTTGAATATCGGTTTCAGCATAATACCAGGAACCGTCGCTGTTCTGGTACTTCATGACATAAGCCACAGAACGGCCGGCATGATCCTCCAAAAGCCCTTCGCCGGTAAACGAAAAAACCCGCGCCAAAAGCCCCGCTCCGAGAATATTGGCGTTATGGACCTTCAGCTGGTCGATCGGAGTATAACTGAAACAGATCCGATCATCTTCCTTCGACTGGAAAAGATCTTTCAGAATAAATTCACATGCGCTTCGTGCCGTCCTGAGATATTCTTCGTTGCCGCTGACCTCGTAAGCATCAAGAAAAGCATGACCGACATACGACGTATTGACGATGGTCGGCGTGTATTTGGGAACGAAGAACACCCGGCTTTGCCAGTCAAAATTGTATCCCCAGCAATGACCCGAATAGCCTTTGCTGGACATTTGAGACAATAAATTAGTCAAAAAGTTCAGTTTTTTCAAATACTTTTTGTCCTCGGTTGCCCTGTAGAGATTAGCCGCGGCGGACAGAAAAAGACCAAGTCCCTTGGGATTGTATCCTTTTGGGACGAACAGGATCGGCCGTAAATTGACCGGCAGGATCTTCAGAGCCTGAATAAAAGCTATCCGGATGTTTTTGTTGCGGAGCGACAATGCGGAAAGGACAGGGGAATTCAACGCGTCGTAGCAGTCGTAGCCTTTGTATTCTTCTTTCTCAATATAGTTTTCTAAAGAACGGAGAGAGTCCGCAAGTTCATGCATGATCTACCTGGACTGGCTTCTTAATGATTCGATCAGCGGGTACTCCAACAGCAATAGAATTGGCTTCCAATGACTTCAACAAAACCGCGTTAGCGCCCACCTCTGAATTATCTCCAATCTCAATATTACCCATAATTTTGGCGCCGGACCAAAGTTTGACATTATTGCCTATTTGTGGAGCGCCGCTGCCGGTGGTTACTCCCTGGCAAACCAGGCAATTCTGCCCCAGTTTGGTGTTCTTTCCGATAACAACACCGGAACCGTGATAGATCTGCAGGCCTCGTCCGATTTCTGCATATGGCGACAGATCGATCATGGTCAAAAACTTAGAAAGCCGGTGAATCCCGTCGGCCATCAAACGAAATCCCCGTACGTGGAAGAAACGGGAAACACGGTAAAGGAACAGGGCCTGTGTGCCGTTATCGCCAAGCATGGTTTTGAAATAGAACCGCATGAATTTTACAGATTTGGTGCGAAACCGTTTTAAATTCTTTTGGGCATCAAACAAGTAGCGAAGATCGTATTTGAAATCAAACTCAAACCAATCCGTGGAAACGAAAAAATAAAGAGCGATCAGGAATACGAAAAAAACTATGGTCAATAGTATAGGTGGCAGCAGATAGATCAGCAAAAGATCGCCGATTCCAACATGTATTTCCATGGTGTTTAGTTGTTTTTCAGAATACTTTCCGTGTGAATTTGCGACAAGCCGTGCAAAAACTCTTGTCTGTCATCCAGACGAATGTCCACAGGTCCTCCCGAAGACAGTGATTCATGGATCTTAAGGGTAGCAATAGTCGCATCGATGGATTCCTGCAATGAGATAGGGGAGTCTTTGCCATTCATCACACAATCCACAAATGCTTTGAGAGCGTTCTTATATCCTTTATCCTGACTTGAGCCGCCGAACGTGCGGGACTTCCCGTTTCTCGTGAAAGTGACCTTTCGAAAGTCCTCGATAACCGCTACGGAGTTCTCATTGAAAATCTCAATCCTTTCTTTAGGGAATGACTTGTCTCCCACAGCGGTATAAATAATGGTCGCGATGGATCCGTCGCGATATTTGAACGTGATAATGGCATTGTCCTTACTCATCATATCGTCTCGGGTTGTCGAAATGACTTCGGCGTATACCTTGACGGGTGTGGAGCCAATGAGGTGACTGAGGAGATCCGTGAAATGGCATACTTCTCCGATGATGCGGCCTCCGCCTTCCACAGGATCCTGTATCCAATGTTCTTTGGGAATGAAGCCCGCGTTGATTCGATATATGACTACGCTGGGTTGGATTTTCTTGGACAAGAATTTCTTGGTTTCAACCACCGTTGGAGCAAATCTCCGGTTGAATCCAACCATGACCCGGGCGGTACCACTTCCCGCAGTCTGAATAATCTCCTGCAACTGTTCGTAATTGAGAGCCAGAGGCTTTTCAACAAATACGGCTTTCCCTTGTTTCATGCCTTCGATCACATACGGTGCATGCAAATGATGCCTTGTGGCGACAAAGACGGCATCGATTTCCTTATGACTAATGATCTCATCGCTGTTGGTAGTTGCAGAAACAAACTTGAACTTCTTGGCGGCATTTACGGAGGTGAGCCCGCGGGAAGTGGATACCATGGATAGAAGGACTCTTTTGTCCTTTCGTAAGGTCGGTAATAGATAATTTTGCGCAAAATTACCGGCGCCGATAAAACCTATTCTAACTTGAGGCAGGGTAGATCCGGAATAAGGAATTGCCGTTACATTAAATTGTTTGGATGTTTCAACATCTTTGCGATGTTCGTATTCTAAAAGTATCCCAATAAAAGGTTCTTTGACTTTCAATTTTCCTGTAATGAGCTGATAGGCTTTTTCGGCCTCGTCAATTTTGAAACGGTGTGTCGTGATCCTTTGCAGGTCGATTTTTTTATCGGCGACAAGCTGTAAAAAGGATTGCATGTTGCGATTCTCTGTCCAGCGCACGTAACCGTAAGGGTAATCGAGACCTTTCTCTTCGTAGGACGCATCATAGCGGCCAGGACCGTAGGAACGTGAGAAACGAATATCGATTTCTTTTTCGTAAAATGGACTGCGCGGCACGTCGGCCGGAACGGCACCGACGATCACCATGGCACCCTTATTACGGGTGATATCGCCTGCAAGTACGACCGGCTCATTGGATTTGCTTGAGGCGGTTATGATTGTACAGTCCACACCGTAACCGTCTGTCAATTTTTCCACTATTGGCAAATAATTACCCATGCTCAGCAACGCATGATCTGCGCCAAGTTCAGTGGCCAATGAGCAGGCGGCCGGGCTGATATCAAATCCCACGACCTTGCAACCGGACGCTTTGAGAATCTGAACGGTGATCAAACCAATCAATCCGAGGCCTATCACGGCGACCTTTTCGCCTACGACAGGCTGGGCCTGACGAACACCCTGCATGGCGATTGCTCCCAGTGTAGCGAACGCAGCATCGTCAAGACCGACACCATTGGGGACTTTCACGGCAAGATTACGTGGAACAAAAATCGTCTCGGCATGTGACGCATAACCTTGTCCAGCACAGGCCACATGGTCTCCGACAGCAAATTCATCTACATCGTCGGCGACAGCAACCACAATTCCTGCCGAGCTATATCCCATCGGGACAAGGGTGTCGAGCTTATTCTTTACCAATCGGAAAGTACTTAGTAACCCTTCTCGTTTGGCCACGGTCAGAACCTTTTTGACCAGGTCCGGTCGGCTTTGGGCTTTGCCGATCAATGACTTTTGAGCCGTTTCGACGGTTGTTTTTTCCGTTCCTGAGCTGATTAGTGAATACACGTTACGGACCAATATACCGCCCGGCAAAAGTGCCGGCTCGGGTACAACGTCTACTTTGAGTTCACCGCTTTTGTAATTCTGAATGACTTGAAGCAAAGGACGCTCCGTTCTTTTGAAGTTTTACAAAATAAATCATGCCGAACCAATTCTTACGTGCCGCTTTCTTAATGAAAGCGAAGCGCGAAAATGGGGCCGCATAGTATTCTTCATTGACCACGTGCAGGCCGGATTCACGACACATTTCTACAAATTCTAATGGGCGGTACTGGTGTTTCTGAAATTCAAGATAGCCGGGTTTGACCGGAAGGAAAAAGGAAGCAACGCGCTTGATTCTGAACCAGAGCATTTCCGCTTTTCGCATCCAGCTGCTTCGGTTGGGTACAGATACCAATACGATGCCGCCGGGCTTCAGGAGCCTTCCGATTTCTTTAATTACATCACGATCCGCGTCAATCCACTCGATCACGCTGATACAGGTGATAACGTCAAAATATCCGTCATCGTAGCTTAGTCGTGCCGCATTGCCGGTATTCAATTCGGCCCTGCAACCAAGAGAATCCAGGAAAATACGTGCTTGCCCAATCATCTCTTCTGATATGTCGACGCCGTAAACACGGGCGCCTTGCTTGCAGTAATAGGCACTGATCATGCCGCTTCCGCATCCGATATCCAGAACTCTGGCGTCCTTAAGTTCTATGTCGGCGGATGCGCCGATCACTTTTTCCATTCGCTCGGTAAATAAGGCGCTCTTCTTATAGTTATCGTTCCATGCGGAAGCCAGAGAATCGAAATAATCTTTTATTTGCGAAGAATCGGGCAAGGTATCCTCAGAATAACGTATAAATGAATGGTGCGAGACCCGAACCCTGCGCAAAGACCAGAAGCAAACCGAAAAGTACTAGCACGATGACCATAGGGATCATCCACCACAGTTTTTTCATCCAGAGGAACCGGATGAGTTCTCCCAAAATTCCTAATTTGCTCGAAAGGCCCATTTAAACTCCTTTGGTTATGCTTAAGGTTTCATAGCTTCAACATGCAAGCCGCCGCGACGGTCCAGGATTTCAACATCGGGCAATTGTCCCTTCTTATAATCCATCTCCGTCACATTCACAAAGCCGGCTTCGGTAAGCACTTTCTTCATTTCATCAAAGTTGTACATCCACCGGTGGTTGCTATATACGCTCAAATAGCCGCTCTTGGACTGCGTAACATACCTTTCGATCGGCACAATATCCCCCGTATCGTATCTGTCGAGGGCCTTTCTTATCTTCTCAACCTCTTCATGTAAAGAAGGGACGCAAACCCTGAGCAATCCGCCGGGCTTCATTATACGTTGGCATTCACGGAGTGTGGAAACGCAGTTTTCCCTCGTGAGGTGCTCCAAGAAATGCGATGTGTAAATATTGGGGACGGTCGCATCAGCAAATGGAAGACCGTATTTCAGATCAAAGTGTATGATGTCAGCGCTCTTTATTTTATCAATGAATGTATTTACATCAACGTTCTGAGCGGTATTTTGGAAGCGATAGATCAATCTAATAAGAAAAGAAGGTAGATGTTTGACAACAACCGAAATGCCGCCGTCGATGCCCAGCCAATGAGGAGGATTGTCTAAACCGCATCCAAGATTCAATCCTCTATATGAATCTTCAAATTTGAAAATCTTATTTTTCCTGATTTTCAGGAGAAGCGGATTTAGGAACTCCCAAGCTGTCCATTTGACAAAATCACTAAGCTGCATGTTATCTTAACAGATTATATTTCAGTATACACCAAATAGCCGAGATTCCGTCCTTCCAGTTTATCTTTTTTCCCTCTTGATATGTTCTTCCGTAGTAAGAGATACCCACTTCGTAAATGCGGATATTCGGGATCTTTGCGATCTTGGCCGTGACCTCCGGTTCAAATCCGAACCTGTTTTGTTCCAAGTGAATGGGTTGGATGACCTCTTTCCTGAACATCTTGTAACAGGTTTCCATATCCGTCAGGTTCAGGTTGGAAAACATATTGGACAAGGTGGTAAGAAACTGATTTCCCTTATAATGCCAGAAGTAAAGAACACGGTGCGCGTCGCTGCCGCTGAAACGGGAACCGTACACAACATCGGCTTTTCCTTCCAGTATTGGAGCAAGTAACTTGGAATATTCGGTAGGATCGTATTCAAGATCGGCGTCCTGCACTACCATGAAATCTCCGGTCATATGCCGGATCCCTGTTCTAATGGCCGCTCCTTTGCCTTGGTTGACATCATGGTATAGAACCTTGTCAACCAGGTGTTCGAGTTTTCCAAGCATAGTACGCGTATTGTCCTTGGAACAATCATCGACCACAATGATTTCCTTCAGGATCGTCTGATCTCGCCATGTCACCCTGGCTTCTCGTACGGCCTGTAGAATGTGTTCTATCGTTTTTTCCTCATTGTAAACAGGAATGATAACGGATAACTTCAAGATGCTGTCCGGGTTGTGTTTTGAGTGATGCAATTCAATGTTTTGCTAATACATAATTTCCAAGATAATGAATTGGATAATAATTTTCCATTATTAACTAATGTTTGACGCAATTCCGCATTACTCAATATGCGATCGATGGATTGGGCTAATTCGGCAACATTATATGGGTTTGTCAGTAACGCGGCATCGCCAACCAGAGCAGGAAACCCGTGTGTATTGGAGCAAACGACCGGCAAGCCGGCGGCCATGGCTTCAAACAAAGAGTTACCAAAACTCTCGGTAGCCGACGGAAAGACAAAGGCGTCGGCATGTTGGTAAAAATGCCTAAGATCCTGATGGTTCAGAGAATCAATAAACGTGACCCTCTCTTCAAGATTCAATTGCTTAACCAAAGATTGAAGCTTGGCTCCGTACGCCTCGTAGGAATTCATACCTCGGCCGACCAGAACCAATTGGTGTGGTATCTCTTTTTCCTGCAATAAACGATGGAAGGCGCTAATGAGTTTGTCCTGGTTCTTATACGCCCACAAGGCGGAAACGTACAAAAGAAAAGGGCGGCGTATGCCGTATCGGCTGAAAAGTTCTTCCGCTTTGATGCCGTCTTTGGGTGCACCAAAAAGTTCGGCGTCGATGCCGTGCGGAACGACACTTATGCGAGTGGCCGGCACTTTAAGATGACGAACGATCTCTTCTTTGGTGTGCTCGGATGGTGTGATGATGCGGCGTGCATATTTTGCTGAACGGGGATAGAAGAGTTTCCGGTAAATATTTCTGAAAAGATCCACCGCCTTTTGATGATCCGTACTGTATGGGAGCATGCTGCGAATGGCCAAAACATAAGGCACCGGACAATAATAGGAAGCAAAATTTCCCGGAAAATACATGACATCAATTTTATGTTTCTTGATCAGTAACGGAAGCCTGAAGTGCTCTGCGAAGATCCGTTGATACGATCCGGTAGAACGGTCAACCTCGATGATGCGGAAATTTGGCATATGAATATTGAGGATTTGAGACTCGCCACGGCTCATAAAAACTACGAAACTATTTGTAACATCAATCTGTTGTAATGTTTTGACCAGATTCACAATATAGGTCCGTCCGCCCGTATCGTTGGATAAGGCGCCAAATGCAGCGATTCCGATAACCATGTCTATTTTTTCAACAATCCTCTATTGCTTAGCTCAGTGAAAATAAAATCGGCGGCAACCCGGTTGCCGCGTTCATTCCAATGAACGCCGTTATATAATTTCTCATTTATCGATCCGCCGTTCAGGAGGAACTTTCTCATATTTAGAAAAGGAAGATCATATTTATCGGCAATAGCCGTTAGCATACTATCCGGCAGAGACGCATCCCAAATCGACTCGTTCACGCGATAGGATCTTTTGGTATTTTCCCAACTTTCAGGATATACCTGGAAACGGTCTGGAATTGAGAATAACACAAGCTGGGCTCCATGGCGGCTTGATGAAGCTTTTAAATCTCCAATTAAAGCATCGGTTATAGTCCAGGCGTCCCTCACTTTATCGGTTGCATGTCTTTCAAAGATAGAGA
Organism: uncultured Bacteroidota bacterium; assembly: GCA_964415295.1. Taxonomy (GTDB): domain Bacteria; phylum CLD3; class CLD3; order SB21; family SB21; genus SB21. Next base: position 391,070 of record CAYPYN010000003.1, read on the forward strand.
AAGAAGATGGATATCGTGGGCTTGTTGTATCCGAAATGGCTTTGGTAGCTTCCAAAGTGCTTTTCGATACGAATCCGATTCTGGAAAGGTATTCGGCTAATGTCGGGAGCTTGGTCAATACCAATTTCAAAACAATGGGGTATAACGCCATATCGCGGAAGAGACTTTTGATGCTCTCTTGCTGCTTGGGGGGTTGCAGCGGTACGTTTGTTAAACTTAAGGAATCGTTAACAAGGACAAATCTGGGTTTCTGATAATTGCCATAATGGGACTCGACGTTGTACATGATATCATTGGCCGCATAGGTCATCATCAATACTATGTCAGGATCATATTTGTATCCTTCAATCTGATAAAAAAGATATTCCTGATCGGTGGAATAACCTCCTGTTCCGGCGTTGATCACTTCATACTTTAATCGGGAAGCATCCGAAGAATCGGAGTTGAGTCTGCGTTCGAGAAGTTCGGTAAAAATAAACTCAAAGTTTACGTCATATCCCTCTGTAAAAGAATCTCCCAGAACCAGGATCCGAAATACGTTATCAGGCTTCGTGTAAGCGTATTCTATGTCTCTTAGCCCCTTACTATTCATCTTCTCAAAAATATTGACATCGCCCCGACGAAACTCACCTTCGATGTTGGGAGTCTTCTCCCATCCCAATTGAGGATGGTACTGTGAGAATTTGCGAAGGTACGTTTCGGGCTTGGCCCCCAGCATACGAACTCCAAACTCAAGAAGGACGACTCCGAATAGGAAACCAAACATGATCAATAACCCGTATTTCAGGAAGGCCCTTAAGAATTTTCTCATATAATGACGTTGGTTGATGAAGCAATAGGTTTAGTTTTATCAAACTTACTGTAATCGACAGTTTTCATGAATGTATTCCGGTTCAAGGAGAGACTGATGATGCCGAAAGTGACCCAGCAATATCCGGGATAGATCAAAGGTACCAGGCCAATGCTGTCAATAATAAAAGCCGCAAAGATCAGTATAGCCCCTAATGCCAAATTATCTTGATTTTGAATAAAGCTGTTCAATAAAGCGACCAGCATAGATAATAACATCGTGATATAAAAAATAAGGCCTACAATACCGTTGGCAAGTAGCACGCGTAAGAAGTCATTGTGGCTGCTCGAAGATGAAATGTAATTGTAACCAAGCAATTGAGAGGCCAAGTCTTGCTTTGCAAAATCATCCAGCGCATAGCCCCAAAAGACAAAACGGCCTCCGAGGAGTGTATACTGGAATTCTTCAGGCAAATTTCCTTCGGCGTATCTTATCTCTTTGTATAACAATTTTTCGGTTTCATTGCTGACCGTATCGCTAAGGAAATACGCGGCGCCCAATACGGTCAGGACGACAGAGCCGAGAACAAACTTACGTCGCATAACAAAATACAAAATGATCCAACATAAGATAATACCTAAGGCCGCTTTTGAATAGCCTCGATATATGATCAACAGAGTCAATGGTATAAGAAAATACATGAGAGACTTTTTAAGTAAGTAGTATTTCTCATATTGCTTTAAATAGATCGAAAGGTATACAAAAATGGCCAACAAGGTTTGTAAAGAATACATACGCATGTTGGTACTGTCGTGGTAGAAGCCGGAAATCCTGATTAATTCTCCCGTGGTTCTCAAAGTACGACCGGTTATGACTCCGCCGATCTGCAATAAACCAGTGACGGTTGGAAAAATTCCTGCCAGAATCAAAGCCCAAAACAAATGTTTCCTGTCCTCATCGGAACGGAAAAGGAACGGTATAATCAAATACGCCGCAAAACTGTTGAGGAATTGGAAAAAGACGCCCGAGCCCTTAGCGGCCATGAACAAGCCTTCGGCCGGTGAATCAGCCGATCCGACTGTCGAAGTAAGGTAGGAAAACAAATTCAAGAATACGAAAATCTTAAATAGGTTAATGGCTTTGTAATCATAAAATTTGGCCTTATGCGAGTAAATGATAAGAAAAATAATTACCGGAAAGGCTACGCCTGTTATTTGGAGAAAATTCAGACCGACAAAAGGAATGCGGAATTCCCACGTTGCGTCAATAATCGGCTTGGCAAACAGAATTAACAATACAGCTGATTTGGGTTTACGAATGGCCAACAGCAGAAATGAAACAATGACAACAAACGCTATTGGCAGTACCCACGACTGGATAGTCAGGGCCATGGTAATGCCGATAAAAAGAATTATAACGGCAAAACGTAACGCTTTTCCTGGATTCTGTATCATTCGTTAATCTTTTCCCCGCAATGGTACTGTCTCGATAGCGTGGACAAAACCTTGAGTGCAATGCCTGATCGTGAATCTATCTCGTATAGTGGACTCTGCCTTGGATCCCAATTGTGTCCTTAATGAACTGTTTTGTAAGAACCTTTCGATCTTAATTGAAAAATCATAAATATTCTCCGGATCGATAATGACTCCGTTGACATTGTCCTTAATTAGATCTCTGGTGGCTCCGGCTTTGTTGGACATCAGCACAGGCAGACCGCTCGCCATTGCTTCAATGGGGACCAAACCATACAGCTCAGAAACGGAAGGAAACACCAGAAAATCACAAATTCCAAAAAAGCGGGCAATGTCATCTTTTTGCATGAATCCCCAGAAAAACACATGGTCCAATTTCTTACTTTTTACCAACAATCTCAAATTTTCTTCTTCCGGCCCGCTTCCCAGAATATGAACGGCAAACTGTGAAGTGTTTCGTTCCCGTACCAAGCTTACCGCTTCCAACATCAGGTCGGCGCCTTTTCTTTTTTCCAGATGCCCCACGTACAGAATATTCTTTTGTGGGAGATGATGTTGGGCGATAAAGGCCGCCCGCTCACTTCTGTGCCGTTCGGAGGCTTCTCTGTAAAAAGAAGTATCGACCGTATTCACAGCTACAAATATCTTCTTCTCGTTTACCTGTTTTGAAAGCAGATATTCCTTTGCGGCTGTTCCGTATACTATGAAACCGTGCGCAAGGCGACCGATCATGTACCGCACCGTATTCCGTAAGATTCTGAATTGTTTTCGTAAGCGGTCCTCATCAATAGTTTCACCGCTCCATATCATGTATTTTCCGTCAAAAAGTAAACAGTACAACAAAGTCCAAAGTGCCGAAATGGAAAATCCGCCAACAATTACCAATTGGGGTTTGTCCGCAACCAGATTCTTGAAAAGACCGACCGACGAGGAGATCATAGCTTCGCCGAGAACTATCTTGAAGTCCTTTAGATAGGTATATTCAAATTCAAAATCACTTTCAACAATTTCCCATTTTCTCCGGCTATAAGAACGAGTCAGAAATACAATTTTCAAATGCCATCCTTTGCTCTTGAACTCTTTGGCCAGGCTGTTGAACAAAGGGACCCTGTAGGGGCTCGGCATATTTGTAATAATCACTACGCGCATGGTCAAGCGGCTTGGTGGCTGATGGACCGATTCAAAAAAATGCCGATGACAGTCCAAAAGAAACATGAATAGGTCATGTTATCCCAAGGTTGAGCGGCCATATTTATAAAAACAATCGTTATCATGAACAACAATAGCGAAAATTGCCGTTCGGGCTTTTCTTGAGGCAAACCATCCCGATAGCTCGACCACAGCAAAAGCGCTATATTATACAAGAAAAACGTCCAGACGAGCAATCCAATTATCCCGTTTCGCAATATCCATGCAATATACTGGTTGTGAGAGCCAAAAGACCGGCCTGAACCTATGATCATAGAAACGACATCCAATTTCAGAAAATGTTTTCTTGCGTCATTCCATAACCACAAGCGGCCCGATCCGATTTTCTGAAATTCATCCATGCGTTCATATTGACGAGGATCCTTTAGGAATGAAATCTCACGCTCGAATCTTTTTTGAGTGGTCGGCAAAAACAGTATAAAAGCGAGCAAGACGACCACACAACAGACCATCAGCCGATATTGGCGGCGTATCAGCAGGAAGAGAAGCATGAAAATCGTAAAACCGATCCAAAAGGTGCGGCTGAAAGTGAAATACAATAGAATGGAACAAGTTATCGCATATCCGACATACAGCGCCCGCAATTCTTTGGAAGATTCCGTGTAAAGCAGAAATGTGCAGATCATGAGAGCCACAAACATTGCAATGGCAAATGTGACAGGATCATGATAAGCGGCTGTGATCCTATGGAATAATTGTGCAGAATAGGGCTCCGATCCCACTTCGAAAAGCCGGTCGTAGGGCAATTGAATTAGTTGAAAAATGCCGATGGTGGCGGGTATTAATGTAGAAATCAGAACCGATCGGAATAGGAGTTTTAAATCATCCGGTTGATTCAAAATAGTTGGAGTGATGAGTATGGCGCCTGCAAAATTGAAAAAGCGTAAATTCCAGTCCAAAAGGTTATGAACAGAGACAGGGGTATGGGGTACGGGATATATCGCATAAGCATTGACGACAAATCCCCATAAACCCGAAACAAGATTCAAAATAAAGATCACCAGGATCAATATAGGAATCAATCCCGGAGTCAGACGCGGCCGGAATCGTATATAATACCACAAGCAAAAAAGCGGAAAAATGAGACCCAAAAGCTTGAGAACATTGATGTTTTGGAATAAGTCATAGTTCCAGAACAAGTCGATTGTAAATTTGGTGCCAAAGAACATAATTATTCCATAACGGGCATTGTGCAGAAGAAGGAATATCAGGCTGGCCACATAAAGCAATAATAGAAAAGAAATAGCATCCATGACAATGATTAAGTAGTCGAGCTTCCCCGTTAAGTGTTATAGTACGTCTTCAAGTAAACGGTTAAACAGTTGAATCAGTTTATCGGCATTTCGTTCTATATTATGTTCTTGTAACGCATACTGTCGCGCATTCATCCCCATTTCCGTTCTAAGCTCTTCGTTTGAGATAAGCCGACGAACATCCGTGACCAGTTGCTCGAATGTTACGGAGTGAAAGCCCAATTGGTAGCGTTCTATTACCTGATCGGGATCGACGGACAAACTTACGGTAACTGTCCGACGCATCCACGCCTGGATAAACGTATTGGCGATACTTTCGTACTCGCTGGTATTGACATAGATGGAAGCTTCTTCAAAATAGTGATTGCTCTCTTCAAGCCCAATTTCGTCAAGATAGAGAAATTCTGTTAGTCCGACAGCCTGCGATAGTAACCTGTCTTTGTAACCGGGAGGCGACTGTCCGCCGATCATAATAAATCGTGCCGGAAGATCTTGACATCTTTGGGCCAATTGAATAAACAGTTCAGGTCGTTTCAGCGTCCTCAAGTTCGCGACCCATAGAATGGTGCTCGGTCTGGCTTTTTGGGCCGGGGCTTCACAAACCGGATGGGCTCCTTTGATGATGACCGGCTTGACGCCGTAAGAACTGATAAATCCCTGGTTTTGGTGCGAAGTCTCTACTACACAGGCATCGCAATGCCTGATGCTGAAGTTAAGGGTAACATCATGGATATAATTTTCTATCAGAATCAGCAACCAGGCCAACGGCCGCGTTTTGAACTTAGCCTGCAATGCGATCCTTGTATTCCTGAGGTGATCGATATGCAGATCGCTAGTGTTTGCAAAGACGAATTTCTTGCCGAATAGACGCGCATAGATCCATGTGATAAAATTATACGGGCTATCATGCCTGAAATAGAAAATATCCGGATCGATTCGATGAATGAGTTGAATATACTGGAAATCAAAAAAATAGCGAAAATGGAGTAATCGAGGTATCCTGTAGGTGACATATCCTCCATGAATTCTCTTTTCTATGCCGGACTGGGAATTGTCGCGTGCAATGTGATGGACTTCCCATTTCTTATTGGATAGATGACTAGCGAAGTAGTGACTTTTTACTTCGGCGCCTCCGATCTTGGAAAAAAGCGAAAAATGCGTGAAAAAGCAGACTTTCTTGTTCGTTACCATTCTAAGTCTAAATACACTCTTTGAAATTGGTTTCCTATTGCAAGAACTTCGGCAAGAATAGCTAAATTCAAGGCCAATAACAATATTTAATAAAGGACCTTGTACAGGAATATATTCCCATAGCGGCCATCGGTTTCCTTGTGAATAAGTTCAAGTTCAGTCTTTTTAGTGCCTTCGAGCAGTTCTTTAATGCCGGGGTTTTTTTGCCGCGTATAGTAATCGTCGACGACCAAATAATCTACTTTGTTGCTTTTTAACATATGTATCAACGTTTCATAATCCTTGATATTATTGTATCTGAAATATCTTGTCTTTGCCGCAAAGGAAATGTAGGGTTTTCTATCGGCCAGCAGAGATCCTTCGATACCGGTAAGATTGGACTGAATCCATTCTCCCATCTTTTTATGATTTCCAATCACCGAATTAGTAGGCGAATGGTTGGCAATGGGGGTGTATGATTGGAGGAAAGTTACGGCCAGTAAGATGATCACAAGACTTCTATTCTTTATGTGCGTCCGGTAAAGCCGCTCCAGGAGGAAAGCCTGTACCACAATAAAAAACGGAATAGATACCATAAAAAAGCGGTCGGCCGTAGCGTACCAAAAGAACAGTGTTAGGACCGGAAAAATCCAGCACATTACAAATAGTTTATCCGTTAGGCTTGTTTTGCCCCAGATAAAAAACATAACTAAGAATAAGACTGAGAACGGCCCTATTACAGTGAGGAAAGATCTGAAATATTCTCCGGCTTTTTTTCTGACAGTAATAAGATCGGATCTGAGTTGTTCATCGGTATAGGGCCCACGCACAATGTAAGCATTATAGTTGTATTCCACTTTTGGATCGGATGCCGGCGCTCCGGGGCTTAAGGATACAAGAGGTTCGACAAAGCCCCTGAACAAAAAACGATTATACGTTGTAATCTGCCATTTCCCGGTGGTCTGTTTGATAAAGGATATCTGAGGAAGGACGGTCACAGAAAAGATCAGACTAAACGTGCCCAAACTTAACAGTTGGTTTTTGATCTTTTTTGAGCGTAACAGTACGACTGAAAAGAAGAGAAACAATAGGACAAAATACTGGAATCCTTCGGGCTTGGTAAGGTAAGCCAAGCCTGCAAAAAAACCGCAGGCGGCATAGTTCCGGTGCGACGCAATTCCATCGCGACTTTGTCTAACAATGCAGGCTGCGAAGTAAAAGGAAACGAGGAGAAAAAAGATTAGCAGCATTTCCGGGATCGGACGCCCGGACAGCCTCAGCAAGAAGCCGTTCACAAAGTACAATAGTGCCGACAATCGGGCTACCGGCTGAGAAAAAAGATGTTTGACGGCAAAATAAAGAGGAAACAGGCCCAATGAAAAAGAGAGCATTAGAATGATGTGCATGCCAATTTGGAGATCATTAACAAAGAGACTGAGGCATCCGATCAAAATCGCTAAAAGTGGCCAGGTAAATGTATTTGGGACATCGCTGTATGTGTAACCAAGGCCATGGAACAAATTATAACCGCTCAAAGCGTAAAAGGCCCCATCCGTGCCAATACCTCTTGAATAACCTATTTGCCATGCGTATAGGACTGATGATACAAGTGAAAGAGCAAACAGAGAGGTTAAGATGGTTCTTTCATTCGATTCTGAATATAGGAGTCGATCTATGATTCTTTTCATCGGTACGCGTCGGGAAGACGTTCTCAAACATTCATTAATGCAATACTCTAAACACTCGCCTGAAGTCTGTAAAAGGGGATTTGATCTCTTGGAATTTCGACGTATCAAGAAGGCGCAGAGCGTTGGTCGAATCAATCGGGTTTGGCAATATGATATATCCTATCGAATGGGATGTGTAGAACTCATGATCTACGGTCTGTCTCGCCTCAGAGTATTCCGGGAAATCTACGATCATTTCGGGATCACGGTATTGATTACCGCCGAAGGAAAGAACTCCCGTAAACCTCGGATCCGCCGGATTGGTCTGATAATTGGACGGGTCATAGTTCGCAGACACACCCATTACCTTTTCGTACGACGGCAGGTTGTCTCTGAGCCAACGGCCAAACGCCATGGATTTGTTCTTATAGGTTCTTTCGTTGCTTACATAGTATCGAACCGACAGAAGAGATGCCGATCCGGCCCAAACGAACGTCGGGAGATACAGCAGGATCAGAAGGAAAGTAATAGTATGACTGCGCATTAAAAAGGCTGTTCTGTCTGATAAATAGGCAGTCGCCTTACAAAGGAGGATAGCCAAGAAAATCGTTCCAAGCTCTATATTAAACGTCCGGATGATGTTTTTTGGGAAAACGGATAGTGTAAAAACACTTATGAATACAAATCCGCCGAAAAAAATGGTTGCAATTATGAAGCTCCAATTGAAGAAATCGTTACGGTCCTTCAGCCGTTTTATGTACGAAACCGCATAAATCAAGACTACCAATAGGATGGGCAATTGGTATAGAATGAATTTTTTCGTACTGAAGAAATGGAAAAACTCCTTCGTGTTCTTAAGTATGAGTTTTGAATATCCTCCTAATTTATACATATCACTATGGACAGGCAGGATTTCTTCGGAATGAAAGATTTTGGTTGGTATTAAGCCGCCCTGAACGAAAATGATCACAACAGTTGCCGCGAGTATCCACAAAAAACTGTTCAAGCCCAGCGGCATATGTTGGCTGGAAAACCATAAGCGCTGAGCGATAATATAAAGGCCCATAGCGCCAAGGCACAGAAAGAACAGAGGCTCGTCGCACAGACACAAGAAACTCAGAAGCAAAGCGGCCATGACGATGATCAGTGTCCGGGAGGATTCTTTTCTTTGAAATAACAGGATATGTAAAATTGCGAAGAGGATCGGGTATTTTAGAAATACAATGACATGCCGGGAGGATCCTGTATAGTTGGTAAGACTATGTCCGAAATTTTTCTGAATACCAATGATTTGTACGAGCAAAGGATCGCTCTTGGAAAAGAAACCCATAACGATTTGTGACAGATCATATAGCGCAGTGGCGGAAAAGAAGAGAAACGTGAATCCGGCAAACAAGGCCAACTTGAAGTTGGACTCAAAGTAGGTGTAAACGAGGGAAAAAATGTAGAAGCCGAGTAGGGTAGGCATAACAAAGTACCACGGCCGATGCGCATTAACCATGTCAATGAGAGTAAAATCCTGCGTGGCGGCCAGGAGGAGATCATATCCAAAGTGATAAGCGGCATAATAATCAGGATACCAAGGCCATCTTAACGGGATGTTGCCGTTTGTCAGGCTGGCCGATACGGCCTCATGGAAGAACGCATCATAGGTGGTTGTCCCGAAATTGACGAATACATTGACAACCGTTACGAATAGAATAGCATATTTCAGCGTTCGTTTATTTTGGTCGGGATAATCTTTCAAGAGAGTTTTGAACAGTTCCCGCAATTTGGACCATACGCTTAGAGAAACGCATCCAAAGACGGCTAAAAGAACTTTGTTTATAATCGGAAAGGAGACAAAAGGGATGAAAATTGCAAGTAAAGAAAGATGTGAGAACAAACCGACAAAAAAGGAGATCGTAAGGATGGCGATCTTATTTTCTTCAGATCTCATGATTTTCAAGACGACCCAAAGTCCGAATCCAAAAATGGAAAAACAGTACAGGATAAAAAGAAATGTCTGAAAGATGGCTATCATCGGCTGATTCATTTCGTATATCCATTCGAAAAAAGTCCAGTCAGGAGGGAAGTAATTCTACTAATATCGCTTGCTTCAAGTTCGTAGTACATCGGCAATCTCAGGAGGCAGTCGGTGTAGCGGTCTGATTGCGGGAGTCTTCGTCCATCGTGTTTAGGCGAATAAAACGCGGACTTGTGTAAACTCAAATAATGAAAAACAGCATGTATTTGGTTTTCTCTGAGAAGTTCGATCGCTCTGGTTCGGTCATCCGGATTGGAGAAAACGACATAAAACATATGAGCATTATTGGTCGCATAGGCCGGGATTCTTGGTAGTTCCAAGATTCCGGCTTTTTCTAACGGACGAAGTTCTTCATAATATATGTTCCACAGCGATTTTCGTTTTTTCTGTATGGCGTCCAGGTTTTCTAACTGGGCAAAGAGAAAAGCTGCTATGACTTCGGATGGCAAATACGAAGAGCCAATGTCGACCCATCCGTATTTGTCAATCTCTCCCCTGAAAAAAGCAGACCTGTTTGTTCCTTTTTCTCTGATTATTTCGGCTCGTTTTATGAAATGTTCATCATTCAAGGAAATCATGCCGCCTTCGCCGGAAATCACATTCTTGGTTTCGTGAAATGAAAAAGCCGCCATTTGGCCAATGGTTCCGAGAGGACGCCCCTTGTAATATGAATCTACAGCCTGTGCCGCGTCTTCAATAACATATAACTGATGCCGTTGGGCGATTTCCAGAATCCGGTCCATGTCGCAGGCCATTCCGGCATAATGAACCACGACAACAGCTTTTGTTCGTGGCGTAATCAGACCTTCGATAAGATCGGCATCCATGTTCGGCGTTGTTCTTTCGCTATCGGCGAATACGATTTTACCCCCGCGCAGCACAAACGCATTGGCAGTAGATACAAAAGTATAAGAAGGCATTATGATCTCATCGCCGGGCTTGGTGTCGATCAGAATGGCCGCCATTTCCAAAGCGTCCGTGCACGACGTGGTTAGAAGACATTTCTTGAAACCGAAACGATCTTCGAAGAAAGCGTGGCATTTCTTTGTAAAAAGACCATCGCCAGATATTTTTCCTGAGCGAACGGCTTCTTCGATATAGGCTATTTCTTTGCCGGTCAGGAAAGGTTTGTTGAATGGGATCATATTTGATGAAATCCTTTATGATACTAAATCATTGTTTTCGAGCGGCTGCTATAATACTGCTTCCCACGGGTATCGTTTCTTTTGACTGCATGCGCGATATTTCCCATTTCCAGAACTTGTCCAAAACGGCGGATAGTACGTTTGATTTTATAACGTGTTCTCTATTTAATTTGACCTTACTTCCGGGACTTCTGTGAAAACCTAATGCAGACGGTACCGTTCGCCCGAGAAAGATAGGTACTGGCAGTATGGAAAAGAAATAGGACATGTAGTCAACAATGTATCCGCATTTCCTCAAAAGGGAATGTAATGTTCTGGTAGTATACCTCCTAAAGTGTCCTGCATAGGTATCATCGCGAGACCATAGGATATGGTATGCCGGTACGGTCAAAAACAATCTTCCATCCGACATCAAGAGCTCCCTAATGTTCAAAAGAAATTCATCATGGTGTTCTATATGTTCTAGGACATCAAAAAGACCGGCATTGGGTATTGTTCCCGATATAAATCCTGCATCTTCTAATGTTGAACAGATGATGTTGGATAGACCCCTTTCCCTTGCATGCTGGGCGCCCGAAATACCAGGTTCCAAAAGTATGGCCTCTCTGCCTGAAGCATGAACCGCCGCTGCAACGGCACCATTGCCTCCACCGATATCCAAAATGAGACCGGGCAATGCAAAATTGTCCAGTGTTTTTATGATGCACCTGTTTCTATGAATGAACCAGAAACTCCGGTCTTCTATTTCGACGCAAGTGTCGTGTCCTGCTTCAGGGTAAGAGTATTTAGCCGAACCGTTCGATCTCCAGATCCCGTCTTGCAAGTAGAGTTGAGATGCGATATCGGCTATTCTAATAGACATTTCCAATGAGCTTTACACATTTTGATCATAACCAGCCATGCAAGGTAACGTAAGCATTGACTATTTTGAATCCCAGCGATGTGAATGAGCGATTCACGGGATAATTGTTTATCAGTACATTGTGTTCTTCCCGGTCCAGGCGGTTTTCTTTTCCCCATCTCAATCCTTGAATAGCAAGTTGTCTGAAAACTTTTCTGCTCCTAAATTTACTGGAGACGGCTCCTAATCCTCCAGCCGCATAAACTTCGCCATTGACCGCATATTTCTTAAATGATAACATCCCGGCGATCTCATCATGGTAGGAGGCTACATAGACTATGTCGGCCGTTTTCGGATCCAGGCAGCTTCTTCGGCCCCAGTCTTTATAAATTTCACGGCATTTTTGCACATCCAACCTACTATCGGCAAAGTAATGCCCGTATCCTTCAAAAGATTCCCCTAAGAGTGAAACGACAGCTTCTAAATCGTCTCCTTCAAATTCGCGGATTATGAGATCGTTATTGGTTTCCAAATTTGGGATTGTTTGTTTTTTCAGGTCAAACGAATAAGTAACCTGAGAATCCTTAATAACAAATCCGTAATTTTCAAGTTGATTAATGAGCTCCAAATGTTCAAAGGAAATTCTGGACAATACCAGTTGAACTCCGAATTCTTTCAAAGCCTTTAAGAGAGCAGCCGGGCTATCCTCGTAGTGATCGATCTTGGCGATTTTGAATCCGAATCGTGCCGTATCCAACGGGCTGACATATTTTTCGACGGGCATAGCCATGTTTTCTAATGGATTAGGATTTTTCCCTGATAGAATATTGAGGTTTGTCGTTTTGAAGCGAATAGAGTCGGCTCAAATATTCTCCGATGACGCCCATGACCAGCAATAACAAACCGCTCATGAAGAACAAAGTCACGATAATGGAAGTATATCCCACAGGGACATTATAAACGAGCTTCCTAAGGATAAAAACTGTGCCGATGAAAAAGCTTATGATAGAAATGAAAAACCCGGCATAGACTACCATTCTCAGAGGAAGAGTCGTGAAATTAAATAGCAAATTTGCGGAAAGACGGAACAGCTTAGAAAAGGTATATCCCGATCGTCCTGCCTTGCGAGGCTCATGCGAGGTCTCAGTTCGCGTTATTCGTGAGGTGTACCAGTGAAGCAATCCGTCTACAAATACAAAATTCTGCTTATGAGACTGTACTTTTTGGATAATCTCGTGGCGGATGAGGCGAAACGATGTGATGTCGCCTTTTGTATCAAAAACATACCGGAATATTTTTTGGATGATTCGGCTTCCCAAATTCCTGGAAAAACCGTGCATTTTTTGTTTGTAAATACCGTAAACAACGTCGGAACCGCTTTTCCGTTGATGATCAACAAGTTTCGGTATTTCCTCTGGGGGTACCTGCAAATCGTCATCAATAGTGATTATGAATCGGCCATGAGCCATGTTGAATCCGCACATGATCGCATTGTGCTGGCCATAATTTTTTCCAAGCTTTACGATCGTCACCTTGTCAGAATGACGGCGTTTGATTTCCATCAATATTTCCCAACTGCGATCCTGGCCACAGTCTTCTACAAAAATGATTTCGTAGGTTTTTTCAATCTGATTAAAAACCTGATCGATCCGCCTAAATAATTCGTCTAATGTCTTTTCGCTGTTATAGACGGGAATGATTACGGAAAATTCCGGGTGATCAATCATATTGTTATCTTTCTACGAGATAGTAAAAAAGTTGATTGTCTGATCATTTTCGAACAGTAATGAAGCAAATTAGAATTGTTAAATGTCCTTGTTGCGCTTTCTCTCTTGAATATATAGAATGACGACGGACATGTGCTTGATTGACAATTTACTATAATGGGCTATTTCCTGTATGTTTAACCAAGGCCGGGTTTATAGTGTTTGATTTGTCCTCTAGTTCCTTGCGCAATTCAATCCCAAGAATTTTGGAGAAAAGTTTTGCTCCATTATGATTAAGATGGGCGCGATCATGAAAGTACGTTGGGTTAAAGAATTCGGGATACGAGTCTTGACTGATGTCGAATATCGGGACATTATATTTTTTTACAACCGTTAGACATTTGTCAAGGGCCTCATTTCTTTCCTTTGTGTAAAATGTAGAGTCGGGCCATTTAGGGGAAATCGTAACAATGACTCGAATATTGTGTTTCAATGCGCTTCCCAGAAAGCGTTCGAGATATGCGACATAGTCATCACTAATGTCACTAGCAGTAAGCCGTTTGTCAACGTTTGTGTTCACACGTATGTCCTGATTGATTATCCCATATATAGGTTCATATCCTTTTCTATCTTTTCCATGATCACTCATCAATGCATAGAGAAGTGTTAACAAGTCTGAGTTGTGAGGATATATTTGAGACAACGATCTAAGAGGTTCAAGTATACCCCTTTCAGTCAGGACCTCTTTGACAACTGGGTGGGTCTGGAAGGGTGTTAGTATTGATAACTCCGCAATCCCCGAGGGTGTTCTTTGCATATCCGGCTCCCATAATTCCAAAATAACTATTTTTGGAAAATGGTGTTCAAATATCAATTGTTGAATTGCAAAGTGATAGAGGATTTTCCGGGCAGGCATGCCCGCATTAAAGAAGGTCTTGCCTGTTTCCCTTTCAATTATGTCAGGAACAAAGTGATGTTGGGCTCTTGAAGATCCGAAGACTATGATATCACTGTTGTCTTCAATGGCCAATTCGATGAGTCCCTTATATCCTGATTTTGTTATTGCCTGTAATTTTTTGAGACCGCTTCCTATTGCCTGGTCTAGACAAAGGACAACAAGTAAGAAAATGGTCGCTTGCCTGACAAAACGTTTCAGATCTTTAGAACTGGAAGTATATAAACAGTTCACCTTCCGAGACTCCTATCGTTAGAATAATAATGGCAAGGGAAACTACTGCAAGCCATCTAAACGAAATACTATGTGAGTTTAGAAACTCTGCTGCGTTTTTGTCTTTCTGAAACAACTCGAATGCAGCCAGTGCCAAAATTCCAAAAAGGCTATATGCCAAATGTGATTTGTCGCCAATAAAGAGTTGTGACCAGTCAGAAAAGAAAATCTCATGCAGAATGAAATTTGCCTCTTGTATATTTGGCGCTCTGAAATATACCCATCCAATACACACCAATGCAAATACAAAAGAAGCATTGAAGATGCTGGGCAAACTTGTGAAACGGGTGGGCATCAGTTTCTTGTAAATCAATGTCTTAAAATTTGAATAGAAAGAACCTAGAATTAGGTAGATGCCGTGAAGTCCTCCCCATACAACAAAAGTCCAGTTTGCGCCGTGCCATAATCCCGATACCAGGAAAACTATAAACACATTTCTGTACCACTTCCATTTGTCAACCTTATTGCCTCCTAGTGGAATATATAGATAATCACGAAACCAAGTCGATAATGAAATATGCCACCGTGTCCAGAATTCAGAAATTGACTCTGCAAAATAAGGGCGATTGAAATTCTGCATGAGCTTGAATCCCATTACCCGGGCGGAACCGATAGCTATTTCGGAGTAGCCAGAAAAGTCACAGTATATTTGAACAGCAAAAAAAACAGTTCCCAATGCAAGGGAGGCGCCGCTGTGATTATATGGGTTATCATAAACTGCGTTGACATAAATGGCTAATCGATCCGCAATGACAACTTTCTTGAATAAACCCCATATCATAAGTTTGAGGCCATCAGACACGTTCTTATAACAAAACTGTTTTTCTTCGTGAAATTGATGCAAAAGATTTTGCGGTCTTTCAATAGGCCCCGCCACCAATTGAGGATAAAACATAACATACAATGCGTATATACCAAAATGTCTTTCAGCTTTTTGATTTCCTCTGAATACTTCAATGGTATAACTCATAGCTTGAAAGGTATGGAATGAAAGCCCGATTGGTAAGACAATCGACAAACTTTCAAGAGAATAATTCCAATGAAAAGTGTCTGCAATTATTTTTAGATTATCATTCAGAAAATTATAGTATTTAAAGAACGCCAACATTCCAACGTTGACAACGATACTGGCAACTAAGAATATCTTTCGTTTAGTGCCAGTAGTAGGCTCAATTAGTAACCCCGCGAAGTAATCCACAACAATTGTAAAAAAAAGGATCAAAATGTATATTGGTATGAAAAACATGTAGAAGTAACAACTGGCTAGCAGCAAAAGCAACCACCGCCAACGGTGTGGTAACAAAAAATACGCCATGGTCACCACAAAAAAATATACAACAAAATTTAGCGAATTAAACAACATGCCGATGATTAGATTCTATTTATAACTGACATGGAATATAGAGAAATGAAAAGTGGCAATCATTTATATAGGGCCATTAGGCGGTCTTCAAGTAATCATGTTCAAAGTATTAATATCAATATTGATGACTCACTAGTCCATTGTATTATACCTTGAACCCAGTCACCTGGTCATAAAATCACTTGTCATGATTTCTGATAGCTGGTTAGTAATTTCTTCTATCGAAAAGCGCTTTCTACCAAACAGCCGTACTTCTTCACTCATTTTTGTTAGCAAATGTAAATTCTGTAATAAATGTACTATCTTTTTCTTCATTTCCGGTATGGATTCGGTTTGATAACCAAGTCCATGCGTCTTAATAACATTATCCGGATCGGCATAGAGACTCATTGTGATGGTGCCGCTTAGCCAAGCCTGAACAAATGAATTGGGTAGACCCTCAAACCCATCCTCTGTAGTGTTTACTAAGACGTGTGCTTTATTAATTAAGGTATGGCTTTCGTGAAACGGAATAGCACCAAGATACTTTACGTTGGGTGCACTTGGCAACTCTCTAATTATGAGCGACTTTGTATTTTCGTCCATGAATTGACCGGCTAACCAAAATTCGCAAGGAAGATCGGAACAAGCTTTGGCAAGCTGGATAAACAGGTCCGGCCTTTTGACCGGTTTGATGCTTCCTATCCACAAGATTTTTAATGGCAGGCTTCTCTCGGCGGCTTCGGGAACCGGATGTCCGGATTGGATCACAGTTCCAGCCAATCCGAAGGTCTTGTAAAGGAGTGCTTTTTGTGCTTCCGTCTGAACGATGCGGTGGGTAGCATGGGTTATGCCGTATTCACACACAAGATCATTAAGCATTGCCTCCAGGAATAATGGTACCTTTTTGAGAATGGCTCTTTTTTTTCTCTGGAACTGTTTGATGTATTTGCCCTTCTCAACGCCGTTTTCTCCGGCGCTGGCCCAAACAAACACTTTGCCATGACGTCGGCAAAATCTACCCACAAATCCCGTTAACAGATCTCTTCCTCTCTGGTAATGGTAATCTGCGCCGATGGCCGACAATTCTCTATAAATGCTAAAATAATTCAAAATAGGCAAATACCTGCGTTGAGGAATCCAGTGTATGGTCATTCCTTCGAAGGATTCTTTGGCCTTTTCTTTGAATTTCCGGGTATACGCAACGTAATGAACTTCCCAACCGCGTTTGGACAACTCAGAGCCGATCAGATACGTCTGGACCATCGGACCAGTAATCATGGCCGTTGTATCACTGATAAACGAATCGGCAACAAAACAAATACGTCTATTCTTATTCATCTTCCTTGTCCGTTGAACTTACAGTCAAATCGATCGCGGAGAGCGGCGCAACGGTCTTGGAACTGTCCAACGACTGTAATATAACCGTTCCCGGCAACAGCTGTTGGTCATATTTTTTTGTAATTTGCCCCAGCCGTAGACCCGATTCGGCGATCAGGGACTTAGCCTCCATTAAGCTCTTGTTGATCAAGTAGGGTACTTTGGCTTCGAGCAGGTTGTTTCCGGTACTGACGGTCAAATCAACGACGGATCCCAAACTTACTTTTTCGGCCGCGTCGATCGACTGAGCCAGGATGATACCGGCCGGGAACTCATTGGAAGATTGGGAATCGATCTTGCCAACATTCAATCCCAAAGACTCCAGATTAAATCGGGCGTCCCGCAGTGTGGAAAGTTTAAGCAACGGCACACTCACCAGACGGTCGTGATCGGCCACAATCAATTCTATGGTCCTTCCCGGTTTCACGGTAGTGCCGGCCTCCGGGATCTGTTGGATGACATGGCCTGTCTCAAAACCGTTATCAAATCGTTTCTTCTGCGAGACCGCTAGACCTGCACGTTCCAATACGACCTTCGCTTCGGCATATGTTTGGTTTTGAATATTTGGCACCACGACCTCGCGTCGATGGGTGACGAACCAAGGCATTAGGAATTTGTCAGCAAACCATGCGGCGACAAAAGCCATTGCACAGAATAGAAGGATGCTTTTGATCAAATTGCTCCAGAACATAAGAAATAGAACGGAAATATTTTGTGGATGCGGCGAAAATATATTTAAAACACCCTATAAAGGCAATCTAAAATAATGATTTGACAATTCTCTCATAAGTTAGTAAAATACGATGGCAAATCTCACCATGCCGGCTGATCATTTACCCTCAAATACCAGGATCATGGACGAAAAAAAACACAAAATTCTGATTGTGGACGATGAGGAGCTTAACGTCCGTTTCTTGTCGACTTTTCTTCAGCGAAAAGGGTACGAGATCGATGTGGCCTCAACCGGCGTCGAAGCGCTCGATCGGATCGCGAAAGCGAGCCCGGATGTGGTCCTTTTGGACGCCATGATGCCTGAAATGGACGGTTTTGAAGTCTGCCGGAGATTGCGAAAGAATCCCGAAACGCATCTTCTGCCCGTGATTATGGTAACGGCGTTGCATTCCATTGAAGATGAGGTCAGAGCCCTCGAAGCCGGCTCGGACGATTTCCTGCCGAAGCCGATCAATAATTTGGAACTCATGGCCCGCTTACGGTCGCTGCTGCGTATCAAGAACCTGCACGACCAGCTAAAAGAAAGTAAGAAGGAACTGGAGGAAAAAAATCAAAAACTGATCGAACTTCAGGGATTGCGCGATTCACTGACGCAGATGATCATTCACGACCTCAAAAATCCTCTGACGGGCATCATGGGATGCAGCGAACTCTTGCAGATGATGCCGGAAAATCTTTCCGAGCGCCAGTTATCGATTGTCAAGAAGATGGACGAAAGCTCTTCCGTGATACAGAAAATGATCACGGATATCCTCGATATCAGCCGTATGGAGGAGAATAAAGTCAAGTTGCGCAAAGAACCTTTTCATATCACGGAGTTGCTGGATGCGAACCTGAATGAACTGGCATTCATGATGCAAAAAAGCGGCGTCACAGGGCGGATGAACGTGGACAAAGACGTTCCATTGATCAGCGCCGATAAGGACATGATCCATCGTGTCGTAGCGAATTTGCTTCACAATGCCGTTAAACATTCGGTCAAAGGCGGTAAAGTGGAGATGAACGCCAGCTATGATCCGTCTCAGTCCCGATTGAATATCACGGTCAAAGACGAAGGAGAAGGCATCGCTCCTGAATACACGGAAAAGATATTCGAAAAATTCGCCCAAGCCGATCTCAAAAAACTTGGCCTCAAAACCGATCGGGGACTCGGGCTGACCTTTTGTAAACTGGCCATCGAAGCCCACGGGGGCAAGATTTGGGTCGAAAGCCAGGTAGGCCAGGGCAGTGAATTCAAATTCTATCTTCCCTCCGGCCATGAGTCTTAACGACGAGCCGGTCAAAGTAGCCGTATGCCTCAACGATCTCCTTTTCCTTTCACGAATCAATCAAGCGGCCCGATCGGTTCACGCAGAAGTTCTATCTGTGTCTGCTTCTGATGAGGCGTCCCTTCAGGAGGTAGCGAGCAAACAACTGTCATGTATCATTGTAGATCTGGAAAACACGAGGACCGATACCATACAATTGATCAGTAAGTTGAAAGCTTATGGGCCTACCTCGAAGATCCCCGTTGTCGGCTATCTTTCACATGTGAATACGGAAAGACAGGAATTGGCAAAAATCGCCGGTTGTGATCATGTGATGCCGCGATCGGTATTCACCCAAAAGCTGCTTCAGATTCTATCAGGGACAATTGATTTGTCATGAAATCGGTTCATCCTTTTTTTCAAAGGCTTCTTGAGTTTGTTTTCCCGCGGGGCTGCCTTACCTGTGACATGGCATTGGAGGAAGGCGATGTGTGGATCTGCCGTAACTGTTGGGCAACTATGGACAAGGTCCACGGAGCCGTCACGGACGGCGTGATCGAATTTGACCACATTGATGAGATCAGATCCGGTCTCTATTATGACCGAAAGCTGCAGACCCTGATCCATTATTTCAAGTATCAGAGAGCATTGTCTTTGGCCGAAACATTTGCCGCCATTCTGTCCGACGTCGTTCATACCTCGGAAAATTTGAAAAAGGCAGACCTATTGATCCCGGTGCCGCTGCATAAGGTGAAGCTCCGGGAACGTTCCTACAATCAATCCGAAGAGATCGCCAAGGCGTTATCGGCAAGGATATCCATTCCCTGCCGGTGCGATATTCTGTTACGAGGTGTGAATACGGCTTCCCAAACGAAGATGGAAGATGCGAAAGAGAGAGTGCATAATATGAGGGACGTGTTTTACGTCAAGAAATCCGATCAATTGACAGGTAAGAAGGTTATTCTTATTGACGATCTCATAACTACCGGTTCCACAGCCAATGCCTGCGCCGGAGTATTAAAACAGAGCGGTTGCGAAAAAGTATTCGTCCTGACCGTTGGCCGGCCGTATTTTTGACCGCATTATTGTATTTTTTCCTCCCACGTATCCTTTCCGTAAAATGATAGCTTGCTTGGTATCATTATATTTGCCATATTTTTCACGTCCATGACGTACCATACAGTAACCCGTGTGAGTGTGAAAAGAATAGGTTTTATTGTCAATCCTAAGGCCGGAATCAAGAAAAGCGCGTACGAGGATATCAAATCTCTGATCGGCCGTGTCTTTGACGAAAAATTCCACACGGAAATCCATCTGACGCGTGGCGCAGGGGATGCCACATCTATTGCAGAACATTTCGTTCAGGATAACTTTGATGTGGTCGCGGCGGTTGGCGGGGACGGAACGGTGAACGAAACGGCGCGAGGATTGATCGGCTCCGCTACGTCCTTGGCTATTATCCCTTACGGTTCCGGGAATGGACTGGCTCGCGGCCTCACAATTCCAATGAATAAAGAAAAAGCCATGGAAACCATCAGGAACGGGTTGGTCCGCGCCATTGATATTGGCGAGGTTACCGATGGGATGCAACGGAGGTTGTTTGTCGGTTTTTCAGGGATGGGGTACGATGCCTTTATCGGGAAACTGTTCAATGAACGCGGCGGAAGGCGCGGTCTCTTTTCGTACGTGTATTTGTCTATTTTGTCCTATCCCAAATTCAAAACCGTGGCCCTGCGAATTAAGGTTAACGGAAAAGAAATCTATACCGACCCATTCTTGCTGGCCGTCGCCAATACCGAAGAATACGGTAACGGGGCAAGGATCGCCCCTAACGCCGAGCCCGATGACGGCCTTTTTGAATTATGTATTTTGCAGGATATGACTTTGATAAAGGGCTTGCTCAACGGATGGCGCCTGTTCAACGGCACCATTGATCGGGTGGAAGGAACGGTCATGATGAGAGCCAAAGAAATCGAGGTTATTCCGGAATCCGAGATCTATTACCATGTGGACGGTGAGTCCTTTGCTACCTCCAATGCCCTGACATTCACTTTTCTTCCTTCGCGTCTTAACATCATGGTTCCTTCTTGATATAATATTCCCTTGACTATCAGACGCCAAAAAAGTAACTTTTGACGCACATCTTTCAGATAATCGGCATAGCATTCTTATGAGCGAAGAGACGGTATCTCGATCCAAGATCGACATTTTGAAAAAAGTTCCGATCTTCAGCGGCATTGGCTCCAAAGATCTTGAAAAGATCGTGGCTGTGACCCACCAGAAAAAGTATCGTAAAGATAACATGATTCTGATCGAGGAAGAAGCGGGTCAGACCATGTTTATTCTGATGAGCGGTCAGGTCAAGGTTTCACGCATCAGTGAAGACGGCCGTGAAGTTATTCTGGCGGTGATGGGTGAAGGGGACTTTTTCGGCGAACTCTCTTTGCTGGACGGCCAGTCCCGGTCGGCCAATGTAACGGTCATCAAGGATGCCGAAATGCTTCTGATCAATAGAGACGATTTCTTGAATATGCTGAATGAATTTCCGCAAATTGCGATTCAGCTCCTGCGTGAATTAGCCGGCAGGATGCGAAAGTCGGATTCCCAGATCAAAAGCCTGTCGTTGAAAAATGCCACCGGCAAAGTCACCGGTACGATACACCGGCTGGCGGAAGATATCGGTATTCTTGCAGATAACAGAGTTAGTATCGAAAACCTGCCAACACAACAGGATTTAGCCAACATGGCCGGCACTTCCCGTGAGACGATATCCCGCGTCTTGCAACGTCTCATGAATGACCAATACGTTACGAAAGAGGGAAGTAAGCTGGTCATTTTGGACTACGAACGTTTTAAGAAGGATTTTCTTTGAGAGTTTGGTCCATCGGCCGTATAAAAGCCAACCTGATCAGGGTTGGCTTTTATATTTTATGGACTTTAAATGCAAAAAAATCTATATTTAGCAACTTTTAACAAATCGGTATGAGCACAAGATCCAAAATATTGATATGCGACCCGTCTCCAAAATCCGAGATCATGTTGATGACCATACTGGAATCTAATGATTACGAGGTTGAAAAGGCGGCGGATGGCCACGACGTCTTGGACAAAGCCAAATCCCTGAGTTTTGATCTGGTTTTGGTGGCATCCGATACGCCGGCAATTGACGGATTCCAGGTATGCCGCCTTCTGAAAGAGAGTGAGCGCACCAGGCATATACCAGCCATGATCCTATCCGAGGTCAAGGATCACGTTACGCGGACCGCTGCCATCGAAGCGGGCGCCGATGAATATATTCCGAAGCCTTTTAATCGTGTGGAACTGCTGACCCGCGTGGTCACTCTTTTGCGTATCAAACATCTGCACGATCGGCTTGAGCGTCTTATCGAGGAGAAAGAGACGGAAAAAGCCAAACTTGCCGAAAAGAATCACGAGTTAAAAGTTCTCTCCGAGATCGCCCGTATCGTTATTTCAATCAAAGACCAGCGGAGGGTTCTGACGGAGATCGTGAATAATGTCGGCGAGGCCTTTAATGTCGAAGGCTGCTGTCTTGTGACGCTGAAGGATGATGAATGGATTCTTGATACCTGCGCCGGCAAAATGAAGCAGGATACGTTCGTCCAAACGGTACTGCCCGCAAGGCCCATTTACGATTTCGTTGCGCACAGTGAGAAGCCAATCATCATTAATAGCACCAGGGAGGACGACCGCTTTCCGGATGCCTGTGAAGCGCTGTTCCAAATGAACGTGTTCGGTCTGGTTTGCTCGCCCATATTTATTCGCGGCCGCCTCATCGGTGTGCTGCAGATCCATAACAAGAACGATCAAGCGGAATTTACGACCAACGACCTGGCGGTCCTCATGACGTTATGCGGTCAAATAGCTTTGGCCATTGAGAATCTCCAATTGTTCAATAAGCTCTCGGATTTCAATAAGAACCTGCAGGAGCAGATCGCCGCGGCTACGCATGCGCTCGTCGATCTGAAAAATTTCAATGAGAGCATTCTGCAGAATATCGGTTCGGGTCTCATCACAGTGGATTTCTCCGGCAAAGTGCTTTTTGCTAACCGTGCCTGCGCGGGTATCCTGGACTGTTCCGAATCCGATCTTCTGGAACGTCATATGACGGATATTTTCGGAAAGGAAGTTGCGGCCGTGATGATGAAACCGGTAGCGGATAAGGAGAGCTTACCGGTCAGCACTGAGCTGCGCGTCATGACCAGAAAGCAACGTGAAATTTACATTGGCTTTACCACGACCGTACGTTATGACAGCGAACACCGGATGGTCGGTTACATTATCAGTTTCAGAGATATCACGCAAATAAGGGAAATGCGGCAGACGATCATGCGTATGGACCGTCTGGCCTCTTCCGGAGTACTTACCAGCGCGATCGCCCATGAGATCCGGAATCCGCTGGCCGGTATCAAGACCATGGCTCAGGCTCTCGAGAAGGAAATGAAATCGGACGATCACCGGACGGAATACGTGCAGCGCATTATCAAACAGATCAACCGGCTCAACGAACTGCTCAAAGCCTTTTTTACCTATGCGCGTCCGGTTCGGCCTGAAAAGAAACAATGCGATTTCCGAGCGATCGTTAAAGAGATCCGGGAACTCTTGAAGGATCGTTGCGAACACGATCGCGTACAAGTCGAAGAGGTTTACGATCCGTTTTTGCCTCAGCTGTTTATCGATGAAAATCAGATCCAGCAGGTGATGATTAATCTGATGATGAATGCTATCGACGCGATGGAACAAGGGGGACAGTTGACGGTGGAAGCGCGGCTGGTGCGGCGAAGTCTGCCGCCGAAGTTTCATGATGAGCGTGAGATCGTGGAGATCCGTGTGACGGACTCCGGAAAAGGAATTCCGCGCGATCAGATCAAATCGATCTTTGACGCTTTCTATACGACCAAACCCAACGGGATCGGGCTTGGTCTGTCGATAGTTTACCGGATTGTAGAAGAACACGGCGGCGAAATTCTCGTGGATAGTACGGAGCATAAGGGCACGACCTTTACGGTTCTCCTCCCGCTCCAGGATACGGGTGAATCGGTGAATGCGGAACATGTTCACTGGATGTGAAAGAATTGGTAAATAATTTAGGACGGGGATAGGTATGAGAAAAAAAGTATTGGTTGTGGATGACGAGGAAGATCTCACTTGGAGTATTTCCAAGCATCTCGTTAAAGACAAGGATATGTACGAAGTGATCTGCGTTAATAACGGGCAAGAGGCTCTCAATCTATTGTCTCAGATCCCCATCGATCTCGTCGTCAGCGATATCAAAATGCCGGGCATATCGGGCCTGGATCTTCTGGTCAAGATCAAGGAGACGTACCAGTCCACCAAAGTGATCATCATGACCGCCTTCGGTTCGGCGGATGTGCAAAAAGAAGCCACGGCACGAGGGTCTCTTTATTATATCGAAAAACCCTTCGAGATCGAAGAGTTGAGAAATCTTATCCAGAATGCGCTGACCGAGAAGAAAGGATTTGACGGAAAAGTTACCGATTTCCAGCTTTCCGATCTGATCCAGATGAATGTGCTTGGCCGTATGGTGACGGCGCTGGTAGTTACAAAAGACGAAGAAAAAGGTATTGTCTACTTTAACGAAGGTAATGTGGTACACGCCGAATGCGGCAATCTCACGGGTGATGACGCTTTTTACAGGATTGTATCGTGGGAGACCGGCAAATTTGAATTTCGTAAGGATGAGCGCCCGGATAAAGAGACCATCACGCAGGGATGGCAAAGCTTGCTGCTGGAGGCGATGAGGCGAAAAGACGAAGTGACGCCGGAAACGAAATCAAAGATCAAAGAAATCTCTCGGCAGGAACAGTTGGAGAAGATAAAAACGTCTCTGACTGATTTTATCAAGATCAAGGGCGTCGATCTGGTGGTCATTGCCGATAACGGCGGCTTTGTCCGAGCTACTTTGCTGAACGACAAAAAGGAGTCTGTTCTGGATATGACCACGTTGGTCAATTTCTTGCCTCAGAGCCTGGACCACATTTCCAAAGTCGATTCGGAGATCAAAGGCGGAGGGCCAAGGATGTTTACATTCGAATTCCGCGACCGGACGCTGATACTGGTACCCATTACCAATCGCATCGAGTGGATCCTCCTGATTTGTGAAAATGAAGTGAATCTGGGAGGCCTCCGGTTTACGATCAAGAAGCAAATGCCCATATTGACCGAGGTTCTATAGATGTCAGCCGAACGCAACGCCTCGGAACTACCGTCGATGTACGCCGACCTTCATATCCATTCCTATTTCTCAGACGGTTTTCTCAGCCCCTCGGGCGTAGTGGAGGAAGCGGCCCGCTGCGGGTTGGTCGCGGTGGCTCTTACCGATCACGATACCGTGGACGGAATCGATGAAGCGATGGAGGCGGGGTATCGCCTGGGCATCGAAGTCATTACGGGCGTGGAATTGAGCGCCACCCTCGACGATAGAGATATACATATTTTGGGATACCTTTTCGATCACCGTGATGAAGCGTTCATGCAATCGGTGAATCTGTACAAGAAAGAACGTTTTCATCGGGCGGAAAAGATCGTCGGAAAACTGAATAAGGCCGGCGTTCGTGTCGATATGCAGCGCGTTATGGCCCGTGCCGGTAAGGGTTCGATCGGAAGGCCTCATATCGCCGATGCCGTCGTCGAGGCCGGATTTGCAAAGGATACGTCATCGGTTTTCAGGGATTTTCTAGGTTACGGAGGCTCGGCTTATGAGGACAAATACCGGATTAGCCCTGAAGTGGCCATTCGTCTGATCAAGGAAGCGGGAGGCGTTTCTTTCCTGGCCCATCCCTCGATCGGCATGAAACAGAAACATTTGCATCAGATCATTACCTCCGGCATCGACGGCATCGAATGCATTCATCCGAAACATACCGACGAATCGACGCGCTATTTTCAACGTTTGACCTATCAGCACCACTTGCTGCAATGCGGTGGCTCGGACTGCCATGCCCGTGACGGCAATGTATTCATAGGCAAATTCAAGGTGCCGTACAGCGCGGTCGAAGAAATGAAAAAAAGATCGGCGCTATGCGCACGGATTTGATGCGGGATAATACTAATGATATCCGATAATAAAGAAAAAGTTATGCTTGCCGCCATGAAGGATCTTTCCGCCGTAAATCCGCTGAATAATATTTCTCCGGAAGAAGCCCGCTATATCAGCCGGATGAATTTGAGCGACCTTGAAGCGATACGGCTGGTTCTGCAAGGCGATTCGGTCATCGATTGGTTTCGTCTGGATTTCCGCAGCCAAAGCGAAATTGATCTCTTCCTCAAGGTGAACGGATACGACGTGCACAATGTGCAGGATCAAAAAAGGATGGAAAAAATCCGTTCCGAAGCCCTTCTGTATCTCGATGAAAGGTATCCGCACCGCATACCCGCCGAACTCCGGGATCCTAATCTGACGGTCCAGGGCCTGATTTTGATGGCTTCCCGTTCTTTCCGAAAATCCCATCTTCAAATGTACGCCTGTATGCTCCTGAAGATCATGCATACGATCAATCACATCGACGGGAGGGAACTGCTGCACCGATGCGAGCTGCGGGCTTCGGATATCTTTGAAGCTGTCGAGAAGAAAGTGGAAAGGGCCGTTCGTACGATGCAGGATGAAGGATTTCATATCGTGGATTTTTACGGCAGTCACAAGGACAAGACCGCGATGATTTCCAAGCTGCTGGCCAAGAAGGAGAATCACGCGGCCGCGATCTATGACAAGATCCGGTTCCGCATCATTACATCCACGATGGCGGACATATTGCCAATGCTCTATTTTCTTGGGAGGACGATCTGCCCTTTCAACTATATCATTCCCGGTGGATCGCACAATAATCTTATTTCATTCCCGGAATTATTGGAGTATTATCCCTCGTTTCGACATTATGCGGAACATCTTAAGCGAAAGAACCATGTATCGCAGCAACTCAGTTTTTTTTCCGAGAATGAGCATACGAGTTCGGCATACCGCGTCATCAATTTTGTCAGCGACATACCTATTCGTGTGGACGATATGTTGTACACTCCGGACTTCATAGATCTGGGAAGGATCATTTTTGTGACGGTGGAATTTCAGATCATGGATCAAATGAGCTATCAGAATAATGAGATCGGAGAGGCCAGTCATACCCGGTACAAACAGCGCCAGACGGATGCCGTCAATGTCCGGCTGGGTATGGATCAAATGGACCCGAGATAACCTCAGGAGCGTACGGTACGATGAGGATATCGATCATAGTCCCGGTGCTGAACGAAGAACGGCTTATCCGTGGTTGTCTTGAAAAGATAGGGGAGTTGGACGGCGATTTCGAAGTGATCGTAGTTGACGGAGGCAGTACGGATGGTACGGTACAAATGGCGGGTTTCTTTGAAAGAGCTGGTTCACGGCCCGTTCGGGTAATGACTCAGATCCCGGGAGGACGCGCGTCTCAGATGAATGCGGGAGCCCGGAGCGCCGATGGCGAAGTGCTTCTGTTTCTTCATGCCGACGGTGAATTAGGACGAAGCGCTTTAAAGAGTATCGAGAGGTGTCTCGATAACTCAGATGTTGTCGGCGGAGGATTTTACAAGAAATATTTTCCGGAAAATACGATACTCAAGTTATACCGGATCATGTTGAACGGGATTCGGACACGACTGATGAAAAACCTTGTCGGCACGAATGCCATGTTTCTTAGAAGAAAGATCTTTTTCGAATTGGGCGGATTCCCGGAAGTTGAACTTCTGGAAGACGTTATGCTGTCCGACCGAATGAAGAATAGGGGCCGGGTAGCTTCTTTACTGCCGCATACGATAACCTCGGCACGACGGTATCATCAGTCCGGCATATGGCATCGCATTTGGATTGCGTTTAAGATCATGTTTCTGTATCGTTGTATGCAAGTTTCACCGGCAGAGTTAAGGCGGATCTACACAAAAGCAAATGGTGACCAGCCATCGTGACACTGTGACAACATTTTTTGATCTTTCTGACATAAATGCCGTGCTGTTTGATTTTGACGGCGTTTTAATGCAGAGCATTGAAGACCACCACCGTTCGTGGAACGAAGTATTCAAGACTTACGGTGTAGAAATAGGTTGGGAAGAGTTTTCTGTTTTGGAAGGACAGAGTTTGTACACGATTGCCGGACAACTTTGCCGGCATCACGGTATTGATGAATCTGAAGCTGAAAAGATCGGAAGGATGAAGAATCAAGTCTATCTCTCAACAGCTAAACCAAAATTTTATGACGGCGTTTTCCCGGTATTGGAATATTTGCACGCGGATGGGAAATGTCTCGCTCTGGTAACGGGTGCGCACCGGGACCGTTTTGACCGGTCTGTGGACGAAAGATTTTTATCCTATTTCGATGCGGTTATTACGGCCGATGAAGTTCAGCATACAAAGCCTCATCCGGAACCTTTTTTGAAGGCCGCCGCCGAATTGGGCATTGAAAACGAACGATGCGTTGTGATTGAAAATGCACCCCTGGGAGTCACTTCTGCAAAGAGGGCCGGCATGCGTTGCATCGCCCTTACCACAACGCTCGGAGAAGAACATTTGGCTGAGGCTGACTTGATTGTTGGCAGTCTGGCCGATCTTAAAAGAGTATTTACTGGTAATATATGATGAGCGCGGCTGCAGATAAAACCTTGGCCCCCTACTCAAGACTTGCGGCCTTTTACGACGGCATGATGGAGCATGTGGACTATGGTCATTGGGCGAAGTACATAGACGGGATTTTCAGAAGAACAGGATCGGATGTCAAACAAATCTATGAATGCGCCTGCGGAACAGGCACGCTGGCTCTGGCCCTCTCCAGAATGGGATATCGTTTGACTTGTTCCGACCGGTCCTACGACATGATCCGGATAGCCAGGACTAAAGCCGTAAATGCCGGATATGCGATCGATTTTTCCATATGCGACATGACCGAAGTAAAATCGGACAAACAGTTCGATGCGGTGATCTGCCTGTATGATAGCATCAATTATCTGGATGATAAACAGAAAGTCACCCGGTTTATTCAGAATGCGGAAACATTGCTGAGAAACGGCGGGCTGTTCATTTTCGATGCTTGTACCGAGCGCAATTCGCTTGAACACTTTGATCAGCGGTATGAATTCGACAAAACGCACCGTTACAGGCGCCGGAGTTATTATCTCAAGGAACAGAAACTCCAGGTCAACGAGATTACGCTGGAGATTGACGGGACGTTTTTTACGGAGACTCATCATCAAAAAATATACCCGATGAAGGATATCGAGACGATGATAGGACAAAGCGGCTTTAGACTGGAGCATGTTTTTGCGGATCTCACGTATCAAAAAGGAAGCGAAAAGTCCGAGCGCGTTCATTTTGTACTGAGAAAACCGAAAGCGGGAGGGCATTGATTATTTTATGACGGCTTACGAGATTATTCTAAAGAAACGCGATGGGTTCGAGCTTACTTCTGAAGAAATTCGTTCTCTGATTCGCAGCTATACGGGCGGTGAAATTCCGGATTACCAAATGGCGGCCTTTTTGATGGCGGTCTATTTCCGCGGTATGAATTTTCGTGAGACGACCGACCTTACGCTTGCCATGCGCGACAGCGGCACGGTAGTGGATCTGTCGATGATTCGCGGAACAAAAGTGGATAAACACAGCACAGGCGGTGTGGGTGACAAAATTTCGATCATTCTCGCGCCTTTGGCGGCCTCGTTGGGTGTGGTGGTGCCGATGATCAGCGGCCGAGGCCTGGGTCATACGGGGGGAACCCTCGACAAGCTGCAGTCGATTCCCGGGTTTGATATCGGGCTTCCGATCTTAAAGTTTCAAAGTATGTTGAAGAATATCGGAGTATGCATGATCGGGCAAACCGATGATATAGCCCCTGCAGACAAAAAATTATACTCGTTGAGAGACGTGACGGGCACGGTAGAGTCTATACCGCTGATATCGGCGAGTATTATGAGTAAGAAGCTGGCCGAGGGTATAGACGCATTGGTTCTTGATGTGAAGGTCGGCAGCGGAGCTTTTATGAAAAGCTTCGATCGGGCGGTCGAATTAGCAAAAAATCTGATTGCGATTGGCGAAAATGCCGGAAAGTCCGTCAAGGTACTATTGACCAATATGGACGAACCATTGGGTTTTGCCGTCGGTAATTGGCTGGAAATGAAGGAATCAGTTGAAACACTCAGAGGCCAAGGCCCGGCCGATATTGTTCATTTGACGGCCACATTGTCCGCACATATGGTGATGCTGGCTAACCCCGGTGTCGACTTTGATGAGGCTTATGATAACTCATTACAAAATATTGAAAACGGGTCGGCCTATCGTAAATTTATACAAATGGTGCAACAGCACGGCGGCGACATCGGCGTTTTTGAAGATATGACCGCTTACCCGCCAGCGTCTCACCAAGCCTCGGTAATGGCCGGTCATGACGGATTTGTCATTTCGATAGATAGTCTGGAAATAGGAATGGCCGGTGTTATGCTGGGCGCCGGGCGCCGGAAGAAGGAAGATACCATCGACCATGCGGCCGGGATCCTTGTTCGCAAAAAGGTTGGCGATCGGGTTTCGACCGGTGATGAGCTCGCCGAGTTATACACCAACCGCGGTGAAGTGGTGAGCGAAGCACGTGATAAAATAGCGAATGCTTATAGGATCGGTTTCAATGCTCCGGACAAGAAACCCTTGGTGCTGGCCGCCATGGACAAGTCCGGGTTTATACAAAACGTTTGATTTTTTATACTTTATATGAAACAAAACCTTAACCGTTCACGTAACCACTACTGTCTTATATGACAAGACGCGCCAGGAAGCCGGCAGCCAAGCGTAAAAAGCCCGGCCAACGTTCATTGACAAAGCAGGCGGTCAAAGAGATTGACAGGCACGAAGCACCGGAGCAGCCCGCCGACAGTCCTGAAAGAGCCTTGTTGGAGAAACGGGAAAAGCAGAAGAAAGAGGATTTTGCGATTATCGCAAGGGCTATCGCGGGTGACCAAAGGGCGTACGGGGAATTGATGAACCGGTATCGCTCGCAGATTTACAGTCTGATGTATCGTATGGTGCATTCGTCGGCCGAATCCGAGGATCTCGTCCAGGAGGCGTTTATGAAAGCATTCACGTCGTTACGTAATTTCAATTACGAGTATGCTTTCAGCACGTGGCTTTATAAGATCGCGACGAATAACTGCATCGATCATCTGCGGAAAAAGAAATTGCAGACACTTTCAATCGATGCCCCGGTCGCGTACAAAGACACGACATACAATTTTGAGATCCCGGACCTGACGTATTATCCGGAAAAGGAAATGATGCGCAATGAGAGGAACTCTATTATCAAAGTTGCGATTGACGAACTTCCGGAGAAATACAAAGAAGTTATTTTTCTGAGACATTCGGAGGAATTGTCCTACGAAGAGATCGCCGCCATGCTTAAGATACCGATCGGAACGGTCAAAGCAAGGATCTTCCGGGCGCGGGAAATGCTGAACAAGTTTCTAAAAGGTAAAATCGACAAAGGATCGTGATGGCTTTGAAAATCAAAACAGCTTTTGGAGCGATACTGCTTGCCGGTTTATGCGGTGTTTGGACGCTCGCGGCACAGTCGCGGGTGCAGGAAATATCACGTGACGACGAGAAGGATCTTAAAGTCAAAGTGGAATATGCCGCGGGTAAGGTGCGGTTGGGTAAAATCAGTTCCGATAAACTGTGCCGCGTCTCCATCAAAGAAACGGATAACGAGATCACGCCTAATATCCGTTACGAAAAAGACGGAACCAGTGGATATCTGGTCATCGATATGAATGAAAATCAATCGGTCGGTATGTTCGATATCGGCGATCAGAAGATCGAGATGGATTTCACCGAAAAAATACCGGTATCTTTTAACCTCGAAATGGGCGCCTGCGAAGGCAATTTTGATTTCACTAATCTGCGCGTCAAGGATCTCAGTTTATCCATGGGAGCCAGTTCTGCGGAAATTTCTTTCAATGCGAAAAACAAGGACCGGATCAATAAATTGAAGGTCGAAGCCGGCGTTTCCAAATTGAGTATGGTCGGCCTGTCTAATGCCAATTTCGAAAAAATGGAATTTGAAGGAGGAGTTGGTTCGTACATCCTGGACTTCTCCGGTAACCTCAGTCAGAGTTCCCGATGCAATATATCGTTGGGTTTGGGTAAACTGACCGTCCGTATACCCAAAAACCTCAATGCAAAGATCCGAACCGAAGATTCGTTCCTTGCGTCTGTAAGGATCAACGAATCCGATTTCGTACGGAAATCAGGCGGGGCCTATTATTCGGTAAATTTCGACGAATCCGAACCTTATCTGGACCTGTATATAGAAACTGGCATGGGTAATCTGAAAGTACAGGCCATCGAATAGAAATCACCAACTTGTCATGAATATTTTTTGTGCGAAAAGGGCCCTGTTAACGGGGCCCCTTGTTTTTTATTTGTTCTGTGCGACGTTCTTGTATGGTCAGTCGCGTTCGTCGGCTCTGGATATGGCCAAGAGCTATGAAGACGATGGTCTGTACGAAAAAGCCGTGCCGATCTACGAGGATCTATACAAAAAGGATCCCTCCAATATCGTTATTCTGGACAAACTAAAGAACGGTTACCGCGCGCTTGGTCGATACGAGTCTTTGATACAGGTTCTATCAGAGACTCTGAAAACGGACTCTCTTAATGCGGTATTGTTATCCGAGCTGGCCGACGCCCATTTTAGGGCCCGGCGAATTCCTGAGGCGCAAGGCATCGTGACAAAAATTGTTCGTCTGGACCCGTTTTCGGAAACCACGTACCGGCTGACGGCCTCGGTATTGATGAGCAACCGGCGCTTCGATGAATTGGAAAAACTGTATATCCTGGGCCGGCAGAATCTTCGCAATGAAAAACTGTTCCTTCAGGAAATGGCCAACCTATTGGGCTACCGCGGCAAGTATTACGAAGCGACGAAGGAATTTCTCAAACTCTATCGTTTGGACCCAAGTAACCTGAACTATATAAAGACACAAATTCTTCAATTTCCGGATAATGACTCCGACAATCGTGCGGTAATCAAAGGCGTCCGTGAGGATCTTATCCTGAATTCAAGCGATCTTCTTTTGAGTAAGTTTCTTATTGATCTTCTTTATAGGAACGAAGAGTATGAGGCGGCGTTTGAGCAAAGCAAATGGCTGGATGAAAGAAAAGGTAAGACCGGCGCGGAAATTCTGAGTTTTGCGAATTTGACTTTTGAGAACAGGCAATATGCCCTTTCGCAAAAGGCTTATGAGTATTTCCTGATATTATACCCGCAAACGCCTCAGGCCGAAATAGGGATCGCAAAGTGTTTGGAAGGACTGGGCTCGTCGGCTGGTCAGGTCAAGATGGCAACGGACACCTCCTCGCAAAATCAAAAGATCAGCGAAACATTTTACTCCGATAAGGCGATTGCAGCGTACCAGGAAATCATAAATAAATATCCCGGTACGGAGTGGAGCGCGGAGGCCTATTTTCATATCGGTGAGATACGATTAAATAAATTCTTCGACGTGCAGGAAGCGCTTACCGATTTTAAAAGAGTCGCTGACGCCAAAAATCCGTACCGGATCGAGGCGATGTTTCGAATCGGTGAATGTTATCTTATCGAAGGGGATCTTGAAAAACCGTTGGAACAATATGCGTCTGTTCGGAAGGAAACCAGGGATCCTGTGCTTCGTGAGAGAGCGGATTTCCGCGGCGCCGAGATCTATTTTTATCTTCAGCAATTCGATTCCTGCCGGACGCAGATGGAACGGATAAGCAGAGGCCGCAACGGGCTGTTTGTCAATGATGCGTTATCTTACCTTCTTTTATTGCAGGAAAATCAAAAGGAGCCGGAACAAATAAAACGGTATGCCAGAGCCGATTTGCTATATCGTCAGAAGAAATATTCTGAAGCATTGGCCGTCCTGGATGAGATGATACGTTCGAATCCGTCTTCCTCCATTACGGATGATGCCTTATTCAAGACCGGTGAAATTCGTGCCGCCAGCGGTCAGTATCTTAACGCCATTTCCGTCTTTAGGAACATCGTCGATCACATGCCGAATAGTCCTTTGGGAGATGTGGCGCTAAAAAGGATAGGGGATATTCTTTATGACCCATTGGGTCAGGCGGGGGAATCGGCGAAAGCTTACAAGGAACTTCTTATCCGGTTTCCTAAGAGCATTTATACCAATCCAGTCAGAAAACGACTCCGTGAAATAGAACAGCCGGCCAAGAAAACCTCCTGATTACTCACTCCAATCCGGATATGTGTCAATGGCCTTATTATCGGTCACATTGGTCAGATTCTTTCCGGACGCACTCATAGTAAATATTTCCATATTGCCCGTGCGGTTTGAAACAAAGGCAATGGTATTACCACCCGGTGCATAGACCGGAAAGCCGTTGAAATGGAGCGAATCACCAGGCATAAGATCGGCCACACTTTTTGTGGCAATGGTGAGTACGGAGATATGATTATTTCTTGTGAACACAATCCGTGTTCCATCCGGCGAAAAAGCCGGATTCGTGTTATCGCCTAAGCCGTTTGTTAAATTTTCGACAGAGCCTCCGAGACCATTCATGATCATAATATCGGAATTCCCGCCGCCGATATTACGTGTGAACGCAATCCTGGAATCATCAAATGAGAACGCAGGTTCCGCGTTGAGGGTGTCTCCGGAGTTGAACGTCAATTGTGTCAAACCAGTTCCGGTGCTATTCATAAGGAATAAATTGTAATTTCTGACAAAGACGATCTTATTGCCTCTTTTGGAAATTCGGGCATCGCTATACTCCAGTTGGTCGGCCGAAATTTTTGCCAATTCTCCATTCTGCGAAAGATAAAGTCCATTACCCGGTCCGCCGTCGGACATGAATAATAGTTTTTTACCATCAAAGGAAAGGCTGGGTCGCAAATCGTCAAAAAGACTTGCCGACATATTGGTAATAGCGGTTCCGGATCCGCTGTTGTGGAAGATCTCAAAATCGCCGGTCCGGTTACTTTGAAAGACGAGAGTGCCGCTTACACCCGTAGTGATGGCGTGTTCGTCGGTGGTCGGATTATCAGTGCCACAGGAAACAACGGCCAATAACAAGAAAACGATCGAAAGTCTTCTTTTCATTTCTTTACGGATTCATCCAGTTTTTCTTTGGCCATGTTCAACCGCCGGCGGACTTCTTCCGACGGCTGCATTTTCATGGAAATATTCAGGTATTTTACGGCGTTGGCATAGTCCTTATTCTTAAAATACCCCCATCCTAATATGTCAGCCGATTCGATATTGTTCGGTTTGAGTTCGTTGGCCGCCTGAGCCATTTTGATTCCCCATTCGATATCCACATCTTTGTCAATAAGCACCCAGGCAACGGTATTATAATTGTGAAATTTATTACCGTCAGGCAGTTCTAGTATCTGATTGAATATTTCTTTGGCTCTGGTCGATTCACCGCTCTTCCAAAGGCTGGCGGCATAATTGGCCTTCAGCGCCGGATCTTTAGGATCGAACTTGATCAATTCGCCGTAATAGTATGTGGCTTTAGAGAAGTTTTCGACACCGTAATAGAGCTCGCCGAGATTGTATAGGGTTTTTGTATCGGTAGGTCTCAGTTCGAGCGCTTTTTGATATTGTTCTATGCACTTGGCCGTCTGGGCTTTTTCATTATACAAAAAACCCAGCATCGTATGCAGTTCAAAAGTATTTATCGACGTGGATTCCGCGAATTCAAGTTCACGTAAGGCCTCGTCTATATTGTTTTTTTCGTACGCATGATAACCCAGAACGAGGTGTGCGAACCCGTTTTCGCTGTCTACAGCCAATGCTCTGTTGACAAAGGTTATGGATTGCTCAAGCATGGCGTTTTTCATTTCGGTATTCCTGGAGGCTTTGTGTTTCATAGCGGCAATAAAATAGGCTTCAGCAGAACGAGCCAAAGCATCCGCAAATGAATTGTCCAGTTCAACGGCTTTGATCAAAGACGTTAAGGCTTTTTCAGGATCGTTTTTCTCAATTGCGGCCACGCCTTCCTTGTATAGATCGATAGCTCTTTTCGGTACACCCGGATAAGGGTTGCCGGTCATATAGCTCTTTCCTAGGAAAGCCAGAGCGGCAATCGCCAAAACGGCGCCAAATATTAGTATTTTATTTTTCCAAATCGGCTGCGCAACGGGTGACTTTTTGTTTTGATCGGACATTCCGTACTCCTTAGGTTTATCAATTATAATTAGAATATGACATTTATTTTGTCTCCAGCCAGTTTTCACCGACACCGATATCGACTTTCAATGGCGCCTTGAGTGATACGGCCTGTTCCATTTTCTCCTTGACGAGGCCTTTCATGTTATCGATTTCGCCGGGAGCAACCTCAAAAACCAGCTCGTCGTGAACCTGTAATATCATCTTAGATCTTAATTTCTCTTTTTTCATCGCCTCGTCAATATCGATCATGGCCAGCTTAATGATTTCTGCGGCCGTACCTTGGATCGGCGTATTGGTGGCGGCCCGTTCTGCGAACTGTCTTACCGTAAAGTTCTTACTCTGGAGATCCGGGAGGTATCGCCGCCGTCCGAACATCGTAGTCACATATCCGTTGGACCGCCCTTGTTCCAGGATCGCTTCGATGCACGACTTAATGTTGGGGTAAGTGGAGAAATAATTTTGTATGAATTCTTTAGCCTCGCTCTGGGTCATTCCTATCCTGTTCGCCAGTCCGAACGGAGAAATGCCATAAATGATGCCGAAATTAATGTCTTTGGCCTTGCGGCGCAAGTCTTTTGTCACTCCGTCTTTCGGCACTTTGAATACCAAAGATGCCGTGGCCGTGTGGATGTCCTCATCGTTACGAAAAGCCTCGATGAGATTCTCGTCGCCGGACATGTGGGCCATTACGCGCAATTCGATCTGAGAATAGTCGGCCGATAGCAGTACCCATGAATGATCTTGCGGGGTGAAGGCTTTTCGTATTTCGCGGCCAAGGTCGCTCCGAATTGGGATATTCTGAAAGTTGGGATTGCTGGAAGACAGTCTGCCGGTTGACGCGATGGTCTGGCTGAACGTGGTATGTATACGTTTTGTCTTAGTGTTGATCAGCGGCGGCAATCCGTCGATGTAAGTGGATTTTAGTTTTGACAACTGTCGGTAAGCCAGGATCGCATCAATGATGGGCAGGCTCTTGTACATTTCAAGAATCTTTACATCGGTCGCATATTGTTTGGTCTTTCCCGTGCGTTTCGGTTTTTCGATGCCGGCCAGTTTATGAATCTGAAGTTTCTCAAAAAGTATCTCACCCAATTGCTGCGGCGAATTCATATTAAACGAAAGACCGGCTTCTTCGAATATGGTCTTTTCCTTTATCCCGATGGCTTCGGCAAATTCCCGCGACATATCCTTTAGAATATTCTGGTTGAGCCATACTCCATGATATTCCATGTCTACCAGAACCGGCAGCAGACGCATTTCAATATCTCTAAATATGCTGTCCGATTTTGTTTCTGTAAGCTTCTTGGATAATTTCTTCTGAAGTTGTAACACACAATCGGCATCCTCGCATGCATAATCGCTGATTTTCTCAAGAGGGACATCGCGCATGCTGGTTTGGTTTTTACCCGAACCGATCAGAGCCGATGTCGGGATTTTGTCCATATTCAGGTACTCTTTCGCCAAAGCGTCGATATTGACGTCCTTTTCGGAGTTGATGAGGTGCGCCGCGATCATGGTGTCAAAATCGTAACCTTTAAGTTCAATGCCCTCCGTCCTGAGAACCAGCGCGTCATACTTGATATTCTGCCCGTACTTTCTGACGGAGGGATTTTCAAGTATCGGTTTTAGGCGCTTGAGGATATCCTGTTTCTTAAGAGCTCCGTTAACCGCTACATAGTATGCTTCATGGCCTTTGACTGCAAAGGATAAACCTACCAGTTCGGCGCGCATAGGATCGACATCGGTGGTCTCCGTATCTACGGACAGTGCCGACGCCTTTTCCAGCTCATTTGCCAGTTCGTCAAATGCCTTTTGATCGTTGATCAAATGGTATTGCCCTGTGCGGTGGGCCGGTCTTTCTTCTTCAGTAGAATTGTCCTGTTCCTCAGCGAAAAGATCACTTTCATTGTTGGAGAAACGTTTGATCAATGAGCTGAATTCAAGTTTTCGAAGCAGGGTTAGCAATTCGTCCAGGTTCTTTTTTCCGGATTTCAACCTGTGAAAATCGATTTGGATCGGCGTGTGAGTATCAATGGTCGCAAGATCCTTGGACAGGAAGGCGTCGTCGCGATGCGTGATCAGATTTTCTTTGACCTTACCTTTGACCTCGTCGATACGCTCGTACAACTTTTCAATACTGCCAAATGTCTGAATGAGCTTAGCAGCGGTTTTTTCTCCTATGCCTTTGACGCCGGGAATGTTATCCGCCGAATCGCCCATAAGGCCTAACATGTCGGTTACATGTTGGGGTGTGACCCCGAACTTTTCGACCACACCGCCGGCATCCACGATGTCGGGAGAACCGCCTTTTTTGAGAGGGTTGTACATTTTGATCCGGTCGGATATCAATTGCATGAAATCCTTGTCTCCCGTCACCATGTATGCCTCGATGTTTTGTTGGGCCGCCCGAACAGACAGCGTACCTATGATATCATCGGCCTCAAAGCCGGGCAATTCGATTACAGGAACACCCAGAGCTACGGATAATGCTTTTAATTGAGGAAGCTGAGGTACCATGTCCTCCGGCATTTTCTCGCGGGTCGCTTTGTAAGCCGGGAATTTCTTGTGTCTAAAGGTTGGTTCAGGCGTGTCGAAAACGACGGCGACATAGTCGGGCTTTTCATCGTCGAGTATTTTGACGAGCGCATTGATAAATCCGAAAACGGCACTGGTGTTTTCGCCTTTCGAATTTCTCAGCGGACTGCTGATGAATGCAAAATACGCGCGATAGGCGAGAGCCATTCCGTCCAATAGGAATAATCGTTCCGACATAGTAAGTGGTTGTGTGAAAAAATGCGCTGTAAATTACACTTCGGTCTGCATAAATACAAGGCTTTTTGGAATCCATCGGTGGCAAAATAGTATTGGTATTCGTAACGAAGATTGGTTATTTTTAAGAGTAATCCAGAAACATTTATTCATTTAAAATACGAGGTGAGTTATGCGAACTATTCTTATTTGTCTTGCAGCCGTTTTCTTATTATTGATCAAGACGGACTCCGCCGCGACCCAGATTGCGGTAGAAGGCGTTAAGTTCGGAACGGGCGTCGAAAAGAATGAAGTCGTCGGTGAGGCAACGTCCTTTTCGGCTGAGACTGAAAAAGTGTTTTGTTGGTTTCGGATCACGGGCGCTCAAGGCAAGACCGTTATGGTGAAATGGTACCGCAACGACGTGTTTGTCTCCGAGACGCCGCTGGAGATCATCTCCAATAATATGCGGACCCATGCTTACAAAACCATCTATGGTAATGGCGGCACATACCGTGTAGACGTAATTGATGACGAAGGCAAGGTCATACAATCGTCCCAATTCCTCGTTACCGGGGGTACCACGGAGAGTGCGAAAGTTTCCGGGCCTGACGGCGATCTCCAAATCGAGTCGCTGAAATTTGGAACCGGAGTGGAGAAAAGCGAGGTGGTTGGCGAAGCGAATGCTTTCCCGGCTTCCACCGAGAAAGTATATTGCTGGCTCAAAGTATTGGGAGGCAATGAAAAGACCGTCACTGTAAAATGGTATTTTAAAAATGTATTTATGAACGACGTGCCACTTGAAATAAAATCCAATTTGATGCGGACCTATGCCGTGAAAACCATTGCAGGCAACCGCGGAGAATGGCGTGTAGAGGTTGTGAGCCCGTCGGGAGCGGTGTTACAAGCGGCCGCATTTACTATTGAGTGATCAAAGTTGCCCTTGAATAAAATGCAGGAATCGCCTTCCTGCATTTTTTTTGTACGAAGTTTCGTTGTTGTTTTTGAAAATCTGTTTTTATAGTATGGTAGCGAGCATTAGCGAAGGATAAGTGAAATGAAGCTGCATTCAAAAATCTTGCTTGGGTTGGTAGTGGGTCTTATCGGAGGCATCGTGACCAATCAGGTGCTGGGCGGAGGTGTCCATCCCGGACTTGAATTCTTTATTGCCAATGTGACCGATCCGATCGGCCAGGTATTTCTTCGGCTACTATTTATGATCGTTGTGCCGCTGGTGTTCGCTTCCCTGGCGCTCGGCGTGGCGAATCTGGGGGATCTGGGAACTCTGGGTAAGATAGGATTACGCACGCTGTTGTATTTCCTGGTGCTTACAACCGCGGCAACGATTATCGGATTATTCCTGGTAGAAATCTTTCAACCCGGAAAAGGATTTGATGCGTCCGTACAAGCACGCCTGATGGAACTCTATGGTGAAAGTTCTTCCAAGGTGATCGATCGAAGTAAGGAAATCACATTTACGCTCATGACCTTTGTGGATATGGTACTGCCGCGCAATATACTGAAAGCCTTTGTCGATATGCAGATGCTGCCGATCATATTGGTCGCGTTGTTGTTCGGTATTGTTCTAACCAAGATGAATGCTCCGGAGGTTGATTCTCTCAAACGAGGGCTGAACGGCCTCAACGAATTCTCCGTACGGATCGTCGATATGGCGATGAATCTGGCACCGTATGCTGTACCGTGCCTTATTTTTGGTGTATCGGCCCGTTTTGGATTTGAAATTCTCAAACCTTTGGGTATGTATGTCATTTTGGTTTTTACCGGATATCTGATTCATCTGATTGTTGTTTATTCAATTATTCTACGGACAGCAGCCGGCGTCAACCCGTGGAAGTTCTTCAAGGCCATAAAGCCGATCATGATCACGGCCTTTTCCACGAGTTCAAGTAACGCGACACTTCCGACTACCATTCGTGTCAGCGAAGAGGACCTGCGTATTTCTCCAAAGATCGCTGGTTTTGTTTTGCCGCTGGGCGCGACGGCCAATATGAACGGAACGGCGCTGTATGAGGGACTGACCGTGCTTTTTATAGCGCAAATATTCGGCGTCGATCTTACGCTGGGCCAACAGGCAATGGTCGTGGTTATGACCGTACTCACGGCCATCGGTACGGCCGGCGTGCCGGGCGGCTCACTTCCACTGATAGTACTTGTCCTGCAGTCGGTCGGAGTTCCTCCCGAAGGCATAGGTATTATCCTCGGAGTGGACCGAATTCTTGACATGGGACGAACGGTTCTTAATGTGACCGGCGACGTGACGGCCGCGGCTTATATTGCCAAAACCCAGGGGGAGCCGGTCCGGTTTGATTCGTAATTATTTTTTGACTTTTTGAACATTATGAATTAGATTGCGTTAAGAAAGGAAAAGTATGGAAAAGAAAAATATCAAGATCATTGTTGGTGTGGCTGTTGTCATTTCGGTTCTGGCATTTCTCAGTGTCAGCGGCTTTAATGAGGGAAAGTCTTATTATAAATTTGTTGATGAGCTCGTAGCTATGGGTCCCGATGCCTATAAGAAGCATTTGAAGGTTCATGGCAATGTTGTCAGCGGAAGCATCAAAAAAGACCAGGATAAATTGGAGTTTCTATTGACGCGGAACGGTGCTACCATACCTGTGAAATACATTGGAAAAGCTCCGGTACCGGATACGTTCAAGGATGAATGTGAAGCCGTGATAGACGGCCGTTTCAAAGAGGACGGCACGTTTGAAGGCACGCAAATTCAGGCCAAATGTGCATCCAAATACGAAGTGGATTACAAGGACCTGAAAGGATCCTGACCATCTTTTCACCCCTTTTTAAAAAGATCATTCGGCAATACGAATGATCTTTTTTTTTGTCACCAGGCATACCATGATGAATAATAGTAATACAAAACGCATCGTACTGTTCTTGCTGGCCTGGGCCACGATCGGTTTTGCCGGATATCGGTTGGGAAACGGGAAGACCGATGGACGCGAGAAATCGTCGGCGGTTCCGCGGCATCAATCCACCGGCTCGGCTGTGATTTATTTCGACGGAGATAAAGGAGCCGAATTTCTTGGACACCATTATCTCGGCCTAAAATATCCGAATGCTTTGTATCAGGGCTTTTTGGCCGTTCACTTTGATGAAATGGATTCCGTTTTGACGTTTCATAGTGCCGCGGGAAGAACTAACGCCCGTGCGAATCCAGGAGATCGCAATACCTTCACAAGAATTACCGGACATTTCGAAGAGGACAGCGAACATGCGGTCGATAACCTGAGCTTTACGACGGGTTCGATGAGCGATCGTTTCGTAATCAAGGAAATCATAGAAACACAGAAGGATAGCGGCTATGCGATTGACGTAACGTTCGTTGTTGAGTTCTACAGACCGGTCGATGATACGATCAGCTTTTCCAATTTCAAGTTCCTTCTGGGATACGACGGGGATATCGGAAGTTCGCTGGGAGGCTTCAGCAATGACAGCAGCGGCTATTATGAAGATGACTCTACAGCAGCTGTTTATGTGTTTGATGACAGCTTGGGCTTGTATTCAGGGATGGCGATGGTAGACAAACCGGCCTATGCCGCTGGCGGAAATTTTGCCGCCTGGCACCAAACGGTGAATAAAGAGGACGCTGATGATCGCGATCTGGATACGCTTTTATACTCTGTAATGACACAACCAGGCTTTACGGCTGAAGCTCAAAATACGGACGCCATGGTCTATTGGGCGGTTGACCTTGGTACTATAACCCCACTGGACACGGTCAGGGACACGCTTCGTTTCCGTTGGATCAACGGAAGGACCAAAAGCGCTGTGATCGGCGCAGCGCATGGTATGATATCCAAGGACGTCCTGCTGCCACATCAGGAAGTGGATGTGCCGGGCCGAATGATTCTTCACGCGAATTTCCCGAATCCCTTTAATCCAAATACATGTATCGCATTTGAACTAGAAAGTGAGAGTCTTGTATCTCTGAAGGTTTACAACGTTCTAGGTCAGGAAATCGTTACTTTGTTCCGGGGACGAGCCGCGGCAGGGGTACACAAGCTTGATTGGGACGGGCGGGATCGCAGAGGAGTGCCTGTTTCAAGCGGCGTATACCTGTACCGACTTACTTCCGGCCAGACTGTTCTAACCCGCAAGATGCTTTTGCTGAAATAATTCGGCATAAAGAATGAGACCATGAAGATCCAAACAAAGATCATAATTCTTCTAGGTTTTATCACGGCAACCATGATTATAGGAGTGGTCGCTTTGCGATTTGGCGATCTGCACAGCGCCCGCGTCTTGCTGGCTCAGCGCAATGCCGATGAGGAAGCGGCATTTGAAAAAACCCTTCAGTTTCAGTTCCACTCACTGGATCTTTTTGCCGGAGATTATTCCAACTGGGACGAAATGCTGCATTTTGTTCAAACAAGAGATCCCCAATGGTCAAAGGAGAATATCGAAGAAGTGATTGGGAAATTCAACAGTCAGGCCGCCTGGGTTTTTACCAAAGATATTCATCTCGTTTATTCCTTAAACCTAACGGGCGATACGTCCATCCGGCTTTCGCCCGTCCCTGTGGATACTCTGAAAGAGATTTTGACTAGAAAAAGTTTCAATCATTTTTTCATTCAATCCGCCGCGGGTCTTTTGGAAATAAGTACCGCGCCTATACAACCATCATCCGACAATGATCGCGTTACGCCTCCGCAAGGCTATTTTGTCGTAGCGCGATGGTGGACACCCTCGTATCTGCATGAGGTGTCAGGTGTATCCGACAAAAATGTAAGGTGGGTAACCGGTGACCCGCCCGATGAGGAGGATTTTACAGAAACGCTCTCGACAACGGTTGTTATTCGACGGCCTCTGTACGACTGGAGCTCCAATACGGTGGGATACCTTGAGGCAACCCAAGAATTGAAGACTCTGAAAGAAGTCATTCGACTGGCGAATTTTCAGTTCGTTTTGGTTGTCATTTTTGCTGTAGTGATATTGCTGCCTCTGTCCTTTTTCATGATGTTTATGGTTACCCGTCCGTTGAGCCACATTTCAAAAAGTCTGGACCATCAGGATGTATCCTGGGTTCGCTCACTGACCTCAGAAAAATCGGAATTCGGAGAAATTTCTCGGTTAATACAGAGATTTCTCGAACAGAGGGAACGTCTGATGGAGGAAATTGAAAGCCATAAGCGGACAGAGCAAGCTCTTGAGAAATCGGAACGCGATTACCGCGGTTTGTTCGATCATGCACACGATCCGATCCTCGTAGTAGGAAGGGATTCCGGTACTATTTTGACCGCTAACCGTCGCGCCTGCGAGACCTACGGCCATTCCTTCGAAGAATTTGTTGGCATGCCATTCAAGAAGTTGTG
Source organism: uncultured Bacteroidota bacterium (assembly GCA_964415295.1). Taxonomy (GTDB): domain Bacteria; phylum CLD3; class CLD3; order SB21; family SB21; genus SB21. Next base: position 435,588 of record CAYPYN010000003.1, read on the forward strand.
GCGGGAGGAATCGCAGTATGTTCATTTGTTCGATTTAACGGAAAGCAAGGGCTTGCTCAGAGGATTGGAAGTAGTACACCGTTCAAAAGAAGGGCAAACGATTTTATTTGAGATCAATGCCGCCAGGATCGATTACCGGGAACAAAGCGCTCTTCTGATCATTGAAAGGGATATTACTGAAAGAAAAGTCTCTGAAGAACTCCACTTGTCTCATGCCATACTTCAAAAAGTGGGCAATCTTATTTTGGTCGCCAACGATCAGGGCATGATCATATATGCCAACAAGGCTTCTGAAATGATACTTGGTTACGAGCCTTCCGAATTACTCGGTATGGGCTGGTGGAATCTGACGCGAGAAGATCCTGAAGAACGTTCGCGCGAGTTGTTGGAAATTTCAGAGGCGGCTCGCGGCGACCGTCCTGTCAGTGATACCGGGTATGAAAAAAGGATACGGAAAAAGGACGGCAGTGAATGCTGGATTTACTGGCATGACTTCAAAGGATCGGAAGGTATGTTGATCGGCGTTGGGTATGACGTGACGGAGAGAAAGAGGGCCGAGGAAGCGCTCATACAAAGTGAAAAGCATTACCGTATGCTCTTCGAGGACATCCCGATACCTGTTTGGGTCTTTGATACCGAGACTTTGAAGTTTTTGGCAGTCAACGAAGCCGCTATATCTCATTACGGTTACACACGGGACGAGTTTTTGGAGATGACGATTAAACAAATCAGGCCCGAAGAGGATATTCCTTTGCTGATGGAAAATGTAGAGCAGGAAAAAGATGTGGATCAAAAGAGAAAAGAATGGAGGCATCGCAAAAAAGATGGTGAATTGATAGATGTGGAAGTCACGACACACAGACTGATGTTTGGCGACCGGCCGGCCAGGCTCGTACTCGTTGATGACATAACGGAGCGTAAGAAAAAGGAGTTCATGGAGTTGCGTCTTCGGATGCAAAAGACACGCCTTGCGGCTGTTATAGACACACAGGAAGAGGAGCGGCGGCGCGTGGCAAAGGAACTGCATGATGGACTGGGGCAGGTTCTCTCGGCTATAAAAAGAAAGCTGGAGTATGTTCGCGGTTTGGTTTCACACCAGGAAGTGGAAAGGGAATATGAGGAAACCTTGTCGATGATCAATGCCGCGATGGTGGAAACACGGCGCATGTCACACAATTTGATTCCAAATGTCCTTGAAGATTTCGGCCTTTTTGAGGCCATAGAACGGCTTTGTCATCAAAGTTTTGACAAAACTCCGGTTCGCGTGCAGTTTCAAACATTTAACTTCGAGGCGCGATTGCCGGCTACAGCCGAGTTATCCATCTATCGCATTGTGCAGGAAGCATTTCAAAATATAGTCAAGCATGCCGACGCTTCGGAAGTATCGCTTCAGATCGTGGGACATCCTGATAAGATGGTATTGATTATCGAAGACAACGGCAAAGGATTTGACATGTTGTCCGTCAAACAGCGGCCGGCTAACGCAAAAGGCGTCGGGATTCTCAGCATGCGGGAAAGGATTGAATTTTTGAATGGAAGTTTTCATATTTACTCTATGCCGGGCCGCGGAACAACGTTACTTTTCGAAATACCATTGGAGGGACAGATGCATGGAGACGATTAGCATACTTATAGCGGACGACCATCCGATGGTTCGGATCGGTTTGAAAAACCTGCTGGAAAATCAGAAAGAATTCAGAGTGGTTGCCGAGGCCGCTGACGGAGAGGAAGCGATACAAAAAGTGGAGGAGACAAGGCCTACGATTGCCATCGTGGACATTTCTATGCCCAAGCTGAACGGAGTAGATGCCACAAAGGCCATTGTGAAGAAGTATCCGGAGACAAAAGTCATTATTTTGACCATGCTGGAAGACGATGCGTATATCGCCAAAGTGATTGAGGCCGGTGCCAGCGGTTATCTGCTAAAAGATGCCAAAAGTGAGGAAATCGTCACCGCCTTGGAGAGAGTAGCGGCCGGTGAAAAATATTTCAGCAACAGCGCCTATAAACTAATCGGAAAAAGATTTGCTAAAAAGGCGAAAATGGAATCCGATGGCGACGATGAAGCTGTGTCCAGCCTGACTGCTCGGGAAAAAGAGATATTGGGGCTGATCGCTGAAGGCATGAACACGGCTCAAATCGCAAAGAAACTATTCCTAAGTCCGAGAACCGTAGACACGCACCGGGCCAACATAATGCATAAACTGCGAATCCATAACGCAACGGCTCTTGTAAGATTCGCATTGGGCAAGGGCTTGATCCACAAGACTGATTAGCCGCATTTTTGGAATTTATAACCGAATGATCCTTTCAACCGTATAATTTGATAAGCAAGAGTCGACCGTTTCATATTTTATTAGTTTCCCTCCTCAGGTTCTCATAAGTAATTTTACTTAGTTTTAAAATCGGTAGTTCACATTATTGATAGTGTGAGCTGTTCCTTCTAATTTGTAATGATTTATAATGGTTAATAACATTTACGAATGAGAAGAGGTATATGACGAAGATCATTGCTACGGCAATTTCAAAAAAACGATTTGGGCTTTTATTGGGATCGTATTTGTTATTAGTATCTTCAGCCATCGTATCAGCCCAAGTTACGGGAGTGACCGCATCCGTCACTCCTAACGGTACAAATCAAAACGGGCAGTACACGGTTGGTTTTACCATTGCCAATGGTGCGGCGGGCGAATTGCTGGCGAATTCCAGTACGATTACAATTACCTTTTTGCCTTCAACAATCTTACCTGCATCCATCAATGCGTCGCTTGTAACGGTCAATGGTGTTGCATCGGCCAACGTTACGGTTGCGGACTCAGAACTGACGATTGTAACTCCCACGGGATTCAAAGGACCCAGCACACCGACTGCTAATATCTCAATAGTCATTTCGTCGACCGCAGGCATTCAAAATGCAGGAACGGCCGGTACGTATAATGTGAAGGTTCGCACGAGCACGCAAACGGCCAAGTCTGCTCCGGCAACCTACTCTATAATTACGACGACGTCTCAGGTGACGGCCGCTTCGGTTACTCCCAATCCGTCCGTGCAATCTCTCAATGCGGCTTATACGATTGTTTTTTCAGTGGGCTCAGGTGGTTATTTGACAACGAACTCTACCATTACACTGACCTTTCCATCCAATTCGACGGTTCCCCAAGGATCAATTTCAGGTGTGACATTGAACGGAGCGACAGCTACGACTGACGGGAACAGTACGTCAAAAGTAGTGACCATTACTTCTCCCGTTTCCATCAGCAATAACGGATCGGTGACCATAGTATTTTTGATCGGATCGGGGCTCAAGAATCCTTCGACCACCGGATCGAAAACTATAACCGTTCGAACGTCGTCCGAAACAACGAACGTGACATCGACCGCTTTTAGTATCTCATCCAATACGGCGCTTTCAGTAAGTGCAATATCGTTAGCCAACAGCGGTGTCAACCAGTTTTCAGCCTACACGCTTGATTTCGTGACCAGCGCCACGGGTGCCTTGACGGCCAATGACGACAGCCTGATAGTCACATTTTCCGGAACTACCGTTATACCTTCTTCGATCTCCAATAGCAATGTGACGGTCAGCGCCGGCGGTTTCAGTGATATTGCATCGGGTATTACCGTAAGCGGAAAAAGGGTCTCGGTTAGAACGCCGATCAATATTGCCGCAAAGACGTCGGTGACCCTCCAATTCCTTTCCGGCGCTAATTTTCAGAACCCGGCTGTTGACAGTAATTATACGCTGACCCTTAAGACCGTCCATGCCGGAGGCGCCACTATTGATGCTGAGGTAACATCCAATCCTTATTCCGTTACGGCGGCAACTTCTACGATCACTACGCCGACGGTATCCTTGAGCAATACGGCGGCTTCAGCAACAAATGTTACGTATACTTTTTCATTTTCTACCGGGAGCCAGGGCCGCCTAGTCGCCGGAACGAGCAACATAAAAGTCATATTCCCAAGCGGAACGGGTTATCAGGCATCGCCGACGGCAACCGTCAACGGCGTCTCATCTGCATCGGTTACCCGCAGCACTGATACCATTACTGTGGTGGTTCCTAGTGATATTTCAAACAGCACCAGTATTTCATTGGTGATAACCGGTATAAACAACCCCGCCGCCGCCGGAACGAAAACAGCCACGTTAAAGACATCCGTCGAAAGGAGCAACGTATCTTCCGGTACGTATACTATTGGCGGCACGTCGCTTGTCGTCAATTCTGTGACCGTATATGATCCGGGTGTCAATAAGGTCTCCGCAGATTCTATACTTTGCTCATCGGTGACCAATTTGGATAATGGCCATACGATAACGGTCGTATTTCCGGAAGGAACAACCGTTCCCAGTACGATCACAACGGCCGACATTGCTTTGTATGGAACTCAAACCATAAGCAGCGTTACGGCCAATTCTTCCTCGCGAACGGTGACCATAGGCGTCGGACAGAATAACAGAAACTTCACGGCGATCGTATTCAAGGCATCTGCCGGAATCACCAATCCATCCGTACCGTCAACGACCTATTACAAAGTGACGGTATCTACAACGACCAACGCTCAACCGGCGCAGTCCCCGGCGTATACGATTCGTTCCAATAATTCCAGAGTGACCTCGGTCACCGCCACCGCGACGCCTAATGTCATTAGCAGTGCGGCGGCTTACCAGATCTTGTTCACACCGACTGCGTTTGGTAAGCTCGTTTCAGGAACAAGCGCCGGATCCGACTCCATCACCGTTTGGTTTACCACAGGCAATGTGAATGTACCTTCGAGCATCACGGCTTCGACCGTGAGTATCAACGGAACGAGTTGTACAGGGGTTCGTGTAGTAACGTCGGGTAATAACGGCACGGTAAAGCTCCAAGTGCCCAACGGAGTTACCCTTTCGGCCAGCACACAAGCGACGATAGCCTTTGGTCAGTCCTCCGGTTTGACCAATGGGTCAACGGCAGGCAGTTACCAGGTACGGATTTCAACGGATGCCGACAGTGCCATTTCTACGGATACAGGCAATCTTACGTTTGCGAATAATGCCTCGATGTCCGTAACGCAAGCAAGCACGTCGCCGTCAACAGTAAACGCGCCTTCATCATTTACAGTCAAGTTCACTACCGGTTCGGCCAATTCCGATACGCTGGCTGTGGGTGATTCAATAAAGATCACATTTCCAACTAATACATTTGTTAATTCCACCGGACTCAGCCGAACTAATTATACGGTCAATGGGGTGGTTTTGAACAATGCTCCGACGGTAATCGGCGGAGGTTATACGCTTGCTATTAAGAGCCCAGTGATCATCACCAAACTCACGACCGTGACGGTGGCTATAAGTTCTGCGGCCGGAATATTGAATCCGACCATAGTTGGATCCGGCTACTATGTGAATGTTTCAACTCATCAGTTGGCGTCATCGGGCGGCGGAACAGCCGGTCCGTTTGCGTCGCCCCAATATTCGACAACGGCGACTTCTACGACCGTCTCTACGTCCACGGTCACGTTGAGTGCCTATACTCCCGGTACGACAGGAGTCACATATACCATTACATTTAATGTCGGTATCTACGGACGTTTGTATCCCGATTCAAGCAAGATCAATATTACTTTCCCAACAGGTACCACTTTCGGAAGCCTGGCCGACAGTGTGAACGGAGTTTATGGCGGCGTGCCAACAGTTTCCGGCCAAACGGTAACGGTTAAAGTGCCATCCACAGTCAATATTAGCAACAACGGCGCGGTCACTGTTAAGATTTTAGGTGTGACCAATCCGCTTACATCGGGATCCAAGACTTTGGGTGTATCAACCACCGTAGAAACAAGCAGTGTGAGCAGTTCTTCTTATTCCATATCCAATGTGGCCGGTGTTACCAGCGTTTTTGCGGCGATTAATTCTGAAAACGGTCTTCCCACGGATACGGTAAACATGGCAGGGGCCGACAGCATCAGTTTTGTCACTGATGCCGGTGCCGGAGGATTAACCGCAGGGTCCAGCACCGTTACTATCACTTTTCCTTCGAATACGTCGGTTCCCGCAAGTATAACAGCCTCAACGGTCAGAATTAATGGAACCGCCGCTTCATCCGTGACCACCAATAGCGGAACCAGGGAAGTAACGATAACAGTTCCTTCGACGATTGCAGGAGGATCCACCGTAGGCGTGGCGTTTAGTACTTCTTCCGGAGTGGTCAATCCTACGGTGGCCGGAACTTATAACTTAAGTGTTCGCACCAGCGCACAACCCATTTCTTCGACCACGGCCAGTCCGTATACTGTAAAGGCCACAACAACGACCATACGCAGTCTGACTTTGACGATTTCGCCTGGTGATACTTCACAATTGGCAAGGTACACATATAAATTTGTTACAGGCCTTAGAGGCGCGCTATTGGCTGGTCAAAGTACGATTTCCCTTCTGTTTCCCAACGATGTAGCATTTACATCCGGCGTTCCTGCTTTGAACGCGGTGACTGTCAATGGTGTTGCGGCCAACGCGTTGACGTTGAAGTCCAGAATTGGAACAGGTTCGGATACGCTGATCGTCACCGTACCTTCGAGTGTAACGATCGTTAACAACGACACGGTTAACTTGATCGTGGATTCTACGGCAAATATCCGCAATGCGTCCTTATTGACTTTGCTTTCTTATTCGGTTTACACCAGCGTTGAAACAGGTTCCGTGAGCAGCGACTTTACACTGCCTGTGGAACTGGCTTACTTCAAAGTTGCTCAGCAGAACAACAGAGTGCTTATCAATTGGCGCACAGAAAGTGAGATTGATAATGCATACTGGATCGTCGAAAAGGCGGAAGTGCCGGCGGAACTGGCAGAAGAAAATCCGTCGGCTTACAAGTCGCTTCTGACGTATTCCCGAATCGAGGCGCTGGAAGGCCAGGGTACCAAAACCAGTGCGACCGATTACATTTATCAGGATGAAGCGGTTGTTCCTGGTAAAACCTACGCGTACCGTCTTGCCGACGTTTCAATGTCAGGGGAAATAACCTATCATGAAATGAAAGTGGTCGCGTTAACGGCCCCCAGGGAGTTTAGACTATACAAGAATTATCCTAATCCGTTCAACCCGACTACAACGATACGGTTCGACCTGCCTTACGATGCCAAGGTCACGATCAAAATATACAACATACTTGGTCAGGAGGTCAGGGAGCTGGTGAATAAGAATTTTTCGGCGGGTTTCCAGACGGTTGTCTGGGATACGAAGAATGATCGTAATGTGTCCGTAGCGTCGGGCGTATATATTTACCGGATCGTAGCGGAATCCAAGGTCAATGGAGTAAAATATGTCAAGTCTGATAAGATGACTTTTATGAAATAAGCAAAATCTATTCAAACAAAAAAGGCTGTCTTTGCGGACAGCCTTTTTTGTTTATAAATCAAGACTTGATCTTCTCGGGATGGGCTTTGATATAGGCACTCCAGCTCTTTACGGAACTTCGAGGGGATTTGACCCGGTGGGCGTGGCAGATAGCCATGCCTAAAGCATCCGACTCATCAAAAGGCATATCTTTTCGGATGTTTAACAATTTCTTAACCATGAATTGAACTTGTTCTTTGGAGGCATTGCCATTTCCCACCACAGCCATTTTCATTTCCTTGGCAGAATATTCGGTTATGTGGATATCGTGATGGAGCGCACCCAGCATGGCGGCGCCTCGCGCATGGCCGAGTTTCAGAGACGATTTGACGTTCTTACTGAAAAAAACATCCTCGATGGCGCATTCGGTCGGATGATAAAGTTCGATCACGTCCACAATGTGATCGTAGATCCTTTCCAGCTTGCGGGGCAAAGTATGATGGTCGGGCAGTTGGATCGTGCCGCTGTCGAGTATGGTCAATTGATTCTTTTCGAATCTTACCAAACCGAATCCTGTTACATTGGTTCCTGGATCAATGCCGATGATGATCATTCAAGGCCTGACATAGGTTTGAGTGACAGGCAAGCCGCTGCTTTCTGTAAAGGAAAGGACAAGACTAAACTCCGTGAGCTCCTCAATATCGTATACAAATTCGACTTCCTGATCTTGGCCGACTATGGTTAGAAAATACAGGTCTCCGTCTTCAATACGGTAATTGAAATCAAATTCACTGGTTCCCGCGGCGTTAACAACGACGATATGTACTACATGTTCTGCAACATCCGATGAGAAAAAGAGAGAGATAGAGCCTTCACGCGGGGGATCTGAGCTTTGTAATGTCCATGCGCCAATAATCAGAGTTTCTTTTCTTTCGTCGTCGGATGAAACCAGCGCTTCACGGCACCCAATTCCCGCGAGAAACAAACAAAGGATCAGCAAATCTCTAAAATTATCCATCCTCATGAATTTTTCTTTCGTAACTCTCTTTGTTCTGCTATCAGGCGGCATAACCTTGTCAAGTCATCATACATACGTTGAAAATGACGGCCGTGGCGAATTAGGATCTTCCGATGATGAGCAATAGTCACTCGGTCATTTCTTGCGGCCGGTCCTGTGAGCGCCATTGAAACACCAAGGCTCTCGGCATTATGAATGGTCTGGTGAAGAATGGGGCCCAATATCTTCAGGGTTTGTTTTTCAGATAAACCCATCTCCTTATAAAGCCGAACGGCCATGAACAGTAATGCGATCGTAAAATTGGACGAGATCACACCGCCCAGATGATAAACCGCTTTCTTATTGCTAGGAATGATCCAGGCAGAGGAGCCTATCCGCTTGATCATTCTCTTGATCAAAGAAACCGATTTTGGATGACCCTCAATTCCAAAATAGATATTCCCAAAATGATTGTCCAATGTTTGTTTTGTCCACTTTATCTTTGACGGAAATGACTGCATCGGGTGCATGGATGCTGTGAAGCAAGCAAAGGCCTTCTTGCGGATCATTGACTTTCCTACTGAAATGGAACCTGAGGTGTGGACAATATGGACTTCGCGGCTGGAAAAATTTATTTCGTACAATTGCCGAACGGTTTTCTCTATTTCACGGTCAGGAACGGTAACTATAATAATAGAAGAGGAATAAACTATTCCTATATCCGTACCGTAGTACAAACATCCGACTTTTTTTGCAAGATTCCGGGCTGAAACGATGTTTTGGCTCACAACGGCCGATAAGACCACATTTTTTTGACGGAGTCTCAAAGCTAATGCGCGTCCTAAAGCTCCGGCGCCGACAATGCTTACGGTGTTCGTATCCATATCCTTTCGTATCGATTCGGCTTTCAAGTAAAATACCTGAAGCACCGATGAAAGGCAAGGCCTGAATGGTTGATCCCAGACCAAAATAGTCTTGCTTTTAAGAGCTCTTATTTTTTACATTGTTAGCGTTAATGAATTAAAGTAGGAAATGCATCCGACATGAATTTTGATTCGTATATCCCCAGCAATGAGAATGAAAACAGTGAATTCCGTAAAGTAGCCGAGACCTATTTCAATAACTATATTGTAAACTGGTGCAACCGCAATCATATTGATGCCGCATCCCGGGAACATATGATACGGGTACTGTCGGATTATTCGGTTTTCTTTTTTGACAGCCTGATGCACGACATGGCCGACGGGGCGCCTTTCGAGAACGATCTTAAGAATTGAAATGTCCGGTTATTTTCATAAACGTCATTTTACGTTAGAGGAGGCGAGGGAAAAACTTCAATCGGTCCGCCCGCAATGTGAAAAGCTGCGTCAATTGAAATCCAGACTTGACGAACTGAATTACAATCTTTACAAACACGAGTATTTTGGAGGTTTAGGACCCAACGGGTCAAAGTTTCACCCGGTCGAGCTGGAACAGCTCGTGCAGATCATGAGGAATTTCGAAAAAGAGGGTATCGTGGTGAAAAGCCTCCAGGAAGGGCTCATAGACTTTCCGAGCCTTCGTCCCAATGGAGAAGAGGTTTATCTCTGCTGGAAGCTCGGAGAAAGCGATATTGCTTTTTGGCATTCCATGGACGGCGGATTCAGCGGGCGCCGGCCGATGATCGAATGGTGACCATGTTCTTTTTGTCTTTCCATCCTTTTTCTCTCATTTGCCAGTCTTGATGAGGAATGGATTTCTTAGCGCAGCTGGAGAAACTCCATGATACGTTTATTTTATCTGAAACCCAATTTCACAAGCTTATTATGGATAAGGCGGGATGAGAGGATTGATCCTCGAAGGAATTGCCGGCAGCGGTAAGACGTCGGTCCTTCGTTATCTAAAGAAACGTGCGGCTGAAACCGAAGACTCTTGGCTCGTCCTTAATGAGTGTTTGACTGAAAGAGCTTTGGAACCGCTTCGGAGCGCTGATTTGGAGAAAAGCCTTCGCCATCTGAATGCCGTTGTTTCTGTGATCGACGCGCTTGACCATCTTAGTTCAGCCGTACCCAAGCGCTTTCAAAATCAGACGCGCTACCTCATGGAGCGATTACATTTCAGTCATTGTCTGGATGTCGGCGGATTTGATCTCTTTGACGCTTACGAAGCGCTTGACCGTCGCATGTACGAATTGGGAGCGCGCACGGTGCTGCTGACAGTACAACAGGATAAGATAATGGAACGCAGCGTCACGTCAACAAAAACGTATCGTCCCGCTTCTTGGGCCAATTACCTCCAAAGTATTGCTGATTCGGATGAAGGTGTCGCGGAATACTATAGTCGCCAGCAGGAATTTTTTATAGGTCTCTGCCGCCGATCCGTAGCCGCCTCCATGATTGTGGATGCCACGAACGGGGACTGGGAGGATTTGTCTTTTCAGATCATGGATTTCCTGGAGAGGGATTAAACTTACGGAGTATGGGGTGTGAAAACCGATGAACGCAAAATGAACCGGGCAACGCCGCAGACAAGAAAAGACGCGGAGTTCTTTGACAAATTCAACGATATGGAATACATCGAGAAGAAATTCCATGAATACATCGGACGTTATAAATTCCAAAAATCTGAAAAACTCATGATACGGAAGGCGCTTGATTTTGCGAAACTGGCTCACAACGGCCAGACCCGCGATGAAGGAACGCCATACATCATGCATCCTATCCGTGTCGCGAATATCCTCATGGACGAGGTATCCTCGATGAAAAGCGACATGATTTGTGCGGCATTGCTTCACGATGTGATCGAGGATTGTCACATTACCATGAAGGAGCTGAAGAACAATTTCAATGAGATCATTGCGCAGATGGTTAAAATTCTGACCAAAGATCCGTCCATCGAAAATCACAAGCGCGTATATTATGAGAATATCATGAACTCAACGGAGCCGGTGAAACTTTTGAAAGTCTGCGATCGGCTCGACAATCTCCGGTCTCTTCGGTTTGGAGGTAATAAAGCCAAAATACGCCGTTATGTCAGCGAGACCGAGAAGAAATACCTTCCCATGGCAGAGATTACCAATAATTATCTATTTCGCGAACTGAAGCACGAATTGACTGTAACGCGAAACCGGATGCGCAGATAACGGTGGTGAAGTTGGACACAGGGAAAAGCGCACTATTCGTAAAGGAAGATGAGGCGCTGGAGCCGCGGGAACGATTTTGTAAAGATTTTGACTTGTCGTGTTTTGAGGTTGAAAGTGCCGCACGCTGCAAATGCGGCACAGCGGCCGTTATCCATGAAATCCGCTATTATACCCTGCCGGTAAAAGCCATCTGTCCCTTGTGCGACCACCTGTCACAATGAATTTTCAAAAGAACATCATGCCTTGATAGCCCAGAGAAATCGGCGATGTCGAGCGTTCATCGGCCCTGAATGATTGTCGTCAGGCGTTGAAGTTCCGGATTCCTCATTTTCTAATTGTAATAATGTGTCGCAGGTATTAATTTAGCGACCGCTAATTCATTTCTAACTCAAAACAATATAGGTTTGTAAAAATCATGACGGAAAGAACGGGTAAACTGACCATCAAAGGTAATCCTCTCACCCTTTTGGGTGAAGAGATCAAAGTTGGGCAAAAGGCGCCGGATTTCAGCGCGCGAACCGCGTTTGGTCCGGAAACGACGGTGTCCTTGCATAGTTCCAAGGGTAAGATTCGAATTTTTTCCGTGGCGCCTTCGCTGGATACGGGCGTTTGCGAAGCCCAGGCTATCCGATTCAATCAGGAAGCCGAAAAATTGGGAGACGATGTCGAGATCATTCAAATCAGTTCGGACCTGCCGCCGGCCCAGAGTCGTTTCTGTACGCATCAACTGGCCGGCTCGGCTAAAGTCAAAATGGTTTCCGATTATGCGGAGAAATCCTTTGGCCTGAATTACGGCATTCTAATCAGAGAATGGCAAGTGCTTGGACGCGGGATATTTGTCGTAGGCAAAGACGACATCGTGAAATATGTCGAATATGTTCCTGAAGTGGCGCAGTTGCCCAATTTTGACAAAGTCCTGGAAGTTCTTCGAAGCCTGAAGTGATGAATCGATTCTTACAGAAAAGGGCGCCAACAAGCGCCCTTTTTTATTTTAACAGTAATGCCAAAGCTTCTATGGATCGAGCCTGGATATGAATTCAGCAATTGTTTCTGGTCTGTGTGTAAAAAGAACCGGGCGTTTCTGAGTGCCTTTCGGCCGATGCAGTCCGGTTGTGATAAAATGCCCTACAGACCCGGTGCGCTCTTCGTTGGAATGAGAAGTAACAATCAGAACTTCGCCAATCGGTGCAAGAAAGTCGGCAATCGTGAGGAAGTCTTTATTAAAAAAAACCCTGGCCGCTTCCGTCTCAGACCTCGTATAACGTTTTACCGGTTTGGGCATCAGTTTTTGAAACTCATTCAGCAATCCGGCGGCCGATTCGGTTTCTTTGAACGTGGACTTATTGAAAGACATGATCAATCTTCCTCGATTTCTCTTTTTACCTTTTGAAAGGCCTCCAGCGGAGAATAATTCTGTCCGATGTAGTTCTTTACCAATCCTATCGTTTCCTCATTATCGAGAAGAAAGGAGCACCATTCGTATCCCTCCGTGCGGCAGGTGATTTCCACGCAAGCCAGGGGCATTTTGGAAATCCGGCTGAATATGCCGGCAAAAAAACCCGCATATAAATCACAACCGGTGTCAGAAGATGTGCCGGTCTTCGCCGTCTTATCGGAATCCGTTAGAATCGAATTGTAGAGATCCACAAAAAGGAAATCGTCCCTACGTTTCAATTCGAAATTTCCCCATCCAAGAGCCGCAAGATGATTGGTGAAGATGCGATGGAACTGGCTCATGCTCAAGTCTTTGATGGAACGGGTTTCGGGAAATAATTTCAGGGCCAATTTCTCGACTTTGGTATATATTTCTTCGCCCCAGGAGAAACCAATACGGTACCAAATTTCACGATGCCGATCTGGAAACCGCTCTTGCACAAATTCCAATGCGCCATTAAGGAAACCTCTGTCGATGGCGACAGCCCTGGTCTCACCGTCGACAGTAATCTCGGCAGTAAGCGGTGAGAACTGAACATAGTTATCGGGTAAGATGTGTTCGGCGAATTTCTCTGTCAAAGCGTCCGGCATAGATGTGTCCGTTCAAATGCGGTTTAAAGGTTATGGGTTATAAGTTCGCGGTGAGAATTGGCAAAAAATTTCAAATGAATTTCTTCCGCGAGATTGTAATAGGCCTTAAGGCCGCTCGACGATCGTTCGAGATCGTTTAGAGCGTCCGATAAGGGGCGATGGCCGGTGTACAGCAAGTTAAGCGATGTATCACGCGGGATCGATGTCTCGAAGACAAGGTCTTCCGTAAAGAATTTTCGAACTTCATCATGTACAAGATGGGAAGCTTCACTGCTTTCATCGTGCATCGTAAGCAGGATTCCTGCGATCTCAATCCCGTTGTTAGACGATTTCTTGATGTCGATCAGTTGATGAAGCAGTTGAGGAAAAGTTCGCAGGCTCAGAGGCTCACTTTGCAGAGGTATGATCGCATAGTCTGACGCCGCCAGAGCGCCCGTTGATATGACACCAATACCCGGAGGGCAATCGATAAGTATCAGATCGAAATGGGAAGAGGCCAGGAGCAGGGATTCACGGAAGAGCCCCGTGGCGCGGGTGGAATCTTCAAAGGCTTGTATCTCGGAATGCGAATTAGGGATGCCCGAATCCATGACGTATAAATTCTCCAGTTCGGTCGTTTGCGCACCGTCGAGAATGTCGGTCTCACCGCAGAAAACCTGATAGAGGCCCATGGAGGACTGCGGCGCCTTATTGAGACTGTATACGATGCCGCCCTGGGGGTCTGCATCGAGGATAAGCACCTTGCGGCCAGCCTTTGCAAACGCCACGCCCAGATTAAGAGCCGTGGTGGTCTTGCCGACGCCTCCTTTTTGGCTGACTATGCTGAAGATGACACCCATACTTATTATTCCAGGTGTTGATTGCCGAAGGCTGTCATGACTTCTTTTTCCGATTTCCCGGCGTTCAATAGTTCCGCAATTTCTCCGACTACAGCCGGCAGACTCAAAGCAAAGCGGTTACGTTCCGCCGTACGATCTTTTGATAGGGCCGCACAGGCCAATTCTTTACCGGAAATCCGTGAAAACAATCCTGCAAAGAAACCGCAGAGCATCGTATTCATATGATCGGCATTCGGTTTTTCAATGAAACATTCGACCGCGTTCTTAAGGTTGATAATGTAGAACTTGTTTCCTTCGGTGATGCGAAATTGGCCGATACCGGCATAACTGAGATGGCTATTCAAATGTTCGATAAATTCATCCTTCAGATAGTCCTGCGGCCTGCCGATACTTTCCATCTTTGCCTGGCCAAGGCGCATCCGAAGCGTTTCATAAAATTCTTCGCCCCAACAGCGGCCGAAGGCGTAAAAGAATTCCTTGGTCTCCTTTGATCCGGATTCCTTTATGAGAAGATCCTGCAGGGCCGTGAGAAAAGAAAGATCGGCAATACCGACGCGCAACGGCATTTGCGTAAATGGATCATTGACCGTAAGGCTTCCGGCGGCGTAATCGACTTTTACATTACTGAGAACAGTTTTTTCGATTGGATTATTGATGGCCATGGTGATGCAGATATTGAATGATTAAAATTGCGTGTGAAACTACCATTTTTTTGTTTATAAATCAATGTTAAAATGCTACGGCGCGCCGCCTCCAGAGGCAAATTTTGATTTGAATTTGGCGTTTATTTTTTTAGCTTTAACTCAATTTCCATAGAGCATAAGTACAATACCGGTATGTCCAAATTCATAGTTCACATCTCCAAAGAATATCTGAAGTTCAGTGCGGCACATTTCACTATTTTTGATGACAACGATGTGGAGCGCCTGCATGGACACAACTATTATGTCGCCCTTGACATCGAATGCCGCGACGACAACGTCAACGGTATCACGTTTGATTTCAAAAGAGTCAAACGCATGATGCAGGGGTTGTGCGAAGCGCTGGATGAAAAGATCCTGCTGCCTACGGAATCCAAGTATCTGAAGTTATCCAAAAACCATGACCAGTTTGAAGTGGTATTTTCCGGTTCCGGTTTCAATAAGAACTACAGTTTTCCCTGCGAGGACGTAGAGATTCTGCCGATCAGCAACGTCACGTCAGAGCTTCTGGCAAAATATCTGTGTGAGGCCTTTTGTAAGAAACTCGAGTCTTTTTGGAAGGAGAGCCGTCCTGGTATAGAAATGGTGAGTTACGTCATTTCCGTAGCGGTACGTGTGGAAGAAACCAAGGGACAGGCGGCGAGCTATGTGTGGGAATATTAAGAAATCGGCTTTTTTGGTTCCAAGATCTGTAAATTGCGTTTGCGGATCTATCGTATGGCTGACTGTGGTCGGATGGTGTTTTGCCTTTGTGAGTTCTTGTGGGACGCAAAAACCCGAGCCCATCCCGGAACTGCGTGTTTCCGAATCAAAGGTCTATTTGGATAACCAATACCTGATGCCGCTTGATAGTCTGACTGGACAAAAAGGATATTTGATCCAAAGCTTAGAGAACCTGCTGGTTGCCAGCAGAGAAGGAGCTGGCAGGTATAGGGACAGCCTTTTGGCCGACATGAGTGAACCGACCATCGAGAAAGACCATGAAGTTGTGTCTAAACCCAGCGCTTCGAGCATCCGGCAGATAGATTCACTTAAGGACCAGCCCTTTAAGATCAGATTCAAGACACAACAAAGAATATCTGTGGACACATTCATAAAGATCTATTATACCGCGTCCGTGTCGGGCTACGACGTGGTTGAGATTCAATATGCTAATTATCGCGGAGAGGACATTCAGTACGTGGACGTTGTGAGAGACCGATGCACGCGGTATTCCAAGGTTCTTAATTTTTTTGGCTCAGGGCAAAGGGACTCAGTGGAAATCATAGATACTAAGCCGCTTGAATCTCTTGATTTCTTGAAACTCGTCAAAGAGGGCAGTCATATCCCTGATCATCGGCATCAAAGACCGGAAGGTTCATTAAAGACTATTGTTGAACTGGTAAAGCAAGGTATCAATCTTAAGTTCGAATGGGTCACGGAAACTAACGATTCGATCATTTGGAAAGACTATTGGGTTCTTGAAGCCAATAAGGATGTTACGCTGCCAAATATTGGTGAGAGTTATAACTGGACAGGCCTCAGACAGACTATTGAGAAACTAGCAAGAAGCCTGAGTGAAATGCCGCAAACTTTTTACTGCGAAAACATCATCTTTGTTCGATGCAGCGGTCAAACTGATTTTGACGATTTTAGAAAGGCCGTAAGCGCAACAAGCCGAATCAAAATTGATATCGGGCAAGACTCTGTTTACTGGTACAAGGGAGTGGTTCCGCAATTGAATTATTAATCACCTAGTTTGAAAGGAAAGATGTCAGCAAAGAAATCAGATCCGAAATCAGTTTCCGGGAATGGAGTTAATGCTCGCGCCGCGCTGAAGGAAGATGACTATATACGTATGTATCGTCTGATGCGATTGACGAGGGAATTCGATCAGGGCATTATCCGTCTATACCGTCAGAGCAAGATGATCGGCGGTGCCTATTCCGGTTGGGGCAATGAAGCGACGGCCGTTGGAAGCGCGTACGCTATGGAACCGCAGGATTATCTGTATCCGATGCATCGCGATATCGGAGCGCATTTCACACGCGGACAGTCGGCGAAAGTTCTGATGCTCAATCATCTGGCGCGCGCCGAAAGCCCGACCCGCGGCGTCGACGGTACGGGACATTATTATGACAAGAACCTACGGATAGTGGGTAATATCAGTCACTTAGCCGCCATGATCCCTCAGGCGGTCGGTACCGCGCTCGCATCCGTCAAGAAAAAGGAAAATGCGGTCGTGATCAACTATATTGGAGACGGCGGCATGAATGTCGGGGAATTCCATGAGGGCCTGAATATGGCGGCCGTCTGGAAACTTCCTTTTATTCTGATCATTGAAAATAATCAATATGCTTATTCGACGCCGACGCACCTGCAGTACGCCTGCGAAAGCCCCGTAGATCGGGCGATCGGTTATGGAATTCCCGGAGTCAAAGTGGATGGCACCCACATACTCGAGGTTTATGAAGTCTGCAAGGAAGCAATCGACCGGGCGCGTTCCGGGCAAGGACCGACGCTGATCGAATCGGTGACCATGCGCATGCGCGGTCATGCGGAACACGACGCCCATGAGTATTATCCGAAAGGCCTGCTCGAAAAATGGAAAGCGAAAGATCCGATCGAGCAATTTGAAAAGTTCCTGCTGGACAAGAAGATCCTGAGCCATAAGCGGATCGATCAGATCATGGCTGAGGTCAAGCAAGAGATCGAAGAAGCGATCGAATACGCCGACAAAGCGCCATGGCCCAACTGTGCCGATGCCGAACTCAATGTATATGCGGAATAGATCAAAGCCGCAGAGGACGGAATGGCGCTGAGATTCTTATAACATAACAATTCAGAAAAAATGAGCACGAAAGATACCTCGAAAAAATCAAAAAGAACTGAGTCCTCTGGGGGCTCCGGCGCTGCCAAATTATTCCTTACGGCTTCCGACCTCGACCTCAAAAAGTATGAACCGACGGATGAACAGAAGAAAGAATTGTATTATTTCGTTATGCTCAACCGGGCTTTTGACGACCGTATATCCAAGCTTTACAGGCAAGGCAAGATCATCGGCGCGGCGTATGGCAGCCGCGGGCAAGAGGCGACAAGCGTTGGATCCGCTTACGCTCTTGGAAAAAGCGATATCGTTGGTCCGGTCATCCGTAATGCCGGCTCGATCATTGTTCGCGGCCTTCCTGTGAGGAATTTTCTCGCTAACTTTGTTGGTAGGTCAACAACACCGACTGGCGGGCGTGACGGAAATTCGCATCTCGGTGATCTGAATATCGGTATATTTGCACCGATCTCGCATCTGGGAAGTCTGATCATCAATATGGCCGGATGCGCGCTGGCCTTTAAGATCAAGAAAGAGCCGCGCGTGGCGCTGGTCTACACCGGGGACGGCGGGACATCGACGGCTGAATTTCACGAGGGGATGAATATGGCCGCCGTCATGAAACTGCCGTTTGTGTGTATCATTGAAAATAATAACTGGGCTTATTCGACGCCAACGGGAAATCAAGCCATGCTGCAGGATTTTGCCGTCAAAGGAAAGGCCTACGGCATGGAAGCCGTAGTGATGGATGGGAACGATGTTTTTGAAGTATACCGGGTTTCCAAATACGCCATCGAGAAATGCCGTGCCGGCCGGGGGCCGATCCTGATCGAAGCCAAGACCATGCGTATGAAAGGCCACGCCGAACACGACGATGCATTCTATGTTCCCAAAGAAATGTTCGAGGAATGGCAGAAAAAGGATCCGATACTTCGGGCAGAAAAATATCTGCTTGACCATAAGATCCTAACGCCGGCGGAAAACGAGGCTTTGAAAACGCGTGTGGCTAAAGAAATGGAAGAAGCGGAGGAATTCGCCTTGCATGCGCCGTTCCCCAACGGGGAAGAAGCCGCCGAAGGCGTTTATGCGGAGTGAATCCTGAATTATGAGATGATTTCATGTACTTAAAAAAGCATTTGTTCCGTTGGATCAACTGGTATCCACCCTTTCTCGGAGCAGGCATTCGCGTCAGACGCGTCAACGGAGATGGGGATACCATCGAAGTCGAAATGAAGCTGCGGTTCTGGAACAAAAATTATGTTGGAACTCATTACGGAGGGTCACTGTATTCCATGTGTGACCCTTTTTTTGCGCTTATCCTGATGCAGAAGCTTGGAAAGGAATATGTAGTCTGGGATAAGGCCGCCCAGATTCGCTTCATCAAACCCGGAACTGGCCGGGTGAGATCGCGCTTTCACATCCCGCCTGCAAAAGTTCTGGACATAAGAAACGAACTGGAGACTTTGGGCAAATCGGAGTATATTTTCACGGCTTCGGTTGTGGACGAGCAACATAATGTGATCGCCGAAGTAGAGAAGCTGATCTACGTAAGGAAGAAGAATAATTGAACCCATGATTCACTCACCAAAACACATGTTTGTAACCATAGGAGACTTGCTATGACCATCTTACTCGTTTTCCTCTCCATATTCGGTTTAGGAGGCCAGAATATGTTCGATGAATATTTTACCGGGCAGACATTTCGTTTTGATTATTATCACAGCGGTACGGTCAAAGAGGAGCACATCAGCCTCGACGAAATACGCCTCGAAGGGCCTTGGGCGGGAAGTAAAGTCCATCTCATTGACGGTTCTAATCTCGGGAAGTATCTGTTTGAGGTAGTAGATCTGAAGACCAATAAGGTCATCTACTCCCGCGGTTTTGCGAGCATTTATGGAGAATGGGAGACTACCGGCGAAGCCAATAAGATGTGGCGCTCGTTTCACGAGTCCCAAAGATTCCCGGAGCCCAAAGACAAAGTTCAACTCGTTTTAAAAAAACGTCAGAATGACGGTTCCTTTTCGCAAATGTATGCGACGACCATTGATCCGGCAAGCCGTTTTGTGAACCGTTCGCCCCTCGTGCCGGCCGGAGATGTCTGGGCGGTATTTGATAACGGCGACCCGACCAGGAAAGTCGATCTTCTGATCCTGGCGGACGGTTATACCGCTAAAGACAAAGATAAATTCCGCAAAGACGTGACGCGTCTTGTAGGCGTGATGTTTGACACAGAGCCTTTTAAAGCGCACAAAAAGGATTTTAATGTCCGCGCCATCGATATCGCATCCAATCAGGCCGGCATCAGCAACCCCAGAAAAGGCATTTGGCGAAAATCGGCATTGGGCCTGAGCTTCAATTCCTTTGATTCCGACCGTTATGTGCTTACGTATGAAAATAAGAACCTGCGCGAAATGGCCGCCAATGCGCCCTACGATGCGATCATCATGCTGGCCAATGACCGAAAATACGGCGGCGGCGGAATTTTCAACCTGTGGGCTACAGTGACTTCCGATACGGAGCCGGCCGCGTATGTCTTTGTCCACGAGTTCGGTCATTCGTTCGCCGGTCTGGGCGATGAATACTATACCTCACCGGTTTCATACGAGAATTACGCCTTGCCGTCCGTTGAACCTTGGGACCCTAATGTGACCGCCTTATTCGATCCTGCTAATTTGAAATGGAAGCACCTGATGGAATCCGGCACGCCGCTTCCAACACCGTGGAACAAGGAAGAATACGATAAGTACGAAGTCGAAAGACAGAAGAAGCGCGAGAAAATGGTAGCGGAAAAAGCCACTGAGGAACAAATGGAAGCGTTGTTCAAAGAGGTAAAACAGATCACGACGCCGATGCTGAATAAGAACCAATACTTTGGGAAGGTTGGCGCATTTGAAGGCGCGGGGTATGAATCAAAAGGGCTATACCGCCCTCAGATCGACTGCATCATGTTCACGAGAAACGATGTGCCGTTCTGCAAGGTCTGTACGGAGTCCATAGTTAAAGTGATCAAAATGTACGCAGAATGATATTTCGTTAGCATGATCTCCGGAAAGGGCCCTGAAGAAATTCAGGGCCTTTTTTATTGGTCATCGATACCGCTTTCAATGACCGATTGAACAGATGGTGAGACTCCGGACAAAATATCAAGACCGGTAGCGGCTTCAATATCATCAACGGTAATCCGGTAGTTTTTCCAATTGTTGCTGCGTATCCCGTTAGCATTGGGCATATCAACCGCGATAACTCGGGTTGACGAAGTTACTCCGCTGATGCCGGATTCCGGCTGATCCAGCACGACGATCACTTTCCAAATCCGCGAAGGCACTGATATATGCCCTCCCGCGATCGTACCGTTTATCCCATAACAGCCGGAAACGATAAAAAGTTCGGCTCCATTGGCAACAAGTTCACGGCAATAATTCTCAAGATCAGCCCATGGTCCCTGATTATTGTCGGGAGCCTGGGCCACCATGTTGGTCATGAGAAATGTCTCTGAATTATCAGTTTCTGTGGCTGTTCTGTCGCCAGAAGGACACATGTGTCCGCGATCGTATCCTGTTCCCGAAAAATCATTTTCGGTCACACGGTACCACGATGGCGGCAGTTCGTCGTCCGATCGGAAATCTTCTTGTCTTGAAACAGGCCCGAGCCATGCGGCGTTGAGGTGCCATGATACCCAGTTGGGCCGTCCTGCGGAACTATTGAATGAAAGGGCGTACTGCGGTCTTGCGATCAGGAAATTTCCTGTCGAATCGTAGGAAGACACGGCCTTGCTGGGGTTTCCCAATGCCAAATGGGGGTTGTTGAAACCCGGGCCTCCGGAAGAATCGGCCGCGTAGGCTGTCATACGGTACGGAAGGCCGGACGAAAAGGTTCCGTCACCGCTTGCTATCCTGACGTAGTAAGAACCGGATTGCGAAATGGTGTACGTAATGGATTCCATGGTCCCGATGCCGATGGAGCTGTCGAGGGTTACTTCTTGCGAGTTGATCAGGTATAGATCGTAATTCACTCCGTCCGGTACGGACAGGTCCAAGTGAAGTTTGATATTGGCATTTGCATGGATACGGTAATAGTCTTCATCCGAAGCTTCGTCGACAAAACCGTTTACAGTGGAGGGTTTGGCTGAAAGAAGCGCAGCGTGGCGGATATCGTCGTTGCCGTCCTGGGAGCCCGTTTCTTTGAGTTCCGCACAGGAAAATATCAGCAATGATGCGGCGGTTATGATCTTCGCGTGACGCATACAAAATGATAGACAATTCGGATTCCTTTGTCAACCGCTTTTGCCCGTCCTATATCAGTTTTGTCTTTCAATTTCCCGAAAAAATCACTACAATGCACCGCGAAAAAATGAGGATGTTTTATGATCAAGAAAATCACATTCGTATTTCTGGCATTTTTAACCATCGCCTGCGGGAAAAAAGCGGATGATGGTCAACCGCCAAGACTGGTGGTATTTATTTGCGTGGATCAATTCCGTTTTGAGTACCTGACGCGTTTTGCGAGATATTTTAATCAGGAAGGTTTCAATTATCTTATCCGCGAGGGCGGCAATTTTGTGAATTGCCAATATGAACACGCCGTCACGAAGACATCCGTGGGACATTCCGTCATGATGAGCGGCTTGTATCCCGCTACGAGCAGTATTGTAGCCAATCATTGGTATGACCGGGACCTCGGAAGACTGGTGTACTCGATTGAAGATACGACGCATCCGGTCATCGGCTTGAGGCAAAAATCGAATCGTGACGGACGTTCGCCTGTGAAATTTCAAGGAAACAATCTAGCCGATCTGCTGAAAATTCAGACCAATAAGAAAGCCAGGGTATTTGGTGTCTCCAATAAAGACGTACCCGCCATCCTCATGAGCGGGCATTCCGCCGACGGAGCATATTGGAATGATACCCTGCAGGGAGGATTTTTCACCAGTACGTATTATATGAAGACACTGCCTCCCTGGGTTCAATCCTTCAATTCTGAAAGAAGCTATGATCGTTTTGCCGGGCAGCGATGGGAACTTCTCATGGATGAAAAATATTATCCGCCGTTGGATTCCATCGTCCAGAGTCATCATGATTATCCGGCCGGCTGGAGCGGCACATTGCCTTTTGTTATCGGACTGAACGGCACGCAGACCGACTCCGACTATTACCGTTTGCTTCTGGAATCGCCGTTTTCCTCCGATGTCCTGCTGGATTTTGTCGAAAGACTTACGGTGGAAGAAAAGCTTGGAACCGATGAGGTTCCGGATATTCTCTGTATCAGTTTCTCAGCCAACGACGCGATCGGCCATTCTTTCGGTCCTTCAAGCCGCGAGGTGATGGATGTGACGCTCAGAACGGATCGGTATCTGGCCAGGTTGATACAATTTATGAACAAGACTGTGGGTGCAGAAAACGTTCTTTACGTTCTTACCTCGGACCATGGGGTGGCGCCATACCCTGAGGAATTGCAGAAGCAGGGGATAGAAGCCGGCCGAATCAAACCGCGGGATATCGAAAAGGCCGTGGATCAAGCCATGAGGGACAAATACGGTAATCTGACGCGCGAAAAGACCTATGTGGGGCGGATGGCCAACCTTGATTTCTATTTTAACCGGCGTGCGCTTGAGGAAAAAAAGATTGATAAAAAGGACGCAGAAACTTATATTAGCGAGGTTTTGCCAGAAGCCGTTCCTCAGATATTTCAAATATTTAGGTCGCAGGATCTGACTCATGGCAAAATCAATAAGGACAAGGTTTCCGGGCTGGTTTTAAACAGTTACAACCGTCTGAACAGCGGCGACCTGATGATCGTTCTGAAGCCGAATTTTATGTGGGATCGCAATGAGATCGGCGCCGATCACGGTTCACCGTATTCATATGACCGGCATGTTCCGCTGATTATGACCGGCGCCCGCTGGATCAAGACCGGGACGTTCGGCAAGCCCTGTTCACCGGCCGACATTGCACCCACGCTCGCCGGAATTTTGGGTCTAAGCACTAACGAAGGATTTGACGGGAACCCGCTGCAAGAAGGTATACGATTTTCAAAATAGAAACACTACATCAACCTAAGAAGGAGTTCATACAATGCCCGGAATGATTACTCATATTAAATATGTCTGCATCTATGCGTCGGATTTTGACCGTTCCCTTGCTTTTTACAAAGACGGCTTAGGTTTGGATGTTACGTATCATGAAGAAGGTTTTGCGCAGTTTAATACCGACGGGACCATCCTGACACTTGAAAAAGGCGGCGAACGGAGTGCGGAACCCAAAGATTATAAGAAAAGCGGTATCCTGATTCAATTTGAAGTGGACGATATGGAACGCACGGTAGGAACTCTGAAGTCGCGTAATGTCAAATTCACTCAGGGTATTACGGAACTGGAGTTCGGTAAAACGGCGGTTGTAGTAGATCCGGACGGCAACCAGCTGCAGTTGCTTGAACAGTAATTTCGTAAAGTTATTGAGACTAAGATAAAGGAGCGGATGGCTACCATTACATACCTTGAAGCGATCTCAATGGGTCTGCGGGAGGAGATGAAGCGTGATCCCAGCGTGTACCTGATAGGAGAAGATATCGGCGTGTACGGCGGCGCTTTCAAAGTGACAAAAGGTTTTATCGACGAATTCGGCGCCGATCGTGTCATGGATACTCCTATATCCGAAGCCGGCATCATCGGTGTTTGCGTAGGATCGGCGCTGATGGGATTACGTCCGGTGGCGGAGATGCAGTTTGCCGATTTTATCTCGTGCGGTTTCAATCAATTGGTCAATCAGGCCGCCAAGATCCATTACCGTTGGCGAGAAGCGGTTCCGATGGTCGTTCGTTGTCCTTCGGGCGGAGGCGTTCACGGCGGGCCGTTTCACTCGCAGAATCCGGAAGCATGGTTCTTCCACGTACCCGGCCTCAAGATTGTTTCTCCATCAACTCCGTACGATGCCAAAGGGCTTATCAAGGCCGCTGTCCGCGATAATAATCCTGTGTTATTCTTTGAACACAAGTTCCTCTACCGCCGAATAAAAGGTGAGGTTCCGGAAGAGGATTATATCGTTCCGATCGGCAAAGGCGATATCAAGCGCGAGGGCAAAGACATCACAGTGATCGGTTACAGTTCTGCGGTGCATTGGGCTCTTGAGGCGGCGGAACAGATCCAGAAAGAAGACGGTGTGAGCGTGGAGGTATTAGATATGCGCAGCATATTGCCGTATGACAAGGATTTGATCCTGCAATCGGTGAAAAAGACCAACCGCGTGATCGTGGCGCACGAGGCTACACTGACCGGCGGGGTTGGCGGCGATATTTCCGCCTTTATTACGGAGAGCGCGTTTGAATACCTCGATGCGCCGATCCGGAGACTGGCCGCGCTGGATACGCCGGTGCCGTACAGCCCGCCGCTCGAGGCGCACTTCCTGCCGAACAAAGATAAAATGCTTAAGGTGATGCGGGAAGTGGCCGCGTATTGATTTTTGGTTTTTCGGTTTGTCGCTATATACAGTTACAGGGAAGTGGCTTGAAAAGTGTTTTGAAATACGCATGGATGGCGTTCGTAATGACCTCGCATTTGCT
Source organism: uncultured Bacteroidota bacterium (assembly GCA_964415295.1). GTDB lineage: Bacteria > CLD3 > CLD3 > SB21 > SB21 > SB21. The sequence continues at coordinate 460,940 of CAYPYN010000003.1, forward strand.
TGCGGCTGGGTTCGACGTGTCCTCTTCCATCAATGAGCGTAACTATATTGAAGACGCTTTTAAGGATGCCGAAATAAATTATCCGGGCGTCATAGAAAAACCGGTGTCGCAATGCGATTTCTCTGTTTATAAAGGTTTTTCATCCGACCTGGACGGCGACGGGAATACCGAACTGGTGGTTTCCGGCAGCCTCAATGAAAAACTCACCTATGTGATGGTCTATTATATCGAAAACGGAAAGTGGTCCTGCAATATCGTCAATAGCTGCGAAGGCGGCAGCGTTTTTGATATCAAGGTCATTGATCTGGATAACGACCGGAAACCGGAGATTTATTCCGTATTATTGGACAAGAATCTCCGCCGTTATTGCCGCATAGAAAAGATGAGCGAGGGACGTTTTTCCTCGCTTTTTAGTTTGGATACCAAAGGCGGCATGTCCTTTTCATGCAACATTTCCCTGACAAGGGCCGACGAAAAGGAAAAGTACCGTGTCCGAATTGACGAAGTGGAATACCCTGAATCGGACGATGGGGACGTCAGGCAACGGACGTATTTCTATAAACTGGATCGTGAGGTTTTTGTATTGGAAAACATTTATACCGGACGACAATAATATTGCAAAGGAGAAGACCATGCTGATATTATGGCTGCTAAAATTGTATTGGATCTGGATCATTCTGGGTCTGATCATATTGATTCCGAGTGTTCCTCCTTTCGGATTCAGTATCATGGGTATGATAATAGGCGGTATCTTGACACTCTGGGGACTGGTGGCAAGAAAAGCGATGTCGAGTGAAAGTTTCCGCGACCGGATCGAAAGAAATCTGAAATAACCCGTCCGGCCGACTATTTGTAAAAACTAAAATAAAGATTGAGGTGATCTGAGATGGCACAGAAGTTTCAAAATTTCATCAACGGTGAGTGGAAGGATGCAAAATCCGGACAAACGTTTGAGAACCGTAACCCGGCCAACTGGGATGAAGTGATCGGCACTTTCCCGAAATCGGCCGAAGAAGACGTCAATGAGGCCGTAGCGGCCGCCAAAGCGGCGTGGAATGAATGGCGCTTGATGCCGGCTCCGAAACGCGGCGATATCCTCCGGAAGGTCGGAGATCTGATGGTGGAGCGCAAAGAAGAATTGGCCCGCGAAATGACGCGTGAAATGGGCAAGGTTCTTGACGAAACGCGCGGTGACGTGCAGGAAGGAATTGATACCGCGTATTATGCCTCCAGCGAAGGACGGCGTTTATTCAGCCATACGGCACCATCGGAATTGCCCAATAAATTCGCCATGGCCATCCGTACGCCGATCGGCGTGGCGGGCATTGTGACGCCGTGGAATTTCCCCATGGCCATTCCGACGTGGAAGATATTTCCGGCGCTCGTTTGCGGAAATTGCGTGGTTTTCAAACCCGCTTCAGATACTCCCAAGACGGCGACCAGTTTGGTTCAGATTCTCCATGATGCCGGTGTGCCCAAAGGCGTCGTGAATATCGTTCATGGCGGCGGCGGTGCGGTGGGCATGAAGATCGTGGAACATCCGGATGTTGATTTGATCAGTTTCACCGGTTCGTCCGGCGTAGGAAAAACGATCGCGTCCTCCTGCGGCAAGACGCTCAAGCGTGTGTCTTTGGAGCTCGGCGGAAAAAATGCTCAGATAGTGATGGATGACGCCAATCTTGAGCTGGCATTGGACGGCGTGTTGTGGGGCGCATTTGGAACGACCGGACAGCGCTGCACGGCCACGAGCCGGCTGATTCTGCACGAAAAAATTCATGATCAATTTGTCGACATGCTGGTCAAACGTACGGAAAAACTGCGCCTTGGAAACGGTCTTGAAAAAGGCATCGAAGTCGGTCCTTGCGTCAATGAAGGCCAGTTGAATACCGATCATGAATACGTGGAAATAGGGAAGTCCGAAGGCGCTAAACTCATGTGCGGCGGCGAACGCGCCATGGAAGGCGATCTGAAAAAGGGCTGGTTCTACAAACCGACGATCTTTACGAACGTGAAACCCGGTATGCGTATCGAACAGGAAGAGATATTCGGCCCTGTACTTTCTGTGATCAAAGTCCGGGATATCGATGAAGCGATCAAAGTTCTCAACGGAACCGTGTATGGTCTGTCGTCTTCCGTTTATACGCGCAACGTTAATCATTCGTTCAAAGCCGTTCGTGATATCAAAGCCGGTATCACATACATCAATGCCCCGACCATTGGCGCGGAGGCTCATCTGCCTTTCGGCGGCGTGAAAGAGACCGGAAACGGACATCGCGAAGGCGGCTGGGCGGTTTACGATTTCTTCAGCGAATTGAAGACCGTCTATATCGACTACAGCGATAAACTTCAGCGCGCGCAGATCGATAATTATTAATCGGGTATGCATAGTTTTCTTGAACATATGACCTCAAGTCTTGTTGATCCGTCCGCCATGAACGATACGTTTTGTTCATGGTGGATCGGTCAGCAGGAAGTGCTCATCGGGCGCCGCAAGTGCCTGCTTAAACCGGAATGGAGGGTATGAGATAGATTCTCCTTCATGTGGTCCGGCTCATTCTGTCCGGACGAACATTAACGCACCAATTAAGGAGAATCGTCATGTTGAACATTCATATAAAAGCCGATCAGGTTCATGAAACCCTGCGAAAGAATATGCAGGTTGACGGATTTGATCTTGTTCTTGATACTAAAAAAAGTTCCGGCTCACGCGTCATTGACGCCAAAACCGGACGTTCCTACCTTGATTTCTACTCGTTCTTCGGTTCCGCCCCCATCGGAATGAATCATCCGAAACTCCAGACCCAGGAGTTCAAAGACGGTCTCATTGACGCCGCAACCAATAATCCGGCGAATGCCGACGTCTATACCATCGCCATGGCCGAGTTTGTGGCCACTTTTTCAAAGGTGGGTATTCCCGATTACCTTCCCCATCTTTTTATGATTTCCGGCGGAGCTCTGGCTGTTGAAAATGCCCTGAAAACCGCGTTCGACTGGAAAGTCAGGAAAAGATTTCCGAACGGATTTCAATCGACGGACGATGAGAATGAGTATGTCAATTCGCTCAAGGTCATTTATTTCAACGAGGCTTTTCACGGCCGTTCCGGTTATACTCTGTCCATGACCAATACCTTTTACAAGCACAAAGTTCAGTACTTCCCGAAGTTCAACTGGATCAAAGCGCCGAATCCGAAAATAGTCTTTCCGCTGGATGAGAAGAACTTAGAGGACGTCAGGAAGAGGGAACAGGAATCGCTGAACTTCATTCGAAAGCAGGTTGCTCAGCACAAAGAAAGGATCGCCTGTCTTATCATCGAGCCGATACAGGCGGAAGGCGGGGATAATCATTTTCGAAAGGAATTCCACGAAGAGCTGCGAAAGATCTGTGACGAAAACGAGATGCTTTTTATCTACGACGAAGTTCAGTCGGGTGTGGGCTTGAGCGGGACCTTTTGGGCGCACCAGAAGATCGGTGTGAAGCCCGACATAATTGCCTTTGGTAAGAAGATGCAGGTGTGCGGGATTCTTGCGGGAAAAAGGATCGAAGAGGTCAAAGATCACGTGTTCGCCCACAGCGGCCGGATCAATTCAACCTGGGGCGGTAATCTGACCGACATGTACCGTTCAACCTGGTATCTTAAGATCATAGATGACGAGAAGCTGGTGGACAATGCTCGCATACAAGGTGAGTACTTGATGGAACAACTGGCCAAGCTGCAAAAAGAATTCACAGATATCACTAATGTCCGCGGTTCCGGATTGATGTGCGCATTTGATCTTCCTACTACGGAAATGCGTGATACCATGATCAAAAAGGCTTATGAGCGGGGATTGCTGATACTCAAGTGCGGCGGTCAGACCATCCGTCTCAGACCGGCATTGAACATAACTCGGCCGGAGATCGATGAAGCTTTGGATCTCATGCGGAAAACGCTTAAGGCCATGGGTGAATAAAGAGATACCGCTTGACAATCGGGGATCGAATCTCTATATTGCACCCCATTTTAAAGCATGTTCGGGGCGTAGCGCAGCCCGGTAGCGCGCCTGTTTTGGGAGCAGGATGTCGGAGGTTCAAATCCTCTCGCCCCGACCGTAAAAACCCTCTGAGTAATCAGAGGGTTTTTCTTTTTAGAATAAGATATCTATATTGGAACTATGGAAAAAGCGGAGCTCACAAAATGGATCAAAGCTGAAGCCATCGACATGGGGTTCGATAAGGTTGGAATTGCCAAAGCCGAAAAGGTTCAGTCCGAGAGATTCCTTCAGGAATGGCTCCAATCCGGATATCATGCTACTATGAACTGGATGTCCGACCGTCTTGAGGAGCGCCTGGATCCATGCTCCTTCTATCCGGCGGCGCGTTCCGTTATCTCCGTAGCGCTGAACTATTATACCCCTGAACCTGTATCTATCGATCCTCAAACCGCCAAGATTTCCAGGTATGCATGGGGTGATGATTACCATACGATAGTTAAGAATATGCTCAAATCGCTTCTGGATCGGATCAAAGGTCTGGATCCTACGATCGAAGGCGTTTGCTGCGTGGATACTTCCCCGGTCATGGATAAATACTGGGCTGCCAAAGCAGGTATTGGCTGGCAGGGGAAACACAGTAATGTCATTACAAGAGAATTGGGATCGTGGGTATTTCTGGGTGAGATACTATTGAATACGGAGCTTGACTACGACACACCGATCGGCGATTTTTGCGGAACCTGCAACCGTTGCGTCGAAGCCTGTCCGACACAGGCCATTACCAGACCTTACGTGGTGGATTCGCGCCGCTGCATCTCTTATTGGACCATCGAATACCGAGGCGACAACTTCCCAAACAACGAATGGTCTTTTGATAACTGGATATTCGGCTGCGATATCTGCCAGGATGTTTGTCCGTGGAATAAGAAATTTTCGAAAACGACCAACATACAGGCTTTTTTTCCCCGTGAAATCAATACGCATAAGAAAGCCGATGAGTGGTTGGGTTTAACGGAGGAGGAATTTTCGAAACGCTTCAAGAACAGTCCCATAAAAAGGGCCAAATTCGGCGGATTCATGCGCAACGTCAGGCATATTATGCAGAAAATATTTGGGAACGGCTGAATTCTGAAGCACAATGAAACTTGACTTTTATCCTTATTTTTCGGACTTTTTGGCGTCAATCATCACGTCAGGTCGTTATCATAAATCGATAAAATTATACTCACCGCAACACAGGAGGATCTATGGCAAGAAAGGCTAAGAAAAAAGCGGCTGTGAAAAAACCGGCTAAGAAGAAAGTTGTGAAGAAGGTTGTAAAGAAAGCTGTAAAGAAAGCTGTAAAGAAAGCGGCAAAGAAGTCCGTCAAAAAAACGGTCAAGAAAGCGGCAAAACCGTCAGCAGATCAGCTGATTCTGAAGGTTCAGAACAAAGTGGAAGGATTTATTAAGAAGCTATACAAGAAGAACTATGAGAAGCACGATGATGGGAGATTCCTGATATTCGAAGGTTCTACGGTCGTTCAAACCGTTATTCGCCCCTGGCACAGTGACGACTGCATTGTGGAATCCTTTTCATACGTCGTGCAGGACGCACGGCTGGATGAAAACGTGATGAAATTCCTGTTGCGCGAGAATGCGGTCCTGCATTTCGGATCCTTCGGTATCACGTATGACGGCACCATCATTTTCGGTCATTCTCTGGCCGGTGCGCATCTGGATGCCAATGAATTCAACGCTTCCATAAAATCGGTCGCCCGTATAGCCGATCATTATGATAACAAGATCGTGGAAATGGCCGGCGGCATGACCGCACGTGAAGCCATGAAAAAAGGTATCATGTAAAGTTATCGTATTAGTCTAACGAAGACCAGCTCAGCCGTCTGGCTGACGCTGGTTTTTTTTTGCCTCAGGAGTTTATGAATCTCTGGTTCCGCATGCTCCGTATTTTCCTCATGTCACGATTCTCGCCAAGAGCAGGTATATTTGATGAGAGCCGCGTCTCTTTTCGAGTGTGGCCGCTGGACTGCGATATCAATGGTCATATGAATAACGGACGTTATCTGACTTTGATGGATCTGGGCCGGACGTATTTCATGGCACAGCTTGGTATGTTGTGGAAACTTCCAAAAAAGGGCTGGTTTCCGGTTGTGGGCGCCGTTGAGATCCGCTACTTGCGGTCGCTTGATCCTCTTCAGAAATTCGACCTGGTATCACGGGTATTGACTTGGGACGATAAGTGGATCTACGTGGAGCAGCGGTTCGAAGTCAAAAATCAAATCATTGCGGTTGCGCGGCTTCGTGCTTTGTTCCTCAGCAAGAACGGCCGGGTTCCTACAGCCGAAGTGGTCAAACTCGCCGTTGACTTCGTGCCGACTCCGCCGGATGATCCGGTAACCGGTTTATGGATCGCCTGAAGGCGTGTATTTGTAAGGAAGTTTTCTTGACAAAGAGAGCCGGATTGATTACTTTGGGCACGTCAAAAAGAACTTAATAATAGCATCATTGTTATAGCCCGAGCCTTACGCAATTTGAGGCAGCTGAACCCCGCCAGGTCCGGAAGGAAGCAACGGTAAGCGTATCCTTGGATGTGCTGTAACAAGCTTGGGCTTTATTTTACACTTCACGAAAGCCTATATTCCTTCATGTCGTATCTTGTCATAGCCCGCAAATACCGTCCGATGGCCTTCGACGACGTGATCGGACAGGAACATGTTACCACCACTCTCAGGAATGCCATCGAATCCGGCCGAATCGCACATGCATACATTTTTTCCGGCCCCAGGGGTGTTGGCAAGACCACAACCGCCCGTATTCTGGCCAAAGCGATCAATTGCGAAAAGGGCGGCCCCACGGTCACGCCTTGTAATGAATGTTTGAGCTGTACTGAAATTACAGGCGGGCGCAGTTTGGATGTTCTGGAGATCGACGGCGCTTCCAACCGCGGCATCGACGAGATCCGCAGTTTACGTGATAATGTGCGGTACATGCCGGTACGCGGCGGACACAAGATCTATATCATTGACGAATTCCACATGATCACCAAGGATGCTTTCAATGCGCTCCTCAAAACATTGGAAGAACCGCCGCCGCAGGTGATCTTCATATTTGCTACCACCGAACCCAATAAAATCCTGCCTACCATATTATCCCGTTGTCAGCGTTTTGATTTCAAGAGGGTTCCGACAGAGAAGATCGTTGGCCGTCTTAAATATATCTGCCGCGAAGAGAAGGTAACAATGGACGATGAGTCTCTTTTTGCCTTGTCGCAAATGTCGGACGGAGGCATGCGCGATTCGCTGACGTTGCTGGATCAGGCCATCAATTTCTGCGGCATGGATATCCGAATCGATGCCTTGCGTTCAGCATTCGGGTTGATCGGGCAGGACGTATATTTCGAACTCACCGATATCATCAAACAACGCGCGACCGCCGACGGATTCCGTTTTGTCGGAAAGATCCTTGATGCAGGATGGGACATTACGGAGTTTCTTCATGGCCTACTGGAGCATATCCGAAATATCATGATGGCCAAAGCCTGCGGTTCGGATGCTCTGACAGAGGTTTACGAAGGGTATCAGAAGAAATACGCGGAAATTGTTGGAGATTTTTCAGAAGGTGATCTTTTGCGTATGATGAATCTCGTATCCGAAACCATTCAGCGGGTCAAATGGAGCCTGAAGCAGAAATTCGCGTTTGAATTGATGCTGATGAAGCTGATTCACCTGCCGGGCACCGTTGAGATCAACACGCTCATAGAGCGTCTCAACGATACAGGCGGCACCGAGGATGAGGAAACCGACAATACCGTAAAAAAAAAAGTTGATACCGTAACATACGAGACGCCCGCGGCCAAACCTATTTCTGCGAAGCCGTCCGCCTTCAAACCTGGTACTGAATTACCCGCCCCGTCTGGTGAAAAACCGGCCGATATAAGCCGAGTGCAGGTCAAATGGGGCTCGTTTCTGGCCAGAGTCAAAAAAGAAAAAATACGTGTCGGTGCGATTCTTGAGCAGTCCTTTCCGGCCGAGGTCAGGCAGGATGTTCTTCATGTGGGCTTCCGGGACAACGACTTCACCGAGTTTCACGCCGAGATCATTCATAAGGAAAAGGATTATTTAGCCAATATTCTCAAGGAATTCATAGGTCAGCGGCTCAGGATCGAGTGTGATCTGAACGTGAAAGAATCTGAGAACAGCATGCCGCTTGTCGTTTCGGAGGAGCCTCAGCAGAGTGAAGAGACAATCAACACCGGCACAGACGGCCGAACGGTTAATAACGCGGAGAACGAAAAAGGAAATAAGAATTCCCAGGAATTGTTCAAGCAGGTGCGCGATCTGGAACAGAGCGAGCCATTGAAAAAGCTTGTCGAATTATTTGACGGCGAATTGATCGACGTTACATACAAATCGAATTAAACTACAACCGGAGATCATAGGTTCATTATGAAGGGGTTTGATGTCAAGAGCCTCATGCGAGAGGCTGAAAAAATGCAGAAAGAGATCCAGAATCAGCAATCCAAACTGGATGAGGTTATGGTAGAAGGAATATCCGGAGGCGGCGCGGTGAAGGTTACAGCCAATGCCAACTCCCGGATCGTATCCGTAAAGATTGCCAAGGAAGCCGTCAATCCGGACGATGTGAGCATGCTGGAGGATCTTGTCTTATCGGCGATCCATAATGCGGTCGAGAAAGCGGAAGAGGTGGCGGCCGTTGAAATGAACCGGATTACAGGAGGTCTCTTGCCTGCTATGAAATCCTCAAAGAAGTAAGTGCGATTATGCAGTACACATCCGATTCGTTAGAGCGGCTGATCAATGAATTCTCCAAACTCCCAAGCATCGGCCGCAAGACCGCGCAAAGGCTGGCCTTTCATCTGTTGAAGCAGCCCAAAGAAGATGTCGCCGCTCTCGCCAAAGCTTTGACAGACGTCAAAGAAAAGATCGGCCGATGCTCGGTTTGCTATAACGTGACCGAACACGATCCGTGCATCATCTGTGCCAACCCGCGACGCGATCCGCACACGATCTGCGTGGTGGAAGAAGCCAACGATGTCCTTGCCATTGAGAGGATCGATCAGTACCGCGGTAAATACCATGTGCTGGGAGGTTTGTTAAATCCGTTAGACGGCATTGGACCCGAGGACCTTCGCATAAAAGAACTTCTGAACCGGATAGGAAGCGATATCAAAGAAGTGATCCTGGCGATAAATCCCAACGTGTCGGGTGACGCGACGGTCATGTATATTGTAGACAAACTCAAAGGAACTCCTGTCAGAATCTCGCGTATTGCGCGCGGTATTCCGATCGGGAGTGATCTTGAATTTGCAGATATGACCACTTTGACGCGCGCAATGGAAGGCCGTGTGATCCTTTAGTCAGTGCAGGGTAGATACCAGTCAGAAATTGATGTTTGACGTTATTAATCTGTTCACTTAAATTGCATAACATCGATGGAACAAATTGATCATCAAAAATACCTGGCCAGAGTCGTTCAGGTCACAGCTTCTAAAGTCATCGCCGAGTTCAATCCCGATCTCCATCTGCCATTGCCCGCGTTCGGCTCATTGGTCAAGATCGAGAACTCCAAGAATCGTCTTTACGGACTGATCTCGGATGCAAGGATCAAAGGAGAAAGTCAGCTTGGGAACGATGATTTCTTCTCAAATCCGATTCCAACAGGAACCGAAATTCATATCATACCGGTTGGAACTGTTTCCAGAGAAAACCCATCTTCGCTGCCAGTCCAGGATATGGCTTCCGGCCTATCTTCCCACGGCGATTATGTGTTTATGCCGACCGAAGATGAATTGCAGTTATTTACGATCGATCTGGGATTTCTTAAAGTTTTGCTCGCTCATCCGGATCCTGCGGCGGAAGAACTCATTGTGATCACGATTCGTAAATTTTCCAACGTCTATCCCGACCGGCAATCGTTCATGATCAGGGTTATGAAGGAGCTATCCAGGCTGACGTTTCATGATCGGGATGTTTTTCAGCGCATATTGGAAAGAACCAGAACATCGTATTCGGAGAATCTGTCGGCATGAATGATCTTAAAGAATGGATAAAAGAGTCGGAACAATGGATTCGGACAAAGACGTCATCAAAACCCGGCATCGGCGTTATATTGGGTTCAGGTCTCGGCGATTTTGCCGATACGCTGGAGTCCAAAATTGAGATCGCGACGTCGGAGATACCCCATTTTGCCAAGTCAACGGTTGAGGGACACGCCGGTAAGCTGGTCTTCGGAAACCTTTCCGGCAAAGAGGTTCTGGCGGTAAAGGGACGGGTTCATTACTACGAAGGTTACACTCTGGATCAGGTCACATATGTAGTTCGTCTCATGTACGCACTGGGAGTCCGTTCCCTGATCGTGACTAATGCGGCCGGAGGGGTCAATCCGGTCTTTACTCCGGGTGACCTCATGATCATAACCAGCCATATCAATTTCTTTTTTGCCAACCCGCTCCATGGTGCAAACGATGACGCGCTCGGACCGAGATTTCCTGATATGGAAAGCGATTACGACCGGGACTATGCCGCATTGGCCGAGAAGTGCGCTCTTAAACTGGGTATCAGAACCCAGCGCGGCGTATATTGCGCCGGATCCGGACCAACCTACGAAACACGGGCGGAAGTGCGCATGTTTCAAAAACTCGGTGCCGATGCGGTCGGGATGTCCACCGTTCCGGAAGTGATCGTTGCCAAACATCAGAATATGCGCGTGCTGGGCATCAGTTGTATAACCAATCTGGGTACAGGCATCAGTTCCACTCCACTCAGTCACGAAGAAGTAACCGTCACAGCCAATCGGGTCAAACATTCGTTTCAAGCGCTCCTGAAAGAAGTGATTCAGAATATTTAACCGGTACCTCCTTGGATACGATCTACTTCAATATTCTCCGCGAAATCAGACCAACTCATGCGGTGATTGATCTTACGGCCGTCGACCACAACATCCAGCAGATCAGAAGCAAGGTCAACGGCAAGAAGATCATGGCGATCGTGAAGGCCAACGCTTACGGACACGGGATTCTGGAGATCACGGAACGCGCGATACAAAACGGTGTGGAATATATCGGAGTCGGATTTCTGGAGGAAGCCATATTTCTGCGTCAGAATGAGGTCGAGGCACCTATCCTCGTCATGGGCGGCATTCTGGGATATCAGCTCAAGAAATTTATTCAGAACGACATTGAGATCACCGTGTCTTCATTGGAACTGGCGCGCCATATCAATGACGAGCTTCACAATCAAAAAGCCAAAGTACATCTTAAAATCGATACGGGAATGGAACGTATCGGCGTGACGCACAAATATGCCGTGGAGTTCGTGCAACGGGTGGCACAAATGAAGAATTTGGATATCGTCGGTATCTACTCTCATTTTGCCACGGCCGATGAAGGCGACAAATCCTTTACGTTGACTCAATTGGAACGATTCGAATCCATCATATCGGATCTGAAGCGTTCGGGCATCGAGATTCCGGTAAAACACATCGCCAATAGCGGAGCGATTGCCGATGTAGCGCGTTCGACCTTCGATATGGTGCGTCCGGGTATCGCCGTGTATGGCATGTATCCTTCCGATCACGTTTCCAAAGGAATGAACCTGAAACCTGTGCTTTCGCTTCGCTCCAAAGTAGTCTTTATCAAACGGGTACCGGCGAACACAGGGATCAGTTACGGACTGAAGTATTTCACGGAAAAGGACTGCAATATCGTCACCGTTCCAATCGGGTACGGAGACGGTTATTCAAGACTGTTGACGAATAAGGGCGACGTCCTGATCCGCGGGAAACGTTATCCCGTCGTAGGCGCCGTCTGCATGGATCAACTCATGGTCAATACGGGTGACGACCGGATTGAGATCGGTGATGAGGTTGTGCTGATCGGAAAATCCGGAGATGAAGAGATCACGGCTACTGAATTAGCGGACAAAATCGGAACGATCCCTTACGAGATCACGTGTATGGTCAACGCCCGCGTGCCGCGATTTTACAAAAAGAAATAATGAAAAGAATCTATCTTGACCACAGTGCGACCACGCCGCTCGATCCGAGGGTGTTGGAAGCCATGATGCCTTTTTTGAAGGAAGAATTCGGTAATCCTTCCAGTCTCCATAGTTACGGTCGTTCGGCCAAGGTGGCAACGGAGACGGCGCGCGAAAAGGTGGCTGCACTGCTGGGCGCCGGCCCGGGAGAGATCGTGATCACCGCGGGCGGTTCCGAAGCCGATAATCTGGCCATTTTAGGCGCGGCGCATTCTGAGCATGCCATAGGCAAGCATTGTGTAACCAACAGAGCTGAACACCACGCCGTATTCCGTTCGTTCGAAGAATTGGAACGGCAGGGCTTTGAAGTGACGTATGTACCCTGTGATGAGTATGGTATGATTCACTCAGAGGAGATAGAGAAGGCTATCCGTCCGGATACTTGTCTTATTTCAGTGATGCATGTTAACAATGAAGTAGGGACCATCAATCCCATCAAAGAGATCGGGGCCGTGGCGCGTAAACATGGTGTGATATTTCACGTAGATGCCGTGCAGGCCTATGGGAAAATACCTATTGATGTTGAGAGCATGTGCATTGATCTGCTTTCCATATCGGCGCACAAATTATACGGACCCAAAGGCGTGGGGGCGCTTTACGTTAGAGGTGGTCTGAGACTGCATCCGCTCATTCTCGGAGGATCTCAGGAACGCGGACGGCGTGCGGGAACGGAGAATACCGCATCGATTGTCGGTTTCGGAAAGGCTGCGGAAATATGCGGCGCTGAGATGGACAGGGAAGCCGAAAGACTGAAATCTCTGCAAAACCTATTATGGAAAACCATCCGAGAAAACATCCGTGACCCAAAACTGAACGGGCATCCTGAAGAACGCCTGCCTGGTCATTTGAATATATCACTGGACGGTTTAATGGGGGATGAGATCCTTACGATGCTCGATCTGAAAGGCATTGCGGTTTCTACGGGCTCCGCATGCACGTCGGGTGCGGTAACTGTGTCGCATGTTCTGACGGCAATGAGAATGGAGAAAGGACGCGCACGATCCGCCATACGCTTGACGTTGGGTCGGGGATCGAAGGAAGAGGATATACCGTATGTCGTCGAAGCGCTTAAGGAGTGTACCGAAAGAATGAAATCGGTCTGATCATTTTACCACAACCAACTTCCCGCTCGCAGCCTTTCCACCAAGCGATATTCGAAAGAAATAGACTCCTGAACCGGCCTCATGACCGTTGATATTCAGTCCGTTCCACACTCTGTCGACAATCTCGTTTTCCGCCACCGATTCCCCATCCGCCACAGTCGCCACGTGCTGTCCGAGAATATTGTATATCCTGATGGAAAAAGTTGATGTCTGTAAGGCCTGAAAAGAAATGGTGACAGCTCCTTGCGAAGGATTAGGATAGGCCGTGATATTCTTAAGAAAAGGATGCGAGCTTCCTGAAGGATCGAATTGAACGGCCTTCAGGGCATTGGGGATGCCGTATCCGATGGTTGAACTCGGTTTACCGGCATGGTCGGATGTCTTTCGGACGGCATCGAATAATTGCCTGACATTCCAACCGGGATTGGCTTCCAGGGCAAGCGCCGCAAGCCCTGCGCACAAAGGCGTAGATAACGATGTTCCGCTCAGAATATCATAATGGCTGGTGTCATTGGCAACAACCTTGACGTTGTATCCCAACGCGGCAATATCGGGTTTTTTTCTTCCATCTTTGGTTGGACCTCTCGAGCTGAAAACGGCGACCGTACTGTCTCCGTAAACGGCGCCGACGGCGATCATCTTCTTACCGTCGGATGGGGTTCCCAGATATCCTGCACCCCGCTGGCCCATATTTCCGGCCGAGTTAAAGACCAATACTCCTTTGTCAAAAGCAATATTGGTTGCGCGTGTTGTCAGCGCCGTTTGACCGTCAAGATCGGACAGCCCGTAGTTATCGGAACTATTCTGGAATTCATCAAAAAAACTGATCGAACTGCTGACAATATCGGCGCCCTCGGCTTCCAGCCACTCCAGCGCGGATATCCAATGGTCCTCTTCCGCCTGTTGTCCGATACCGTCGTCATTTTCCGTACGTGCCAGCAGAAATGACGCGCCGAAGGCCGTACCAATAAGGCGACCGGGGGCGTATCCTGCTACGGCCGAGAGGACATAAGTTCCATGACTGCTGGTGCTTTTGCCTTCGGTGTTTTCAGAAACGTCCTTGTCATTCTGAACGAAATCCGAATCGTCGACGACGTGTACCGCACGGAGAGCCGTGTGGTCTAGATTAAATCCGGTGTCGATCATGCCTATCAGGACGCCCTGACCGGAGTAGCCGAGTTGGTGTACGGCCGGTGTATTGATCATGGCGTTTTGAGAATAAGAGGAGCCGTAATCGGGGCTGTAAGGAGCTGATTCATTCGCGAACGTACCGGCGCTCTTGGTCCATTGGCCTGTTTGACCGTGAGCGACCCGCCGAACAGATTGCACGAACGGCAGCCGTTCCACTGATGATTTTTCGTCTGGCGAAAGGCGGGCGCTGACCGCATTCAGCCATCGCGAATGACTGATTATTAGCAGGCCCCGGGATTTCAGGGCTTCCACATAGCGCGGCGTTACAGGAATATCGTGGTCGTCGATCAATTGGGTAGAACCAAGAAGTTTGGCCCGGCGTTGCAGAGTCCTTTCAGGAAAGGCCTTCTCGGAAGCTTTTAACAATGCGGGGTCTTTGTCTCTGAAAAAGATCCAATATTTTTCGGTCTTCAATTCCTGAGAAAACACCGACGACGCAGGAAAAAGAGATAACAAAATGAGAAATCGGAGCGTCATACGGGTCCTTATTTACATAAGGCAAAAATCTGTTCATCGGATAGAATCGTCGTTGATTTCTTCGCGGCCGCGAAAATCTTTTTTACGAGTTCTTCCCTCGGTTCGATCTTGCGTTTTTTGAGCCAGAAAATAACATTGGATTCCCCGCTCAGCGGACCGATCTCAACTACTTGCTCCAATCCGAAGATATTGGCGGGTACGCTTGAATATACACGGTCGACCAATTCCATGTCGCCTAAATTGAGCGACTTCAATATGGCTGCCGCATGCACTCCCGTGGCGGTTCTGAATGCGTCCTTTCCAAAGATCGGATAATTGATCGGGATGGGGACGCCGGTGTATTCTGAAACCTTTTGAGTGTATTCCGGGAGATAACTCAGGTCGTTCCTGATCCAATTTTTCATCTTAAGATTGACCATTAGTTGGTCCATCGCCACATTGCCAACCCTCTCGCCGACGCCGATACCGGTTCCATGCACGCGGTTAACGCCGGCCTGTATGGCACAGATCGCATTGGATACGCCGAGACCACGGTCGTTATGTCCATGCCAATCGATCTTGATATCGAGGTTGGTCATAAAAATGATTTCTTTCATGTAATTAATGATCCTGTGGATCCCTTCACAGGTCGAATGGCCAACGGTATCGGAGATACAGACGCGCGTAGCGCCGCAGCGGATAGCGGTCGAATACATCTTGCGGATGTCTTCCGGCTTGGCGCGGGTCGTATCTTCGGTGACATACATGACGTCCAAACCGTTCTGTACGGCGAAGGTCACGGCATCTTCGGTAAATTTGAGCAAATGGTCGATCGTCCAACCTTCGGCATACTGGCGGATAGGGCTGGAGCCGATGAAAGTGCACGCTTCGATCTTGATGCCGGCTTTTTGCGAGGCTTCCACGATGGGGATGATATCCTGCTTGAGAGTTCTGGCCGCGCAGTTAGGACGGATCTTCATTTTGTTATTAACGATCTCTTTCGCGAGAATAACGACATGCTCCAGAACATGAGGACCGGCACCCGGAAGTCCGATATCGGCGGAATCGATACCCAACTTTTCCATCAGATGAAGCAATTCGATCTTCTGATCGATCGTCGGTGCTTTGACCGACGGGGACTGCAATCCATCCCGCAGGGTTTCATCGTCAAATTCCACCGGTTGGGATGGCCGAACGCCCGGCAGGGTTTCGAGATTCCAGTCGTAGATCAATTCATCCAGTTTCATGGCTCTTCCTCCTTAAGGAGATTCAATGGTATTGATGAGAGTTCTGCCCCAATCGTGTTCAGGGGACCTTACTTGGAGTGCATGACAAAAACGCCGTCCCACTTATCCGGCGGGGGTATCTTTTTGAAATTTTCACAACGTTCTATGTACACCTTGGATGGACCGTCTTCAGCACGGACAGAGAGAACATTTTTGAACTGCGCTATCGCATCGTCCCATTTCTGCGCGCGGTAAGCCATCAATCCTTTATTATAAGCATCGAGGGCCTTTTTCATTTCCGGCGACACACCTGCGGAAGCCGGTGCGATGACTTCAAATACTTTGACGGGTCTTTCTTTGCCTTTGACCCTGATCAGATCCAACTCCCGTGAAATGACCTTACCGCTGACCTTTTCCTGTGTCAATTCGCTGATCATAATGCGCGTGCTGTACTCTTTATTGGCCCCTTCGAGACGCGAAGCAAGATTAACGCTGTCCCCGATAGCGGTGTACTCCATTCGCTGGTCGGAACCGATATTGCCTACGACCACAACGCCGGAGTTGATGCCAATACCGACGTTCAATTCGGGTTTTCCGAGTTTCTTTTGTTCTTCATTGAAGGCAACAAGACTCTCCTGCATTTCAATCGCGGCCATGACCGCATTCCCCGGATCATCTCCGGTGGATGCCGGAGCGCCGAACATAGCCATGATGGCATCGCCGATGAACTTGTCGAGCGTACCACCGTACTTAAAAATGATTTCGATCATTTTGGTGAAATAGCGGTTGAGGATCTCAACCATTTCCTCAGGCGTTAAGCTTTCGGCCAGCGTGGTGAAACCGCGAACATCGGAGAAAACCAGAGTTACTTCGCGTTTTTCCGGCTGGAAGCGGATGTCGCCTGTCGCATCGTTGCTGATAATGCGTTCGGCGATCTGCTTGGATACGTACCTTTCCAGCGCCGACTTGAGGTGTTCTTTACGGCGTTTTTCCTCGTAGAGGCGCGCGTTCTCTATGGCAATGGCCGCGTGGTTGGAAAAAGCTTCCAGAAGGTCCACATCGTTTTTTGAAAATACGTTGGACATGACATTGGAACCAACGTAGATGACGCCAATGACCTTCTGGTCCTTGTTCTTGAGAGGGGAACAGATGACCGAACGTATGTGATGAGAAATGATACTGGCGCCGCTCTGGAACCGGTCGTCGTTCTGGGCGTCCGAGGTCAGAATACTCTCGGCCGATTCGGCCACCCGTTTGGAAATCGTTGTGCTGAAAGTGGGGGACGAGGTGCTGATCTCGTCCGACTGCATTTTTCGTGAAATCTTGGGTACCAGTTCCTTATTTTCATTGTAAAGCATGATGAAGCCGCAATCGCCCTTCATGACTTTTAATCCGAGATCGAGAATGGTCTTAAGCAGGTCGTCTTCTTCAAATATCAGATTGATCACCTTGCCGATCTCGTAAAGCACATTGAGTTTCTGCTGAAAATTCTCCGATTCGCGAAGCTGGTTGTCCAGGATCTGCACGGCGTGTTCAATATCCAGGAATTCCTTGCTGATGGCGTTGCGGTCGGCCGCACCGCTCAGCACGAGTTTTTTCAGAGCCTGGAATTTGTCCAGAAGGGTCAGTGCGGATATCTCGGCTGTATAACTGGTATCGGCCGGTTTTTTGGGAGCCGCCGCCGCGGACTCTTTGGCTTTGCGCAGGAGATCTTTATCGAACTCCACCGTGGCGTTGTCTTCGGTGATAAAGACAAGATCGACTGCACCGAGATTGATATGGTCTTTATGTTTGATCTCGGTCGGTGCGCTGATGCGGACCCCGTTGACAAAAGTGCCGTTGGTGCTGTTGAGATCGGTAAGGAAAAACTGGTTGTTCTGTTGGGTCACCTTGGCGTGTTTGCCTGAGACCATGACATTGGCGATGAGAAAATCGTTCTCCGGTCTTCGTCCGACGGTCGTTTCGTTTTTTTCGATGACAAAACGATGGGTAGTATTATCCTTTTCGAAAAGAACTAAAGCGGCCACACGTGCTCCGATGGTAAGGTGTACGTATTATTTCTTTGTAAATTGCTTCTTGATCTCGTCGTAGAGCGGTGTCCAGACGGGATTGCCGTATTCGGATTTATCAAGCTGGAATTCCTTATCCAGCTTAAAGGCCTGGGTGAAGGCGTTACGGGCTTTGGCCGGATTCTTCTGAACGGCATAGGTAAAGGCCAGAAGTTTGTAGGCCTCAACCTTTTTGGAAGCCTTCAGATCCTCCTTGGCAACGGCGGCTTCGAGCATCTTAACGGCGTTATCGTAGTCGCGCTTGGAGTAATAAGATTTTCCTTCGTCAAAGAGTTCCGAGCCCTTGGCATTGGCCACTTCCGCTTCCTTTTGGGCTCGCTCAAAAGCGGGGCCCCAGGCCGGATGGCCCATCTCGGACTTGTCCAATTCGAAGTCTTTATCCAGTTTGAATGCTTTCATGAATTGTTTATAAGCGCCATCGGTATTTCCCTGAAGAGCATTGATAAAGGCCAGATGCTTATGTGCGGAGATCAGATCGTCATTGGATCGTTTCTCTTTTACGGCCTTGGAAAGAAAATCCCGCGCTTTTTCATAATCGCGGGCCTTAAAGGCGTCGATACCGGACTGGAGTTGATTCACTTCCGGCTTTTTCGTTTTACTGCCGGCGGCGGACTTCACGGTTTCTTTTGACGTGCAGCCCATAACCAATAAGGCAAGGCCTAAGAGCAAATACGAATTCTTCATTTTGATGATCCGCTAAAAATCGTGTTGTAAAGTGGTGGTCGTTCCGGCCGTGATGGTAACCGTTTTGGTGACCGCCCGGTAGGCCGGGTTCTCGATCTTTATTTTATACGTGCCCGGTTTGAGCTCCAGATTGTCCAGGGGTGGCGACGATCCCATAGGCTTGCCGTCCACATAGATCTTCGCCCATGGGTTTACGATGATCTTCAAGTAACCTACGGACGCTGTCAATTTCAGTTCGGCTGTGTTCGCCTGGTTTTCCGCGACGGTAATTTTCTTTACAGCCATGAGCGTACCCTTTTGAGCCTTGATCTCGCGCGTTCCCGCGGCCACGCTGTCCAGCTGCACAGGTGATTTTCCAACGTTCTTGCCGTCAACAAAGATCTCCGCGTCGACCGGATCGGATGTTACGGACAAACGGCCGTACATCTGCTCCAGGCTGGCCGTCAGTTTAACCGTCAGATCGCTATTGACAAGTACCTCCTGCTCGTAAGGCTTGAAGCCCTCTTGCTTCAGGGACACTTTGTGCTTTCCGAAAGGAACAACATACGTTGTGCCGTCCTTCTCAGGTTTCAACAGAATCTCATTGAGAAACACCTGAAGTTTTTTCGGATTGGCATCGGCGACCGACAGCGTGCCTTTTCGCACCGTAAGAACCGGTGAGGCTTTGAACTCCCGTCCTTTTCTCAGATCGAAATCTTTTGTCTGGCTCGCATAATATTCTTTTGAAAATATCAGAGTGTGCTTACCGGCCGGGAAAGGAACGCGGTTGAAAGGCGTGTAGCCGATGAATTTACCGGTGTTGGTTTGCACGGCGATCATATCCGGCTTGGATGCAATAGTGAGATACGCGGTATCCACACCGGCCGGGAACTGGATCGGTGCCATTTTCATGGCGACATCGAGTTTCTTCTGTTCGTTCTCTGCAAAAATAAGTTTCGTTTTGAAATCTTCGTAGCCTTCGTGCTGCACCAGCAGTTCGTGCTCGGACGCGGAAATATTGGAAAGGATCAATTGACCGTTTTGGATCCGGTACTGCGACGTATCCAGCACGGCACGGCCTTCCAAAATATTCAGCGTAACCTGCAGCGATGATGTGCCGTCGGTCGGAGCTACCGTCGAATTACCTGAATTCTGTACAACCGGGGCACTTGACCGGCCGAAGATCAGATAACCTGCGATTACTAAAACTGCCGCAACAGCGCCCAATATAGCGAGCATTGGTTTCTTCTTTGGCGGAGCGGACACAGCCGTAGAAGCGGCAGGCGAGGCCGCCGTTGTCGCGGCCGAAGGTACGGATGCCATCATCGTGGCCGCCGTCTGGCTCGACATAACAACGGTTCCCTGGTAGTCCGCCGGTTTAAAGGCTTGAGTCGCGCCCAGTCCGGCACCGGCGGTATTCTTATAATTCTGAATATCACGTCCCATGGATTCCGCATCCGGATAACGGTCGGCCGGATTCTTGGCCAGTGCTTTCATCAGAATCTGGTCGAATTGGGCAGGCACCGCCATATTGGCAATGGACAATGGTGTCGGATTCTCATGTACGACGCGGTACATGACGGTCGTGATATTATCACCGGGGAAAGCTTTTTCGAAAGTAAGAAGTTCGTAAAAAACAGCGCCGATGGAGAAAATGTCGGAACGGTTATCCACACCGCGGCCGGTGATCTGTTCAGGTGACATGTAACTTGGCGTTCCAACGACCATACCGGTTTGGGTGGCGCTTGTGGAGGTGATCTTCGCAATGCCGAAATCGGTGATCTTGGCGATGTGATCGTCCGTCAGAACGATATTGGCCGGTTTAATATCCCTGTGAATCACGCCATTCTTGTGGGCATAACCGAGTCCGTCGCAGAGCTGGGTCATGATACCGACGATCTGATCGATGGAAAATGGACTTTTTTCCGAAATGTATTCGTCGAGCGCTTTGCCTTTGATGAATTCCATCGCAATGTACGCCAGTCCTTGTTCCTCGCCCACGTCGTATATAGTAACGATATTGGGATGGGCCAGACGGCCCGCGGACTGCGCTTCCTGGGAAAACCGGCGTTTGAATTCGGCCAACTGTTCGGCAGGTATCTCTCCCGCGGTTTTTAATGTTTTCAGAGCAACTGTTCTGCCGATCATGGGGTCAATACCTTTATAGACAATTCCCATGGCGCCCTGTCCTAAAACTTCGGTGACCTCGTACCGGCCAAGCTTCTTTATGTCCACTTCAACTCCGATTATGAATATGAAATTTGGTTATATCCGGATCGAAAACGCAGAATTTGAGAGAAATATTCTTTTTTGAATTCGGTGAAAAATATAGGCGAAATGTCAAATATTATCAAGTAATTAATTCCGCGAAATCCGTATGCGATCATTCGCCGTTGGTGCATCGAATCCATTTTCCGAATACTGAAGGATCCGACCGTGCAATTCCTTTGCATTTAAAAGACCGGTTGGATATATTGCCCCTGTTTAATTGGAAGGAATCGGTTGTGAAAAGTCATGATGTGGCGGTGATCGGCGCCGGAATCATTGGATTATCGATCGCTTACGAACTGAAATTCCGCAATCCCAAGTTGCGGATCGCTGTTTTAGAAAAGAACACAGCGGGGAAAGAGGCTTCCTGGGCCTCGGCCGGGATGCTGGAACCCAGGCTGACTGTTACTTCCGAAGCGGTCGGAAACGACGGGCATCGGAGGTTCTTCAATCTCTGTGTAGAAAGCCAGATCATTTTTGAAGAATACATACGGCGCATCGAATGGGTTAGCAAGACCGATTGCGAGTACAGAAAAGATGGTATTTTGAAGTTGGTCCCGCCGGGTGAAAATCCGGATAAAGAGCTGGCCCTGATGGCGAGACTGGGCGTGCGCAATCATTATTGGGATCTGGAGACGACTGAAAGGAATGAGCCGGCGTTGGCTGAAGGTTACTCTGCGATCCATCTGCCCGATCATCATCAGGTGGAAAACCGTAAGACAGTGAAAGCCCTGACGGCCGCCTGTAAAAACCTGGAAATAGAAATTTTGGAACACTGCGAGGTCACCGATTTCAGTGTGATGAATGATGCCGTCGCAGGGATCCGATCTCATACGGAAAACTTTTCTGCCGCGCAGTATGTGCTGACGGCCGGGAGCTGGTCATCGCAATTTCCCGGATTGCATGGTATCATGCCCGACATACGGCCCATGCGGGGTCAAATCACTTGTCTCCAGATGCCGAATCCGCAATTCGTCCGGCACGCGGGATACGGACAGGATTTCTATTACGTGCCGCGCAACGACGGCCGTCTTCTTGTCGGATCTACGGTCGAAGATGCAGGTTTCAATAAGACCGTTTCCGACGATATTACCCGCGATTTCATGCGGAGGCTTGAGGAGATCATTCCTAATTCCATTTACTTCAAACCGGTGGAAACCTGGTGCGGACTTCGGCCGGCCAGTCCGGACGGCTTCCCCGTGATCGGTCCGACATCGCTGAGCAATTTGTTTGTTGCGACGGGCCACTTCAGGAATGGAATTCTGTTGATGCCGATAACAGCTAAACTCATGGCCGATGCGATGCTCGATAATCGGGTCTCGCCGCTGATCGAACCGTTTTCTCCGGCACGCTTAATCGGAGCAGAAAAATGAGAACAAGCCTAGATTCGCTGATGGCATGGCTGGCCGTGACGGCCTGCGGTATCTGGCTTGGAACGATCCTGTTTCTCGGAGGCGCCGTGGCCCCGGCCGTTTTCAGATTTCTGGAATCGAAGACACAGGCCGGTCTGCTCAACGGCATCATTCTGCACAAAATGAATATTATAGAAGCCGTCTGCGGCCTTGTTGTGCTGCTCATCTCGTTCTATTTCTATGTCAGATACAGAGGCCGCCTTCGCATGATCCAATTGGCCGGCTCGATCCTGCTTTTGCTAAACCTTGCTTACTACAGTCGTGTTGTCACTCCTCAGATGGAAGAGTTAAAGACGGTTATTGGAAGTTTTGATGTGCCAAAAACCGAGGATGTTCGTCCGGAAAGGTCTGAGTTTGAGAGTCTTCACAAACAATATTCTGCCCTTGTCAGTGTCAACCTTGTTTTGCTGTTGACCCTTTCCTTCCTTATCACGCATTCGTCTGACCGGGAAAAATCATGAGCGGAGGGAACGGCCGATTATCAGGAGGCAAGCCGGTCAGTTTGGAAGAAGCTTATGCGATCTGCCGGGATTTGGCAAGGAGTCATTACGAAAATTTTCCGGTGGCCTCCGTTTTTATTCCCAGAGACAAACGTAAATATTTTTTTGCGGCTTATGCTTTCATGAGAACGGCCGACGATTTTGCGGACAATGAAGCGATCGAGATCCATCAGCGTCTGCAGTTGCTGGTGCAATGGCAGGCTCTTCTGGACGCCTGTTATAACGGCGAAGCGAAGGAGCCTGTATTCATAGCCTTGCGCGACACGGTGACACGGTGCGGCATTCCGAAGGAATATTTCGATAATCTGCTCAACGCTTTCAAAGTGGATCTTTTCAAAGGCCGTTATCGTAATTTTGACGAATTGCTCGAATACTGCAATTATTCGGCCAATCCCGTCGGCCGGATCGTACTGTGTATTCTGGGTTACGGTAACCGTGAGGACAAAGACGTGATTTTCAAATATTCCGATTCCATTTGTACAGGACTTCAGCTCGCAAATCATTGGCAAGACGTCTTTGTCGACCGAAGAAAGCAGAGGTGTTACGTGCCGCTGGACGACATGGAGAGATTCGGATATCAGAAAAGCGATTGGGAAGGGTCGGTGGTCAATTCCTCTTTCCAGGAATTGATGGCCTTTGAGACGAACCGGGCGTCGGAAATTTTTATGAGCGGAAAGCGACTACTGCCGATATTGAGGACACCGGAAAGGTATGAGATCACTTTAATTTGGCTCGGCGGTATGCGGGTATTGGAGAAATTAAGGAAAAATAATTTCGATATACTGACGCAAAGGCCCACGATCGGTTGGGCGGATATTGTCTTGATCCTTTTTCGTCTGTTAACAAGAAGAGTGTACGCATGAACCCCGCATTCAATCCGTCCATAGCGCAATACGTTAGAGAATCGGGGAGCAGTTTCTATTTTCCCATGCTGATGTTCCCGAGAGACAAACGCGAAGCGATCATGACGGTTTACGCGTTTTGCCGGTATACGGACGATATGGTGGATGTGGTTCGACCCGACCGCGATCCTTTTGAATTTCTCGATCATTGGCGAAAGGAACTTCAAAAAGCGATTGCAGGACGGTCGGAGCTTCAGTTCTTGAACCGCCTCATTCATACCGCGCGCTCCTTCTCGATCCCGGTGGACCTTTTTTTTGAGCTGATCCGCGGCGTGGAAATGGACCTGACGAAGAAACGGTACAAGACGTTTGATGAACTTTACGAATATTGCTACCGAGTGGCATCCACGGTCGGTTTGATGACCGTCAGCATCTTAGGAAAAAAGAACCCGCGCATTGAGTCGTACGCCGTGAACACGGGAATTGCCGTTCAGCTGACCAATATCATCCGCGATGTGGCCTCCGACATTCAGAAGGACCGGATCTACATACCGGAACAGGAGATGAATAAGTTCGGCTATACCGAAAAAGATCTCATTCAAAAAAGGAATACAACGGTTTTCGTCGAATTAATGCGGGAACAATGCCGAAAAGCGGAGGAGTATTACGCTAAAGCCGACGAAGCATACGCCGCGGAACGTTCGTATCTTCTTTTTCCTGCACGCGCGATGCAGAATATCTATCACAGGCTTCTGATCAAAACCGAATCCCATCTCGACGACCTTTTTCATAAAAAAATCACGCTTTCCCTTCCGCAAAAAGCATCCATCGTTCTTAAAACCTGGTGGGACGAAAAACAGTTCTCCCAATGACGAAATCCGGCAAATCAGCTGTCGTGATCGGCGGCGGGCTGGCCGGATTGACGGCGGCTACGCTTTTGTCAAAACGCGGCTGTAAGGTCACGCTTATCGAGCAGAAGAACCGCCTTGGCGGACGAACTTTCTCATTTGCAGACCGAACAACCAACGACATCATTGACAACGGTCAACACATGATGATGGGTTGTTATCGGTATACTCTCCGTTGGCTGAATATGCTGGGGCAGGATCAATCAAGTCTGTTCACTCGATCGCTGAGATTTAGTTTTGCCGAGCCGAATAAGAAACTCCACGCGTTATATATACCTTCCTCCCCGCGTCCCTTTCATCTGATTGCCGCTGTTTTAACATACAGGAATCTTACGGTAAGGGAACGTCTCTCACTACTAAGAGTAGGGGCGCTTCTGACATTCAGAAGTATCCCGGAAAATATGTCTGTGGAGGATTGGCTCTTGTCGCTCGGACAATCGGCGAACGCGATTAAATATTTTTGGGAACCGATCGTTCTCGCTGTAATGAATGCTTCGCTAAAACACGCATCGGCCGTTCTTTTTTGTACTGCATTAAAGAGAATGTTCTTAGGTTCCTCCCGAGACGCGGAAGCCCTGATACCCAAGAGCGGTTTGTCGGAACTCTTTGTACGGCCCGCCGAGGCGCTAATTCGCACCCAAGGAGGAGCCGTTATTTTGAATGCGGAAGTGGAGGAACTGATCTCGGAAAACGATCGAATCATAGAGATCAAATTGAAAAATCACGAGCCGATCAGGGCCGACGTATTTGTGAGCGCTCTGCCGCCGATGTCTCTGAGGAAGGTTTTGCCGATTACTTTTTCTGAAGACATACCTGTGAACAGTTATTCGTCGTCAACGATCCTGTCCGTTTACTTGTGGCTAAATGGCGAGAAGGCCGATCATTTGTTTGAAGGACCGTTCATCGGCTGCATCCAAACACGTATTCATTGGATATTCAAAAAGTCCCAGAGATTATTGGAGGTAACGATCAGCGATGCGGGGGAATTAGCGAATATGGACAAGGAAGGTATACTGGATCTAGTTAAGATGGATTTGAAGTCTTTATTCGGCAAATTTGATCCTGAATCCATATCACACTTTCAAGTGATCAAGGAACGTTCTGCTACATTCAATCCTCTGGTCGGAAACAGCGGAGCCAAACTTGCGAGCAAAACTATTTACAGGAATCTCTTTCTGGCGGGGGACTGGACGGACACAGGAATACCGTCAACAATAGAAAGCGCTGTGCAGAGCGGATTTAAGGCGGCGGATGAGTGTCTTGTCGCTCTTTGAATTCGTTGTTCCCTGTGCGTGTCCAAGGGAGCGTTATTATAGATCAAATCAATGTGCGGTTGCATCGATAAGCGTTCGGCTAGGCTCAGCTGAGGTCTCAGCGGCCGTGGTTCTAAAAAAGAAGTATTATGCTCAAAAAAGGTGACAAGGTCGAATCCTTGCAATTTACCGATTCCGAAGGTAAGTCATACCGTCTGGAGGATTTTACCGGAAAGAAGGCCATTGGCCTTTTCTTTTACCCGATGGATTTCACGCGGGTCTGTTCCGCGCAGGTCTGTCATTTCAGGGACCGGTTCGGCGAGATCCGGCAACTGGGCGGCGCGGTTTTCGGCGTCAGTATGGATAGCAACGAAGAACACGAGGCATTCATTGATCGGTTTGAATTGCCTTTTCCGTTGATCTGCGATAAGGATAAGAGACTGGGAAAATTATTCGGAACATTGCGCCTGGGCGGGATTCTGCGCAACAAACGGGCGACGTTCATCATTTCGCCGAAGGGCGAGATCCTTGAAGTTATTCACAGCGAATTCAACGCGGATATTCACGCCGACCGTTTTATAGAGATATTACAGTCACTCCCTGCAAGTTGAAATGCTGAATTTGTATAAATTGTCATTCTGAAAGAATCTTCTTGGATTACAGTTCTTACGTCATTGAACAAAGATTCTTACAGAATGACATGTATGGTTTTTCAAGCTGTCATTCTACAACAACTAAATACCCAAAGTTCCACCTTGCTCCAATTCCAGCAGAAATTTCTTTTTCTCTAAACCACCGCCGTAACCCGTCAGGCTTCCATTCTTGCCGACCACGCGATGACAGGGGACAATGATCGCGATCGGATTATTATGATTGGCGCCCCCGACGGCACGAATGGACTGAAGATTACGAATGCGTTTGGCGATGTCGCTGTAACTGCACACCTGCCCGTATGGAATCTTCAATAGTTGATTCCATACTTTCAGTTCAAACTCCGAGCCCCGCAGATCCAAAGGAACGGTGAACACTTTCCTTGTTCCCGAAAAATACTCCTGTAGTTCTTTCTCTGCCTGTTCGATCACGCTATTGGAACCTTCGACTAATTCTGCGTCGTAAGTCTTCCTTATCTTACCGGACATTTCTTGGTATCGCTCGGGTAGATAAAATTCTAAAAAACAGATCTTATCTTCGATAGAACCGAGGACCATCGGGCCGAGGGGTGTCTGGATGTGATAAGAGACGATCGAAGCCATATTGTTATTTCTTGTAAACCCTCGTTGCATAATCGGCCACCATGCGGTCGGTGTTAAATTGCGGGATCAGCGTCTGCATGGCACGGCGGATCTTCTGGATCCATTGGCGCGGAATGTTTTGTTCATCCCGATTGTAAAACGCAGGTATGACTTCATTGAGAAGCGTATTATAGAGATTTTCTTCGTCGACGCGGTCCTGGTCTTTTTCATTATCCGGGTGTTCGTCCTTTCCGATGGCGAAACCGTTGCTGCCGTCATAGCCCTCACGCCACCATCCGTCGAGAATACTCAGATTCAGCCCGCCGTGAATGGCGATCTTCTGTCCGCTGGTTCCGGACGCTTCGAGAGGCCGGCGCGGTGTATTGAGCCAGATATCGGCGCCGGAGATCAGATACCGCGCGACATTCATATCATAATTCTCAATAAAGGCGACCTTGCCGAAGAATTGCGGATGTTTGCTGAGTTCTACGATGCGTTTGATCAGCGCTTTGCCGTTATCGTCCTTCGGATGTGCCTTGCCGGCAAATATGATCTGGAGCGGCCGGTCGGGGTCGTTGAACATGGCCAGCGATTTCTCGATATTGGCGAAGATCAGCGGCGCGCGCTTGTATGTGGCAAATCGCCGGGAAAACCCGATGGTCAACGCGTCCGGAGAGAGGAATGTATCAAAGATCTTTACACCGTTACCGCCGGCGCGTCTCTGTTGCTCTTTGAGGCGCATGCGGGTGAATTCGATCAGCAGACGGCGGAGGCTGTACCTCAATGCCCAGATCTCCTCGTCGGGAATGAATCCCGGGTCGGATACTTTGCCCCAGAAGTCGCCCTGCATGATATGATACTCCCAGTCCTCACCGAGAAACTTGTGCCAGAATTTGCGCGTGGGGAAATTCATCCAGCCGAGAATATGCACGCCGTTGGTAATGTGCGATATCGGAACCTGCTCCACCGGCCGGTCGGGAAAGAGGCCCTTCCACATCTTACGCGTGACATCGCCGTGCAAAGCGCTCACCGCATTGCACGAGCGGGACATTTTGATGGCAAAGGTCGTCATACAAAAGGTCTCTCCTTCGTCGTGCGGATTCACGCGCCCGTATTCCATAACTTTGTCAACCGGAATACCTAATGTTGCGCAGTAATTGGAAAGCGTGAACATCATCAGATCTTTGGAGAAGCGGTCGTGGCCGGCCGGAACGGGTGTGTGGGTGGTGAATACGCAGTGTTCCTTGACCCAGGCAAACGCCTCGTCAATGGATTTGCCTTCAAGTAACCGGGTGCGCGCAAGCTCCAGTGCCAGGAACGCGCTGTGGCCTTCGTTCATATGATACACCGATGGTTCGATCCCGATAGCTTTGAGCACACGGACGCCGCCGATGCCCATAGCAATTTCTTGACAGATGCGCGTGGTGATGTCGCCGCCGTATGTGCGGGAAGTCAGTTCCCGGTAATGCTCCTCATTGTCCGGATGGTAACTGTCGAGCAGATACAGCGTGATACGGCCGATATTGAGTTTCCAGACAAAGACTTTGACAATGCTGTGGCCTATTTCGACGAAAGAGACGACGGGCTTGCCGGTTTTGTCCCTAAGAAGTTCCACGGGCATGTTAGCCGGTTCATTAAGATCGTAGGTCTCGTGCTGCATACCATCGACGGTGAGGGACTGGTGAAAATAGCCCTGGCGATAAAAGAGCCCGATACCGACGAGCGGAATGCCGAGGTCGCTGGCGGACTTAATATGATCGCCGGATAAGACGCCGAGGCCGCCGGAATAGATAGGCAAGCTTTCATGCAGTGCGAATTCCGGACTGAAATAGGCGATAGGATGTTTCTGGAATTCGGCCATATTAACACTGCCCCAGGTCTTCTCGCGGTGCATGTAATGATCGAAATCCTCGAGCATATCGTTGACGCGCTGGCTGAAAGTAGATTCGCGTAAACGTGCCTGCAATTCCGCATGCGAGAGGGAATTGAGAACGGCTACGGCATTGTGGTTGGTATCTTCCCAAACCATGGTGGCCAGTTCCTTGAAGATCAATTGTGCGCTTTGATTCCATGTCCACCACAAGTTGTAGGCCACTTGTTTGAGTCCGTTGATCTGAGCTTCGATATTTGTATTCATGGCATTGTAGGTTAGGCTTTAGCGGGATTGAAACATTGACGGCCTTAAAATAATGAATTAATTCCTTATTTCAAAAAATAATTGCTTAAGAGGGAATTAATTATTATTCTTGCACCGCTCTTGGGGCGGATCTTTGAAAATTCCGGAGAGGTGTCCGAGTGGTTGAAGGAGCTGGTCTCGAAAATCAGTAAACCCGTAAGGGTTTCGTGGGTTCGAATCCCACCCTCTCCGCCAAACTGCGTTCCGGCAACGACCGGAACTGCTTGTGGCGAGCAAAAAATAAAAAAGCTGATTCAAATGAATCAGCTTTTTTTTGTTTGAATATCGTTTTGAAACTTACGCCAATGCGCATGATACCGTAACATTGTGAGTATGTCCTGCACCATCGGCGGGCGTACTGGTAATGACGACCTGCTGGTTTGCGGCCAGGCTCGCAAAATGGGAGGCGGTAATGGTTACGGAGTGAGCGTGGCCTGCGGACCCTGTGATACTATAAGTTTCTTCCACACCTGCAGCAACGGCGGCTTTGGAGACAACAAGGGTATGCCCATGATTGGCGCTGATGGCTACGACCGTTCCGGCATTGAGGCAATCCGGTTGAAGCGTATTTCCACCGCCGCCTCCGTCTCCTCCGTCATCCGAGCCGCCTCCGTTATCCGAACATGCTGAGATCCAGTGGCCTAATCCAAAGACTGCGACCAAGGGCAGAAAAATCCTGAAGAACTCCGATCGGGTCAGCTTTTTCATAATCCTCCTCTTTTGCGAATAGATTGTGTGAGTCAATTAGGGATATCGGTCTAACTAAAAAAGTATGTGTTTATTTCAATAAATTTTGTATAATATCATTGTCTTTATCCAATCAGCCGTCTTTGCATTATGACCGTCAATAATCAACCCGAAAAACTGGGCCGTTACAAAATACTGGGCGTTCTGGGTCAGGGAGCCATGGGTATTGTGTATAAAGCGATCGACGAACGCATCGAACGCATTGTGGCCATCAAGATCCTTCAGACCGACGCCAATATTCCTGAGGAAAAGCTGGCTGAATTTCGGGAAAGATTCCTCCACGAGGCTCAATATGCCGGAAAACTGAATCATCCGTCCATTGTTACCGTTTTCGATGCCGAAGAAATAGATGGGGTCTCGTATATTGCCATGGAATATGTCGACGGCAAGACCATGGAGTATTTGATCGAAAACGATCCCGATCTGAAGGTAAGCCGCATGATCGAGATCATGATCGAGATATGCGACGGATTGAGCTATGCGCACAAGAACGGAATCGTTCACCGCGATATCAAGCCCAGTAATGTCATAATCACGACCGACGGCCATGCCAAGATCATGGATTTCGGGATAGCCAAAGTCAGTTCTTCTTCCCACACGGTCGTCGGAACAATCCTCGGTACGCCCGGCTACATGTCTCCGGAGCAGATCACTGGCAAGTCCGTGGATCATCGTACGGATATTTTTTCACTCGGTGCCGTTTTTTATGAATTTCTTACCCAAAGAAAAGCGTTTCCGGGTAATAACCTTACTGAGATCCTCTACAGAGTGATGAATGAAAACCCGCCGCCGGTTAGCGTTGTCAATCCTATGGTGCCGCCGGTTTTTGATAATATCATATCGCGTGCGCTGCGTAGAAATGCGGACGAAAGGTACCGCAGTATCGAATTTCTTGAGCAGGATATCAAACGGGTCGAACTGACGCTCACCATGACGGGCACAAGCGCTCTGCCGGACCATGTGGACGATACCACCAAGCTCAATATGACCCCGATTTTTGATAAGTTCGGCCTCAAGCTGGATTACAGGAAATTGACCATGGGTCTGTCGATTTACTCCGGCCTGCTTACATTCCTTCTTTTCTTCATGCTTATTTTCGGCGGTCACGGTGGACGTATCGCCGATTCACTGACGGCACAGAAACCGGCATCGCTTCGCGTCACGATCAATGTGCCCGATGCGGCGGTTACTCTCGACGGACAAACTGTGACCACTACGCAAAATTCGATCAGGATTGACAGCATCGGCGTCGGAGAACATAAGTTATCGGTACGGCGGGATTTTTATGAACCATACGAAACCGCGCTTGTATTTGCGGCGGGTGAATCCAAAGATGTCCAGGTTCATCTGAGACTATCTCCGGTAGAAATCCGTCCCGGCGTGGATACAGCATTCATTACTATTACCTCCAATCCTAAAATGGCCAAAGTAGAGACCAGCGCGGGTCTTTTTATTGGCTACACGCCGATAGAGAATTTTCCATTCCCGGGAGGCAACTATACATTGTTTTTTTCGAAGGAAGATCACGTATCCAAGACGCGTAACGTGTTTTTCAAACGCAACCGCAATTATCCGGTGGAAGTGTCTTTGGACAAGCTTCGCGGTTTTGTATCGTTGGAGAAAGTCTATCCGGCCAATGCCGGATTATTCTGGAACGGTAGGAAGATCCAGAAGAATACCAGGAACAACCGTTTCAGTGTTGAGGTAGGCGAGCAGACGGTGTCGATTCGTGCCGACGGATATGAGGACATTGAAAAGAAGGTGGTCATTAAAAATGAGGAAACCATCGAATTCTCCGATTCGCTCAAACCCACGTTCGGATCTCTGGTGATCAAATCCAATCCCAGCGGGGCGGAAATATTTCTGGATGACGAGGAAAAATCGGTCGGCCGGTCTCCGGTTCAACTCAGCAATATTCTGGCCAGCAACCATAAGATCAAGGCGGTTTACCGGGGAGAAAAGAGAAATAAACAGATCAAAGTTGAAAAGAACGACACGACGGAGACCACGGTGGTCTTTTCAAATCCCAACGGATTCCTCGAAATGACAACCGACCCGCCGGGAGCTGAGATCTACATCAACACCGCCCTGCGGAAAGGTTTGCAGACCCCGCAAACCTTTGAACTGAGTCCGGGATTCTATAAAGTTCGCCTGGTGCATCCGCGATATCCGAAATTCTACGAACTGACGGTTCGGGTGCGTCCTGAGCTTCCAACCAAGATCGAGTACAAGTTCGAATAATCACTCCTCCTATTTTCTTCACTGAGAGTCCATGATTACCTGGATTGTTTTTGGCGTTTATGCCTTGGCCATGATTTACCTGGGCTTCCGGAGCCGTCACACGGAAAAGGGCGACGATTACTGGACAGCGGCCCGGGATCTCAGCGGTTGGTCGGCCGGACTTTCATTATCTGCCGGTTTCATGTCGATTTCATGGTCGTGCGTGTATGCGATTCAGGTGTTTTATTGGTACGGACTATCCGGTTTCTTCCTCATGACCATTCCATGGATGTTGGCATTGGGTGGAATCTATTTTCTGGCTACGCGCTATCACGGTCTTCCCTCATTCAGCCAGGCGGAAATGGTTCGGGTGCGTTTCGGCCCGCCAACGGCCAATCTCATCAGCCTGACACAGATCATCGTCTTCCTGATATGGGGCGGCGCGGAAATCTATGTGGCGGCTAATTTGCTGGAGCCTTCCCTTGGTGTTGACAAGCGCTGGATCATGCTTCTTATCGCATTGACCATCGGGATCTATTCGACCTGGGGCGGTTTTTCCGCGGTCGTGCAGACGGACAAATTTCAGTATGTATTTGTCGCATCCTATCTGATCGCTGTCAGTTGGATGGCATGGGAGAGCGCGTCCGGACAAGATATTATGGCTGCCAAACCCGCAAAAGCCTTGGACGTTGGATTTGATCCTGCTTTATGGCCGATGATCGCCATAACGGCCATGGCCTATCTGCCGGGCTGGCTGAGCGAAGCGGATCTCTGGCTTCGTGTGCAGGCCGCGCGTGATGCGACCGAGGCCCGCAAAGCCGGATTGATCGGACTGTTGAATTCTTTTGTGTTTGTTGGCGTCGTGCCGGCCTTCATTGCCCTCACGGCATTGAACCTGTATCCACCCGGTGATCCCGAGGCCGTCTCAGTGATCGGGCAGGAAGGCGAAAGAATAATTTCGGCGATCGTTCGG
The DNA here is from genome assembly GCA_964415295.1 of uncultured Bacteroidota bacterium. GTDB lineage: Bacteria > CLD3 > CLD3 > SB21 > SB21 > SB21. The sequence goes on from CAYPYN010000003.1 coordinate 494,204, forward strand.
CCGTTCCAGAACCCTTGGCTTGAAGGTTTTCTGGGAATCGGGCTGTTGTGCGCCTCCATGAGTACGATCGATACATGTACCAATATTGTAAGTCTCAATTTCAGCCGGGAGATATTTCAGATAAAGCATTTACTCGGATCCAAAGCGATCAACGCCATGGTCGTGTGCACAACGCTCATCGTTGCCGTCAACGTGGACTCTCTTTGGGATATTTTTTATTTGTCCTCGGGTCTCCTCAGCACGGCGGTGGCGCTTCCGGTCTTGGCGACACTGAACAAAAAAATACAGACTCTGCCTGTTTTTCTCTCGTCGCTCTTCGGGTTTGCCGCAACCGTTCTTTTCTATTTCAACGGCAAATATGAGTGGTTCAATATAACTCTTGGCACAACGGTCAGAAGCACAGGGCTGGAATACATTGTGCTCGGTATGATGGGAACGGCTGCGGGGTTTCTTCTTGGTTACTCTTTTCCGGTCGGTCGAAGATCGTACAATTGAAGACAAATCTCTCTTTCCTTCTTAAGATCGATGAGAGGGGGCGGATATTTACTGAATGAATTCTGTTGACGTGAATAAGGGTCATGAAGATTGTTCGGTTCCTGATCGCGCAATTCAGGAATCCAGCGCCTGATATAAACACCTTCCGGATCGAATTTCTTTCCCTGCGTAACCGGATTAAAAATCCGGAAATACGGCGCCGCATCGACGCCGGTCCCAGCCGCCCACTGCCAGTTACCGTTATTGCTGGACAATTCGTAGTCCAGAAGTTTTTCAGCAAAATACTTCTCACCCCAACGCCAATCGATATGCAAGTGCTTCACCAGGAAGGATGCAACGATCATCCGGACCCGATTGTGCATGAAACCGGTCTCATTCAACTGCCGCATGCCCGCATCGACAATGGGAAACCCGGTCTCGCCGTTTTGCCATCGTTTGAACCAGTCCTTTCGGTTCTGCCAAGGAACAGCGTCGTACGGGGAGTTAAAAGCGCTTTTCACCACGTGAGGAAAATGGAAGAGGATCATCATAAAAAATTCGCGCCAAATAAGTTCTGACAAAAACGTCTGTGCGCTGTTTGAAGGGCGATCTTTAACGTCTCTTACTATTTGCCGAACGGACAAATTGCCAAATCGAAGATACGGAGACAGGATGGAAGTTCGGTTGGCGCCGGGCAGATCCCGATTCTTACCGTAGTCATCAAGTCGATCCTTTAGAAAAGACCGCCAGCGGTCTTTCGCTGCGCTTTCTCCGCCGATAACAAAGTTATCTGTCTTTCTGAATCCCATTTGTTCTAACTCTTCGATAGAATTGGTTTTGCTTTTCAAAGTAGCAAACTTTCCCAACTCCAAACGGTGTTTCTCAAAATCAGACGAAGGCATACTTTCCAGTTTCGCTATCCAAGCGTTCTTATACGCCGTAAACACTTTATATGGCGTGCCGTCGGATTTTGTGATCTCCGATTGTTCAAAAATGACCTGATCCTTCACGGAATAAAAAGCGGCGCCCGATGCATCGCAGAGTCTCTTGATTTTTTCATCACGCCGAATGGCCAAAGGCTCATAATCGTGACTGCAATAGACCGCATGAATGCGGTTTCGAACAATCAGTTCCGGGATGATCTCTTCGGGTTTTCCGAATGCGCAACGGATAGTTGGAATCTTCTTTTCGGTCAGATATCGGTTCATCGCATGCAGCGATTCCCATATGAATGTTACGCGCCGGTCGTCGGAAGGCAGGGAGCGGAGTATATTCTCATCGAAAATGAACAGACCATAAAGGTGATCGCATTCGGACGCGGCCAGGGAAAGGGCGGCATGGTCTTCCAAGCGGAGATCACGGCGGAACCAGATGATGGAGTTCTCATGTTTCATGTTTTAAAATATAGCAACAACAATCCGTGTGTAATCGGTACAAAAGCGTATTTTAACCCTTTTGTTTTTGGCTCTTTTTTTCTTACTTTACGCCGTCTCAATATACGCAGGGAAATCATGATCTACAAAACACTCCAATCTTGCCTTTCCGACCTTGAAAGAAACGGCCACTTGCTAATGATAACCGAAGAAGTGGATCCCCGTCTTGAAATGGCCGAGATCCAGCGTCGTGTGTATCAGGTCCAGGGTCCGGCTTTGCTTTTTACCAATGTGAAGGGGACGAAATTTCGCTGCGTATCGAATCTTTTCGGCACAATGGAGCGGACACGATTCATCTTTCGTTCGACGCTGGAGCGTGTAAAAAGACTGGTGGATCTTAAAGTGGATCCCATGCTGGCGCTTAAACATCCTATCAAGTATGCATCGGCTCCGTTTACGGCGCTGCTTACGATACCATACGAAAAGCGCCACGCTTCTTTTGAGACCGGCCGGATTCTGGATTTACCGCAGATAAAATCATGGCCCGATGACGGCGGCGCGTTTATCACACTGCCGCAGGTTTACACAGAACATCCGGACTTTCCGGGGACGCGTATGTCAAATCTTGGCATGTACCGGATCCAGCTATCCGGAAACGAATATATTCCTAATGAAGAGATCGGTTTGCATTACCAGATCCACCGCAGTATCGGAGTTCATCATGCGGCGGCGATCCGAAGAGGCGAAAAGCTCAAGGTAAGTATTTTCATAGGAGGACCTCCCGCTTTAAGCGTTGCCGCGGTCATGCCGCTGCCGGAAGGATTGTCGGAACTCATGTTCGCAGGCGTTCTGGGCGGCAGAAGATTCCGCTATTTCCGTGACCCGAAAGGCTTTTTGCTGGCGGCCGATGCCGATTTCTGCATTACCGGAACCATTGATCCCGGCGCCCTGGAGCCGGAGGGGCCTTTTGGCGATCATCTGGGTTATTACAGCCTTCGGCACGAGTTTCCGTACATGAAGGTGGAGAACGTTTATCATAAACGCGATGCGATCTGGCCGTTTACCGTAGTTGGAAGGCCGCCGCAGGAAGACACATCGTTTGGCGAGTTGATCCATGAGATCACCGGACCGATCATTCCGACGGTCATCCCCGGACTGCGTGCGGTTCACGCCGTGGACGCGGCCGGTGTACATCCGCTGTTGCTGGCGATCGGTAGCGAGAGGTATGTGCCGTTCGAACAGAGAAGACCGCAGGAGATTCTGACTATCGCCAATGCCATACTGGGTCAAGGTCAGCTGTCGCTCGCAAAGTATGTCTTGATCTCGGCGCACGAAGACGACCCGCAACTGGATATTCATGATACACAACGTTTTTTTGCTCATATTCTGGAACGCGTAGACTGGGAAAGGGATCTTCATTTTCAGACGCAAACCACGATCGATACGTTGGATTATACGGGGCATGGCGTCAATGAAGGTTCCAAGCTCGTGATCGCCGCGGCAGGCAAGGTGAGAAGGGCGTTACCGGTTGCATTGCCGGAAATTCAGGATCTGCCTCAAGGATTTGCGAGGCCTCAAGTGGTCATGCCAGGCGTAATTGCCATCACGGGCGTACCTTATCTAAATAGGACTGAAGGCGAAACGTCAAGGGAGCGGCTCTGTTCATACCTAAGGGATTCAAAAATCTTCGAATCATTTCCTCTGATAGTCCTTTGTGACGACAGCGAATTTACGGCGCGGTCACTGAATAATTTTCTTTGGGTCACGTTCACGCGCTCCAATCCGGCCGCAGATATCAGCGGTGTGAACTCGTTTATCGAAGACAAACATTGGGGTTGCGCCGGTTCCTTAATCATTGATGCCCGAATCAAACCGCACCATGCGCCGCCCCTGATCGAAGATCCCGAGATCACCAAAAGGGTCGATCGGCTTGGAACGGAAGGTCATAGTTTACACGGCGTGATTTAGGTTAACTTGTGTTTTTTTTTATTAATTGCTATTTTTTGCCGCGGAATGATATAAAACCAATACTGCATAAGGATACGACGGAAGATGGAATTGAACTGCCTGCACATCGCGGATATTTTCGGACAGACCGGAATGGAGATGGTTTCCAAACACTTGCCGAATCTTATCAAAGAAAAAAAAGCCGATTTTGTCATGGCCAATGGGGAGAATGCTTTCGAAGGGAAGGGTATATCGGAAGCGATGTGCCAGCAATTATTCAATCTGGGCGTACACGTCATTACGAGCGGCAATCACATCTGGGACAAAAAGAAGACGTTTTATTCGGAAAATCCGCTCATACAGAAATATCTCCTCAGGCCTCATAATTATCCCGTTGGCAATGAAGGCCGGGGATCGGTGGTGTATCAGCTCAACAACGGCGTCAAAGTGGGCGTGCTCAATCTCCAGGGCCGCACTTATATGTATGAGATCGAATGTCCATTCCGAACCGGAGAACAGGAGATCGAGCGGCTAAAACGAAACACGAACGTCATTCTGATAGATTTTCACGCCGAGGCCACGGCTGAAAAAATGGCCTTCAGCTACTACGTGGACGGGAAGGTCAGTGCCGTCATGGGAACGCATACCCACGTGCAAACGGCGGATGAAAAAATTTTACCGGGCGGAACAGCCTATATTACCGACATCGGCATGACAGGGCCTCATGACGGCGTTATCGGGATGCATAGGGATGCCGCGATCAAGAAATTCATTTTGCAGACGTATTTTAAGTTCGAACCATCCACCGGCGAGCCCAAATTACACGGCGTGTTCCTTAAGATCGATACGCAGACCGGAAAAGCTTTGCATATAGAGAGAATTAGGATCGAATAGTCCATACCGAAGAACATAGTGATCACATAATTTCCGGAAATAACAAAAACAGGAATGAAATATATCAGGAGCAATGACATTGAGCGCACTTATCATTGATGGGAAAAAGATCTCGGAAGAGATCAAGGCGGAGATCAAGACCGAAGTAGAGATCTTGAAACAGCAGAACATCGTACCGAAATTGGTGGCGGTACTGGTCGGCGACAATCCGGCCTCTCAGGTATACGTTCGAAATAAAGGAAAAATGTGCCTGGAAGTAGGCATGGCGAGTGAGACGATCAATTTGCCATCCGATACTACTCAAGAAAAGTTGCTTGAACTGGTTCATCAGTTGAACGACGATCCCAAAGTATCGGGCATTCTGGTGCAGTTACCTTTGCCCAAGCAGATCCATGAGAGCCTTATCATCAACGCTATTGCCCCGGAAAAGGACGTTGACTGTTTTCATCCTTTCAATGTTGGTAAATTAGCAATAGGTGAGCCGGTTTTTCTGCCCTGTACGCCTGCCGGGGTGCAGGAACTCCTGCTCAGGTCCGGAATTGATCCATCCGGCAAGCACACTGTGATTGTAGGAAGAAGTAATATCGTCGGTAAACCATTAGCCAATATGCTGATTCAGAAAGCGAAGGGAGCCAATTCAACCGTCACGGTTGTACACACGGGTACACCGGATATGACCTATTTCATAAAGCAGGCCGATATCGTAGTTGCAGCGGCAGGAAAAGCGCAAATGATCACCGGACCCATGCTGAAAAAAGGCGCTGTGGTGATCGACGTAGGCATCAATCGTATAGAAGATAAGACAACCAAATCGGGCACGCGGCTTGTTGGCGATGTGGATTTTGAATCGGCGAAAGAAGTGGCCTCGGCGATCACACCGGTTCCCGGCGGCGTCGGACCGATGACGATCATTATGCTGATGAAGAATACCATGAAAGCGGCGATGCGCAAAAACTAATCTACAGGTGATGTATGGATATCAAGAATAAGACCGTATTGGTTCTCGGCGGATGGGGATTGGTCGGTTCAGCCATATGCCGAAAAATGATGGAGGAAAAGCCCGGGCGGATCATTGTAACCTCCTTAAATAAGCATGAGGCCTTGGAGGCCGTTTCGGATCTGAAAAAGGAGTACCCAAAAGCGGGTAAGAATTTTTTTGTGCCTTGGTGGGGTAATATCTTTGTTCGTCATGAACTGAAGGACATGCCGCGGGAGAAGATATTGTCCAGCGAGAAATTCCGAAAGATGGTGATCGAAGATGTTATCGGTGAGCTTTCGGATGACGTTCTTAAACGCTCGGCGTTATTCAGGGTATTGTCGCAATACAAGCCGGACGTCGTCATTGACTGCATCAATTCAGCTACGGCAATTGCTTATCAGGATATTTACCAGAGTTCACGTAATGTTATCCGGGATCTGCATGCGGCGCGTCAGAAGAAGAAGAACGATCTCATCGACAGCACGGAGCGCCTGCTGTGTACGCTGTATATGCCGCAGCTGATCCGCCATGTTCAGATTCTATACCAGGCGATGAAAATGAACGGTTCCAAGATGTTCGTC
>CAYPYN010000004.1:0-464933 GCA_964415295.1 uncultured Bacteroidota bacterium
ATGCTGGTGAATGATGCCATAGGCCAGAGAAAGGCCCAAACCCTTACCTTCGCCCACATCTTTAGTGGTAAAGAACGGGTCGAATACCTTGGATTGGATGTTTTCGGGAATACCGGCTCCATTATCCGATATGGTGACACGTGCAACCTTTTTTTTCGCCGGCCGATGATCTGCCGTGGATTCGTCAGCCATCGCAGTCGAAATCGTTATCTGTGCTTCCTTCCCTCTCACCTTGACCGCATCAACGGCATTTTCAATCACCGCAAAAAACACCTGATTAAGTTGTCCCGGATAACAATCCAACTTGGGAAGATCCGTGTAGTTGCGTTCGATCCGGATATCCTTTTCGTGCCGTACGAAAAGTTCCACGGCGGCGTCAAGTCCCTCATGAATATCGACCTTCTTCATCTCCGATTCGTCAAGACGGGAAAAGCTCTTCAATTTGTTCACAATTTCAGCAATTCGCGTCGTCCCATGTTCGCAGGAATCAATGATTTTCTGGAGATCCCCAATGAGAAAATCGTATTCAATCTGCTGTTTGAAAGCCTGAATGCGCGCGTCCTTTCCCGACTGAGGCAATGCGTCATACAAACGTATCAATTCCTTCAAATCCTTCAGATAAGCATCGATATTCTCCAAATTGCCGTGAATGAATCCCAACGGATTATTGATCTCATGCGCAATCCCGGCGGTCATCTTACCCAGCGACGCAAGTTTTTCGGATTGAACGAGCTGTAATTCTGTTTCCTCCAGTCTTCGATACGCCTCCTCCAGTTCGTTTTTCTTTTTTTCAATACTGAATTCGTGATAGAAATCTTTCTTCCGCAGATTCACATTGATGTAAGAAGCGACCAGGCCGACTGCAGAAGCCATCAGCATCACCACTTGTCTGTAAATAAAATCGTCCGTGTTTACATCATCCTGCAGAAAATAGATCGTCAGATTGGAAACGAAGATCAAAGCAAAAACATAGACGTATTCCCAAAACGAGAAATAAAAGAATGCTATAGTATACAAAATAACAAGAATATATACGGGATACGTCGGCGAATCGTATCCACCGAGTCGAATAATAAAAAAAGGAAAAGTCGTGGCCCAGGCCGTAAACAGAAATAGTGAAATGGACCGTATGTTGGTTTTGTAGACGGTAAGCCGCGAGGTTAAGATGAGGACTAGTGCTGCGCCGATCAGAAAGACCGGATAATATGGAAATCCCAATCCTCCTGCGATCCTTCCGTAGGCCACTACCGCCTGGCTGAAAATCACGAAATATAGGAAAACGACGGAATTGTGCACATTCCGATCACGCATCCGCTCCTCATAACGGGCGGACGCTTCCGCCGACTGAGCGAAAAAACGGCCGATCTCTTCGCTGTCAAAGCCGGCCATCCTGTCAAAAAAACCGACGAGCACTACTTAAATCCCAGTTTTAAATATGTTCTTTGCAGATCCTCGTAATTCTGAAGACGACGGTCATACAACCTTTTCAGTTTCCTCGGTTTGTGTTTTGCCATCGCGTAGGCCGTGAAAATCGGCACAAGAATCGTGGAATCTCCGTAACAGACCACAGTTCCGGGTAACTTATCAGGATCCACTTTACCCCAGCTCACGGCTTCGGATGGCGTCGCACCGGAAAGCCCGCCCGTATCGGCTCTGGCATCGGTAAATTGCACAAAAAAGTCGTGCCCCGACTCCTCGATGCCCAACACTTCTTGAATTTGAGGCTCCGTCTGCAAGAGGAAGTTCTTAGGCGAACCTCCTCCGAAAATCAGAACAGCACTTTTCCCGCCTGATGATTTGGCGCTCCATACGATAGAGGCCGTTTCGTTCACATCCAGATTTGTATCCATTCGCAGTTTATTTCCACGCAGAGACATGGCCGCAACATTCATTCCGATAGAACTGTCACCGGGCGATGACGTATAGATCGGTACGCCGCACTGATATGCCGCCGATAAGATGCTCACGTTCTTAAGTCCCAGAGCCTTTTCCCGACCGTAAACATACTTGCCGACGAGATAATGGAATTCCGCCGTGCTCATGTCTTTCTGAAACTCGGGCAATTGGATGATCTGTCGGTAGAAAGCGTCCGTCGACAGCAGAACCGAATAGTCAAACAGAATGTCGTAAATGCGGATAACGCCTTCGTCACGCAGAACGACATCGTCAAGGAACGGCGAGCCGCGATGCAGATCGCAACCGATCGCAAAGTGCGTGTCGTGATACAATATAGCTCCGGTAGAAATGATCCAGTCAACAAAACCCGCGCGTATGAGAGGTATGATGGATGACATTCCCAGTCCCGCGGGGCTCAGGGCCCCGGTCATGCTGAGACCAACGGTCACATTGTCTTTAAGAATGTCCTTCACGTACAACCGGCAAGCCTCAGAAAGGCGACCGCTATTGTACGCCAGAAATCCGGATTCAACAAGATCCACTACCGAAGTGCGGGACGTGATAGGTTTCGGTTGGATCTTCGCGCCGGACAGAAAGCGGCTGCGGGTGTTCCTTTTTTTCTGAGCCTCGGTACGCTTCGACCTTTGGACCTTTTTATTGTGGACATTCTTCATTCTATGCGGCATGACCTATCTCCTCAGCAATTGTGGCAACATATTGAAAATACTGCTACTGAAATTAGACTTGTTTGAAAGTAAAGTCAAATCTATTTTTGCAGGCTTACAAATTCTTCTTGTGTAATCGGATATAAAAGTGTTATCTTTTGACGCTTAATCACACGGACAAGTTTATGGATCAGATCGGGATTAACAGCAACGTCTACGCCGGAGGAAAGATTTTCCACATACAAACCTCTGGCAGCCTCAACGACCTGACCGTCCAATCAGAGATTTTTGAAGCCGGCCGGGTTATCCTAGTTCAACGAAAGAAATACGAGGGCGGGAAAGGCAAAGGTCCGGACGATTTCAACGAATTCCTCAAGACCTACCACAACGAGATCGCTTGGGAGCTCGAGCTCCTCTTTTTCATGCGCGACAAAATCCGTACGACGAGCCACATGGTCTCGAGCAACAAGATCGGATTGCTGTTTCTCCGGAAAGGCCTGCTGGACGAAGCGATCACGGAATTTCTGTATACTATTGAAAAAAGCCCGGAAATGGTCGAGGCATACAACAACCTGGGCCTCACGTACATGCAACGCGGCGATTTCAAGGATGCAATTGACATATTCCAACGCGCGACGGAGATGAAACCCAATTTTGCCGATCTGCATAATAATCTCGGCGCCGCCTACAGCAAAGCCAAAATGTATCCCAATGCATTGGACGAGTACCAGCAGGCGCTCAAAATCAATCCAAATTACGTGCTGGTTCATCTGAATATGGGTGAGACTTATCTTCAGAGTATCCAAAATTCACCCGACAACTCGGGACTTCCTTCCGTACCTGATCGTAAAACACAGGTACTCGATATTTTCCAAAAATCCCTGGTTAATAATCCGGATTTTGCCAATTACCGTTTTTACACGTTTCGATTTGAGAAAATCGCAAAATTTATCGAAACCGATGCCATCACTCAGGCCATTGAGACGATCGAGGACATCCGGAATTCCATATTGCGGCCTAGTCTGGACGAAACAATCCACGGATTCTATCTGAAATTCCTTTTCGGCGGAGCCGGTAAAGACGAAAAAGTTCTGATGGATTACCGTATAAAGCTGGAAAAGCACATCGAGGAGAATCCGCAGTATGCCGATCTGCATAACTCGCTGGGGCTTGTTTATCTGATCCAGTGCCGCAATCTTTTCTTGAAGGCCATGGGTCAGTTTAAGAAAGCGTACGAAATCAATCCGGCCTACAAGAGTGCCTACAAGAATTTTCGTCTGGTACAAAACGACGGACGCGAATTCCTGAACCTGCTTCGTGCCATATTAAAGTAAATGTTTTTCGGTTAAATCGATCACTTCTTTGAGGAGTTCCGCATGAAAACGTCAGGCTCAATACGATTTTTCCTGTTTCAATTCGTCTTGTTGCTCTCACCCTTGTTTGTGCTGCACGGCCAAGTCTCGTTTTTCAACATGCCCAATCCTGACATGCTGCCCGCAGTCGGGTATTCTTATATCGAATACGATCAGTATCAATCCCTCAAGGGAGAAAAAGCGGTGAATGCTTACGTACCTCGAATATCGGTACAAGTGCTTCCCTATCTGGAAATCGGCGCTAATTTTTGGATCAATAAGGAGACAAGTAAGGCTCTCGACAAGATCGTGCTGGCACATAAGTGGCGCATATGGCTTTATCAGTCGGATAAATACAAGATCAGCATGTCACCAGGAGGCTGGCACAGCATATATTTAGGAAACGATCTTTCTCCGAAGCATTTACTGTATAATTTTTTCGGTTTGACGATTAATCACAGCGAAACCATTTATACGAGGTTTATGGCCGGCGGCTACATGAAGTATTGGAAAAATGCTCCGGCAGTCCAAGATATCAAGAAAACCTCTTTCGGTGCATTGGCAGGTGTGGAACAAAGAATTTCCCGCAGTCTAGTCTTCGTGACCGACTATTTTCAGGGTTCCGGTGAGGGTTATGGCTTGGCGCCTGGTTTTGTTTATTACGCAACTGAAAATGGCGCCAATCTGCCCATTTATCTGGCTTATCAAATCGACAATGACACTCGGAAAAACGATCTGATCTTGTTTGAGATCGGATACGTTTTTAACATGTTCGGCAACAAATAGTCCATCCAATCAGCCATCCTCTCATGGGATGGCTTTTCCATCTCTGACGGATTTTCGTCACCGGAAATGACTCAGTTCACCATTCTTGTGTTTTTTTGAAACACATCCATCCTATTCGACGCTATCTGCGTCACTTGCATCCGTGACGCAAGTCACCAAATATCGAATTTCGCCTCTTTTTCTGCATTGGCATGTTAATTGATGCTCTTTTCTTATTGAAAGGAGCTTTATGTTCGACCAAAATGCCGCAAAGCCGTTATATCCTGCAACTCAGATATCGAGAATTCTCGTCGTAGAAGACGAGCCTGCCATTCGGGATGTCATTGCAGAGTTCTTAAGGATTATGAATTTTGAGGTAACTTGCGTCACAAATGGAGTTGAAGCACTGGATATGATGTGCATCATGAAGTTTGACCTCGTGATCACGGATCTCATGATGCCAAAAATGGGTGGTCTGGAGTTGATTCGGAATATCAGGAAAGTAAAATCCATGTTGCCGATTATTGCCGTAACCGGATCGGATTTTGAAAGCATTGTTCAAATTCAGGACGAATTCACCAAGGCGGTTCGCAAACCCTTTGCTTTTGACACATTGCTGAGCAAGATATATCAGTTTGAGATCTTATATAATGATTAACCCTTGATGACAATGATCACTTCGTCCAAACCGTCCTGTTCCTTCATCTTCACTTTGACCTCTTCATCAAAAGCGGTAGACACTGTCTTTCCGACGTAGTCCGGCTGAATAGGCAATTCTCTGTGTCCGCGGTCTATCAGAACCGCCAATTCCACCTTGGCCGGCCGCCCAAAATCCATGATTTCATCCAGGGCCGCACGCACCGATCTCCCCGTGTATAGCACATCATCAACTAAAATGATCTTCTTGTCGGTAATATCAAAAGGGATATGCGTACTTTGTACCTGAGGCTGTTTCAATTTGGCCCTTGTGTCATCCCTGTAAAAGCTGACATCCAGTATGCCAAGCGGGAGCGTGCTCCCTTCAATTGCCTTGATTTTCTCTGCCAACCGTCGGGCCAGGAACTCACCTCTCGTACGCACGCCTATCAGCGCTAAATGTCCGGTACCTTTGTTTTTCTCAATCATCTCATGGGCCATGCGTGTCACAACTCGGCCAAAATCGGCTTCATCAAGTAGACGGGTCTTGATCTTATCAACTTGTTTTTCCGCCATAAATAACCTCTAAGTTAAGGCTATGAAACCAGTAGTAAATTCATTAATATAATAAATTAAACCATATACACTAATTCTTGCTTATGCGATGCCCCTGTGCAACAAAGATCTCTGCAATCATAAGAACAAATACACCCAAAATCAACCATTTCCATAATTCCGTACCATACCTTGACTCCAATATGATATTTTGCAGATCCGCTCTGGAATCGGCCATTTCTACTTCACCTCCAACCACAAGGCTCTCCAGTTTTGCTTCAGAAATGCGAGAAAAGTCGGATTGATCGGGCCGTATGTTAGCATAAAACATGTTGGTCACTGAACTGCCGGAAAGTATGGAATAGTTCCCAGGCTTCTCAAGTGTGCTTAATGTAAGCAAGACGTCTTCGCCTTCCTGCTTAAGCCGCGGCAGAAGCTCCACGCCATCCGGATCTTCCAGTTTCAAATCGTTCCCTGAGAGTCCGGACAAACTCATCTCTACCCGATCGCCTATCTCGTAAGCAGGCGCTTCAAAGTTCCGGGAGTAAAGATAGTAAACACTGCGGTGAATGAGCGTGACGAAGATGCCCTTGATCGGCCAATTGCTCCACTCAAGATCTGCGGAACTGGTAAAAAAAATGATACGATGAGCTCCGGAAGCTTCTTCCATGAATGACGAATTATCGCTGTATGTGACAATACTTCGCGAAGGCGCAGTTCGATCGGTTTTGAAGAACTTGACAAATTCGGGAGATTCAATAAGCTTCTCCTGAGACATCGGTTGATCGAACATGCCGCGGATCACGGGATGAGAAAAATCCATCCGGCCGAATTTTACGGCGCCGGCAGACGCCGTCTGATCGGACAACCCGGTTATTTTTCCAAAGCCTAGTGACGGCAAGAACGTGTTATAATTGTTTATATCCCAGTGATCACCTGGAATCAGCAATAATCCCTTTCCGGATCTTAGGAATGAACGTATTTTCCTAACCAATGCTTCGTCAAGACGTCCCAAGTCGGCCAGAAGGACTACATCATAAGCCGTCAGATTTTCCTGGGACAATTGCTTAGCATCAACCGCCCTTGTCTGAACGGCATTGGTAGTATTGTCAGTTGGATTTAACGCCAATCGGATAAATTCAAGGCTCTGCGCATCGTTGCCGGCCAAAAGTGCTTTTATGTGGGCTGGAACAAATAAATGAAAGAATTTCTTATTGTCAGCCGCAAACGGATCGTCATCAATTTCCACCAAACCCTTTAAAAAACCGGTCCTCGTGGGAGTTATCTTCAGATCTACAACCGCTTCATCTTCTCCACCCATTGTAACCGCTGTCTGGGCAACTCGTTTACCATCCAGATAGACATTTAACAATAAGTCTCTGATATCGCTTTTTGAGTTATTCTTAATTACGGCACGTACGTCTGCCGGTTTATTAACTTCGATGATCTTACTCAATACGCGAAAATCTTTAATGGCCACATTGTTTATGACAGGGGGCAAGACATCTATAAAGACCAGCTTAACATCCGATCGTGCATTTATCCTATCCTCTGTAAAAACGGATGCCTGCAAAGGTGAGATCACATAGATTTCCTTATTGGCATTTTGAGCATCGTCAAGGGCTTTGTAAGCGGCAAACAATGCCTCATTCATATATGAACGGTTATTACGGAATTTAAGAGCGTCTATCTGCGCTCTTGCTTCTGTCATGTTGCGGCTAAAGTCAACGGGCTGTAATGAGGTTCCGTTGGCCGCAGGAATTACCGCAACCTCGTCTCCTTCATGTAAGAATCCGATAATTTGTTCCGCCTTGAGTTTGATCTCATCCAATACCATGCCTTTTTCCGACACATACGAAGTGCCTACGCCATTATCGACGATAACAACCACCGAGGTTCTTGCATGCATACCAATGGCACTCTGTTCGTTCGACTTCATTACGGGGCGTGCAAAAGCCAGGGCAGCCATCAACAAAATAACCGTACGCATGATCAGAAGTAATATTTGCCGGAAACGCACCCGTTTCATCTTCCTTTTCTGAAGCGATTTCAGAAAGTCCAACGTACTGAAAATCACCAGCCGGGATTTCTTTCGGTTCAGCAAATGAATCAGCACCGGAATCAAAGACAAGGCCAGCGCCGAAAGGAGAATTGTATTCAGGAAAGTAAACATAGGAACTAACGATGCGTGTCCGAACTGATTTTACCGTCGATCATTTGGATCGTGCGGTGGGACCGTGCGGCCAGTTTTTCATTGTGCGTGACGATCACAAACGTCTGTTTGTTGCTTTCGCAAAGACCAAAGAGAAGTTCGTGCAACTGTTCCGCTGAGTCCCGATCGAGATTACCGGACGGTTCGTCCGCCAGAATAAGTCGTGGATTATTCATCAAGGCCCGTGCAACGGCAACACGTTGCTGCTCTCCGCCGGACAATTCGTTAGGCCGGTGACCCGCCCGCCCCATCAATCCGACGTTTGTAAGCAGTTCTTCGCCCCGTCCGCGGCATTCGGCTATGGTCTTTCCGGCGATCAATGCAGGCATGATTACATTTTCCAGGGCCGTAAACTCAGGAAGCAGATGATGAAATTGGAACACAAAACCGATCTTTTCATTCCTGAATCCGGCCATTTTTTCTTCACTCAGTTCATGCGCCGCGACCCCGTCGATCATAACTCTGCCGGATGTGGGCCTATCCAGCGCGCCGAGTATATGAAGCAGGGTGCTTTTGCCGACTCCCGATGGACCTACGATAGATAGGATCTCTCCGGCGCGAATGTCCAGCGTAATACCTTTGAGTACCGGCAGTTCGCCTTTAGCCATTTGATAGGACTTTGTCAGTTCTTCGGCCCGTACGATATATGATGTATCCATATTCACGATCTATTTATATTTTTCAACTGAGAAAACCGATTGCAGGTTGCCTTTGAAATCCACATTCATGTCTCCAATGACAGCTACGCCGACAGCGTCGGTGGTCAGATTGCCATTGATGACTTTACCTTCTGCGATACTAAATACAAAAGACCCCGTCATTTGAATCAGAAAGTCCAGTTCGGGAAGTCCTTTCGTTTCTGCCGGACGTCCGCTGCCTGAGATCTCAACGCTTAAGGAGACAGTGGCAAGACTTTCATTAACACTTTCGAGAGTGTAAATGCCTCTTATTTCAGGTTTCTTGATGCCGAACGAAGGACCAACAAGACTAAGGAGTTGTTCCGGACTCAGAAAATCGGTGATTTGCCAAGTATCCCCTGTTTTGATGGCTCGATCCGGCAGCGGTAAAAAGAGCAAGGGGATCAGTGATGATACTTTATGAGATATGACTTGGGTCGAGTCAGACAATGTTTGTTCAACAGTTCCGGGAAGGACATGACCAAACCGATCGAATGACAGTCTTATCTCATCCCCTCGAAAGAGGCTACCCAGTTTATAAGTAAAATTCTTCCCATTTTCTGAAAATCGAGTGAGCTCAATACGCATCTTCATATCATAGGCCTCTTCGTCGCCGCCTTCGATTTCCTGATAGACGTCAAAGGCCGTTTCAGAGGTAAACGTGCTGGCGTATTTTCCTGACACGGTTGTAAAACTATTGTAGGAACTAGTGGAAACCCGGTATTTATCCCCTTCCTTGTATTTGTATGCCAGTACATATAGCTTGCTTTTTTGAGGATACAGACTGGAAGGACAGACGCCAAAAGCCCAAAAAGCCAATAACAAGAAGATTAATCTCTTCATATGACACATAGGGATATCCTTTTATGATTTCATGAGCGCAAAGCCTCTACCGGCGCCAAATGAGCAGCCTTGCGGGCCGGATAAACGGTGGAAAAAAGACACAAGCAAAACGCAACTACAACAATCGCAAAAAAATCGAACCACTGAAGTTCCACTGGTAAGGATTCAAGAAAGAAGATATCCTGAGGCATTTTGATCACTTCGTACCGCATCTGAATAAAACACATCCCGTAACCGATCACGCATCCCGCCAAAATGCCTATGATGCCGGTTATGAGCCCCTGCTGCATAAATATACCCGATACGGTTCTTGCACTGGCGCCGATCGATTTCAAAATTCCTATTTCAGGCGTTTTCTGCATGACGATCATTATGAGGGTGCTTACGATATTAAAACCAGCCACAATTATGATCAGACTGAGAATGACCAATGATCCCCATTTTTCGATCTTCATAGCGCTGTAGAGATCGCGGTGCTGTTCGTACCATGTCTCAACCACGTATCCATCTCCCAACAGCGCCACTAACCTTTCGCGTGCCTCAAATGACTGATCGATGGTCTCAACACGTACGTCAATACCGCTGATACTCCCTTCCATTTCAAAGAGGTCCTGGGCATCCTTGAGCGAAATAAAGACGTACGCATTGTCATACTCATACATGTCGGTCTTAAAAATTCCAGAAGCGCTGAATCTCTTGGCATTGGGCATACTGAAAGGGCCCGTGACGCCGGCCGGGCTAATGATCGTCAGGGTGTCCCGCGCATTGACATCAAGCTGCAGAGAAAGGCTGTAGCCGACTGTAATGCCGGCAAATGCGCTGTCCTGAACCGAAAAGTCGATCCGGCCGTGCACAAGGTTTTTTTCCAATGATGTTACCGTAACAATGGAAGACTCATCAGTGCCTTTTACGAAAGTCACATGATTACCGGACGCACTCGTAATCATTGCCTTTTCGAGAACATACGGTGAAACCCCTTTAATAAATTCCTGCCCGCGCAGTTTCTCAAGCAGCGGCTGCCAATCAGTAATTCCTTCTTCGTGAGGTCTCTTGATTTTTAAGTGGGAATCGAATC
Organism: uncultured Bacteroidota bacterium; assembly: GCA_964415295.1. Lineage (GTDB taxonomy): Bacteria > CLD3 > CLD3 > SB21 > SB21 > SB21. The sequence continues at coordinate 10,677 of CAYPYN010000004.1, forward strand.
CGACAAAGCGTGTTTTGATTTCCCTTTCAAAGCCATTGAGAATGGACAACACCAGCACGATAGCCATCACACCGATCGTGACACCGACAACTGAAATTCCGCCGATCATCGTCACGTAAAGATTGTCTTTCCTAGGCCGAAGATAACGCAGGGCTATGAAGCGTTCGAGTTTCAAATCCATATCCTTTTATTCATACCTGATGGCATTTACGGCATCCAGACGGGCCGCCTTATACGACGGGAACAGAGTCGCGGAGACACAAAGTATCACGGCAAATCCGGAAATCACCGCAAAATGATACCATCTCAATTCGATCGGAACCGTGTCCATGAAATACACATCGGAATTCAGCGAAATAATCTTGAATTTCATTTGCAGCCAACAGAGCACCAACGCAAGAACATTGCCGATGCCGGCACCGATAAGTCCTATCAGCACCCCTTCCATAACAAATATGTCCCTGATGCGTTTTTGTGCGGCTCCCATCGATTTGAGAATGCCAATGTCTTTTGTTTTCTCAATCACGATCATAAATAATGTTCCGATAATATTGAATGCGGCCACCATGATGATGAGCGTAAAGATGATCATCATGATAAAATTGTTTGTTTCAAGCCATCCGAAAAGATTGCGGTGTATGTCCTGCCAGGTCCGTACGTAATACGGGTATCCAAGGAGCCTTCCAAGTTCCTTCGCCACGTCCGGAGCGGCAAAAAGATCGCGCAAACGCATTTCCACTCCCGTCACCGCTTGCCCGAAGTCGAACAGCTTCTGAGCCTCAGCAAGATCCATATAAACCAGCACATTATCGTACTCGCTCAGACCGCTCCGATAAATGCCGGTGACCAGGAATTGACCAACTTTGGGCTGTTTGATAAACGCCAGAGTATTCTGCAAGCTGAAGATGGTGATTTTGTCTCCGACGGAAACGAAAAGCTTATCCGCCAGCTTTTTTCCGATCAAAACCCCTGGCAAGGTTGTTCGATCTTTTCTTCTGAGATCAATTTTTAGGTCATTCCTGTAATCGATCACATCTTTCCGGATATCCAGAGCACGGTCAACGAGATCCTGGTCTATACCTTTGATGATGACGCCATCCGTGGTCCTTTTCGAACGTATCATGGCCTCTTTTTCAATATACGGTGAAAATCCCGTGATCTCAGGCAGAATACTGATTTTAGATGCCAATTCCGGAAAATCGCTGATGGGAGGCGTTCCTTCAAACGTCTTTACGCGGATGTGGGAATCGAAAGTGATGAACTTGGCCCGCAATTCCCTCTCAAAACCCGATATGATGGCCAAAGTCACGATCAGAGCCGCAGTCCCCAGCGCTACACCGGCGATGGAAATGTAGGCAATGACAGAAATAAAACCCGTCTTACGTTTGGCCCAAAGAAACTTCTTTGCTATAAAAAAAGGATAATACATACCGAAGAGTTATGAAATGAGCCCGCTTTCCTTTAACCATGCCGGTAATTCGGTCTCCAGGTAACGGTCAATTGAGCGCCGGAGCTCTTTGTGATACGACGCATTGTACGGAACTGACTGCAACTGACGCTTCAAATCCTCCATGGCCGACACTTCACGCTTGGCAAAAGTCTGCTTGGATAGTTGGCCTTTGATCCGCTCGATCTCCTCCTGTAAGGATCGGCTTTCGTGCTCGGCCTTTTTCGCCTCTGCCATCATGATCTCAAGCACGGCGATCTGTTTCAATACCGGTTCAAGCTTTTGTATCTGCTCCTCGATGACGAGATATTCTCCTCTCAGCGACTGGATTTCGGACCGCTTCTCATCGGCCAACGCATTCAATTCATCACGACTTGACGGATCCTGCGCCAGCGTACGGATCTCAAACTCGATCCTTTCCAAAAGAGCTTTTTCGAATAATCCCTTTTCCGTGATCTGCCTGAGTTGGCTTTCAAGGTTTTTTAATTTATGATATTGCCGAGTGAATTCCTTGAGTTCTTTCTCATGATCGCCCAACGCCGCCGCTTTGAGCCGTTTTTCATGCCACTGCAGATTGAGAGAATTCAAGTTGCCTTTCTCCTCAGCTTCCAGTTTCAATACGGCCCATTCCAATTGACGTATACCTTCCTGAAGCTCTTCGATCTGTTGTCGTTTTGCTTCCAGTTCCTTATCCTCTTTTAACCAATGAAGGAAGCGTGTAAAATGATGCAGGGTTTCATTTTCGTCGGGCGTGCCGACCATGGTGATCTTGGATGCGGGCTTTCCTGAGGGTTTGGCCATGTTTAATTTAAGATCTGGAATACTTATGAAACATAATCGTGAATTTTTGGCTAATATGCCACAACAAAAAAGCGCACGGCGCGAGGTCCTCATAGTTTTTTATGTGATTTGATATGAAACTTTTTTATATATACTCTTAACATCCAATCAAGCGATTCTCTCATGCCTTTTGTTGTATACAGTTCATCGGCCGGATCCGGAAAGACTTTTACTCTGGTCAAAGAATATTTGAAGCTTGTGTTATCGCGCGAGGACCGGTATCGCCGAATCCTGGCGGTCACCTTTACGAATAAGGCCGCCGAAGAAATGAAGAATCGTATTCTGGAGGCTCTGGCAGGCATTGCCGCCAATGAGAAGGAATCGGACAAACTGCTTACCCAGATCATCGATGAGACCGGAATTCCCCGCGAACAGCTGATCCGTTCCGCCGACAAGGTTTTGAATTTCATACTGCACGATTATGCTGATTTTGCGGTTGGCACGATCGACAGTTTTGTTCACAATATCATCAGAACTTTTGCACGCGATCTTCGGTTATCCTGGAATTTTGACGTAGAAACGGACGAAGATCGTATCATGTCCGAAACCGTGGACGCCCTTATGCAGTCCGTCGGTATCGATGAGGAACTGACGCAGACTTTGGCGGCGTTTGCGGAGGATACGATCGAAGATGAAAAAAACTGGAATATCGACTTTCCGATCAAGTCGCTGGCCGGCAAAGTCCTTAAAGACAATTCTTCCCTTCCTCTGTCGAGTTTAGCCAGCCTTACGCTGGAAGATTTCACCAAGATACGTAGAGTCTTGGTTGATTTTGTTCGGCAGTTTGAAAACCGCATTAATGCCTCAGCTCGGGAAGCCCTCCTTATCATTGAATCGAACCATATTGATGTGACGTCATTCTACCACGGCAAAAGCGGTCTCCCCGGCTATTTAAACCATCTATCGGGAAAATTTCAACCTGAACGTCTAACTCCTAATACGTACGTGAAGGAAACCATTGAGAACGGCAAATGGTATGCATCTAAGACCGCCCGAAGCGAACAAAATAAAATCGACTCAGTAAAAAAGAAATTGGAAACAGTCTATTGGTCGATTCAGGGTGCGGTCAACGAGCATCTTAGTAATTACATTCTTTCAACGCTGATCATTCAGCGGCTTTATGCTTTGAGCCTTCTCAATCGTATTCATGCATTGATGCGTCAAAGAAATCTCGAAGCCAACCGATTGCTCATATCCGAATTTAACAAACGTGTCCACGAAGTGGTGGCCTCGGAACCTATCCCCTTTATTTTCGAAAGGCTCGGAGAAAAATATGAACATTATTTGATCGATGAATTTCAAGATACTTCCGAACTACAATGGTCCAACCTTCTTCCACTGGTTGAGAATTCTCTGGCCTCTGATCATTTCAACATGGTTGTAGGTGACGGAAAACAGGCTATTTACCGTTTTCGAAACGGTGACGTGGAACAATTCAATGCTTTACCATCCATCAAAGGCTCTGAGTCGGATCCTATACTTGCCGAGAGAGAAAGATCGCTCAAAAGGGGTTTTGAACTTAAGCGTCTGGATACCAATTACCGAAGCGCGCCGGAGATCGTGACATTCAATAATGATTTTTACTCTTATTTCTCAGCGGATCCAGCCTTTGAATTCAGGTCGATCTATCGCGATCAGAAGCAAAAACATCGGGCCGACTTGAATGGCGGTTATGTGCGGATTGAATTTTTGGATCTAAAAAACTCTCCCGAGCCTGATCAGCTCTTGTTTGACCATACGGTCGAACTTATCGCATCGCTCCTGAGTAAGGGTCATGCCTACAAGGATATTGCCCTCCTTACAAGAGCCAATGCCGATGCCAGCCGGATCGCTGAACACCTGATTCAAAGAAACATTCCTGTAATTTCCGCCGAGTCTATTTTGTTGAATCATTCCCCTGAAGTGCGTTTCATTCTTGCGGTCCTACGTTTTATAGTAGAACCCGATGATGCGATAGCGCGTGCCGAAATGCTTTGTTATCTCTGTCAGAAAAATCAAGTTACTGACCAGTCTTTGCACTATTTTTTCCAGTCTTCCAGGGAATTGGGTCGCTTCTTCGATACGATATCCGGTTTGGGATACAAAATAAATTTCAAAGAGCTGTCATACCTATCCCTTTACGAGATCGCCGAAAATCTTATCGTCGCCTTCAATTTAAATAAAACTACAAACCTTCTTCTCAGCCATTTTTTGGACGCCTTGCTGTCTTTTTCCATTAAGGAAGGAAATTCACCGGAAGAATTTCTGAAATGGTGGGATGAACATAAAGAAAAGCTCTCGGCTTCCCTTCCGGAAGGTATCGATGCGGTTCAAGTCCTGACAATTCATAAAGCGAAGGGACTGGAGTTCCCTGTCGTTATTTTACCAAAAGCGACATGGAGCACCGACGAAAGTGAAGACGACATGTGGATATCGCCCGAATTGCCATTCGCACCCGCCTTATCATTCGCTTTGATTTCATTCAAGAAAGATCTGCGGCAAACCAGTTTGTCCAAATTGTATGAGAACGAAAAGGCCAAGACCTTCCTCGATCATTTGAATTTATTGTACGTGGCCACAACGAGAGCCAAGGAAAAACTTTACGTGATCTGTGAAGAAATGGATAAAATGCCGGCCGGACTAACAAAGATCCATCATTTATTTTTGCGTTATTTGAACAGTCTGACCATCTGGGAACCGGGTAAGACCGTTTACGGGTTTGGCGAAGAACGAAGTCCGACCGGTCATGGCATGGTCGAAAAAGGAAATGTGTACTCCATCCGATCGCTTCCAACGCACAGCTGGCGTGACAAACTCGTGATCAGAAAAACCCGTACGATATCCGACAATGAACGGACACAAGCAGAAAGGGGCCGCATGCTCCATGCCGCGTTGGCCCGCATTCGCTCTATCGATGATATACGTCCGGCTGTGGAGTACCTCTGCCGTATCGGATCTGTCGAACGAGAAAAAAGTCAGGAACTTGTGGATGAACTGAACGATATTTTGCACCAACCTCATATTCGTCCTTTCTTTGAAAAAGGATTGAATGTCCGGACCGAGGCCGAGATGAAGACGCGCGAAGGCGCTTTTTTGAGGGCCGACCGTATTATCCTCAATGGGCAAGCCGTTACGGTCATCGATTATAAGACCGGACATATTCCTCGTGAGGAACACGTCACCCAATTAAATGGTTATACGGCTTGTATTCGTGATATGGGGTACTCGCAAGTAGAGGCTTTCCTTCTCTATACCGAAGATAAACGACTGGAGAAGATCTGATGGAATCGTTCCTGACCGAATTAGCCCGTGACGTTGCGGCTAATCACGGAAAGCATATGACGGACCTCTGCGTCGTATTCCAGAATCGGCGGGCGGTTCTGTATTTCAAAAAATGCTTATCCGAAGAAGTTCGCGAACCTTTATGGACACCGGCCGTTCTCACAATAGAGGAATTTGTACTGGAATTGCACCCGGTAAGAATCATGGAACCGGTGATGCTGCTTTTTGAATTCTATCAAATTTACAGAAAATCCGGAGGAGAAGAGACGTTTGAACGGTTTTCGCAATGGGCCGAGGTTCTGCTCAAAGATTTCGACGATATTGATGCATACATGACCCCGGCCGACAAGCTATTCGATCATCTTGACGAAATCAAAGCTATCGAACAATGGAGCCCGGACGGCGGTTCTCTAACGGACTTTCAGATGCAGTACTTGCATTTCTGGAAATCGCTGAAACTTTGGTATCATCGTCTGAAAGAACATCTTTCGGAGCGCGGTATGGCGTACAAAGGTATGGCTTTCCGAAGCGCCGCCGAATCTGTGGAGACCTTGATAATCGATAAGCCATGGAAAAAGGTCCTGTTTGCCGGATTTAATGCCCTCAGTCATTCGGAAGAAAAAATATTCAGAACTCTACTTAAAATGGACAGAGCTCATGTGATTTGGGATATAGACAGTTATTATATTGATAATCAACTGCACGAGGCCGGGCACTATATCCGTAGATATTTGAAAGAATGGAGGCTTTCTGATGATAAGTGGATGAAAAGCTTTTTCACATCCACAAAGAAGCATATCGAGATCATCGGGGTCGCCAAGCAGATCGGCCAGGCCCATACGGCCGGAGACATTGCAGAGCGCATTAAGTCAATATCGGGCACTCTGGACCGCACGGCTGTAATTCTGGCCGACGAAAGTCTGCTGTTTCCGATGCTCCATTCCCTACCCGCCTCCGTCGATGCCGTTAATGTAAGTATGGGATTATCTTTGCGGCACACCCCTCTCTTCAGTCTGATAGAATCGCTTTTCGAACTTCAGAAGAACGCCAAGTCAATGGAGGGCGATGGAAAGACCGCGTTTTATCATCGTGATGTTGTCTCGGTCTTAGGTCACCCGTTGATCGAGTGGATCGATTCGCGCCGGACAACCAGGCCGTTTAGAAATCTGATCCGCCGCATTCGCAGACAAAATATACTCCATATCGCTCCGGATGACATCACCGCTTTCATCAAAACAACCGAACCCCTTTATGATAACATATTATTTCACGTTTGGAAAGATGCGTCCGACGCCATTCATCAAATGACTTTGATTCTGGCTTATCTTCGGCAAGCGTTATCCGGCAACGCCGATTTCAAAAAAGACATTGAATTGGAGTCCCTCTATACCGTAGAGGCTATTCTGGTTCAACTTGATAGGCTGTTTAAAGTGCATGAGACCGCCTTGGACGTCTTCAGTTTCCAGAAACTGCTGACGAATATCTTGTCATCCACCAGAATCCCATTTGCCGGTGAACCGCGCAAAGGGCTACAGATCATGGGGGTATTGGAGACTCGTACGATTGATTTTGAAAATGTTATCATATTGTCCGTCAATGAGAGCATCCTCCCGGCCGCCAAGACACAAATGTCCTTGATTCCGCTGGACATCAAAAGGGAATTCAAATTGCCCACTTACAAGGAACGCGATGCCATATTTGCTTACAATTTCTACCGATCGATACAAAGGGCAGCCAATGTCTATTTGATTTACAATACAGAAACCGACGAATTCGGCAAAGGTGAACGAAGCCGGTTCATCACACAGTTGCTCAACGAATTGCCAAAGTATAACCCGAATATCAAACCCTCCGATATTCCGGTTCGGTTTTTGTCGGGCCAATGGTCCTTTGAAGATCGAAAGAAGCCGGCCGCTATAGAAATTCCCAAAGATCGGGAAATTTCCGAACGTCTTGAAAGTCTCCTGGCCGCAGGGATCTCCCCTTCGGCTTTCAATACATTCATCCAATGCACGCTTCGTTTCTATTTTCGTTATGCCGTCGGAATTCGAGAGACCGAAGGCGTTGAAGAAGCCATTGAAGCCGATACGTTTGGAAATGCCGTCCACGAAACGCTGAGAGAATTGTATCAGCCGCTTCTGGAAAAACCTCTGAACGAGGAAGCGTTGGATCGGATGAGACCGAAGATCGAGCCTCTACTACGGCAGGCATTCCTCAAGTTTCTCCCAAGCGCCGATATAGATCATGGTAAGAACCATCTGTTGCTTCGCGTAGGTATCAAACTGATAAACCGTTTCCTTCAGACGGAAAAGCAACGTCTAAGGAAATCTCTGGAAGAAAATGCCGGATTAACGGTAATCGGGTTGGAAAAGGAAATGCACTATGATCTTAAGTTGCAATTGAACGGAGACGAAAAAATCATTAAGTTAAAAGGCATCATTGACCGTATCGAAAGTTCAAGCGATGGTGTTCGGATCGTCGATTATAAGACCGGCAAAGTGACGGACGAAGAACTGGTTGTCGAAACTTGGCCGGATATCGTATCAGATCCGGCCCTGTCAAAAAGTCTTCAAACTTTGACCTACGCCTATATTTACAAAAAAAATATTGAAAACCGGATGCCAAACATGTCCGCTGTCATCTATCCATTCAAGAAACTATCCGGCGGGCTTATCCCGGTTACTATCGAAGGATCCACGCAACTGACGGACGCGGTTTTCGACTCATTTGAGGAGCAACTTCGATCCCTGATTGGAAGAATCGTTGATCCCGGTGAGACCTTTCGCCAGACCGATGATGAGAAGCGCTGCCGAAATTGCGAATTCATAACCTTATGCAGGCGTGATTGAACATGATTAACCGTTTCTACAATGCCTTTGACGCTGAAATTCTGCATCCCGAAGAAGGAAGAACTCTGCGTGAAAGAACGCCTTTCCAGCAGGATCGCGACCGGATCATTCATTCTTCCTCATTTCGCCGCCTGCAGGCCAAGACCCAGGTCTTTTTTTCCGGTGAGTACGACTTTTACCGTACACGCCTGACGCATTCCATAGAGGTCGCGCAGATCGGGCGCTCGATATGTCATTATCTTCAGCACGAAAGCGGGCTTTTGGATCAGGAATTCTACATTGATCCGGAATTGGTCGAGGCCATCTGTCTCTCGCACGATATCGGCCATCCGCCGTTCGGCCATGCGGGCGAAGACACACTAAACGGTCTCATGAAAGACCTGGGCGGTTTCGAAGGTAATGCCCAGACTTTGCGCATAATTACCGAGACGATTTACTCTGGGGTGGAAGGCCGCGAAGGCATGAATCCTACAAGGGCCTTCACGGATGGCGTGATGAAATATAAAATGCTTTTTCACGATCTTTGCTCCGGTGATCGTACCCCTAAGAATCATTTCTTGTATGACGATCAGGATCGATTTCTCCGCTTCATTTATGGAGACAAAAACATTCCGGCAGAACTGAAGCAGGCAAAATACCTCAACAAATTCCGCAGTATCGAGTGCCAGATCATGGATTGGGCGGACGATACGGCCTATTCGATCAACGACGTCATGGATGGACTGGCCGCGGGGCTCATCACGGTCGTCAAAATTGAACAATGGATCCGGAGAAAAGACCTGAGTCCGCAACAACAAGACTGGATGCAGACTCTCATCCGTGCCGTCCATGACCGGCAGTTAAACCGATTCTTTGCCCGAAAGATCGGGGAATTCATCCGCTCAGCCAAACTGGTCAAGACGGACAATTTTATGAGCGGTGACACAAACCGCTATGCGTATAGGCTCGACATCGATCAGCGGGTTCGTGAAGAAGCCGACTGGTACGGCACCTTGTCCCGCGAACTGGTCTTTTGGTCGCCGCAAATATATCAATTGGAGTATAAGGCCGACCACATGCTCAAAGAAATCTTCAAAGCTTTCCGCGAGCATTATCTGGACAACCCGGATTCCAAATACGTATTGCTGCCCGAGAGTACAGAGCGATACGTGCGTAAGGAAAAAGATATCCTGCGACGCGCCCGTCTCTTATGCGATTACATCGCCGGCATGACGGACGTATTCGCCATCCGCACTTACAAACGGTTGTTTGATCCGGACTTCGGATCCATTATGGATCTCGTTTAAATAACTATGGAATAAATCGCATGAACGAACAAACCATCAAGTGCCCTCAATGCGGCACAAATATCGAGTTAAATCAGGCCCTCTCCTCTCAGATCCGTTCTGATATCGAAGAGAGATTACGGCAGGAATTCAACCAGCGTTACAAAGAAGAAATTGGCAAGCGCGAAGCCAGAATCCGTAAGGAAAAGGAAGAAGAAATAAACATCAAACTGAAAGATCTCGAAGAACAACTCAATTCCAAATCAGAGAAACTTCGCGATGCCCAGCAAAAAGAACTCGAATTACGAAAACGTCAGCGCGAACTGGAAGAACGGGAACAGGCCTTCAGGCTGGATATGGAACGGCAATTGGAGAATGAACGTAATATGATTCGGCATGAAGTAACCAACAGGATCTCCGACGAACACAGACTGAAGGACGCCGAAAAGGATAAACAGATCAACGATCTTCGCAAGCAGATTGAAGAACTCGGCCGTAAAGCCGAACAGGGTTCCCAGCAATCCCAGGGTGAAGTGATGGAACTGGAACTGGAATCCCTTTTGCGTCAGACCTTCCCTCTCGATAATATCCAGCCTGTTCCCAAAGGCGTTCGCGGCGCCGATGTGATCCAGCATGTGTATACAAAAAGCGGCCAGATGTGCGGAACGATACTGTGGGAATCAAAACGAACCAAGAATTGGAGCGACGGCTGGATTCAGAAACTCAAAGACGATCAGCGCGAGGTCAAAGCCAATGTGGCCGTGATCGTTTCGTCTGTCTTGCCTAAAGATACAAGGTATATCGGCCACAGCGAGGGAATATGGATCACGGAATTTCCGACGGCCCTTGGCCTTGCATCCGTATTGCGCAGCCATATCATCGAAGTAGCCCGAACCATGAATACGATGGTCGGCAAGAATGAAAAGATGGAATCACTGTATAACTATCTCTCCGGCAAAGAATTCAGTCAGCGCATTGAAGCCATCGTGGAATCCTTTAAGGCTATGAATGAGGACCTTGAATCGGAAAAACGGGCCATGATGAAGATATGGGAAAGACGTAAGAAGCAAATAGACCGCGTAATACAAAATACGTCCGGCATGCGCGGTGAATTGGAAGGTATCATGGGAAACAGCCTGCCGCCCGTGCAGGTTCTGGAATTACCTTTGGATCGGGACGATAACGATGAATAACCGGGAGTCATTTTGAACAAACTTCATTCGACACACCAAACCAAAGAACGCGCCTTACTCGTAGGCATCACCCACCCCTTTGATACGGCGCCTGTGGAGGATTTCCTGGAAGAACTCGCCTTGTTGGCCGATACGGCAGGCGTGGAGGTGATCGACACGGTGTGGCAAAACCTTAAACATATCGACCCATCGACCTACATCGGAAAAGGCAAGGTGCAAGAGATCGCTTACAAAGTTACAGATCAGAATATTCAGGTAGTGATATTCGATGACGACCTTTCTCCGGCGCAGACCAAGAATATTGAAAAAGCTGTAAAATGTAAGATCATTGACCGCAGTGCGTTGATCCTCGACATCTTTGCCAAACGTGCGCGTTCCAGCGAGTCCAAAACCCAGGTGGAATTGGCGCAATTGGAGTATCTCTTGCCCAGACTCACGCGGCAATGGTCGCATTTGGAAAGACAGGCCGGCGGAGGGGTCTTTACCAAAGGTCCCGGCGAAACCCAGTTGGAAACCGACCGTCGCCTGATCGGCAACCGCATCGCGGTTCTCAAAGAAGAACTCAAGAAAATTGATAAACAACGTAAGACCCAACGCGCGTCGCGCGGCGACATGTTCCGTGTGGCCCTCGTGGGATACACGAATGCCGGCAAATCCACATTGCTCAATGCGCTTTCCGATGCCGGAGTGTTTGTTGAAAACAGACTGTTTGCAACGCTGGACGCCACGGTGCGCAAGGTGCTTCTGGATAACGACTATCCGTGCCTTATCTCCGATACGGTCGGCTTTATCCGCAAACTCCCCCATCATCTGGTGGCGTCGTTCCGTTCTACACTGGATGAAGTACGCGAGGCGGACATCTTGCTTCACGTCGTGGACACAAGCAACCATCAATTCCGCGAACAGATGGAAACGGTCAATCAAGTATTGAAAGACCTTGACGCGACACATGAAGCCACTCTCATCGTCTTCAATAAAGTGGACCGGATTGAAGATGAAACCCTGCTGTCGGCGCTGAAAAAAGAATTCAAAGGCGCCTTATTCATTTCCGCTCAGCGCAAAATCGGGTTGGACAAACTGAAACAAGCTGTGATCAAACAGATCAACAGCGACTATGTGATCAAGACCCTAACCGTCGACAATACCGATGGAAAGCTCTTTTCCATGATCCATTACCTCGGTGAAGTACTTGACGCGAAGCACAAATCCAAAAATACCGTGATCCGGTTTCGGGCACGAAAGCAGGACGCCGAAAAGATCGAGTCCTTTCAGATCCAAAACAAAGACCGTTCCAAAATTGGCGGCTAGTCGTTTGAATTCTGTTTATTTGATTGTTTTTATTAGTTTTTTATTGCAAGTCCGCCCCTATTAGCTTATCTTGTATTCGGTATAACTGAAATCCCTTCTCACGTTTCTTTTTAGAAGAATTGGTATGTACAAACGGCTTACGGAAAACTGTTTTCTTAGGCTATTGAGGGTAGGTACATGTTTGTTTGCCTCTCTGGCCTTCAGTTTAGCCGTTCCGCAGGCGCACGCACAGATGCAGCCCGCGGACGGAACTCAGAGCCTCTTTATTGAGACCGGCATGGGCGCACGCGCGCAGGGATTCGGAAACGCCTTTGTGGCGATGGCCAATGACGGTTCGGCCGTTTTCTGGAATCCGGCCGGACTCGACTACCTCACGCAATCCAATCTCGTATTGTTCCATTCGACTTTGATAGAAGGCTCTTTTTACAACTTCGCCAGTGTGACTTTCCCGTTCGTGCAATTCGGTTCCGTCGGAGTTGGTGTCGCCCGTGTGGGTGTGGATGGCATTAGTTTCACAAATAACTTCACGACCATAGCATCCAACCAGAGCTTTACCAAAGAAGAATACTATTTTTCCTACGGAAAAAAGTTGCCGTGGTTTGGTCTCGCGCTGGGTACGACCTTTAAAGTTGATCACACCTCTACCTCCAACCTTGTAGAAGATCAGGTTAACGCCGTTTCCGGTACCGGATTCGGTCTGGACATCGGCGCTATGTGGCGTCCGGATTATGACAACGCGATACTGAGGAACCTATCTGTCGGACTTAATTTTCAGAACGTCGTCAGGCCTAGTATCAAATTAGCAGAGGCTTCCGATACCGATCCCTATAACATCAAATTTGGCGTGGCAAAGGACTTGTTCTTCGGCGACGAAAAACTCAAGAAATTTACGCTGGCCGTCGATATGAATAAGAGTCAGGAAACCCCCAATCCGACATTCAATTTCGGCGCTGAGTTTACATACAACCGCTTTCTCGTAGCACGAGTCGGTCTCATGGCCGGGCAAATGACCGTCGGCATGGGAACTGAATTCCAGCAATTCCAGAGATTCCAGGTCGATTACTCGGTTAACTTGGGCAATCAATTCGGTACTCCCCTGCACCGTTTGTCCCTCACGATGAACTTCGGAAAAACGATTGATGAAAAAATTCAAATCGCACGGGCGAGACGCCTTGAAGAAGATCAGAAGTTGATCGCAAAGAATCAGGAAGCCGCCAGAGCCAGAGCGCTGAAAGAACACCATGCCCAGGGAAAGGAGTTATTGAAAGATAACAAACTCCTTCCGGCTTTGGTTGAATTCGAACAAGTGCTCCAATTGGATCCGAACAATGCCCAGGCCAAACTTTATGTCGACAGCGTCAATGCACTGATGGATAAGCAGCTCGCTTCGCAATTGTCCGATACGGCCAGTGCCGTTAAATCCCAGACCATCAATGAAGAAAACGACAAAGTAATTCGTGATCACTACCGTCGGGGTTCTCAGTTTGTTCAAAAGGGCGACTATCTTGCAGCCATCAATGAATATCAGAACGCATTGGATCGTTCTCCCAACAATCCTGAACTGGCCAAAGCCATCGCCGAGACACGCGGCCTGCTGGACAAAAAGATAGGTTCATTTATCGCCAAAGCGCGTTCCAGTGCCGCGGCCAACAACTTTGCGGAAGCATTAAAACTATTAAGCGAAGCGCGCGGTCTGGATCCGACTAACCAGACGATCCAAAAAGAGATTGACACTGAATTGAAACGCATCAGTAACCGCCTGACATTCCTGGAATCTACGCGTACCGGTTTGGACGCCTATCAAAAAGCCGATTATCAGGGAGCGATGGAGGCTTTTGAACAAGCGTTATTGATCGATCCGGCCAATGAAACGGTAAAAGAATATCACAAGAAATCCATTGTACGAAGTTTTGCCACGTTCAAGAACCTGGAAGGCGATCAGGAAAAGACTTATCTGCAGGGTGTGGATCTTTACGTTGAAGGTAAATATGAACAGGCTATCATCATCTGGCAGCGCATTCTCGAAAAAGATCCTTTGAATAAGCGCGTCCTGAAGGCTATTGATAAGGCTGAAGAGCAGCTGCGTCTGCAAAAGCAAAATAATCTGAGAAAGAAGTAGTCTTTATTTTTTGATATGCTATTTAAAAGTTCACAAAAAGAAGAGCTCAAAGTTCCCGCGGATATGAAATATCTTGCGGACCTTCGGGATTTTGTGGTCAGTGTCGGAAGGAAAAACGGCTTTGATGATAAGGTCATCGGATCGCTCAAGCTGGCTACCGATGAAGCTGTGACCAACATAATCCGCCATGCCTACCGAGACACACCCGGCCGTGGTTTTGTGACGATGCGGGCTATCGTAAAAACCACCAGCCTTACGATCGTTTTGATCGATCAGGGACGGACCTTCGATCCGCGCAATGCGAAAGCGCCCGACATGAAGGAATATATCAAGATCGGTAAGAAAGGCGGTCTGGGTATATTCATGCTTCAGAAACTGATGGATGAGATCGATTACCAGGTCACATCCGAGGGCAACGAACTTCGACTTGTAAAATACCGCACCGCTAAGTCAAAACGCAAGACCCTTTTAAGCCAGGTAAATCTCCGTAACCGTTATGCGATCATCTCGTCGGCCGCACTGACGCTGATCGTAGTCAGCGGTTATATCGTTTTTCAAAAAGTCCAGACAGAAAACCTGCAAGACGAGATACTAAAGCGCATCACAGCGATTTCCGCAACCACTTCTTCGTCCAGCTCAGAATATATGGCCGACTTTAACGACCTTTCCGTATTCCAGATCGCCGATGCGCTTAAGAAAGACAATGAGCAACTCATTGTGGACGTATTTGTGGTAGATAAGGAAAATCGTATCTTCGCTTCCTCCCGACGGCAGAGTCTTGGCCAATTTATGATCCCTGATGATTACGAAGTGATCAATGTCGAAAGCGTTCAGACTTCTTCCGATTCTGACAGTCTAACTGAGAACATAAGCAATCCCGCCCTACTCCAAAAATCGATGATTTATAAGTACCCAATGGACGGCGAGATTGTATTTGATGTGCATACGCCGGTTTATCGTTCCAATATCATCGCCAGCGAAAATCTGCTCGGTTTCTCTCATGTCATTGTCAAGGAACAGACCATTCTGGAAGAAATGGCTACGCTCAAGCTTCTCGGTATTGTCCTGGCGGCACTGATCCTCCTCGTGGGATATGCCGGTATCGCCATTCTCGTCGCCAGGATCATCAGTCCGTTCCAAAAGCTGACCGACTGGATCCGCTCCGCCGGACATGAAACGATCACCGATGACATGGACATTGACACTTCCAATGAGGTCGGTGAAATTGCCCAGGCTTTTAGCGATATGGCCTCCAAATTCCGCAAAGCTCAGATCGGATTGGTTCAGCAGAAGCAGCTTCAGAAAGAAATTCAGGTGGCGCAGGAAATCCAGCATATGTTGCTTCCCGTCAGTTTCCCTGAAGTCCAAGGTTATGATATTTCGACCTATTACGAATCGGCCAAAGAAGTCGGCGGCGATTTGTTTGACTTCATCCGTGTCGACGACGATACGATCGGTATTGTTGTGGCGGACGTCTCCGGTAAAGGCGTTCCCGGTTCTCTTGTTATGACCATGATACGAACGGCGCTTCGTCTTGAAGCGCGTGGCAATAAAGACCCCGGCGATGTCTTAGCGCGCGTCAATGATTTCGTTGTGGACGACATGAAAAAGGGTATGTTCGTGACCATGTTCTATATCATCCTGGACTCCCGTAACCGCACCATCCATTACGCCAGTGCCGGCCACAACCCGATGATCTTACACCGGACTTCGACCAAACAGACCTACTATCTCAATCCCAGAGGCTTTCCGGTGGGTATTTCTCTACCGGACCGCAAACTGTTTGGTCAATCCATCCAAACCGACAGCATTAAATTGCTCGAGGATGACGTCCTTATCGCTTATACCGACGGGATCACGGAAGCGATGAATAATTCCCGCGACCTTTTCAGTGAAGAACGTTTTCTCGAAAGTATTCGAAAGTTCGCACATCACGACGCCAAGGGTTTTGTGGAAAATATGCGTCAGGAGATTCTTTCCTTTACCCAGGGTGCACCTCAGAATGATGATATTACTTTCGTTGCCATCAAAGAAAATATGGCTTCCGCCGATATCTTATTCAATCTCAGAAAGACCCTTATTGAGGACGTCAAAGGGGGCATGAGCGTAAAGGACGCGTGTAAGAAGGCCCGCATTTCCACGTCCACTTATTATAAATACAAGAAGCGGTTTGACGAATTCGGTGACGAGGGACTTAAGAATAAAGAAGAAACTTCTGATATTGAAGCGCGTCATCTTAGTATCGAGCAGAAGGCCAAGATATTTGATATCATACGCGACAATCCCGATCTCGGTCCAAAGATGATCAGCAACCTTCTCAATACCGAAAAATATGGATTTACCCAATTGTCCGAAAAGCGTATTTATGACGAACTCATTAGAATGCGCCTTAATACTCAGGAAAAGCGTCAATCCTTTGTCAACCAACGCACTAAATCGAAACGCAAATTCAAACTGCCCGGTACTCCTCTACTCACCATGGACGGTGAAGTCATCAAGAGCGACGGCTCTAACGCCGATTCGATCGTCGACAAGATCCTTCAGCAACGCAAGACCGGTGAGCCTCAGCAAAAGACCGAAGAACCGGTTGCTGAGGAGTAATTCCCTTTCGCCCGGAAATTCCCATCTCTTCAATCTCCTATTATTTTCTTACCTGATCTTCGTGTTTCCTGCTTTTTGCGCAGGAAAGTTGTCTGCCCAATCCCGCTTTAATGGAACAAAAAGCCTCATCGTCATTAACGATGGGTCCAACATTGGCCAAGCACATCGTTTTGTAGAATCCACCGGATGTCATGTGCTTCATATTTTTCCGCCAAGATTAATGATCGCCTACGTGACGCAAGAGGCAGAACAGCAATTGATCACTTCAGGAATCGTTCGCACCGTCCACTCCCAGTCAATTGTTACAGAGTCATTCTTGTTTCTCTCTCAGGAAGAGAAGTTCGGGCTATTGATGTGGAATGACGCTTTCGTAAATACCGTCGAACTACAACCGGATTTTTTCCAAAACCCTTCGTTTGCTTTTAAGAACAGCAGCCCACGCATCGACGAGAGCTCTCGAGCGACCTTCTCGCCGAATCCTATGCTAGGCTCAAACGTCGTCGGAATTGTCTTTGCGGAATCGGACGGCACACAGGATGCAAAGTCGGAATCCTGGTCCTTCGAGAAGATGCGATCCGTGATTCAACAGATCTATAAAGGACTCGACTGGTGGGCCCACGCCGGAGGGTACAGGGCCGATCTATCCTGGACGTACGACATCCGCCTCTGTGCAACGCCATATGAACCCATATCACGCCCAAAATATGAAAGCGCTCTATGGGTGACCGATTGCATGAAACGACTTGGATTCATGGCAGGCACTGACATTGAACGCACACGCCAGTACAACGAGCAATTGAAGGCCCGCTATTCGACCGATCATTCCTTTGTCATCATGGCAGTGAGTGCAGCGAACGATTCTGACGGATATTTTGCTCAGCAAAGCGGAACCGCCTGGGCCTTCGTCGGAGGTCCCTATATGGTCATTTCAGATAAATCCGGTTCTTGGGGACCATACGGATTATGGAAAGTTGTCGCGCATGAAACGGGACATATATTCAACGCGAAGGATGAATACGATCCCGAGTATGAAAAAAATATGCTCGCATCCAATTCACTGAATGACGCGGCAAACGTGCCCATGAAAGATCCATGCCTGATGAAGTCGAACG
Organism: uncultured Bacteroidota bacterium; assembly: GCA_964415295.1. Lineage (GTDB taxonomy): Bacteria > CLD3 > CLD3 > SB21 > SB21 > SB21. The sequence continues at coordinate 28,672 of CAYPYN010000004.1, forward strand.
ATCCCATTTTATGTGAAGAAACTCTCGCTCAGATTGGCTGGAAGGATAGTGACGAAGACGGTATCTTTGATGCCGATACGGCAAACAAGAAGGCACATTTCCATGTCGCAGAAAGAAAAGAAGAAGCCCAAGTGCCGGCCAAATCCGTGCTTCTGTTTTATGAAGATTTCTCAGAAAACAAGGGCTGGTATGAAGATATAAATAATAATGTCTCGGATGGCCGTTACCGGATGTATGACCCGAATCTTGGTAATTCCTCATGGCTCGAAAGGTCGTATGATGATTTCACGGCCTCGGTTAGAGTTCGGTGGACAGATGGGTCGCTGTCGAACGGATACGGTCTGATGGTTCGCGCAAAAACGGCCTCCGACGGTTACTTCTTTTTCATCAATCAAAACGGAAATTTTGCCTTTGGGAAGTATGTTAATGCCGAGTGGAAATATCTCGTGCCGTGGACATCTTCCGCCTCAATCAATCCAGACTTGGAAAACACGCTTAAGGTCTCATGTAAAGGCAACCTCTACACTCTATTTATCAACAACGAGCAAGTTGCTCAAACCGCCGACGACACTTTTGTTTACGGCTACGTCGGACTCACCGTTCTCCCCGATGTACATGTCCAGTTTGACGAACTTTCCGTATATTCTCCCTAAAAAAATTTATTGACAATCATTTTCTTTTTAGGTAGTTTGATTTCGTTATTTTTGCCTTCCTTCCTGTCTAATGGGCGATAATAGTTTCTTTATATTATTAAATTTCACTTCTATTCATTTCTTATAATGTCCTATCTACAAGAGTAACCTAACCTCAGGAGGATCACAGATGAATTCATGTCGAACAAAATTTTCTGCAAAAGCGGCATTGGGCATGCTGATCGTGATGCTATGCGCACAGCAGCTGTTGGCCGGCGGCTTTTCGATTTATGAACAAGGCGCTCGTGCCACCGCTCAAGCCGGCGCTGTTGTAGCTCGGCCCTACGATGCCTCGGCAGCGTTCTATAACCCGGGCGGACTGGCCTTTTACAGTGTCCCCGGGCAATGGCGGATCTATGTAGGTATTACGCCGGTCCAGTCTCTGTCAAAGTTCTCCGGCTTGAATCCTTCCCCTGGTCTTGGCCAGAGAGATAAAGCCGTTGAAAAATGGTTCCCGCCGTTTGACATGTACGCGTTTTATCAGATCAATGATAAGATGTCAGCCGGTCTGGCCATCAATACTCCGTTTGGCCTTGGAACTGAATGGGATAACTCCAATGGCGATTACAGCGGAAGATTCCGTTCTATTGAAGCAGATATACAATCCGTATTCGTGTCTCCGACTTTTTCATACAAGATCAATGACATGTTCGGTGTAGGTGTATCCCTGAGTTATGTTTATTCCAAAGTTCTGCTGAGAAGGAACAACGCCGCCACTTTGTTCGACGGCACCACAACCCGCGTATACGATGTCGCGGCGGTCAAACTTACAGGCGAAGACAAAGGATCCTTCGGCTATCAACTCGGTATTTTTGCGAAAGTTAATGATCAATTGTCATTTGGTTTGGATTATAAAGGTTCGGTTAAGAATGATTTTGAAGGAACCGCGAGATTTCGTCAGATCACACATTCAAAGACTTCCACCGATACTTTAGGTTTCCGCGTAATCGATCCGAGCGTAGCTGCGACCCTTGCTAACCCGCTTTTCGGCGGTCTAAAACAAAAAGGCAACACCAGCGTCGAATATCCGGCCAGCTTGGTCATTGGCGCCGCCTATAAGCCTATGAATAACCTCACCGTCGAGTTTGACTTCGGTTATGTATGGTGGAGCGTTTTTGACAAAGTCGTCATCAAATTCCCTGAGCAGAAACAACCGGGCGCTGCGCCGTCAATTTTGGAGGAGAATTACAAAGATACGTGGCAGATTCGTCTCGGTGCCGAGTACGACGTGAATGAAAAATTGCAGGTGCGCGCCGGATACATTTTTGACAAGACCCCTGCTCCAGTCGAAACCATCAATCCTCTTCTTCCGGACGCCAATCGAAACGATATCGGTATCGGCCTCGGTTATAAGATCAATGAAGCCTGGCACGTGGATGCCGCTTACATGGCCGTTATCTTCAGCGAAGCCAATACTAAAGGTAAGAATGTAGACGGATACGACGGCGTATATAACTCGCACGTAAATCTGTTTTCCTTGAATTTTGGTTATACGTTTGGCGGCAAATAATGATCATTAAATGAAAATGAAAAATCATAATTTTCGGAGGAAAAATAAATGAATCGCAATCACATTAAAAGGCTCGTCGCTTTTCTAAGCATGGTCGTAGCCCTCACCTATTTCAACGCGTGTTCGGTGGACTACCCCAGTACGAGCAGTCCCGACTTCGGCCGCATAACCACCAGCGGCGATGCAGATTTCTCAAAATTTGTCGTGGTCGGCAATAGCTTAACGGCCGGTTTTCAGAGCGGCGGCATGGCGAGAACATTTCAATTGAACAGCTACGGCGCCGTCATTGCGCGTCAGTTGGGAATGGACTCCGCCGGCAAAATGGGATCCGAGTTTGAACAACCTTTGTTCGCCGATCCCGGTACTCCCGGTACTTTGACACTGCGCGTTACTTCTTCCGGCCCCTCGCCGACAGGCGTTACCGGTGCGGTTACAAATCCGCTGAATCTGGCACTGGCAAGACCTTATGATAATATAGCCGTTCCCGGTTCTTTTGTATGGGATTTCACGCATGCCACCGGAAGCACCAATAATACATCCTGGTCACAGACGCGATTTGGCTCACAAAATGCCTTGTTTGATCCGATCCTGAGAGGATTGGGAACTCAATACCAGCAGGTTAAAGCCTTGGCCCCATCCTTTGTGATCTGGTGGGAAGGCCACAATGATATCCTTGGGTATGCCACCAGCGGTGCCGGCATCAGAGGCGATTTCCAAGCCGCAGCCGTTGCCGGATATACTCCGGTTAATGCATCCGATCCATTGGCAGGAACCTTTGGATACAATTTTAATGACGGATTCAATGCATCCATGGATAGCCTTGCCTCAATTGGCGCCGGTGTTATTACGGGCAATATTCCATACGTCACGGACATTCCGTTTTTCACAACCGTATTTCCTTCATCTTCCGTCCCAGATACCAATGGACATCCGTGGTATTTGATTACGAATCCTTCTACCGGTGCAAAGACACGTCTCTATTATCAGGAATCGACCACACCGGACAGCATTATGTATCTGTTATTGCCCGTCTCTTCTTTGCTTGGCAGCACGTCGGCGGCCATCGGCGATCTCAATGGAGCAACTCCTTATGGCTTGCATCCATTAGATCCCATTCAGGGAAGATACACTCTGACCATCAATGAAGTGGCCAATATTAGGACTATCATTGATTCCTATAATGCATCGATTGCCGCCGCCGCCGCGGAACATGGATACACGGTGGTCGATTTCAATCATATTTTCTCCGATATTAAGGCCGTTTCCGGCTCTGCTGGTGCGGGGTATTCCATCGGCAGCGGTATCAAAGTTAAGACCGATTTTATTTCCGGTGGTTTGTTCAGCCTCGATGGCGTCCATCCGTCCGCGCTGGGATACGCCTTTGTGGCCAACGAATATATAAAGGCGATCAATGCCCATTTCGGCAGTAATATTCCGCTGGTCAACTTTAATTCCTTTATGAATCCACAATAGTCAGAGAAATTGACAAATAAAAAACCCATTCCGTATCAACGGAATGGGTTTTTTTATTAGAAAATGGAATAAAAAAACTCCCACACCAATCGTGAGGGAGTCTTTTTCAGTGGGCAGTGAAGGATTTGAACCTCCGTAGGGCTTAGCCCGACAGATTTACAGTCTGTTGCGATTGACCACTCCGCCAACTGCCCGTTTTGAAAAAATTTTGACCAGTAGAGCTGGTGGGCGGAATTGAACCGTCGACCTACTGATTACAAGTCAGTTGCTCTACCAGCTGAGCTACACCAGCATCATTACGCAAAGAACATTCGAAATTTTGCGCGCAGAATATATACAAAGAGTTCAGAAAAGTCAACAAAAATATCCATTTGAAAACGCCTTTCGATATGAGGAATAAAACTTTTACTCTGAGTCCGGTCCTGTTCATCCTCCCCTGGATCCTGGTATTTGGCGCTTTTTGGATGTATCCCATCGTCTATTCCTTCATGCTCAGCTTTACCAATCATTCACTTGTTGAACCGGACAAAACAGCGTGGATCGGCTTACAAAACTATCATGATCTCTATTCCGATCCTGTATTTCTTGTTTCGATAAAGAATACCTTTCTTTATTGCGTAGTTACAATTCCTGTCACCATCGTTTTGGCTATTCTTATTGCCAATAACATTCACCGCACACGAAAAGGAGAGTTGATTTTCAGAACCGCGCTTTTTTTACCATCGGTCATCTCAGTCACCGTTCTGGCTTTGATATTCATCCAATTCTATGCGCCCCAGGGTTATCTCCATCGGTTCATTCAATGGATAGGATTTCTGGGCCAATCGCGGGGCCTCTTGCTTGAAGAACAAACCGCCTTATGGGCCATCATGGTCATGGATATATTTATTGGAACCGGCTACTATAGCATACTATTCGCCGCGGCCATAAAAAATGTCCCCGTTGACCTGTACGAGAGCGCCGATATCTCCGGTGCAAGCGAAGGACAGAAGTTGCGTTACATCACATTGCCCCTTATCAGACCTATGATCTTGTTCTCAGTGGTCATTGGCACCATCAAAGGGCTCCAGGTTTTTACGGAAATATACATCATGACCAAAGGAGGTCCTCTGCGTAGTTCAACCACAATGATCTATTATGTGTACGAACTGGCTTTTAAGAATTTTGAAATGGGTTACGCCTCAGCCGCGGCTTATGTCTTGCTATTTATTACGGGGATTCTCGCCTGGATGCAGTTTCGCTTGTTAAGAACAGCCTAACTCACAAGCTTCATGATGTAAATTTTGTAAAACCAGCTTAGAAAAAATAAAATCAGAAGTATAACCTGCAATAGTTCCGAGCCTTTTGAATTAAGCAACTCGGACAGCGGAATTTTCCGTCCAAGGGCCAGAATGGCAATAAATCCCAAACTGCCCAGGACGATGGCCAGAAAAAGCCCAAAAGGCTGCGTTACCAGAGCAATTAACCATTCTCCACTGATACTCAAAGCCAGGGCTGTGGTCACTCCGCACGAAGGGCATGGATAGCCTGTGACCGTAAGAAAACCGCAGGCCGGAAACCCTAATTGACGGTGGGTGCCATAACCCGCGGCCGAGGGCTCCAATGAAGACAAAATAATGGCGAATAATGTTAGTAAGAGCAAATACAAGACATAAGGCCATGGTGAGAATGACGTGCGGTTCGGGCCGGCCGGATCCATCAGGGTTCTTTTACGGTATTTTTTAAGTTCTCAAAAGCTAATTCAACATCGAATTTCAGATCCATGACAAAATTAGGAATGGTTTTGAATTCGTCAAGCGACTCCATCACTTCCCGATGGTATTTTTCGATAGTATGAAACTTAATCCTTTTTCTCTTCTCAAGGTCCTCGATGCGGTGGTTCCAATCGATAATCTGCGATGAATTTTCTTCTATGTTCTTTCGAATACGGGCAATTTTTGTAATGATACGTTCTTTGACCTCTTGTGGGGTTGATGTGTGGCGTAAGAGCCTCAGCATTACACGCAACGACGTCTCTTCATCGGAAATAACATCAAGAAATATCTCATTTCGTAACGCCGGCGTCAAACTCCGGTCGTTTAACACTTCAACCAGTTTGTCCGGATTGATTTTTAGCAGAAGATGAATGGCCCTTCGCCGAATGACAGGCACATTGCAAACGACCAGCCTTGCCAGCATCTCGGTGGCTACTTCTTCGCGGGTATCAGGGTTCTTGGCCTCTTCGAGTATACCTCTCAGATTCAATTCGGATAAAACTGAAACCGCATCGGCGTTCCCCTCCTTGGAAAGCTGTACCAAGATCGGCTTTGTAATTCTCGCATTTTTTAAGGCAACAATGCTGATGCCCTGACTAGAATTCTCCTTAACAATTTTTCCCAGGAATCCCTCAATGCGCGAACGTTCTTCATCCGTAAGCCGGATGTCTTCTTCGATTTCGCTTTGAAAAAAATCCATTATTCTACTCCAAAACTGTCATCGATTTATTGGGAGACCTGGACGGTGAAATGTACCACCGTACCCTCGCCTACTTTGCTTTCAACCCAGATTCTGCCTTTGTGAGCTTCAACGATCGACTTACATATAGCGAGACCCAACCCGACTCCGCCGCCGGCCGCATGTTCATCACTGGAAAAAACGCCGCTTCCCCTCTTATATTTCTCAAAAATCAGTGGAAGTTCCTCTTCCGGAATCCCGATTCCCGTATCTTGTACAAAAAACTCCGCCGACTGACCGTCACTCCCCAGCAAGCCAATCGTTACGTGGCCGCCATTGGCGGTAAATTTGATCCCGTTTGATATAAGGTTATTTAACACTTGTACAATTTTCTCGGCATCAAAAACGGCCTTCAGGCTCTCATTTTCTACCGCATTGACTAAAGTGATATCTTTTTGATGCGCCAAAATCGCCATATTTTTTATGGCGTCATCAATGACCGGTTTAACAGCATTTTTGTCGACAAAAACTTCCAGGGTGCCTGATTCGATTCTCGAGATATCCAGGATATCATTGATGAAGCTCAGCAGTTTCTTATTATTTCCTAAAATGTTACCCAGAATCTCTTTCTGATCATCCGTCACAGGATCCACATACTCATGATAAAGCGCCTCGACAAAACTCTGATTGGCGATGATCGGTCCTCTGAGGTCATTGACAATGGTAGAGGTAAAATTGGATTTTATTCTTTCGATCTCTTCTAATTTCCATATGTACTTGATAGTCAACAATAATTCCCGAGCGATGAGTTGGACAAGTTTAAAAATGTCCTTGTTGTACGCAAAGGTATCTGATGTAAAAACAGCGATCGATCCGATGGCAACTTTATCATCTTGCAGAGGAATGATTAAAGTCGACTGTATAGCATCGCTGCCGTCCTCCTTTATCAATCCTTCCTGCAGTGTATCCCGTTTGATCTGCTTGTACATGCCAAGTCTGATTTTTTCCGGATTGAATTCTTGTTGGAGCACCGATTGTACGCAGGCCTCAATAAAACCTTCCGTAACGGGCTTTTGAACATCGATGGTTAAATGAACATCCTCTTTGACGAACAATGTAATTACGGAAGCATGGTATTCTACGATCTGTCGGAAGAGATCAAAGGCCTTTTCGAGCATCTCCGACCTGTTGTAAGCATAACGCGACAACTCACGCATGCGGTTTGAAACGGTAGATTCATATAACAGCCTTTCCAGAATTCGGTTGATCTTCGTCTTAACGCTTTCTTCGGCTCCTTCCGGTGAACTTACCGCATATTTGTCTTCTTCCTTCTCATCGTAATCGATGGATTGGGGTTTAACGGAGGACTTAATGAGTCGATCGACTTCTGCCAGCAGTTCCGTCGTGTCGGTGGATTTTGTGACAAAACTATTGGCGCCGGCTTCAATGCCCCAAAAACGATCCTGTTGTTGCCCCAGGCTGGTCAAAAGGATGATAGGAATATGTCCTCTGGAAGGATCGTCTTTCACGAGCCGGCAGAATTGGTATCCATTAAGTTCCGGCATGATGATGTCGCTCACAATGAGATCGGGGTTCTCCGTTTCAACGAGATGCACGCCTTCCACGCCGTTCTTCGCACTGATCACGAGATAACCGGCTTTGGTCAAAGCCATTTTGTACATGATTAACTGCGTTGCACTATCGTCAACAACCAGTATTTTTTCTTTTGCCACGTTCGTATCCTGTTAATTAAGCGCTTTCTACTTCATTCATTTTCGTTACCTGTTCCAGATCGCCGGCAATCCTATCCACCGGCAGAATCTTATCAACCACTCCCAGATCTATAGCCTCTTTCGGCATTCCGAAGACCACGCAGGTTTCGGGGCTCTGGGCAATATTCATTCCTCCGGCCTCCTTAATAGCTTTCATGCCATCCGCACCGTCCCTGCCCATTCCGGTCAATATGACTCCGATCGTCGCCGCACCGCAGACTTTCGCTGCAGACTCCATCATCAGAGTAGCACAAGGCCTCAAGCCATTCACAGGCATGGATTTGCTCAAACGAACTACTTTGCCGGGATCAATCAACAGGTGGAAACCGTCTGGAGCAACATAAATATTGCCTTGCGTCAAGACTTCACCGCGATCGGCCGTTTTGACGTTCAAAATACACTCTTTGTTTAACCAGTCGACAAATCCCTGACCAAATCCCTCACAGATATGCTGAACTATGACGATAGGCACGGGAAAAGTTTCGGGAAGGTATTTTAAAACCTTCAGCAAGGCCGAAGGCCCTCCTGTTGAAGAAGCGATCGTAATCAATTCGGCCGGTTTCGACGGCACTTTAACTTTTGGATAGAGACGCTTATCGGAAACGAGGAGATCGCGCGTACTAGGAGTCTTAATAGCAATCTGGCTTGGAGTCTGTTTCGCCGACGTGTCGGTCAAATTGGATGGCCGCGGTTCAATTTTGTTTCTGATGGAACTTCCCGATACATGGTGGAAGACTTTCACACCGGACAGGATCTTCACTTTTTTGATAAGATCTCGGCCGATGTACTCGTAGTCCATAGCCAGGTTCCCTTTGGGCTTCTCAACGATGTCAAGAGCTCCTGCACGAATGGCATTAAAGGCAATATTCAGGTCGTCGTCCTTTCCGACGGAAGCGCTGATCACCAGGATGGGAGTCGGATGGTAGGTCATGATCTGTTTTGTGGCTTCGAAACCGTCCATAACAGGCATACGGATATCCATGGTCACAATATCGGGACGCAGAAGCCTGACTTTATCCACAGCTTCTTTGCCGTTCTTGGCCGTTCCGATCACCTGACATTCATCGTCGGCCGCAAAGATTTTCTGAAGAATCATCGTAACCGTCGGAGAATCTTCAGCTATGAGAATCTTGATCATGAACCCGTTAAATTAATTTTTCAATCGTTTCTAATAGGTTAGACTGGTCAAAACTTCCTTTTACGATGTACGCATTGGCCCCTACCTCAATACCCCTCCGTTTGTCCTTGTCCGATTCTAAAGATGTACATAGGATGAAAGGAATATCCGGGAATTTGGACTCTTTGCGGACTTTTGCAGCAAACTCAAATCCGTTCATCAGGGGCATTTCTACGTCGCTGACGACTACGTCGAAAACACCTTCATGCAGTTTCTGATAACCCTCCTGTCCGTTAGTAGCTATCACGACGCTGTAACCGGCCGACTCAAGAATATTCTTTTCAAGGGTTCGCGTTGTGATGGAATCGTCCACCACCAGGATCTTCTTCTTAGCAAGGTCCTTACGGCGCCTTTCTTTAAATACGAACTTACCGCCGGCACCCTGAACCGACTTGACCAGGTCATTGGGATCGAGGATGATCGAAATACGGCCGTCGCCAAGGATCGTAGAACCGGCCACATTGCGGACGCGCTTCAGTTGATGACCGAGGCTCTTGACAACCACTTCCTGTTCGTCCAGCAGCCTATCCACCAAAAAAGCGGCTCTTCGGCCGGAGGCATTGAAAATGACCGCAGGAAATTTATTCGTCTCGATGGTATTGTTAATCTGGCCGATTTTTTGCGGCCCCGAAGACTTGAGCAGCCCTTTACTCTTTAGTCTTTGACGCGGATTCCCCAGAACGTCCTCCAGTTTGAATAGCGGGACCGGGAAGCCTTCGACCATTACAAATGGGTTTGCACCGCCCGTCCATAATTCTTCTTCCGTCAATCGTACGGTGCGTTCGATATAGTCAATGGGCAGTGAGTATTGATCTCCACCGACATCGACAATCAACGCATGCGTCGTAGATAAGGTCAATGGTATCTTCAAAATGAATTTGCTTCCCTTGCCCTTTTCCGATTCCGTTTCGATCGTGCCTTTGATCTTCTCAATATTTGATTTAACCACATCCAGACCTACGCCCCGGCCGGAAAGATCGGTTATGATCTTGGCCGTCGAAAACCCAGAGTGGAAGATCAAACTGATCAGATCGCTTTTGGTAACCTCCGAGGCCTGGTCCTGTTTGATATAGCCCTTCTTGATGGCGATCTGGAGGATTCTCTCCGTATCGATGCCCTTGCCGTCGTCCGTGATCTCGATCTGCACCATATTGCCGGCATAACTCGCGCGAATCGAAATCTGACCTTCAGGCGTCTTACCGCTTAATTCCCGTTCGGCCGGTGATTCTACTCCGTGATCGATCGCATTTCTCAGCAAATGGATCAGGGGATCTTTTAACTCCTCAAGGATCTTCTTATCAACACGAGTCTCGGCGCCGTAAACTTCAAATTTGATCTTTTTGTTCTGCAGTTTGGCAATGTCGCGAATCATTCTTGGATAAAGATCGAAAATCGTGGAAATAGGAAGCAGCCTAATGATGCGAAGGTTATCCTGTATGTCTCCGGTGATAACGGCCGTCCGCTGATTTTCCTCACTGTGTTTGTCGTGAAGATCATTAATGAAGTCCACCAGTTTACCAATCTTATCAAAGGAATTGTGAAAAGAATTGATAAGATACCGCAAATCCGTCTGGCTGATCAGCTCTTTGTTGAGTCTTGCCAGTTTCCCGTTACCCGGGCCTGTCTCTTGTTCTCCCGAAAGGCGCGCGGAAGCTTTATCGGCGATCTGTTTGACTCTATCAAACTGCTGACTCCACTCTTCACAAAAATCCAGAATTTTGCGGATATCCGCAAGACGTTGCTGAGACTTAATGCGGGTCGTTATCAATTCGCTGACCTGATTCATCAAGTCATCCAATCGGCGCGTTGGAACCCGGATAAAGGCATCGTCGCTGCTGAGGTTTTTTCCGGTACCGTCGGATTTTTCGACAATGATCTCGGTAGCACTCTGATCCAGCGTGGACTGGAATTGCTCCGATTTGGGAACCAATTCATCTTCAGTAAGTTCTATGTCAATAACCGGCTCGTCGACAGGCTCCGGCTTCTTTTCCTGTTCGGCGGCTTTGGCTTTTTTCGGTTTTACAGGTTTTTCCGCTTCGGATCCTTTTTCCTCAACCAGTTGTTCAAGGCGATTATTAAGGGCATTGATATCGATGGATTCGTCCGTGCCTTCCGTTGATATCTTTTCAATGATCTGCGAGATCAGATCGACGCCTTCGTAGACCAAATCAAAATCTTCCGGAGAAAGCGACGCCTGACCTTTTCTTAGAAGCCCGAAAATATCTTCGATCTTATGTGAAACGGCCTCGATTTTCGTAAAGCCCATCATGCGGGCAGAGCCTTTAATACTGTGCGCCGTCCTGAACAGCTCTTCCAGCAATTCTTTGGAGCTGGGGGCCTCTTCGAGTTTTAAAAGGCCTTTATTGAGATTCTTAAGGTGCTCTTCGCTCTCCACCTTAAAAATCGACATCATTTCCTTGAGTTCGTCTTTGGAAAGTTCCATATACTTATTTCGATTTAGATTTTATGAACTCTGTTTTCCATTGCCGTTTAATTGGCTTTGCACGATCTCATCCAGCTCTTTGGTTAGTGTCAGTACGGAATCAACGGCGTTCTGCGTCTGATGGGTACCGGTCGCCACCTGTTTGACCACTTCATTGATATTGGCCATAGCCAGCGTGATCTGCTCGATACCGATGGTCTGTTGTTTACTGCCAACAAGGATTTGCTGTGCGTATCCGACATTTTCCTCAAGGCTTTGCATGCTTTCGTCCATCAGCCTTCCCGCTTCGCGGATCTTTTCCACACCGATGTCTACACGTTTGGAGCCTTCTTCGGTTGCCATTACTGTGGAGTTAGTGGCGTTTTGGATCTGTGTAATAAGATCACGAATCCGCAATGAAGCTTCTTTGCTCTTTTCTGCCAGCTTGCGGACCTCGAAGGCTACTACGCCAAAGCCCTTTCCGAATTCACCAGCTTTACTGGCTTCAATAGCGGCATTAAGAGCCAACATGTTGGTCTGTTCGGCAATATCATTGACGGTCGTTGTTATAATACCGATCTGTTGGGTCTTCTCGCTGAGATCAAGAATCTGTTCGGCGATCCTCTCCACCTTTCGGCGAATCTCATTCATCTCATCAATCGTGCCGTCAACCGCATTCTTGCCTTTGCCGGTGACCTCCATGCTTTTTTCGGTGGCCTCGACAACGAATTGCGCTTTCTCCGTCGTCTGGTGCGAAGTCGCCGCCAGTTCCTGCGTCGTTGTTGTAGTCTGATTAAGAGCGGTCGATTGCTCATTCATCCCCACGACTTGCTGATCCATCGTGGCTGTAAGTTCCGTAACCAAAGTAGACAGCTTGGAAACCGTATCCTGAATCTTATCCTTCAGGCTTTCCACGTATTTCACCAGATTATTGACAATCTCAAAAATATCGTACAAAGGGTTCTTCGGGTCGATCTCGAGCTTCTTGGAATAGTCTCCCTCCGACAGATTCTTCTTGTAATAATAGACCATGCGGTCCAGAGGCAGCACAAGATTCTTGGCGATAACATAAACTCCGCCAAACGAGAAGGCGAAGCCTACAACAAAAACCACGGCCCATGCCCACCAATGGGCGCTGAATTTACCTAAAAGGAATCCCAGAAAAGCGTCGCCCGACGCAATGATAATGATGGTCAGGGTAATGCTCTTGTAGAATCGGCGTTTCGATAGTTTATAGGAAAAGAGCAGAGAAACCAAAATCGCGCCGATAAGTCCCAGAAGGAACCAAAGTATTTGAAGGTCAAACATGTTAAAACTCCATTAACAAAAGGTTATACATTTATACTTCTTCATTCACTATAATACCTGCTTGTGCGATAAACGCATTCCAGTCGATCAAAGTAACCATTTTTTCATTCATCAGTATGAAGCCAACAATGAAATTCAAATTCGCGTTTTTCGAACCCGCAACCATTGGCTTGATCTCGCGCCGAGGTATGCTCCTCTTCTCAATAACGGCGTCCACCAGGATACAGACTTCAATTTTGTTCCATATGGTGAGTATGAACATACTCTCAGGTGTCACCTGTTTTTCTTCGGCGCCGAAAGACTTGCGGATATCCAGCGCAGAATAAATGGACCCACGCACCGAAGTTATTCCCAGAACATAATCCGGTGTGCATGGAACCGGCGTGATCTCACCGATCTGACGGATTTCATGGATATACTGGGCCTCCAGCGCAAAATAGTCCCCTCCCAGCTGAAAGATCACAGCATCCATTTTCTCTCCCGTCTCTTCGATCTTTTCAACTTTTTTCAAACGTTCGGCACGTTCCAAGAAGATCTTTTCCTGCATTTCCGCGGTCAATTCACTGGTCAGAAGTCCGGCTATAAGCCTGTGAACCTCTTCAAAAACCTCTTCGGTGTGTACGTTCTGGTGATTACTCATGCGTCATTCCTCAATTAATTATCCCACATTTTGACCATCATTCCTAATTCCCGTGCCGTCAGATCGTCTAACAAGCCTATGCGATCTTCCGGACCACAGGCTTTCAGTATTCGTTCGGTTTGCTTAAGGTACTTATGCCCTTGCACATTGTCTCCAAGCTTAAAATAATTCACGGCAAGATCGTAATAGCCGATGGCAAAATCCGGATCGATATAAATCGTCTTCTTCAATAACTTGATGGACTGGTCGAACGCATTCTCTTCCTTATAGATCAGTCCTAACAGATAATAGGCTTCGATCAAAAGAGAATCACTTTCAATAGCCTGGCTGCAGAAATGTTTAGCCTCTTCGACTTGATCTTTGTTGGCCTTGATGTGCGCGATCATGTATAATGCGCGCGCATTCGCCGGATACCTGTTCACCAACTCCAGGAAGGCTTTTTCAGCGCCCGCAAAATCCTTTTGCTGAAATAACTCTATCCCTTTTGAGAATAACTCCGATTCGTTCAGTTGCGCGCGCCGTTCCTCAGCCGGAGTATTTGCGGCAGCCGCTTTTTGCGCCTGGTCAGTGATCTGCTCGCTGCGCTGGGTCAGTCTTTCACGCACTTCGCTTTTGACGACCGGCGGAGGTACTTCCTGATGTATCTTTTGGACCTGCAGTTTTTCTATCTGTTTTTGTAGCGCGGAAAGATCAGGCATAGGTGTCTTCGATACGACGCTTACCGTCTGCTGATCGCTGTAGTCCTTAAAAATATCGCGTCGGATCCGGATACCGGTCTTGTATTGCTGTTCTTTCTTCAACGAAGTATCCCGGCGGTAAATGACCGCGTCGGGATAGATCTCCGCCACAAATGCGTCGTAGATAAGACTGCTTGGTTCCGCATGCCCGACGGCCAGGTAACCTTTTTCTTTCAGGCATTCATAGAACTTATGAACGGCTTTAATGGTCGTTTCCATCTCGAAATAAATCGTCACATTTCTGCAAAAGATCAGGTCAAGGTCTTTCGTGAAGTTCTCCGAAGAAGGATAAGTATCGTCTACCAGATTCAGGTAATCAAACTTAACGAGTGAAGCCACTCTTTCATCCAGATAATACAGTCCGTCCTTTTTTGCAAAATAGTTGTTCTTATAATAATCGTTGATGGAACGCAAGGACCATGGCCTGTAAATGGCTTCTTTGGCATACTGGAGTGAATTGATATTGATATCCGTTCCTATGATCGATATGTTCCATTCCTTGATATCCGGCAGCATATGATTCAGCACCATGGCGGCCGTGAAAGGTTCCTCGCCCGTCGAACATCCTGCACTCCATATCCGAAGGGTCTTGTCGTGCTGATGCGATTTGATCAGATTGGGCAGCACTACCCTCTCGATCACATCAAAATGCCTGAAAAAATATGTTTCTCCTATAGTGAGAAAAGACACCAGCATCTTGAAGGTCGGCGAATTGGATTTTTCGCTGTGCAGGAGTTCGAAATACTCCCGCAGATTCCTCGTATCCGAATAATGAAAAGCCTTGAGAACGCCGGCCTTCAGGTCGGCTCTCTTTCGGTCGGCGAAAAAGATGCCGCTTTTGGTACGTATTAGGTCACGGAATTTGATGAAATATTCATCGGTAAACTCCGTGTCACGGGCCGAATGTTTGACCGGTCGCTTGGCGGCAATACCTTCGGAATTCACATTATGCATGCGACAATCCTTTTTCAAGCGCGGCCATTTCGCCGGCGGTCAGAATTTTTTCGATATCGATCCAGAGAACCATCTGTTCACCCACAAGAAAGGAACCCAGAATATATTTCGGATTAACCACTACATCCGGTTGAATATTCTTCGAGATCTCGGATTCCTCCACTTCACATGTTTCTTTGACTTCGTCCACGATCAATCCCATCGTGACGGCTTTTATTCTGAGTATGACAATGCGTGTTTTAAGGCGAATGGTCGTGGATTCCCCGGCGCCGGACCGTGTCAGGAAATCAATCACCGGAAGCGTTTCTCCGCGCAGATTAATAAGTCCTTTAACAAAAGGAGGCAATTCAGCGACCCTTGTCAGTGCGCACATACGAATGATCTCTTTCACGTATCCAAGATCCATCGCGTAATTCCGATTACCAGAACTGAAATGTAAAAGCCGGAGTTTTGTGTTCTTGTCTGCCATACTCTAAGACACCTCGAATTTTTTGAATTGATCCAGAAATTGTTTCGTGTGAAACGGGACATTTCCGTTTTTCGCAGAGATGTCGCTGATCAGCCGGAAAAATGAATTTTCATCGTCTACGTCGTACCACTTTGGTAATTGGCGGATCGTCTTGTTGTTTCTTTTTATGTGCCACAATGTTTCGTCAAAGACCTGGCCGGTACTCCAGGAAATGCCTTGAAAATAATCAGCCAGGGTTTCCCTCAAACCAAGCAAATAATAACCTCCGTCTTCCGCCGGACCTATGACACTGTCGATTCGGGAATCTTTGAGACAAAAAAAAGCTTCGCGAACGAACGCATCCGGCAGCGTGGGATGATCGGTACCTATTACAACAGCCGGATCGTGAGACGATGCAAAAACCGATCGAAACGCATTATGAATCCTTTCACCGAGATCCGAGCCTTTTTGTTCCATGATTGTTACCGGGTACTTCACATTTACGCTATTCATCAGATTAATAAAATAAGGTTCTGTTCCTGCCGGCGTCACAGCCAGAAACACCTTCAAATCCATTTCTGACGCAAGACTGAAATACTGTTCAAAAGCATCTTTCAAAAAGCATTCATACAAAATACAGGCTTCCTCCGGTGTCAACGGCGGCACAAGTCGCGTCTTGACCTTACCGGGTTCCGCGCATTTTGCAAATACAATCAGCGCAAGTTTCATTTGATCTTGCGCATCAGAGGCGCAACCGCTCCTTGGTTCTTCCAATGAACGGCCTCAGCAAATTCCTTAATCAGCCCCCGGTTCCGGCCCGTTTCAAGTATATTTCCTGTCACAACAAAGGAAGCTCCGGATTCTACTTTTTTTCTGGCCGTCTCAGGCGTCTTGATCCCACCTCCGGCGATCACGGGTATAGAAATATATCCACTGACCGCCTCAATCATTTCGTCGGGCACGGGATGGTCGGCACCACTACCGGCCTCGAGATAGATCATTTTCATTCCCAGATATTCCCCCGCCATGGCATGCGCAACAGCAATATCGTTCTTGTCCCTGGGAATAGGTTTGGTATTACTCATGAATTCAGCGGCTGTCGTTTTTCCTGATTCGATCAGCATGTAGCCGGTGGATATCGCCTCAAGTCCCATTTTTCGAATGATGGGAGCGCCCAGAACCTGTGTTCCTATCAGAAACTCTGGGTTGCGGCCGCTGATCAACGACAAAAACAGAACGGCATCGGCGAATTCTGATAGCTGAATCGTGCTGCCCGGAAAAATAATGACCGGAAGGTCGAACTCTTTCTTGATCAATTTGATGGTCGAGCTAAACCGCTGCGACAGAAGTATACTGCTGCCGACCAAGATGCCATCCACACCGCTTGCCGCACAGGATTCGACGATTTTTAGGGTCTCAGCCTCTGATTTTTTATCGGGATCTATCAGAACCAGGTAACCGGAGCCAAACCGATCACGTGACTTAAGTAAATGCTCGTATGCACTCATATTATTACAGTTAAATGAGATTAATTATCCGACAATTTGAATCGTCCAACCACCGATTTCAGTACTTCGGTATGACTGACGAGCGTTTCAGTAGAGCCGTCAATATGGCGTACGCCTTGCGCCGTATTCTTCGTAATATTGGCGATATTCTCTATGTTTCTGGAGATCTCCTCGGCCGTGTGACTCTGTTCCTGAGCCGAAATGGATATGTTAGTGATCATTTCCATGACCTGATTATTGGCTTGAAGGATATCGTTAAGGGCTTCGGCCGTTTTTGTTCCAAGTTCCCGGCCTTTCTCCACTTCTTTCGTACCTCTCTCCATCGCTTTGATGGCATTGGCCATGGCGATCTGGATTTTTTCGATCATGTGTGAGATTTCCTGGGTCGATTGCGTGGTACCTTCGGCCAGATTCTTGACCTCACTGGCTACCACCGCAAAACCCTTCCCGTATTCTCCGGCCGTCGCCGCTTCGATCGAAGCATTCAATGACAGCAGGTTGATCTGATCGGCAATATCGTTGATCACCTCGACCACTCTTCCGATCTGCGATACCGTTCGGCCCAGTTCCAGCAAGGTTTGAGCCGATTCACTGACAACAGAAGAGATATTCTGCAGCCCTTTCACCGTATCGTCCACTACGTAACGTCCGCGGCGAACCGCATCGTGAGCATCTTTGGACAAGCGCACAGCATCCGTTGTATTACTCGATGTCTGAACGATCGTAGCCGACATCTGCTCGGCGGCAACCGCAACGAGCGTCGTTTGGTTGGACTGAGTCTCTGCACCGGAAGCCACGCCGGATGAAGAATTGCTGATCAATTCAACCGATTCAGAGATTTGCGCCGACGCTTTGGCCACCTGTCCTATCAGTTCATGCAGTTTGCCCACAAAGGTATTGAAAATCTGACCGAGCTCACCGATCTCATCGGCGGCATCAACTTCGATACGCTTGGTCAGGTCGCCTTCTCCCTCCGCAATATCGCGCATGCGATCTACGATGCGTGTGATGGGTTTAACGAGAAAATTACTGAGCACGTATGCCGCCAAGATTCCGACGCCAAGGGTGACCAGCAGAAGTATCACACTGAACACGATGTCCTGACGGAGTTTGGAAGAAATCGGCTCCGTCGATGCTCCCATGGCCAGAACGCCGATCTCATTGTCCACGCTGTTATAAATGGGATTGATGATGCAATTCATCTGCGCCGTCTGAAACCGCCATGTCTTGCTTTTTGAAGCTTTCCATTGCTCGATCTGATTTTTCAGCATTTCCAGGATCTGCGCTTCGTCACGCCCTTGCTTCACGTATGTCGCAAATACGTTTTCGTAGGCATCGTATGAAACCACAAATTCGACCGATCCTTTAATGGATTCGTATGAACTCATGACAGAAGCCTTGTCTCCGAAGTCCAGACCGGCGCTGATATTTTTCGCCGTTATGTCCGAATAAGTTTTCAGCAGTTCATTTTGATCATCCACCGCCGTCTGATAGAGCCGTAATGTGAAAATCACGGTCACGATCGTCATAAAGAACATGGCAAATACGGCAAAACCGGTCATCAACTTGGCGCGAAGCCTCAGGTTTTTGAGATATTGCATCATCTCGTAGTCTCCCGGATCGTTAATTGGAAATTCTTCGTTCAAGATCTTTGGCGGCATCCTGAACGGAAATAGGTTCTAAGGTCTCATTATTATTTAAACGCACGTTCCGTAAATTTTCACTCAGCACCGTGCTGTCGCTAACTGATTTCTTATCGATCTCAGCAAGCAGAAGCCGCTGCTGTTCTGTGAATATGGGTTCGGATAATTCCCAACGCGCTTTCTTAATCGGTGTTTTCTGAACAGCGGCTGTTTC
This sequence comes from uncultured Bacteroidota bacterium, assembly GCA_964415295.1. GTDB lineage: Bacteria > CLD3 > CLD3 > SB21 > SB21 > SB21. Next base: position 47,603 of record CAYPYN010000004.1, read on the forward strand.
TTTTTTCTTATCCGAAGCGGTTCCCGTCGGCTGACCGGAAGTATCAAAGAATACATAAAACAAGCATAGAATCATTAAACAGGCGCCCGCGGTCATGACAGCCAGGTTTATTTTTCTTTCGCGGAGCAACTTGCTCCGAACTTCGGCTTCCAGGCCTTCGGCGGCCTCCGCTTCCTCGGGTCTTCCGGAAATGATAAAGTCCATGATTTCCTGAGGAGAAAAATGGACGCGCGCGTCGAAAGATTTGACCTCCACATATCCGTCTTGGGCAATAAATTCAATCTTCTCCCGAATATGCTCGTATTCTCTGAGTACTTCTTCGGGATTCAAACGGATCTGACCGGCATACTGACGCAATATCCCTTTGATATAAACCTCCGGTGCAAAGTCAAAATCGCCGTTCTCGATAGAAGCGATCCATTCTTTCTTCAGACGGGTTTTTTCTACGATGTGTTTTGGCGTTATGTCAAGATCCACACGCCTTTCACGCATGCTATCGGAAAACTCTTTAAAATATTTTTGGTTCATATCGGAAGACTTGAATTAGAATTCCTTCTGCAAACAAGCATAGAGCTTTGAAACGGGCAGGCCGACTACGTTATAGAAATCACCGTTGATCCGCTCAACAAAAACTGCGCTCCGGTCTTGTATACCGTAGGCACCGGCCTTATCCATCGGCTCCCCTGATCGGACATAACTCAGTATGTCATCCTCGCTGAGTTGACGAAAAGTAACTTCGGTTCTCTCTACTTCCACTATTTGCCTGTTCTTGTTTCTGTGAACGAGCGCAAAGGCAGTAAAAACTTCATGGGTCTTTCCGCTCAGCGTGCGCAACATCGTGCATGCATCATCAGCGGATACCGGTTTCCCCAGTATTTGCCGATCCAGATAAACGACGGTGTCGGCACCGATAACTATTTGTTCCGGATAACTTCGCGCGACCTCGGAAGCCTTTTTCAGAGCCAGATCCCTGGAGACTTCAATGGGGTCGTGATCGTCAAAAACCTCCTCCACGGTGCTGGGAATGACCGTAAAACTAAAACCGATTTGGGATAGAATCTGCGCCCGGCGCGGCGAAGCGGATGCCAGTATCAGCTGTCCAAATCTTTTGTCGAGAGAACCATTAAAGGTCATTACTTGAGAAATACCGTTGGAAGATTCTTTAGAAATTAGGACAAAAAGACAAGAAAAGACTATGTAAATAATATACTTGAACAGGGACTTACATACAACCTTTTTTTTGCCGGGAACCCGCACCTGTATGAAAGATTTTACATTCTTAACAGACGGCTTACAATGGGATGTTCCCATGTTTTTTCTTCGGGTTAGTATCCACTTTGTTTTCAAGCATGGTCAGCGCCTTGATCAGTTTCGGTCTGGTCCATTGAGGTTCGATCACGTCATCGATGTATCCTCTCTCCGCCGCGCTGTATGGATTGGCGAATTTCTCTTTGTAATCTTCAATCAGCTTGTTCTCCGTTGCCGCCGGATCGGACGAACTCTCTATCTCCTTTTTGAAAATGATCTCAACCGCTCCCTTGGCGCCCATGACCGCAATCTCCGCCGTCGGCCAGGCATAGTTGATATCCCCTCGAACATGTTTTGAGTTCATCACATCATAGGCTCCGCCATACGCTTTTCGCGTAATGACAGTGATCTTCGGAACAGTTGCCTCGCAGAAGGCGTAGAGCAATTTAGCGCCATGTTTGATAATACCCCGCCATTCCTGATCACTGCCCGGCAGAAAACCAGGAACGTCTTCGAATACGATCAGCGGGATATTGAACGCATCGCAAAACCGTACAAACCGGGCGCCTTTGAGAGAAGAATCGATATCCAGCACTCCCGCCAAGACCGCCGGCTGATTCGCCACAACGCCTATGGACCTCCCTCCCAGCCGTGCAAAACCTACGACTATATTCTGAGCGTATTCTTCATGCACTTCAAAGAAATCTCCCTGATCCACAACCGATGTGATAACGTCTTTAATGTTGTAAGGCTTATTGGGATTGTCTGGTATGATCGTCTTGAGAGATTCATCGCATCGATCGGACGGATCGTCGGTTGGTAAAATCGGCGGATCTTCCATGTTGTTGGACGGCAGATAACTGTGCAATTTCCTAATCTTCATGAGACAGTCGAGTTCGTTTTCAGCCGCAAAATGCGCGACGCCACTCTTGGTCGCATGCGTGACGGCGCCGCCCAGCGCTTCCGAAGAGATTTCCTCGTGAGTCACGGTCTTAACCACATTGGGACCGGTTACAAACATATAACTGGTATTCTTGACCATAAGAACAAAATCGGTGATGGCCGGCGAATACACCGCTCCACCGGCGCAAGGACCCATGATCGCCGAAATCTGCGGAATAACACCCGACGCAAGCGTATTCAGGAGGAAAATATCCGCATACCCTCCCAAGCTCACGACGCCCTCTTGAATCCTTGCGCCTCCGGAATCGTTGAGCCCTATCAAAGGCGCACCGTTTTTCATCGCCATTTTCATGATCTTGACGATTTTTTCAGCATGAACCTCCGAAAGGCTCCCGCCGAATACGGTAAAATCCTGGCTGAAAATGTAAACCGGACGTCCTTCGATTGTCCCAAAACCGGTGACCACCCCATCGCCCAAGGGTCGGTCCTTATCCAGTCCAAATGCGGAGGATCTGTGGCGTGCCAGCATATCCAGCTCCTCAAAGCTCCCTTCATCGAGCACCAGATCGATTCTCTCCCTAGCCGTGAGTTTTCCTTTCTTATGCTGCGCATCGATCCGCGATTGACCGCCCCCTAGTAAGGCCGCCTGCTTGAGTTTTCTGAGTTCGTCCACTTTTTTGTCCGTCATGGGCTGCTCCGATTTCGTTCCGCTTTTTTAGTTAGCAAGAGATCAAATTAATTTTTACTTTTACAAGGTAGATAATATTCAAAAAATTTTCAATCCTAATGTACCATTTCTCTGAAAACGATTTTCTCTCTGTCTTTTCCAATAAAGAAGCCGCGCAATCCAATCTCCGAAGCATCTCCTCCGACGTCTCACCGACCGACTGCGCCTTCCTGCCGCGCCTGCAGTTTGAATTAAGCCGCAACCCCGTGCCGGACGATATCCTCACAGGATTTGAACGGCTCACACGTTCGGTTATTAATAAGTCGTCGTTCTATAAAATGCTCTGCGATTTTCCGCCGATCGTGGCCCGTCTGGTCCGGATCTTCACAGCCAGCCGCTTCCTCGGCGAATTGATCATTAAAGATTTTCAATACACGTATTTTTTGATCCGTCCGGATTTGGATTGCAGACCGTTTGATCGCGCTTCGCTGATGAAATCGCTGGATGCTGTCCTGCGAAGCGAGTCCTATTCTCTCAAAAGGAAAATGGACCAGCTTCGTATCCTCAAGCGGAGGGAGTTGCTCAAGATCGGAATTCGGGACTACATCCTTGATGATCCGATGGAAGTAACGACCGATGCCGTATCGCAGCTTGCGGATGAATTTATCGGCGCGAGCCTGAAACTGCACTTTGACCAGATGTGTGAAAAGTACGGTGTTCCGGCGACGCCTTTTACCGTCATCGCACTTGGAAAACTGGGCGGGCATGAACTGAATTACAGTTCGGACGTCGACCTCATGTTCGTTTACGGCGATGAAGGCGTTCTTTCTCAGGAAGGGCATGATCTATCTTATCACGAATTCTTCAACCAGGTTTGCCAGCGCCTCATCGCCTCCGTATCAGACAACAGCCCGGAAGGGTTACTTTATCGCATAGACACACGCTTGCGTCCGGATGGTGATGCCGGACCTCTGGCACGTTCCGTTTCCTCTTTTATGCATTATTATGAATCTCGTGGGCGTCTTTGGGAAAGACAAATGCTTATCAAAGCGAGACCTATTGCAGGTGACTTGGCGTTCGGAAAGGAATTTCTAAGCCGGCTAACGCCGTTTATTTATCCCAGAACATTTTTCGAATCCCCCCTCCAAGAGATCGCGCAGATGAAATGGCGTATCGAAGAACAAAAAGCATCGTCCAAACTGAATATTAAGATCTGCCAGGGCGGCATTCGCGATATTGAATTTATCGTGCAGGCTCTTCAACTGGTGAATGGAGGCCGAATCCCCGAAATCAGAGAGGGTCAGACGCTTAGAGCTCTTGCTCAACTCCATATCCATCAATTCCTGTCAGAGAGGGAATACCGTACTTTGCTGGAGGCCTACGTCTTCTACCGCAAGATCGAACATATTCTTCAGATCGAGTACGACCGTCAAACCCATTCACTGTCCGGTGAAACCTTACAAGCCGCGAGGATCGCCCACCTACTCGGATTCCCAGGCACCGATGCGTTTAGCACCCGTCTGCACGCATGTTTGAAAGAAGTACGTACGATTTATGACTCGGTTTTTGAAACAAGTCAGGCAGAGAAAAACGATGTGGCGCGTCCATTATCCGCAGAAATATTGGATCCGTCGTTTGAATCGGAATTGCAACGAGCCGGCTTTACCATGCCTGCTAACGCCTTCCGGTTATTGAAGCTCTTACATTTCGGTCAGTTCCCGAGATTGCATCCACACACAACGCAGGAACATTTCACACACCTTTTGCCGCTCATATTGAAAAAGATGCCAGACGCTCCCGATGCGGATCATACACTCATGAATTTTGGACGAATAGTCAGCGCGTATCCGGCGACGGAAACACTGTACAAAGCTCTCATTGATAGATCCGATTTTCTGCACTCAATACTTCAATTAAGTTCCTATTCTCACACTTTTGTCAACATCCTGTGTGATAACCCATCTTGTCTTGAGTACCTGATCACGCATATCGGCGAATGGATGGAAGAACACCGTTACGAACCGGCCGCTGAATTCGCTAACTACAAAGACCTTCATGTTTTTCGAAATATGGAATTCATCAAACTGGCTTTGAAGTTGAGTCATCAGAGAATTGGCACGGACCAACTGTTAAAGGAACTGAGTCACTTGGCGGATCATATTCTGGAAAGTTCCTTTTATGATCATTTCAGCACAAATGACAATGCGGTTCTCCTTGGTCTCGGGAAACTCGGCGGTCAGGAATTGAGTTTCAAGTCTGACCTGGATGTCGTATTCGTTTGCACGGATGATGCCGATGTCGATGATATGATCGCCAAGGGAAAATCTTTTCTGAATGCGATTGCCGCCATCACCGAACGCGGGCGATTGTACGAAATAGACGCCCGCCTTCGTCCCGAAGGCAAGCAGGCTCCCCTTGTGGTTACGCTGTCCCGGTATCGAGACTATTTCGATCAAAGAGCTATGTTCTGGGAAAGGCAGGCTTTGGTAAAAGGCCGGTGTTTGTGCGGTGACCCGGCACTTATGGCGCGATTATCCGAAACGATCTCAAACCAAGTTTACGCGAATGAACTATCATCAGATCAGGTTAACGCTATTATCACTATGAGGCAGCGTCAGATAAGAGAAAAGATCAAATCGCCGGCAGATGCGTTGTCCGACATAAAATACTCAAGAGGCGCTTTGCTTGACCTTGAATATTTGGTTCAAGCCTTGCAGATGCGGTATGGCGCAAAGTATCCTTCTTTAAGAACTCAGAACACCCTCGACGCCGTTGACGCTTTGGAAAAAGAGGGATTACTCATTTCTTCTGATGCCGAGAAACTGAGGTTGAATTATTTGTTTTTGCGAAATCTGGAAATATTTAATTTCTTAGCATTTGAGCGTAAGTCCAATAAATTACCCAGCGATCAAAAACAGCTTGCTTTTCTTCAGAAATTTCTTAAATTTAATAAAGACAATCCTATAGTTGATCACCTTTCTAAAATCAAAAACACAAACGAAGCGCTCTTTTCCAATTTAATGCGAGATCTCTCATATGGAAAACAGTAAAAGTTATATACCAGATAACGAACCCGCCGGCATCCCAGTTCTTGGGCAAGTGGCCGCAGGTACACCTCGTTTCATGGACAATGTTGAACTTGGTTACATAGACAATACTTCGGCGAAGAGTTTGACGGCCAATAAGAATATCTTCGCTTTACGCATTGTCGGCGATAGCATGATCGAGGACGGTATCTACGATGGTAATTACATCGTCGTGAAATATACAACGGAATTCAGTAACGGCGATATTGTCATTGCCTATGTTGATGAGGAGGCCACGGTCAAACGTATTTATAAAAGAGGATCAAAGATCATTCTTCAGCCGGCCAATTCAGAACTGCAGCCGATCGAGGTGGATCCCTCGTTCTCCGAATTCCGTGTCGGAGGAAAAGTCATCGATGTCATACGAAATTGAAGCCTTTATAAATGTTTCGATAGAAGATCCGATTTATCAAAAGTCGGATTTTTTTATTTCAACCGTTACATAAGAGACAAGCGCATCATGAAAATAGCCCTCGCTCAGATCAATACACGCGTTGGTGACATTAAGAATAATACGATCCGTATCATTGAGCATATCCAGTTGGCGCGAAATGCCGGCGCCGGTCTGGCCGTATTTCCTGAACTCTCTATCTCCGGGTATCCACCTGAAGATCTCGTCGAAAAAAAGGCCTTTGTGAAAAAGAACGTGGAAGCCCTGGAGACCATCGCCTCGCGAACCCAGGGCATCGGCGTCATTTGCGGATTCGTCCAGCCTAATGAAAATCAGCAGGGACATTCGGTATTCAATGCGGCCGCCTTGATCGAAAACGGTACGGTCCTCGGTATCCAACATAAGACCTTATTGCCCAATTACGATGTGTTTGATGAAATGCGGCATTTCGAGCCTGCAAAGGAAAAGAAAATATTTGAATTCCATGGCCATAAGCTGGGCATCGGCATCTGCGAGGACAGCTGGAATGACAAGGACTTCTGGAAACACCCGCTCTACCATTCGGACCCCGTAGAAGAGCTCACGCAAAAAGGCGCATCGATCTTGATCAATATTTCAGCTTCTCCTTTTCATGTGAATAAGAACCGCCTCAGACTCGACATGTTCAGGAGCATTGCACAAAAATACCGGATTCCGTGTGCGTTTGTCAATCTGGTTGGCGGGAACGATAGCCTTATTTTTGACGGAAGCAGTTTTGCGATCGACGCTCAAGGAAAACTCATCGCGCAATCCCCTTCCTTTGAAGAAGCGCTTACGTTCGTGGACCTTCAAAACGATTCATCGGTCGAAGACCGGTGGAATATGGCCGACGAGGAGCAGATATACCACGCTCTCGTGATGGGTTTGTCGGATTATATGCGCAAATGCGGCTTCAAAAAAACGATCGTCGGTTTGAGCGGCGGAATAGATTCGGCGCTTGTCGCCGCGATATCCGTGGCGGCTCTGGGCAACGAGAATGTCCTTGGCGTACTGATGCCGTCGAGATACTCATCCGACCATAGTGTCGAAGATGCCCGCAAACTGGCAGAAAACTTAGGCATCGAATACCGGATCGTTCCGATCGAACCTATGTACCAAACCTTCCTGGAGAATCTGAATACGCAATTCGGCGATCGTCCCGAGGACATTACTGAGGAAAATCTTCAGGCCAGGATACGCGGCAACATCCTCATGGCCATGTCCAACAAACTTAGCGCCATGGTCATCAGTACCGGCAATAAGTCGGAACTGGCCGTCGGATACTGCACGATTTACGGCGATATGTGCGGCGGCCTTGCGCTCATCAGCGATGTCCCCAAAACGATGGTGTACCGTATATCAAAATGGATCAATCGGCATAAGGAGATCATCCCCAGCCGGACTATAACCAAAGCGCCATCGGCAGAACTTCGTCCCGATCAGACAGACCAGGACACTCTCCCGCCGTACGACATTCTGGACGGTATTCTCAAAGCGTACATAGAGGATCTTCAGGAAGAGGAAGAAATTATTAGGCTCGGTTACGACAAAGGCGTCGTCAGGAAAGTTCTTAAGTTGGTCGATACCAATGAATACAAACGCCGGCAGGCGGCGCCGGGACTGCGTGTCACCACGAAAGCGTTTGGATACGGCCGGAGACTGCCGATCGCTCAGGGGTGGCGCTGATCTCAGCTTTTTACCGAGGATATCTCGATGGCTTTTTTGATCTTGTCCATGAGGGCAGACGGAATTTTGGACTCGTCCGACACGCATTTGGACTTGATGATCTGAATCAGTTTCTCCTCAAACTGCACATACGCCTTGCAGGGTAAACAAATCTTCAGGTGATCTTTGAATTCCAGAACTTCATCCAAATTCATTTCCCCGTCCAGGAACGCATAGACACGATCCACCACTTCGTTGCATTTCATGTGGTGATGCGCATGCAGGTCCTTTTCATCACCGTTGGGAGTGTTCATGGGATTTCCTTTAGTATTCAACTTCTTTATGGTTTGACATAGCCGTATTCCACGGCGTATTCCCACAGATACTTCTGCAAAAGCTTCCGGCTTCTGAACAAGCGGGACATCACAGTGCCTACCGGTACTTCCAAAATATCCGAAGCTTCCTTATACGAGAACCCTTCGATATCGACCAGCATGACCACGTCACGAAACTGATCCGGTAGTTTGTCTATGGCCTTTCGGATATCTTGGTCCAGGAAACGGTCTAGAATACCCTCGGGTGAATCACTCAGCGAGCCCGAACGGCTGTGAACCTGACTGTACAGTGAGAACTCTTCGATATCGTCGTAGCCCGCCACCGAAGGATCCTTGGAAGTCTTGCGGTATTGCGAGATGTGCGTATTCACCAATATCTTGAACAGCCAGGCCCGCATGTTGGTGCCCTGTTCGAATTGGTTGATGGAACGGAAAGCTTTGAAAAAAACCTCCTGAACCAGATCTTCCGCATCCGCCGGATTGCGGGTCAGCCGCAAAGCCGTGTTATAAAGGGATTCCGCGTGAGGCAGTGCCTGAATCTCGAATTCTTTTCCAGTCATTCCAATGCCGTTTGTTTTAACGAGAATCAAATACTATTATTCCAATAGTAGGATAATTTTTTTCAACTTGCAAATAGTAATTGATTCCTCTATGTTGAATGCCGCCAGAAAAATTCTTGTGACATGTTACGAAGCCGACTAAAAATATTCTTACTGACTTATTCTGTTCTCATGACACTCGGGCCGTTGATCCATACCCAAGAGGTCACGGAAACCAAAGTTCACGAAGCCACGACCCTGGTATATCCGCCCGTCCGTCACGCTCCCCTGCATAAAGCCACCGCCGTCCATTTATTTGCTTTTATGGCGCTTATCGGCCGAACGGATATCACTCCCAGCGATCCGCAAGGCGTGGCGGCCGTTCGCCTGGCGAGTACCGACGATCCACAAAACAAGAACGATGACGATGATCTTACCGTTTACGGGGTCAATTCCGGGCAGAATAATATCATATTCAACAGTTCCATGCAAAGTATAGATGTGTATGAAGGCAAGGGACCCAAACAGAAACTGAAAAAACCGCGCGGCATCGCATGCAATACCAAGGGTGATGTCTATGTTGCGGATATGGGAAATAACCGGGTGGTCCGCCTTTTCAATCCCGGCAGTTATCTTACATTTTTGGACGCATTTGGCCGAAAGGGCTCAAAACCGGGTGAATTTGCGGAACCGCACGGCGTGGCCCTGGGATCGGACGGCAAGATATACGTCACGGATACGGGCAATGACCGCATACAGGTTTTTGACAGCGAATTCAAATTTCTGTACGCGATCGGAGAGAAGAACGACTCCACCGGTCTCTCCGTCTCCATGTCCAGGCCGGAAGCCATAGCGTTGACGGATCAAGGCGGCCCGGATTCTTATTTTAATGACCCATTCCTTGTGGTCGCCGATCTCAATAATACGCGCATTCGGAAATTATCTACGGATGGAAAATTCCTGGCGGCCGTTAATTCCACGGACTATGGCTATCAAAAGGTCTATTTGAGCGCGATCGCCATTGACTACTATTCGAATATTTGGGTGACCGACCTATTCAATCATTGCGTACACAAATTTGACCGAAACCTGACTTATATAACCAGTTTTGGCCGTATCGGCGATGGCGACAATCAGTTCTTTGAGCCGCGCGGTATTGCGATCGGAAAGAAATTCGGTCAGGTATTCATCGCCGATAAGAACAGCGCCCAGTATTTTCACATCGGTACGGACATTCTGGACTTTCAGATATCGCTCCAGGACAGTTCCATCCGCTTTGACTTTCGACTCACGGAATATTCAAAAGTCACGGCACGCATTTACGATGAGAACAACAGGCCGGTGAGCAGTCTTTGTTTTAATAAGGCGTTTTCACCGGGTGGAAATTCCCTGATATGGAATCGGGAGGCAAACGCGGGACTCATGAATACCGTTTTTCCCGATGCCCTCGTGCGCGCCAGGCTGTCTCGGGATTCCGCCGCCATGACCGGACGTGTTGCCGAAAGAGATTCATTAAATGCATCCCGCACTTCGAGGGAGGTCGTGAAATCGGGTTTGTACAAAATAAGAATTGAAGCCAAGACCAATTACTTGTACAGCCGTTACTTTACAAAGAAACTTGAAGTTGAATTTGCGATCTGAAAATAAATATAGGAGTCCAAGTGGTAGATCATGTGGTCTTATTCAAAATAACGGACGGCACACCTGCCGATAAGATACAGGCGATGGCGAAAGCACTGGAAGCTTTGCGTGAGGAGATACCGCAATTAATTGAAATGCATGCCGGATCCAACCTGTCAGACAGGCATAAAGGTTATACTGTAATGCTTGTCAGCCGTTTCAGAAATACAGCCGATCTCCAAACGTATGTCGCCCATCCTGCTCACAAAAGGGTCATTGCTGAGTTTATTAATCCGATCCGGGAGGAAGTGATTGTGGGAGATATCGAATACTAATCCTTCAGCACCGTTTCTGCGTGCTTGAATTCCAATCTTCCGAGGATATTCGATAGAGCCTCCGAATCACCGAATGGAACGCCATGCTCCAGATACAGCCGGTAATGAGTACGAAACCGCAGACAGATCAGGCGAACCAGTTCGTCCCATCTATCCCCGGACAAGACGGCAGGTTCTCCCCGCAATATCGCTTCTTCAAGGGAGCGGTCAATGTCTGCGTATAAACCGGCAGGAAACATCTCCCCTGCTGTCTCGATCCACTCAAGCATTTCACGCCTGAAGTTCTCTTTTCTGTTTTCCATCAGTTCGGTCTGCACTAAAGACGATGCTCCGGAAGCAAGGATCAAGTAGTTCTTAATCTGAAACTGATGGCGCATTCGGCTTTCGATAGCCGCCAGGTCGTACATGTCGGCCGGGATCAACCGGTGGTCATGAAGAATCTTTATCCGTCTCATATAAAGTTCTTCCAGACGTCTCTTCTGTTCGGCGATCTGCTGACGCTTTTGACGCAATTGATCCGTTAGGATGCGATACCGATCCTCCAAAATGGACGGCTGCATTTGTTCCAATTCATCCGCGAGGGACTTTCTTTGCTCTTCAAGTTTGTCGATCGCCGACATCAGTTGTTTCTGTTCGGTCCGGCTAAGTATCTGTTTCATGCGTTGCATAGCATGAAATTTGTCAAAAGATGGCCTGTGCAGGTCTTTTTCTTTCCGAAGGGCTTCCTGCTCCTGCTCAACACCCTGATAAGCCGAGAGCGCTTCCTTGATTCTTATGATTTCAGCGCCAAAAGCGTCCATTCGCGCTGAACTTTCATCAAACTCAGGATCGGACCCGTCCGGCTTACGGTTCCGGACCTCATTGAGAATCGTCCGAAGATTCTTTTCCAGATGGTTTCTCTCAATCAACCTTTGTGCAGCGGCTTCCTCACGTTTCAGAATCTGCTCATACATTTTGCTTTTTTCCTGAATCTCCCGTATTTCTTCATCGGAGAATTCCGAGGCGGCCTCGTGCTGCAAAACGGAACGATAACCTCTTATCTCAAATCCCAGCTTTTCGATCTCGTTTTTCTTTTCCGTAATAAAATCCTGGATCTTTCCGGCCTGCATCGCCTCTGTTTCAAGACCGTCACATGATTCCTGCAGTGATGCGATCTGACTCTCGGCCCGGTTTATTTCCGCATCGCACTGCTTCAGATCGTTTTCAAGACGCCGGACCGAAATCAGGATCGATTCGGCCGCCTGCCTTGCTCTCTTTGCTTCCACCAGTCTGCCGGAGACCGCATCCATGGCAGCTCCTATCCGGTTCTCCATCAACGGGAAACCTTCGATTCTGAATAATCTTTTCCACCAGTCCCCCGCCATGATTCCTCTAAGAACTGAGGGACTGAACATCAGCGACGTAATGAAATCGTAATCGGCGATCCATTGTTCTTCCGATTCATGAACGCCGTTAGCCCCGTGCAGTTTGTCAAAAGCCTGCAGGAAATTTCTCATCCAGGACAAACGGTTATCGGGAACCTTAAGATCATAATGCCGGTCTTGCTCTTCACAACTCACCGTATGGACCAGAACTTCGGCGTCTTTCCATTCCTTCTTTATGATCCATCTGTGACCGTCATTCTCATAGGTCAATCCGATGTATGAGCTTTCCTTCGGATGAACCTGGCGGAAATAGTCGCTAAGCGGCCAGGTAAACACAAAATGGATGGCTTGAGATGCAAAAGAACGATGGTCGGGATCGGTATGGCTGTGCCGGCCGTATTCAAAGACCATGCGCCCATCCCCGAAAGGAAGGATGTTTCGAAACGTGATTTCTCTGAGAACCATGGTATGAGAATGGATCGAAAGTTTGAGCTTGAATCAAAATCGAATAATGGCTATCATATTTAATTAATAGACTAAATTCAATACTATTGTTTCCTCCCGCTCCATGAAACGCATCAACCGCCTGCCTGTTATCGCCATTGTTGGACGCCCCAACGTCGGCAAATCAACCTTGTTCAATCGTCTGATCGGACGGCAGGACGCCATCGTCCACGGTACGCCGGGCGTGACCAGGGACCGGCATTACGAGATCACGGACTGGAACGGCAAACAATTTGTCCTGATCGATACCGGCGGCTACATGCCGGAGGCTCACGATAAGATCAATATTGCGATCCGGGAGCAGGCCCAGTTTGCCATCGAAGAAGCGGATCTGGTCCTGCTTCTTGTGGATGCCGTATCCGGTCTCACGACGACGGAACTGCAGATCTCGGAAAACATCAAACGGGGAAAGAAGAAACACGTCTTGTGCGTCAATAAGGCGGATAACGAAAAGATCGATCTCGATGTCGCCGCTAACAAAGATTTTTATAAACTGGGCCTGGGAAAGCCTAAGAGCATTTCCGCTCTCAACAGCCGCAATATCGGCGACCTGCTGGATGAGATAACGGAAACGCTGGGCGAACGCTTCAGAGACAACGTCGAGGATATTGAGTATGAGAAGAACGTCATCAAACTGGCGATCGTAGGCAGGCCCAATGTCGGTAAATCCTCTTTTGTCAACGCGGTCATCGGAAAGAACAAACATATCGTGTCCGATATTCCAGGTACGACACGCGACTCGATCGATACGGATTTTGTATATAAGGACATCCGTTACAAGCTCATCGACACTGCCGGACTGCGCAAGAAGGCTAAGGTCAAAGAGAATCTGGAATTCTACAGTACGCTGCGGACGATCAAATCCATCCAGGAATGCGACGTGGCCGTCCTGCTGATCGACTCGATCGAGGGGCTGGCGCAGCAGGACATCCACGTACTCGAAGAGGCGCGGCAATTGAAAAAAGGACTGGTCGTCGCGGTCAACAAATGGGACCTGGTGGAGAAAACAAGCACAACCTATCTCGACTTTGAGCGTCACCTGACCCGCGCTTTGGGCTCTACCGGCTATATCCCCTATGTCTTCATTTCCGCCACCGGGAAACAACGGGTGCTCAAAGTGCTCGAAACGGCAGAAAAAGTGTACAACGAAAGAAATCGCACGATCTCCACGTCGGCTCTGAATGATTTTCTGGAAAAAGCCATCGCGGCCAATCATCCCCCGGCGGTTCACGGCAAAGACCTGCGGATCAACTACGTCACTCAGGTCAAATCGCGCCCGCCCGTCTTTGCGTTTTTTTCCAATGCGCCGGAACTTATTCCGGCCAATTACCGCCAGTATCTTGAGAATAAAATGAGGGAACGATTCGGCTTCGAAGGCGTTCCACTTTCTTTAACGTTCCGAAAGAAAAGCAAGGACCGCTATTCATGAGACTGATCCTATTGGGTATATCAGCATTGTTCGTTCTTTCTTCCGCGGTTTTTTCGCAGGAGTCACAAAATTCTCTCCAACTGATCCAGTCCTCTCTCAGCGAAGGCCGGATCACCGAAGATGAAGCCATGGATCTCAAGACGGCCCTGCTTGAAGGGGCTGAACTCCCTGAGGCCTACCGCTCACATCTGCCCGTCAAATGCGGCCTGCCCATTGTAGCCGAGCATCTCGAATACACCAAGAAACGGCCGGAAAAACGAAAGACTTTCCAAAAAGCCAACATGCAGACGGTATATAACTACAACTTCACCAATAAGAACGGACAGCAGAAAACCTTTCGTATCCATTACGATGTCTCCGGCCCCAATGCCGTCCCTCCGGCAGATGCCAATACGAACGCTATCCCCGACTGGGTTGACGAAACGGCACTGGCTTGCGAACATTCCTACCGCTTGGAAGTGGACACATTGGGTTATCGGGAACCATTGTCTTTTCAGTCTTTTGGTTACTATGAAATATTTATTTTAGATCTGAACAATGTTTACGGTTACACCGACGCTTTGCTCCCGGCGATTACAAATAATCCGGACACTTACGCATCGAATATCACAGTTGAAAATGACTATGTAGAAGGTTTTGCCACGCATGGTTACGACGCCCTTAGAGTAACCATTGGCCATGAATTTTTTCATGCCATTCAGTTCAGTTATAATTTTCGTGTGTCGGACACTTGGTATTATGAATTATCATCAACGTGGATGGAGGACGTGACGTACGACAATGTAAATGATTATTATGCCTATCTATCAACTCCTTCTCAGACAGGTTACTTTGATAATCCATCGGTTTCACTAGATCATACTGATGGCTATTCAGTCGCCCATTGGAACATGATGATCGAGAAAAAGTACGGCCGCGGTACGATCAAGAAATCGTGGGAAAATATGATCACATTGGATGCTCTGACTTCTATAGACAACGCGATAAAATCAGCAACCAGTTCTGTGTCCTCCCTGGTAAGAAATTTTTCCGAATTCGCCATCTGGAATTACTATACCGCTACCCGGGCGGACAGCATCAATTATTTCCCCGAAGCGCGGCATTACCCAAAGATCAAACTGCTTGCCAACCGAGGTCTGTTGGATACCATGATCACCCGCACACTGCCGCACCTTGCGGCCAACTATTACAGCTTTTACACTTCGGACACGATAAGCTGTACGTTGAAACTGCAGGCTCCGGGATCCAACGATTATTTCGAGCTCTACACCATAGAATACAATAAGGCCACCGGGAAGAACATATTCTTTAACCACGGCGGCGCCTCATCTGTGGATGTAACCGGCCTGCTACCGGGAGACACTCTGACCTGCGTGATGGTCAATATCGTCAAATCGGATCAAGGCCAGAACTTCGCATACGGACTAACGGTAACCACGGAGCACAGCGGATTTTCCGCCGATCCGATCTCCAATTTCCACTTCTACCCCAGTCCTTTTGTGCTGACTAGCCCGGACGACCGGATGAACTTCAAATTCGTACTTGGTAAGGCATCGGACATCGAGTTCAAAGTCTTTTCGATCGACGGAAAGCTTATGCGGAAGGTCCGTTTTGGAGGACTTCAGGCGGGGCCTTACGACGGCAATGCAGGACTGTATTGGGACGGACGTGACTCCGACGGAAAACAGGTTCCGAGCGGCGTCTACATTTATCAATTCACCGGCAGCGGCTTCAAAAAGACCGGCAAGATCGCGGTGGTTCGCTAAACGTCAATCAATTTCTTCAACGCGTACGCTGTTGGTTGGACCGCGCGAATTGAAGGGCAAACCGGCCGTAATGACAAATTTATCGCCGCGGTTAAGAAAACCATGCTCCAACAGCGCTTTTTTCACCTCGTTGACGCTGTCATCAATATTATTCTTAAGATCCGGAAGGATCAATCCCTGAACTCCCCACACAAGGCTCAGTTGTCTCAAGACCCTGTCGGAATGCGTAATTGCAAATATCGGATTTTGAGGCCGGTACTTGGCAATAAGCCGTGACATCGCACCCGTGAGTGTGATACTCACAATAGCCTGAACGCCAAGCATCTCCGCCAGACTGCACGATACGCCCGCGATCCCATCCTGGAGCATCATCGCTTCCCCGGGCGAGCGGCGACGGCGCACGAGATCGGCAGGTCTTTGCTGTTCGATCAGTTTGATGATCTGTTTCATGACGGTGATCGTCTCGACCGGATAGTTGCCCGAGGCCGTTTCCGCAGACAACATGACGGCGTCCGTGCCGTCAAGAATAGCATTGGCCACGTCGGAAGCCTCCGCGCGCGTAGGCCGGGGATTCTGCACCATGGAATCCAGCATCTGGGTCGCCGTGATCACCGGTACGCCGGCTTTATTGCACAAAGCGATAAGACGCTTCTGGATCGGCGGAACTTCTTCCGTTTTCATTTCTACACCGAGATCGCCGCGGGCCACCATGATCCCGTCGCTGATCGCAATGATCCGGTCGATGCACTCCAAGGCTTCCGGTTTCTCGATCTTGGCAATGACCGGAGTATCCTTTTGGTTGCTCCGAATGATCTCTTTGACATGCAGTATATCTTCCGGCTTTCGGACAAAGGATAACGCGACATAATCGACGCCGTTCTCTAATCCGAATAGAAGGTCTTCCGTATCCTTCTCGGTCAGCGACGGCGCGCTTACGGCGACACCCGGCAAATTGATGCCCTTATTGTTCTTTAGCTTTCCCCCGATGATGACGGTACAATTTACATCGTCCGCGGTCTTACCGACCACTTTGACTTTGAGAAGACCGTCGTCGATCAGCAATTCGTCGCCGATCTTGACATCGTTAGGCAGTTCTTTGTAGGTCGTGGTAACCTGTTTGTCATCCCCTTCGACGTCGCGCCGGGTGATCGTAAAAGGCTCTCCGGCTACCAGATCCACCGCACCCTCTCTGAATGTCCCGACACGTATTTTCGGTCCCTGAAGATCCTGAAGAATGGCCACTTGTTTTCCAAAGTGCTTCGAAGCATCACGGATATGACGCATAACCTCTAAGTGCGCATCGTGGGAACCGTGAGAAAAATTCAGCCGGGCTATATCCATTCCGGCTTCGATCATTCTTAATATCGTATCATAATCGCTGGAAGAAGGCCCTATCGTACAGATGATCTTAGCCCGTGTTTCGCTTAAAACGTATTTTGTCAAAGGAAGAAGTTCTCTCTTTCTGATTTTATATTATTCTGCCGCAGATCCGGACTTCGGATTCTTTTCAAGAATCCTCTTTTCCAACTCCTCATCGCTGATACCCAGCAGATCCAATGCTCCTTTTACGCCCGGAGCCAGTTCATGGCCGGGATATTTCTTAAGGAAGCTTTCGTAATAGAATTTTGCCTTTTCAAGGTTTTTCAATTCATTTTCGTACGTCACGGCAATAATGATCATACTTTTCGGGGACGATGTATGATCAGGGAATTTCTCCAGAATCTTCTCATGACATTCGATGGCCTTAT
The DNA here is from genome assembly GCA_964415295.1 of uncultured Bacteroidota bacterium. Lineage (GTDB taxonomy): Bacteria > CLD3 > CLD3 > SB21 > SB21 > SB21. The sequence goes on from CAYPYN010000004.1 coordinate 65,221, forward strand.
TAAAATCATGCAGATCGGCCGCATAAATGTCGGCTGTCAAAGTCAGCGACTTGATCGTACTCAGCGTGTCCAGAGGAAATTTGTCCGGAATTTCGGACAATTTTCTTACCGCATCGGATAATTTACCGTGAACTCTCAAAGTATCGGCGTCGGCAAAATACGTTTCCGCCGTCATCTTTTTTCCACAGCTGTTTTGAGCCATGGCCAGAACGGCCAAAACTGCCGGAACGATCCACTTATTTTTCATGAAGGTGACCTTACATGTGATGTTAATGATAACTGAATTTTGGGCGGTCAATTTAATAACTTACAGCAAAGTATGCAAGATTTTATAATGAACGCCAATAAAAAAGCCTCGCTACAGGTAACAAGGCTTAAATCTTATAATATAATAACTTATGTAATTAGAGAGAAAAATCCATATTAAGTTGTTCTCCTGAGTTTACCCTGATTTTCTGCACTTTGCTTCCTCCATTCTCCTGCCAGGCGGCCAATTCATAATCACCGGGCGGAACACCGGAGATCGTATAGCTGCCATCGGATCCTACTGTTGCAAAATACGGGTTTTGCAGAACCAGGATCACCCCGCCCATTTGCGAGTGGATATCGCAGAATACTTTGACATTACCCAGAGTGCTGAATGTGACCGATTTGGAATTTCCTTTGGCATACCGGCCCAGATCAAATGTTTTAGTGGGCGATAATGAGAAGATATTATGGTAGATCTCGTCTTCATTGGGAAAATCAACGGTGGAACCGACCAGTACCGGTAGTACATGAGGAACGATGGTGACATTCTTCTGGCGCATGACCGGCCGGCTTTGCGGCAGCGGGTACTTTCCGGGAGCCTTTACAATAAATACAACGGCCTTTTTATCGGCACCGCCGTCTTTGGTCAGACGCGAAGCGCTCTTTCCATAGAGCCCTTTAGCCGAACGCGCCGATCCGCCGCCGGATTTGCTGACAAAGACTTTTCCGCTGATCTTGCCATCGGCCACCGGTACGGCCAAAGGACCTGAGGCCGATTCCGCATATTTGACAAGGCCGGCATCGTCTGATATCTTCTGAAAGAATTTTACTTCGTCTTCATATACTCCCATGAAAAACAGCGGGAGAAAAGACGATAAGAGAAGCAGTAATTTCATTTATGTATTCCTCGGTATGGGGTGTGATCAGAACGGAACGGATAATTGAAGTCCGGTAAACATCTGCGTCTTCAGATCGGCGCTCTTTTCAAAGACGGTCCATTGTTCCACTATCTTCAGCGTGGCGTCCGCCGTGATCCGATAGCCTATGCCGGCCTCGTATCGTTTAAGATTGTAGTCCCAGCCCTCCTTCTTCAGAGTCTGCCCATTTTTGATCTTACTGAAGTTCATCATATCGTATCTCGCGGCAACGTAGATCTTAGGATGCAGTTTATACTTGGCATCGACATACCAACTCCAGTTAGAGAGTTCTCCTTCGTCGACCGACGCATCCCAACGGCTTTGCACAAACTCACTGAAAACGATCAGATAGCGGTAACTGGCTTCGAGGTCGGCGCCGTAAGCCAGTTGACGATACTCTCCTTTTCCTTTGCCCTCCTCAAGGAGACGCTGCGGATCGGCTCCGGACAGATAAGGGTTACTGGCTCCGGAAAATCCGAATTTCAAACCCGGCGCAGGATTAAAACCCACGCGTCCCAGGAATTGTTTCCCTTTATTTTGTTGTCCATCGGGGTTAGAGATCGATCCTTCGGTCACGGCCCATTGGTATTCAAACCAGGAAATATTTCCGAATAGCTCCACGCCGAAATCCCATCGGGCATCGTAAACAGTTGGCGTAGCTCCGGAAAGAACGGCAATGGGCAAATGGCCGCCGTAATCCCTTCTCTTCTTCTTCAGTATCAACTGTTCTTGGTTATTCCAAAGATTGTTCCAATCCAGACTCGTTCGGTATTGGCGCATCAGAGGCTGTCCGATCAATGGATTAACGTCGGAAAACTCCCGTTTGGCAAAATTACCGAAGAGATTGGGTATTTTACCGATCATAAGATTGATCTTCTCGTCCGGTAGGTTGAAAAGCGTTATAAAGGCTCCCTGAAGCCTGACCTTATCCTTGGACGCGTCATCGAACAGCACTTCAACATCCGCCCGAAGATTGTCTTTGTGCTGAAACTGAAAGTTCAATAATGTTCGTATGTTATTGAAATTATTGTCACCCAGCGTATTGTCGTTTAGTTTAGGACTGCGGCCAAAAGTAGTTACCGCATCGACTATCCCTCCCACACCCACGCTGTTTTCGTTGGTCTCCGTCATCTCATTGAACTCAGGCGGAAGTGCATCATCCTGAGCTATCGCGTATTGAGTATACATCAACAGCCCAAGGAAAATCGCCGTAACAAAAGCTGATTTCATAATTTCTGTCCTGATTAGTATAAAAGGATTTCTACAATGTTCTCAAGTATGCGATCAGGTCCTCTTTTTCCTGTTCGGTAAGACTGATGTCAAAAATGCCTCTGGCATTCCATCCCCAGTTCGTCATTTGAACAGTACTAACGGAATCGGCATAATAATCCACGACATGTCTGAGTGTAGCGGCGGAATGGCTTCTGAAATAAGGCGCCGTGGCAAAAACCCATCGTAGCGAAGGTATATCCACCTGAGGATTGGCCGGTCTGATCTGGATCTTGAATTTACCGGTAAAGGCATCACCCGAGTGACAAACGCCGCATCGGCCCTGATTGGCAAACACGATCCCGCCTCTCTGTTGCTGCTCGGTAAGCGATCCATCGGAATTTCTCCACGGATTGGCCGGAACGGCCAAGGAGAACTGATAAGCGGCCAGCGCGTCTAATTCTTCTTCCGTAGCCGATCCGTGCAGAATACTGTCGATCACGGTACGCGTAACTTCCTTGATATCGCTGCCGCCGGTGCCCAACCACAAATAAGGCGCCGTATCTGCAACTCCGAACAAAGAAGGTGTGGCTGCGGAATCGGAATTAACAGGAGGCAAGAGCCACTTCTTATGATCCATGTCTCCCCCGGGATGGCACGTCGCGCAGCTGACCGTTTGGCCAAAAACGTTGTCAAATTTGGTATCGCTAAAAAGTTTCCGGCCCAAGGCGATCTGAGGATCTTCTTCGATACGTTCTTTATCGCAGGACATCAACAAAATGACGCAGTTCAGTATCACAATAAACATTAAAAAGGGTACGGCATTCTTCATTTTCATCAATGGTTAAAATGTTCTTAAATATTCTATGAGGTCATCGATTTCCTGATCCGACAGATTGATCACAAAGCCGCCGTTGCGCAATTTGTTCTCAGGATCGGCGATATAAAAATAGATCACATCGCGCAGTGCACGGGCGCTCCCATTGTGAAAGAAATTTGATTTGGAATACAGAGCGACCAATCCCGGTGTCTTAAACGTACCGCCCAGACCGATATCTTTTGAGCCTTTGTTAGTGCCGGTCGGGGCCGGGTGGCAGGGCGAGCAATAGCCCTTCGTTTCGTAAATGCGTTTGCCCCGTTGTTGTGCGGCGGTCAGGATACCGCTGTCGCTGAGCCATGGGTTCCCGGGAGCTGTCAATGATTTCTGATAGGCTACCAGCGCTTCGATCTCTTCAGGGCTCGCATCGCCGCCCATGATCGTGTTGGTGTACAGGCGGGTAACCGAATCAAGGCCTACGATCTGCCCCGACCACAAATACGGCGGGCCCGTTAATACGACATCCCACAGAGTCAGGGTCTTGAGCGAATCCGGCTTTCCGTTTGTCGAATCGTGAATAGAGGGAAAATGCCATTTACGGTTATCCGTATGACCTTCCGGATGGCACGTTGCGCAGCTTTGATCACCGGAGGATGAAAATTTGGTGTCATGGAAGAGCGCCCGTCCTTTGGCGATCAACGCATCCTCCCGCATCTTTTCATCTTCGCAGGAAAGAATGGCCAATACCAAAAAGAAGACCGTGAAAGATCCTATGATCTTATGCATCTCAATAATGATGAAATAAAATGTGGTTAACCAATGAACCCAATAAGCCGATAGAAATTCCTGACTCGAAATTATGTGAAATCGGATATGAACTCAAGGACAAAATAACATTACAAGTGATGATTTTCACCTGTGACGGTCATAAAGTCAAAAAGCCCCGCAATCGCAGGGCTTTTTGATAAAAGGACAAATAAGTCTTAGTTAGCCGTATTGGAAGTACTGCTGGAAACGCTGAATGGAACACCCAGTCTCTGCAGAAAATCGACCCCCTGTCCGATACGCATTTTTTCACCGTCATAATTGAGGCTCTGCGCATTAACATACGCGGTTATAAAGAATATACACCGGGTCGACCACCAGTTGTTTCCATCCACATAGACATCTGCGACGTCGGCGCCCTGTTCGGATTTCTTATAACTCCAGCGGACAACCTTTCCGAAGATGTCAACATCCGTCTTGTCGTTCTTCTTAAAAACGATACGGATGGGAACGGTACCGCTGATCTCCCCTTCCTTGGAAAAACCGCTGGTTCCCACCGGAGTACATTTTATGTCGATTCTCTCATTACCGGCCGTGATGGTATGTTTTTCCTGTGCAAAGGCACTGGTAACCATGAACAAGGTAATGATGACCGTCAACGTTTTCACGGATGACCTCCTTCGTTATAAAAAGTGTAATGGTTTTAACTGATTGTTTTTAAGATAATACAATTGTTCCATAAATTCTACTAAAATTATTCGTTTGCGCCAATGGCCGAGGGACCGGTCTTTCCGTCTCATTTCTTGGGATATTCATAAAAGCCACGCCCGCTTTTGGCGCCAAGATAGCCCGCCTGCACCATCTTTTTGAGCAAAGGACAAGGACGGTATTTATCGTCTCCCAGTCCGTCGTGCATCACATTCATGATGAAAAGACAGACATCCAAGCCGATGAAATCCGCCAGCTGCAGCGGTCCCATCGGATGGTTCATTCCTAACTTCATAACGGAATCGATGGATTCTTTCGTGGCAACACCTTCCATCAAACAGAAGATCGCTTCGTTGATCATCGGCATCAGTACACGATTGGAGATAAATCCCGGATAGTCGTTGACTTCCACGGGCACTTTATCCATCTTCTCAGTCAATGCCTTCACAATCCCATATGTCTCGTCGCTTGTGGCCAAACCGCGAATGATCTCAACCAGCTTCATCACAGGAACGGGATTCATAAAATGCATGCCGATGACCTTATCGGCCCGTTTGGTCACACCGGCGATCTGTGTGATCGAAATAGACGATGTATTGGTGGCCAGTATCACATCCGGTCGGCAGATGGAATCCAGTGTCTTGAAGAGCTGCGATTTGATCTCAAAATTCTCCGTAGCGGCCTCGATCACAAGGTCGCACGAGGCGGCCTCTTTGACTTCTGTGGAAGTGCTAATGCGCGATAACGTCGCCTGTTTTTGTTCTTCCGTCAATGTTCCTTTGGACACCTGGCGTCCCAGATTCTTATCGATCGTGGCTTTAGCTCTTTCTAAAAAGGCCTGACTGATATCAATGAGTTTTACCTGAAATCCATATTGGGCAAACACATGCGCGATGCCGTTACCCATGGTTCCTGCGCCGATTACGGCTACTTGTTTTATTTCCACTGTCATTCTCCGGTTTTTTTGCAGTTAGACATTTAAAAGGCCATGTAATGTAATTTGTTGCCTAATGAATAACAATAAAAAAAGCCTGTGCACCATGCACAGGCTTCGTACTAAACTACCGCAAACATGGTCAGGTCCTAGACCATGGCCATTGAATTCTTGTCGAGAACCTTATGAATCTCCGTCTTCAGTTCAGACAGATCGGACGATTTTACAACATACGCTTCCGCCGCCCAGCTCATGAAGTCGTTCTTATAATGAGAATAGGCCGAATTAATGATCACGGGAATCGCCATACGGTGATCAAGCATACGCGTCAGAAATTCCATACCATCGCCTTCGGGCATCATAATATCCAAAACGATCAGGTCTGGTTGTTCCACGCTCATCCTCGTCATGGCCTCCCTCCCGTTGGACAAACAGGTTACTTCGTGCCCCATGCCTTCCAATTCCGTGCGATACAAAAGTCTTAAGCTTGGCTCATCCTCAATTACGAAGATTCTGGCCATTTAAGACCCTCCCTTGTGTTATATATTGAATTACCAGTGCCGAATAGTACCGGATCAGGAAAGATAACAAGAACCTATAACTTTAACGCAATGATCCCATAAAAAGTTCCCTGAATGCCTACTGAACAACACCGTGAATACATTATCTTTAAGTATTTTTCATGATTAAAGTCATAGTTTTTTGACCAAAAAAAACTTACATTTCCTTACTGTCAATCGTTCCGATCGAATTAAACCGTTGAATGTAATGGAACTAACCACCGTTTGACGGGTCACAGATATGCCTTGTTTTTTAGTCTGATACGCCTAATCGGTCAAATCTGATGTGTATCCCGACCAAAAAAATAGCTCTTTTTTTTCCTATAATCTACGTAGCGGTGTGGTACTGCAACTTTACCACGTCCTCCCTCCTTCACGGACAACAAAAATACCGGTTCGAACATCTTAACATTGAACAGGGCCTGTCGCAATCCAGCATCAACTGCATGGCGCAGGATGAATTCGGATTCATGTGGTTTGGTACCCAAGATGGTCTCAACAAGTTCGATGGCTATTCATTTACGGTATTCAAGCATGAAGCTTTGGACTCGAATTCTATTTCCAATAGTTTCATCCATTCGCTTTTTTCAGATCGAATGGGTTTCCTCTGGATCGGAACGGATAAGGGATTGGATCAATTCGATCTTCGTACCGGAAAAATCAAACATTATCCTTTTGCAGGACGCGTGTTGAGCATCACCGGGGACTCGCTGTTCATCTGGGGCGGAACGTCCGGCAACGGCCTCTTCAAGATCGACAGACAGACCGGAAAATGGTCGTCTGATCAATTTCAAAGCAAACGACCCGGTTTGCTTTTCAACAAAGATATCAAGTCGCTTCTTTCGGATACCGACGGTTCACTGTGGATTGGCACATCCGCAGGCCTTTTCCGATTGTTGAAATCGGGTGATTTGGACACATCGATCTATTCGGCTTCATTTCGTTTGTTTCATTTGAACCGGATCCGAATCAACCAATTGATCACCGATCACAAAGGTCGTTTGTGGATGGGTACTGAGAACGGATTGCTTCAATTCGATTCTGAAAACAGCCGCTTTACGAATACAAACCTTTCCGTATCCGGACCTGTGAGTGTGAATGCGCTCGTCGAAGATAACTTGGGGTCCATCTGGGCCGTTTCCGACGATGGGCTTTTCATCGTCAGTACGAACGATGGACGCTGCTTTCAATTAAAAGCCAATCCTAATTACAGAAACAGCCTCAATAGTAATTTTCTGAGCACCATTTATCAGAGCTCAGATAAAACCATGTGGATCGGAAGCTTCAATCAGGGTATCAACAAATACAGTCCTCACCGTCATAAATTTCTTCATTTTGAACACGATGCCCATGACCTGCAGAGCATAAGCAATAACGACGTATGGGCTTTTTGTGTCGATGACGACGGAAACCTGTGGGTGGGGACCGATAAAGGGCTCAATCGTATGAACCGGAATCGGGACGGCGCCTGGTTGGTCCGGCGTTTTTACAACGACCCCTCCAATCCTCAAAGCATGATCAACGACCGGATATGGTCTTTGATGAAGGACCGCCGCGGCAATCTCTGGATCGGAACCGATGGCGGCGTATCCATGATTTCTAAAAATCAGGTATCAGTATCCGTCCCTCGATTCAAAAATTATGTTCATGATCCCCAATTAAAAGACTCCCCCATCAACAACCGTATTACAGCTCTCAGAGAAGACCGGCAAGGAAAAATCTGGATTGGAACGAGCGGCGGCCTGAGCGTTTTGGATCCGGAACGTGAGACGTTCACCTCTTTTCGCCATGTGCCCGGCGATACGGCTTCATTGAGTCACAACAGAATACTATCGATTTTCGAGGATCATCTCGGAGTCGTGTGGATCGGCACTTCGGGAGGCGGACTCAATAGATTCAATGCCGAAACGTCAACCTTTACAGCCTTCAAGAATGATCCGCTGATGGAGTTCTCACTTAGTAACGACCGTGTTACGGCGATATTTCAGGATTCAACGGGTATCTTGTGGATCGGAACCCTGGGCGGCGGTCTCAATCGATTGGATGTTAGCGAAGGAAAATTCAGACATTATACGGACAAAGACGGTTTAGCCAATAATGCCGTATACGGAATCATTCAGGATAAGAACAAATGTCTTTGGATAAGTACCAACAAAGGTCTTTCAAGATTCACTCTTCCCGAACACAATCAAACGGTACTCGGACATGGACACTTTCGTAATTATTCCGTTACCGATGGACTTCAAAGCAGTGAATTTAACTCCGGATCTTATTATGTGGATAAAGAGGGCCGAATATATTTCGGCGGAATCAACGGATTCAACATGTTTGAACCGGAAACAATTGAAGACAATCCAAACACTCCTTCCTTGGCGTTTACTATCGTCCGGCGTATCGGTGAGAATGCAGAAACGACCGGTCCCCTGCCTCCCGGTGATCATATCGACCTATCGCACGGGGATCAAGGCATTTTCCTCGAGTTCACCGCACTGGATTATACGGTAAGCGGTTTGAATCGATACGCCTACCGCATGATTGGATTTGACAAGGACTGGCATTATTCAGGCACAAAACACGATGTAACCTATACCAACCTCGATCCCGGAGAATACGTATTTGTTGTAAAGGGTTCCAATCACGATCAAGTATGGAATGAAGCCGGTATTTCCATCCGTATAACTGTTCATCCTCCTTTTTGGAACAGTTGGTGGTTCAGAGCCATTCTTGTATTCTTATTCTTGGGAATCTTGTATGCTACTTACCGATACAGAACCCGAAAGATCAAAAGAAAAAATAAGGAACTCGAGCGTCTTGTCGCCGAACGAACGCGCAATCTCGAAAAGGCTAATCTGGATCTGCAAATCGCCAACCGGCGCATCCTACAGGCCAATGAAATGAAATCCCGGTTTTTGGCGAATATGAGCCACGAACTGAGAACACCTTTGAATTCCATCATAGGATTCTCCGATCTCCTTATTCAGGGTGTCCTGGGCCCCATTCCGGCCGAACAGCAGGAATCCATTCAGGCGATTTCCTCCAGCAGCAAGAACCTGCTGAAACTGATAAACGATGTTTTGGATATCTCCAAAATCGAAGCGGGAAAGATGGTGCTCAAACGTTCGGCCGTGCATCTGGATGAACTTATTCATAATGCCAGCCATATGATGGTCCCTCTGTTTGAGCAAAAGAAGCAGCGCTTCAGCCTGCAGCTCCCCGATCCCAGCCCTGTAATACCGGTTGACGAAAATAAGATCAAGCAGGTGATCGTTAATATCCTCAGCAACGCTTCCAAATTCACTCCGATCGAAGGATCGATCCGGATTTCCGCGCAGCCCATTTCATACAACGGATCGAAGAAAGACTATGTTGAAATAAGAATATCCGATAACGGTAAGGGCATCGCTCCGGAGGAACTCGAATCGATCTTCGAGGAATTCCGCCAATCTTCGGACAATTCCGAGAACCAGGGCACCGGATTGGGGCTCACCTTATCCAAGAAGATCGTGGAACTTCACGGCGGAAAGATCTGGGCGGAAAGCGACGGAAAGTCCGGCAGCGAATTTATCGTACACTTACCGCTTATCGAACTGAAGGAATCCCTATGAAACAACAAATATTTTTGATCCTGTTCTTGTCGTTTTTTTCGGCTTCGGAAGCCGTAACGCAAAACAAGATTTACAGGATTGAGATCGATGGTGTTATTAACCCGGCATCGGCCGAATTTATCGGAAAATCCATACAAACGGCCAATGCAGAAAATGCTTCCTGTCTCATCATAGAACTCGATACACCCGGCGGCCTGATGAAATCCATGAATCTGATCGTCAAAGACATTCTTGGCTCCGAAGTGCCTGTCGTAGTGTATGTTTCTCCGAGCGGCTCCCACTGCGCGTCCGCCGGAGTCTTTATTACAATGGCCGCCCACGTTGCGGCGATGGCTCCCGGCACCAATATCGGAGCGGCCCACCCCGTCAACATCGGTGAAGGCAAGACGGACAGTTCCTCACAGGTCATGACGGAAAAAGTTACCAACGACGCCGTCTCATACATCCGCAGCATTGCCCAGAAGAACAAACGAAATGCCGACTGGTGCGAGGAAGCCGTACGTAAAAGCGTCTCAATTACCGAAACGGAAGCGCTGAAAAAGAACGTCATCACTATGATTGCCAAGTCGTTCGACAGCCTTTTGGTGCAATTGGATTCCATGACCGTTGAAACGGTCATGGGCGCAAAAACGATACGCACCAAAGATGCGCAGGTTCAGACGATCGAGCGCAGCTGGCGTTTTGATCTGCTCGACATACTGACCGATCCGAATATCGCCTACATTCTCATGATGCTCGGTCTGTACGGACTCTTCTTTGAATTTTATAATCCCGGATCGATCTTCCCCGGTGTGGTTGGAGGCATCTGCATCATCCTGGCTTTTTATTCTTTCCAGACTTTACCGATCAATTACGCCGGACTGGCTTTGATCCTGTTTGGCATTATTCTTTTTCTGCTGGAGGTCAAGATCACGAGTTACGGGGCCTTATCGATAGGCGGCGTCATCTCGCTCCTCCTGGGATCCATGATGCTGATCGATTCACCCGAAGATGTGGTTCGTCTTTCGTGGGGGGTGATCGTCCCGGTGGTGGCGGTCACACTATTGTTCTTCGTATTTGTAGTGGGTTTCGGCATCAAGGCCCAGACCCGTAAAGTGACAACGGGTGTCGAGGGTATGATTGGGGAAACGGGATCCGTTATTGAGACGATCCCTGCCGGCGGATCCGGCAAGGTCCGGGTTCACGGAGAAATCTGGAATGCCCAGAGCATGCAGAGCATTGAAGAAGGCATGCAGGTAAAGATCGTCGCTATCGAAAACCTGAAGTTGAAAGTTGATAAGATTCCCTAAGATAATTCATCACTGAATGCATGTCTCTATACTACACTACTGGAGGCTTTATGAACTTCGAATTTTTCTTGCCGTTTTTGGTATTCGTCATAATTTTCTTTTTGGCGAGCGCCATCAAGATACTTCGGGAATATGAACGCGGCGTGGTCTTCCGGCTCGGCCGGCTGATCGGGCTGAAAGGTCCGGGGCTCATCATTCTCATACCGATCATTGACAAGATGGTCAAGGTGAGCCTGCGCACGGTCGTCATGGACGTGCCGCCGCAGGATGTCATTACCCGTGATAATGTTTCCGTGCAGGTCAATGCGGTGATCTATTTCCGTGTGGTGGCCGCGGATCGCGCCATCGTGGACGTGGAGAACTACTTAACGGCTACCTCTCAGTTATCGCAGACCACTTTGCGCAGCGTTTTGGGAGAGTGCGAGCTCGATGACCTGCTGGCGGAAAGGGAAAAGATCAATAAGCAACTTCAGCAGATCATTGACAATCAGACCGAGCCCTGGGGTATCAAAGTCTCTGCGGTCGAGGTCAAACACATCGACCTGCCGCAGGAGATGAAGCGCGCTATGGCCCGGCAGGCCGAAGCGGAACGCGAACGGAGAGCCAAGATCATTGCGGCGGACGGAGAATTTCAAGCAGCGGCTAAGTTGGCTGAGGCCTCGGACATCATCAGCAAGTCGCCGGCCGCATTACAGCTGCGGTATCTGCAGACGCTGTCAGAGATCGCGACGGAGAATAACTCGACGACCATATTCCCTATTCCGATCGATTTTCTGAAAGCGTTTATGAAGGATAAATGATTTTACGATCCCACAGGACCGGAAAGAATTACTGGCGGTCGAGATCTCGTTGCACAAATGATTTCACCAGGCTTCTGAACTGATTCGTATCCAGAGGTTTACTGACGTAGGCATTACAGCCCGCCGCCAAGACACGTTCTTCGTCACCTTTCATGGCATGAGCCGTCAGTGCTATGATGGGAATGGAACGGAGATCTTCACGGCTCTTGATGGCGCGAGCAACGGCATAACCGTCCATTTTTGGGAGTTGAATATCCAGAATGATCAGGTCCGGCCGGCGCTGAGCCGCTAATTCGATCGCATCTTCTCCATTGGTGGCTTCGACGAATTCGTAATCGTGATTCTTCAGAGTCAGTTTGACCAGTCGCATGTTGACTTCGTTGTCCTCTACCAGTAGAATTGTCTTTGCGGCCATGAATTCCCCCTTTGTTATCCGATTACGCGTTTAATTTCATACAAAAGATCCTCACTGCTAAACGATGCTTTTTGCATCAGACAGCGAACCTGCCCGTTTAGCATTTCCTTTTCGGCTTTGCTTAGTTCCTTTGCGGTTAATATTATGATTGGAATTTCCTTCAGCTTCGGGTCCTGCCGAAGCGCTTCAACGACTTCAAAACCGCTCATCTGCGGCATCATCAGGTCCAATATAAGCAAATCCGGAGGAAAAACGGTGATTTTTTTCATCGCGTCCAGTCCATTCATCGCTCTTTCCACATCAAATCCCTTCTTTTCGAGAAATCCGGCCGTCAGCTTCAGCGCCTTTTCATCATCGTCTACCACTAAAATATGCGATACGTCCTTCCGGCGTTTTCTGGACTGTTTCAATTTATTGATCTTCTCGATCAGAAGTTCCCTATCCAGCGGTTTGATAAAATAGTCATCCGCGTGCAGACTGTAGGCCAGATCCCTGTTCTCCGTCACTGAAACGATAAGGACCGGAATGCCGCGGGTGATGGGATCGGATTTCAACTCCTGCAGAACTTCCCATCCGTCTTTGCCGGGCAGCATGATATCGAGCGTGATCGCCAGCGGCCTGATCTTACGGGCCTCGGTCAAAGCATCGGAGCCGTTACCGATATGCACGGTACGATAACCTTCGATCTCCAGGAATCTTCTGATAAGATTAGCTGATTGCGGGTCGTCCTCAACTATCAAGATAATATTGCTGTCAAATATCTCCGCTGGAACAGATGCCTCCGGGAGCGCACTCTTTCCGTTGTAGTCCTGCGGGATCATGAATACAAATTTGCTTCCCCTGCTCAGTTCGCTCTCGACCCATATTTTCCCGCCGTGCATTTCCACGAGGCGCCGGCAAAGAGCCAGACCGAGACCCGTGCCCTGATCCTCGCGTGTACTGCTTCCGTCCACTTGGCGAAATTCGTCGAATATCACCGTGTGGAATTCCTTTGGAATACCTCGGCCCGTATCAATGACGGCCAACTGAAACATAGACTGACGCCCACTCTTGATGAGCTGGGATTCGATCACGATGGATGAATGGGACGGCGAGAATTTGATCGCATTGCTCAGAAGATTGATGATCACCTGCTTGATCTTGTTCGGATCGGCATAAACCTTCACCGGCCCGCCATCGGCACGAATGTCGAGCGTTTGATCTTTCTTATCCAGCAACGGCGATACGGTTCTCCGAATGGTATCCAGCAACGGCTGTACCTCAAAATATTCCTCGTTCAGCTCCATTTTGCCGGCTTCGATCTTCGACAGGTCAAGAATATCATTGATCAGCTGCAGCAGATGTTTTCCGCTGTGGTAAATATCCTGTATGCTCTGCAATTGTTCCGCCGTTGCCCGTGTCTTCATTTCGTCCTGCAGCAATTCGGAGAAACCGATAATGGCATTTAGCGGAGTCCGTAATTCGTGGCTCATGTTGGCCAAGAATTCGGATTTCAGCCTGTCGGTTTCGATGATCTTGGAATTCATTTCCCTGAGCGTCCTGGTTCTCTCCTCTACTTTATTTTCCAGGATCTCGTTCTGTTTTTGTACCGACCGAAGCCGGTTGCGGTAATAACTGAAAATCACGAGTCCGAACAGCAGGAAGACCGAGGCTCGAAAGATCCACGTATTCCAAATGGCCGGAGTGATGACCAGCGTCACGGCCGTGCCCTGTTCGTTCCATACCCCGTCGTTATTGGAGCCTTTGACGCGGAAAGTGTACGTACCTCCGTCCAGATTGGTATAACTGGCATAACGGCGAGATCCGCAATAGATCCAATCGTTATCAAATCCTTCCATCATGTACGCGTATTGATTTTTTTCGGGCCTTGTGAAGTCGAGCGCTGAGAATTCGAACGAAAACACATTTTCTTTATAGGACAATTTGATCTCTTTGATTTCAGGAATGGAAACATCGAGGTTTTGAACACGGTCGAATTTCTTAAAAGCCGTCAGAACGATGGCCGGAACATGCATATTGTCTTTCACCAGCTCAGGGAAAAACGCATTGAATCCATTTACTCCGCCGAAGAACAATTCGCCTTTGCGGCTCTTGTAGTAGGAACCCCCGTTAAACTCGTTGCTTTGCAGACCGTCGTGCTGATCATAGAGACGAATCTCCGGAGGCGTCGTCTCATTGATATACCGTATTCTTGTGAGACCTTTGTTGGTGCTGATCCATAAAAACCCCTGATTGTCCTCCAACACCGAATATACCACTTCATTGGGAAGCCCGGCATCCTTTGAGAATTGCATAAAGGTCCCGGTCTGCCTGTCCATTTTGTTGAGTCCGCCGCTCTGCGTTCCAATCCAGAAATTGCCCCGCCCATCCTCACACATTGACAAAACGCCGTTCGAGCTTATCGTACCGGCATCCTTGCTATTGTGGCGAAATACGGTGAACGTCTCCGTAGCCTTATCAAAACGATTCAGGCCTGCACCGAAAGTTCCGATCCATAACACGCCCTGGCGATCTTCATAAAGCGAATAAATGTCATTCCCGCTCAGACTGGATGGATTCTTAGGATCGCTTTTGTAGGATTTGAATTCCCCCGTTCTGGGATCAAGACGGTTAAGTCCGCCGGAACGCGTTCCGATCCAAAGGATACTGTCACGCCCCTGCAAAATGACCTTTACGCGGTTATCGCTGATGCCTTTCGGATCCGCCGGGTTGTACCTGTAACGCGTAAAACGGCCGGAGTTCTTGTCCAGCTTATTCAGCCCTCCGCCGTTGGTCCCTATCCAGATCGCCCCGCTGTAATCCTCAAGTATTGACCAGACCCGGTCTTCGCTTAGAGTTGCCGCATCTTTCGGATCGTTGCGGTAAAAAGTGAACTTGTAGTTCTTGCGATCAAATCGGTTGACGCCGCCGCCGTTGGTGCCAATCCAGAGGATACCGTCGCGGTCTTCAAAAAAGCACCACACTTCACTGACATTGAGGCTGTTGGGGTTATTGGCCTCGGTCCGGTAGTGCTTGAACTTTTTCGGCTTTCGATCGAATTTGCTAAGTCCGCCTCCGGTACCTATCCACAGCGTACCCGACTTGTCTTCCAGCAAAGAATATACGCGATTTTCGCTGAGGCTGTTGAGATGAATAGGATCGTTTTGATAACGAATGAATTTGGACCCGGTCGGATCGCGCGGATCGAAACAATTGAGTCCTCCGCCGTCCGTGCCAACCCACAAAATACCGAGACGATCCTCAAAGATGGTCTGCACGCGGTCCAGAGACAGGCTGGAGGGGTTTTTATTATCGTGTTTGAAAGCCACGAAACTGCCATTCTCAGTGCTGATCTGCCGATTCAATCCTCCGGCCGTACCCACCCAGATTACTTTACGGGAATCTTCATAGATCGCATTCACAAAATCGCTGCTCAGGCCATTCGCAAAATTGGGCTGATGCGTGTATCGTGACAGCGTGGACCCCCCGCGTTCTTTGGTCAGTTTATACAAACCCGATCCCTGAGTACCGAACCAGATATCTCCTCTGTGATCCTCATAGATGACTGATACGAATGCCCGTTCGATGCCATCGGCTCCGGTAAGCAGTGAGAATTTTCCTGTCTTCCTGTCGAACGTACAGACTCCTTCGGCGGTTCCAACCCAAAACACTCCCGATCGATCCTGGTATACGGCGCGAACGTCGTTATTGACCAAACTGTGCGAGTCGTTGGGATCGTTCACGTAGGAGACGAATTTCTCAGAGATGCGGTCGAACTTATCCAGACCGCCGCCTTGGGTACCGATCCAGATGGCGCCGTTCTCGTCTTCGAAAAGAGATGTTACCCAGTTACTCGAAATACTGGTGAGATCCTGCGCATTGCGTTTATATACGATAAAGTTGTAGCCGTCGTAGCGGTTTAGTCCGTCCTGCGTACCGAACCACATAAATCCGCGGCGGTCCTGCAGGATACAGTTGATACTGCTCTGCGATAATCCCTGGTCGATATTGATCCTTTCAAAATCAATATCCCGATCCTGTGCCGCTGTGTTTTGCAGGCGAAGCGGTACCGTCGTTAACAAAATGAGGAGCCAAGCAAGCCGGCGCATCATACGTTTCCTCCTTCTAACCAACAACCCTCTTGATCTCGTACAAAAGGTCGTAAATGGAGTACGAAGCTTTTTGCATGTATTTTTTTACCTGGCCGCTCATTTGCTGCCGGTCTTCCGGCGTAAGTTCCTTGGCGGTCAGAATAATAAGAGGAATATCTTTCAGATCGTTTTCCAGACGCATCATCTCCATGACCTCAAACCCGCTGACATTGGGCATCAGGAGATCGAGAATAACGAGATCGGGCTTCTCCTCCCTGATCATTTCCAGTGCCTTATTTCCGTCCCGTGCCAGTGTGACATCGAAGCCTTCCTTTTCCAGGAAGGAGCTGGTAAGGAACAGCGCTGTGTCGTCGTCGTCGACCACCATGATCTTGCGGATTGGTTTCTTATGACCGTTCCTCTTTTTCAGCGACTGGATCCGGTTAAGTATCTGTTTGCGGTCGATCGGCTTCACAAAATAGTCGTCGGCATGCAGGCTGTACGCACGGTCTTTATTGTCCATGACCGAGACGATGAATACCGGTATCGCCTGCGTCTCGATATCCGATTTGATCTCCTGAAGCACATCCCATCCGTCCTTACCGGGCAACATGATATCCAACGTGATCGCCAGCGGTTTGATCTTCTTGGCTTCGGCCATGACATCGTGGCCGTTCTTGACGATCACGACCCGGTAACCCTCCATCTCCAGAAATCTTTTCATCAGGTTAGCAGAAGAAAGATCGTCTTCTACCACCAGTATCGAATCATTGAAGGTGGGTCCGCCGGGATGGTGGACTATTTTGTCTTCGAACGCTACACCGGTCTGCGGAAGTCGAAAACGGAACGTGCTGCCTTTCCCGTATTGGCTTTCAACCCATATTTTGCCGCCGTGCATTTCGACCAGCCGTTTACAGAGCGCCAGTCCGAGCCCTGTTCCCTGATCCTCACGGGTCGTGCTCCCGTCGATCTGGCGGAATTCCTCAAAAATAATCCCCTGATCTTCTTCGCGTATACCCCGCCCTTCGTCCGTCACGGCGATATCACACACCTTGCGGTCCTCGTGCCAGCGGTATTCGGCCGTGACGCGGATGGCCGTATGGTCGCGTGAAAATTTGCTCGCATTACTTATCAGATTAAGCAGAATCTGGCGTATTTTGTTGGGATCGGCAAATAATGAAGGAAAATCCTTCGGAATGTCGATCTCCAAACGCTGGCTTTTCTTATCCAATATGGGCACCATGGTTCTCTGAACGGAAACGATTAATTCATTGAGCAGAAAATTCTCTATATGAATTTCCATCTTTCCGGCTTCGATCTTGGACAGGTCGAGTATATCGTTGATCAGCTGCAAAAGATGTTTGCCGCTTCGGTGTATATCATTCAGGCATTCGCGCTGACTCCGTGCATCCACGCCGGAGTCATCGAGCAGAAGTTCAGAAAATCCAATGATGGCATTGAG
Source organism: uncultured Bacteroidota bacterium (assembly GCA_964415295.1). GTDB lineage: Bacteria > CLD3 > CLD3 > SB21 > SB21 > SB21. Next base: position 83,021 of record CAYPYN010000004.1, read on the forward strand.
TGGCGTACGCAATTCGTGGCTCATATTGGCCAGAAATTCCGATTTTAAACGATCGGCCTCGACGATCCTTTGATTCATCTCTTCAAGTTTGCGGGTACGTTCGGCAACTTTTTTTTCCAGCGTTTCGTAGAATTTGGCGTTTTCAATCGCTATGGCGGCCTGAGAAGCAAAGGACGTGAGCAGTCTCAAATCGCTTTCCGTAAATGCATCGGCCTGCGTCGGATTTTCAAGTGAAATGGCGCCGATGACCTTTTCTTTGACCTGCAGAACAGCTGCCATAGCTGAACGGATCGTTACGTGTCCGGAGCGCTCCCCGTCCAGCCAGTATTTCTTGAAGTCCGGCGAACTCATATCCGATACTATAAAATTCCTCTTTTCGGCCACCGCAGCACCTGAAAAACCGGCGCCCACCGGCAACAAGAATCCGGAAAGCGATTCCGGATCATATCCGTGAAAGGCTTTTATCTGAAGGTGCTTTCCGGATTCATCAAGGAGCAGAACCGATCCTAATTGCGCGGATGGAATTGCATGGATCGCGGAATCGATCACTTTCTGAAGCACAGTCTGAAGGTCCACCGACTGAATGAGCTCTATATTGACTTTGTTGAGCATTTCAAGTTCGCGGGAACGCCGTTTTACCCTTTCGTACAGCATCGCATTCTCAATGGCCAGCGACGCCGGAGAAGCGAATGAGGTGAGCAATTTCAAATCGTTGCCGTCAAAAGCGTGAGTGGCCGAACAGTTTTCGAGAGAAATCGTTCCGACTATCTTTTCTTTGACTCTCAGGATGGATGTCACAGCCGATCGTATCCTGCGGTCTGTCGGAATGGCGGTTTTCACTTCGCGTAATTTGGAAGCTTCCGCATCCAGGTCATGAATGAGAAAATTCTTGCCCTGAGCAACGGCCATCCCTCCGTAGCCCTCGCCTAATTTCAAGCTGAAATCCTTCAAACGTTCGCGATCGTAACCGATCTGGGCTTTCATTTCCAGGATTTGTTTTTCCTCATTGAGAATGAGCACACTTCCCATTTCGGCCGCCGGAATCGCTTTGATCGCCAGTTCAATGATCTTTTCCAGTACCTTATCAAGCTCGATCTCGCGAATGAGCGTCTCATGAACGGCATTGATAATATCGAATTGATTGGATTTCTTTGTGATCTCGTGTTTACGGATCACTCCCTTCAGGTTCCAGATAAGGAGCACCGCGCCGGCCGCCGAAATCACTAGCGCTACAGCGGCCATGATGAATGGAGCTATGCTCTCCAGATCCATCGGGTACGACAGCGTTATCCAGTAACCCAGAAATACAACCGCTCCCGTTAGGAGAAAGGCCATAAATACCCTGAGTTGCCAACGATCAAACCATCTCATGTTCATACTTTACAGGTTTGGGCGCGTCAATCAAAGAAGGAAAGAATAAGGAAATCCGACAAATTCGTTATTCAAGACAGGAACGCATCGCAATGTGCGCCAATTGAAAAGATAGTTGGGCAAGAACCCTGTATAAAATATAGGATTAAACGTCTGCTTTTCAAGTACAAAATTATAAAAACCGGAAAAAAACAACCGATGGGAATTGCAGGTTTTCACTCATTTTCAACTTGTTTTTCCCTGTAATTACGTGTATGTTTTTTCATCAGGCTCAACAACATAGCGGAAGGTCATCTTATGAGGCTTAAATTCAGGGATAAGCTCATCCTGTTGGTATTGGTCATTTTGATCATTGCGGGAACGTCGTATTTCTTCGTGTCCGTTCAATTGGCCAAGAATATCGAAAACAATATCATCGAAAGACTTGCGAAGAGCAACGAGACCTACGAAGAATTCAACAAGGTATACTTTGATCAGCTTTTGACGCAGACTATCGCTGTTTCAGACAACCCGAAATTTTCCGCCCAATTATCCACCGGAGATAAGCCCACGTTACAGGAGGGATTAAACGCTTTCAACGAGAATTTAAAAGCCGATATCTTCATTGCGCTGGGTCCTGCGGGCGAAGTTCTCGCCAGTGTCGGAACGAACACCAAAGAAAATATTAACCTATCCCAGATGCCCGAAGTGAGCGCCGCGCTGGGTGGGGCGGACAACGGCGGTTTTTGGGAGGATCAGGGAAAATTATTCCGTGTGGCCGCCTCCCCCACCATCGTGAATAATCAGGTTCTGGGCGCCATCATACTGGGTTATGCTTTGGATGACAGTGCCGCCGTCAAGATTGAGCGCGTGACCACCAGTCAGATCGCATTCACACAGGGAAGCCGGATCATATCGACCAACCTGACACACAAAAAAGAAGAATTACTGGCCGAGATCAAAAACAATATTAAAGCGCTCGACCATGCTATGATCCAGAAAACATCCAGCAATCCGTTCAAGATGATCATCGGAGGCGAAGAATTTCTTGCTGTCGCTTCTCCCGTGCTTGCATCGGATGGAACCGAAGGCCAGGACAAAAAAGTGATCGCCACGTATGTCTTTTTCAATTCGCTGGATAAAGCGCTGGAGCCATTGGTCGCTTCCCGAAAACTGATGCTGATCATCGGACTGGCCGTGGCGGCGACGGCTTTTCTGATCGGCATTATCATCGCACACGGCGTATCCAGACCGGTAGCGCTGCTCGCCAATGCCACTCGCGAAGTGGCGGCCGGCAACCTGAATGTGGAAGTAAAAGTAAAAAGCAAAGATGAAATGGGTCTGCTTGCGGACTCGTTCAATGAAATGACCAAAGGACTCAAGCAAAAAGAACGCGTCGAAGGATTATTCGGAAAATATCTTTCGCCGGATGTGGCCAAAAAGGTTCTGGCGGAACAGTCCATCGACGGCATTCTCAAGGGCGAAAAGACCACATTGAGCGTTATGTTCACGGATATCCGAGGCTTCACACCCATGTCGCGAGGCATGGACCCGCAAGCGCTGATCAACCTGCTCAACTCCCATTTTGACGAAAGCATCGACATCATCGACCGCTACGGCGGAACGCTGGATAAATTCATTGGCGACGCCATCATGGCGTTTTTCGGCGCACCGGTGCATTATGACGACTATTACATGCGAGCGATCAATGCCGCGGTGCAAATGCAGCGGGCTGTGGACAAATTCAATTTTCAGCGTAAAATCGACGGAAAGGATCCTGTTAATATCGGAATCGGCATCAATACCGGAGAAGTGGTCGTCGGCAATATCGGTTCCAATAAGCGACTCGAGTATACCGTCATCGGCGAAACGGTCAACATAGCCAACCGGCTCTGCAGCGTGGCCAAAAAGGGGCAGATCATCGTTAGCCAGTCGACGTACGATCTTTTACCTAATAAGAGTATCGCATCGCCGATCGAACAAGTGACGCTCAAAGGCGTGGCGGAACCCGTCACGGTATACGAGATCATATGGAAAAGCTAGAGCTAACCTGTTAAAAATCTTATAAAAATATGATGAAAGTCATTTTTTTTGAAGGTCAATTTAAGTATATAGGAATTGATAGTAAATAAACAAAGAAAGGAAACTCATGGAGTTTTTGGATAAATTTGCCGGACCAATAGGCAATTTTGCGCTGATCATAGCCATGGTCATGGCTGTCACCGCGGTCATCTCCTCCATATGGGGCGCCCGTGAAAAACGGGGCGACATGATCCGCATTGCGCAGCGTTCGGTGTATGTGGTCTTCGCGGGAGTCGTCTTGGCCTCTCTTTGCCTGATCTATCTGATGGTCACGAGCAACATGAATATCGAATACGTAGCTTCTTACACTAACCGCGATCTGCCGCTCTTTTTCAAATACACATTCTGGGCCGGACAAGCCGGCTCCCTGTTGCTTTGGTCGCTTCTGCTCGCCGGCTATAGTTTTGCCGTCACATTCCGCTACAGAAATTCGCACGGTCAGCTCATGCCGTACGTCATTGCGACAACCATGGTCTCGCAGATTTTCTTCTTGTCCTTGAATCTCTGGGCGGCCAATCCATTCAGCGAGTTGGTCACCGTTCATCCCGACGGCACCACGCATCCTTTTGTTCCGGTCGACGGCCGCGGACTCAACCCACTTCTCCAGCATCCGGCCATGATCATCCATCCGCCGACCTTGTTCTTTGGTTATGTGGGGTTCGTCATACCATTTGCTTTTGCCATCGCGGCCATGATCAGCGGACAACTTGGCGACGAATGGATCAAGTTATCGCGGCGATGGACACTCTTTGCATGGCTTTTCCAGAGCGCCGGCATTATGATGGGCGGCTGGTGGGCTTATGAGGAACTCGGTTGGGGCGGCTATTGGGCCTGGGACCCTGTTGAGAACGCTTCCCTGATGCCTTGGCTCACGGGAACGGCCTTTCTGCATTCCGTGATGATCCAGGAAAAGAAAAATATGTTCAAAGTGTGGAATGTGAGCCTGATCATTGCCACATATCTGCTTTGTTTGTTCGGCACGTTCCTCACGCGTTCCGGCGTGGTTTCTTCCGTTCACGCTTTCGCCGAAGGCTCGATCGGTATCTTTTTCATGACATTTATCATTTTCTCTCTGGCTGTCTCCGTAGCTTTGGTCATCCACCGACTTCCCATGCTTAAGAGCGAAGGAAAACTGGATTCAGCTTTGTCCCGTGAAAGCAGTTTCTTATTCAACAATCTGATATTACTCATTTCGTGCTTCTCCGTTCTCTGGGGAACGATCTTTCCTGTCATCTCCGAGGCCGTAACTGGAGAAAAGATCGTCATCGGCGCACCGTTTTTCAATAAGGTCAACGTGCCGATCGCTCTATTCCTGCTTTTCCTGACCGGGGCCGGTCCTTTGTTCGCATGGCGAAAGACCTCGCCGGGTACTCTGAAAAAGGCCTTCATGATACCAACCCTCATCTCATTGATCGGCGGCGTTTTGGTCGCGATCTTCCTGACACAGCATCTGTACGGCGTCATTTCATTCACGCTTTCGATCTTCGTTGCGGCCGTGATCGTCATCGAATTCATCAAAGGCGCCGCCGCACGCGTGCATTCCAACAATGAGAACTTCATTATCGCACTAAAGAATCTCACCTGGAAGAACAAACGCCGGTATGGCGGTTATATTGTTCATATGGCCATTGTCATCATTTTCGTCGGTATCACGGGTACGATATTCAATTTCGAGACCAAGACCGAAATGGCCGAAGGCTCATCCTTTCAGGTCAAAGATTATACGTTGCAGTGCACGAAGATCGGCTTCGAATCCAATGCCAATTACGAATCCTCATTTGCCGTACTGGCCGTCTTCAGAGACGGAAAGAAAGTTCACGAACTGAAGCCCGAGTACCGAATGTACAAGGCCAGTCAACAGCCGACCACGGAGGTCGCGCTCTATAAGACCATCAAAGAAGATCTGTACGTGGTATTCACAGGTCTGGACGATTCCCAGCAGAAAGCCGTAATTCAGATCTACGTCAATCCTTTGGTATCCTGGATCTGGTTCGGCACGGAGCTGCTCGTATTCGGCACCATCATTTGTCTCCTGCCGGCTTATTCCGAGGACCGCAATGAAGTAAAAGTTCGCAGAAAGGAAAATATCAGTGAAAAAGTTTAGCATCATTCTTTTATTTTTCTCACTCGTTTCCGCCTTCTGGTGTGTAGAGCATTCGGCGCATTCTCAGAGTTCCCATTCTTCAAAACTGAACGGCGAACAGGCCGCCCTTTTCAGCAAGATCTCGGAGGAGCTCATCTGTCAGTGCGGATGCAATCTGGTGCTCGGTCAATGCGGACACGTCAATTGCCCTTCCGCCATTCCTATGAGGGAAAAGATCGAAGAAATGATCCTCGACAAAAAATCCGAGGCGGACATTATCGGATACTTCATGAAGGATTACACGTTTCGTGGTAAGGGACCCTTTGGAAAGGCCATACTCTCACAGCCGGCCACCGAAGGATTTGACCTGATGGCGTGGGTCATGCCCTTCCTATTGCTCGTGGTCTTCACGGGCGTCGTATTTATTGTCGTCAAGCGAGCCACTTCACAATCCAAAGCCGTCAAAGAGGCGGCTCCGGCAACCGCCGCTTCGGATCTGGATCGACGCATTGAAGAAGAATTGAAAAAACTAGAATAACGACTGGAGATATAGACCGTATGTTCACTTTTATCTTGATCATCATGGGTGTGGCCGCTTTGGCGTTTGTCTTACAGCCCATCCTCACGAAAGAATATATCCCGTTCGATCAGCGCGATGAAAAAAGCCTCAAGTTGGATGCTCTGATCGCCCAAAAGAACAAGATCTACGCGGATATCAAAGATCTTGATTTTGAATTCAACGTCGGCAAAATGGCCGAAGACGATTACCGTTCTCTCCGCAAACAATCCATGGCCGAAGTGGCGGAAGTGATCCGGCAGATCGACGCGTCCGGCGGCACCGCCTCAGAAGGCAACGGTACGATCACCGACGAATACCTGGAGAAACTGATCAGCGCAAGGCGTAAGGTACGTTCCGCGGAAGGTGAGATCATGATCGACTCCCGTGAAGAAATTCTGGCCTGTTCACAATGCGGTCATGAAAATAACATCAATGCCAAATTCTGCTCCGAATGCGGCACCAAATTGGTCAAAGAATAAACAAATACGGATGAAACGATAATGTTACGAATAATCACATTAGTATGTCTCACGGTTTTTACAGTGCAAGCCTTAGCCCAATCCGGAGCTACCGTTACCGGAAAGGTCTACGATAAAACGATCAATCAGAAGGTCGCGGCCGACTGGGTCGTATTGGTCAAAACCGGTCAGGGCCTGGAAACGCTGAAACAATTCGACAAGGTAGCGGATTATGAATTTACCGGCGTTCCTCTGAATGCAAATGCGCCTTATCTCCTGCGCGCTTCGTACAAAGGCGTTGTCTATACACAAAACCTGATGGTCCAGGAAAATAGAAATTACAACGTAGATCTTGTGGTTTACGAGGCGACCGATAAATGGCGGGATATCGCCGTGCGGGTTCCTCATATGATCGTGATGCGCAACGCAAATACCATCGAAGTCCAACAGACTTTTGAGATCAATAATACGGGAGTCCGCGCCTACCATGTGGCCGATGCCTCCAAACCCACCTTCCGATTCAAGATACCGGAAGGAGCGCAATTCCAGAACGTTCTCACGTCGCATAATCAGAGCATGCCCATCGGAGCGACATCGTTCGCTTATCAGGACGGCATGGCGATCAATATGCCCTTGAGGCCCGGCATCACGCAGGTGCAAGTCACGTATACGGCCGATTATTCCTCTCAGAAACTCAGCATGGGCGCGGCGGCGTATTATGATATTTCCGAATGGAATATTTTTGTTTCCCCCAAAGACATACAGGTTGTTTCCGACAAACTCGGTCATGTCCACGACGAGCAAATGGAAGCCAATAATTTCTCCATCTACGCGGCGGCCAACGTGAAAGCCGGCGAAACGCTTAAAATGGAATTGAGCGGCGGAAGTTCACGTCAGGCGGAACAACAGGCCAACAACGAAACCGTGGCGGCTTCGGAGAATTTCATTCAGAAAAAAGTATTTGTCTATATTTTTCTCATGCTTAGCGTTCTGGCCTTTACACTGTTCTTCGGCCTTAACAAAAAACCGGCCGTAAAGCCATATCAGCCTCAATCGGGATCTAAAAAACAGAACAAGCAACAGAAGACCGAAGCAACAAAGAGGCGCGATGCGCTTGCGCAGCAAATTGCCGACCTCGACGACCGGTTTTCCGAGAAGCAAGTCGACGAGTCCACCTATCGTAAACGGCGGGGTGAACTCAAATCGGAACTGCGCAAAGCCGCAGAAACGGTCACTCACATATAGTCCTACGAAGTTCTAAATGAGATAACCATCGACAAGTCCGATTAACTTGCGATGGTTATTTTTTTTGACATCAGAAATTGTCGTTGATATTAAACGGAATAGACAGTAACTTGCACGCCGCATGATTGAAATCAAGAACATATCCAAGCTGTACGGACGCTTTCACGCGCTGGATAATATAGATCTTTCCATTACGGCCAATGATTTCGTGGCGGTTTTGGGTCGAAACGGGGCCGGCAAAACAACGATGCTGAAGATCCTCGCTACTCTGCTCAAGCCAAGCGGCGGAGATGTCCTGATCGACGGCCATAACATCCGAAAAGACTCTTATGCCGTTTTACAGAAGATGGGTATGGTCTCTCATCAAACCTATATCTACGGCGATCTTACGGCGAAAGAGAACCTCGCCTTTTATGCGAAATTCTATGACGTTCCTGATGCGAACGAACGCATCGGTTCGCTTCTGGAAAAAGTCGGGCTGGCCCACCGCGCGGATGAGTCGGTTCGCCGATACTCCCGCGGCATGCAGCAGAGACTCTCCATTGCGCGCGCGCTCCTTCACAGTCCTAAGTTACTCCTGCTGGACGAACCCTACACCGGTCTTGACCAGAAAGCTTCTGAGTTTCTGGACAACATACTAATCGAATACCACAAAGAAGGTAACTGCATCCTGATCGTCACCCACGATATTGAACGTATTGCGGGAATTGCCAAACGCGCTGTCGTATTTGAAAAAGGAAAGGTCGCCTGGGATCGTCCGCTCGGTGAAATGCCTGTTCCGGAATTCCTGAAAACCATCAAACCACTCATGGCCTGATATCATCATGGACAAGAATCTCATCGAAGCTTACGACAAAAGCCGCTACTTTAAAGTGCTGCTCGATTTTGACGAACAGCTTACCGCGGCGGACAAGAACGTTTCAGGTTATTATGATGAATTGACCCGCTTCAAAACGGGCCTGACCAACATACATCAGATCGTGATCTGCGGCATGGGCGGTTCCGCGATAGCCGGCGATTTTATCCGACAGATCTTCTCCGATCGGTTGAATATTCCTGTTTTCGTAAGCCGTGATTACGAGTTGCCCACTTTTGTCGGGGAATCAACGCTGGTGATACTTTCCAGTTATTCCGGTAATACCGAGGAAACCATTGCGGCATTTCATAAGGCGATCGCCAAAAATGCCAAAATGATCGCCGTGTCTACCGGCGGTCAGATTGCGGCTATGGCCAAGAAGGAACAGATACCTCACATATCCGTTCCGGCCGGTTTCCAGCCGCGCCAGGCGATCGGTTTCTCGCTCGTCACGTTATTCCGCATTGTCGAGCATCTTTTCTTTGACAGCCACGATGCCAACACAATCCGTCATGCTGTCGAATGGATCAAGAATAAGAAACAACAATGGCTGGGCGATCAAAGTGAATTGTGGCCGGTCGCGGAAAGGCTTTGCGGCAAGCCCGTGATCGTCTACTCGTCCGATAAGATATTTCCCGCGGCACTCCGCTTCAAAGGACAGATCTGTGAGAATGCCAAACTGCTGGCTTTCGCGTATGCGGTGCCTGAGATGAATCACAACGAGATCGTCGGCTGGGACAGCGTCGGCAAAAGTGAAGGACTTCCGGTCGTGATCTTCCGGGATGCGGCGGACCATCCTCAGAATCAGAAGCGATTTCAAATCCTCAAGAATATTCTTTCAGCCAAGACAGAAGTGATCGAATACACCTGCGAAGGTACCGATCCTTTCAGCAAATTCCTCTCGATGATCTACTGGGGCGATGTGGTAAGCTATTTTATGGCCATACTGCGTAAAACCGATCCCACGCCCGTAGATATCATCACCCACTTCAAGAACGAGCTTTCAAAGTAAATTTCCAATAACCGAGAAGCACGCAAAGTCTTCTAGAAGAAAGCTCTGAATTCCGCGCTGCCTATGTGAACGGTTTCCATTCCCGGTTCTTTTCGCCCGGAGTAGTTAACCGATGCCGAAACGTGATCACTAATCCTGTAATCCAACATCAGAAGCCAGCTGGTATTCAATCCCCTCCGGAGCCCGTTCAGCATTTCAAAAGGCAGAAAAACGTCTTTTTGTGTATAAATCCGCACCATCTCCAACGAAGCGGATGCCCGGCCTTTGTTTTGGAAAGAATAGATCACTTCCGGCGCATAGGACAAACTTTTGGCCGTCACTTTGGCCAACGACTCGCGGGAATACACCAGCGAACCTTTATTGATCCATTCAACCTGATAAACGGGTTTGAAAGACCATAATGGTATCCATTTTAACTTATAAAAATCAAAATCCCTATTGAACCCGGATACAGAGATGGTTGAACGTTTGAAGTTGGTTTCATACTCCCACTCATTCTCGAGCGCGGTTCGTTCCGTAAGCTGAAGACGGATCCGCAGATTCTCCATATCCTTTCTGCGACGTTCGTTGCCGTCGGTCAGCAAGGCGGTCAGATTCTTCTGCAATTCGTACCGCAAGCGTATCGACCAATTCTGCTCAGTATCCGTGGAATAAACATCCTGCCTTAAGAAAATCGAACCGCGGATCGTTTGACGACCGTTCTGGTACTTGGACAGATCAATGAAGTAATACGACCGGTTCGGGGAACGCTGATTCTCTTCCACCCTGAATACCGTTTCCGTTGATATCCTTTTCAGCAAGACCTTAACCGCGGATGTATCTTCCGGATCCTGAAAAAAACGTGAAAATTCAAATCGTACTCGTGTTCCGAATTTAAGTTCCACCACTGGAGTGAATCGGTTGACGCGAACTGTACTCTGGATCCAGTCGCCTTGCCCCTTCGGAACCTGACGGAAACTGTCGGGCGCCACTTGAACGAAATTCCCTGTATTGGCCTGCACCGGAACGAAAATAAGCTTGCGGTCCTGCAGGCCCTGTTCAGAAACCTGGTATTCGAGGTTGACCGTCATGGCGCGGTTCCATCGATGATAGTCGACGGTCGAACTGATCAGATGCGACGTATTATCCAGATTCTCCGCCGTTCGGAATGCACCGTGGTATGCCTTGCGGCGTTCGATGTATTCGATCGTGGAACTGATGTTCTTCCAATCCAATACGTTCCAGTAATAACGCTGCGTGGTTGCCGTCGACAAACGGCTATCAAGTGAATCTACTGTAGAATTGCGGCTGCGATCAATCCGTTTTTCGAACATCACGCCGAATTGCATCTTATTAAAACCGTTGACGTCGATGCGCGGACGGTACGTGATATAGGAGCTTCCGTACGTCGAATCCGTTACTTCATTTCGGATGTACTCGTCCTCGTAATCAAAACCGGGCTTCATTTTCCACACTTGATAGTAACTATTGAATAACTGCCTACGCACATCGCTTTCCGTGGTGCCGGTAAGGCCTCGCGCATTGGAATTGATCCTTTCGATGGAGTAATTCACCTGAGGAAGTTTTTCGTACGAACTTCTGACACCGCCGCCGTAACGGGAAGAATTGAATACGTCGTTTCCCCTTTTCAAATCACCGTAGAATCCCTGCATCTGCAGAAACGAAACCGGCCGATATGCGCTGCGAATTTCTTTGATATCTTCCTCAAGCCCAAAAGTGCCCGACGGAGTGCCGTATCCGCCCGGCAAATTCCATGTGCGGTTGAATTCCGGTTCGTTGACGCGGTCGATCTCACGGAACGTACTGTCCATATGGCGCACGCGGGCAAAAAGATCGAATTCTCCCAGGTCAGTGCCGCTCCATCCGATCCGCTGTTTCTGGATATCGGCTTTGAAATGATAAGCCTTCCCGTCGATGCTCTTTGGAGAAAAGGAATTCTTGTCAAATGAAGAGAACGCGACCTCAGTGCCGAAGGTCATATTCCTGAAAGGACGGACATCGGCGAAAACACTTGCCAGCTGCGTCTGTGTCGGCAGGGGCAGAGCCACTTTGGGCAGGAAACTTCCGTTGTTTTTTCCGGCGTAGACGAATTCGCCGAGAATATTTCCGCGAACGTAATCGCCGTTACCGGAGCCGAAATCAGTGAAGCGCACGTTGTAGTCGCCGGAACTGTCAGCGCCGACGTACACGAAGATCGTATCATTGGCCGAAGGGTCAAAGATCCGGATATACGCGCCCCGGCCGGGATCCACACGTCGTGCACCATCAACGTAAACCGTTGCGCCGGACGACGGTATCGCGTCGTCGTCAATATGCGAGAGCGAATCGATGGTTCGATCGGACAGCGACAGGTTGATCGGATTATTCTTATCGTCGTATTCATTGATAAAAACACCGCCAAAGGAGATCTTGTTATTCAGCCATTGGGTCCGTATGCCCGATGCAAATGTATTCCGCCTGAATATGTCGTCGGCATATTCGAAATCGGCCGTAACGCGGGACTCCGGCGTGATCAGGCGTTTACGCGTGAACGTGATCTGGCCCGAACTGTAATCGATGACATAATCGTTGTCCTCACCGCGACGGAGTTGGACTCCGTTAACCCACACCTTTTCTGTTCCGGCGATGACGAGAATATTCGTCTCCCCGTTATTTCCGGTGAGCGCATACGGTCCCTGGCTTCCTTCGATGATCGTCAGCGTATTGGAAGCAAATTTACCCTTGGTCGTAGCATACGCGATATCGCCCGTTACCGCGTCGGTTCGCACAGCCCCCCGCGCGCCCTGCAGTTTCCGCGAATAGTTACCGAATTCCGTGCCGCTCATACCTATCTCAAAATCGCCAAAGGTCGCGATGTACTGATCCGCCTTTTTGATCTCCACGAATATTTTGTCAATTTCCTGCAGATTCTCCGTCGTGCCTTCCGGCTGGATCGGAATATTCTCGTCTGTCAGAGATGCTTCGATGGTGACATCGTCGCCCACACGGCCGGATAACTGTACATTTAGACCGGAATTGAGCGTGAAGTCCTGGTTAGAACCGACGGTAAAACCGCGCGTAATGCTGCCGGTGCCGATCATTTGGGAGTTATCAAGCGGTCCACCTGTTTGATTCCCCGATGGAATCATGCGGATGGAACTCTGAGAGGTGTCGCCGGGAGCACGTATTTTTGGGAGGATACGGTGAACCGCTTCGGTTTTGAGAGTGAAAGGCATTAGTTGATAATCTACCGTTATCGTGAGGTCTTCTGAAAGGATGGAAAAGAAGCGTATCTCCCCGCTCCGATACATGAGGGTATAATCCGATCCACTGTAAAGACGCATTTTACCCGCGTGAACCACTTCGCTTCCGATGGCGATGCGTTCGTCGGGAAGTTTGTAAACCGTGTCCACGCCGGCGCCTCGGAATTCAAAGCGGCGACTCCAGAGATTGATGGAGCCCGGTTCGCTGAAATGCCGAGCCATCGTGGAATCGATAATGATCCGGGTGTAGAGGGAATCGGCCGGTTCCTGGGCGGCGGCCGTCATGGTAAAAAGACCGATCAGAATAAAAGAAATGCCGTACTTGCGCGCCATTTATTCGCCGCCTTCAAGTATCTGAAATACGATCACATTTCCGGCGTCCAAAACGTAGAGTTTACCGAGGGCACAATCGACGGCCGCGGGTTTTTCGAAGGTATAAGACAGGATCGATGCGATCGCTTGGCCGTCTGCATCAAAGACGAACACCTGATCATGATCGGCCACATACAGGCGGCCTTTGGCGTCAACGGCCACATCCGCAGGAGTCTTGAGTTTTCCGGAACCTATTTCGCGAATGTAATTGCCGTAATAATCGAACACGACGATGCGATCACCGTCGGCAACATACACAAAGCGTGACGTAACGGATATTTTGCCAGGATTTTTAAGCTTGCCACGGCCTTCCGCGAACCCGCCGAACGCAATCTCCCGCTTGCCGAATCGGTCGAGTTTAATGATCCTGCCGCTTTCTCGGTCCGAATAAAAAAGATCGCCCTGGGAAGAGACCGCGACTGAATTAGGATTTCCGATGGGTTCCGTGGACACGCCGGACTTCTCGGCCGTGAGCTCCGTCAGTTTTGAGCCGCCGAACGATGAAACGAATTCCAATTTTTTGCTGTATCGCTGTATGCGCTGATTATTGAGATCGGCTACGTAAATATTGAGTCCGTCCGACGCAAAGACATCCACCGGCGCGTCAAATTGGTTGTTTTTCCAACCGAAACCGCCGACGTGATTGATATACTTGCCCTTGGGATCAAGTTTGAGGATGCGGTTGTGCCCGGTATCGGCGATGTAGATATCTCCCATGATGCTGACGGAAAGGCCCTGCGGGTGGTCTGTTTTGGTCAGTTCGACGCGATCCAATTCATACACGGTTTCGATCTGGAAAACCGGTTTTTCCTGTGCGCTCAGCGCAAAGATGGGCAGTGCGGCAAAAGACAGCGCCGCGGTAAGGTATTTTTTTTTGAAATTAAGGATCGGAAGGATTATATTCACGACGTTTAATTTTTGAAGTGCTCGACCGACATTGGCAACCTCATTCATTCAAATAAACATACTAAAGGAGGCACCCTTGTTCAAGTTAAAACTCTCCATCAATGCCTGCAAGAACTTGCATTTATTGCTTTGCGCCCTGTTTTTAGCCATGTTCACGCTAAGCGCCTGTTCACAGGAAAAGAAAGAGACCCCCAAACAGCCCAAGGAGAAGAAAAAAGTAAAAGCCGAAGTGGCCGTTCTTGAAACGAAATTCGGTAAGATCGTGCTCAAACTCTATGATGCCGACGCGCCGCAGCATACGGCCAATTTCCGCAAGCTGATCCGCGAGCATTATTACGACAGCACGACCTTCCACCGCGTGATACCCAATTTTATGATCCAGGGCGGCGATCCTTTGTCTAAGGACGCTAATCCGAATAACGACGGCACCGGCGGACCGGGTTATACTATTCCTGCCGAGATCAAACGCATTCATATCCGCGGCGCTTTGGCCGCGGCGCGGCAAGGCGACCAGGTCAATCCCAAGAAGAATTCCAGCGGAAGCCAGTTCTACATCGTGCAGACCGGGCCGCTGTCGGTGGAATCGCTCAACCGTGTGGAATCGCAGATACAGATGTCCGGAAAATCGGATTTCAAATTTACCGATGAACAGCGCGAAATTTACACGACCATCGGCGGTTATCCCCCGCTGGATGGCGAATATACGGTGTATGGCGAGGTGGTATCCGGTATGGAAGTCGTGGATAAGATCGCAATGGTGGACCGCGGCCCGCGCGACCGACCCTATGAGAATGTGTACATTCTGAAGGCCTATCTAGAGATGATGGAGATCGAAGAGTAGAACTACACCCCCCTATATCCCTCTCCTTTTCTTAAAGGAGGGGGTTTTGAGGGTGATTACTCTATCCTTCACCGGTATGACCAGTTTCAATCCCGACCATTTTTCATCCACCGCGCAGACTTTAACGTCTACCAATCCGATCTCCAGGGCGATGTTACGAATGACATCCTCTGTGATATCCGTCGGAATACCGGCCGATTTCTTGTACCACGAAACCCAGATCATGCCGTCCGGTTCCAACTCCTTTTTCAATACAACGAGGTTCTTCTTGAGCTGCGCGGCTTCTACAGCGAAGTAGTGAATCAAATTCTTTCTGGTCTTCGTGTCTTTCACGATCGTAACCGTCGGCGGCAGATCGGGCATCAAGTCAAAATAATAATCGGGCACAGCGATCAGCCTGATCCGGAAGTGATCTTTGATGCCTAATTTCTTCGCTAACGGAGTGCCGGAATATCCGGCCGTCGGTTTGTTCATATGCTCTTTTGAGATTGCCTATTCTATCCCTTTTATCGGAACCAATACGCCTTTCCGTTTGACGATGTTCTTGTAATCCCACTGGATCGCTTCGGCTTTTTTGAGCCACCTTTTAAGGTCTTTTTTGACTATCTGATCAGGCGATGTGAACGTGACGGAAGCGTCCTTGAATTTACCGGTACCGAGTTTCAACCCATCTTCATTAAAACTCGCGCCGCTCCAAAACATCAGACGCACGCCGTCCTTCAGTTTGCTGTAACCGACAATCGGATTACCGTCCAGGAACCACACAGGGTGCGCATGCCAGACCTTGTTCTCCGCTTTGGGCATATGCTTGCAGATCTCTTCGTAAAGCGCGTTGCAAATGGCTCTGTCCCCGCTCTTCTGCTTTTTGTGGTAAGAATTGATTTCTTTATTCATTTCGCCTCTTTTTCTTCGAATATACTGCTTTTCGATTAAAATCAGTGTTGATTAGTTAACTCTGCATCATTCGTTTGCCATTCCTTTTCCTGCTGTGCAGTTACAGAAGAACTACGCATCCGGAATTTCCGGCTCAACCAGTTTAGCCAGCTTTTCCAGGGACTCCTGCCATCCCAGATAGCACATTTCGAGCGGAATGACGGAAGGAATGCCTTCCTGAACGATCCGGATGTCCGTGCCGCAGGACACTTTGGTCAGCGTGATCGAGACGGTCATTTCGCCGGGCAGGTTGGGATCGTCGAATTTGTCGGTATGCTTGATGAATTCGTTGGGTTTTAATTCGAGGTACTTCCCGCCGAAAGAATGTCCGTTGCCGGTGGAAAAATTAATGAACGACATGCGGTAACCGCCCCCTACCCGCACATCCATTTCATGAACGATTCCCAAAAATCCGTACGGCGGAATCCAGAAAGATAAGGCGGCCGGTTCCGTAAAGGCGCGATATATCTTTTCGGGTGCGGCTTTCAGAACCCTGTGAAGCGTCACTGTGTTGGTTGGCATAGGATCTCCTTTTTTTGTTCCGGTTTGGTTCACAGTTCGAAATAAGGGCTGTAGGCGCCGCCGGCCAAAGACACGGTTTGATCGAATAGCGTCCTGATCTCTTTCGTTTTCGGTACCAGACGGCTCTTGTCGATGCTCAATATACTTTCGATCTCTTCTCTAAAGCGTTCCGGCCGTTTTGCCGCTTTTTCAAGGATCGTAATAGCGTTCTTATCGCCCATGGGATAGAGTTCATTGATCGCAAATAATGCGTCGACGATCTTTTTTAAAGCGCGCGTATGGCACCCGGCGGTATTGTACGGGTCTGCTTTTTCGGCGAACTTATCCGCCTGCCACAGCGTGAATTCTGCGGCCCACAATGACTGTTGTATGACCGCTTGTTTCAATTTTTGCGGATACGTTCTGACCTCCGCCTTGAGCCCTTCGAGGATCTTGTGCGGGTCCCAGAGAGGAATACAGTAATGGGTTTCCGCGAGGTAAATGATGGAGGAAAAGCCATAAGGCGGCTGCTGTTCGAAATCGTTCTCAAAGATCCCGTCCTTTGCTTTTTCTATGGTAGCGCGGATCTGATCCGTATTCTTGTAGAGGAGGTCCACTTCTCCAGATGCGGTATGTATCCAGGCGCCGCCATTGACCCAGGCTCCCCATTGATAAAAACCCGTGACCGTCAATGAACCGTCCGTATGATGCTTAGCGGCTGCCGTTCTCAATGCTTCGATGTCAAATGGTGAAGCCTCAAGATAATAGATCCCGATATCCAGATCGGAATCTGCATGGGCCATTCCGGTGCAGTACGAACCGCCCAGAGCCAAAGCAGCGACGCCATCTATGCTTTTCAGATCGCAAACAATGCGGTCGAGCGTTTCTCTCTTGTTTTCAGGAATTTTCATGAAATCATTCATGTTTGTCGGGTCATGAAACGGATTTTGAATTCTCGTGTATCAATTCATACCACAGCTCCACCATGCCGTTTTTGAACGCCGTTGCATCTTTGAGATGAAGCTGTTGCTCCCGTCCGATGTGGTCAAAAAACGTTACCCCGCCACCGAGGATAATGGGCAGAATGGTCATCCGTATCTCGTGCGCCAGTTCCAAACGCAGGAAAGCTTTGGTCAGCGCGGCGCCGCCAACAAGCCAGACATTCTTATAATTCGGTCTTAATCGCCCGTTCACCAGTTCCGGCAAACCGCCGGCATAGAGTTCCACACTCGGTCTCTCGACCGGCAGTTTTCTCGCGGTCGTAACTACGGTCGGCACATCGCCGTACACCCAACCGTATTCTTTCGAAAGTTCCAAGGCGTGCTCGTAAGTGCGCGAACCCATGACAAAACAATCCACTTCCGGAAAACCTTCCGGCACGGGCATACCTTTTTCGTAGAGATCCGTCGTATCAAACCACGAGACGCTATTATCCTCCTTAGCGATCATGCAGTCGAGACTTGAAACCATATGTATGGTTATTCTAAAAAGATCCGTGGCCATGCCTTCGTATCGTGGTTTATGAAATTAACCGCTGGCGTAGATAGACTTACTAAGACTACACAAGGTTTGCGCTCATTCCGGCGTCAAAGGATTACATGAACGTAATGTGAATTTTGTACAGAGTCAAGTGGCGAATGCAGACTGATTACGGTTTACCCGGAGTCGGCGGAGGTATCTTCTTGATTTAGAACCAACTCAGAGGCAGTCTATCCGCAAAGTCGATGCGTTGTTCACTTCCTTAATATCATATCCATTTTCTTCCCTTTGGCCAATTCATCGATCAATTTATCAAGGTAACGGATATTTCTCGTGAGTTCATCCTCAATATCCTCCACGCGATACCCGCAGATGACGCCTGTGATGAGTGAAGCCTTCGGATTGATCTTTGGCGCTTCTTTGAAAAAGGATTCAAGGTCCTTCTTTTTATCCAATTGTTCCTGCAGGCCTTTCTTATCATACCCGCTTAACCAGAAAATGATCTCATCAACTTCCGATTTGGTGCGTCCCTTTCCTTCCGCCTTCTGAATATACATGGGGTAAACGCTCGCAAAGATGATCGTATATATTTTCGGTTTTTGCTTCATGTCTCCATTTATTTGTATCTAATAACCGATAGCATCAACCTACGCTTGTGATTGTCTTCTTTCTATTAAGCGGATCCGCCCCTGGGCGGGATTGGATAAACCTTCCACCGCATATACGCCACAAGGGTCACGAGAAGGAACACGACGGCCGTAATGATCGCGCTGCTCGTTTCGTTACGAACGATATGAAATCCGGTTGCGCTGATCATGACGATCATCAGACCGACCGAGGTGAATGCAATTAACCAAGGCCATATTCGGAGAACGCCCGGCAAAATGAGGCCGCCCGCCGCAAGCACTTCCGCCGTTCCAAGAAACATACGAAACCAGGGTGCCATTGACGCGTTCATAGCTTCGACCAATTCCGGCGGCGGCGCCAATAAGAGCCACCCATGCCAGAGATACAGAGCCGCCAATAAAATTTGAAGGATCCAAAGGACAACATTCATGACATTCTCCTGTCTGGTTATGATGAATTGGAACTTATATCATCTCTTTCGGATTCGTCTTGAGACAAACATCCCGGATATTGCAGTTCGAGTGCTCGGCCGGAAATTCTGCATTAAGCTGATTCTTGGAGCAATTTTCCAGCAGAGATATCATTCTCCGGCATTGTAGATCACCGGCATCTGGCCTTTCCAATTTTCCCAGAGTTCGTTGTCGGTGATAAGGCGCGCCATGAAGTTGGCGACATTGATGCGGGTGGTCTTGCCGGGATCAAAGATCGGGCTTCGAGCTGGTGACGCGTGAAGTGTGTAGGACGTCACTTCTTCAAGGTTGATGAGGCTGTCCGGACGAACGGCAACCCATTCGATGAATGGGTTATTTTTTCCAATCACCGCTCTCAAGTGTTCTGCGGCTTGCTCATTATCCGGCTGAGGCGGCACAAGCGCGCGGACGAGGCCGATCACGAACTTTTCTCCGAGCGACCTTGGTTGGTCTGCGTCATAATTTCTGTGTCCCGTCGTATTCATCAGGACGAATCGCACAGGTTTGGACGGCGCATTCTCTATGATCGCCTCGCACAGCGTTCGAACGGCATTGGTCACGAGCCTGTGCGGTTTCCCGTATATCCCCCGCAAGGTCAGATTGTGCCCGAGACACGAAACCACGGCATCACAATCTTTGACGTAACCGGTCATTTCTTTCGGGCCGATCTCTGCGATGTGGGCTTTAATGAGAATTATTTGCGGGTGGTCTTTCCACGCATCCGGAATGTTACCTGTTGGACGAACGATGATCCGGACGTTTTGGCCGGTTTTCAGGAGCTGCTCTACGAGCCTCTTTCCGGTGGCGCCGCTAGCGCCGACAACTAAAGTGGTCATGGTTCTTGAATGATTGTGTTGTATTTGTAATTTCTCCCTCGTGATCGGCAGATGGAGTCAGAAGCTGCCTGATCTGCAAGATTTGCGGAAATGTATTCGCCAAGATTCCTTCGTCATATCTTCGTTTATCAACAACCGTTATTAAGTGTGTGATAGATTTTCTGACCACTTTTGGGCATCCACACCTTTCAGCGTCAGCCATAGCGCCAAGGCCAATTCCGCCACAAAAGCAGGCAGTATCAGCCATGGAAAAAGATTTCGGGCGGTGAATGTCGGAGCGACAATCTGCGACAAACTAAAAACAACGTAACCAACGCCGGATATCAGTAACATCATACCAATGAGCCTCGGTAAATAACGCGATTTGGCAATCAGATAGCCGAACACAACACAGCACATACCGAAAAAAAGAAAGCTGACACCATAGCCCAGACTATGCACTTTCAATGCCAAATAAGCCAGCGATTCAAAGTGCTGCGTATCCATATTACTGAAATGTCGGGCATCGTCCAATGCAACCAGTGCCGCAATTTCAAAAAGTTTGGTCACACCGTAAATGCCGATAAACGTAAGCCTGAAAAAGGACCCCAGCAGTGCCAGGTTTTTGCTAACGGGCTTCAAGAGCACATACAGGATCATGGCCAATATAACGTCGCACACACACGTTAGCATCTCTCCGGCAAGGCCTAAGCGAAACATGGTTTCGGAAGCCATGATGTTGTGAGCGGTTCGGGCGGGGTCTCCCCATACAATAAGATTGCCGCGAACAGCTATCTCGCCGAATCCCGCTGCCACAATGATGAAAAGATAAAGTATTCCGCCTATCCGGGCGTAGGTTTGTGGTGAATTCTCAAAAGTGTCGCGCACCATATTGCCCCTTTTTTTGAAAAGAGTTCAAGGCTCTCTTTGAATCGCCATAAAAACAAATTATGCTCTATCGATCTCCGGAACCCCTTTGATAATGAACCACACGGCCAGAACGAGTTCAAATACCAGCATGGGCATCCATTCGAGCCAGCCTTGTTTGACAAATCCGCCGATATTCAGAGGAAGCACGACCACAAGGATCACCGACGCGATGACGCCCAGCCACGCCAGCCAAACGGGTATCATGCGCCCACGGAGCATCAAATACGCATATACTGTGCTCCCTACGGCAAAGAAAAGCGCGCTGATGCCGTAACTGCCCGCCGGCATGAGAAGGTACGTTCCGATCGCCTGGATGGTAGCCGCATCCGGTGCCTTGGTGCCTGCGGTTGCGAGCCAAAGCAGTCCGAAAGATTTTGGTAAATTGGCCGCGCCTATCACGCCTTCGCCCACCCGGCAGGCAAAGCCCATGAGTGCAAGATCGCGGTTCTGCTCACGCGTGACGGCATACAGGGTGAAAGCGAGCACCAGAGCCGAAAAGCTGCACAAGGCATTCAGAATGATGGCAATACCGTATTCCGTCGTATGTTCGGCCAGGTTGGCCAACCTGGCCGCTGTTCCATCGCCGCCCGTCGCTATACCGGACAAATTCATGGCGGCAATTCCGGCCGCAATGTAAAAAATGAATGTAAAGCCTGCGATGCGGGCGTTGGTTGTGCGACTCATAGAGGGTCCTCCAGCAGATAGGTTATAGGAATCTCTTTACGCCATTAGAATGTTAATGTTTCAGACTGGGGGTTATTTTGAACGGAGTGCCGCGCGTTTCCCTTCTTTTACCTTGGCTTTTAGTGTGTCTTCCTTTACGCGGAACTTCGTGATACGTCCGATCAGGCCAAGCGGCAGCGGCCGGTCGAAAGGAAATTGAACAGATCCTTTGGCTCCTTTGTAAGGCGATAGTTCTTTTTTGAACGCGGCAATACCCGACGCACCGGGATAAAACCCAATATGATGTTTGAAGGCGGCAAAATGAACCAGATTGCGGTTCAGTCGGTACGTCGGAATGGCATAGCTGATGGTTTCTTCGGTTTTCGGCGCGGCCTTACGGATACACGCTCTGACTTTTTGAAGGAGCTCCTGAATGTCTTTCGGAAATCCGGCAATGTATTCGTCAACGGTAGAAGCTTTATTCATATGCGGCCTGTCCTTCGGCTTTCACCTATTGCAAATTATTAGGCCAAATCCCCCATTCGCTCAAATATCCGTAATACCACAATACATAACCCGCCGCGGCCAGCAAAACCAGGATTGTCAACATGATCGGAATGACCGGCCGTTTCTTTTTGGCGAACGGATCGAGCAGATTCAGTCTGGCGTTCTCAGGCAATGCGGCGAGATGCGTCAGCGTATTGCCAAAAGGGATATTGATCGTCGCGCGCGCATTGATCGCCCAACCGTTGGCATCGAGTAACGGAGCCAGATTCCTCTTTCTCAGCTTAAGCCACGCAATGACCATCGAAGGTCCCGATATACACAACACGATACCGATGATGGCCAGAGGCATTTTCCACCATACTAACCCGAAAAATCCGGTCAGTATCGAGGCGACAACGGAGCCGATCGCGCCCAGCGCCAAACTGATCGCGGCGAAGATCCCTACGAACTTTCCGATATCAAAAGGTTGTGCGGTCGGCGCCCCCGCAGTCTGCGACTCACCTTGAGGCTTAACGGACTTTGCAATACCCGTTTCCACTTTCGTGGTCGCCTGTTCGACCTTGGAAGCGGCTACCGATTCAACTTCTTTTTCCTTGGATGAGGCCACTTTATCGATCTGCGCCGAAATGAATTTCGAAACCTTAATATAGGGCGACCAAAAAGCCTGGCGGATACTGATCGGGTTGCTTACAACTTTGATGATCGTGGCGTCCCAGTCACTGCCCTGACGGTCATAGAAGATCGCATTCCGGCCTACCTCAATATTGTCAATATCCCCGTCCGTCAGAGCCGCGGCAATAATCATCGTTTTATTTTTCGTTTTCGAATAGCAGCTGCAGTAGATCAGGCACAACCCGCTGAGTTTCGCCATTGCGCTGTGCTTGTCCATGTCGCTGACCTCGATACAGAGATCGCAGCAGCGCTGGTCAATGTACAGACTGCCTGCCTGAAAAATGGCTTTGGCGTCGGGTGAATAGAAATCGGAAAAGGTCACGTAATTCTTCAGAAGAGTATACAGATCGCGGTAGTAGCGCGCCAATTTATCCACGAGGAATATATAATTCGCATTCTCTTCAAGCGCCTTATCTTGTTCGATCAGCCCAATCAGAGATTGTTTTGAATTTCCGGACAGTAATTCCCGGATGGCCGAAAGACCCAATTTCTCTACGGCGGCTCCGGCTTTTTCGGAACGCCATTCGGTATACGCATCAAACTTACTCCGCAGGAAATTCCATTCGGACTCCGTTAAGCTGTCTTTGTCTCCCAACTCCAGCCGGACTACGGATTCTATGAACCGATTCATCGCTTTTTCCCAGGCGGGATTCAAGCCTTTGTTCAGCGGAAGCGGTTTGCCGGCCTCGATCCGGGCCAATGGAAATCCGGCGATCTCATCCAGGCTGGCGCTCAGATCCTTAGCGCTGATACCTTCATACCGCGCTTTGAGCGCATTCAGAATTTCCGCGGACGCGGGGTCGAATTCCGCCAGACGGCAGCGAAGGAAATAATCTTCGATCTTTGTTTTTACCGCTTCCAACGCGTTCAGCGCTTCAAGCGTCTGATCGCCGTAAGGACGCATCCGCTTGGCATCTGCTTCGGCTTTGGCGAACCAGTTGGAATAATCCTCGCAGTGCTTGAAAAACGCATGGACATGATCTATGGAGATGCCCGGCTTTCCGTTCCGGTCGATTGACGAACCGGTGAAAGTCATGATATCCGCGATGAGCTTTTTCATTTTTTCATCGTCGGTAGAATTTTCCGTGATGATACCGTCGCCGTTGAATTTAGTATCTTTGAAGATCCGCTCAACGTTGGATGTTTCCTCGACCGTGATCCGGTCGGCTCCGGCTTTCCCTAGATTGGCAAGGATCTGTTTGGCCGACGCGAGCAGCTTTTTCCCTTCGTCCGTGCTGTCATTAATAGCTGAGATCGGCAGGCTTTTTGTATCCTTCAACAGATCATCCGGATCTTTGATGAAGGCCGTCAGCCATTTTATCGCTTCAACGATCTCAGGAACGCGTATCCGCCCGTCTTTGTCCGTGTCAATCAATTCCAGCGTCCGGTAATCGATCTCCAGACCGTGCACAGGGCAACTCAAGGCTGTCCAGAGCTTCTGGTCAAGATATTCCAATGAGACCAGGTCCCTGCCGGTCTCAAGGTTGACCCTGTTGACGCCGCCGACGCGTGAAAAATGCCAGACATGCTGTTGGCCGTCCGGTCTGATCATGTTCTTTAAATGCTTTACATTGCTGATGATGTTCTTTGATTCGCTCATAGGTTTATCGCAGTTAAATTAGGCCGGTTAAAGACAGAAAAGTTAGACGATCGATAGCAGAAATTACACGGACTTTCAGACTTAGTCAATGAATTTGGTTATATTCTTTCGCTTGGAAAAGTCAGCAGATCTTATAGAACGTTTTATTGATTCTTTCTTCCAGCGCTTTGGACGTCTTCGTAATGGAAAGACCGCCGAGCGAAGTGCATCGCAACGTATGGGGTATGGCATGGCCAACTTCCTTCATAGCTTGGAGAACTTCATCCAGCGGTATCAAGTGATCGTAATCGGCCAACGCCATATTAGCGCAGGACAGCGCGTTGGTTGCCGCCATGACGTTTCTTCCCAGACATGGCGCTTCGACGCGATTGGCCACCGGATCGCAGATCAACCCAAAGGAATTCTGCAACGCCACCGAAGCGGCCGATATCGATTGATCGAGACTGCCCTCGGCAAGTGAAACGATCGCGGCGGCCGACATGCCCGAGCCGGAACCGCATTCCGCCATACATCCACCGACCTCCGCGGCAAACGTGGCATGCGCGCAGATAAAAACGCCGATCAAACCGGCGGCGAGCATGGCCTTCACGATATCATCCTCCGTCTTTCCCAAGCCTTTGGCTGTACCCAGAACGGCTCCAGGAACCACGCCGCAGGATCCGGCCGTGGGCGCGGCAACAATGACGCCCATGGAACTCTTGACCTCCAGTACGGCCGACACATACATGATGATCAGGTTATTGATCTCCCCACCGATCAGTTTATGTTCTTCCAATTGTTTTTTAAAATTAACCGATTGCGCTCCCAGAATACGCGCTTCATATTGGGTTCCCTTCAATCCCGTTTCGACAGCATCCTGCATGATATGCACGATCGATCGCATCTTCTCGATCACCTGAGCAACGGATAGACCGCCTCTTTCGCTTTCGTAGATGGCCGCCAACTCCCACAACGGAAGATATTTGTCCTTGTTATAGGCCAGCATTTCATCGCAGGTAATGAAAGGAACGGTCAGATCCTTTCTTGACAAAACGGGTAGAACCGGATGGATCCTTTTCAGAGCCGCAAATCCTTCACAGGTTTGGATCAATTCGCATAGATCATCATCCGGAAATTTCTGCCCTTTGATTTCAACGAATGGAATTTCACCCTCATGCTGAATGACTTCATCGAACGGAAAACCGCTATCACCCAGCAGCGATCTGAATCGCGCAAGGTCATTCTTTGATCTGACATAGATCAGGGTTTCATAAAAATCTCCGGCCATTGAGACCCGATTGCCGTCAATGGCTACGACCTCGATCATGCCGCCACCTGTAGATATTGCGGTGATTCTTCGGATTTCCCTATCATTACTCAGAGTTAGTTTATACGTGTTCGGATGATCGGCTTGGATATCGGTAATTTTGATTTCAACACGGATACCGGCCGCTTCAAGCGCGGTTTCGGACTCCGCAAGACGTGCGTCGTTGGCTTCCCAACCTAGAAAACCGCCGAAAAGACCCATATCCGATCCCTGGCTCTTGTGTGTAGTAGCTAGGGAGCCGTTCGGATCGAATTCAATAAGGATATGTTCCAGTTTCTGGTCAATCAGATCGCGGCATATGCGACCAATTCTCAAGGAAGCCGCGCAGTGCGAACTCGAGGGACCTCTCATTACAGGCCCCATGACATCATTGAAAATGCTCGGATATTGGCTCATTTGGGCTTTCTCTTTTATAAGACTGTTGTCTGCCGGTTATCTATTTATTTGGGACTTTGCAAGTATTTCATCCGACAACTCATCAATTGGTTTTTCTGGCACATCGAACCAACAAATCCGTTTATCCTTCCGAAACCACGTCAGTTGTCGCTTGGCGTAGTTGCGGGAACCCTGTTTGAAGAGTTCGATCATCCTTTCGTACGTCATTTCACCTCTGAGATAAGCCATGATCTCGCGGTAGCCGAGACTTTCCATGGAAGTGAGTTCGCTGGAATAACCGCGTTCAAGCAACTGCTTTGTCTCTTCGATCACTCCACTATCGATCATACGATCCACACGCGCTTCGATACGGCGGTAGAGTTCCGAGCGCTCGCAATCCAGCCCGATCATGACGGGTTCAAATTGTAGCTCCTCCGTCGGCTCGGCGTGTTTGTCTGAAATCTTTTGTCCGGTCATCCGGTAAACTTCCAGAGCGCGCTCGATGCGTTTGGCATCGTTGGGATGGATCCTGGCGGCGGCCGCGGGATCGATGGTCTGCAGTTCCTGATAGACGCTCTCTAAACCATGCCTGGAAATTCGCTCACGGATTTCCGCACGGATCGAGTCGTCTTTTTCCGCTTCGCCCATGAATCCGTCGATCAGCGAACGGATATACAGGCCCGAACCGCCGCAGACGATCACTTTGCGGCCACGCGCAAATATCTCGCCGATCACTTTGCGGCCGTCGACGCCAAATTGACCGGCACTATAATATTGATCGGGATCGATATGGTCAATGAAATGGTGCGGCACACCCTGCATTTCATCCGGCATAGGTTTCGCCGTACAGATATTCATATGACGAAATATCTGTCTGGAATCGGCGGAAATGATCTCTGCATCGAACTTTTTGGCAAGGACTACGGATAACGCGGTCTTTCCAATAGCTGTTGGGCCAACGATGACAAGAATCTTAGGTTTTTTGGCAATTACCGAGTGGCTCATACGCTTGTTGGTGTGGACTGATACGAAGACTTTTCAAAACGAATAACCGGCGTACAATCCCCAGTAGTAAAAATCTTTTGAGCTCTCGTTCATCGAACGCCGCATCGGTCTGGTGAAATTCAGTGAGGCGCCGCCATAAAAGTCATTCATGGAATATTCCATGGGAATTTCAATGGTAAGATCAGAGACCCCCGGATCGCGCTTGAACTCGTACTGCATGGAATAGCCTCCGTAAACATACGGAGTCAATTTCAGTTTGTCCTCAATAAGAGTGAATTCGCTGGAAAAGCCCGCTTCAAAATAATTACCTTTGATCGTCTGGTCCAATCCGCGATAATAACTGAAGAGCGGAACAAAATACGATGTCACGGTGTACTCCAGATCAACGACGGCTTCGATGTCTTTTGTGTCACCGTAGAACGTCTTGGTCCAAGGTGAGGTGTATTTATAAAACAAGACCGACAGGGTCACACTGAATTTCTCGGGAATGAGATCTTTTTTGTAAGCAGCAAACACATCAAATTCGTCCTGACTTGTTTTTGAGTCACCCTGATTCTTGTCATTGACCAGTCCCCAAATGGTTCCGGCGCTGATCCTGAACCCGTCCAGCCATTTCGGCGAGTAATGGATGTAACTTAAAGCGACGGGGTCCTTATGACTCAGATCATAACCGCGCCAAACGTAACGACTGTCCAAATCCATGGTAACTTCGAATTCGGCCGCCTGTTTTTCAGTCTCTTGAGCAATGAGATAGATGGGAAACCATAAACTAATTAATAAAATAAGATATGTTGTGGCGGTTCTCATACTATAATAAGCTAAATACGCATGAATCGCTTGTCCAACTCCTCCAAAGACAGCTGAATGATGATGGGACGACCATGGGGGCAAACATATGGAAATTTGCAGGCAAACAGTTGGTCTATGAGACTATTCATCTCTTCTACGGTCAGCGGATCACCCGATTTGATAGCTGATTTGCATGAAAACGACTTGGCCAGATTGTCCCGCGGATCAAGTTCGTTATAACTGTTGATCTTGTATTCCTGTATCATTTCAGAAAGGATCTT
This sequence comes from uncultured Bacteroidota bacterium, assembly GCA_964415295.1. Lineage (GTDB taxonomy): Bacteria > CLD3 > CLD3 > SB21 > SB21 > SB21. The sequence goes on from CAYPYN010000004.1 coordinate 110,980, forward strand.
TTGCTCGTTCCCGAGTCTCACATCGGCCGGAACGGCTTCGACTACGACCGTCCTTTTGCCGAATTTTTTGACCACAAATCCGAGCGTCTCGATCATCGGAAGCATTTCTTCAAGGATCGCATAATCCTCCGCCGAAAATTCCAGTGTTTGCGGAAAGAGCAATTGCTGCGAAAAGATCGGATTTTTGTCAAATGCTTCCAGCGCCCTTTCGTACAGAATCCTTTCATGCGCCACGTGCTGGTCGATGATCGCAAGGCCGCTTTTGATCTGGGAAATGATGTACCGGTTGTGCAGCTGCCAGACCAGGCTGCTCGGATTGACCGGCGGCTTGGATTGCGTCAACTGGCTTTGAATGGCCTTTTTCTCCGCTTCCGGTGACGCAAAGAATTGGGCTACGGCATCGTCCTGTGCTTGTTCTCCTGAAACGGCCTGAACACCATTTCCCAACGGAACATGCAAGGGAGCCCGATTCGTTTGAAATTCCATCGACAAATTCCCCGATTCGCCATCTTCTTTGGACGCTGTTCGCGTAAGGGTCGGGATCATGGCGTCGGTGCTCATCGAGTCGCGAACGGCATGGAATATCGTACGATACAAGAGCTGTTCGTCCTTGAACTTGACCTCCGCCTTGGTCGGATGCACATTGACGTCAAATTCTTCCGGGTTCGTCTCCAGGAAGAGCACAAAAAACGGTTTATCACCTTTTGGGATCGAGTGTCCGTAGGCGGAAAAAACGGCAAAATTGACCGTTCGATTGACGATCGGCCGGCCGTTCAGGAAAAGATATTGTTCCCCTTTGGTTTTGTAGGAGAACGATGGCTTACTGAGATAACCGCGAACGCGGGTTCCGAATTGCTCCACGTCCACCGGGAGCGTATACGACATGATCTCGCGGCCGATCACTTTTTCGAGCCGCGCCGGCAGATCGGCCTTTCGCAGCTGGAACACTTTTTCGTCATCATGAAAGAGGGAAAATTCCACCTCGGGATAGGCCATTGCAAATCGTTTGATCACCGAAGCAATGTGGCGGAATTCCGTATTCTCTGTCTTGAGGAAATTACGGCGGGCCGGGACGTTGTAAAACAAATTCTTTACCGAGATGGTCGTGCCCTGGAGCGAGGCCTCTTTCGTAACCTCAGAGATTTTCCCTCCATGCATACGGACGAGCGTCCCTACTTCTTCGTCCTTGGTCTTGGTCTTCATTTCGATGTCGGAGACGGAACTGATACTCGCTAAGGCCTCGCCGCGAAAACCGAAACTTTTGACGCGCTGGAGTTCCTCCCACGAACTGATCTTACTGGTCGCATGACGTTCAAAGCACAACACCGCGTCGTCGGAATTCATTCCTGAACCGTTATCAATGACTTGTACGAGACTCTTACCGCCCGATCGGACCGTGATCACGATCTCATCAGAGCCGGCATCGATGGCATTCTCGATCAGTTCTTTGACCACGGAAGCGGGACGCTCCACCACCTCGCCGGCCGCGATCTTATTGGCTACATTCTCCGATAATATCTTTATATTGGGCATGTCAGGCGGCCGTTCTTTGTTTGCGAATGTAATACATGACGGAAGAACCTCTGTCTCTGTTCAAACCGCTTAGCCACGATATTAAAATCGTAAAAGCCGTTCTGAAAAGAAACAGCGGCGCCAAAAACTTTGAGTTTCTCTTGATAACGTTCACCTCGCTCATCAGACTGTTAAAAACCGTGTCGAGCGGCATTTGATGACAGCGGATAACCGTCATGCCGGCCTCCATAATCAATTTTCTCATGGTTTCCGGCGTAAAATGCAAAAGATGTCTCGGCACATCCAAGGCCACCCAGTCTTTTCCGTAAATGCGCGCATCCAGAGAGGATATGTTCGGTACGGCGATCACGAGCAGGCCGTCTTCGGCCATTTTGTTTTTGACCAATTGCAAAGCTTCATTCGGTTGGTGTACATGCTCCAAAACATGCCACATGGTAATGACATCATAATGACCTGCAACGCTATTCATGCCTTGCAGATCAATAAATCCCGTCGTCACTTCCAGCTCTAATTCCTTTCGGGCAAACTGCGACGCTTCCGGCGACGGTTCCAAACCTCGAACTTTCCATCCGTTACGCCTCATTTCATGGAGGAATTCCCCTGTTCCGCAGCCGATATCGAGTAACGAAGCAGTCGGCTTGATCTTTTCAATTTTCCGCCGTTTCCAGGCCACGGATTGGTTCCTGACAATACGATAGATCCGAACAAAGAGCGAGTTCTTCTTATCGGAACTAAGGAACGGCGTATAATGCGATGCTTCGTAGTAAACCCCGATGGTTTCCAACGTAGGCCTTGGACTAAGATAATGCATCCGGCATGCGCTGCAGACGGAAAGCGCATAGTTTCCGTGATCATCGCGAAACGCATGAAGAATCTCATTTTCCCTGCGTCCGCATAGCGGACAGGGAACAACTTCGGACTCCACACGGGATATTCGTGTTTCTTTTTCAGCGATCATGCTTTTGAATCACCGTGCCAGCAGAATGGATAATAAAACCAACAAACCGACCGAAATAATCGTTCCGAACACATAATTGGCCGTCTTTGATCCGCTGAATGCGACGCTTTCTATAACGACCTCCTGCTTATTGAACTTGTATTCCACCGCCTCGGAATCTTTATCTTTCCAGCATCGCGCGTAGATGAATTGATCGTCCACCTTATCAACCTCCATACGATAGAAGGTTGCTTCGCGGCCGTCGATATGTTTGACCCGGATATTTTTCGCTTTGGCGAGACGACCAAATGTAGCTTCGTTGTGGATCGTTGTTTTGCTTACTTCGCCGCATCCGGCCGTAAGAATTCCACCGATCAGAAAACTCAAGACCGCCCATATGGCGGTGTTCAATTTCCCGGATGAATGAGCCATGTTCCTCCGATCAATAAAATGATTAAAAAGATCCCCAACCATGCCATCGGGTACTGGCGGATCCTGACATTATACACGACTAAAAACAGCAGTCCGGCCATCGGTGTGGCCAGCAATACAACTATGCCGCTCATAAGATAGGGAAAACTTCCGCTCAAGTTCAAATATCCTTTTTCAGCGCTTCCGTACAGCACCTGTATGACAAGGCCCAATCCGAGAAGAAAGAGACTGAGTAAGGATCCTGCACGCATGAGCTTACGATAAGTCGAACTTATTTCCTGCATTACGATATTCCTATCACTTTGACCATCATGCGAAACGACGTATACAATAGAACGATCAGAAGAGTTACGACCAGAGCTTTAGCCGGAACTCTCATAGCGATCTTAGATCCGATATAAGATCCTCCTATAATACCGAAAATCAACGACGCGGTCATTACCGGATCGAATCGATCGTAAATAAAATACACGATCGCTCCGGCGAGACCCGTGAAGCCGATCATAAAACTGCTTGTAGCCGTGGCCACTTTGACGGGGACGCCGCCGATCAGATGCATCATCGGAACTTTGAATATCCCGCCGCCGACACCGAGCAGACCCGATATGCCGCCGGCAAAGGTCGAAAGAACGATATTCAGTGGAACCTTCTTGACCTCATATTCATACGCAGTACCCGCACCTTCCGGCGTATACGATCCCCTCACTTCAAGAAAAGCTTCAGCGGCAGAAGGAGCAACGTAAGTTAACGCCGGACCGTTATTCTTCTTATATAAGTTTCGGATCAGCATGGCCGAAGCGGCGATCAGTACTATGGCAAACAGGACCATCAAAACTTCTGCGTTAAGATATACGCCGATATAGCTGCCGGCAAAGGAGCCCGCGATCGTCGTGGTTTCCAGGAGCAATCCCAGTTTGAAGTGAACCAATTTCTTCTTGGCAAACACCGAAACGGACATCACCGATGTGGCCACCAAAGAGATCAGACTGGCGCTGATCGCGTATTTTATGTCCACACCGAGAAGGATGGTCAGCGCAGGCACCATGATGATGCCTCCGCCCAGACCGACCAGAGATCCCAAAGTTCCGGCCGCCGTTCCGATAATGATATAATATAAAACCGGTTCGCTCACTTATTTTCCAGCCAATACCTGTTTGAATTTTTCGCGGTTCTTCAGCAAACCCATGGCTTCCTGATACGCCGGGTCGTACTTGAAACTGCGCACGATGCGGGCCTTATTACCGAAGTACCGCCCAATGATCTCCTGTTCCAATGTCCTTGCAAGCAGCGGACGGCTGTTTTCAAAGTCCTTTTGCTTTTCGTTCTGCAGATGCTTTCTCAAAAGATCAACGGTTTCACTGGTCGAACTGTTAAAATGGTTCTTTTTAGCCAATGCGGCAATGCTCTCTGTATAGTTCTCAGCGGCCGATACATAGTTGAAGTTTCTTGATACCAGATACTGGCGGAATTCATCCATGACCGCGTCTCCGACGGCGAAATCAGAATCGATCTTCGCATGATGAGCCACGAAGTTGGTCGCAAAATCGAAGATCAGACCGCGTTTAAGGATCTCACGAAAGTACACCGTATATTCGCCCAGGGGGATCTCGATATCGGGAGTAATACCGCCGTTGGCGTAAACTTTTCTCCCACCGGCTGTCTTGAAAACCTGCTGAGCCTCAGTACGGGCGGAATCCGTGCGGAGCGTATCGGCTCCTTCGGCATCATATCCGAACGTATCGAAGTTCTCACGTTCATCCTCGGTGGGCTTTTCCTGCTTACGCAGCCGCTTGGCCGCATAATCTTCTTTCTGAATACACCGGCCGCTCGGTGTGAAATATTTCGCCGTAGTGATCTTGATCACCGCGTCTCTTTCCTGGAGGGGATAAACCGTTTGTACCAATCCTTTGCCGAAGGTCGTACTGCCGATGATCACAGCTCTGTCCAGGTCCTGCAAGGCGCCGCTCACGATCTCCGAAGCGCTGGCGCTGCCGCCGTCGACCAATACGATAAGGGGCAGATCCGGAAATAGCGGCTCATTGGCCGCCTGATAAGATCGCGTGGCATCGGCGACGCGCCCTTTGGTCAGCGTGATCGTCTCGCCTTTCTTGACGAATTGGTTGGTCATGTCTATCGCCACATCCAGGAGACCTCCCGGGTTCCCGCGCAGATCGACTATCAGGGACTGCATGCCAGCCTGCTTCAGGTCTTTGAGAGCCCTGACAAAATCAAAATTAGCCGTTTTCGAAAATTTGGTAACCTTGATGTAGCCAACCGATCCCTGCAGCACTCCGGCATAAGCGATATTCTCGATCGCGATCATTTCCCGGACCAGTTCAAAATCCATGCGGTGATCCTGACCTTCGCGTAAGATGGTCAGTTTGACCGTCGAGCCCGGTTCGCCTTTGACATAATTGGACATTTCCTGTAAAGATATATCGTGAGCCGTGAGTCCATTCACGCTGACTATGCGGTCTCCGGGTAAAATACCTGCCCTTTGCGCCGGTGATCCGTCCAGCGTTGTGATCACCGTGATAAAACCGTCTTTGATACCGACGGAGATGCCGATGCCTCCGTATTTCCCCATCATCAAAGCATCCAGATCGTTACTCTCATTCCCCTCATAATAGACGGTATACGGATCCAAAGTGGCCAGAAGTCCGTCGATCCCGCTTCGGATGAATTCCTTGGGCGAAACTTCGTCCACATACTTCTCCGTGATATTCTTGTAAATATCGCCGAAGAGTCTGATACCGCGTTTTACTTCGTAATAATAATCGTCACCGACCAGCGACTCCGCAAACCATCCGCCAAGAAAAGTGACGGAAAGCAACAGGATCGCAAGCGTTCCGGCCTTTATACGGGTCCACTGTTTCAAACGAACCACCCCTTTTGACAAATTAGAATTTAATATTGAATTTATTTTCCATCTTACCCCTTATTTCGACATCCCGATACCCGTTTGTTTACCTTCAAATTGTCCGATAAATCTGACCGCGTCAAAGGCAATCGTTCCCCTTGTTTGTCCGGTCATGTTATTAAGCGCCACATATACATTGTCGGCAGCATCAAATTCATACGTCCCTAATGTAACCCATTCATCGGTGAATTTATTCTGATTAACTTTGACCTCCTGAACCCCCGCCTTTGAATATACGCGATACAAGGCCATGCCTACAGCAAATTTTTTCGGTATGTGCACCTGTACCTTGTAGGCTCCCGACCGCGGTAATTTCGGTTTCCACACGGCTTCCACGGTTTTTGTGTTCTTTAATACTCCCGCGTAGCGGTAGCTGTGGTAATAACCGCGGTAGTCCCGGTAGGTATTCGGTATATCGCCCTCATCCACAACCACAATATGCTCCGGCTGGTATCTATTATCCGATCGGAATACCGCGCCGTCTTTGATATTCTGCACGATCGTCGAATCATTCTCAAAAATCGGTTCGGGCGGCGTACACTGATCGTCGATACGCAGTTCCCAGTGAATATGCGGCGCACTGGAGCGGCCCGTAGAACCGCATCCGCCTAATTCCTGCCCTTGTTTCACTTTCTCCCCGACCTCCACCGAGATCGTGGCCAGGTGCGACACGAGCGTGGTGTATTTATGTCCACCATACATGTAGTCGATCTTCACCATCCGGCCGTAGCCTTTGACATAGCCGGCGAACGTGACCACTCCGTCCGTCGAAGCCCGGACAGGCACGCCGTAATCGCTGTCCCCTCCGTCGCTGCCCTCCTGGTAATTCAGATCCAAAGCGTAGCGGATGCCGCGCACATGATGCCCGCGGTTATAATAACTGCCGCCGCCGCCGGCCGACCACAAACCATCAAATGGAAATTTGTATTTCGGAAAATCTTCTACCGTTACTTTGATAACCATCGGGTCCGACCACTGTCCTCGGTCGTCCATCGCTTTGAAAAAGATAAAATGCGTACCCGGAACCAATTGCTTTGCCGAAGTCGTAAAGGATAACTGATCACTAAGGTCCCCGCTGATACTGGAAGACCAGTTATAACGCGCGGCTTTTCTTCCGTTGGCAGCATGAACTCTTCCGGCCAGGCGCATGGTCTTATATTTCCTGATGCGGATCTCTCCCGTCAAAGCCTCTTCCTTGATAAGATCCCATGTTTGATGTTTGGAGCCGTATCGAACACGTTTACTCAATACGACGGATGTAGAATAGAGCGAATCGATGCCTACCGCAAAATCCAGCGACGTGTCTACCTTATACTTCTTTACGTCCGCGATCTTACTGAAATTCACAGCCATCAGGGAATCGGCCCGGCTATCCCATTTGCTGGAGTACGTTGTATCGTGATCGAAGGCAGAGTCTTCCTCATCCATAAAAGTGTAAAGCTGGCCGAGCGGAGAGACCGTTTCCGTCTCATAAGGCTTCATGAAGATATTCTTAAAGTTTATCTCGCCGGTTCTCCATGCGGCACCGGCGTTTTCTGTAACATGGATGGTGCCGTCGCCGGAACTATAGACCGCCCGCCGTATGGTGAGCACTGCAAAATTGAATACCGCATTTTCGATAACCGCATTCATACGCCAAGTGGCACCGTTGTCCGACGATCCGATGACGTTGGCATAACGCGACGACGCTTCGGAATAGCTGTCGAATGTTAATTTCTCGACACCGATCAGACCGGAATCGGTTACGGCCAATTCATCCAGAACCGTTTCAGCGGTTTTGCTTTCCTTTTCGTAATCGACTTTGTACGACTTCATGGATACAAAACCGTCATCGGAATATACCAGGTCCGAATGGGCGCTCTCGGGCGATTCGGGATCGAATGTTCTGGTCAGAATATAGGTATTGTTGTTTCTCACACGTATGGCTGTTCCTTCCGTGACAGTGCCCCGGTCCGGCTTGATCTCGCCGGCCACGATCCAGATATCCCCGCCGTCCTCTGTCCGAAGAATTGAACAGACCGAAGGATCGGCTTTCAGGTTAGCCGTGACATAGCCTTTCATACCCGAAAAGACCATATCGCGGAACGAGCCTTCGTAACCAATATCCGCACGGCTCCATGTCCCTCCCCCGTCCAACGTTCTGTATAGACGATCCTCTCCGAACATTTCCGATCCGATGAGCCAACCGTTCTTCACATCGGTAAAGACGAGTTTCTTCACCTGTATCTCAGAATGTACAAACGGCAAGGCTTTCCAGGAAACGCCGTCCTCGGTGCGAAGTATGAAATCCTTGTCATTGAATTCCTGACTCATGGCGATCCAGCAGTGTTTGCGGTCAAGCGCAAATACGGCATTGATCTGCGGCGCTTCTTCTCCAGACTGAATAACCGTCTGAAGATCCCACGAGGAACCTCCGTTGGCGGTTTTCAGGATCATCGATTTGTAAAGATTTTTCCGCCGCGTATTGGCGGACGTATCCTTTTGCGTATATCCACCGGTCTTGACCGGCCCAACGGCCCAGCCGGTAAGGGAGTCTGAAAAACTCAAATAAAGCACGTGATCAGCCGATGACTGCGCGGCCGCCGTGCCGGATGTAAAAAACAATAAAGCCAAAATAAGGCCAAATAGTGGATTCAAGTTTACCTCATCAATGCCTTGTTTTCTTCAATCGGTTCAAAAGGGATAGTCTTTGCTCAATATATTCTTTTTCCATATTTCTAACAGACATTTTTTTTGCCTGGACCCAATAGATTTCAGAAAGATCGAACTTTGAAATACGCAAGCACGATTCGGCCAATATCCATAACCTTTCCTTTTCTAAAAGGTCATCGGATATAGGTGCGGAAGCTTCACTATATAAAGACACCACGCTTTCAAAACGAGACTGTTGGAAATTCAGGCGCGCATACCATAACTTCAGTTTATCATTTTGAGGATCGGTTTCGCGCATCGCTTCCATGATCGCCAGATGTTTTAAGGCGTCCGGCGTCCTTACCATTTCTGCCAGCCGGTCCGCATGTCCTGACTGTATGAGCGCCAAACGGAGCCTGGCGGTAAGCGTAATCGCTGGAATGCGGACGAACTGGTCGGCGGTCTTTTTGTATTGCTGGTACGCCGAATCACTATTAGCCGTATTCACAAGTACATCGCCTATTAATAATTGTACGAGTCCGTGAGTTACGAAGTTAAGATGCTCTTCCTTTGCCAAGGAACCGGCTATTGCCAACGAGGCTTCAAAATCACCTTTAAAGAAAAGATTCCGGCTCATCTGCAGAGCGATGCGATAATTTTCCCGGTCCACACGCAAGGCTTCCCTTAACGCGCGGTCGGCGCCGGAGTAATCGTCGAGGCGCATGGCTTCGCCGGCTTCTTCCAGGATATCCGCCACGAAATGAGGACACCGTTTTTCAAAGATCGACGGCTGGAGAAGTATGCCGGACAGCCGGAGGTCATCATCGCTGAGTTTTACGCTGTCAAGAAAATGGAGCCAGCGGGCAGACAATTCCCCAAAAGACATGCCGTACACGGCATCGACGTTTTCTGCGTAATATATCCTTTTGAAGGACGCAACCCCAAAGGTATCGATCAGAAAACGGGAAAAGGAACCAGAGACAATATAACTGATGCCAGATGCATTCTTGAAGAAACTTCTGGCGTCCGTCAGAGCTGTGACGTCGGGCAGCTTGTCCTGTCTCTTCAGCGCCGCGGCCCATTCGTGAGGGGTAAAATAATTTTCATTCCACTCCCCGGCCACAGCCAATCCTTCCAGAAATCCTATGCGGAGGGTACCAAATAGCGGATGACCAAAATCATTGGCTAATACATGGATCATTTCATGTTCCAGAATGCCGGCGGCGTCACCCGCATTGACATGAATCTCATCGTTGAATATCTTGGCGAAATTTGTGCGGCCCGCCCCCATCAGCCTTTTCTTTTGATATTCATCTTTATACACAAATACCGTGATGGCGCGATCGCTTTTGAGATCAAGGAAGCGACGTATCTTTTCATAATAATATTCACCTAATCCCGTCAGCCACCGGATCTCGTTTTCTTCGATATGACGATCGTAGACCCATTCCATGTTAGCAGAACTTCGGGAGGCTCCCAATTCTGCTCTCAATTTTCCGTAGTCCGTATCAAATCCGATCTCCGACCGTAGAGCAAACCCGATGAACACGACAGACAAGAGAACAACAAAAGCGTACCAATATTTCTTTGGGGCGCGGCGTTTTTTCTCAATAATGAGTGCCGTCACGATCAGTAGCATGCCAGCGATGATACAACCGATGCGATGAAACAATAAAACGGCATTTATCGGTATCCATTCGTCGTAGATCGGTCCGGGAAAATAGCCCCAGAATAAACTGTACACAAAGATCGGCGCGCTGAACTTGATCCACATAAGATTGAGAATCAGCGATACCAGCAAGACCGCAGCAAACCAGATGTGTGTGAATCGTTTGAAAAGAACTGAGATAAGGAAACCCACGGAAGCGCCTGCGAAAGCTGATACCATGGGAAGCAATAAGAACCATTGGAGGCCTCGCAATAAACAGCAGGCATCCTTGAATATGAAGTAAATGAAAACGATAAGAAGTGAAGCAAAAAGGCTCATGCTGATGAGAATGAGGCCTTTCATCAATGCAGGCAGATCGCTTCTCAGATCGGCCGGTTCCGTTAAGCGGTCCGCCTGGTCATCACATCTCTTTAATGCAATGACTATCAAACCTGAAACCGCAAAAGCCACGATACCCATGATCTCATTGTACTCATAGTCAAAATCACCTATGAGAGGCTGGACCATCAGGGCAAGGGATAACAACGGCGGCAGGGCAAACAAAAGCAATACCGTTTTCGAGTTTTTGAGACATCGAAGAGCATCAGGCACTAATGCGGTCATGGATGCCCCGCAGCTAAGTTCTCAATATGGCTGATGATATTGAAATACCGTTTATCGGACAATTTGGAAGCTGCAAAAACCGTCCATGAGTTTTTGAGATGGCCGCGGCGAACATGGATCTCATATCGTATTGGATAACGGGAACCATACTCGTCATTGGACGTAATCTCCCAGACCCTATTGTTCTCCATGATCTGCCACATCTCGACAAAGCGGTCCGAAGTCATGGAATCAACATACGCACCGTCCCTATACACTTTGGCATCGCGACCTTCTTTTTTTATTCGCACATGCAGGGTGTCCGGAACTTCTCGAACGGCCGACCCTCTTAAAAGTCCGATCTCGCAATCCGAATCCAGCACATCGACGGTCGGAAATTGGCTCTGGAATTGATCCGCGCACAAAGAGATCAACTCATCGATAGCCGCGTCCCCGGTTTTTCCCATCACGGAAAACGAGTGCGACCGCAGACTGTCCTTCAATAGGATCTTATAAGCTACCCCGTCAGACCGCAAACCAATGACGTCGTCTTTTTCCCACAAGCCGGATTCTCCAATCAATCTTGAGATCTTTTCGAAGGTCTTAGCATCCAGCGGCAGACTATCCAATAAATTCTGCCGGACAACACCCGGTTCCCAATGATCGGGCTTGGTGGGCAGGTTTTCCGGACGGTGCAAATAGATGAGAGGTGTTTTATAGTCCCGGTGCGGTGGACGAATGTCAACGGACCACTTCACTTTTTGGCCCGGATGACTTGCGGAGAACGTCATGCAAAAGGACGGATCGGCGATCGTATCCGATTTCCCGCAAGCCAGAAGCAGAGTGATAGAGCAGGCACAAATGACAAACCGGATCTTCAATCAACGGGACTCCAATACATCGTTGACCCAGCTCAGAGCCGCCATCATAGAAGGAAATCCTATCGTGGTCAGTGAAAGGATCACCGACTGCCGGATTTCTTCGGGAGTGGCTCCGGCTTCGAGCGACTTTCGTGTATGCGAGTGAACCGCCCCTTCATGCTTCAAGCCGATTGCGATCCCGAGCTTGACAAGGGCACGCGTTTTGGCGTTCAACGGACCCACTTTCTTAACCGAGTTGGACAAGCAGGTGTAATATTCGGCCACTTCAGGATAGAGTTTGAGGAATTTCGAATAATGGGAAGGGACTTTGGCCTGAGTTTTTCTTTTCTTTTTCATGATCGCTCCTATTCGAACTTGTAGTTAATCCGTGTGATTTGTTCCGCCTTGACCCGTACGGTCACTTCATAGAACTTCTTGAATTTGGGATGCGTGAGACGGACTTTGTAAAATCCGGGTTTGACCTCTTTTAAATTTGGTGTCGACAAGTCTCCGTCCCTCACGGTGTTCAGAAAAATATCCGCTCCAGGCGGATCAGTGACCAGTTCCAGAAACCCGTTAGGGGCTGAGAATACGATCGATGCTTCCGTCGTATCGTTTTTGACTACTTTCATATTTTGAAAGCGTTTTTCATTCTTATATACTGCTTTCACACGATGAGCGCGCGCCAGAAGTCCGTCAATTTGTAATGGTGTTTTCCCAAGAGAAACATCCTGGTCGTCCATGTAGATTTCCGCACCGGAGGGATTAGAGCGTATCCTCAGCGCCCCGTATACCGGTTTTAAGGAATCGGCAAGTTCGATAGCCTCGTCCGCTTTGACGGTCACCGTTCTTATCAGGTCTTCGTAGCCCTCCGCTTTGACTACTATGTTCTTTTCGCCGACCTCCAGACTGTAATGATTATCCCTACCGATCCTGCCCGCTTTGCGTCCATCCACGTACAGAGAGGCATCAGCCGGAAAAACTTTCTGAAGAGAAACCGTGCCTCTGAGTTTTTCAAGAGATAGTTCCGCCCGCGCCAGGCGGTTCTTGCTGAGCGCCACGTCTCTGCGGCGAGGCGCATGGTCCTCTTTGGAAAAGAGAAACGTGTATTTACCGGCCGGAAACATCAAGCTGTCGATCGGTGTATAACCCAGAAATTTGCCGTAGCTGGTTTCCACCCGAACCATCGGCGGCGTAGAAGCGACGGAAACATAAGACGTATCACCGCCGGGAGGAATCTCGACCGGAAGTAACTTGAGGCGCGTATCGATATATTTTGACTCACCTTTTCCGAAGATCACCGCTGTTTCGTAGGGATAGTAATAGTCCCTGGTGATGTAAATATGATGTTCACCTACTCCGATGCTGTCCATTTGAAGTACCGGACCGTTCATTTCGATCTTGGTTCCGTCGATCGTCACCGTAGCGTCGGGAACGTTGATCTTAAGGGTCAATGAGGCCGGACGCTCTTCGCTCAGCGAACGCGCCAAACGGGATTCGTACTCGGATCGGCTGAAGAACAGTACCACACACAGAATGGTTGCCGTAACGGCCCATACGAACGATATAAGAGAAAAGAGCCGGTTACCAAACCAACTGTAATAACGTCCGAGGAAAGACCGAAGGATAATCTCTTCACCGGTCTGCAGGAATAATTTTGTCTTGGTGAAGGCCACCGTCCGGTTACTACGGATCTGCTTCAGCACCTCTTCCAGCGCACCGATGCTCTGAAATCGGTCGTCCGGACTCTTTGAGAGCGCTTTCATGATCACATCATTCATGCCGTTGGGAAGCCCCGGATTGACAATGGCCGGCGGAATCGGGCTCTCATTGACCACGCGATATAATATTTCTGTCAAGTTTTTCCCCGGAAACGGTTTTTCGCCGGTAAGAAATTCGTAGAAAACCGTTCCAAGAGAGAATACGTCCGTCCGGTGATCGACCGATTTTCCCGTGATTTGTTCCGGAGACATGTAGCCCGGAGTTCCGAGGATGGTACCCAGGACGGTCGTTGAGGTCGCAACCGCCTTGGCGATTCCGAAATCCGTTATCTTCGCTTTCCCGTCTTGAGTAATGATGATATTGCCGGGTTTGATATCCCTGTGAACGATCCCGTTTTTGTGCGCATAGTTGAGGCCTTCACAGATCTGGATGATGATGTCCATCTTTTGCACGGGTGTGTATTCGATGGACTTTTCGATGATCTCTTCCAGAGTCTTGCCGTCGACGAATTCCATGGCTATGTACGATTGGTCGCCGTCTTCTTCCGCATCGTAGATCGCCACAATGTTGGGATGCATCAACTTGCCGGCCAGCTTGGCTTCGTAGATGAACCGCTCTCTGAATTGTTTGGCCTGTTCGTCGTTCAATCCGGAATGGATATTCAGCGCCTTGATCGCAACGGTGCGGTCAATGCGCGGATCCACGGCTCGGTACACGATAGCCATAGCGCCTTGTCCAAGCACTTCTTCGATCCGGTAACGTCCCAGTTTTTCGATCTTGATTTCCGAAGCCATCAGTTTATCCTTGTATTAGCCTCATGAGATATTCGACCTGCTCATCCACGGTCATGCCGGAATTGTCAACCTCGACCGCATCCGCCGGTTTGATCAATGGACTCTCGCTTCGGTTGGCGTCCAACGCATCCCTGGTCCTGATCTCTTCGACCATCTTGTCCAGATTGATACGGACGCCGCTCGCTTCCAGTTCTTTAAGTCTTCGGAGTGCGCGCGTTTGTATATCGGCCGTAAGAAAGAACTTTTTTTCAGCGTCCGGAAAGATAACGGTACCCGCATCCCTGCCGTCGATGACATAGCCTCCGGCCATTCCGATCGCACGCTGCTGTTCCACCAAAAAAAGCCTGACTTTACGAATACTTGAAATAGCGCTCACCGTTTTTGTGACCTCCGGGGCGCGTATCGCTTCCGAGACATCCTCATCGTTGAGATAGGTCTTCTGAACGCCGCTTTCGTGCCTGATATCGATTCGGATCTTCGGGAGCAATGCGGCCACCAGGTCCTCACGAATCGGATCAATGCCGTTCCTGATAGCCATGAGTGTTATGGCTCTGTACATGGCTCCTGTGTCCAGATATGTATAACCCAGTCGTTGAGCAAGTTGCTTGGCTGTGGTGCTCTTACCGGAGCCGGCGGGTCCATCGATGGTTATAATAGGTTTTCGTGCAGACATGTTTTCAGGCTAAGCCTACCGCTTTCTTGAGCGCTTCAATTTCAGGATGACGCAAATGGCGCCACTGGCCGTACTTAAGTTTAGCGAGACGCAGGGGGCCGTACTGCGTGCGGTGGAGCTCACGGACTTTGAATCCAAGTTTTCGAAACATCCTTTTGACCTGCTTGTTTTTGCCTTCGTGGATAGAGATCTGAACCACCTCTTTGCCCAACTTCACCGCTTTGCAGGGCGCCGTCTTGCCGTCAAAAAGCTCCACGCCTTTACGCAATTGGGCTACTTCCTGGTCGCTGATCTTCTTATTGAGTACCGCAATGTATGTTTTTTCAACCCCGAATTTTGGGTGGGATAACCGAAAGGTCAGCTCCCCGTCGTTGGTCATGAGCAACAAACCCGTCGTATCGTAGTCCAGGCGTCCAACGGGGAAAACCCGTTCCGCTATTTTGACCAGGTCCACCACGGAATCCCGCCCTTTTTCGTCCTTGACCGTAGTGACATAGTTCAGCGGTTTATACAGCATGATGTATACGTCTTTGGTCTTAAGATAAACAGGACGGCCGTCAACGGCGATTGCATCGAGTTCCACGTCAACCACGGTCGCAAGATCATTGACCGCATTACCGTTGATCGTTACTCGGCCTTCTTTGATCAACTCATCGGAGCTCCGGCGGCTGGCCACGCCCGCCGTAGCTAGATATTTGTTAAGTCGCATGGAATTGTATGTCTAAAACTGGTCCGCGGAGATCTTATTTTTTTCAAAAGTATCCGTGTCTCTGCCGGGACTCTGCATAAGAGAGATCAAATCCGGCTTATTCGCCATCGCGCGTTTAACGGAATCCTGCCAGCGAAACGCAAATTCGGCTATCTCACCCGGTTCCTTTATCGACTTAATATGGATCAGGCATTCCATCAGGATATCTTTTTGCGATGCCGGGTCAAAAGGCGCGCCGAAAACCTGGCCGAATGGAAAACGAACAAGGACGGTCCGCGGCGGCTTCACATTTTTCAGAACGCTTTTCAGAGAACCCACCACAATGGTCGTAATCCCCGCCTCTTCGATCTCACGCGCCAAAAGACCCGCGGTCTGATGACTCAGTGGACCGACGGCGGATATGATCACCGCATCCACCAGAAATTTTTGGAGCTGTTTGATAACTTTTGGAACCGTATTGTCCAGGAATGATTTCGGATCCTTGATTTCACCCATCACGCTGAAGTGAACCTCCGAGGCCGAACTGATCTTCTTCTCTTTTTCGAGTTCCAGCAACCGGTCTAAAGGAAAGATACAATTGGGATCCAGTCCCGCACCGGACTTAAGCTCGATATCCTTATGCGAAACGCGGATCTCCGCCGACGTGGTTTCCTTTTTGATCTCGCGAAATGATGAATCACCGTTTTCATCGGCCAGATTATAATGTTTGGTAACTTTGAAATTATACAACCCGGCGGTCGTGATAAGGGCTACTTTGGACTCATTCAAGGTCTTGGATAAATGTTTCCATGGAGCGTCTTTATTGACGATCCAGCTGTAGTCTCTCAAAAATCGCATGTCCATTTTGAACTCCGTTCAAAAACGTTCTAAGATTGTTTCGACGGGTCCGTATGTTCGGACGGATCGAATTTATTTTCTTTCAACATGGTATCTATGTCACGATAATCCTCTTGAAGGATATCCGCTTTATCGTCCGAAGCCGCTTCCGAAGCCGGCGTTCCTTCCGGCTTGTGAGTAAAATCAAGCTCCAGCGTTTCGGCAAATTCCTTATCCTCCTTAAGGATGTCCTCGATTTCCTTCAATTTGGGCAGTTCCGATATTTCGAACAAACCGAAATGTTCCAGGAAAGCTTTGGTCGTGCCGAATAGCAGAGGCTTACCCGGCGCGTCCTCGCGGCCGACAACGGTGATGAGATTTTTTTCCATCAGCGACCGGATCGTCCAATCCGCATTCACCCCGCGGATCTTCTCTATCTCGGAACGCGTGATCGGCTGGCGGTACGCCACGATGGCTAATACTTCCAAAGAAGACTGTGAAAGTTTCTTCTCAGCTTTGGATTTGAAAAGCCGGCTTACCCACTTATCGTACTGAGGATGCGTGGCAAACTGATAGCCGCCGGCAAGCTTGACGATACGCAGCGTATGCTGAACTTCTTGATAGTGTTTGTTCAGCCGATCGATCGCCTCTTTAACCGTCTTCGCGCCGATATCTTCCTTCTGAATGCATTCGACGATTCGTTCAATCGGCAATGGTTCAGTCGAAGCGAAAATAATGGCCTCAATGATATTCTTTAAATCGACTCCGTCAACTATGATCTGCTCTGAACTCAAGGTCTTACGTATCCTCCGTTAATAGATTTATTTTTTGAATATCCTGCGAACCAACGATACGATCTTATTCAGAAAACTCCGCCATCCTGAAACCGAAGACTCGGCATGGGTGTCTGCTCCCTCGGAGTTCTCAATAATCTCGGGTGTCTCTTCCTTAGCGCTTTCGATCTTGGTTATCTCCCTCATCGGTTCTACGGTCAATACGACAGGCTCCTCCTCTTCGGAAACCTTCCCGTGCCATTTCTCATTTTCTCCTGCAAAGTCATCTGCCGGTGATTCTAATGACGCTCCTTCATTCGAAGCAGATTCAGATTCCGCTGTTTCTTCCGGCTTTTCAACCGCCACCCGACCCGGTTCGGTCGACGGATCCGCCCCATCACTCACGATTTCCTTTTCAGCTTCCTTGGTGTCTGTGCTGGACGATTCTTTCAGACGCGTGGACATGGATTCTATATCCGGGACAACGTCTTCACGGATCTTCTCAACTACCGTATCTCCGGCTAAGGAGGACGTCGGGGTCTCAGCACCATCGATCTCATTTGATTCGGGCTGCTCTTGATCAATCACGACAGATTGAACACCGTTGGCTTCGGTATGAACCGCAATTTCCGTGTCTAGCGGCTCCGTCCCGACTTCTAACGTATCCACGGTCTCGTAATGAACTTCCTCGGAACGCGCTTCCATGTCACCGACTTCGGAGGGCTTCACATTGGTGTCAACACCGATGTTCTCGATGTTCTCGATGTTCTCGAACTCGTTCGTTGCAGCCGTATTCGCTTGAACCTCGGGCGTTTCTGAAATGACTGCACTATCAATCTCTTCTGCTTCCGGGCTGTTATCGGCCTGGAGAACACTATCATCAGAAATATCCGGAATAATATTCTCAGTTGGAATGGCGCCGGATAAAATCGGAACTTCTTCCGCAGCCCTCTCGGACTCCGGTATTTCTTCATCTTTGAATTCGGATGCCTTATAGATCCAAATATCGTCAAAGACGGAGGCTTGTTTGATGGCGATTTCCGCGCGCTTGACGAGGTCAAGCAAGGCAAGAAATGTCACAACGATCTCTATCTTCGCCATGTCCTCGCAGAGTTCTGTGAAAAGATAACACGTGCGGTCACGGAAGAAAGCCATAATATATTTCTGTTGTTCTTCAACCGTGACGTTCAGCCTCTCGACATTATGAAAAACCTGGATCGGCTTTTTCTCCAGAGCCTTCTTGTAAGCTGCCAGAAGATCAAAGAACGAAATGTCCTTCAATCCGATCGCTTCCTCCTCGTTTTGAGGCAGTAGGTCAAAATTGAAGTAACTTCTGCGATATACCTGCCTCCAGTATTCGTCAAGTTCGGACAATGATTTGGAAGCCTCTTTGAATTGCCGATACTCGATCAGGCGGCGCGAGAGCTCTTCCCTGGGATCCATCATCTCTTCTTCGTCCTCAGCCACCGGATCCTTCGGCAACATCATCTTTACCTTGATACGCATGAGCGTGGCCGCCATCAGGATGAATTCCGATGCAATATCCAGATTCAAATCCTGCATGAGTTGAAGATATTCCAGATACGACTTGGTAATGCGCGCAATCGGAATATCGTAGATATTAAGTTCGTCTTTGCGAACAAAGAACAGTAAAAGATCCAGCGGTCCTTCAAAATTCTGCAGTTTTATTTTGTACAAAGTACTCATATTATCTTCGTCGATGACGGTTCAATTCCTCAATCTGGTCGGCAATATCGCAGAAGAATTCGATTTTTTCTTCAAATTGCTGAGCCGTCTTCTCATTCGATATAGCGCGCGGCGCTTCGTAATAGAATTGTTGACTTTTCAATTGTATCCCAAAGGCCGTGTATTTCTGTGCAAATTCCATGAATCGGGACAAAATGGCCGGTGTCAGCATGGCACGAACCATGCTTTCATTATTGGATTTTATGATAAACTCCTTATCGAATGCTTCATCGCCAATTCGAATATCCTGCATACCGAATTTCGTTAACAAAGTCGAAAAAAGCCCCTGTTCATAAATATTAAATTCAAATCCCTCAGGGTTAGTGACATCGAGCGTAAACGCCGTATAAGTCGTCGTTCGCCTGTTCTTTCCGGATCCGGATGAACGGGTGAACATGTAAACCGTCAAATTCCTTTTTCTGTATTTTCCTCTACACGAGGGAAGACCTCCAAAAAAACCTTCCGGAATATGCGCCTCGCATCCTAATTTGGCCGCGAAAGCGGCAAATTGCTCACGGATTTTTTTTCTCTGCCGTACGCCAAAAAAAATAGAGACGGCAAAGATCACTATGAATATTGAAAAGACAACCGCAAATACAAACCCTTCGTCCATAGGTGTCACACGGTTAAATTCATAGAATGACGAACGTGTTTAAGAGTATCCGAGGCAATGGCGCGGGCGCGGTCCGAGCCTTCTACAATAATCCTTTCCACAGCCCCAGGATCGGATTCCAGTTCCTTCCGCTTGTGACGGAAAGGCTCCAGCTTAACTGAAATTTTTTCACCAAGGTTCTTCTTACAAGCCACACAGCCAAGCGTTCCGCTTCGGCAATCGGTTTCTATAGGGACTACTTCACCCGGGTTGAAAACCTTGTGATAGGTAAAAACGGAGCAAATTTCCGGACGGCCGGGATCGTTCTTGCGGAGTTTGTTGGGATCCGTCACCATTTTTCGTACCTGACTTTGGACGGTATCATCCGAATCCGACAGATAAATACAGTTGTTCAGGCTTTTACTCATCTTCATGTTACCGTCGACGCCCGGCAGACGCGGTGTTACAGTGAGCTTATGCTGAGGTTCCGGAAATTGAAAACCGGAGGCTCCAAACAAGAAATTAAATCGTCTAGCGATCTCCCTGCAGAGCTCAATATGGGGCACCTGATCTTCACCGACGGGAACGGTATCAGCACGATAAATGAGAATGTCGGCCGTCTGCAGGACCGGGTAACCCAGATGGCCGAAATCGATCTTGGTCATCTCCTCGTCATCGGCATTATCGATCAATCCCATTTCGCGGGCTTGCAGCTTTACCGCGGGATTGCGTATCAACCAGGGTGTTGGGGTGATCATGGAAAGAAGAAGGTGGAGTTCGGCATGCTCTTTAACAAGGGATTGAAGCATAATGATGCTTCGCTTGGGATCAATGCCTACGGAAATCCAGTCGATGGCCGCTTCCAGAATATTTTCCTTAAGTCTCGAAGTATCCTTATATCCTGTGGTCAATGCATGCCAGTCCACGATACCGTATACCGTCTCATAATCATCCTGAAATCTTGTCCAGTTCTCCAAGGCCCCGACCAAATGCCCCAAATGCAGTTTTCCGGTCGGACGCATCCCGCTGAAAATTCGTGGCAACTAATAACTCCTTAATATGATCGAATTATCAAAAAACACTATAGCCTGAAACATTCAGGACATGAATAAATACGGTTTCCATCTCTCATCACGAACGCCTACATGCTTCTGGATGAAACTTAAATGATGCGGTCTGCGCGGCTTGGTCATCAGCTTCATATGGGCTTCTTCGGGCAACATGTCACCCTTTTTGTTGTTGCAATGAATGCAGGCTGTAACCATGTTTTCCCACGTATCCTTGCCTCCGCGAACTTTGGGAACGATATGGTCGACCGTCAGCGCATGCATCTTACTCCCGCAATATTGGCATTCAAAACCATCGCGCTTTAATATATTTTTTCTGGACAGCATAATCCCTTTGCTCTTCCTGTGAATAAATGCCGATATCCGAACAATGCTCGGATACGGAAAAGAGGATCTTACGGATCGAATTGCCTTCCCTTCCATTGCTTCAATGATCTCGGCCTTACCCAAAAAGATCAGAATAATGGCCTTTTTAACATGACAAATGGTCATCGGCTCGTAATTCTGGTTCAGCACAAGTACGTGGCCGCTCAAAGGCATTAAAATTCACACTCCTTTTTGAATTCTGTCTTTGTTAAGTGAAAATTTTACTATTATTTAAGATACATTAAAAAGAAACGTATGTCAAGAAAATGTTTTTCGTATTCCCCGCGAAATACTGATTTTACGCCACTCGGCAACCATGACACGGTAACCCCTAACGTTTGGGGGTATACTTGATAATCTCTGCACTCTCCATAGTGATCAAGACACCGCAGTTGGACGCATCGATCATTTCTTCCAAAACCGGGAGGGAACTTCGGATCTTTTCCTCGGTATCCACTATTTCGATCACGATCGGAAGATCCTCGGACAGGCGAAGTATCTTCGCTGTGTGAATTCGGGAGTTGGCTCCAAATCCTTCGATGCCTTTGAGGACCGTAGAGCCTGCCAATCCCTGCTCTTTAGCTTTTTCTACTATCATTTCAAAAAGCGGCCTGGAGCGGAACTTGTCGGCTTCTCCGACAAATATTCGAAGCCGTTTCCCTTTGCCTTCGATTTTCATTCCTTATCCTCCTAAAGAATGCGGGCCGTTACCATCCCTGCCCAGACGGCACCCAAACCGGCCACCACACTTGCGGTCACATTGAGAGCCGCACGAAGAAATTCGCCGTCCTTCATCAACGCGAACGTCTCATAACCAAAACTCGAAAAAGTCGTGAAGCCTCCAAGGATGCCGACCGTAAGAAAAATACGTAATTGTGGATCCACGATAAACCGTTGCTCGGACCATTCCATGATCAATCCGATCAGGAAACAGCCCAAAATATTGACCACCAATGTCCCGTAAGGAAAGGACATACCGGTAAATTGGTGCACGACTCCCTGAACAAAATACCGGCATCCGGCACCGATGGCTCCGCCAATTGTAATAATCAGATACTTCATCTTGGATCCTAACTGAAAACAAACACATCCAGTGATGTGGCAATGAAATAGATCAAACTGATTACGCCGTTCATATTAAAAAATGCCATGTTGACTTTCGACAGATCGTTGGCGCGAACAAGTTGCTGTTCGTACAACAGCAACAGGCCGATCAATACAATGCCTGCATAATAAGCCCAGGACAGCGTGAGCCAGAAACCCAGCACCAAAAGAATAACCACGGCCAGGATATGGCAAATGCGGGATATCCATAGTGAAGCCGATATCCCGAACGTTTTCGGTATTGAAAAGAGGTTTTGATGCTTGTCAAATTCATAATCCTGGCACGCATAAATGATGTCAAATCCGGCCACCCATGCCACAACACCGCATCCAAGCAAGAAAGCCGGCCAGCTCCATTCTCCCCCGATCGCCATCCACGCGCCCAGAGGCGCCACGCCTAATGCGATGCCCAGAAAGAAATGAGCCAATGAAGTGAAACGTTTCGTGTACGAATAAAAGAAAACAATAAAAAGCGCCAGCGGCGATAATTTGAAGCACAGGTCATTAAGCATATACGAGGAAAACACCAGTAATGCCGAGGATAGAATCACGAAAATCCATGCCTGAAAAATACTGACAATGCCTCTCGGAATTTCACGATTGGCCGTACGGGGATTCTGGGAATCATATCTCACATCCGCTATTCGATTGAATCCCATGGCCGCACTGCGTGCCCCGATCATGGCAAAGACAATCCATATTACTTTTTCCCAAGTCAGCGCATGGAACTTCGAAGCCATTACGGCGGAACTAAGCGCAAAAGGCAGAGCGAAGATCGTGTGGGAAAACTTGATCATGCGGCCGAAATGTAATACGGTAGCCGCCATAGACTGCATATGAGGGGGTTTGTCAGGCAAGATACTCGTCCTGGATATAAACGCGCAGGTTCTCAAACTTCATCTTCGGATAGCCGTGTTCCCTGGCCTGATCGAAGTACTGGCGCGACAGAGAATCGTTATTTCGCAACAGACCGATCACGGCCAAATTGAAGAAGGCCACCGAATACTTGCTGTCCACTTTGAGCGCTTTTTGAAGACACGTTTCCGCAAGATCCAGTTCCTTTTTGTGAATATAGCATGTTGCCAGGTAGGCTTGGGCAACCGCTTCTACTTTGAAAGAATACAGTCCATAAGAAAAGAACATCAGCCACTTGATCCAAGGCGACTCTTCGACCTCTTTCAGGAATAGTCCGAAACGCTGTATAGCTTCATCAAACTGTTTTTTTTGAAGACACTTCCGACCTTTAAAAAAATCACGCCAATAGTATTGTACCAGACGGCCCGGTATTAGAAAAACGATGGCAATCAGCAATAACTGATATAATTCCCAGTGATAACTGGTCATAATATAGGCAAACGCTGCCACTACGGCCGACATGACAAAAAAATACAAAGCCCGATTGCGCGCCACGCGATGTTTGAACATATCCCCTCTCTGATTTACATGCACATATAACAATAATTTTATAACTTTTCAAGATTTTTAATGCAAATCAACTTGCATACGCCACTTCAATCGCCTAAATTACCGACCGTAATTGTACAAAAAGAAAGAAGAATAAAGGCAGTTATTATAATGATCATTTTGTCCTGGAACGTAAATGGACTTCGTGCCGTGGCCAAAAAAGGTTTTATAGAATGGCTTGGTGAGACCGGTCCGGACGTCTTGTGCCTTCAGGAGACTAAGGCGCAAATGGAACAACTCGACGAATCATTGTTGCGTCCGTTCGGATATTATGCCTATTTCAACAGCGCCGAAAGAAAAGGATACAGCGGCGTAGCTACATATTCCAAAGAAAAACCCCTTCAGGTACAGCTCGGCTTTGGCAATCCAAAATTCGATACCGAAGGCCGCGTTCTGATGACCGATCACGGGGATTTCCTTCTTTTCAATATATATTTTCCCAACGGCAAAATGCGGCAAGAACGTTTGGATTACAAGATGGCATTTTATGAAGAGATTCTGAAATACTTCGATACACTCAAGAAAAGCGGAAAAAAGCTGGTTATCTGCGGAGACTACAATACGGCACACAAAGAGATCGACCTCGCGCGTCCAAAAGAGAATGAGAAAATATCCGGTTTTCTCCCTATCGAAAGAGCCTGGATGGACAAACTGGTCTCGCACGGTTATATCGACACCTTTAGGGTATTCAATCAGCAAGCAGAACAATACACTTGGTGGGACATGCAAACCTTTGCAAGGCAAAGAAACGTGGGATGGCGTATCGATTATCACTTCATTTCGGATAACTTGATTCCAAATCTTAAGAAGGCTTGGATCATGCCCGAGGTTATGGGATCCGACCATTGTCCTGTCGGCATTGAGCTCCGCTTCTGATGGTAAACCTGAAAATAGTTCCTATCCCTCATTTTCATCTTGCAATTTTTCAATTCAATCTGTATATTTTTTCTCAATTTAAGTGACTCGCGTTTAATCTTTTTTGGAGCGTCTGAATTCGTGTCTTCCCGAAATCCCGATAAATCATCCCGCAAATCTGTCCTGCACGTCATCAAACGAACTTTCTCAAAATCAAAGAGTGAAAAACTACGGGCTGAAGTTCTTGAACGGGCGAATTTGCCAAGGCACATTGCCATTATCATGGATGGTAACGGCCGTTGGGCCAAAGAACGGGGCATGCCACGAATCGCCGGCCATAACCAGGGCGTCAAGTCGGTCAAAGAGATCGTCGAAGCCTGCGGGGAACTCGGCATTGAAGCTTTGACATTGTACGCCTTTAGTCAGGAAAACTGGAAGCGGCCGACCTGGGAAGTATCCGCTTTGATGAAACTTCTCATGCGAACCATCCATAACGAGATAGACAACCTGAATGCAAAGAACGTACGAGTCAAAACGATCGGTCATATTGAACTTCTGCCCGCTGAAACCCTCAAGCAGGTCCAAAGCGCGATCGACATCACTAAGAACAATACCGGTCTAGTTCTCAACCTGGCACTGAGTTACAGCGCCCGCATTGAGATCCTTGACGCGGTGAAGAGGTTGCTGCATGAAGCGTTCGAGCGTTCCGTCACCGCAGAACAGATTGATGAGAGCTTCTTCTCAAAACATCTGGATACTTGGGACCTCCCCGATCCGGATCTGGTGATCCGAACCAGCGGGGAATTTCGAATCAGTAATTTTCTCCTTTGGCAGATCGCTTACTCCGAGATATATATCACCGACACCTATTGGCCCGACTTCAGAAAGCCGCAGTTGTACGAGGCTATTTTGGATTATCAGAAAAGAGAGCGGCGTTTCGGGAAGGTCAGCGAACAAATTGTCGCTGAGAAGAAACAGACGAAGACATTGCATCGTAAGAAATAATACAGTTTACGTTAAACGAATAGAATTCATACACCTCAAAACGACACGGGAACCCTCTTTGATGAAGAAATTGTTTTTGCCGATACGGTCCGGAGTTAATTTTGTATCAGTAATGGCTTGTCTGATGGTTCCTTTTTCGATGCACGCTCAGGGTCTATCGGATCGGCCGCGCATTGCCTCCATTAAGGTGGAAGGCAATCTTAAGTCGGACGCCGATCTGATCGTCATCGCTTCGGGATTGTCCGAAGGCCAAGAATTCAATGCCGACGATATTACCAAGGCTATAGAAAATCTGTGGGAAATGAATGTATTTAAAGACATTCAGGTCTATGGAGAAAAAATTGACGACGGTATCGGTGTTGTCATTGTTGTAAAGGAATATCCTCGGCTGGAATCGATGGAACTGGAAGGCGAAGACAAAATCGATGAGGAGGAGATCCGCAATAAAATGGGACTCTATACTTCTCAGACAGTAAGCCCCCAGCATATTAAGAAAGCCATTGGACGGATCAAGAGAAAATATGCCGAGGAAGGTTATCTTAACGCCGAGGTGGATATTACCTCTTACACGTCTCAAAATGATTCCAATAAGGTTATTCTGAAGATCAAGATTACCGAAGGGGATAAAGTCAAAATAAAAGGAATCAATTTTTTCGGTAACTATTCGTTCAGCGACGGCAAGCTTCAGGGTACCTTCGACGATACCAAGTCCAAATCCGGCTTGTTCAAGTGGTTCAAAAGCGGCGATTACGATGAAAAAAAATACAGAGAAGATCTAAAGAAGCTGATCGCCTTTTATAAGAAGAAAGGATACCGGGATTTCCAGGTGATCAAGGATTCCGTCTATTACGCACCGAATAAGAAGGACCTTTATCTTGATATTCAGGTAGAAGAAGGTGTCAAATACAGAATAGGCAACGTAAGCTGGACCGGTAATACGCTTTTCTCTAATGAAGAATTATCCCAGGCTTTCGGATTCAGCCGCGGTGAAATATTCAATCAGGAAAAATACGACAGAAACATGCAGGAGCGCGTCAACGCGATGTATTACGATCGCGGATATATTTTTGCCCAGATCGTTCCCATAGAAAAGCCGCTTAGCCGCGATACGCTGGATATTGAATTCATTGTAACGGAAGGCAATCAGGTTTACATCGACCGTGTGGAAATAAAGAACAACACGAAAACCAAGGAAAAAGTGATCCGCCGCGAAGTGGTCGCATTCCCCGGCGAGAAATTCAGCCGGGATGCGTTGATTCGCTCGCAAAGAAATCTGATGGTGCTCAATTATTTTGAAAATGTTATCCCGGACGTACAGCCCGTCAGCCAGGATAAGGTGAACGTGGTGGTAACCGTTTCGGAGAAACCGACGGATACGGCCAATTTATCAATGGGTTACAGTGCGCAGGACGGTCTTATCGGTTCGGCCGGCGTTGCCTTCAACAATTTCCTCGGCAACGGTCAGATTGTGAGTCTAAATCTCCAGTTGGGCGGTCAGGGGTATCGTGTGTTTTCCGTAGGTTTTTCGGAACCTTATCTTTTCGACACGCGCACGTCGTTTGGCGCCAGTTTTTATTATTCCCTCGACGGCAACCGCCGCGCCCAGTACGTCGGATATAAGCAAAGAAGCTATGGCGGCTCTCTCTCATTCGGACGGAGATTGAAATGGCCGGACGATTACTTCCTCGTCAACGGAACCATCGGCTACGCGAATTCGACCTTGAAGCCTTTGAGCGGCAGCCAGCTTTATACACAGTATACGTACGGGCAGCAGCAGAGTCTGACTCTGACCGGCGTGGTACAACGTAACAGCAAAGATGCGGCGGAATTTCCCAAATCAGGATCGGTTTATACCTACACATCCGACTTAGGGTTTGTTGGCATCGATACGGCCGGGTTTTCAAATGTGGCCCGTGTATTGCCTCAGAATTATATGCGGCATACTTTTCGGGCCGAAAACTACTACCCTGCTTTTTGGTCTTTCGTATTATACACGGACTTCACTATGGGCTATGCACGGACCTTTAAGAAGAATCCTCAGGTTGAAGAAATACCCCTACTTGATCGTTTCTATATGGGCGGAAGTGCCTTGGATATCGGCTCTATTCAACTACGTGGCTACAGCGGAAGAGGCGTGGGGCCGCAAGATGGCGGTTTCCCGGTCGGTGGAGCTACCATGGTAAAATATTCTACGGAGCTACGGCTTCCAGTGATCCCGAATCCGACCATGTACATTCTGGCTTTCGCTGAAGCCGGCAACGTTTTCCGTTCCCTAAGTGAATCGGATCCGTTTAAGGTCAAACGGTCGTTCGGATACGGATTCCGGCTTTTTATGCCCTTGGTTGGTGTCATAGGTCTGGATGTGGGATACGGAATGGATAAATCCAACAAGAACCGCAACTATCCCCGCTTTCATTTCCAATTGGGGCAACAATTCTAAATTGAAAGGAGACGCGGTTGAAAAAAATATTTGTACTCGGGCTGTTTGGAATCCTGCTTGCGGGCTCTGAATCTTCGGCGCAAAACAAGATCGCATATATTGATTTTCAGTATATCATGTCGCAGGTGAAATCTGCGGAGGACGTTCAACTCCAGATCCAGAAGCTGGCCGCCGAATGGACGGCGGAGATCGAGGCGATGAATGACACTTTGAATACACTTGAAAAAGACATAGAAACGGTCAGCCTCACGTTAAGCAAATCGGGCCGTGAAATCCTGGAAAAGAGGATTTCCGATCGGAGACAAAAAATTACCGCTTTTCAGGAACAAAAATTTTCACCTGTTACCGGAGAATTGTACAAGAAACAGCAGGAATTACTGCAACCTTTGATCGACAAGGTTCGCCGAGCCATTGACAATGTTCGTTTGCGTGAAAAATACGACGTCATTTTCGACGTCTCCGCCGGTAATCCGGTATCCATTGACAAGAAATATGATGTCACTATCCTGGTCATAGACGAGTTGAGTTCGGTCGGTCTTACCGTCAAAGAACAAGCGGGCGTTACCGAGACCGGAACCGGCCTCAATGCCGGTCAGAAGAGTTCCAGGTCTGAGGTCCAACAACAGGGAGCCAAACAAAAGCAAACAAAATCGCCCACAGTGCCGACAGAAAAGAAGGATGTCAACGATAAAATCAACGAATAACCATTCATTTTCATATTATCAAATATACAGAAAAGGAGAGCCTAAAGTGAAACAAGCACACATCTATTTGCTCGTTATTCTGTTCGGAATAACCACCGCGGCGTTGCATGCTCAAGGTAAAATCGGATATGTGGATTCTCAAAAGATCATGCAGTCGCTCAAAGAAACACAGACCGTACAAACCAAGCTGCAGGAAGAACAGGAAAGGATGGGAAAACAATTCCAATACCTGCAGGATTCTCTCGCCAACGCCCAGGATGATTACGTTAAGAACTA
Organism: uncultured Bacteroidota bacterium; assembly: GCA_964415295.1. Classification (GTDB taxonomy): domain Bacteria; phylum CLD3; class CLD3; order SB21; family SB21; genus SB21. The sequence goes on from CAYPYN010000004.1 coordinate 139,650, forward strand.
CAAGGATAATCCTTTGATCAAAGAGAATATCCGTCAGTCCATCCAAAAAGGTATCGAGGAACTGGCTTATTATGTTCAAACGGCCGGCCAGCGGTTTAATGAAGAACTAGGGAAAAAACAGCAGGAACTGATGCAGCCGATTTTTGACAAGATCAAAAAGGCGTTGGAAAATGTTCGAAAGGCCGAAGGTATGGATTATATCGTAGATTCCGCATCGGGCATTCTCCTTGCCTACGACACCAAATACGACATGACAGACAAAGCCATCAATGAATTAGTCAAAATGGCGGGTACGACAGGCTCTGCTAAAGATACAGGCGTCAAAGAGACTAAAGATACAAATAAAAAATAAAGACGATCTTCTGTTTAGATTAAATGGAAACTTCCGGAAGGAAGTTTCCATTTTTTGTTATTTGAACTATGATATCCTTTTTTGAAATATGCAGACAATTCGGTTCCGAGCCTCGCGGGCAAGACATACCTGTTTCGGGTATATCAGAACCGCATACTTCACAGCCGAATGACCTTGTTTTTATTTTTCAGAAATCTCTTCTCAAAAACAAGAATCTGATCCGCTCCAAAACCTGGGCGATCAGCCCGGATTTATTCGATGACGAATTGGAGAACTATCTTGCAGAATCATCGGTCAATTATACGATCGCAAAGGACATTTACGATGCTTTTGTGATTACCATCAAAATATTCTATCCTGATCAAGACACACCGGCATCCGTTCATCCTTCGGCCATGATTGATCCGAGCGTCATCCTGTCTGCGGATGTCGGACTGGGACCGTTCTGCTCTATCGGAGCATATTCTCGGATCGCTAAGAATACGATTCTGATGGCTAACGTGGTGATCGGCCGAAACGTAGTGATTGGCGAACATTCACGAATTTATCCAAATGTGACCGTTTATGATAACACCGTAATTGGCCGCCATGTGATCATTCACGCCGGATGTGTGATCGGGAGTGACGGATTTGGTTTCTATAAAAAGAACGGTCGTAATCTAAAGATTCCCCACGTGGGTAAAGTGATCATAGAAGATGATGTAGAGATCGGAGCGAATTCTTCCATTGACCGCGGCACTTTAGGAGAGACAAGGATAGGCCGAGGAACCAAAATTGACAATCTCGTTCAGATCGCACATAATGTCATTATTGGTGAAAATGCGCTGATTGCCGCTCAGACAGGTATTGCGGGCAGCACTTCCATCGGCTCCGACGTCACTATGGCCGGTCAGGTCGGTATTGTAGGTCACATCAGGATCGGAAATCGCGTAACGATCGGAGCGCAATCCGGAGTCATTTCGTCAATCGAAGACGGAAAAACAGTGTCCGGTTACCCGGCGCGTGATCATGCGGAATCATTAAAAAAAGAAGCCTATATACGAAAAATCCCAGAGATACTTGAAGCTCTCAAAAAAAAGACATAGCTTTTGGTATTATTTCATTTTGTGATAATGGTTGTATAAAACCTCAAAGGTGACTATTGGCAATTCCTCAAGATTCCGGTGATGTTGTCAGACCCAAGAAATCGTTTGAAGATGTAGATCTTGACCTGTCCCTGAGGCCTTCAAGATTCAATGAATTTGTGGGGCAGCCCAAGATCATTCATAATCTGAAAGTCTTCATCGAAGCGGCCAAGATCCGGGGCGACGCGTTGGACCACGTATTACTGTCTGGCCCGCCGGGCTTGGGAAAAACCACTTTGTCCCATATCATTGCGCACGAATTGGGCGTTCAAATACGCGTAACCTCGGGCCCCGTACTGGACAAAGCTGGAGATTTGGCCGGTATTCTAACCAACCTCGAGGAACGCGATGTCTTGTTTATTGATGAGATCCACCGATTGAACCCGATTGTGGAAGAATACTTGTATTCGGCCATGGAAGATTTTCAACTGGATATTGTGATCGACAAAGGGCCAAGCGCACGCACCATTCAATTAACGCTCCCCCGATTCACACTTATTGGCGCCACGACCCGTGCCGGTCTAATAACGGCGCCGCTGCGATCCCGTTTCGGCATCACATGCCGCCTGGATTATTATGACGATGAGACTCTTACGAATATCGTATCCAGGTCCGCGGATATACTTCAGATCGGGATAAACAAGACCGGCGCCTCCGAGATCGCCCGACGCTCACGCGGAACTCCCCGCATTGCCAACCGTCTGCTGAAACGCGCAAGGGATTTTGCACAGGTTCAGCAACAGAAGGTCATTGATAAGGCCATTGCGGATTATGCCCTACAAGCGCTCGAAGTTGATGAACATGGACTCGATGAGATGGACAAAAGGATCTTGGCCACTATTATTGAAAAATTCAACGGCGGACCCGTGGGTGTCGACACGATTGCGATTTCCGTAGGTGAAGAGGCCGGCACCATCGAGGAAGTGTATGAGCCATTTCTTATTCAAAAAGGACTCATCAAGCGAACACCGCGTGGTCGAGAGGTCACTCACCTGGCTTATGAACACTTGAAAATAAAACCAAAACGGCAGACGAAGCAAACTGGTTTGGACTTATAAACGCCCGGTACTATCGGTTTTTCAGACCGGCGATGATCTCAACGAATTCATAATAAACGACCCCACCGCTTTCGGATTTCCTCACCCGCTTACCGTCGATCATTGAATCCAATAACATTTCGGCTTCGGTCAGATCCATTTTCATTTCATGGGCCGTCTCGGTCACGGTGATGCGTCCGTTCTTCTTTGAAGCGAAAGCAATCAAATCACGCCTCAATTTGTCTTCAGACGGCATAAAATCAGGAAATTCGTAAACCAAGGATCCGTCAGGATTAAGGTCGGGTGCTCCGCCGTACTCCTGCACTATATGCTCCAGCATCGATTGCGCGTGTTTCTTATTAATTTTGTATTTAAACATCACGTCGCCAAGACTCAGTGTTCCCTGACCATGTCTGATCATATCTATGATCTCCGACTTACGTTTTTTCATGAGTTCAGCCGCTTTCCTGGTGCGCGTTCGATAAATACTCAGTACAGAAAGGCCGATGACAAGAAGAGATGCCCATGTGCACCAGGATGAAAGCAACTCCCATGCAGCAGAGGACCATGAAAACGGTATGGGAGACAGTTTAAGACTTAGGAAATTGGCCCGTACGCCTTTGGAGGCGTACAACCCGAATTTTTCATTGGATAACTGCATCTGCTCCGGGTCCTCTACCTCGGTCAATTTACTGCCGTTCAAAAACAGCCATATCGCATCGTCATGCATCTCAATCGCCAATGTCTGTGCGGCGTTAATATCAAACTCAATCGGCGTCCTTAGAATGAGGCTTTTAACAACGCCGCCGGCATTTTTTTCAAAATAGTAATTCTTGTCTTCCGTAATGAAAAGGCCATAATAATTGTCGACGCCATCCATTCGCGTCGTAATGCCGACACTCCCGTTCTTTTGCCACTGCTCAACTTTTAAATTGGCCTCGTATCTGTAATTTGGGATATTGATGCCTTGCCATGCAAAGTGACCTTTGTCACCATCGTAAATTGCATAATATCCTCTTTCGTAATGAACCGTTTCCGCATCCGACCAGTTCTTTGATCTATCGTTGAAATTATCAATGAAAACAGCTTCGGGATCCGCGCTGTAATCCATGGCCACGTCCATCGCTTCCGGTTCGAAGTTATAGTCCGACTTGACCTTTGTACCCGCCGCAAATACTTTCAAATCGTCAAAGTGCATGTGAACTTTGTTGTAGGCCACGATTCCGATAAAACCGGTTGAAAACGAGAAGTCTTGGATGGACTTAACCGATTGGCCGTTGATGAATAATCCGATCCGTGAGCCTTTGCACTCCACCCTGAGATAATTAATCCCGTTCTTCCGGATTGCATCGCTTCTTTCCCATTTGTTAATGATGAACCATTTGCCTTTTTTGTAACCTCCCAATTCAAAATACCCGTTGGCCGAAATGGTAAAAACATAACAATTATTAAAATCGGCCGCTCGAAAGAACATACCGTAACCCTGGTTATCGGCACCGTCAATAAATTCGGTTCTGACCTCCGCGACGAAATCTTTTATTTCATGATCATCATCGTATACCATTCTTCCCTTGTCGGCAAAAATATGAAATGAACCGTTTTGATAATAGGCCAAAGAACTTTCGCCGAATAATTTCGGTTTACTGAAGTCGTCCTCAAAAAGAACCTGTGCGTTGAGCGCTGAGGCCAATAGGAATAAGAAAAGACCGGTCGTAATATTTTTCATAACTCACCTCGCATTTTATGGCTTTCAACTATTTGCCTTAATGTTTTGGCCGCTTGCCCCGGCTGATCGGCCGCCAAGATCGCGGCTATGACGGCGATACCGTTGACGCCGGTTTCCATCACGCGGGACGCATTCGTTATGCCGATCCCACCAATTCCTGCCATAGGTATTTTAGCATTCTGACGGATCACACGCAGACCTTCTACACCGATAATACCGCGAATGTCGGATTTGGAGGACGTTTTGTAAACAGTACCAACACCTATGTAATCGGCTCCCTTTCGTTGCGCCTCTATCGCTTCTTCGATCGTATGGGCCGACAATCCAATAATCCTGCCAAACCCAAGAATTCTGCGTGCTTCTTCGATTTCCGAGTCACCCTGGCCGAGATGTACTCCTTCGGCGCCTATAGAATTGGCTAGGTGGACATCATCATTGATGATGAGAGGAACCCCATAGGATTGCGTTATGGAAAGCAGCGAGCGCGCCATTGGCAGAGCTTCTGCATCGCTCATATTTTTGAAGCGAAATTGAACCATAGTAACGCCGCCGGCAACGGCCTCTTCCACGGCCTTCAAAAATGAGATCTTAGTAGCCGTACCCGTGTCCGCAATCAAGTATAAAGAAAGGTCGAACTTCATAAATAAAAAACTCCCGGCGTTTGGACCGGGAGTTTAATTTATACTATTTTAATCAGAAATTAAATAGATGTGTTCACATCGAAGTTTTCAAGATAATAAGTAACCTTTTGAAGGAATGAGCCTCCTAACGCACCATCGACCACACGATGATCATATGATAAAGAGGCAAACATAATGGATCGAATCGCGATGGTGTCCTCACCGCTTTCCGTTTCGATGACGACCGGGCGCTTCTTGATGGCGCCAACGCCCATAATAGCCACCTGAGGCTGATTGATGATCGGAAAACCCGCCGTGCTGCCGAAAACGCCCATATTCGTTAGCGTAATGGTTCCATCTTGGATCTCGTCGGGTTTGAGTTTTTTGGCACGTGCCCTGGTGGCCAAGTCATTGGCCGTCCGGCAGATACCTGTAAGATTAAGAGTATCCGCATCCTTGATCACCGGAACAATGAGCCCCGTGTTATTCTCAATGGATACCGCCATTCCGATATTGATATAATTTTTCTTAATTATTGTCGTTCCATCCACGGAGACATTAACCATCGGCAGGTCGCGCAAGGCTTTGGCCATGGCGTCCAGAAGAAAAGGCGTATACGTTAGTTTAAATCCTTCACGTTTTTCAAATGCGTCCTTGTGCTTATTTCTGAACTTCACAATATTCGTCATGTCGACTTCCGTCATCGTATACACATGAGCGGATGTATCTACACTCCGCCGCATATGTTCGGCGGTCAATTTGCGAACATTGGTCATTTCGATAAATTCTACACGTTCCTTCTGATATCCGTATTTGACATCCGCAACCGGCTTGACCGCCAACGGCGCTGTCGCTGCCGTCGTCCTGGTCGCGGCAACGCCTCCTTTAGGACGTTTGGCCAGGTAGGTCAGAATATCATTCTTAGTGACCCTGTGATTTAATCCGCTCCCCGGTATGGTTTCCAGCTCCTGCGCGCCGATTCCTTCGGCCTTGGCTATATTTCTAACCAAAGGAGAATAGAACCGTTCGCCGTGGCCGGTCTTCAAAAGCGCTCCGGCGGCGGCGCTTGAAGCCGCAACGGCGGTTTGCAGTTGATTCTGTATTTGAAAATCTTCGATTGAGCTTGAGAAATGCATCGCTTCTTCTTTTTTTGTGTCTGTCGTTGAAACAACGGCAGAGCCGGCTTCTGAGCCGATTCGCGCGATCAAAGTTCCAACCGAAACGGTCTGCCCTTCCGGAACAAGTATCTCTGTAATAACGCCTGAGGCCGGCGATGGAATTTCTGAATCAACCTTATCTGTGCTTATTTCAAGTACCGTTTCGTCTTTTGCTACCTTGTCTCCGACCTTCTTGTGCCATTTCAGGATCTTACCTTCAGCGATACTTTCTCCCATTTGCGGCATAACCATATCCACGGAGGATCCGCCTGAGGCCGGTCTCGCCGGTGCAACAGGCGCTACGGATTCCTCTTTCTTCTGTGCTGGCGGCACGGCAACCGGTTTTGAAGTCACGGCCGCACCGGCATCGGTTTCGATACGTGCGATCAGTGTCCCCACGGAAACCGTTTCGCCTTCGGCAATAAGCAGCTCGGCAATGACTCCGGATGACGGCGACGGAATTTCCGAATCGACTTTGTCGGTACTGATTTCAAGAACGGTCTCATCCTTGGAAACCTTGTCCCCGACTTTTTTATGCCACTTCAGGATTTTGCCTTCGGCAATACTCTCCCCCATTTGCGGCATGACCATGTCAACTCTCATGGAGCGCCTCCTTACATTAATGACTTACTCTGATTTGGAGCGGAGAGAGTGAGATTCGAACTCACGGCACGGTTTCCCGTACACACGCTCTCCAGGCGTGCCAGTTAAACCACTCCTGCATCTCTCCGTAAACGGTTTTTTCTAGCGAAAACCGTAAATATTTATTTTACAAAAGCGCTGCAAGATAGAAAATATCATCTTGACCTGCAAGAAATATTTCTATCATTTCAGCTTATGCAAACGCTCTTTAAGAATTTCATTGGTGATGGCCGGATTCGCTTTCCCCTGCGAAAGCTTCATCGTCTGACCGACAAAATGCGCAAAAAGGGCCTCTTTGCCGGCGAGGTAATCCTTAAGTTGAGATGGATTCGCCTCAAAGACTTTGTCGACGAGCTTCTCAATCTCTTCACGGCTTGTAATCTGGAGCAAGCCTTTCTCTTTGACGATCGACTGAGGGTCCTTTCCATCTTTACACATTTCTTCAAAAACGCTTTTGGCCATCTTCCCGCTAATCGTTCCTTTGACGATGAGATCAAGCATCGAACCGAGCAATTGCGGAGTAACGATGAATTGATCCGCTTCTTGCTTTCGTTCCTTTAGGACAGCCATCATCTCACCCATGATCCAATTGCTGGCCAGCTTCGCATCGGAGACGTATTTTACCGTTTCCTCGAAGTAATTAGCCGTCGATTTATTCAGCGTAAGTATCTCAGCATCGTACTTCGGAATGCCATAATCTCTGACGAATCGGTCACGGCGTGCTTGCGGCAGCTCCGCAAGGCCGCTGGCGATCTGCTCGATCCATTCCTTCGAAACCTTCAGGGGAACCAGATCGGGTTCGGGAAAATAACGATAATCGTGGGCCTCTTCCTTGCTGCGCATCGGTCTGGACACGCCGGCGTTGTCGTCCCATAAAAGAGTTTGCTGGATGACTTCGCCGCCTTCCCGCAAGACGGAAGTCTGTCTCTCCATTTCATACGCCAATGCGCGCTCAACGGCCTTGAAAGAATTCATATTCTTCAATTCCGTTTTCGTTCCCAGCTTCTCCGTTCCCACCGGCCTCATGGATATGTTGGCGTCACACCTTAGGCTTCCCTCCTCCATATTGCCGTCGCAAATCTCAAGATATTGAACAATCTGGCGAATTTTGCTCAAATAGGCCGTTACCTCTGCGGCAGAACGAAAGTCGGGCTCGGACACGATCTCGATCAGCGGGGTCCCGCAGCGGTTTAGATCAATAAAAGTCGCATCTCCTCCCGTGACGGCATCGTCGTGAATGGACTTTCCGGCATCTTCCTCCAGATGAATTCGCTTGATACCGATACGTTTGACCGTATCGCCCACTTCGATCTCGATCCAGCCGTGTTCACATAAGGGTTTGTCAAATTGAGAAATTTGGTATCCCTTTGGAAGATCCGGGTAAAAATAATTCTTTCGTGCAAATATCGACTCGGCCGCAATGACGCTGTGCGTTGCTAATCCCATGCGTATGGCGAATTCGACAGCTTGTTGGTTGAGTACGGGCAAGGCGCCTGGAAGCCCGAGACATACCGGGCAGGTCTGTGAATTCGGTGTCCCTCCGTAAGACGCGCTGCAGGAACAAAAAGCTTTCGTCTTCGTGGATAACTGACAATGCACTTCGAGACCCATGACGGGTTCAAACATTATTTCATTCATCGTTGATGGCTATTCTAATCCAACATGATCGTCCGGTCCCGTTCCTGACCGACCGATACTATTTTGATTTTGGCGTCTCCCAGATAATCTTCCAAGAACTTCAGGTAGGTTTTTGCACGCTCCGGAAGGTCACCGTAGCTCTTCGCTTTTGAAGTGTCGGAGCACCATCCTTTTAATGTCTCATAGACCGGCTCAACCTTTTCGAGTTCGCGCGCATCGGTTATCGGAAATTCGACCTTCACACCCTGCAGCTTATATCCGACACAGACTTTCAGTTCATCGATCGTATCCAGAACATCCATCTTCGTGATGGCTAATTCATCCATCCCATTGATGATCATAGCGTGTTTCAACTGCACCAGATCCAACCATCCGCAGCGCCGCGGTCTTCCAGTCACCGCGCCGTATTCTCCGCCAAGCTTTCGGATCTTCTCTGAAAACGATTCATCGAATTCAGTCGGAAATGGTCCATTGCCTACACGGGTCGTGTACGCCTTGGCAACACCCATCACGTGATCGATCCGGGTTGGTCCCAATCCAAGGCCCGTACAGGCGCCGCCGCTGCTGGAATTGGAGGATGTTACGAAAGGATACGTGCCGTGATCGATATCCAGAAGCGTCCCCTGTGCGCCTTCCAGAAGGATCTCCTTCTGATTTCGGACGGCATCATACAGGATTTGTGTGGCATCTTTGACAAATGGTTTTAGTCGGGAACCCAGATCTCTGAACTGCCGGATCACAACTTCGGACGCAAGCTCTTCGGCTCCAAAAGCCTTCAGAATCTTGTTTTTTTCGCCAATATTCTTTTGAAGTTTTTCAATAAGCGTAGCCTCGTGCATCAGATCGATGACGCGAATCCCGCAGCGATCGATTTTGTCAAGATACGCCGGACCTATGCCTCTTTGAGTCGTTCCTACCTGATTTTTTCCCAGATATTTTTCTTTGGCCTGATCGATCAGCTTATGATATGGCAGAATAACGTGCGCATGAGGACTGACCAGTATCCGGCCATCCACGCGAATACCGCCTTTCAAAAGCCCTTCCAACTCTTCAAAAAAGGCCACCGGGTCGATCACCACACCGTTGCCTAATATGCATAACACGCCTTCATGCAGAATACCTGAGGGAATAAGGCGCAGCACGTATTTTTTATCGCCAATCCATATGGTGTGGCCGGCATTCGCTCCGCCCTGATAACGCGCTACCGCATGGGCCTCTCCGGCCAATAGATCGACTATCTTACCTTTTCCCTCATCGCCCCACTGGGCGCCTATGATTATGCGAACCGCCATATTTCTCCAAGAAGTCTATTGAACAAAAAATAACCCAAAACCTTAGATCAGATCTTGGGTGTGATAAAATCGGCAATGAAATAAAACGCAATCACGAAAAACTCTTTACCGCATCTTCGACCGTATCGAACTGCTTGAACACGGTAGATAACTTTGTGATGTGAAAAATCTGTCTGATCTTCTGAGACAAGTTGCTGAGTCGGAGATCGCCCCCGTTATTCTTCACGTTTGTCAGATTACTGATCAGAATACCCAGACCCGAACTATTGATCAGGTCCACCGACTGCAGATTGACCACAAAATTTTTCCGTCCGTCTTTGATCCAACGATGCACTTCGTCGTTAAGCTGCGAAGCATCCGGTCCTCCCAGAATACTTCCGCGGAGCTCCATTACTACAATTCCGTCCTTTTCAAGGGTCTTGAATTCCATTTGAATTCTTCCTGATTTTTTTAACGGATAAAATTACGTCTTTTTTTGAAAGCAATCAAGACGGATGAAATCATTTCATCTTCGCCTTGAGGTCCTCGCCGGCTTTCCATTCGATCAATACCGGGCTGGCCACAAATACCGATGAATACGTACCGATAAGGATACCGGTCAGAAGCGCCCACGCGAAAGGACGAAGCACTTCGCCTCCGAGGGATAACAATACGATCACAGACAACAATGTCAGCAACGAGGTCATGATGGTACGGCTTAATGTCTCATTGATGCTCTTATCGACCACTTCTTCGAAGCTCATACCGCGCTTGATCAGGCGAACGTTTTCACGGATACGGTCAAAAACCACGATCGTATCGTTAACCGAATAACCGATGATGGTCAGAAATGCCGCCACGGCACCCAATGAAAACTCAAGCCGCAAAATGACAAAGACGCCGAGAGTAATCAGAACGTCGTGAGCCAATGCAATCACCGCGGCCAAACCCCATTTCCAATGGAATCGTAAGGCCAGATACACAATGATGAAGGCCAATCCCCATAATGTGGCCCATACGGCGGAACTTTTCAGTTCTTCCCCGATCTTTGGTCCAACCTGGCTAAACGAACGCAATTCTGCCGGATTGTTTGCAAAGTTTGTGTTAAGCAGATTCAATACTTCGCCGGCGACTTTGTCGTTCTGCTCCAGAACGTGGATCAAAACGTCTCTGGGGGAACCGAAATTCTGGATTCGGTCCGTACCGAATTTACTCGAAACGACCGAACGCACCTTGTCCAATTCCACCGGCTCTTTGAACTGAACCTCCAATGAAGTTCCGCCTACAAAATCGACTCCGTAATTAAGTCCCATTATGAAAAAAAGAATTAGACTTACCGCTATCAGTGTGCCGGAGAGCAGATAGGCTTTTGTTCTCCACGCCACAAAGGGATAATGCTTATTGACCAAAAATTCCATTTTTAAAACTCCTTACGCTTTCGCTGATTGTTTTCTTATACTTTCTGGGTTCCCAGCCGGCTGTAATTCACACCGATGCTGATCTTCTGTTCCAGCGTGGTACGATCATAGAGCAGATCCATCAGAACGCGTGAAACAAAGACCCCGCAGAAGATGGTTGTGATGATACCGATCATTAATGTCAGAGCAAATCCTTTGATAGGTCCTGTACCGAACTGGAAGAGAACAAGACCGGTACCAAACGTCGTCAAATTAGCGTCCAAAATGGTAACAAAGGCTTTGGAGAAACCGGTTTCTATGGAAGCCCGCACGGTCTTACCAAGACGGATTTCTTCCCGAATACGTTCGTAGATAAGCACGTTGGCGTCGACCGCCATACCCATAGTGAGAATGATACCTGCGATACCCGGAAGCGTAAGCGTGAAGCCGAATCCGGTCAGGATGCCCATCAGAAACAGCACATTCAACACCAAGGCCACGTCGGCAACCGATCCGGAATTTCGATAATATATGACCATGGCCAATCCTACTACCACAAAAGCCACCCAGAAAGCGATTTTTCCGCTTTCAATGGAGTCCGCTCCCAAGGACGGACCGATCGTTCTTCTTTCAATCACGTGTACCGGCGCCGGGAGCGAGCCGGCTCTTAATGCGATGGCCAGACTCTTGGCTTCTTCCAGATTATCCATACCGGTGATCTGAGTATTGCCACCGGATATCTTCTCTATGATATTCGGCGCAGACTGAACTTTATTGTCGAGTACAACAGCTATACGTTTATTAATATTGGCTCCCGTCACCACGGCCCACCGCTTGCTTCCTTCAGGAGTCATTTTTAAAGTAACGATAGGACGTCCTGCCATTCCGGGATCCATACCCTGATAGATGTCCTGTTTTGCTTCGGTCACCACGGCACCGGAAAGTTCCGGGGCTTTCTTCAGTACATACAAAGCATAAAAGCCCTCGTGTACTTCTTTATTACTGAAAGCGATCTCGTTGGATTCTCCAATGGTTGACTGCACACCCGGCTTCATCTTGGTGCGATCCCCGACTTTCATGAAGAGCAGGGATTTAACATATTCCAGATTCTGAGCGGCTACATAAAAATCGTAACCCGTTTGGCCGATTTGCTGGCCAATAAGATATTGCGTGAATGGTCTTGTAGAGGATTTGACTGTGGAATCGGTCTTGGCCGAATCGCTTTCGGGCTTAAGTAATTCCGCCGACAGACCGCTCAGCTTGGACGTATCCGCGACCGGTTTACCGGAAGAATCTTTAACGGCTAATCCGGACACGGTGTCGATCTTAGAAAAATATGTGTCTAGTCTTTCAAAGATATTGGACGCATCCTGGGGTTCACGCAATAATTTGAATTCCAGCAATGCCGTCTGTTGTATAAGATTAATGGCGATTACAGGATCGTCAATGCCCGGCAATTCGACTATAATGCGGTAATCGCCTTGTTTCTGGATGGTCGGTTCGCTGACGCCGAACTGGTCCACGCGATTGCGGATGATCGACTGTGCGCGGTCCACGGCGTCTTTGGCTTCATCGTTGAGATACTTGACAACACCGCTGTTGTCCTTATACTTCTCCCCCCAGTATTGTATCATGGGGATATTGGCCTCTGAAAAATGTTTGTCCAGAATTCCCGCAAAATTGGCTTCGGGATTCCCTCGGTATTCGGTTGCCGCCTGTTCAAAGATCCTTGTGAATTCATTATCCCTGTTCTTCACCAGATTTTCGTAAAGCGCCACTACATCCGCCTCCAGCTTAAGATGTATGCCGCCTTTTAAGTCGAGCCCAAGATTGATCGACTTGGATTGCAGGTCATTGAGTTCCTTAGTACCTTCAGCCGTTTCCCGATACTTGGCTTTTTCTTCTTCCGACAAACCGTAAAATTTGAATGTCGGCCACAGAGCCACCAGCGACAAAGCCATACACACCAGTATGATTCCCAGCCGGACATTTTTGTTCTTGATCATTCCTTATAACCCTCCAAATAAAACAACGAATTAACTTTATAAAATTTATGAGTTGATCGAAAAAATGGGGTCCGCATTTCATCAAAAAGAGTGCCAATATAGTTTGTGATACCAATAAAGTCAAGAAATTATTGCCGCAGTAACCGAGATATGCTTTTGATTTTGAAATATTTGTGGACCCGCATTTAGTCATTGAAATTGAAAACTTCTTACTCGATATTGCATTCCGAAAATAACATGATGACATCATGGAAAATGATTTTGATATAACTATCATTGGCGGCGGAATTGTCGGGCTTGCGACGGCTTATCGTCTTCACGAACAATTTCCACAATACCGCTATGCCCTCATAGAAAAAGAAGACCGTGTCGCCGCGCATCAGACCGGCCACAACAGCGGCGTCATTCATTCAGGACTCTACTACAAACCGGGCACCTCCAAGGCCGTCCTGGCCGTGAAGGGAGCAGAGATGTTGAAACAGTTCTGCACGGATCATCACATTCCCTTTCGGCTATGCGGCAAAGTGGTCGTGGCTACCGACGAACGGGAATTACCGGCTCTTGAAGAACTGCACAGACGAGGACAAGCCAACGGAGTTCGCGATCTTAAACTCATTGACCGGGCTGAACTAAAAGAGATCGAGCCCCACGCAGCCGGGATCAAAGCGCTGCGGGTCCCTCATGCCGGAATCGTTGACTATACACAGGTCAGCCAAAAGATGGCGGAGATCCTGGCTAAATCCGGAACACGTCTGTTTTTCCGGAACAAGGTACAATATATTTCAGGAAGCTCCGGCCGATGGAACCTTCATACGGATCAATCCGACATTCGGGCCAGATTCGTTATCTCTTGCGCAGGTTTGCATTCCGATCGGGTAGCTTCCATGACCGTGAGAAAGACAGGATTCAGGATCGTTCCCTTTCGCGGTGAATATTACAAATTAAGACCTGAGAGAGCTCACTTGGTCAAAGGATTGATCTATCCGGTTCCCGATCCCCGATTCCCTTTTCTCGGAGTGCATTTCACCAATCTGATCCAAGGAGGCGTGGAAGCCGGCCCAAACGCCGTTCTCGCTTTTCATCGAGAAGGATACCGAAAGCGCGATTTCGATCTCCGTGATACGCTGAATACCTGGACTTATCCCGGCTTTATACGGCTTGCCCGCAAATTCTGGAGAACAGGCATGGATGAAATGAAACGGTCCTACAGCAAGAAACTGTTTGTACACGCCCTGCAGAAATTGGTACCGGAAATTCAGGTCGACGATCTGGCTCCGGGAGGTTCCGGAGTACGCGCTCAGGCTCTTAGACCCGATGGAAACCTGGTGGACGATTTCCTTGTTCTTGAGGACCGCGGCGCTATGCATGTCTGCAATGCACCGTCTCCGGCCGCCACCGCATCGCTGGCCATCGCGGAGACCATAGTACAAAAAGCCAGAATTCGATTTGAATTGCCGTAGAAAAAACGTTTACAATAAGTGTTCTGGGATGATTAAGTGTCGGACTTATGCGTTCGGCAGATACATGAAACCGACCACTACGCTGGAGATGTCATGAAAACATGGATCACGACTCTTGTTCTATTCTTCATAGCCGCATTACCTGTAAATGCGCAGAAAGATATTCGCGATATTATTGAAAACATTTCTGAAACCACCGTTTCAAATCTCAGGACCAGGTATGCGGACTCGCTGCAAAGTCAAAGGATCGGGGTATTTAACCTGGATCGGCATGTCCTGAACGAGGCCAATTTGAATTATTCGGCTTTTGAAAATTACATCACCGATCAGATCATCATCAGCCTGATGAACAACAGAGAGCAAGTCGGTTTTGATGTGGTGGAAAGAGGTTCGCTCGAAAAAGTATTGCTGGAACAGCAATTCTCAATGACCGATCTCGTAGACCAGACGCGGAGCATCGAGGCCGGAAAACTGCTTAACGCTACCATTATTCTCACCGGCTCGTATCAGGTTCTTCCGGATGTCATTGACCTCACGATCAAACTTACCGATGTGCAAAGCGGCAGCCTGATCACGGTATTATCTTATGAAATGAAGATTGATAAGAAAGTGGATCATCTGCTTGGGATCAAAGAGGATCTGGCCTTGCGTGAAAAAAGGGAACAACGGCAGAAGGAATTGTATAACAAACCTAAAAGAGCGCGTTCGGGAAATTTCTTCGGAGGGGGCGTCGGTCTCTTCTATCTTAATTGCAAAGGCAGCACTAATATCAACCACTATGCTGGAACACTGGACGTATCCTTCGGCTACAGGAGATTGATCACCAGTATCGGATACGGCTATTTCTCATATAAATACGACCTGATCAATAATCACTTTCTTTTAGCCGGACTGAGCGTGCGCGTGCTGCCGTTTGTAAAACTGGGCTATATGCTTGGTTTCCCGCTGGATAAGGACAACAGCCTCGGAGAGACGGTGAGCAGCCGAAGCCAAATGGCGCACTACATGAAATGGACTTTCCTAGAATTGAATGCCGTGGATCTCTCATTTCACTATGCGTATCTGAATAACGACGGATTTGCCCAATACTCATCGAAGAAGAATTTTGAATTTCTGGGTTTCGGCGTTTCGCTTCATTGAGCAAACGCTGTTACCTTAATAATCCCTTGACCCTTTCCGCAAATTCTCCGGAAGGAGCGAGATTCAGATAAGCTCTCCATTGCCTCTTGCTTTCCGCGGCCATTTTCAGATCGCGATATACCAACCCAAGATAATAGTAATTGTCAGCGCCGTCCTTGTCCCGGTTGTCTCGCTGGCTTTCGACCGCCTGTTCTAAATAAAGTCTGGCATTTTTCAAATCGTTTTGATGATAATAGATAATGCCGAAAACGCCTCGATAAAGAAAATTAGAACTGTCCTGCAGCCAGGACTGCTGCGCAAAATCCATCGCGCGCCTCAGATCCTTGCCGGTCTTGACGTAAAGATAAGACAGCCGATACGACGCAAAATCAAGTCCCGGTTTGACTTCAAGTGCCTTGAGGTAATACTCGATCGCTTCATGGGGTAATCCGGCTTCCTCAAAATCCTTTCCTATATCCGTATACACGCGTCCTTTGTCCGGCAGCATGCCGATGACGATTTCAAATTGCGCTTTGGCCTCCGATGTTTTCGCCCACTTCTGATACAAAACTCCTAGATGCCTGTAAGCAAAATCACTGTATATGTCATACTGGATCGTAGATTTCAGTTCTTCCTCGGCTTTCCTGAAATAGGCCTCCATGGAATCGATTTTTCCTGCTTCTTTGAATGCAATTCCCATCTTAAAATGGATCCACCCCATCGTATCAAAATAATACGGGTTACGCTGTGACAGTTCGATCGATTTCTGCGACAGTCTCTGAGCCTCGTCCAGCCGGATAGCATCCGTTGCCAATCGCCAGGCAAAGTTGTTATAGGCTCCGTTTTCCTCGGGAAATTTGCGGATATTTTCCCGAAACAACGAATCTCCCATACCATGAACCCCGGCGGATGTATAGAAATCCGCATAAATCTGATCGAGATTGGGCAGATCGGGATTGGCCGTTTTTACGATATCCACTGTAGAAAGAGCTTTGCTGATCAATTCCCATTTCTTTTGAGCAGTCATGAATCGGTTAGTCACTTCGGTCTGATAGATGCCGCTCAGGATCAGGTAATTGCCGATGTTTTCAGGTTCATACCTTATCGCGAGATTGGCCTGTTCATACGCCTGTTCAAAGTCCCCGGTTTCCGCAAGATACCCGGCCAGAAGATTCCGTGGGGTTGAGGTGAGCGGATTGATCCGGATGGCCTGCTTGATCTCGGCAATGGCTTCATCGTATTTTTTTTGAGCAAAGAGCGCGCTGGCCGTGTACAGATAATTAACGATATTCGTTTCGTCCATCTGTTTGGCCTTTTTGGTGATCTGCAGCACCTTATCATAATCGTTCTGTGAAAGAAGCAGGCTGGCACGGCGAAGTACCAATTCAATACTATTGGGATTGAGCTGCAGGAGCGTATCGAGCACTTCGGAGGCCCGATCGTAATCGTCTTTCTGCAGATGGATCAGCATGATGCCCTCCAGCGCATTCTCATAGGTAGGCAGCAACGCGAGTGCGGAACGGTAGTAATTCATAGCCTTTTCATATTGATGTTCCCCGACGGCTTTATCGCCCAGCCATTTCTGTTCAACGGCTTTGCTCGACGTGATGGGCCCTTCCGTCACTACGATATCCCTGTCGAAAGGAACTATGATCGCACACTCGTTACCGCTTTGGCGCCACTCCTGCAGAAAGTCATCGTAGCCCACCGCCTGGTTATTGGCGACCGTAGGATCGTGCATGATGATCTGGTGTTTGCTTTCGTCGTATCCGATCACCACGACCACATGTCCGTACCCGAAAGGCGTGAGGAATACCAAAACAGGAATATTCTGATCGATGCGGTCCTTCAAATCCTCTATGGTGCCCATATATCCGTACGTCTTGTATTTGCCGAGGCTTCGCGGATAATTGAGAATGTCGTTGGACTGCGCGCCCGCGTAGTCGCTTTTTATCACGGCATAGATCTCATCCTGATCGATCGTTTGATTGTAATATGAGAGAACCATACTCAGCGATGCGGCCGCACACTGCGGACCGTGCTGTTTGACATAAGGAATATTGTCTATGACAACTTTCTTGGGAGGCTCGAGTTTTTCAAAAGTAGTCTTGTTGAGAACGACCGAATAGGAGCCTTCCTGAATCTCCGTTTTGGCTTTCGCTTCGCTGAACTCGCGCGTAGTGAATGAATTGGATAACCTCCTTATGATACGTTTGTCCGAGTCGAATTCGAATTCCGCCGTACCTTGATTGTGGACCGAAACGCGCCCTTGTTCTCCATACCGCGCCGCATCGTAACTGCCCGCGATGCCGTAGTATTTCTTCCCGTGAGCCATGCCTTCGCTGATCTCCTCCAGTTCCGTCACGGCGTCGATGGAGCCCAGCTTGAATATATATTGAGACGATTTCCACAACTCGCCTTCCGTTACTTGCTTGCGGAGAAAGGCGCCGTGAAGGTCCTCCATCACCGATATGACAAAACGAGGTAAGGCATGAGGATCGCTTTCCAAGAGTCCATAGATATTGACCACGCCGAAAACGTCGGACATTCGGAGGTAGAAACGCTGTCCGGCCAGGCTCTTCTCTTTCGGAGCAAGGGCATAACCATCGACCGAGAGAATATCAAGGGCAAATTCAGTGATACCGTAATTCGTAATGTCCTGTACCTGCTCGCGGAAAACGATCGTCAATTCCCGTGAAAGGTCGCTGTTGGCATCGGCGCCTATCAGGGCATCATTCTTTGACTTCACTTTTAACGTATAGGTGTTGGTCTGACCAATTTTCAGTCCGTCATCAAACCATACGGAGCGCCCTCCGGCCGGCGCCACATCGCCGCCAGCGCCCAGCGCCTGCATATCCGAAACCGAAGGTTGAAAATAATCAGGCGACAAACGGATCAGACGGTCATACGTTTTTACCGCATTTTCCATGTCGGATTTATCGGCAAAAGTCTTTGATAAATAATGGAGCGCATCCGAGTCGAGTGAATCCAGTTCGACGGCTTTCGAAAATTGCTGTATGGCTTTGTCGTGAAAATCCATTTGAAAATACGTGAGCCCCAGATTGTAGTGGAACAATCTCTGAATATCCGGATCCGTTGAAAAAAGCAAACCCTTACTGAAAGCTGCTTCAGCCGGTTTATACTTGGCCGATCGCAGGCGCATAAGGCCTAATTGAAGATAGGCTTCATAATAGGCCGTATCCAGCGTCACGGCCTGCTCAAGGAAATACTCACCGGAATCTGCGGATGCGGCGTTTAATCCCTTGTCGTATAATGCATAGGCCTCCGGCTTGATTTTACCGCTGAGCAGTTTATTGACAGTTACCAGATAATCCCGGATATTGATCTGTCGGTTGTCAAGTTCCAGTGACTTTTCGTATAACTCTTTGGCGCGATTCCAATCCCGACGCCGGAAGTGAAGGTAGGCCGCATTTCCATATTCCGCCGCACCCATCGCGCTCTTGCTGAGTAATCGGTCATACAGCGGCAAGGCCTCGCTATCTTGACCCAGGATAAAATGAATTCTCGCAAGTTCTCTCTGAGCTAATGTAAAATCAGGCTCTATTCGAATCGCCTCATTCAATGACATGAGTACGATCTCGTAGGCCTTACGCTTGTCTTTGACACTATTTACCAGATCCAGCTGTGACAACGCATCGAGATAATTGGTGAAAGCATCTTCTTTAAATGCACCGGCAAGGATCCGTCGTACCATCGCGGCATACTCTGCCGCCGATGGGTTCTTGATTCCCAGCATTTCCGCTTTTTCAAATTGGTTAAGCGCGAGATTCCACAACTTCATCCTGAGCAGGCAGTCTCCGTATTCGAAGAATAGACCGGCGTCGGATGTTATTCCAGACTTCACCGCGCGATCATAGGCCGGTATCGCCTTGGCATAATTCTTATCGTAGTAATAGAATCTGGCCAATGAGACCCATGAGTCAATGTTGGCTGAATCCATTTCGGTGAGTCTGATAAAATGAGTCTCGGCATCCGGCTCGCCCAACGCCCTCGCTGTTTCCGCCAGCCATTCCTGACCTTCCCGATCATTTGGAAACGCCGCACAGTATCTTTGGAAGGCAACAATGGCGTTTTGATACTCCTCGGCATTGAAGAGCGCCTTTCCGTATGGCAGGTACAGATCGGAACGGTCCATACGAAGAAGAAGGGCTTGGCCGTAATTCTCGGCCGCTTTGCGCGCAAATCCCTGCTTTTCATAAAGTCCGGCCAAGGCCGTGTAGGCCTCGAAAAAACGCTGATCCTCCCGCACGGCTCGCTTATATGCGGTCAAGGCGTTTCGCCATTGTCCATCACCTTGCTTTTCAAAAGACCTTCCCTTAAGGTAAAATTCCTTAGCGATTTCGTTCTGCGTTGTCAGATTCACCGATGAGCAGGAGATCGCGGCAATCGACAGAATAATAAGGAGAATCCGGAGCGCCTTCTTAAAAAACTCGTTTATCATATATTCCTTTAAATTTGATTTCTAATACAAAAAAGGCGACCCATGTCGCCTCGTTATATAAGACCGTACTGGTAACAATACTGAACTACAAGACCCGGAATATGATTGACTGCTCCACTACGCAATCGCCGTTGCTCAGAGGGATTTTGGGAAACTGCATCTGAAGAAGAATGCCCTTCATACACTCCAGGAAACCGGCGTTCTTGGCCGTGTTATGAACTACCGAAATGCTGTCGACATTTCCCGCTGGTTTCACAATAAAACGGAAACGAACCTTGAATTCCTTAAGGTCCTTTGAAGTGATATTCCGCCCGTAGCAGTTGGCAAAATACTGCGTTTTAAGATTAACGCGTTCAGCCACTTCGCTTTCTTCCCGGCCCTTACCATAAACGGCCGGCGCAGTCGGAAAAATACTTAGACTTCCGGTTTTACTTTCCTGGGCATTCGATTTTTGGGGGACTATCCAGAAAACACTAATAACAAGTACTGAAAACAATATCTTATCCATGAATCCTTTCAACGATTGATTTCATCTTCATTAAATACTAATGCCGTAAATGCGTAAATCACACTTTCAGGCCGCTCCCATGCGTTCTTGGGCAGTCCCGCCTTTACACAGGTTTGTTCGAGAAATGTCTCGCGATCCCATCCGTATTCAGTGGCCACTTGAGGTAAAAGCAGGCCATGGTGGTAACCGCTTTCGATCATGAGTCCGTGTTCACCCGGAACAATACGCCCCGGATCATCAACCTTACTCATGGGCGACAATACGCTGATCTCGAGTTCAATGTGTTCCAATTCCGTTTTTGTCAGCGGTGAAAATCTGGAATCGTGCATCGCTGCTGAAATCGCGGCTTTGCTCACGGTATCAAACAAGGGCTCGTTACTTTGTATGTAGCCCACGCAGCCTCGAAGCCGGTGATCGATCTCGATAGTGACAAAAGCTCCGGCTTTGGACATAAGTGCCGGCGTTATGGTGTACGTTTCCTCAAAATCGGGAATCGGCCGGTGCGACACAGAGGCTTCGATCGTCCGCCGCGCGATTTCCAGCAGAATCTGTTTCTCCTTCAACGATAAGGTCATAACGTCACCGCTACTGATGAAATATAACTCCGACGGCTAATGATTCGCAACTTTTTTGGACAAGTTTTTTCGTACTTCTTCCATGGGCATATCCAGACCTGTCCATAGCTTGAATGCCGCGGCGGCTTGCCCCAAGAGCATTTCAAGACCATTGATCGCCATAGCACCGCGGGCTTTAGCATCGGCAAGAAACCGGGTTTCGGCAGGATTATATATCAAGTCGTAAGCGATCATACCGGGCTTGAAATAACTGGAAGAAATTGGACTTTCGCCGGAACGTAATCCGACCGGGGTCGCGTTGACGACCAGTCTGATTTTTTCCGAAGTATCAATGTCCGGCGTTAGTACGATGCGGGTCCTGGATCCAAGAAATTCAAAATCATTGATGATCTTGACGGCTCGTTCATGCGTTCGGCAGTACACAAAAACCGTATCCGGCAAATAGTCCGTTAACAAAGCATATATGACAGCTCTCGCGCTGCCCCCGGCACCTAAGATCTGCACACTGTGTCCTTCGATATTTTTTCTGTATGGCTCGAGAGTACTGGAAAATCCGGTCGTATCCGTATTGTAACCGGTCCAGCGTCCGTCCCTCACCGCTACGGTATTGACCGCCCCGATCGTTTTTGCTTCAGCGGACAGTTCGTCAATATACGGGATCACACTCTCTTTGAACGGCACGGTGATATTGAATCCGTGAATACTTTGGGAGCGCCATGCATTGAGAGTTTTTCTCAGATCTTTCGTTTCTATGGCCTGATAAACGGCATCAATTCCAAGGGATTTGAAAGCCGTATTGTGAATGAGGGGCGATAATGAATGATATACGGGATAACCCAATAGTGCAAATTTTTGTGTGAACCTGTGAATTTCAGCAGAGAAAGACATTCCGTTTGGAGGACTCAGCGGTTTTATGGTAGAAAAGTTTCGGTCTTGGTAAAGAGATCATCGTTCAGAGTATCGTAGATCTTTATGTTTTCCGTCCGGATCGAGCGGCTTCCGTCTGCAGCGTTTTTCAAGACCGAAAATTTCAGGTTTCCGTAATTTCCCCAATTCTTCCATTCGTAAGTTCCTTGTTCCCCGTCCTGCAGAAGAAATTTCCATCTTTCCATCAAAAACGTTTCGGAATTAATATAAGCCCAATATTGATCTTTTGGCGTGAGACCTACCTTATCAAAGTCCAGGTGAATTATTTCAAAGGATTTCCCTGTGAGTGAGTCCATTTGCGGCCCTTCATACCGCAGGCGAACTCCGGGATCCTTCATTTTCCAGGGCATAAGCAGCCAATACGTGTCATTGATAAACCGATTGTATCCGTACTGGAGTTTTTCTTCCGCTTCTTTGGATTCCATTAATCGGCCGCCGATATAGGCTTTTCCTGTTTTCCTGTTGACATCTTCAAAAAGCACGCAGTACGAACTTCCATCGCGCATCTTGCCCTGCACACGGTAACGTCCTGCAAATTTATCCCAAAGATGCGCATGGCGGCTGATCTCCTTGCCATCTTTTTCCACAACAAAATCAAAACGCAGGTACCGGACTCCGTTCCAAACCTCAAGACCGCCCATGGCCTGCATCGTCTGATTCGCAAATTCCAGCGCTTTGGGATCGGACTTGGCTGACAGGTGTTCGCTCTCAGGCCCTGCTTTCTTGCCGCAGGCTATGAGAAAAAACAGAATTAAAGGGAAGAGAGATCTCATCAGTTAATTCTGTGTTTTTAATTTGGCCTTTTGCGTCATCAGATAATTCTCGTCCACGAGTTGCCAGCGAACGCTGTATGAGCCGAGAAATGACACGTCGTATAACAGATAATATTTTCCGCCCGGAGTTTTGAATATCTGAACCTGCAGAATCTTGTCGTCCGGATCGGTTTGAAGGTTTTCAAATATCGAATAACCTCTGAGTTCCGCCGGAGTGATCTCCGTACCCAGATCGGGATCCAGCACGTAAGGGCTCAACGGACTGGAAAAGGAATATTCTTCGTATTTGGTAAAACCGGCTCCGGTGAATGCACCGCCAACGATACCGCCGAGTATCAGAGCCATTGAAACGGGATGGGCCGCCGCGCTGGGTCCGCTTTCATTGGTGATAGCAGCGCCGGCTGCATAACCGGCTCCGATTCCTACTACCCCACCGATGACGCCTCCCCAGATGATCTTTTTCTTCTTATTTGCATCGCCGGAAAATACGATCTTGGATACCAGTTCAATCGGCAATTCGCTCTTGAATCCGTTTTGTTCTACGACAAGATTATCGCCGTTCACACCTTTGATTTTCGCATCAAAATCGATATTGGCGACGTAGAGCGTGGCATCACCGCGAACCCTGTCCTTCTGAGCGGGCCAATCGTTTTGCGTATACATCTGCCGGCTCGAGCCGCAGCCGGCAAAAACGACCGATGCTATTATCAAAATTGTTTGAAACAAAAAGTTCTTTCCAGTCATGATTGATTCTCCGAATAAGTTATCATAATGATTCTACATCTATTATAAAAAATCTTCATACCGGCGACGCGAAGAACGCAGAATGTAAATTTCTTCCCTGTTCCGGATGGATGTTCTGATCTCAATGCGCCAAAAAGCGTTCCGCATCAATAGCGGCGGCGCATCCGCTGCCCGCGGCTGTGACTGCCTGGCGGTAGTAACTGTCCTGCACATCGCCGCAGGCAAAGACGCCCGGGATATTTGTCTTGGTGGATTTTCCTTCCGTAAGCAGGTATCCGTTTTCGTCCATTTTCAGGATACCTTTGAATAGTTCCGTATTCGGCTTGTGGCCTATGGCCAGAAAGAAACCCTGCGTTGGAACTTCAGTAACAGCGCCGGTCTTTACGTTCTTTACTTTCAACGCTTTGATCTGAGAATCTTGTG
The DNA here is from genome assembly GCA_964415295.1 of uncultured Bacteroidota bacterium. GTDB lineage: Bacteria > CLD3 > CLD3 > SB21 > SB21 > SB21. The sequence continues at coordinate 163,611 of CAYPYN010000004.1, forward strand.
TCCCAACGATATCCACCACTTCCGAATCGAGCAGGAATTTGATCTTCTGATTCTGTTTGGCGCGCTCAACCATGATCTTCGAGGCGCGGAATTCCTGACGCCTGTGGATCAATGTGACCGAGTTCGCAAATCGCGTCAGATAGGTTGCTTCTTCCATGGCGGTATCACCACCCCCTACTACGTGGATATCTTTTCCCTTAAAGAAAAATCCGTCGCAGGTAGCGCATGCCGATACGCCGTAACCCATCAGTTCCTTCTCTTTAGGCAAACCGAGCATCTTTGCCGATGCGCCTGTAGAGATGATCACAACTTCGGCATGATGTTCTCCGCCGCTGTCATCCACAACTTTGAACGGCCGCTGGGAAAAATCCACTTTCTCGATGGACTTGAATTCGCATGCCGCGCCGAATTTCTTGGCCTGCTCTCTGAAAAGCTCCATCATTTCCGGTCCGAGAATTCCTTTTGGAAAACCGGGATAGTTTTCAACTTCCGTCGTAATAGTCAATTGACCGCCCGGCTGATTACCCTCAAAAACAAGCGGGGATAAATTAGCTCTCGACGCGTAAATCGCGGCGGTCAGTCCCGCCGGTCCGGAACCGATGATGATAACCTTGTGAACTATCTTACTCAAGAATTATACTCCGTTTCTTACAAATTGGTTAAACTTAATTTCCGCAGCCGGTTAAATAAGAACCACTGCAGCGGTAGTTGGAGGATCAATTGTATACAGCCCCCGATCGTTATATATGGCAGGACCTGAGTCGCATCGATCCAACGAACGGATAACAAAACAATGGTAAAAAATATTCCGCTCAAAAAAAAGAAAAAAGGCGCCCGGCTCGCATAAGCTTTTGCAGAAAAGGGTTTATCGAACTTCTCGGACATAAGGGAAAACCACAAACGATCGGCGATCCATCCTGAAAAGGTCAGCGACAGACACGACGCCAGTATCTTCAGCCAGATGAATAAATCCATGTTGTCTGTCATAATAACAAATGCGAACCAGATGCATAAGGCGCTGACATTGGCGTAGGTGAAATTCCTGACGCTTCCGTTCCAGACCGTTTCCGAGTCGGAACGGAGCAGGTAATTTTTCATGGCTTGATGTTCTTCAGGGGTCATAACTCATGTCTTTTGATTCGGGGTGAAAGTAAACAAATTTTGAGGCGAATGCAAATGCGGTGTTCGCTTGGAAAAACCATGTCGCTCCCAAAGTTCAATGGTTAGGGAGATTCTTGTTTTGCGGCGAAACACGCTATGTCAAGATTTGCGCCACAACAAAAAAGCCCCGCTCTCAGGCGGGGCTTTTTATTGAGGATGATTCCTGATTCATCAATTCCATCCGAGCGTCACTGAAGCAAAGAAGTTTCTAGGCAATCCGGGTTCCAGATACATCGGCAAACCCGATCCTCCTTCTTTAATCGGATTAATAAAAGCCGAAGAAGCGTATTTACGATCAAGGAGATTGTTTATCCCGGCCATGGCTTTGAGTGTAAATCCACGCCCAAGCTTGATGGGTTCAGCCAAGCCTGCAGACAAATTGAAAACCTTGTAGGACGGAACTTTCATCGTATTGGCATCATCGGCAAAATATTCTCCGAGTCCCTGAACGGCTATCTCCACATAGACCTTTTTCAATCGCTCCGCCGTGTAGCGGAGGCTGGCCCCGTAATAGAAATCCGGAAGACCTGCGACTTTATTGTCTTTGTAGTTACCTCCCGGGTATGCGGCGTTAACCGAATCCACTTTGTAGGTGACGTACTTATTACTGGAATAGGTCAAATTGACTCTGGTATTTAAACCATAGATCCAGTCTGCATTGCTTGTAAACTCGACGCCTCGCCGCACCGTTTCTCCTGCGGTGAAATAGAAAATACCGTCCCTGTAAGGAACCAGGTCGTTTTTGATGCGTATCCAATACGCCGCAAGATCATAATAGAGAAAACGCAGAATGCGTTCTTCGGAATACGCCGCGGTATGTTTGGTTCCCATCTCCAGGGTTGTGGATCTGATCGGATCCAGCAACGGATTGATCAGATAATTCGCGTCGTCGCCGTTCGCATTGGAGGGATCGGTTTCATTGCCGGCAGGAACTTCAATACCTCCGCCCAAGTTGGCATAAACCGTTTGATTCTCCGTTAGCGAATAAGAAACACCGGCTTTGGGCGTCCACGAAGAAAAAGTCTTGCTCTGAAGACCCAGTTTGGTATTCACCGTATCGGGTGAGCTCCGCGCGTAATTTTCACCGTAATACGTCACCTCATCCAGGCGAATTCCGATAACGACGGACAGCCGGGATGCAATCCGCGTCTCGTTTTGCAGGAAATAGCCCAGATTTCTTGCGCCTTCCCGTTTGTTGTTCGATAATGAGGGGCCGCGCAAACCGGTCGAGTCCTGTCTGAGGAGGCTATAAAACAAGATCGCGCCGTCCTGATAAGCGCCGTCGAAACCCGCCAAGGTTGTGTTCTTCATGTCCTCTGAAAAGTTCCAGTTCAGCCGGTACATCAGGTTCCCGCCGAAGTGGTGTCGCGTAAAATCCCGGAAAGTGTTACGTTCCGACCGTTGCAGGTACTTCGGGTTTACGAACAGCATGGCGGATAGGCCATTATTCTCAGTAATAGCATGTTCAATGGTCAGGCCTGCCAACCCGACGCGGTTATTCCGATGTTCCTTCCGGATCGCATAAGTCGCGTTTGCATCCCTCGCGGCCGTGTCAAAATGCGCCTTGGTCAAAGCACCGGGAATTTCAAAATAGCTCCGCGTATACGCCGAATAGAAATTCAATGTCGTCCGATCGCTGATGACCGATGAAATACCAAAGGTAATAAGCGACCGCTCGCTGGAGGAATTGTATCTCCAACCATCGAACGAGGTGGAAGTGAAAGACCCGTAGAATTTTGTCCCATCAACGCTGGTTCCGAGCATGACCGACGATTCTTTCAAACCAAAACTTCCCATCTTCTGGGATGCCCTTGCGTAATTGCCTTCGAAGTCGGGTACGGTGCTTATACTTACGATTCCCCCGCCCGCATTGCCCCACACGGCCGATGCGTTAGAACGAACGACCTCCATTTTTTGTATGAGATTAGGATCGACCAGATCAAACGATGTGCGGCCGTCGGGTTCTGTTTGAGGAATGCCGTTGAGCAACACCCTCACGCCGCGCGTCGTGCCTGCGTTGGATCGGTCGCCCGCGCCACGAGTACCAAAGCCGCGTATGGACAAACGAATATCCTGATTGCCGGACCGGCTCTGGGCGAGTACGCCAGGAACAAACGCCAGAGCATCGTTCAAACCGTAACCGCGCCCCTTTTCTATCTCATCGCGCCGGATAATATTAACCGCCAGCGGCACTTCCATGGCCGACTCCGTCATGCGGGTCGCTGTCACGGTCATACCTTCCAGCTGATATGTCTTGTAAAGTGAATCCGCCTTTTCATCCGGCTTCTTCTGCGCCCACAGATCTCCGTAGGCACACAAAGCCAGCATGAAAAGGAAAGTAAATTTATTCATATTTACTCCCTATCATTCAGGTTACCATTTATGAGAATTCAGTTGTGCGAGTCAGGCCAAAAAATCCGGAGGATGGAAGTGATCGGTGAGAAAACTTTGTAATAAAGAATGAGGCGCCAACGTTTGAATTTCCACCCCTAAGTCGGGCGCCTGATGCATCTGGGGCCGGGATGCAAAGTAGACGACTTTGAATTTGAGTTTCAGCTTGCTCTTCTGATCGTGATCCCTTTTGGATTCCTCCTGGTAAACCATGTCTGCCCGGCCGTCTTCAGGATTCACGCGGCTGACAAACGTATCTTCGTCCTGATCGGCCGCATCCCAATAGATCGTAACCTGCAACGGCCTGAAAACAAAACTGAAGAAGGCATACGGATGCGTAATGGCCATCACCAACGCACAGACGGTTATTTTAAAAAGGAGCTTGAACATGCTGGGAATTGTTAATCTTCAGACACTGCTCGGAATATTCTAACCACAAATCCGTTCATTGTCAAAGACTTTGTCAGAAGTGATCTTTATGCTTCGTCAAAAAAATCAAAAAAAATATTGTGTTTTTAGGTATTCCTTTGTATAATGCGCCGCTAAAGTGATGTAAATAATTCCTTTAAAAATATATCTACTAAGGACACCAGCAATGAAAGAGACTATTCACCCCGCTTATCCGATCTCGCACGTGACGTGCTCTTGCGGAAATTCGTTCACTACACGTTCGACCGTCGGCGACATCAAGGTGGAAATTTGTTCCAGCTGCCACCCGTTTTATACTGGTACGCAGAAACTGATCGATACCGCAGGCCGCGTCGATAAGTACAACAAAAAATTCGCCAAATACAAAGAAGCCAAAGAAAAAGCTTAGCTTAATCTTTCTAAAAAAGGAATATGCGCGTTCACTAGTGACGGTGTATTCCTTTTTTTACGTCCAAACCGAACCCCTGATGAGTTCAAAAACCCAAAAGACAATTTCTGTCGGCGGACAAGCCGTGATCGAAGGAGTTATGATGCGTGCTCCTGAGGCCATCGCCACCGCCGTTCGTCGAAGCAACGGCGAGATTGCGGTACGGATCGAACCTTTCCGATCATTGCTTGAGAAACGCCGGTTTCTGAATATCCCGATCGTTCGCGGTACCGTCGCGTTGGTAGAAATGCTGATGATTGGTACGCGTTCGCTTCAATATTCCGCCGACGTGATCTCGGACGATCTGCCCGGAAATAACCGGGATGCAGCTAAGGAAAAGAAAAAATCGAATACAGGGCTTCTTGCGACAACAGTGCTGGCTTTGGGATTTGGAATTCTGATCTTCTTTGTCGGCCCCTTGTTTATCGCCACCAAAGGTTTGCAGATCGAGTCGGAAGCATGGCCTTTCAATTTGGCGGCAGGCGCGATCCGACTAGCCCTGTTTCTGAGCTATCTGCTTTTGATCAGTCTGATGAAGGATGTTTACCGCATATTCCAGTATCACGGCGCAGAGCATTTGGCCGTTTATGCTTTTGAAAACAGAGAACCGCTGACCCCTCAGCATGCCATGAAGTATGACACACCGCACCCGCGCTGCGGAACGAGTTTTCTGATGTTCGTCATGCTTGCATCCATTATCAGTTTCGCCGTATTGGACAGTCTCTACATCCTGTATGTCGGCACTATTGATCTCACAGCACGAATACTCCTCCACCTTCCTTTCATACCTGTGGTTGCGGGTATTTCTTACGAACTCATAAGGATTTCAGGAAAGTACTATAAAAACCCTCTGGCAAAAATGTTCATGCTTCCAGGTCTATGGCTGCAACGCATTACCACCAAACCCCCGGACGAAAAGCAGGTGGAAGTAGCCATAGCCGCCTTAAAAGCCGCTTTGGGAACGGATGCCGTGCAAGAATACGAAAAGGGGCGTGTGACCGGCGCCATGAGCGTTCACGAGTGCCGCGTTACCGAACCCGCTTAACTATTCAGAAATATCATGATTGATCAATTAGAAAAAATCGAGATCCGATTCAACGAAATCAACGACATGCTTACAAGGCCTGAGACCATTTCGGATCAGAACCAGTTCCGCAATCTTAGCAAGGAACGGAGCAGCGCCGAAGAGATTGTTGAGAAATTTCGCTCCTATAAGAAACTTCTCTCGGATATCGAGGGCAACAAAGACCTTGTGTTCAATTCCGACGATGCGGAATTGCGTGACATGGCGCGAACGGAACTGAACCAGCTCGAGCAGGATAAGATACGCGTAGAGAATGAGCTGAAATACATGCTTATTCCAAAAGACCCTCACGACGAGGGCGGTTGCATCCTTGAAATCCGGGCCGGAACCGGCGGCGACGAGGCCGGTATCTTTGTCGGTGATCTGTTCGGCATGTACCGCTATTACGTTGAAAAAATGGGCTGGAGCTACCAGACGCTCGATTTCACTGAGGCCAATCAGGGCGGATTTAAGGAAATGATCATCGAGATCAACGGAAAAGGCGCATACGGAAAATTGAAATTCGAGAGCGGTGTGCATCGCGTACAGCGTGTGCCCAAGACCGAAACGCAGGGGCGGGTTCACACCTCGGCCGCCTCCGTGGCCGTCTTGCCGATCATCGATGATGTCGACAAAGAGGTTGTGATCAATCCCAACGATCTGCGCATCGATATCTACCGGTCCGGCGGGAAGGGCGGGCAAAACGTAAACAAAGTTGAAACCGCCGTGCGCATGACACACATGCCTACCGGTATCGTTGTTCAATGCCAGGAGGAGCGTTCACAGCTCAAGAATCGGGAAAAAGCGATGAAAGTACTCAAGTCGCGGTTGTATGAAAAGCAGAAAGAAGAGCACGACGCCAAAATCGCCTCCCAGAGAAAATCCATGGTAGGTTCCGGAGACCGCAGCGAAAAGATCCGAACGTACAATTTCCCGCAAAACCGCCTCACCGACCATCGCATCGGACTTACGATCTACGACCTCGAAGGAGTGATGGGCGGCAAGATCGATGAAATCGTCGAAAAACTCCAGCTCGCCGAAAACGAAGAACTGCTTAAAGCCGGATGATTCCCGATAAAATTATCGTTGTAAATGACTGTCTCATCCTATAAATTCGATCCAATCAGGTTTCAATTTTTTTTGAAAGTTGTATCGTCATGAACTTGACCTCCGCCACTCTGTCCCATTCCCTCGTTCGCGCCATGATCCGCAAATCCGGACTTGACGTTATTTATCAGAAAGTGATGGATCATGAGAGGCTGACGTTCGAAGATGGAGTAAAATTATTTGAAACGCGCGATCTGAGTTCCGTCGGCTTCATGGCCAATATCGTACGTGAAAGAATGCATGGCAGCAAATCCTTTTTTGTACGCAACCGGCAATTGAATCCGACAAACGTATGTGAATATTCCTGTATGTTCTGCTCCTTCTATCGCCGCGAAGGCGAAGAGGGCGGTTATACCATGAGTATGGAACAGATCGCTCAACGGGTCCGTGACGGACTCAAGCACGGTATTCAGGAAATCCACATCACTTCCGGACTGCACCCTTCCCTGCCGTTCAGTTATTATACCGACATGTTGAGAACCATCAAGCGGGAGGCGCCTCATCTGCACATCAAAGGCTTCACGGCCGTTGAGATCGAATATTATGCCCATCATTATGGCATGACCATGCGCAAAGTGCTGGAAGAACTCATCGCAGCCGGATTGGAAGCTATGCCCGGCGGCGGGGCGGAAATATTTGCAGATCGCGTCCGCAAGAAGATCTGCGACGAAAAATCGACCGCCGAAGGATGGCTGGAGGTTCACGCATTGGCCCACGAATTGGGCCTTATGACCAACGCAACGCTGCTGTATGGTCACATCGAGACCTACGAGGAGCGCGTTGATCACATGCTGCGGTTACGCGATCTGCAGGATAAATCCATATCCAAAGGAACCAAAGGGAAATTCAATACATTCATTCCTCTCAAGTATCAACATGAGAATAACCGGCTGAAGAATCTTCCCGAGGTCAGCGCCTTTGAGGATCTCAAAATGATCGCCGTTCCGCGCCTCATGTTGGATAATTTTCCAAATATCAAGGCCTATTGGGTGGTAATTGGCAAGCGCATGGCGCAAATGGCCTTGAGCTACGGCGGCAACGAGATCGAAGGAACAATCCTGGAAGAAAAGATCATGAGCATGGCCGGAACGGACAGCGCCAGCGGTATGACGGAAACGGAGCTGATCAAACTCATAAGAGATGCGGGAAGACAACCCATCGAACGGGACGCTCTATACAATGTGATCAAGACTTACGATGAGAAAGATATTGAAAAATCACTTAGGGCGGGCGTGACTATACCCGTCCTGAATTAATGCCATATTCTTAAGTTCTGAAAAACCTGCCCGTAACGGGCTGGTTTTATTTTTTGAAGCATGAAAATACTCATCGTTTCAGCTACCAGCAAGGAATCTGATAAGCTCACCTCCTATAAGGCGGAGCGACACCTCGTACAGGTTCTGGTGACGGGTATTGGTATGGTCAACTCGGCCTATGTATTGACCAGGATCCTGGCGCGTGAAACATTCGACCTCATAATCCACATAGGTGTATGCGGAAGTTATAACAAAAATTTCGCGCTGGGCCAGATCGTCCATGTTCGTGAAAATATCTTTGGTGATATGGGAGCCACGGATGCGCTGGGAAATTTTCTGGATATGAGGACCATGGGGTTCCGCCATTTTTCAGCGGATGGAAAGGATTATTACAATGCCATTGAAAATCCCAACGATACAAACCGTTTTTTTAATCACGTCAAAATTCCTTCTGTGAAAGGACTCACCGTCAATACCGTAAACGGCGACTCGGCAAGAATTGAAAGTATGAAACGATTATTTAATCCCGACATCGAGAGTATGGAAGGCGCCGCAATTGCTTTGGTCTGTGTGCAGGAGTGCGTCCCCTATTTTGAATTTCGCAGTATATCCAATTATGTCGAACCAAGGGATACGTCGAAGTGGAATCTTCCATTGGCCCTTTCGTCGATTCAGGATTTCACGATCGAAATGATCGCCGGCATTCGTAAAGACCATTGAACAATACCATGAAGACACTTTCCATCGGATATTCGACCTGCCCCAACGATACTTTCATTTTCGACGCCATGATTCATCATAAAGTCGATACGGAGGGCCTCTCCTTCGAACCTCTGCTTGAAGACGTAGAACGACTCAATCATCGTGCCTTTCGCGAGGAATTGGACATTACGAAGGTCAGCTATCATGCTTTTCTCTATTTAGAAGAAAGATACCATTTGCTCAATTCCGGCAGTGCCCTTGGCCATAACTGCGGACCATTGTTGATATGTAAACATACGGTTGATCCGCACCAACTATCTCCCGATCAAATCGGCATTCCGGGCCGTTTTACAACGGCTCATCTTTTACTCCAGCTTTTTCTTGGAAAAAACCTTAATGCCAGAGAATACTTATTCTCCGAAATGGAGGCCGCTCTATTGCGCGACGAGATCAAAGCCGGCGTTATCATACACGAAAATCGATTCACGTATCAGGATAAAGGATTGAAGAAAATTCGGGATCTCGGAGAGTTTTGGGAATCGCGCACACAAATGCCCGTTCCACTCGGCGGTATCCTGATTCGTAAGAGCCTGGATCATTCTTTGCGGGACAAAGTCGACCGCGTATTAAGAAGAAGCGTTCAGTTTGCATTTGATAATCCTCAATCCAGCCTTGCCTATGTTCGGCAGCACGCGCAAGAAATGAGCGAAGAGGTCATGCGAAAGCATATTGAATTGTATGTTAACGCGTACACTCTGGAACTCGGCGAGGAAGGCCGCAAAGCGGTAGAGAGGCTCAAAGAAGAGGCCCATAAGCTCTTATGAAGCGTAAACTTCTTGACAAATGCGGCGTATTTGTCTATATTTTTCCCGCCAAAAAAAAGGAAGACTATGTCAGTAAATTTGAAGAAAACCAATCCACCGAAATCACAGGTCAAGAAATTACAAAGCAAGAAGTCGGCCTTGCCATTTACGGCTGAGAATTACTATTTGTTTTTTGCCGGATTAGCCGCTATTCTGATCGGATATATTTTCATGGCCAGCGGACCCGTCTATGGATTCTTGTCTCTGACACTTTCTCCTATTATCGTTTGTATCGGGTACCTCATCCTGATACCCATGGCATTGATTTACCGTAAAAAAGAAAAAGATCAAACACAGGAATAATATAAGGAATATCATGAAACAATTAGTTTACTCTATATCGGTTTTTTGCCTGGTATTCGCCTTCGTTGCATGCGGCAAAGAAATTCCTACTGAAAAGGCCGTGATCAAGATCCCAACGTCCATCTGCGGCCAATGCGCCAAAACCATCAAAGCAGCCGTGATGAAACTGGATGGCGTAAAGAGTGCGGATGTGAATACAGATACTAAATTGGCAACCATTGAATTCGTTCCCGCATCCCTCAAAGTCAGTGATCTGGAAGACGCGATCGTAATGGCCGGATACGGAGCCAATGATAAATCGGCGAACAAAGAAGCGTACGATAAACTGCCCGATTGCTGTCGAAAAGAGTAAGAAAATTTGATCATATGAGTTAGTAAATCGAGAGAATACCATGCGGTATTCTCTTTTTATTTTGTGAATCATGAGAACATTTGTCAAAAAATTCTTTGAGGTCCATCAATCACGGATATCCGAATCCGAACAGGGACTTACGGTAAGTCTTCCGGAAGAACTACGTCCCCATTTTGGACAGGACACTATTGAACTGGTATTTGATCCGCGGGATGTGGATGAAAAGAGCGAGTTGGTCACACACGGCAGCTATATTCTGAATACGATCTACCATTTGCTGCAGGATCGCGGCGGGAAGATCGTAAGCCGGCTTGAGGAGAAACACAAACCGACGCGTGAAGAATTGGAGAAGAGGGTGCTAATAGAGAATGGACGCGTTCGCTCCGTCAAAGTTAAGAAAGAAAAGGTCGTGGACATTCTTTTTAACTTCAAGGTGAGTTATTTGTCCGATGAGAAGTTGGAAGACATATTCACTTTGGGTGTGGATACCCATGGCTCCGTTTTCGATGCCGGTTTGTATTACACGGATCAAGTCATGAACGACGTCCAACCCCTGTCACAAAAAGGAAATATCGAGCTATCGCGCAAGGACCTTGAGATTCAGTTCCGCGCTTGCTTAAAGTCTGCATCGGATCGTGCTCAGGAATACGGAAAAAGTCTTCAAAATGACATCCTCAAACGGCTTCATCGGAATGTCGCCCGCATCAAGGGCTATTACACGGCCCAGATACAAGAACTTCACAGAAATCAGCCCAGCTATGAGGAAAAACGACTGCACTTGGAAAGAGAACTCGACCATAAACTCAAAGAAGAGATTCATAATCACAAACTGCGCATTGTCCTTAAACTGCTGAGCTACCACATCATTGAACGTCCGGAAGTTCGCCTCGCCGTTAAGCTTGTTCCGGACACTTTGAAGACCGAAATCTCCATGGACATGGTGTACGATCCTTATTCTGACGAGATCGATTTTGGGAGTTGTCCTGTCTGCCGAAATAATATGGAGAAGATCATTGTTAGTGATGATGGCCGTATCGGGTGTTCACATTGTACATTTATATGCGCATCTTGCAGGAAATTGTCATCGGATATGCCTCATGCCGCGGCATGCGTGGTATGCCGTGAATCTCTTTGCGGCCGTTGCCAGACCGAATGTTCGTCCTGCCATCAACCCGTGTGTGAATCCCATCAACATGTCTGCTCCATAGGCAGCGAAATGATCTGCGATAATTGTCTGAAATCCTGCGGTATTTGCCGCAAAGAGCTATGCACAGACCACACATTCCTATGTCATGCCACTCATGAGACGCTGTGTTTTGAGCATAGGGCCATTTGTTCAGGCTGTCGACGAATATATTCTCCGAGTTATGTACAGCAACTGAAGAAGCATGAAAGAGTGTGCCCGGAATGCCATACACCCTTTTAAAACAAAAAGGCGCCCTAACCGGAGCGCCTTTTTTTATGAACATATATATATGTGTCGACTATGCCGAAAATGAACTCCCGCAACCGCACGTTCTGACGGCATTGGGATTATTAAAAACAAATCCGCGTCCGTTCAAGCCATCCTGAAAATCCAACGTGACACCTTTGAGATACAAGATACTTTTATAATCTACTATAACTTTGACAGAGTCAAAGTCATACTGCATATCATTCTCATTCATGCTTTCATCAAAGGCCAGCGAATATTGAAAACCGGAGCACCCGCCTCCCTGAACACCGATACGTAAATAATACGTTTCAGGTATACTCTGCTCCTTGATGATATTCTTGATTTCAGTGACGGCACGAGGCGTCACCACGACATCTTGCATAACCTGATCTTTGGTCTCTGTCACGGTTTCCATTTATACCTCCAAGTTGGGATAATTTGTTTTTTATTACTATCAATGGAATGAATTTATTCAAAAAAAATTCCCATGTCAATTCAAAAAATTAAATTAGCAGTAATTCTTGACAAACGTGTCTTAAATGCATATATTAAAAACGATAAATTGAGATTGCGTCTCAATTACATATTTTGTGAATGCTATAACACGTAAGCCGATTGAAGTATGTCTATAAAAAACACAATGATGGAAGCGCAAACAAAGATTAAGACCGTTGCTGAGTTAGGATGTGGAGAATGCGCAACCATATGCAAACTCAGCGGTGAACACTTGGGTTCGAATTCGCCCTGTATACGGCTTTTGGAACTTGGCTTCACTCCCGGACAATTGGTCACTGTGATCGCGAAATCCCCTTTCAATGACCCTGTCGCTGTCTGCGTTCGTGGAACGGTTATCGCGTTGAGGAAACAGGAAGCGGAATGTATCCACATTTGACCCTTCAGACCCCTGATAGTAAGTTCACAGAATCCGGCTCCAAAATTAATGACCTTCCACTCATTACGCTCGTTGGTCAGCCTAATTCCGGCAAGACCACTCTCTTCAATATACTCACCGGTTCCAACTTTGAAACGGCTAATTATGCCGGCAGCACGGTCGAATTCTCTGTGGGAAATTTCGATCCTGAATGGGACTTTGATGCGCGCATCATAGATTCACCCGGCATTACCAGCATCTATCCGGACTCTCCCGATGAAGAGACTACCATTGACGCTCTGTTTGACCACCCCGTCTACCGACTGCCCGATATCATCATCATCACCGCGGATGTATCCCAATTGTCGCGGCAGCTTTATCTGGTAAAGCAAATGTCAGACTGCGGCTTCCATATCATTATTGCGTTGACGATGAATGACCTATTGGAAAAGAGGGGTATGACCGTCTCTGTCCAAAAAATGGAAGAGATGCTTTTTTGTCCTGTTGTAAGGATCAACGGTAGAACGCACGAAGGAATTGGTGAACTGGTAACGCGTTGCCGGCAACTCTACGAATATCTGATCATTGAGAACAAAGAACATTCGGTGCGACGCCCTACAGAGAGAAATGAAAAAGCGGTTCTCGATCTCTATGCCTACACTGAAAAAGTAGAAAAACAAGTGGTAATTCCAACCGGAAAGACCATGGACATTCAGGCTATCAATAAAAGAGTCTTCAATACATCTCCTAACGGAGCTGATGTACATTCGCTTTGGCTCGATAGACTATTTCTACACCCATTTTGGGGTATGGTATTTTTTATTCTGTCAATGAGCCTTGTTTTCACGTCTATCTTTTGGTTCGCTCAGCCTATGATGGACGGTATTAGTGAGCTGTTCGGACTCTTGGGAGAATGGACGACATCGGTTCTTCCGGAATCTTGGTTCACCGACTTGGTGTCTCAAGGGCTCATTGCCGGAGTTGGCATGGTCGCTACGTTCCTTCCGCAGATCGTCATTTTGTTTCTTTTCCTGGGTATCCTCGAAGACTCAGGTTATCTGGCCAGAGGCGCGATGTTAATCGACAAACCTTTATCCAAAATAGGGCTCAACGGCCGTTCATTCGTTCCAATGCTTTCGGGTTTCGCCTGCGCCATTCCGGCCATTATGGCCGCGCGAACGATCGCCAATCGGCGTGAAAGATTACTGACCATATTCATCATACCGCTTATGAGCTGCAGTGCGCGTTTGCCGGTATACGCCCTTCTCCTTGCGTTGGTAGTTCCAAAAGACCGGCCGTGGATCGCGGGACTGTCTCTCGGCTTGATCTATCTGACCAGTCTTTTTATCGGAACATTGGCTGCCGGGATCATAAGCAAATGGGCCGGCAAAAAAGGCGTATCTTCCTTCATGCTCGAATTACCCGCTTATCGAAAACCCATTGTACGATTCATTGTAAAAAGCACATACTATAAATCCATCCTCTATATCAAAAAAGCTGGGCTGACCATCGTCTTAAGCTCACTCGTCATATGGGCCCTTACCTATTTTCCAAATGTCAATCCAGCCATAGATCCTGAACAGTCTAAGACCATGTCGTGGGACCAGATCCAGAAATGGAAAGAATCGGAAAGAACCAATACCAGTTATGCCGCACAACTAGGACAGGTGATTGAACCGGCGTTATTACCTCTGGGATGGGACTGGAGAATCGGGGTCGGGCTGATATCGGCATTTGCGGCAAGGGAAGTCTTTGTGAGCGCCATCGCGTTGTCGCTGAGGATTTCCGATTACGGCGATGATCTGCAGGATTCACTGGCCTCATCCATGCGTGAGGCAAAAATCGCCGGTACGGTTCGGCCCCTTTTTACCACATCTTCTACCGTCGGACTGATTGTGTTCTTTATGATTGCGATGCAATGCGTTTCTACGCTTGCGGTTTCAAGGAAGGAGACCGGATCATGGAAGATACCCCTTATTCAGCAGGGCGTCTATTCTATCGCGGCTTACGCGGCCGCATTGGGGGTCGTGTATTTTCTTCGTGCCCTGGGTCTGCCGTGAATTACCATATGACCTCAAAAGAAGTTTCTCCCGTCTCGAGCATCTTTTTGACATACGGCCGGCACATCCCGCAAGACTCACCGAAAGTAACATAGCGCTGGATACAAGCAATGGTCTTGCAATGACGTTTTTCTGCAATTTCCTTCATTTTCTCAAATGTCACGTCGGCGCAAACGCATTTTGTTACCATCAGTGTTTTCCCCATCTGATCTCTTCAAAACCCTTCTGGCGATTAACCCAACGGGCCAAAACGAACAGCAGGTCCGACAACCGATTCAGATAAATCACCACATAGTCACCGATCTTTTCCTTCCTGGATAATCCTACGGCCAGACGCTCCGCACGACGGCAGACATTGCGCGCCAGATGTAAATGGGCCGCCGCCGCATGTCCCCCCGGAAGAATGAAATTGGTCAATTCCGGCAGAGCGGCATCCAATTCATCAATCCAGGATTCCAGTCTTTCGCAGTCGGCGGACTTCATTCTTACGATCAATGTGTTGTCTATGCCCAGGGGTGTGGCCAGGTCAGCGCCTAAATTAAAGAGATCGTTTTGAATCTCGTGCAGAAGATCCTCTGTCTTGTCGTTATCGGCATAACAACGCGCCAGGCCAATCACGGCATTCAATTCATCAACCGTGCCGTACGCCTCAATACGAAGAGCGTCTTTGGAGACCCGTTCCCCGCCGAAAAGCCCGGTCGTTCCATCGTCTCCGGTCTTAGTGTAGATCTTCATATGTTTTATTCCGGTTTAAAAATAATGGCGGCCGGTGAACGGCCAACTTTGAATTTTTGTCGAATTTGAAAAGTCCTGGAAAACCAGATGAGATCACCGTTTGATATATAATCCAATCCGTCGGCTGCAAAGAGCTCGCCTTCACCGAATGCCAAGGCATTGTAATTTCCGGATATTGAAGATACCAGACTTAGTTGTTCTACGTTATAAATACGGATCGGCCCGTTGGATGAGACGATACATGCCAGCAGAGAGTCCCGCAGTGCTAATTTTACAGGTTTGATATTATTAAATTCGTCCAGTTTGGCTACGACCGACCCGCCGGCTCCATCGATAACGGCAATATAACCGTTACTTCCGCTTCCCGAGCAGGCCACATAGATCCTATTTCTCACCGGGTCGGCAACGAGCGCCACAGGATTCTTGGTCAACATGATGGTGTCCACCTCGTGAGATGTGAGATCAACAACGCTGATCACCGAGTCATTCATGTTTGGCGCATTGGATACGTACGCCTTACCGTTTAACACGGCTATCTCGTCGGGGCGATGTTCCAGTTTAACAGAAAACTCTTCCTCATACGTACTGGCATCGACCACGACCATTATACTGTCAGTATAACCGGTAATCAGCATCGTTCCGTTATAACCGGTAATGTTTCTCGGTGAACTTACAACATCTATGCTGGAAATGCTTTCATACGTACGGGTATTGATAACTTCGATTTTGTCGGATCCGGTAACAGCCATAAAGCCAAGGGAATCTTTCACAAACATACTGTGGGCATGATCCCCCATTCGGCGTCCATTGACGGCGGCAAAAACGTCGTTGAAGGTTGTATCGGTCTCCACGGTGTCTAGAATGCTCAGGGAGGCGTTTCTGCTCCCAAAATTCCCTTCGCACACAATGAAGGCCTGCGACACCGACGGCAGGTCGACAACTTTGTCGGCGGAATCCGAACACGAGGTCAAAAAAGAAATCCAACATGCCGATAATATCAAACCGATGCGGCCTGTTGGATTTACTGCAAAGAAGAGTGGCATTATTTTATTTAGCAACCGCATTGTCCGCTGCTTGGGATCCCATGGTCAGCCGGGCAACCGTTTCATACGCCGCCACAAAGATACTCACAAAGAACAGATCGCCGGCCAATGTGTTTTTGAAAAACGGAATGGCCATGACGTAACTTTGCATCAGTCCGTTGAGATCTTTGCTGTATTCGTTGAGCGTCAGCCACGCGCCAAAATTGGTTATGATATAAAAAAGAACCGAAGAAAATAACGTACCTGACAGCACGGACGCAGCAAATACACCTTTGCGCTCCCTTTTAGAACCGATCCAGATTCCAATAAGTACAGACAGTGCGATGGATCCGTAGACGAACGGCATGTCAGTAAAACTGAATCCAAGAAAAACGTCCGCTATCAGCATAGAGGAAATCGGCAATACGAATGCCCATAGACGACCCAGATACATACCACCAAATATAGCAGAAGCTGAGACCGGCACAAAATTCCATGGATGCGGTAGTAAACGGCAGAAGGCAATCAGGATAACAGCAAACACGGTTGGCCATATACCGGCCAGTGCTTCTTTCGATATTTTCATGGGAATACTCCTGTTTGGTTTTATTTATCAAAATATGAATTATAATCGCGCATGAATATAAAACATTAATCCTTTAGTGTCAATGCGAGATGCAGCCCTCCATCTCAAAGTTTATATGAAACATTCAGCAAGAGACCTCTTCCCCTGTTTCGAAATCCCCGGATTTCGGAAGTTCGCTCATTCAACAGGTTTTCGATCTTGACGGCGAGAAGCCAACGTTTGTCAAACTCATAGTTGGCAGAAACATCCGCCGTCCAAAAAGACCGAAGCGGTGTATCGTTCAGTGCGCCGTATGGCCCCAATGTCTGGTCATAGAACACATCCCTGCGGGAGCCCGAATATTGTACCACGGCGGTCATTGAAAGGTTCTGCTTTATTGCATACGTCAAACCCGCATTGCCTGTACTGGGACGCCGAACCAATTTTGACGTTTTGTTCTTCTGATCCAGGAACGCACCGTTAGCATAGACCTGCACACGATGACCTTGCGTTTGGTCTGCGTCTATCTTTTCAGGATCGTATCTCAGTTTCCCACGAACAAGTGTGGCATTTCCAAACATCGTAAGTTTGGAACCCATCCGGACACCGACAGAGGCTTCGATGCCTTTATTGATCTGATCACCAATATTCAGATACGTATCGCCGCGGTAGTCGTCACGCATAAAATCCGTTCCGAGCAGATCGATCGGAATGTTTTCATCCCACAGATAGACGAAGTCGATGTAGTTTTTTACTTTCGTATAGAATATCGATGCGGAAATCCTGAGGTTTTGTCCGGTCCTTTTAAACCCCAATTCATAAGAAACGGAAGTTTCCGGCTTGAGACTCTTATTCCCTCTCTGGATATCGGAGGCATAATAAGTTTCTGGCGTAAACAGACGATACAAAGACGGCGCATTAAAGCCGGTTGCATAAGAAGCGAAGATCAATGAGCCCGGACGCACTTCATAAGAAGGATTGATGTCGTAGGTAAAATTGCTTCCATAAGAACTGTGATGATTGATTCGACCTCCTAAAGACAAGGCCCACTTGTTCAACCCCTCATGGACGATTTTACCCGGCAGAGCGGAATGGATATAGGCATTGTAAATCACGGAATGAATGTCCAGCGTGTCGAGATCCGATGCGCTGGAATAGGGAAAAACCGGATCGGTATAGAGCAACAACGTGCCGGTCGTCATAGTTTCTTTATATCGCCCGGCCCCGACAACCCAATCGATTCCCAACGAATTAAGATCGATCTGGATCTCCTGATTAGCCAGCGTTCCGCCGTACCGGCCCTCGAAATACGTGTGATTGGACAGACCATCAAGGATGTTAGAATCATTGACGGCCTTGCGGTCCGTACTGGCGTATCCGCCAAGAAAATGCGCGCTCCATTGATCATTGAACCGGTAGGCCGCACCGTAACTCCATTGCCGCCTTTGAAAATTGATCGTATAATTCGGATCATCCATATAAGCGGCCTGGTCCAGGTCGCTATTCTGCCGAACGGTTTTGTAGGCTCCATATATGTCCCATTTCCCGGATCTATAACCGGCTTTGCCAACAAGGTCGAGTTTTCGGAATCCGTCATTATCAGGCTTGTTGCCGGCCGTAGATCTTGAAGTGTCAATAGATGCATTCATACCATTAGCGGACGTGTGGAAGAATTCCGCGTTGGCATACCACCCGCCGGAAAAAGTATAATTAACCGAAGCGTTTTCACTCAATTCCGAAGTACCGCTCCCGAACGTGCCGGTCTGAACGGTCATAGTCCCGTTAAGCCCCGGCAAGCTGTTCTTCTTGGTGATAATATTGATGGCCCCTCCAATGGCCGAAGAACCGTACAACGTACTGTGCGAACCACGCACGATCTCTATGCGCTCTATATCGGTCAGCGACAATTCGGAGAGATCCAGGGCATTATCCACACTTGATGGATCCGATAAACGCATACCGTCGATCATCACCAGCGTATGGTTGCTGTTGGCGCCCCTCATGAAGACATTGTGAATGGCTCCCGGAGTCTGTTTCGTACCGATCATGTAGAGCCCCTCCCGGAGGCTGAGCAATTCTCCCACCGTACGGCAAGACGAATTCCTGATCTCCTTTTCCGTGATAACCGATACGCTCCTGCCGATATCTCCGGACTGAACTTCGGTACGCGTAGCCGTGACCACGAGCCCTTCCAGATAATAATGCTTCAGGCTGTCGATTTGCGCATGCAGAACCGATTGCATAAGAATCACATAAATCATAACCATCGACCTCACGAACCCGTTCTTCATCTTGACTCCTCTCATCAAAAAAAAATCCTCATCCCAAAAAGGATGAGGATTAGAAAAAAAAGTAAAATACGTTAATTTGCTAACATCCGCCTTCCCTCGAGGACTGTTAATAAGTTTAGGCAGGTCTCCTGACTCACGAGTTCCATCATTACCTTCCCGTAAGCCTTAGGCTTACAGTGGATTACCAAGCTCGTTCACAGTTGCGGGGCAGTTCACGATTTTAACGCGATTCCCTTTTCATCACGCCTTTGCGTGACACCTAAACCAAAATTCCAAAGAACATGTGCATGCACGAATGGATACTAAGGCATTGCGGTTTGAAAGTCAAGGCCTATTTTCCTGCCGGCCGGTCTTGTCAAAGCATAGAAAATACGATAGGATCTTCCTGATCGGGGGGATACTCTTTTGGGGTCTGTATCGACCTGATCTCCATCTCCGACTTGGTGCGGTAAAGTCTTTTGACTACAGAAGCCAGAAAGACGATGTGGTCGTAATAGACGACATTATCCGCGCCCATTGCAAAATACTGAACGATCTTGTCGTAACTACAGTCAATGCTCACCATGATCAGCTTTGCATCGGGCAGGTTGAAGCGGACCGAAGAAATAATATCCAAGCCGTTCAGTTCGGTATTAGAGTCGTCCGATATGATAAGATCGGGATGGAAGGAAAGCATTTTCTCAATGAAATCTTTCTTATTTGAAGCCGTCTGGCAGTTAATCGGTATGCCTGATTTCCTGATCTCGTGCTGTATCAATTCCGATTCGCCCGGAATGTCTTCAAGTACAAGAATCTTATAGGCCGAGTTATCAGCCATCATACACCTTTCCGGTTGTTTTCTGATCGCAAGAACCGCAAACTCGGGCTCAATCTAATGAAAGACGCAGAGCGTGTCACCCCCATATAAGTGTAGTATTGGACCGGAAGGCAGGAAGGTAAATTACAGAAAATTAAGCGTCAAAGTGTATTTTTGAGATAACGGGAAATGATTTCCCCTTTGGAGTTGACTTGCAGTTTTTTGTAAATATTCTTGATATGGAACCGGACCGTTTCAATGGTAACGGACATGCCTGAGGCGATCATCTTGTAACTTAATCCATCCACCAGACCTTTCACGACCTCCTTTTCACGCTCCGTCAGTGATTCCGTGACCGTCTGCAACCTATCTCTCAGAAAGAACTCCGTAACTTTGCGGGCAATCTGAGGGGACATCGGTGCGCCCCCGCGGCTGAGCGTCAGGATATGGTCATTAATCTCCGAAAGAGGCGTATTCTTGAGCAGGTAACCGGTAGCGCCGGCACATAAGGATTTAAAAATCTTATCCGAATCATGGTAGACGGTAAGCATCATGATATCGACGGCCGGATATTTTTCTTTGATGACTTTAATACCTTCGATGCCGGACATGCCGGGCAGCTCAATATCCATAAGCAGCACTTGAGGAACGGTGCCCGTTTCAAGGTCTTTCAGTAGGTCTTCCACGGAATCAAATGCCTGCCGGCACCTGACCTGATCCTGAATATTCAAATAGGATTGAATACCGTTTCTTATGTCTTTGTCATCTTCAACTATGGCAACATCTAACACGTTTGGTTCCTCTTTCTTTGAAGCTCGGTTGACTATCTAAAAGGTGAGAGAGTCAGATGGACACCTGTTCCTTTCTCATTTCTTATTTCAAATTCAGCTCCGATGCGTCGGGCCCTGGAGGCCATATTTCTCAAGCCGTGCCCGCTTTTCTTATTATCCGGTGGTAAACCAATACCGTTATCCGTTATTATCAAATCAAAACGATTGTTCCACAATGTGATCCTGATATCCACCTCTGATGCCTGTGCATGTTTGGCGATGTTGTTGATAGCCTCTTTAAAAATGAGATAGATATTCTGACGCCGGTCTGACGCCAGATGATCGTCCCGAAAGCCCTCGGTACGGAATTGCAGTTGAATGTTCTTTGCCGAAAGCACGCTATGGGCAAAATCGCTCATGCGGTCGAGCATATGTATAACGCGGTCGTTTCTGGAATCAATCGACCAAACAATGTCGCTCATAGTTGTGATCGCTTCCCGGCTGAGCGACGATATATTGGACAGCAGCGTCTGATGTCCGACGGGATCGACACCGGCTTTTATCAGATCGGAATATAAGGAGATCTTTGTCAAAGTTGCGCCGACGTCGTCGTGCAGGTCGGCAGCGATCTTTGTTCTAAGACGCTCCAGCTCCAGCAGTTTATTCACACGATAATGGTATGCGCCATAGACCCCCGCAACGATCACCAAGAAAGCACCGATTCTGAACCACCATGTTTGCCAGGGCGGTGGCCATACTTTAATGCGAATCGAGGCGCCGGCTTCATTCCATAACCCGTCGTTATTGGAACCTTTGACGCGGAACACGTACGTTCCGGGATCAAGGTTGGTATAACTCGCAAACCTTCGCGAGCCGCAGTACACCCAGTCCTCGTCGAAGCCTTCCAACTTGTAAGCGTACTGATTTTTCTCTGAATTCAGATAGTTGAGAGCCACGAATTCAAAGGAAAAATCATTCTCGGAGTAATCAAGTTCGATCTGTTCTATTTTGGAAAGCGGCTTATCCAGTATCTGTTCTTTGTTCAATTTCGAAAACGAAGTAATAACGATTGGAGGAACCATCTGGTTGTGGCTCAGACTATCAGGATCGAGTGAAACGAACCCGTTGATCCCGCCGAAATACATTTTCCCGCTTTTGTTGCTGAAATAGGCTCCGGTGGCAAACTCATTAGCCGGTAACCCATCACCCGCATCGTAATTTCTGAATTTCAGCGTCTGCGGATCCAGTACCGAGATACCGTTATTCGTACTCATCCAAATACGCCCCTTGCGGTCTTCCAGAATCCCGTAAACGCAATTATTGGCTAATCCATCGGCTTCCGTAAAACGCTGAAAACGCCCGGGTGTATCCAGGACAAGATTGAGTCCTCCGCTGGTAGCGATCCAGATCTTACCGTTGCGATCCCTGCAAAAGGCAAATACCTTATTATTACTCAGACTGTTTTTATCAAACGGGTCACACTGATAAGATGTAAAAGAATTTTCTGTTGTATTCAATATCGAGACACCGCCTTCCGTACCTATCCAAACGACCTCATCCGACGGCTGGAAGATTGACCAAACCACATTATTGCGCAAGCCGGTATTTCCTGCTCTGAAATTGGTCCATCGGTCGTAGCGGCGATCCCATATATACACTCCGGCGCCGTCCGTGCCGAACCACAGCCGGCCCTCCCTATCTTCCATCATGGATAGCACAAGATGGCCTTCGGCTTTGCTGAAAAAATCTGTCGCACCTGTCGCGACATGCCGGAATCTTTTTTGGGAGGCCTCCCACGTATAAAGTCCGTCGGAAGTGGCCACCCATATGATACCAAGCCTGTCTTTCAGAAAAGCGGTGACCTGATTGGATTTCAGCCCTTCGGCGCGGCCTTTCGTATAGTGCGAATAAGTACCGGTTTGAAGATCGATGACGTTGACCCCTCCGTCCTCAGTTCCGATCCACAGCGAACCGGTTTCTTCGTCCTCGAGAATGGAAAAGACGATGGTGCCGAGAAGAGAATTTTTTTCGTTGGGTTCATTCTTAAAGACGCGGAATTTTACGTTAAAACGACCCAACTTATTGATCCCGCCGGCATAATTTCCGATCCAGATCACGCCGTCGCCGCCACCATACATACTCCAAATGCGGTTGTTACTGAGGCTGCTCGGATCACCGGCGTTAAACAAATATCTGTTACATTCTCCTGTCTCCGGATCAAGCCTATTTAGCCCGCCTCCGTCCGTACCAACCCACATGTAGCCGGACCTGTCTTCATAAAAAGCCTCTACATGATTATGCGAAAGAGATTTAGGGTCGAAAGGATCATGCCGGTAATGAGTAAAAGTTTCCGTCTTTTTATCAAAGCGGTCCAATCCTCCCCTCAACGTTCCGATCCACAGATATCCTTTTCTATCCTCACGCACATACAAAACGTAATTATCCGTCAGACTATGATCATTCGCTGGATCGTGGAAGTAAGTTGTAAACGTTTCTTCCACCGGATCAAAGCGGTTCAATCCATTAGCCGTTCCGATCCAATAAACTCCGGATCGGTCTTTGAACATTGTGAGAATGTAATCGTCGCTCAGGCTTTTGGGAGACTTGGGATCGCTAAGATACCGCTTGAAAGTTCCGGTAACCGGATCGAAACGATTCAGACCTTTGGCGGTACCGATCCAAAGACATCGCTGAGATGTGTCATTCAGAATTGCGTTCACGTAATTATGGCTCAGCGTATTTGGATCGGCGGGATCGTGGCGATACCGGGTAAATTTTTTTGTGTCAGGATCAAAACGATTCAATCCGCCGCCGCCGCCGCCGCGGCTGGTTCCCACCCAAAGAATACCCTGATGATCTTCGCACAACGAACGAATGTAGCTATCCGAAATGGAATTGGAATCAGTTTCATCGTGCCGATAAACAGTAAATTCGTAACCGTCATACCTATTGAGACCGTCCTGCGTTCCGAACCACATGAACCCCTGATGATCTTTGAGAATGCAAGTCACCGTACTCTGCGACAATCCGTTTTCAATGGCAATACGTTCAAAACGAATGTGCTCTTTTTGAGCGTGAGTTGGCGATGCGTTCGAACAAAGAATGATCAACGCAAAACATACCCATACTCTCTTTGGAAAAGAGCGTACAGAACTCATACGAGACCTCAATGTATAGTCATACCTAAAGAGTTGATATCGCCCGATCTTCAGAATCCTTTTATGGTCCGGTTCTGACGGAATCCGTCGCAGGGGCTGTCTGGAGTAAGTAATCCAGCGTCCACACCGTAATCTGACCGTCGCCTCCGGATGTCACCAGCGTTTTCCCATCCGGAAAAACATCCATGCTCCACACGCCCAATTGATGGGCTTTCCGGATCGTATTCATCCTTGCAAAGTCACTCATCCGCCACACCGTCAGATTTCCTGTGACATCTCCGGTAACAAAGTAAGGCCCAACAGGGATCATGGTTTTGATCTCATCGTCAAAAGAAACGGTTGTATCCGGACGGTCGGTAGCTTTATTCCATACATGTATATCCCCTGCCCCGGCCGTGACGATCCGATTTCCATCCGGCATCAGAAAACAGGCATTGATGGCGTCGGCTTCGGGAAAATTCTTTATCTCGTGACCCGCTTTGATATCCCAGACTTTGACATTCTTGTCCCAGCCGACGGAAATGAATTGCGAAGGATCGTTGGTAAAGGAGACAGCGGTTACGGCATCCACATGCCCGTACGGCGCCACAACATCCGGAGCATGACCTGAAAAATAATGGAGCTGTTTACCGGTCTCTGTTTCGTAAATAGCCATGCTGAAATGATTGGCCACCAGCACGCTTTTGCCGTCGGCCGTAAAGCGCACCAGCTGCATATTGTTCGTCTGACCTTTCTTTCCCCATTTTTCTGCTTTGGAGGCCATATCATAAACGATTATCTGGGCTGTATTCTGCGTGTTATCGCCGCAAGTGGCTGCAAAATATCTTCCATCGGGCGAGATAGCAACTGATAATACGGCGTCCGGCTGTTCGTCCGAGGCCCAGATCGCTTCACCCGTGGATGCATTCAAAAGCTTGATCCTCTTGTTCTCGCCGCCGGCCAGTATCCATTTACCGTCCGGGGAAACGCTGACGGAGTTAACGCTTTTTTTGTCACCAACGGCCATGGTCTTGGGAGGGTCCGGTCTGGCCGTCTTCCCGGAATCCGGTGAACACGAAACAATCGCGAGTAAAATCGCGGCTATGAGCATTGAAGGTTTCATACAAACGGTCTCCGTTGTGCGTGAGGCAAAAATATTCTCGTGCTTTTTTGCTATGATTGGCTTAACTTACCCACATTCAAAAAATAAATCAAGTCATAAACTCAGCGCGCGGGAGATGGTATGGCCGTAAAAAAGAAGCCAAAGCCGAAAAAGAAGACTTCGTCCAAGAAACGTCCGGTAAAGCTCAAAGCGAAATCGTCGTTTGTCAGCCAGAATATACCGCAGTCCGAGAACCTTCTTACGGAGATCGAATATGGCGAATCCATGGCCGACTATTTTGACATCCTCTATCCCGATGAGGTTTTGACGCGGGTGCAATCGCCTTTCTACAAAATGATCGTTCAAAAATACGGCATTACGTCTGTCTGCGACCTCGCATGCCGCACGGGTCAGACGCTTAAAATGATCGGCCGGCTGGGCGTCAAAAAAATGGCCGGCGTAGACGTCAGCCCTGCCATGATCGAACGATGCAAAAAGAAACTTCCGAAGAATACGCCGTTATACGTCAACGATCTCTATCTGGCGCCCTTGTCGGTCGGTGACGCTAAGTTCGATCTCGTGATCTGTACCAGAGATTCGTTGCCGCTGGTGCTGGACGACGAAGCTCTGCTCAACTTCTTCAGCCAGGCGCGGCAGATGCTGACGGATAAAGGCGTCCTGATAATAGAAATGTGGAACTACGAGAAAATATGGAGGAATAAGGAGCGCTTCATGCCGGTCATGGACCGGATAAATAAAAGGGAATCCAGGCTCTTTTTTCTCGAAAATGACTTTCATCAGGAGCTTCTGGTTCGAAATATGATCCGTTTGGAAAAGACGAAACAGGAATGGATACTCCGCGCCCTTTCCATCCCGGCCCGGCCGATCACGCGAAATGAGGTGGAATTTTTTGTGAAGGAAGCGCAGTTCACTAAGTGGGGTTTTCTGGGTTCGTACTCCGGCGGGCCGTATGTTCCGAATGAATCCATGTATACCATACTGATCGCCATGAAGTGACATATACGGAATTTCCCCTGCCGCAAAGGACATAAAGACCGAAAAGAGGGATCACGCGCAGAGTAAATACCCTGCTTGACAAAACTGAATTATTATACTATATTCGCAACGCCTTTGATAACCGCCGCGTTCGTCTAACGGTTAGGACGTAGCCCTCTCAAGGCTGTAATACGGGTTCGATTCCCGTACGCGGTACCCACAAAAAACCCGAACGTATTTCCTGTTCGGGTTTTCTATTTATCAATAACCAATCTTCATGATATTAGTGTCAATGGGCTCCTCTTTTCTTCATAAAATGATAAATCGGTATCCCAGTGAGAACGCATACCAAACCCCATAAAATCGTAGTGGCGCCCAATCCCCATACCGCCCAAACGGAATAAACAAAAGCCAGGCCGGTGAAGACGACCGATCGAAACACCGGTCTTAGATGTTGTTCGCTCTGGTCGAATTTGAATTGCGCCAGCGCCGAGACCAGGTATGGCAGCAGCGTTGCCAAGGTGGCCAATAGAATAACAAAAGTAAATTGTTCCACCAGCGCCGCCGTATAATTCATGATCAGAAGCAGGCTGATCAGGCCGCTGGAAAAAATAATGCCGGCCACGGGCGCATCACGCGGCGAGAGCTTTTTGAAAATCCTTGGAAACAGATCATCCAGCGCGGCGGCCAGAGGCATCTGACCCTGCAAGAATATCCAGCCATTCAAGGCCCCCGCGCAAGTAACAGCGCCGATCAACGCCGTCGCCAATCCTGCGGCCGGCCCCAGAATAATCGTGATGGCATCGGCGAACGGCGCGTTGGAATTGGCCAATTCTGCCGGAGATAACAGACCCATGACGGATACTGTCACAGACATATACACCACCGCCACGACAATGGTTCCCGCGATGGTAGCTCGTGGAATAGTCCTCTCGGGATCGGCGATCTTGTCCGCCGGTATGGTGGCCGATTCCAGTCCCAGAAATGCCCACAAAGTCAACGCCGCCGTAGACGTGATCGCGCTGACATCGGATTCGCTACTTTGGTTGAACGGCATATAATGCGATGGATCGAAGTAGATCAACCCGGCGCAGGCGATCCCGAAAAGCAAAACCGTTTTCAGCAATGCCGTGGCAAACTGAACCCGCGAAGACAATCGTATCCCCAGAACATTTACAAAGGTTAATCCCCACAAGCAAATTAAAGATACGGTCAGGCCGGCGGCGTGAGAAGTGTTTACCGCAGGTATGAAAACCGACAGATAACCGGTGAGTGCAATGGCAATGGCTGCATTTCCACACAGGATCGATATCCAGTAAGAGTATGCCACCGTAAAGCCGGCCATGTCACCAAAAGCCCGCCGGGCATAAACATACGGTCCGCCGATATTGGGAAAACGCCGGGTGAGGTTCATGAAAACAACAGACAACAGCAACGCGCCCGTGGCCGTGAAAAGCCATCCTATGATGCTGATACCGCCATAACCGGCCAGCGCTGACGGCAGGAGCAGAATACCCGAACCGATCATGTTTCCTACAACCAGCGCCGTCGCTGTCCAGAATCCGAATACGGGTGTGGATGTTTTTTGCATCTTGGTGTTTTTTGATATCTCATCTCGAAGATTTGTCATGCCGGCATTCAGATTCCCAGTTCAACTTTCTTTTTGAAAAAGAAAGTTGCAAAGAAAACTTCGGCTGTGAAAAGACCGCCAATACTCTACAACTGAAATTCACTGTGGGCCATGTTCACTTTGACAGGTATTTACAACTTTTCGAATAGCACGGATGTGATCCGGCGTTGTTCCGCAGCAACCGCCGACGATCGAAGCACCGGCTTCGATGAGTCTTTCAATCCGGTCAGAAAAATAGGAAGGTGATTCAGGATAAACGAGTCGTCCCGCTTCGTGCAACGGCAATCCTGCGTTGGCCTGAATGAGTATAGGCATGCCGGTGAGCGTTCGGATTTCACGGGTGATCTCGATCATATTGTCAATGCCATGGCCGCAGTTGGAGCCGATAATATCCGCGCCCGCTTGCGTTAATCCTTCAACCGCCTTCTTGATATTCACGCCCATGACAGTGAAATATCCTTTTGGGATCTTGTCAAAGGTCATGGTGGCCATCACCGGTGTTTCGGGCATCACCGATTTAGCCGCGCGAACCGCCAACATCGCTTCATTGAGATCGGTCATGGTTTCGATACAGACCACATCCACTCCGGCTTTCGAAAAAAAAGACATCGCCTCACTGAAATTATCAAACATCGCTTCTTCAGCGATAGTACCATACGGCAGAAGCATTTCGCCCGATGGACCGCAGGATGCGGAAACATAAGCCTTATCCCCAACACCTTTTTTGACACAAGTTACTGCTGACAGAATGATCTCTTCCAATCGGTCTTCAAGATGATAGGCCGCCAACTTGAGCCGTGACGCGCCGAAGGTGTTGGTCTGGACGATCTCAGCACCGGCTTCCAGATAGGCGGCGGCTATCCCAACAAGTATCTCAGGATGGCTCAGGTTATAGGATTCAGGGCATTCGCCGGATGTCAATCCTCTGTCAAAGAGCATGGTTCCCATCGCACCGTCGGCTACAAGGATTTTGTCCTGCTCTAGTCTGTCCAATAGTCGCGTTTTCATCTAGACATTCATCAAGTGTTTGATTCTTTCCACACTGATCCCCGCATCGAATGCATACGCGTCGGCGCCGATCTCTCGTGCGTAATTCTCCGTTATAGGAGCGCCGCCAACAATGGTTCTGATCTGTCCCTTTAATCCCTTTTGTTCCAGTATCTCGATCACTTTCCGCATCGAGGGCATGGTCGTGGTCAGCAAAGCCGACATGCCGATCACCTTCGCTTGTTCCTGCACCGCTGTTTCAACAAATTTTTCAGGCGGAACATCCTTCCCGAGATCGATCACGTCAAATCCTGCGCCTTTGAGCATGATACCTACCAGATTCTTTCCAAGATCGTGCAGATCCCCTTTAACCGTCCCGATGACGACCTTGCCCAGACTGGACACTCCTTCTTTTACAAAATATGGTTTCAGTTCGTCCAATCCGGCGTACATGGCCTTTGCGGCTATCAAAACGTCCGGCAGGAATATTTCATGATCTCTGAATTGCCTGCCAATCACATTCATGCCGGCAATAAGGCCATCGTCCAATATGGTCTTCGGCCCATGACCTTCAGCCATGGCTTTTCGGATCAGTTCCGGGATCTGTTCGTCATTACCCGCCTGCAATTGCGTTGAGATCTCGTTGAGAATTTCCATACTTCCCTCACTATAAAATGATCAGGTATAAATCTTTTCAAACCGTTCCAGACAAGGCTGCGTGCGGCATGAATCGCAAAAGCTGAAACGATTGGTGAATTCATGGATCATCCGATCTCCATGAATAAGCACGCCGCTCACCGATTTCAATGGGCTCATGAGGCAGGAATCATTGATCGTGATGCCAATCATTTCCGGCTTCAAATACGCAAACAATTTTCTCTGAGCGCTGACATTCCATCCGCAGTAGCCCGGACTGTAGCTAAAAACCCTTTCGTTCCGCCCGGATCGCTTCTTACCTCCAAGATATCCTGCATAGTAATTCTCGAGCACACCCGCCGCTTTGTCGGCCGCAACCGAAGCTACGGAATCCAGCATGGCCGCATGCGCAAAATCGTTTTGATCAAAAAGTTCCTGGATTCTCCCGCTCAATGCAGGCCCCATGGTCAAAGCAAACAAGGCCAGATCATCGGCCTTTTCGTAGATCGGTTTTATCGGACTGTCTCCGGCATTGGCTCCCTCGCCCGCAAATATTTCAGCAAAATCATCCTTGGAAATTTCTTTCACGATGCATTTCGGTTCAACCAAAGCCAGGAAGACGTCCACTGCGCCAGCCATCAATTCCCTGATATGATCCCTGATGACGGCGCCTCTGGGAATGCCTTGATGAAGCAGAATGTCTCCAATATCCGGAACGATCCGGTCTCCTGATATTTCGGAATGATCGATCATGCATTCCTTCCGGGCAATTGTTCCTGTCCGAATTTCATGGCTTCCCTTTCCATCAATCGCTCCAGTTCCCTGCGAGTATCCTGCGGCAAGGACGTTGGCTCATAACTTTTCAAGAGTTCCGCAACGCGACCGACCGCTCTTTGCTCAAGAGTCAACGATCCTTCTTCAACCCACCGGCCCTGATTGGCACGGTTGATCACTGTTCCCGGGAAGAAGTGCTCTTCTTTCAGGTATTTCCGGGTATGCTTCGAGATCAGCAAGTGTTCTTCCTTAAGTAATTCCTGGAAACGCGGCACGGACGGGAAGTCTTCCTTCGGAGTAATACCGTCCAGCATGCGGTAGATCATTCCGCACATTTCATTATCCATCACCATTTTCTCGATACTGATGCAGCTTTCAAAGTCGATCATGCCGGCGCCGGACATGTTATTTATCCCCGAAAGTGCTGCCAGAACTCCCCCGATACCTGACTCCAATCCGGCCTGCGCATCGAGGTCCTTGGCATCGGTCAGAGAGATATAAGCCTGTGTGGGAACTCCGAGGCATTTGCCGATCTCATTATAGGCGCAGTCGATCATCATGGTTTCGATGGCACCCATAGGCGTAGTTTCATAACGTACATCAAAGATCGCCGGCGATCCGCCGTACAGAACGGGTGTTCCCGGATTGGCCGACTGACTGATCACAATACCACTCAGCGTCTCCGCCGTGTGCTGAATAAGAGTTCCTACCAAAGTTACCGGCGCCGCAAATCCGGCCAAGGGCATGGCGATGAATTCTACCGGTATAGAATACTTCGCACAGTCGATCACGTTTTGCGAAGTCACATCGCTCCACTTCAAGGGAGACGTCGGACAGCACGAGAAAATGGCCAGCGGCTTTTCTTTGAGGTTTTTCGCAGAACCGCGAACAGCCACCAGCATGTTCTTCATCAGTTCAAAAGACTCAATGGTAAAACAGCCTGTCACCACCGGTTTTTCAGAGAACAAGAGGCTAAGGAACAGACGGTAACTATCGGATACGCCTTCCGCCACATCTTCCGGGATCATAGCGGTACTTTGGGACGCGATATATCGCAATTGATCCACAACTTTGACATACTTAATGTAATCGGCGGTTCGCGGCCTCCGGAATTGCTTTGTTTCAGGATCCAGATACATGAGCGCGGAGGAGCCGGGGGTGAAATGAACTTTATTTCCTGTAAAGTCATTTGTTTCTTTACCGGTCGAGCTAAAAAGTTGGAACGAGTGAGGCACGGCCGTCAACGCCTTCTCTATCAGGGCATGGTTGATCAGCATCCGTAAGCCGGTGGCATCTTTTTGCGCCCCGTGTTCCAATAACATGGAGACGACTTTGTAGTTATGTATCTCCACGCCAACGGTAGATAATACCGTTTTAGCTTCATCAATGATTGACCGGATCAGTTCGTCGGTTAGAAATCGGACTTGGGGTCTCATAAATGTTCCTCAGATATTACAGGCCGAGTAAGACAGGTTTTGCTATGGCCGGGTTTTGGATACGGCCTAAATGACATTCCGGAGATTGGACAAGAAAGACCGGATAAAAAGAGAAAAGTGCTTTGAAAAAATACGGATGAGAAGTGATTGAATCAATGACTTTGGTCATGTTTTGCGAATTATAGACTATCATGATTCAGGACAGAAACTTCGAAGAAAACCAAGATCGGCCGGTATTCCCATTGAAAAAATTCAAAGAGCTTATTAACTTACTCATAAAATAATGGAGCCGCCTTCATGACCAAAGAGAAAAAAGAATTCATCAGCTACGTGTTCCTGCTGGGCGTCGCTTTACTGATCGGACTGTACGGCCTTTACAGGTCAGGCCATCGAATCTACTTGTTAAGCATCTGCTCCGCTGAAGGACATGCTTCCATCACGAACCAACCGACCAGAAAAGATTATTTGGAGAGAAATGTTGAATATGCATTTTCTTTCAACGGACAACAGTTTAATGTATCGCGAATGGTTCCTTTTGGGGTCAGTGCCCGGCAGGGAGAAGTAGTCGGGATCTATTTTGATCCTCTCGATCCTGAAAACTCATATATCAGCGGAGAAATGATATCCGGATTTATCGTGGACCTTTTTGTAATTTTGCTCGGAGGCGGACTATTCTGGCTGATACGTTGGATCAAAAGCCCATGATGGTCCAAAAAACAGAAGGATCAGGGAATAAAGCCACCCATCGGATCTAACACAGAGAGCTAGCGGTTAACTATTGTTCATATAAGGATAAGATTTTTCGGGAGATCTCAGCGGTAACGGGAACCGGAACGTCAAGTTCCGCAGCCATGCGAATGATCGTCATACCGAAGATATCGCCTTCATTCCTCCCTTTTTCCTGAGCCAGATCTCGTTGGTAGGACGTAACGGCATCCGGCGGCAGTTTCCCCCCGCGGTCGGTCAATTCGGCAACCATGTTCTTGTCAAACGCATACCCTTTCCTTATACCGATTTCCACGATCTCATTCATGATATCCATCACCAGCTTTTTCAATTCGTCGCTCTCATAGACCTGACGTATCGTTTTTCGCGCATACGCCGTCACCAGGGCATAAGATGCAACGAACATATATTTGTCCCAGATCACCGGATACGGATCAGGTTTAAACTGAAACCGGATACCTGGAGTGGTTTTCAGGAAATCGAATACGTCCTGACCGATAGTTCCCGGGAACCTGGGATCATTGCCAAAGACCACCATGTCGTTGTGCAGATGTTTGATGGTTCCAGGCTCTTTGACAAACGCATTCATGTACACGCATCCGGGCAATATATAACCCACGTCTATGACTTTTCGCATACGTTCATAAATATCCACGCCGTTGAGGATTGGAATGACAATACTGCGGCCGTGCAGTCTCGGCTTCAACTGACCGCATGAGGATTCAAGGTCATAACTTTTAACACAGAGAAAACACAGATCGATTTCCGGAATCCTGGACAGATCGTCCGTTACCAACGACGGTCTGGTTACCACTCTTTCGTTCTCTGTTTCAAGTATCAAACCGCCGCGCTCGATTGCCTCCTTATGAGAACCGCGCGCAACAAAGTAAACCTCCGGATCCTGGTTTTCTTTGGCCGCTTCGAGCAACCGGCTTCCGATAAAGCCGCCGATGCCGCCAATACCGAAAATGCAAATGTTACGTATTTGAATCATGGAAAGCTCCGATATCAGGACATCGCCAATTGGAGAAGGCCATGTAATTCCATTTTCACCTGGTCGTTTACTTTGATGAGCGGGCGTCTGGGTTCGCCCCCGAAATAGCCGGCCAATTCCATGGCCGCCTTGAGGCCGGCCACACCGTACTTGGACGTAACGGCATGAGAAAGCGGATTGATATTGAATTGTATCTGCCGTGCCTGATTGATGCGGGATTCCCCCAACAGTTCAAATAGCCTGACGCAAGGTTCGGGAATCACATTCGCCACAGCCAATATTCCGCCGGCCGCTCCGAGACTCAAGGCCGGAAGCAACACGGGCGCACTCCCGACAAACATGGTAAATTTTTTAGGCGTAAACGCCACCAGATCGGCAAAGAGCGTCATGTCACCGGAACTATCCTTCATACCGATAATATTCGGATGTTCGGCCAACCGCGCAACGGTTGAAGCCTGCAGACTCACGCCGGTGAATTGCGGGACGCTGTAGAGCAGGATCGGTATTTTGCTCGCATCGGCTACGCTTGTATAATGAAAGAACATCGCTTCTTGTGTTACCGCCGATTTGAAGAACGACGGCGTGATCACGAGCGCACAATCCGCTCCGCCGTCGGCCGCCATCCTGACCATTCGGATCGTTTCTCTGGTTGATTCTGTCCCAGCCCCGACCATCATGATCTTACCGGACGGTATGACGCTTCTGGCGGCCTCAATGACGGTTCGTCTTTCATTTTCATGAAGCATCACGGCTTCTCCATTGGAGCCCAAGATCAGGTAGCCGGACAATTTGGTCTTATTCCACTTTTGCAGATTTTCTTTCAGTTTATCGATAGCCAATTCGTCATTGACAAACGGCGTTGGAACCGGCGGCAGGATTCCTTCAAGTTTCATGACAGCTCCTTATCTTAATATTCGTACATACGCGCAAAACTTAATACCGGCGTGATAGAATTGTCAATGAGTTTATTTTCTGCCGCAAAAGAAAAAACCCGCAGGATCTTACTGCGGGTTTTCTTATTACATGACTTTGGAGATCATCTCCCCCTTCGGCCGAACCACTTTTTACGGCTGGCTTTGAGCGAACCGTACGATTTCACAGTTACAACGCTTTTTGACACTTCCTCGGCATGTTTTTTCGGACCGACATGCTTGAGCGGAAACGGGTGATTCTCAATGACAGGGATGTCTTTGCCAATCAAACGGTTGATGCTCCTCAGATTGGCTTTTTCTTCCTCGTCACAAAAGGATAAAGCCGTTCCTGCGAGCCCCGCACGCCCTGTGCGCCCGATCCTGTGAACATACGTCTCGGCCACATCCGGCAGATCGTAATTGATCACATGCGACAGACTTTCTACGTCGATCCCCCGCGCCGCGATATCCGTCGCCACGAGTACGCGCAGTTTTTTCATTTTGAAATTATTCAACGCACGCTGCCGTGCATTCTGGGACTTATTCCCGTGAATGGATTCGGCATGAATGCGCGCCCGCACCAGTTCCTTGGTGATCCGCTCAGCGCCGTGCTTCGTTCTCGAAAACACCAGCACCGACTCGAGGGCCGGATCATTCAGCAAATGAATAAGCAGCGAGCGCTTGTCGGTTTTGGCTACGAAGTAGACAAACTGGTTAATGGTATCCACGGTCGATGAGATCGGGTCCACGGCTATCTTGACGGGATCGGTGAGGATCGTATGGGCCAGGCGCTGAATTTCCGTCGGCATCGTGGCCGAGAAGAAGAGCGTCTGACGTTTTGATGGCAACTTCGCAACGATCTTATTCACATCGGCAATAAATCCCATGTCGAGCATCCGGTCGGCCTCATCCAAAACGAATATTTCGATATGCTGCAAATGTACGAGCCGTTGATGCATGAGATCGAGCAGTCGTCCCGGCGTGGCGACTAAAATGTCCACACCGCTGCGCAGGGCCGTGGTCTGCGCGTGTTGAGAAACGCCTCCGAAAATAACGGCGTGACGCAGTCCTGCATGCCGTCCATACGCGGAGAAACTTTCTCCGATCTGCACGGCAAGTTCACGGGTTGGCGTGAGTATCAGGGATCGGATCGTTCGATGCTTTTCGCTATGGGGCTTATCGTGCAGCATCTGGATAATTGGCAGCGCAAAGGCGGCCGTTTTACCCGTACCGGTCTGCGCACAGCCCAGCAGGTCTTTTTTCTGAAGGATAACAGGAATCGCCTGTTCCTGTATCGGCGTAGGCTTTTCGTATCCTTCGGCGTGCAGAGCCTTGAGAATGGGCTCAATGATGTTCAGTTTCTTAAATGGCATTAATTACTTTTCTTTCTTTATGAACAAACAGCAGGAAATTTTCGTACCGTGTTCAGATGATCTACCGTTTCTCAAATGACACCGATCCCTCAGCCAACAAGCTACACCCGCCCGGAAGGCGAGGTGGATGTTGCCGATTGTTTAAATAATCAGAAATCAAAAATAGAAAAACAGTAACTGGTGAGTACCCTTGCAGAACGCAGGGCTTCAAAAGGCTTGAAGGAACCGGAACGAAAGGAACTCGATTGATTAATATGGGTGCAACGTAGGACATTCTCAGCCTAATAGCAAGCTTTATTAATCGAAATTCATTTTATTGTTTGAACTCTACTAAGGCCTTCTCTACCGAATCACACTGACGGAATACGCTATTCAGGTGCGTCATATCGATGACCTCTTTGGCTTTGCCGTGCACGTGAACCAGTATCAGGTCGCCGCCGCTTCTTCTCAGCGTGATCATGCTGGCAATCAGTATCCCCAGCCCGGCGCTGTTGAGCCACTCGAGGGATTGCATATCGACCACGATGCGAATGATGCCTTTTCCGGCTAATTCCTTCACACGCTCATGGATCCTAAAAGTCTCTTCACCTCCCATCATCTTCCCTCCGATCGTAAAAAAGGCCATGTCGGATTCGATCCTCTCTTCGATTTTCATCGCTCCTCCAATTTAAGAATGAAAAAAGTCATGCTTCTATTTTTGTTCCTTTTGTCTCCGGAAATACCCATATCCACGCTCCCGTAAGAAGTGCGAATAGGGCGGCCAGGGATATACCGCCGCTTAATCCGTATCTTTCAGCGATCATAGCGATGATCACAGGTGTAAAGAATTGTGCGCCTCGGGCGAGATTGAACGCCGAACCCATGGCCGTACTGCGGATGGCCGTTGGAAATAGTTCTGCAAAAAGCGGCCCGTAGCCGCTGAACATACCCGTGCCAAAACCAACAAGGAACATAAAAGTGAGAATCACCGGAGGATATTGATGAACGGCGTCCCACATCAAAGTGATCATCACCAGACCCACGGCCATGATAACCGAGTACAACGTGTAAGCCGGACGGCGTCCAAAACGATCCGCAAAAAAGCCGAACGTCAGATAACCCAGCAAGCCGCCTGCCTGCGTGACCAGCATCCAGCCGGCGGATTTCACCAGAGTGAATTGCCTCTGCTGGTGCAAGTATCCCGGCAGCCAGG
Organism: uncultured Bacteroidota bacterium; assembly: GCA_964415295.1. Lineage (GTDB taxonomy): Bacteria > CLD3 > CLD3 > SB21 > SB21 > SB21. The sequence continues at coordinate 200,104 of CAYPYN010000004.1, forward strand.
AATAGGTGAACCAATAGGCGGACATATCGAAAACGGCCAGAATGAGACACTTGATGAACAAAGTCCGCTGCCCCTTATGGAATATACTTAAGAAACCGTCCCATGGGCGGGCCGCACGTACTTCGGTGTCGGACAATTTACGCCTTTCCTCCCAGACATCGGATTCCGGCAACCGTTTCCGGATAAATATGACCAACAATGCCGGCAAAATGGAGATGTAGAAGCTCATTCTCCATCCGATGAGCGGTGCCACAAACCCGCCGATGATCGAAGCCAGCACAATGCCGATCGGAGCTCCGGTCTGCATAAATGCACCATACCGGCCACGCACTTTAGCGTGAAATATTTCCCCGACGTACGTTTGACCGGTCGCCCATTCTCCGCCAACCCCCAGTCCGGTAATTATACGAAAGAACAGCAATGATTCTACAGATGAAGACATGCCGCACAAGAATGTTCCGATGCTGTATGTCAATATGGTCCATTGAAGAACGGCCTTCCGTCCATAGCGATCGGATAAAATCCCGAATAATACTCCTCCCACAGCCGTTGCCGCCAGCGACGCACCGAGGATGTAACTCAGATCCAGATTGGATAATTGCAGTTCGTGCCCGATGGGAATGAGAAGAAAAGAAAAAAGAATCAGATCGTAGAAATCGAACACCCATCCGGCCCAACTCATCATGAGAATCTCATAGTGCTTCCGGGAGGGCTTTTCGTATTCGTTTAGGAATGAAGGATTCATACAAGCTTCCCACTTACAGGCAAGAACTGTGCTTGCCGGATGTGCATCGGCAGGCGGAAGGAGCACGAATAGTGTATAAAGTTAAGCAACGAAAAAGAATTTGTCAACAGCTTGCCAAAAGGACTTTCGAACAAAGAAACGACAAACTGTTAGATTCGGCTGAAGACTATTGACAAAAGCGCGTCAAAAGACTTATATTTGACTTGAGTTTAATACGTATCTGCGCGTTTCATAACATCCCGCTAAACCATTTGATCGTAACATCATGATTGGCCGAGCGACACTCCTTATTTTTTGCTTCCTAACCAGTGTCTTATCGGCTCAGGAAAGCGGATTGCCATTATCGAGGCACTTCACGGCGGACCAGTATCAAGCACACAATCAGAATTGGGCTATCTCCCAGGACTCCTCCGGGGTCATGTTCTTCGGAAATAATAACGGGATCCTGCGATTTGACGGAAGCGAATGGCAATTATTCCCCACGCCCAAAGGCGGCATTATTCGTTCCCTCTCCCAAGGCTATGCACGTAAGATGTACGCGGGTGCGTATGCTGAATTTGGGTACCTGACCGGCGATGAATTCGGAAGGCTACGTTGGATATCATTGTCGGATTCTCTTCCAAAATCGCTTCGTGAATTCTCAGATGTATGGAAAATTCACGTAACTCCGCGCGGCATCTTCATTACAAGCCCTCAATACATCTTCCTCTTCAGCCACGACGATCGATTCATCGCGTCCTGGAAGCCGGCTCAACGATTCCGCTTCTCATACTGGCTTCGCGATCGATTTGTCGTTCAGGATGAACAGACGGGATTGTGTGAAGTTATCGGCGACAGTCTTGTATTTGTAGCCGGCAGCTTCCCCTTAGCTGACACGCGGATATATGCCATCTTGCCGCACGGTGACAGCGCCATTCTGATACAGACGCGATCAAATGGAACCTGGCTTTGGGAAAAAGATCAATTCAAGAAGATTCCGTGGGAAGCGGGACGCTACCTGGAAGAACAGCAGGTTTACGGCGGAATCATGACTTCCTGGGGGCAATATATTTTTACGACGCTTCGCAACGGCCTGGTTTTGACCGGACAGGACGGCCGCATCCTCCAAATATACAACAAACAGTCGGGACTTCCCGATAATTTGGTTTATGATGTCTTCACCGATCGAACGGAAGGTATCTGGATCGCCATGAACAGAGGCATCATGCGAGCCGATCTTTTTGCACCGTTCACCTATTGGAACGAATCAATGGGCCTCGAAGGCGCCACTTTCTGCGTTGCGCGCCACGCAACAAAGCTCTATGCAGGCACAAGCAATGGTGTTTTCTATCTTGAAAAGAACAGCCTCGAAAAACCATGGGTCTTCAAGAAGCTGAACGAGCCGCAGGGACAGTGCTGGAGCCTGTTGGTACACGACGGCAATTTGCTTGCCGCTATGAGTACCGGGATATATCAAATATCCGGAACGCGTGTTCAGCGTCTCAGCGATTCTTATGGATTTGTCTTATCGCCCTCATTGCTCGATCCTGCGATGATACATGTGGGGCTATCCAGCGGCCTCGGCCGTCTGCGACGCACGCCGGATGGTTATGCTTTCGATCGAATAGATCAGGCATTCCGTGAGGAAATTCGATACATCGCAGAGGACCGGGAAGGCAGCGTTTGGATGGCCGGCGGTTTTGACGGATTTCAGCGTCTGCTTTCCGACGGCACCGTTCGCGAATACCATCCCAATAGCCAGACCCGCGCACGACGCAATCGTCTGTTCGCCACGACGAAGGGAATTCTATTTGTCACGGATCGCGGCCTCATGCGGTTCAGTCCTTCTTCGGATAAGTTTGATAACGATACATTGGTAGCACCGCTGATCTCCGAGAGCGGCAAGCATATACTGCGCCTGAGTGAAGATTCAAGCGGACACTTGTGGATTGTCCAGACGGGAGCCACGAGTACCAATAACGTCGGCAAGATCCACTTCAGACAAAATGCCGGATATACCCGCTATCTCCCGCTGAAGCGCATATCGCAATATGGTGAAGTATCTACCATTTGGAATGAAGGTCGGTCGATATGGTTTGGCGGATACGATGGACTGCTGCAATACAAGAGTTCGTCGTCTCTCGCAAACATCGATCCCGGTCTTGTTGCCGCCTACCCACCCGTCATTTTGACGGTTCGCATGAAGAACGATTCGCTGGTTTACGTGGGCCAAGGCACTTCGGAAAGAGCGGTTCAGATAGATTATTCAATGAATGAAGTCCGATTCGCTTTTGCCGATCCCGGTAATCTAAGCTTGACAAAGCGTGAATACCGTTTTCGGCTCCATGGATTTGATGCGGACTGGATCCAAGGCGAAGAATTCAAAAAGACCTATACGTTTTTACCGGAGGGAAATTACAGCTTTGAAGTTACTTCTACGGAAGCGCATTACACAGGCCGGCCGACCACGTTTTCCTTTGTGATCCATCCTCCCCTGTACCGCACGTGGTGGGCCTATACGCTGTATGTGCTCTTGTTTCTGACCTTCGGTGTATCCGTTGTGCAGATCAGGAACAAGCATGTCGAAAATGATCGCCGCCGGCTCAGAGAACTGGTTGAGCAACAAACGACCGAACTACGAATTGCCAACACGGAAATGCAGAACAGCCATGTCAGGCTCGAAAGAACCATAAATATTGTCGAAGCCATTAATTCCCAATTAGATCTGGATAAGCTGTTGAAGTCGATTTTTGAAACTGTCCAACCTCTCTTGCATATGAAGTCCGGATCCGTTCTTCTACGTGATACCGTAAGCGGTCATTTCAAATTTCACGCCGCATTTGGCGTTGATCCGTCTGTCCTGAAAAATATCGAATTAACAGAGGAAGAAGCCGTTCACCGCTATGTTGAGAAAAGTGAAATGGTGGCCGAAGGCATGTATTTTATCCGTAATCTGATTGCAAGGCGCGGAACGGACAAATTCCGTGATCTTCCGCTCATTGATTCACTGTTCGTAATACAGCTCACCGATGATAAAGGACTGGCCGGGTTTCTGCTGTTTGACAATATCGCTCACGCATCGCCCAATGACCTCCTGATGCTTACGGCCCTGAAAGAACATATACGCACCGCATTGACGAAGCTGAGAATGCTGACCGAACTCCGAACTCTGAATGAGAAGAAAAATGAATACCTGGGCATCGTTGCACACGACCTGAGAAATCCCCTGACAACCATCATGGGTTATGCCGATCTGATCACGGAGGATATTCGAAAAGGAAAATTCAATCCAGACTCGGCCATAGAAGATCTGTCAAAGATATCCGGCGTATCCAAGCATATGAATCGTTTCATTTCTGAACTGCTCGATATATCGGCCATCGAATCGGGAAAGGTCAGAATGGAATTACGCAACTCGGACATCAAGATGGTGGTTGGAAATTGCGAACACCTGCATCAACGTTCTTCTCAAAACAAAAGAATTGACCTGTCGGTTGATTATTCGGCGCCTTTGCCGCCGGTTCATGTTGACGAGGAAAAAATATCTTCGGTTGTCGATAACCTTTTGTCCAATGCCATCAAATACACGCATCCCGGCGGCCGTGTCAAAGTCTATTTCGAACACAGAGATTCGGAAGTGGTTACGCACGTGGAAGACACCGGACAGGGTTTGAGCGGAGATGATCTGGAAAAAGTGTTCACGTCGTTCCGCCGGCTCAGTTCCAAACCCACAGGGGGTGAACCAAGCACAGGGCTCGGCCTTGCGATTGTCAAAAAGATCGTGGAGCTGCATCACGGCCGCGTTTGGGTCAAGAGCCAACGCGGCGAAGGTTCAACATTCAGTTTTTCCCTGCCGGTCGTTCATCAAAAATAATACTGCAGCACGTCAGCGCGCCTTCCGCTTTAGCCAGTTCCGAAGCGTCGGTCAACTTAAGACGATACCCCATTCTTTCCAGCCGTTCCGCTGTCTTTGGAAATGACGTTGGGAACAAGACAAAAGGATCGATCCAAACGGTATTCGCGGCAAACGGTTCCTCCGAATCCACCGCAATCAAGCCCATTCCTTTGAATGAATGGCCGTCAACCCAGTTGGGGTTGAATAATACGGCGTTCTCTCCTACCTGCGTGATCGCGGTCTTTAAATGCAGACACCCTTGCACCTCCACTTCTTTCACTGTGTAATCGAAAGGCGCCAACATTTTCTGAAGTTGATCAACGGCCGGCCTGTTCGTTCGGGATGACAAACCAACATACAACGTTCGGCCGATCCGAAGCACATCACCTCCATCGATCGTTCCGGGCTCTGTGATATAGATCAATTTACGATATTCCTTCAGAGCGTTTTCGACAGACGCTGTTTCCGGTTTCCTTGAGTCGGCGCCCGGACGGAGAACCACGGCGACTTCATCGAGCACGATCGCCGTATCTTCCACAAATACCGAATCGGGCAGATCGGTCTCTTCAGGTAATCGAATAATCCGGCACCCCATTTCTTCAAGACGGGCTTCGTAGTCGCCGTGCTGCCTTCGGGCCCGGTCCAGGTCGATCGTCTGACGATCAAGATGCGTCAGCTCGCAATGGATGATAGACCTGCTCACTTCCCGCGTGATCGCGTTCCTCAAATATAAGTGTTCCAATTGAATTCCTCCCAAATCTTGACAAACACGCGTTGATTGACGAAATTAAAAAAAGGAGATCTTATGCCAAGACCGTTCACCATGATTGCGACCTTGTTCATTAACTTAGTATCTCTGGGACATTTTCTCCGCGTGGTCACAGCCATCGATTTAATCATCGGAGGATTCAGTATCCCGCTATGGATGAGCGCCGTCGCCGGTGTCTTTTGTGCCGGACTTGCCTTTATGTTGTATAAGGAAAGGTGGAGCTGAACGCTTGCCGCCGGTCCATATCATGAACCTGATCCATACAAAGCCTGCGCGCGTTTGACCATTTCCTTCGGAGACACATCTTCCACATGCGTCGCGATGAACCAGGTGTAGCCGAACGGGTCTTCGAGCCGGCCCGAACGGTCGCCATAAAACTGAAGCTCCACCGGCATGATTATCTTAGCGCCGGCCGCCACCGCTTGAGCCATAACGGCATCCGCATCTTTCACATATATCATCAGTTGCACGGTCGTTTTACCAACCGTCTTCGGACTGAAGTTATTCCATTCAGGAAATTCATCCGCAAGCATGAAATGGGATAAGCCGATCTTCATTTCTGTATGCATGATCCTGCCCTGATCGTCGCTCATACGGCCGGGCTTCTCCTTTGCGCCGAAAGCCATCTTGTAAAACTCTACGGCCGCTTTACCGTCATGCACCGCCAAATACGGGGTCAGCGTGTGGTAGCCGGCCGGGATAAAATGAACGCGCTTGGATTTTTTCTTACGCTTCACGACTTTTGAAGCACCTTTTCTAGTGACTTTCTTCTTTGCCATGATCAATTCCTTGACTTAAGTTTATAGTTAGGAAATAATACCGAGGCACATTTGAATGCGGTCAGAAATAATACCGTTGCGACTGAATGGCGAATGAATTAATATCTAAAATACAAATAAAGGAATCAAGCGACGAATACTGAAGAAAAACCTCATTGACAAAGCAGAATGAATAGACTAATATGTTTTTCGGAATGAAGACTACAACATCGAATAACCGTGTGAAGCGAGCGCTTTTCCTCTTTGTCCTGCAAACGATCGGCCCCGTCTCTTTTGCGGCGGCCCAGTCGTTTGTTATCTTTCCTAAAGATCCATTGATCTCTGTTTTTCCGGCTGATCCGTCGGCACACCGCATGAAGATCGGAAATATTCCCGGAAAAAAAGATATGCGCGCTTCACTCGGAGGTGTCATACCTTTGGCAACTATTTCGAATCGTCGGTGGCAGTTATCCTCCGCGGCCTCGGTACAGTTCGGCATTCATCCGTCCGGTCAAGCCGAGATCGTGTCGATGGAATATTATGTTGATTACGCGGTCTTGGATTACGCCATCAGCAACCAATATTTTCTGCGAGCCCTCGTAGGCCATACCAGCCACCACCTGAGTGATACTGAATTTGAAAAGAGACAGCTGAGCCAATCTCTCAACTATTCACGCGACTACGTAGCCGCGTATGCAATTTACACACGGCCTTCCGGACAATTATTCTATGCGGGCGCCAATTTCGGCTACGTGTTTCATCTGGAAGGAAAAGAAAAGAAACGTTGGCAATGGCATTTTGGCGGCGAAACCGTTTTATTTCAATGGTCTAAAATGGAGTGGTATACCTCTTTTGACTCCCGCTGGTATCAGGAAGCCGGTTTTCAATTCGCCAACCATTATCAATTCGGAACAAAACACCGGTGGGCCCATGGGCGTACCATTCGAGCCGCCTACCAGTTCCGTCACGGTCTGGACGAACGGGGCCAATTTTTCCCCGGCCATTACCGCGAACATTTAATATTAGTTATGGTCGATCTGTCATAATGCAACACGAAAGTACTATGAGAACCATTTTCCTCCCATTGCTTGCCGCATGCGTTAGTTATGCATGTTCGGAGATCAGAACTAAACCCCAGGGACAACAGATGCAAACCACCAAATCCATTTACGATTTCACCATGCGTTCGATCGAAGGCAAAGACATTCCATTGAGTCAATTCAAAGGCAAGAAGATCCTGATCGTCAACGTGGCGTCGGAATGCGGCTATACACCTCAATACAAAGACCTGCAAAAGCTGTATGATACATACAAAGACAGACTCGTGATCCTCGGATTTCCAGCCAACAATTTTGGCGGACAGGAACCCGGAAGCAATGAGAATATCAAGACTTTCTGTGAAAGAAATTTCGGCGTCACATTCCCGATGTTCTCCAAGATATCCGTTGCGGGTGATGATCAAGACCCTCTTTATCAATGGCTCTCAAAGAAACCGCTGAACGGATGGAACGATAAATCACCGGGATGGAATTTCTGCAAGTATCTGATCAGTGAAAATGGAGAGCTCCTGAAGTTTTTTTCGTCGTCGGTGAACCCGATGAGCGATGAAATCATCTCACAATTATGAACGCAATTGCGAAACGGTATTGTCCGGAATCGGATGTAAGGATACGGGCGCCGCATTGATCTTCTTTTTGAGTTCCGGTTCAGGAATGAACTTCCATACGATATACGCCATCAGTAATACGGATATGGCGCCGAATAACGTATTGTTCAAATAGCCCATTTTCGTGTATACAAGACCGGCCATGGCGCCGCCGACTCCCATACCCACCTGCCCCAGCGAGATGGTGAGACTCATCATGGCCCCTCTACGGCTGTCCGATATGATCTCAGAAACGAGCGCCTGAAACGGGCTTATCCGTGCGGCAACAAAAATCATGATGAGGACAAACAAAACATAGCTCATCCAGAATGCCGTCAGCGCAACCGTGGTCAATACCATTACGACAGCAAGTCCGAGACAAGACGCAATGATAATCACCTTTCGTCCGATCTTGTCGGATAAATGGCCCGCGTTGGGCCCCGTGATCACGGAAGCGATTCCTCCGGCGAAAAACAACGAAGCGATCTGATGACCGTTAACGCCGAACGTGGCCGTCAGCCAGGTAGGCAAATAGACCACATACAGCGAAAAACTCATATACATAACCCCGTAAACAGCCGCTGTGGCCGGTATCTGAGGCTCTTTCAGCATAGCCCAATACTTTCTTAAGGCAATGGAAACGGTCAGTTCACCGTCGTGCAGTTGCACGCGCGGCTGTGGAACAAAGAACCGGATGAGCAAAAAGGCCGCCAGCATTGTGATCGAGAATAAGGTAAAAGGTCCATATACGCCATACCATTCGGACAATACGGTACCCATCGGAACACCCATGATCTGACCGGCCGCGATACCCGTTGCGATCCATCCGTTGGCCCAGCCGCGGCGTTCATACGGAAAATAATCCCCTACATACGATACGGACGCTCCGCTCAGGATACCGCCGGCCGCCCCCGCCGCGGCCCGAACGATCAAAAAGGTATAGTAATCGAAGGCGAAATTGTGAAGAGCCAATGCGATACTCATCGCACCGGTTCCGTACAATAGTATTCTGCGCCGGCCAACTTTATCGGAAATAGGTCCCACCACCAAAGCCATGATACCAAGCATCAACGCATAAGCGGTAACTAACGTGCCCTGAATAGATACGTCGATATTCAGTTGTTTGCCGACTTGAGGCAGGATCGGTGCGATGATCATCAACTGACTGCTGGCCGAGAACATAAGCAGCCATAAGGCGGCGATAACAAGAATGTCGTTGGTCTTTTGATTCATACAATTATAAGGTCTGCACAAGAAATCACTTTGCGCCGGTTAGCACCGGACAAATCACCATACGCAATCCGATCGGGCATGTTTCCCGTTTTTTCAAAATAACCCGAAAGGGTCAGATCATTCAGACCCTGTGACCATGGCATAGAGCCTCAGCATCGTTGCCCAATTCCTGGATGTGGCTGAATCCCCCAGTTCGTGCGCAACGGCCTGTGCGATTGCACTTTTCAGGATTCCTTCCGGACACCATTGATAAACGGCAAGCTTGCCGACGGACATGGCCTCGGGCTTTTTTACAAGTTTCTCAAGGAACTTTAAGTTTTTTCCATCGGATGGTTTTTTCAAAACCGTCACAAGCAGTCGCGAAGGATCCAGCGCCATTTTTGCCAGTGGATTCTCTTCCACGATGCGAATGAGATCTTTGTCTGTAATGACCAAGACCTTCGCAGAGATACCAAAACTATCAAAGATACCATTCTCTATCAGAGCGGATAACTCACCGGGCGTTTGCCCGGACACGGTAAAGACTATATTTCCGCTGTTGAGCAACGTCCGGATATCTTTGAAACCCAAATGATCGCACAGCTCACGTAGCTCCGTCATGGAAATGCGTTTGGCTTTCCCGACATTGATACCGCGAATAAGGGCAATATTTTTTCGAGCCATTCTTACGGCCTTTGTCTATTTTTTGATCAAGTTCGTTTTACTATCTACGCACTTTTCGCCGAGGCGTCGTCCTGATAAACGCCGTGTATATGGCCGTCCGGATCGGTAAAATACGAGAGCCAGCCCACACCCGGAATGGCCATTTTCGGCACAACGATTTTTCCGCCTGCATTTTCGATAACGCGCATAACGGAATCGATATCCTCTACATTGATCGAATTTACCAAAGGTTGTCTCGGATCACGTTTTTTCATGATGGCCCCGTTTATTCCCGGTTTTTTCTCATCGCCGGTCACAGTTAGCCAATAATGTTCCTCGCCAAACTGCTGGAACTTCCATCCGAAAACCTTTTTGAAGAACGCCATTGTTCTTTCAGGATCATCACAAGGTATCTCAAAATGGACGACACGATTGCTCATGATTTCGGCCTTTCTTTTTTTTCATCTGAAATCTTTGCGATAATCCATCTGCAAAAATCCCCAGTTACCGCGGTTTTAGTACTCCAAGGTATTCGACCCACGGTCCGACGTTTTCACGATACTGCGTTGCCATGACTCTGGAAATCTGGACGATATGCGTCAAATCGTGAACCACCCACGTCGAAAGCAATTGCCTGAGCGTGACCGGTCCGAATGCCGGATGCACGCCGATTCGGTCCATGTCCGATTCATTAAGTTTCTTGGCCTTCAGAAGATTAACGTTCTGATTTCGCAAAGACCGGAATTCCTCCAGCAGTTGTATAATCGATTTCCCTTTGCTTTCCTCAAATTGTGCGAACCGGTCAAACGGTTTGAATTCCTTATCCCCACGTTCCGACAGAATAATATTCATTCTCGGAACCCAGTCGGTCTTCTCGCCATGTATAAGGTGCCCTACTACATCGTAAGGACTCCACGTGTCCGCACCTTCGTTGCCGTATAGCCATTCATCGGAGAGGCCGTTCAACAGCGCCGACAGCACGTCGGGTGTCTTCTCAAGGATCTCGATTGACTTCTGGAATTCAAACGTCATTATGATCTTCGTTAATTACGGCCAAAGCCAACCGAAAACGCCGGCTGTGAATAATGCATAGACGAAGCCGTCCACCGTAGCTTTTACTGTTGTCATCCAGGAACGTTTGAACCAGATGGACATTTGCCACAAAGCGCCGGCATAACCTAAGAAAGCGGTTACGCTGACAAAACGGAAGACCTGAAGATAGGACGATTCTGCGGTCAGCGCGCGGCCGGTCACATAGGCGGCAAACAGGCTGATTATCAACGAGTATATGAACCATTGAATGAGATTGGGTGCCATTCCCGCATTTCCGTTTGGCAATACGGTGAGGATCATGACGGGCCCTTTTTTTAGTTTCTCATTATAGGCAGCCGATTTCATATCTTCCATGCTCCCGGCGCGCGGAACCATGTAATCGCCCGGTTGAATATCCAGGGGGCGCACCGCGTCCATGAATTTATCCTCATTGGATAATTTTGGGTACTCCCCTTTGTGCCATGGGAGGAACATATGAATGATCGAGCTGACAACAAATACGACCACAGCCGACAGCAGGATCGGCAGCCACAAAGACATGACAGGAACCATGATGGATCTCCTTCTTTGGTGATAGTTAAAGAAAGGCGTTGCCCGCAACGCGTCATTTATGTGAGTGAAAAAATATTCGGTATTGGCGACGAAATAATCAGTTCACGCCCCATCCTAAAGCAGTCCGGCCAGGCCTAACGTCAGCGAGGGCACATACGTTATCAGCAGTACCCAAATAATGAATATGATCAGGAACGGAACGACGTTGCCCCATATCTCCAGCAAAGGACGTTCGAAGCGGAGTGAAGAAAAGAACAGGTTCATCCCGACCGGGGGCGTCAGGTAACCCAATTCCAAGTTAGCCAGAAAGATGATACCCAGATGGGCCGGGTCCACACCGAAAGCCAGCCCGATCGGCGCGATGAGTGGAACCACCACCACAATGGCCGAAAAAATATCCATGAGGGTCCCTACGATTAGAAGCAGAAGATTCAGAGCGAGCAGAAATACGATACGGGAGTCAATGGTGGCCACAACCCATTCCGTCACGCGGAGAGGAATCTGTTCATCTACCATATAGGAAACCAATCCGAGCGCGAGTCCCAGTACCGCAAGCAATGCGCCTATGAGTACGGCCGATTCCATTACAGCGGCCGGCAAGCCTTTCCGCCAATGGAGATTTCGATGCAGAACAGTTTCGAGCATGACGGCCCACAAAGCCGTAAGCGCCGCGGTTTCCACGACCGTTAATATGCCGCCGAAAAGTCCGACAAAGATCAGAAGCGGCATGACCAGGTCACCTCTCGCGGACCACGTGGCCTTCAACGCTTCTCGGAGATCAAACGATGGTCGTTGGTTCTTTTGCGTTCGGCTGCGGTAAACGCTGTAGGTGCTGAGCATGAGTATTAGCAAAAGACCGGGGACCAATCCGGCGATGAACAAGCGGTCAATGGCTACATGCCCGTAGATGCCGTATAAGATCACCGGAAGGCTTGGAGGAAAAAGCAGTCCAACAGAACCGGAGGCCGTCAGAAGTCCGATCCCAAAGCGCCGGTCTACATTGGCCGCCAGCATGACCGGCAGAAGAAGTCCTCCAAGAGCAATTATCGTCACCCCTGATGCTCCCGTGATGGCCGTAAAAACGGCGCTCCCAATGACCGCCGAAACGACCGCGCCCCCTGGAAGCCAGCCTGTCCACGCCTGAACGAAACGCACAACTCTCTGCGGAGCTCCGCCGGCCGCCAGAACGGAACCGGCCAAGGCGAACAAAGGAATACTCGGCAGAACCGGTTGTGTAACGATTCGATAAGTCTCTGCAGGAACCGCCGCTATGGGAATGTCCGCCGTAACAAAAAAAAGCAGACCGGCTCCGCCCAAGACCGCAAACAGAGGCATACCCAGCAAAGCGAGCAGAATGATGACCGCCAAACCCGGGATCGTCAAGGATGGTAACAGATCGGCCGGAAGATAGGTCAAGAACGGGCCAAAAATGATCGAAAGGACCACTACCAACAGCCGGCCGCGCCATGTGTTCGATGCCACGAATATTGTTGCGATCCCTATAACGGCAAAAGCTAAAGGCATGGATGCCTGCGCAAGCCATACAGGAAACCAACCCGACAGATTTTCAGGGCTTGGATACTGCGCAATCACCAGATCCAACGATGCTTTTACAAGGCATATCAATATCCCCGTCACGCCGGCGCCGGCGATGATCTGAATAACGGGCATTGCGGATCTGATATTGAGCATGTGAATGACCCCAACGGTCAGATGTCTGTTGCGCAGTGTCGCCAGTATCGCACCAAGCAATCCCAGCCACAAGGTAAGATGCTGCACCCAGCCGGCAGCTCCGGATACCCTCATGACCGGTATCCAGCGTCCGACCGTTTCGATAAGCGGGATCATTACCATGGCGAGGAAACCCGTCAAGATGAAAATCAGAAAAAATTTCTCCGCGACCTGGAATTTTGATCCGTTGTCACTGAGAGAATTAGGCATGGATTCGGACATCACGGTTTTCCTTTCGCGGCACGCATAGCTTCATCAAACCACTTTTCAGGAACCAGTTTGCCCCGAATGATAGGATACGCCGAGCGGGTGGCAAATTCTTTCCATTCCTTTTGTTGTTCATCCGTGAGCTTAATAACCTTCAATCCGCGTTTCTGCATTTCACTAATGGCTTCGTTTTCCATTTTACGGATGTCTTTGAGGAGTTCCGTACCGATCTTCTCCGCGATCCGTTTTAATTCGCTTCTGGTCGACTCCGGGATCTTCTCCCAAGTCTCCTTCTTGATAACGGTCGCCCCTATGAGCGGCGCCCAGGGCATATCGATCATGTAAGGAGTAAAAGCGAACCATTGACTTGCCAGCGCCATCGTAGCCGTCGTATTATAAGCATTGATCATCCCCGTCTGAAGCCCTGGCAGCATATCGGTCACCGACAACGGAACCGCATTAAATCCCGCTTCCTTCCACAGTATGGCAGTACCGTCGTCGCTCGACCAAACAAATAGTTTGGCTCTCTGAATTGCTTTTACGGAAACATCAGAATTATTCACGAAAAAGCGCACCCATCCGCCATCGCCCCAATTAAGAACGACCATCCCCTGTGCCTCCAGTAGTGTTTCCAATTGAGGCTTCAAAGCATTACGGACGCGGTCAAGGGATTCCCACGAATCCACAGCCAGTGGGATCGTCAGCGCATTCACTTCCGGCACCATGCGGCTCAAACCGGCATTAGTGATCATGGCACCCTGCAATTGACCAATTCGTATTTTTCTGACCATGTCGGCTTCATCACCGGCTACGCCGTCGGGATATATGCGCAGAGTAACCGTTCCTCCGCTCACGCGATTCCATTCCGCAGCCATTTCCTTCAAACGTTCATGCCACGGTGAGCCCGAAGGGGCCAGCGTGGCAATCTTGATCACAACCGATGACTGCGCGCCGGCCGCCAAAGGATCTTCGGCAAGAACCGGGCGGGAAAACGCAAAAAACGACAGTATTGTAACACTCAGAACAAACAACCGGAAACCCGAACTCATGATCTCAACTCCATTATTATGCCGCAAACCGAGTTATCGGAACAGCGTGTCAGATTATTCAGATAGAAATAAATTATCAATATCCGCCAGTAAACGTTGCGCCTTGCGTTGCGCCATAAGGTTCGCCAGGCGGTTTTCCGGATAACGATCCGGATCAAAAGACAGAACTTCTTCCAGCAAGGCCTTGAAACGCGTCCGGTCCTGTTTAGGAATACAAACCGATTCCGCCATATAGACCTTGGGAGCTACTGATCTGCCGTTGTTCAATTCCATGGCGCGATGGAAATGTTTTTCCGCCGCTGCAAATCCGCCGCCTTCCGATTCCGGCTGTGCCGCGGAAAGTACTATTAGAAATTCATGGAGAGACCCCTGTCCCCAGGCCTCATCCAATTGTACGGCGCGTTTGATCAGCGCATTCATAGAGGGATAACTGGCTACAAGAGCCATGTCGGTCTTGGCCACAGATATGGCCGAGCCCCACGCTGCCGCCGTCCAGTACATGGCCGCTACGTCTTCCTTACCCAAATGATCCACGGCGGAAAGACGATTATTCATCAGCGAATCCGCTATCCCCGCATGATCGATGTCAAGCGCCCTCAGTCCGTATTGACGCGCCCTGAGAAATAATCTTTTGGCGCGCATACGTTGTTCACGAGCGGCGGCAAGGTCCTGCGTGGTTTCAGCAGACGGCAGTACGAAAGCGTGCGTATATTGCACGAATGCCGAACTTGTCGCGATCAGCAGTTTTTTGTGACGCGGCGCCGAAATCAGTACCGTTTCCATCATTTTAAGAGAGAACGGTAAAGCCTGCCCGACCAGCTCCGGATCGTTATCCGAAGCATAGACCGATGAACCGCCCTCGCTCAACGCATCAGCCATGGAGTTTACAGCCATGGTCCTGATCGAACAGGATGAGCTCCCTACGATCCCAATACACATCAGTACCGCGATACCGCATTTCCTTATGGTATCCCACGGTCTTGTCAACATGTTCTCCCCTGCAGGGAATGCCAAATCTATGTTATTAGACATAACGCAGTAAGTCTAACAATATAAAAAACCGATGTCAAGCTATAACGTATGTCCGATGCTTGCCTCTTTTTGGACAATCAAATTTGATTACAGACAAAATAATGTTTGATTGAAACAAACACCGACAGCATACGTTATGTGAGCATGTCTGTTTCGTTTTGCTCAACATGAAATGCGTATGAAACCCATCATCTACTTAACATCGCTTTTGCTTTCTCTGCATTTCTGCCAATCGCTTATTATTACGATCTGGCTTACCCGCGATTCGGCCGATGTCTCATGCTGTTCCCATTCCCAAAAGCCTTCTAAACCGACTGAAAGAACATCTTGTCCGGTGACCTTACGCTGCGATATGTCCAATTGCTGTTTTGTACCGGCAAAAGCCACAACCATTCCGGTATCAAACCGTCCGATTGGCGGGCCCGTGTGTTTTGCTCCGCCCGTATTACTTCCTTATGTTAACAATGTTTGGCAGCCTCCCGAGGTCTGAAAATTACCTCATACATCAATAATCAAACCTTTGGAGAAATTATGAAAAAAATATTTGTTGCCATGATGTTAACCGCTTTGGTACTCTCGTCGTTCGCCTTTGCCGGACAGGATACCCCCGCCTGCACAAAAGATGAGGGAACATGTCCGACTTCCGGTTCTTGTGCGGGATGTCCCTGCAAGTAACCCGAAACGGTAACTAATACGAAAGGCCGTTCGCAGTTTGCGGACGGCCTTTCTTGTTTATGGTTTCCTTCCATCAATGACCGCGTACGGTACACTCAGCCTGAGAAAGCCGTTTTGATCCGATTGAGTATTCAGTCGGTTCTCGATTTCAGAAAAGATCTCCTGTTGGCAAGCCGGAGGAACTATCCTTCTCCAACTATCCAAAAACGCCAAACGGATGAAGTAATAATCAAACATCGCCGTACCGTTTGAAAATTTGTACTCAAAACGATCCTCAACGGTACGGGTGATCTCAAAACCGTGCCGTTCCAGCGACCCCGTCACTTCATTCAGCGGCTTTCTCTTTTCGTAAATGTGATCTTTCATTTTTCCGATCTCATCGGTCATACGGCGTCGTCGGAGTACCTCCTCCATCACATCATAAAATTCGATCATGGTCGTATCGAGATTCATAGTAAAAACAAACTGGGCCCCGTGCTTTGCGGTCCGGAAACATTCGGACAGAACCTGCTCGAGATCGGACACATTGTTGATGCCGTTATTACTCACGATCAAATCGATGGATTCGGCGGCTAATGGAATATCCTCGGCGACGCCTTCGATCAAAACGACATTTTTTATTCCGTACGTCCTTATTTTTTGTCCGGCCCGTTCCGCCGCGGCCCTCCACGGATCGATACCGTATATTGTGGAAGTATCTCCGAACCTCATGGCCAGTTCAAGCAAAGGAAATCCCGTTCCGAAACCGATGTCGAGTACGTTGATACCCGCTCGGTAAATCACCGTATCAAGGAGCTTGAGGCCGAAAGGTGCCGACCACAAAGACAATTCGTCAAACGCCGACACCAATTGCGGGTCATTCAGATCATGTGTTGAAGCCAGATGGTCCATAGCATTGTCTCAGTCTCCGAATCTATCCTTTAGTTTACTCTCCGTTTTGACAAAGAGCGTCAGAAATGACAGAAGCATTATTGATAATGCCAGAAAAAGTTCTACTGCCCAGTGAGCACGTGGAAGAAAAAAGGCGCTCATTCCGATGGCCGCAGGAAATGGCGCAATTTTGAGTGATATCTCTGCAGAATAAACCTGAGCAAATTCCCACGCTTCCTGCGATGCCATGGATCTTCTGGAACGATATCCGGCAAAGAGATTAATGCGTTTTGGATACCATCGCTTTGTGATGATCCCGATCATGAACATAAGAACGGATGTTAACAGCGGCAAAAATATCACAGCATTGAATCGCATATCCATGCTCCTATTTTGTTGATTCAACCTGCTCATGAATCTCCAGTTTAAGAGCGGTCCAATTCTCCGTAAAAGACGATAGTCTCTCTTGCACTGCCTTCACGGCCGCGGTCGTTTGCGAGGTTGGCGCCATATCCGACTCCTGGAGAATATTAAAAAGCGAATTAAAATTATCCTGCAATATTTTTAGACTGACCGCTTTTCGGTCAGCGGAATTATCTTCCAATTGACCCATACGCTTGTCCAGATCATTTAGCGCTTCTGCTTTCTTCCCTTTCGCAATATTTAGTCCGGTCTTGATTTTAATTCGGAGCTGCATCAGTTCGGATTGTATTCGCGTCAATTGTCTGCGTGCTTCATAACATATCATCGACAAGTCGTGCTGCAACTGCAATTGATCGGCCGACGTTCCAACCCTTGGATCCATTTTTATTTCAAACGACTCTTCGAAAGTCCGTCCATCAACGGTCAGGCGTACTTTGTATACCGCCGGCATAACCCATGGCGATGTGGGATCCGGCGGCGTATCACCGTAGATGGCGTTCATTGGAAATCGAACCGGCCCAGCGAGGGGTTCGTAATGCATATCCCAAAGGAACCGGTGAGATCCCCTTTCACCGCTGAGAATCTGCTGAGGACGGATCCAATATAGAGGAATATTCACATCCGGAATTTTGTAAGGTTTGTCGTCGCTGGCAAATTTGCGGATAATGTTTCCTTTCGAATCCAGGATTTCTAACGTTACGACGCCTTGCGCCTTCTCTTTGAGGTAGTATTCAATGATCGCGCCGTCGGGCGGATTTTGACCCGCCGGCTCCTCCTGCGGCAATGGTGTATCGGTATTCATGCTCCAGCGTACGCGTAAAGCCGCTTGCGGCCTGAAAAGAATGACATCTCTGTTGCGTTCCACTCTTTCAGCAGCAAGTTGGCGCAACGACGTAATATTATCAAGAATCCAAAACGATCTCCCATGCGTCCCTACAACAAGGTCATCGTCCTTGATGACCAGATCGCGTATGGAAGTTGCGGGCATATTTAGCCGTAGGCTCTGCCAATGGTCACCGTCATCGAAGGACACGTACACCGCGTTTTCCGAACCGGCAAATAGCAATCCCTTTTGCACGGGATCCTCGCGAACGGCATTGATCGGCTCGTTCGGAAGTCCATTCACGATCTCTGTCCACGATTTCCCGCCATCGTGCGTTTTGTAAATGTGCGGTTTCAGATCGTCAAGCCGGATACGGTTAACCGCGGCATAGGCGGTCTTCGCATCCCTTCGTCCGGCGTCGATCAGCGATATCTTGCTCCACGAGGAGATCCCCGAAGGAGTCACATTCCGCCAGGATTTGCCGCCGTCGTTAGTAACATGGATCAGGCCATCGTCCGTTCCCGCCCAAATAACCTGACCGTCCACGTAAGAAGGAGCCACCGTATAAATGACCCCCCGGCGAGGCATCGTTTTCATTTCTTTGGTTTTGTAAACGCCAACATTATCAGGAATATCCCACGTTTCTCTGCTCAGATCGGGGCTGATAATATCCCATGAATGCCCCCCGTTTTGTGTTTTGAACAAAACATTGCCGGCATAATAAAGTGTTTTCGGATCGGTGGAAGAAAAAAGTACCGGTGCGGTTCGCAGAAACCGGTATTTCCCGCTTCGAACGGCTTCAGGTTCGATATTCTGGTACTGCCCGTTTCTCTTATCGTATTTCGTCAACTTCCCCCCATAAACAATATTGGGATCAAGCGGATCGGCAGCCACATATCCCCATTCTTCGGCGGCTACCGGATGCCAATCGCGAAACGTGATAGAGCCGTCATTGCCGCGGCTCGTGATGCAGACGGAGCCGCTCTCCTGCTGACCCCCGTACACATTGTAGGGAATGGCATTGTCCGTACTGACGTGATAGAACTGCGCCGTAGGTTGATTGTACCACGACGAAAAAGTTTCTCCGCCATTCACTGTAATGATCGCTCCCTGATCGGCGGTAAGAAGAATGATGTTGGGATCGTCGGGATGGATCCAAATGCGATGATAATCGTCGCCGCCCGGAGCGCCGCGGAATCCGGTCCATGTATTGCCGCCGTCCGTCGATTTCCACGCTGCTATATTGGCGCTGTAAACGATATCCGGGTTTTTCGGATCGACTTTCACCTCGGCAAAATCACTGCCGCGGCCCCACAACCTTTCATCCCCGCTCATACGAACCCAGGAGTTTCCCGCATCATCCGATCGATAGATACCTCCGAATTCCGCAGGCGCATCTACCGTAGCATACATCCTTTTAGGGTCGGAAGGCGCGATGCAGAATCCGATTCGGCCGAGCCCTTGTTCAAATGTGGGAAAGCCCTTGGTTAATTTCTTCCATGTCGTTCCCCCGTCGGTCGACTTAAATAAGCCGCTTTCCGGCCCTTGCCACCAACCGTTCTCCCATGGCCCCAATCGCGAAGCCCACAGATCGGCGTAGACAATTTCAGAATTCATTGGGTCGATGGTCACCTGCACGGCTCCGGTATTCTCATCTTTGTACAACACGCGCTCCCACGATCGGCCGCCATCGGTTGTACGATAGACGCCGCGCTCGGTATTGGGCCCGTATGGGCGGCCGAGAACGGCGGCAAAGACCCGGTTGGCGTCTTTCGGATCGATAGCCAAACCTCCAATCTGTTGTGCTTCACTTAAGCCTGTGTGAACCCATGATCGGCCGCCATCCGTCGACTTGTAAATGCCGTTGCCTACCGAAAGATCGGGCCGCTGCAATCCCTCGCCGGTGGCTACGTATACAATATTCGGATCGGACGGAGCGACAGCCACATCCCCGATAGAGCCGGTAGGCTGATCATCAAATACCGGTTTCCACGTTCTTCCGTAATCGTTGGTCTTCCATACGCCTCCATTATTGACACCGATGTAGAAAACGCCGGGTTGTTGCGGAACGCCTACCGCACCGACGGTTCGTCCGCCCCGATGCGGACCGATCATGCGCCATTTCATACTGTTGTACATTGCAGGATCAACGGATTGCGCTTTCGTATCAGCGGTAAACAATACCGAACATATAGCGACATACCAAAACCATTTCATGGTGAACTCCGTCAAGTTAAAATCGTTAAATAGGAACGTGTTCGATTCAGAAGAAATTCATGACAGAACGGCTGTCATAGCCTTACTATGATTAAATGCCAAACTGGCGAAAATGATGATCGATATGTTTGTACATGAATAGCCCCCATTCCGCCGGTGTCATCGGTCCGAAAAATGCGTGTTCGCGAATACGGACAGTGCCTTCACCCTGAGATACCTTGTTAAACGCTTTGACGAAATGACTCTTTTCTGTGTCGAAATCACGAGGGTCGGTGATAAGAAATTCGGCCGCCGTGGGCGAATTCTTTGAGAAGGGCTTGTCGCTGACGGCCATACTTCTAAAAAACCGCCCTATATGCCGCATAAATGTAGGCTTGATGGTCAGGTCACCCACCGGAACCTGCAGGCCTTTTGCACAGTGAGCCAGCATTTGTGCCGCGTTCATCTTACCCCAGCCCGCGACGGTTTGCGGAGTAAGTCTGTTAAGTCTTTCCACCACTTCTTTTTGAGCGGCGGGATCAAAAATCGATTTCATTTATTAACTCCCGTCAGAGTTTATTTATGTTCTACATTCTTGATTCAATTTCACGAAGTTTTCTTTGCAGACTCCGGTCATCGGGTTTCATGGAAACACAATAATCCAGACACAACGCGGCTTGAGTCCACTTGCTCTGATGGACAAAGACCATCCCAAGATTATAAAATGCTTCCCAAGGACATCCCCTGGTTCGTTTTATGAATTCGACATAAAGCTTCTCGGCAATTCGGTACTGCTGTTGAGACTCTGCAAATCGTGCTTTATTCAGGATATCGATAGGATAGTGAATTTTGGTTATGAACCCGGAGAACCAGTTCACCAGGGGATCCTGCGATGTTTTGATCAGACTCGTAACATCGGCCGGTCGAGTGACCGAAGTATCCAGACCCATGTTTTCCAATACAGCATTCATTTCAATGGACGGCACGTGATCGGCAAGGCCTTTCACGACATAAATAACTGTGGTCGCGTCCCAATACACCAGTCTCCAGTCATGTAAGTCCTTCAGTTGCTCCAGCCACGCACCCGTAAATGTATAATCCGCAACAATGAGCTTATGATTGTGCTGTTCAATGAGTTGAATCAGGCCGCCCTTTTTATAACTGGACAGCACTTCTTTGTACAGCGCCTCTTGCATGACCTCCAGACGTCCGTCAATAAAGACCGGTTCCCCTGTTTTCCATGCCAACCAACCGCCTATTCCAAGACTATTTAAAATTCTACCTTCGATCCGGTTGTCTTTTATGAATTGCGCGGCTCCTTCTGCAAAATAGGTCATGTCAATTCCCCAGCCGATCCGGATAGGGCGGCGGTCGCTTATGTAGTAAGCGTTGGTGGATACTCGTGCGGACAACATTATGATAATTGCGACATACAGTAGACCAATAAAATTGTACGACCTTGCAGGCCGATTCCGTTTCGCCTTGAACATAACCCAAACCTCCTGAAGCATGACGGCCAGAATAACACTCGAATAGAGGACAAATAGAGGGATATTTCGAAATTGTACTGCCGATATGGCGAAAAGCGCGCCTGTAACGATACACTCATAGAGCTTTCTTTGTCTTATGGTCACGGCCATCAGGATAAAAATCAACGCGGTCCAGACAAAATAAGCCGCTACCACGTGGCGCGGATAAATAAAGGGATTAGACAAAACTGCCGAAGACCATGGTGAGGCAAATTCCAGAATGTCATTCTTGAAAACATTCGCGGAGTCGAATCTCGTCAACAACTCGAGTGGGAATAACGCTCCTTTTAGAAAATACGGGTTAATCAATACTGCAATAATGCCTCCCAAACCCCAAATCCATAAATAGCGGTCGATTCTTTTGGCAGAGAAAAAGTCGGAAATGGCGTACGTTACTATGATAAAGACGCCTAGAATAAATAAGCCGTGCGTATTGACCCAAACCGCAATAATAACAGGCAAAAGCCATAAGATTCGTTTTCTTGAACTGAGGTAATAGTCCAGAACCATTGAAACGATGATCATGAAGATCCAGGAAGCGATCTCCGGCCTGTGATTGAATCGTGTCTCAGCAATCAACAGAGAGAACAGCAGTATCCATACTGCCAACCCTGAGGCCACTCTTTTACTTCCGGACCAAACAAGAATCAGTGAAAACAGCAAGATGACGAGTAATGCATAAACGAGGGACACCCATTCAAACCCTAACATCGAATAGATCCCGTACACGACGATTTGATACAACCAATGGAGATCAATATACGGATGGTCGTTAACCGTATAGGTAAACGTATCCATGTCAAAAAATCTTTCATTCTCAAGTATCCATTGGCCCGCATGCATATGGAAGCCAATGTCCTTGTCGTCGATAAGTCTTGATGACATCAGCCCAACGAGTACAAAAAACAGTACGACCGGGAGCCTGTTTTCCTTCATTGAAAAGCATGAAATAATTTTGACTGCTGTCAGCATACAACTCGATCGCTGGAAAAATTTTGAAACATTTAATATACCAGCCGTAACAATGATACAGATTTAACTCGGAGATTATCCATATGTTCAAGATAATGGAACGACTTAAACAATCCTACTGGGCTCTGGTAATGGTTATCTGCCTTCGTTACTTGATTGGCTCAGCTTTTGTCTTTGCTTCCATGGTCAAAATTCAGGGTGAACGTTTTACCATTCTCAGCCCGGACACACGCATCGGTCATTTCTTTGAAGCCATGTATCAGACGGGCGCCTATTGGCAATTCCTGGGCTGGGCACAACTTACGGCGGCTTTCCTATTGATGACTCAGCGCTATTCCACGCTCGGAGCACTGCTATTCTTCCCCATCATCCTTAATATTTTTGTCATTACTGTGGCGCTGGGTTTTTCAGGCACGCCGGCCGTCACCGGTTTGATGCTCATCGCCACGGTCTTCCTTCTGCTCTGGGATTACGACAAATTCGTTCCACTTTTTCGACGCCACACCGCAAACAACAATGATTTTGTGTGGACCGCCATGGGCGTTCTTCTATTCCTTACCGCGATAAGCATGAAGTGGATCGCATCGCTCGCCGGAGTTCTGACTTCATTAGTGGCCGTGCTGGTAATCATGTTCGCCCTTATTGCGTTTCAATATTTCCGATCGAAAAAACTGCCGTCGTGAACGAAATGTGGTGAAAATGTAGGCATTGCATGAACATGAATCAACGAATTTGTCACGTAGCCATATAGTTTTCAGACTTTTTCCTGCCAATTCCCCGTACAAATTCTTCTTTAATTTGACAAGGATTTTCATTACACTAGACCCCGAAATTGACACATAAACCGTTATCAACTTTTTTTTGGAGCGTGTATGTCCGTTCGCATGATCTCTCCCGCCGTCAGAACCGAGGAAATCACTTACGCCGTCAGAGACGTTGTGGTCCTCGCGGAAAAAGCCGCTAAACGCGGCCTGGAAATGCTGTATCTTAATATCGGCGATCCCAACGTATTTGATTTCTACACGCCTCCGCACATCATAGAGGCTGTTCATAAGGCCATGATGGATAATAAGAACGGATACTCGGCTTCATCAGGAATCAAAGAAGGTATTGCGGCCATCGAAAAAGAGGCTGATCGGAAGGGTATACGCAATATACGCGATATCTTTGTTACCACCGGCGTTAGCGAAGCCATCGATCTGTGCCTGACGGCTCTGGTCAATGAAGGCGAAAACGTTCTTACGCCGAGTCCCGGTTATCCTTTGTATCAGGCCATCCTGAAGAAACTCAATGTCGTTGAAAATGCTTACTATCTGGACGAGGCCAACGATTGGCAGCCAAACGTTGATGAGATGGCCTCAAAGATCAATTCAAAGACCAGGGCGATCATATTGATCAATCCGAATAATCCGACCGGTTCGGTCTATTCCAACGAGGTTCTGTTGAAAGTGATCGAACTCGCCGCAAAACACAACCTCGTCATTTTTGCCGATGAGATCTATGACAAACTCATACTCGACGGCGGACATCACGTCGCGTTGGCTTCACTGAATTCCGAAGTGCCGATCATTACGCTTAACGGGCTTTCCAAATCATTTCTTGTACCCGGATTTCGCATCGGTTGGGGCATCATTTCAGGTGAGGAGTCCCGGATCAAGACGTATGTGGAGGCTATTAATAAACTTTTGCGCGCGCGCTTGTGCGCCAATCATCCGATGCAATATGCCATCAAGCCCGCTCTTGAAGGCGACCAAAGCCACTTGACCGACGTAAAAACCAGACTCACGAGGCGGCGTGATCTCACTTTCCAGATGCTCAATTCCACTCCGGAAATTTCTTTGGTGAAACCCAACGGCGCCTTTTATGCCTTTCCAACACTGCACATTAATAAATCGGACGATGAGTTTGTTCGCGCTCTGATTGAAGAGACGGGCGTGGTTACGGTGGCCGGCAGCGGATTCGGGCAGGTTCCCGGAACCAAACATTTCCGTGTGGTTTTCCTCCCGGATGAAAATAAGCTCAAAAAGGCTTACGAGAAAATCCTCGATTTCGCAGGGAAATTCAATAAGCGCTGAGCTGATTGCCTAGAAATTGACCTCATACGCCAACTTGAAATAGCGGCCGGGATTCTCCAACAGCCGGCTGTCCTCAAGATCGGAATCTTTCTGCAGATTCAATACAAAGTATAAATTACTTCCCGCAAAGAATTCATACTGCAGGAGGGAATTCCATGCTATCAACGTGCGGTGAGTATCACCTGAAGCTATTTTTTTGTCATTAATCTGATAGAACGATCTCAGATAGAGCTTATCTATAATTCGGTAATTCAGCTTGACCCTGTAGATATTTTGATCAACCGCAGCCGTCCTCTGCCCGCGATAGGATAGTGTCAGTCCCATATTCCCAAAAAAGGCCAGGTTAAGGTCGCCGTACGGATTATGAAGGTACGATCCGTAAAAAGGACCGAAATTATAGCCCAAGATCAAAGAATGATTTCCATATATAAACTTGACATTATGGTCCTCCAGAAAGTTCGTTCTGGTAACGATGGTCGTGTCGTTTTTAAAATCATCCGGCCTGTTATATTCGAAATTGTGATTGAGACTTAGCCAGTCGTTGACTTTATAGTTGACATAAGCGTTTACATTTTCCTGAAGAGTGAAATCGCTCGATAATTTCTTAGCCCGATAGTACTGAGCGCCGGCATTGACCGAAGAGAAGTACTTGATATTTCGGACAAAATTATACCCTCCGCCAACTATGATCTCGTCGTAATCATTCCCATAGTTGTTGAACAAGGTCATGGCGTCGAATTTCTTATCGAACCGACTGTAAATAATGTCCGCGTAGGGTCCACCTCCGCCGTCAAACTGGTAGTACAAATGGCCGCGATAGGCCTGTCCCTGATCCTTATTGCTTCCTGTCTTACTGATACTGCTGACCGCTTGCGGCTGAAAGACCCATCGTGAAAAGAGATCGATCTTGCTGTCGACGCTGTACAGCTGCTCATCACGATCGCGTGCGGGATCACGATCAACCAATATCGTGGAGCCCAGAGTGAAGTTCTGGTAGATCAGGTTTGGACGGGCTACGAAAAAGGATCTTTTGTCCTTGTTGATAACTCCGGGTGATGCCTCCTCTTCCACATACGCCAGACCAGTCTTCAAGTGATTACTGCGGTAGGTATAGTTGAGACCGTAATGGATCTCCTGGATCGCACGCGTGTAAAAAATATTGATGGGCGTACGGTAAATATCGAGATCCTTACTGAAAAAAGGCCTCTTTTCCTGCAGAAATATAGGGGTTCCGTATAACGAAAAATCGAAGGGATCCGCCTCCAGTGTCGATTCGTCGGTATTGTATGTTCCTTTAAGCTTGTGCCGGTCCAGGCTGACACTCACCTCTCCACCAAATGAACTCTTGAAGTTCGAGTCGATCTTACTTGCAACGATGTAAGGCGTCGCATTGAAATTAAGATTGGCTCTTTCATCAAAAGGATGTATGTCCCATTCATACGTTCCCTTGAGATTCATAAGCTCACTCGTGGGACTGATCGAATAGAAATAGCTCGTTCCGTCCGGTTTGTATGCAAATAACTGGACGTCGACACCAATCCTGCTGGGATTCTTGTTCTGTATCTTGTCCACAGGGATACGGACTTCCGATTCGATGTAACCTTCTTCGCCATTGGATGGCTCCCTGTACACCACAGACTTGTTCTGCCATATCCAGTCCCATTCCTGAGACAACTGACGCTGATTGTATATGAGCAGGTCTCTTTGATTGTTCAAAAAGCTGAACGCAAAGAAATACCCATTCTTGCGTTTGTTCTCGAGATCCAACAAAATGAAAAATTCGTTTTCCTCATCCGTACTCCGGTCTCTGATCAAAGACTGCCTTATCACACGGCCTCGCGGCCAGAATTTGACCCCCACGTAAATGGCGTCTTTGGATTGTTTGAGATAAACAATGGTCTTATCGTAATATTTTTCACTGGTCTTAGGAACGATCATGGTAAAATCTTCAAAAGTTTTGGCCCCGGCCCATTCGTCTTCTTCAATTTTACCGTCGATTTTTGGAACGATTTCAGCTTGCGGTAACAGATCGCAGACAGGAAAAGAAAGGAACAGGAGAAGGGACGAAAGAAAGTGTTTCATAGCGAACTCCCTATTGAAGCTTTATGACTCATGCGTTTTAGATCGTTATCCGCCTCTCATCCTCATATAAAACGGAAAAGACCTTGGGGAAAGGAATGCGTTTGTCTGCGATACTGAGCAAACGAAAGAATCTGGAAAAAGTTTCAACGGGGAGGGTCAATGACCCGAAAGGGTTATACGGGGGCTTTGAGGATGAGCGCTTCGAGATAACGCGATTTCATTTGCCGGCTGGCCATGATCTGCTTGAGAGGAGGCAGCTTTAGTATGGCTCCAAGTATGGCCGCCATGGCGCGGTGGCTGGCAAGGAGTTGGTTATCGAATATAAGGTTTTGGAGTTTTCCGCGTTCAATAGCCATGAGTACGGCTTTGTGAGCGCCGTTGACCGGCGTGATAACACGTTTTGGGCGGCTTTCCAGCCGGATACCGTTCGTCGGACAAACGCGCACACAAACACCGCATCCCAAACACACAGCCTCGTCCACTTTTGCTTTTTTCCGGTTTGGTTTATGAGGATCATGGGAGGAGACAGCGGTCATTGCCTCGACCGGACAGACCTTAACGCACTTCTGGCAGCCGTTGCAGAGATCCTCCGACACACGGGGAATGAAGTTGGTTGTATGAACCGGCTGAAGATTGGCGTATTTCCGCGCGGCGATCATCGCTTCGCAGCAACAGCCGCAGCAATTGCAGATAAAATTCACGCGCTCGCGCACGTTCTCCCCAAATTGAACCAGGTTCTCACCGTAGGCTTTGTGGAGCAGTTCGGTACATTCCGAACGATCAATGGCCCGGGCATACCCGTGGCGAGTAAGCGATAAAGCGGTATTATTGAACGTCATACAGATGTCCATGGAAGCGTCACAGGCTCGGTCCATGTGCTGCATTTTGTGACGGCAATAGCAAATACCTACACCAATGTGCTCCGCCGTTTGTATGACGTGCGTCGCGCGTTCATAGTCCAGAACATGCAGAGCATTATCTTCCGATAAGGACGGCTCGTTAACAAAGGCACGCCCTAACTGTGTTTCCCCGTTGGCAAACAGGGCCTTGACGAAATCTTCTTCCACATTGAGATATTGATAGAAAAGCTGAGCCAACATTTTCTGATCAATGTCCCCGCGCAATCGCATCATGGCGAATTCAAAGAACCCGGCCATAGGAGGCGGCATGACGTACAGTGTTCCTTCCTCAAATCCAATGTCCAGTAATACGGCTTTTGAAGATAGTTGATCAAGCATGTTCTGTGTTTTGATTGGATCCGTTTTCCACGCTTCCGATGCGGTCTTTACCGTGAATGGTTTGATCGGAAGAAGGGCCATTAACCGTGCTTCTTCTTCAGAAAACAGGACTTTCAGAATTTGATATAAGGTCTCACTGGGCGGGGCTCCCTGAGGAAACCGATTGAGTCTTTCAACCAGTTTGTGATAACCCGATCGGAGTGTATGGTGGGCCATGCGTTGCCTCCTCAATCTTCAACGTAATGTAATTAAAAATTTGACCGGAATCCATGACCGCCGTCATGTTTTGCCTTACTGTTCACGCACGTCTTGAATATACAAATCTCTTGACAAGCTTATCCCACTTGTTGTATGTTAAAACCGAAATAATTGCCTTTTACATACCTTATGCCTCATTTCAGTCAGAGTTCGGTCAAACCTCAAAATCGCACTATTTACCATGAGGATCCATTCATGGACGTCCATTGGCACGATGACGTCCGCATTCCCCGCTTGTACTGGAAAAAATTTTCGGCTACCGGAGCCTACCGTAAGGCTATGGATAAGCTTATTGAGCTGGCTTCGGAAAAGAAATCGCGAGTCTGCTGGCTTGATCTCAGTTCCCTATCAATTGTGGATAAAGACGACCAATTATGGCTAAAAGAGGATTGGCTCCCTCGTGCGGTCAAGGTCGGCGTGAAACACATAGCGGTCGCGATGCCTGAAACTCCGCTGGCCAAATCTTCATTACTCAAAGGACTGCGATACGAAGATCCGGTGACACTTGAGATCGGATATTTCAACCATCCCGACGAATCCCTCCATTGGCTTATTCACCTGAATTCCAATAAGAATTATTAGACTCAGGACTGTTCGTTCTTTCCAAAACTCAGGATCGTACCGCCTGAAACACGCAGATAATCCACCGTATTCATGACGATCGAATCGGTAAGAGAACCGGCATTGAACGCGATCTTCACATTCATCGTAACCGAACGATCCACAAAAAGGTCAAAATTCAGCACCGGACGGCCAAAGGGCGGTACGGAACCCGGCACGAGACCGGTCAGTTTGAGTAATTCGTCCGGCGTGGCAAAACGGAGTTTGCGAACTTTGAAATAGGTCTTAAGTTTGCCGGAATCGATACGGAGGTCCGCCGCTATCACGAAGAGTTTGAAGCTTTCATCCAATTTCATTACAATGGCCTTTCCGCCGGTACTCAATGCCTCTCCCCTAGCGGCGGCCGATGCTTCGGAAGTGTACGTCGGTTCATGCCGGACTACTTGAAACGCGATACCTTCTTTACTCAAAAGATCTTTAATCCGATCAAATACGTTCATAATAACCACAAAAAAAGGCTGTTTGCAAATCAAACAGCCTTCAGACAGTTAAGAATAGTTTTTTACTTAACAACGTACGACAGCATGCCGAAATCTTTTAGATTCCGCATAGGCCCATCCATGCTGGCGTGGCCCGGGGACCAGCCATCATGAACTTCATTGGCGATATTGGCCAATTCTCCACGCAGTGCAATCTCAATAAAGACGGGCAGGATGTCCTCATCATAATGGGTCTCGATGCCCGACTCCAGGATGTGGCATGCTTCCACAGGTCTGAGCGCCTTTCGATACGGACGATCGCTGGTTAAGGCATCATAGGTGTCCGTGATCGCAATGACACGAGCCTCGAACGGAATCGTATTACCGATCAATCCGTACGGGTACCCCGAGCCATCCATTTTCTCGTGATGGTATGCAATGATATTGAGCAAAGGACGGCTGGATTTGAGCGGCGCACAGATCTGAAGACCGATGGCCGGGTGCTTCTTGATCTCTTCAAATTCGTCGTGAGTGAGCTTATCTCCTTTGAGAAGTACGCTGTCCCGCACACCGATCTTACCTATATCGTGGAGAATCGCGCCATTCATCAGGAGCGACTGGTAGGCCGGGTCCATGCCCAGCGCGCCGGCAAATTTCATGGCGTATCGCCCGACCCTTTCGGAATGACCGCGCGTGTAAGGGTCCCTGGCTTCCACCGCCCTTGAAAAGGCGAAAATCACCTCATCGACATTGACCAACGTGGCGTGCAGCATTTTCATTTCGAGAGCCGAAGCAACGCGCACCTTCAATTCCATCGGGTCAAACGGCTTGCCGATAAAATCATTGGCGCCGACTTGAATGCCTTTGATTTTATCGTCGGGGCGCTGCAAGCCCGTAATCAAAATCACAGGTATATCTTTAGTTGAGGGATCGGCCTTGACGTAACGACAAAGATCAAACCCATTGATGTGGCGTATCACAATATCGGCCAATATGAGATCCGGCGGATTCTCTTTGATCTCTTCCATCGCCCGTTTCCCATTGGGAACGAGAGTGACCGTGTAGCCTTCTTTTTCAAGCAGACCCTTAACTTCCGTCGCCATCCGAATCTCATCGTCGACAAGCAGAACGGTTTTCGCTGTGGTATCGCCCAACAGGGCGGCGGCTAATTTCTTTTTAATCTGTTCGGAAGGTTCGGCCACAATCAGCCTTTATTTTCATTAATGCATTTCTTAATACGCATATGACAATTTATACACGCGTGCCCGAACAAGCAAATTATTTTTATCACTTTTGGGCCGGTAACGCGAAAGTTTCCATTAAATTTTCTACGCTATTTGAGCCCGGAAAATACGAGAGCAGCTTCCTCAGAATATCTTCAACGACCGCATCCGGGCAAGAAGCGCCGCTGGTAAGCATGACGGTTATCTTATCCTTCGGGGGCAGATACGGCGAGGTGTCTCTTTCTGAACCGCCATGAATATCATAATGTCTGATAAGATCTCTGGAAACGATCTTTTCGGACGAAGAGATCAGATACGTAGGCAGTGCCTGTTCGCAGAGTTCTACTATATGGGAAGTATTGGAACTATTATATCCGCCTGCCACGATAGCGAGATCGGCCTTTTCATTCAGAAGCCCGTATGTAGCATTCTGATTATCGTTGGTAGCATAACACAACGTGTCACCTGTATCGGAAAAGCGTTCGTGTATGGTAGAATCCGACAGCCCGTATTTTTTCGCCATAGTGACTTTCAAATAATCCGCAATCGCCTGAGTGTCGCTGGCCAGCATCGTGGTCTGATTGACCACACCGATACGCTCCAGATCCCTTTCCGGATCGAAACCGTCGGAATATTGACCAACGAATACTTCATAAAAATCCTTTTTGGATAATCGGCCCTCGATGACTTCGGCCAGTTTTTTTGCCTCTCCCATATCACGCACCACGACCGTCGGCGCATTCTGCCGGCTGTGGGAAAAAGTAGCCCGCGTTTCTTCGTGCGAGGGTTTACCATGAATGACCACGGTATATCTTTCCTTCCCGATCGACGCGGCCTTATTCCAAACTTTTTCCACAAACGGACACGTGGTATCGAACGCATAGGAATGGATCCCGATGTCGGCCAGCTTTTTTTCTATTTCAACCGTGGTACCGAAAGCAGGCACCAAAACCACATCGTCACCCGTCAATGCTTCCCACGGAATACTCTGTTTGCCGTATGTATCCATGATAAACCGGACTCCGCGGCTTTGCAGATCGCGGTTCACTTCCGGGTTGTGTATCATTTCGCTCAAAAGAAATATCCGCTTTCCCGGATTCTCCGCAATGGCTTTGTAGGATATCTCGATCGCGTTCTCAACGCCGTAACAAAAACCAAAATGCCGTGCGATCAGAAATTCCACCGGCCCGAAATCCAACCGCGTCGGGACAAAATCCTTTTTCCTTGCGTCCTGCGCGCGCCGGTATTCTTTGATCGCGGAAATGAGAGAACTTCTGTAAAAGAGAGGAATATCAAATTTTTTCATAGTACTACGGTTTGATAACGCGAACGCAACACGGTTAATTCCCTGACCGCACGCATTATTTGAGTGCCTGAATATAGAAAATCATCCACGAATTCAAAATAAAAAAAGCCGTACATGCGGCATGTACGGCTTTTAAAATGAGAATCTGGAACTACTGAACGATCTTACCGTAAGGCTCCACTTGTTTTTTGATCTTTTTGATATCGCCAACAATCACGATAGAGATGTCCTGATCACGGATATAATTCTTTACCATCTTTGAAATATCCTCCGGAGTGATCGCATACACGTTCTTGACATAATTTGTTAAGTAGGTATCCGGCAAGCCGTGCAAACTGAGGAAGCCGAGCTGGTTTGCGATGCCTCCAGGAGATGAATTGCGAAGCACGAAAGTTCCTGCCATGTAATTTTTTATACCGTCGAGTTCTTCGTTCCCCGGCACTTCGTCCCTAAGTCTATTGATCTCGAACAGAATCTCTTTGATGGACGCTCCTGTGAATTCCGTCGCGACGTCCGCCACTTCCGCCCAATATGCGCTGCGATAATTTATGTTCAAGAAGCTGCTGGGCGAATAGGTATAGCCTTTGTTCTCGCGGATATTGCTCGTAATGCGAGAACCGAATGAACCGCCTAACATAGAATTCATCACCGTCATGGTCAGGTAATCCGGTTGGGACGGATCGATAACCGGTAAACCCATATAGATGGTCGATTGGGGGGCGCCGGGCCGGTCAATAAGATAAATGGTTCGTGAAGAACTCATTTTGGGAGGGTTCTGCGTCGCAGCCGGGCCCTCTTTCCAATTGCTAAAGCTTTCATTCACCGCCTGCTGGATAGCTTTGGTATCAAATATGCCAACCACATAGATCGACGTCCGTTTTGCCCCGTAATTCTTTTCGTAGAATTCTTTAACCCGATCGACGGTGTACGATTTCAGCATTTCCTCTGTTGGAAAATTACGTCCATACGGATGATCGCCAAACATAACCTGGTTAAATTTCTCTGATGCCATGCCTTGCGGTTCAGCGCGTTGGACCGTAAGGTCGCGAATCATATTATTTTTAAGACGGTCCAATTCACCGGCAGGAAATGACGGATTCTGCATCATGTCAGACAAGAGCTTGATGAATTCTGGGCCGAATTCTGCCAGCACTTCTCCGGTAACGAACACCTGGTCGGATGTCGTTGTTACTTCGATCGATCCGCCCATGCTGGCCGCCGCTTTGGCCAGATCCTGAGCAGAACGCGTTTTGGTTCCTTCTTTAATAAATTCGCCGGTAAGATCAGCGAGCCATACTTCGGCGGCGGTCTCGTCAATATTGCCTGTCCGGATCACGACACGAACACTGACTTTTGGAACTTTTCCGTACGGCACCATCGTGACCGATAATCCGTTATTTAAGGTCATCGACGTTTTGGCGGGCAAGTTGAAATCTTTGGGTGTGCCACCCGCAGGCGGAGTCTGTTTTTGCGCCCAAACGTTCACTGTCAGAAGAGACAGCAGAACCGCTAACCATGAAAATTTAGTTTTCATATCGATCTCTCCTTACTTTTTGCTAACGTTGGCGGACGGTATTTCCAGTGCCAGAACCGTCCTGTTGGAGCTTCTCAGATATTCTTTGGCCGTTTCCTGGATCAACTTAGGTGTGACTTTTCGGAAGGAATCCTCGAGCCCATTGATCCGCGACGGATCGTCGTCAAAAAGAGCGAAACTGGCCAAAAGATCGGCGGTGCCGAAGCCATAGAATCCCGTGATTTCTGAATAGAGTGCCGACCGCATTTTCACCATGGCCCGGTTGAACGTCTCCTGATCGATTGGTTCGTTGCGCAGTTTTTCGATCGCCGTGTCGACCTCAGCCATGATCGAATCCGGAGATACGTTTGGATCATGAATCAGGTCCGCCATCCACACCATAGGTCCGTTGTAATTGAACATGTTGCCAAGGTAGTTGATGCCGCCGGTGAGCTGGCCGGTGTAGCCCTTCTTCTGCACAAGCGCTTCATACAACTTGCTGTCCGAACCCTGCACAAGTATCTGATCGATCAGTCCCATGGCGAAGTACTCCGGCGTATTGCGTGCCGGCATGTGATAGGCAAATGCCAAAGCCGGACGCTTGGCGAGGGAATCGGTCTTCTTCACTTTCTTTTCCGCTTCCTGTCTGGGCTCGGTAATATCAGGTTTGGCAGGCAAGTCGGACTTCGGCAATGAACCGAAGTATTGTTTCACCCATGCGAGAGTCTGCTTGGGATCGAAGTCCCCCACGACCACGAGCGCCGCATTGTTGGGCGCATAATATGTCTTAAAAAAGGATTTTACGTCTTCGAGAGTGGCCGCATCCAGATCTTTGAGTTCACCGTAAAAATTATGCGCGTTATACCAATTCGTGTTGGCGTATTGCGGCATATCGAGCCACGGGAAACCGCCGTAAGGACGATTGAGGACATTGACCTTCACTTCGTTCTTCACAACCTCCTGCTGATTCTTCAGATTTTCCTGATCGATCTTCAGACCTTTCATGCGATCCGCTTCGGCCCAAAGTATCGTCTCAAGCTTGTGCGTCGGGACAATCTGAAAATAATTGGTGAAATCAAACCTTGTGGAACCGTTTAATATACCGCCGCTTCTCTGAACCAGCTTAATGAATTCCATTTTTCCGAGATTGTCGGAGCCCTGGAACATCATGTGCTCAAACAGGTGTGCAAATCCGGTGCGGTCTTTGGGTTCGATGCGGAACCCAATGTTGTAATAAACCCCGACCGTTACAATGGGAGCGGTGGGATCGGGCGAAAGAACCACTCTGAGCCCGTTGTCTAACTTGTGATATTCCACGGCCACTCGAAAGCTTTTGCCGCTTTCTTTAGCGCAGGAGAGGAACATCACCGCCATCAGGGGAATTATCCATCCTGAAAATCGAAAATGTTTCATACCTTCCTCCGTAATAATTTGAGGTATAGTTGTCCGCATGATCTATGGTTTAGGGAGTTAATTAGACATCGTTATTCAGCCTTCCAATCGGGCAGCCGGTTGGGCGTCCACGGCGCATCAAGCTTTTCCAACTGGTCTTCGAGTCCCTTGATATCGCTTTCAATCAAAGTACGTAATTGCGCAAGAACAGGCCCGAATTCCTCCGAAGCGATTTTATACGCGTCCAATTGCGTTTGCGTTGGATCGGAGGTAGTTTCCCACGTTCCGTCAATGATATACTGCAAACGGTCCGTGATAGGAGGAGCCTGGTTCTCGTTGCGCTTGGCCAACGCACGGTCTCCGGTCATGGCCCTCTGTATATTCGATAATTGCGACTTTGTGCCTCGGATTTTTTCAATGAGAGATTTGTCGGCACCGACGGCCGTCATGACCGCCTTATCGATTACGGCGATCCGTTTCTGAAGATCATCGGTAACGGCATTAACCGCCATCACGGCCTGCTGCAGCCGAGCGACCTTTCTCTGAAACGCGACCAGCGCCGAGCGGTCCTTGGCCGGCAAGGTAGTATTGTTCAGCGGCCTGGCCACAAATTCCACCGGACCAAAGAGTTCTGTGATCACGCCGTTCTCATTCTTGGACATCGCGACTCTGTATTTTCCAGGAAGAACGGGCATACCATTGAACTTGTTGGTTTCCGTTTTTTCACTGACCGGAACCACATTGGGATAACGAAGATCCCATGTAATACGGTTCATACCCGCTTTAGCCGGAGCCGTAAGACGCCGGATAACCTGTCCGGTTTCGTCCGTAACCGTAAATATCAGATGCGGGGCTTGCTCTTCATCTTCGCTGCGCAGTTCGTCAAACGATGGATACGCATAGGCGGCTTTTTTCTTTTCGGCCTCCTTCTCGGCATCCTTACGTTTTTGCTTCTTCGTCTTGATATCCTCCTTCAAATAATACGTGAACGTCGCGCCAAAGTCCGGATTTTTGGCGCGGTAAAACGTTTCTCCTTGGTCGTATTTTTCACGGGAATAATCCGGCATATACATCAGCGCATCTTTGACGGGAAATATATACGCATCGTTTTTAACAATCTCTTCCGACAATTTACGCAGCGGCGAATAGTCATCCAGTATATATATGCCTCGGCCAAAAGTACCAATTGCCAGATCGCTCTCACGTTTCTGGATCTCCAGATCGCGTACGGCGATGGTCGGGAATTCGCCTTTCAAGGGCACCCATTTTTTGCCTCCGTCGATACTGAAATACAGCCCGAATTCGGTTCCGCAGAAAAGCAGATTCGGGTTGATAAAGTCTTCCGTGATCGTGTAGACGGCGCCGTTATCGGGCAGATTACCGCGGATCGACGTCCAGGTCTTACCTTTGTCGGTACTCTTGATAAGGTAAGGTTTGAAATCCGCATTCTTATGATTATCAAAGGATGCATAAACGACATTCTCGTTGTGCTGAGAGGCAAAAATATCGCTCACATAGGTCGTATCGGGAACACCCGGGAACCTATCGATCTTACGCCAATTCTGAGCGTCTTCGGTGACCTGGATCAAACCGTCGTCCGTCCCTACGAAAATTAGATTTTCTTTAACGGGAGATTCACTCAGCGAGACAATATTGCCGTAGAGCGATGTTGAGGCGTTTTTGGCAACGGCTTCCGGTCCCCATATTTTGCCCATGACAGGAAGCTTATTGCGGTCGATCCTGCGTGTCAGATCCGGGCTGACGGCTTTCCATGATTGCCCGCGATCATCGCTCCGGAAAAGACGATTGGCCGCAAAATACAGCCGTGTGTGAGAATGAGGACTGATCAGAAGCGGCGTATCCCAGTTCCAGCGGTGCTCCTCCCCTTTTTCCGGCTGAGGTTGAATAAATAGCACTTCTCCGCTCTTGCGATCCATGCGTACAAGACCACCGTACTGCCATTCGCCATAAACGATGTTGGGATCTTTGGGATCAATCTGGGCTTTGTATCCGTCTCCGCCCACGACCAGAAACCAGTCTTCGTTGGTGATACCGCCGGAATTGGTGGTTCGTGACGGTCCTCCCCATGTGTTGTTGTCCTGTGTTCCTCCGTAAACGTAGTAGAATGGTTCGGAATTATCCACGGCAACTCTGTA
This sequence comes from uncultured Bacteroidota bacterium, assembly GCA_964415295.1. Taxonomy (GTDB): domain Bacteria; phylum CLD3; class CLD3; order SB21; family SB21; genus SB21. The sequence goes on from CAYPYN010000004.1 coordinate 237,165, forward strand.
GAATTGTGTGATCGGCAGATTTGGGTAGAAACGAAATGTGACGCCCAGATCGTAGGTTTCGTACAAACCGCCATCGCCGCCGATCAGCAGGTGATTCGTGTTATCAGGATCGATCCAAATAGCGTGATCGTCCACATGACGATGATTGTTTCCCAGATTTCGCCATGTCTTTCCGCCGTCGTCCGTGAGTTTGAGGTACGTGTCCATACTGTACACGCGGTCAACGTCTTTCGGATCGCAGAAGATCTCCTGATAGTATTGTGCGCTGCTGGAAATATAATCAAATCGTTTTTCCCAAGACGCTCCCCGGTCGGTCGTCCGGAAGAATCCGCCGGAGTTGTCCGACGTTTCGATCAATGCATATAATACATCCGGATTGACCGGCGAAATCGCCAATCCTATACGGCCAACATCTCCGGACGGCAGACCTTCGGTCAGCTTGGTCCAGGTTTTTCCACCATCATTCGACTTATGGATAGCCGCCTCAGGACCGCCGTTGATCAGCGTCCAGACATGCCTTCTCCTCTGATAAGACGAAACGTATAGCACGTCCGGATCACGCGGATCCATCGCAATATCCGATACGCCGGTATTTTCACTGATCTTCAGAATCTGTTCCCAGGTATCTCCTCCATTGGTCGTTTTGTAAAGTCCTCGGTCTCCTCCCGGTCCCCACAGCGGGCCCTGGGCGGCCACATAGACCACGTTGGAATTCCTAGGATCGATGACGATCTTTCCGATATGTTCCGATTTTTTCAATCCCATGTTCTTCCAGTTCTTTCCGCCGTCGAGCGACTTATAAACACCGTCGCCGTAGGATACGGAACGCTGGCTGTTATTCTCACCGCTTCCGACCCAAACCACATTCGCATTGTTAGGGTCCATGGTCACACATCCGATCGAAAAAGAATTTTGTGAATCAAAAACGGGTGAGAATGTGATACCGCCGTTCAGGGTCTTCCATACGCCTCCGGAAGCTACAGCGACAAAGAAGTGCGCATGGTCCTTTGGATTAACGGCCAGGTCCACGATGCGGCCTGAAGTGATGGCCGGTCCTATCAAACGAAGTTTGAGACCTGAAAAGGTCTTGGAATTAAAATAATCCGTCGTATCCGCCTTCTTGGCCTGGGCCAAGAGGAATGGAGTTCCGACAAGGGATACGAGAAGAAGCAAGAGTACTCTTCGCATAACGTCTCCGATGGGTTTGGTTGTTAAATGATCTTATCTCATTCCATTATTTTTTTCAATACAAATCCGTGCATCCACAGCAATGATTTCCCGGCCTTTTCCCATGAGTGGATTGATATCCAATTCTTTGATCTCGGGAACTGCGGACAGAAGACCAGACAGCCGTACTATAATGTCGGCCAACACGTCTTCATTAACCCCTTCCTGTCCTCTGGTTCCGGCGATCAGCTTATAGCCATTAAGCCTACGGATCATATCCAGTGCTTCATGGTGCGACAAAGGAGCCAGACCGCTGATCACATCTTTCAGCGCTTCGACAAATATACCTCCCAAACCGCATAACACAACGTGTCCAAAACCTTCTTCAAATTTGGCTCCCACAAAGAGTTCGGTTCCTTTGATCATAGGCTGAATCAGTACACCCGTTACCGTATTTATCTGCATGATGCGTTCAAACTCCGCGAGCATTTTTTCTTCGTTCGCGATATTCAGGGAAACTCCTCCAACGTCGGTCTTATGAACCGGGCCGACCGCCTTTAATACGACCGGAAATCTCAGATCCCGTACTGCCAACTTAGCTTCGGCTGCGTTTCGGACAATTATCTCTTTTACCGTAGGAATTCCAACGGCTTCCAACAATTTTTTGACGGAATCCGGCGGAAGATAACCGCCGCGGTGTTCTTTTACAATAGCCCGAATGGGTGATTCTTCAATCCTCTTTCCGGGGGTTACGGCGTTATTTAATTTAGGCATAGCGGCGACCCGGCTGAGCGCTTGCGCCAGAAGAACCTCGTCGGGAAAACATACGTGACCTTTGGAAAGAAAAGAATCGACCTCTTTTCTGGCCGTCAGAATGGATGGCATCACGGCGAAAATGGGTTTCTTGCAGGTTAGTTTCTTCTGGTGAATGGTCTCATAGGCGTCAAAGACCTCCACCAGGCCGGGCGTTCCGAAAATTACAACCATAGCATCGAGAAAAGAAAAATGTTGTTCTACATAGTCAATGATGAGTCCGAGTTGATCGGCCGTACCGGTGGCCAGGAAATCGATGGGATTGTTAACGGAAGAACCCGGAAATAGTTTCTGCAAAAGTTCGGCCGATCTGGGATCGTCGATTTTTGGGATATGGAGCCCGCCTTTTGACAAAGCATCCGTGATCATGACCGCCGGGCCGCCGGCATGCGTGACCACCGCTATGTTTTTGCCGGCAAGTTCCGGATGCATGAAGACGCAGGCCACATTGATCAGGTCTTCCCGGCCGTAACAACGCACAATTCCGGCCTTGCGGAAAAGGGCGTCCACGGCGGTATCCGAACTCGCAAGCGCGCCCGTATGCGAAGAGGCCGCCCGGCTCCCGGCGTCGGAACTGCCCGCCTTGATCGCCGCGATCCGGCATCCCTTTGAGCTAAGCGATGAGGCGTGTTTGAGCAGCATCTGAGGCTTATCGATCTTCTCGATGTATAGAAGTTTTACTCTGGAACTCGTCGCCGGATCGAACGATTCGTCCAGATACCTGACAATTTCTTCAACACCGGTTTGCGCAGAATTCCCTACTGAGAACACGCTGGAAAAAGTCAGCCCTTTGGGAATACCGGATTCCATGATGAAAACGGCTGTTGCACCCGACCCTGACACCAGATCACAGCCCTTCGGATCGAGCTTTGGAATTGGCTCTGTAAAAACCCCATGATAATGCGGGGTGAGCACACCGATAGAATTAGGGCCGATCAGTATACCGTCTACTTCGTTGATGATCTTGACTATGTCTTCCTCCAAAGCTTTGCCTTGCGCACCGGTTTCACTGAAACCTGCCGAAAGGATAATGAACGCTCTGGTCATTTTATCGTGAGCAAGCAACTTTACTGTATCCGGGATGAATTTGGCGGCCACCGCAATGATTGCCAGATCGCAGGGGGGTAAATCTCTCGGGTCCGGAAAACTGGTCACACCCTGGACTACGCGTTCTTTCGGGTTCGTCACGTACAATTTTCCGCCGTATTTCCCGTCGAGGAGGTTTTTCAAAACTTTTCCGCCGGGCTTATGGATGTCGTTGGATCCACCGATAACGACAATGCTGCTTGGATGTAAGATCTGTTGGTTCATACTTGTTTGCGGTTAAGACCGAATTTGGAGTGGCTCAAGACAACAGCACGATACGCGCCATACGCAAAAAACGGAGCCGAAAGCACATCCACAGAATAATGAACGTGCTGTTTGAGAAGGGCAAATGCGAGCACGGCGGTTGCGATGAACAGAATTATTTTCATTATTTTTTGACAAACACAGAAGAATAAGAGGCTCGTGGTAGCGGTATGACCTGAGAAGAAAAGATCACGTGTGAGCAATTGGCCGGTCCCAAGGTCTTCGACCAGAGGATCCCTCAGCGGTATCATACCTTCCGGCGGATCCAGCGGCATTGCGTACATGACCAACGCACGCACGATCACCACTAGAATGTAAGCTTGTACCGCAATCAGTAAGCGTTGAGGAAAAACCGCCAACGCGAAAACCGACATGATCAGTCCGCCGTAGATCATTGTGAATATGAGCCACGTGAGATCAGAAGGGGCCATCCTTGTGAGGAACGGATCGGAGAAACGAACTCCCGGCCGCTGTTCCACCCATTTCACAAATTCCGAAAAGCCGACGAGAACCGGAATCAGAGTGAACAGCGTCACCAATAGCGGCACTACAAATTCTTTTCTCCGCAGAGCATGAAGCCGATTACGGAAGGACCGATCAGAAATAGCGTCTTTCATAAACAAAACCCGGAGCGGGGCGCTAACCGGGGCGTAGGATCATTTTGATTTAAAAAGGTAATAGATCAGGGCCGCCGCATTAACCTGCATCCCGACGAGTCCAACAACGGCATAGCGGTCGTATCTTTTTGTTTTTTTCAACTGGCGGTCTTTCTTCTGCAATTCACCCAATCGTCTATAGATCTTGGCTTTTTCAAATGAATCATCCGCCTGTTTTTTGTAATAAGCCGCACCGGCGCCGAAAACAATGCACAATCCCTGAGTAATCATGATCTCTTCCCGGTATCTATAGGGTCCGCGGTCTTGCCACTCAAGATTTACAAACTGATTTTGATTGCGGATTCTCCCCGCTATTTCAGGGCGCAGATACATTTTCACGCTGTTCCTTGCAATGGACGAATCCGTAACGGTTATCCCCTCATTCGTATAGCCCTTTTTTCTAAAATGCAGGACACCATCCTTATGACGCGATAACGGCAGATAAAATGGCGTTATACCGGCCAATTCATTATTGATATATACCTCTGCGCCCGGCGGATAGGAATTGATCTCGGCCAGTTTTTCGAACACGGCCTGAATCCTGCTTTCTTCGCCCGATCTGATATCCACGATTGCCACAAAATCTTGCGCCTGAAACGAAATGCGATCGGGATTGCAGATCATGACCGTATGATTACCCACAGGTAATCTCAGCCTTTCGGAGTAAGCGTATACAGAATCCCCGACGAGAACTTGTATAACAGGCTCTCCCGAGTCAATCCGCAGATATCCGAAGGCTTCCTGACCCAAAGAACGGCGGGAAAAGATGAGCAGTAAAATAAAAACGTATGTAATAAGATACTTCATCATGGTTTCGTCTCTATTTTGAAAGCATAGACATTTTTCGGCTCCGACGCAACAATAAGGTAGTCCCCGAACATGGCCGGATTGGTCTTGATGCGCCCACCTGTTTTGAAACTCCACACAGAATCTCCGGTAGCAAGGTTGACCGCATAAAGATACGTATCCTGCGAACCGACAAACGCCAGTTCATCGGTAATGACGGGCGACGTGCTGATCGCGGCCTGAGTTTGAAATTTCCAAAGCAACTCGCCGCTGTTTTTATTGAAGGCATATAAACATCCGTCGGTTGCACCGACAAGAACTTTATTCCCGTTTACCGCCGCTCCTGAAAAGAATTTACCGGGTTGAGTCGTTCCTATCCTGAATTTCCATGACAAGGACCCATCCTTCAAATTGATCGCGTAAAAATTGCTGTCGGTAGAACCAATGTAAAGGTTCTTATCATCCAGAGCCGGTGCGGCGTATATCGCTTGTCCCGTCTGAAATGTCCAGTTAACGCGGCCATTGTAGCGGTTGAGCGAATATACTTTGCCGTCGTCGCATCCGAAATAAACGGACGTACCGGACACGGCAGGCGAAGAACGTACTGGCTTTGGAGTCTCAAAGGTCCATAGCGTGGTTCCGTCGGAATAATTAAGCGAAAAAAATTGCCTGTATTGGTCCGCCGCATAAATATATTCTTCCATGATAAGAGGATTGGTCTCGATGCCGCGCGACGGTTTGATATAACGAAATGCGTTGTCGTACAGATTGTAGCTCACCAGCGCTTCCTTTCCGCTGGCCAAAGCCACAATGGCCGTCTGATGCTGAACCGATAATCCGTTTGTCGCAGGGTACAGGAATTTCAAATTGCCAATGACTTCCCCTTTTAGCATATCGATGGCGTAAATTCGCCCGTCCAGAGTCCCGGTGTATACAATATTATCCGATGCCGTAATGACTTCGTTCGGAGCCGACGACAGCTGGACCTGCCACACCTTTTGCAGCGGCAATGGAAAAGCCTTGCTGCGATAATTATTCCGCAGAGCCGACCCGCCTAACACGCCCCAGCTATCGGTATCGGTTTTGCGAAAATAACCCGAGATCCGAATATTTCCGGAGACTCCGCAGCTTTCCAGAAGGAATGCGATCAGCAAAAACTTGATGATATGCTTTGATTGGATCATAAAACAGTATTAATAATCGTAACCGAACCAGATCTGCCAAAAGATACCCTTCGACCATCGTGGATTCTTCAGAAGTTTATCCGTTTCCGGATCGCGTCCTCCAAACTGCTCATTGGCACGCGTCTCATTGTAATTTGTGACGATAGGCCGCTCCCTGTTTCCGGGAAGTTTTACGCCAAAGAGTCTGTAACCGCGCAGATCGAACATTTTGCCGTAGTCGAAGCGGAGCACCAGAGCACCCAGGAAGTTGAGTCGGAATCCGGCGCCCATGCTTCCAATAACTCCGTCAAACTTCTGATTACCAAGGATCGTTCGCCCATCGTCAAATTGGCTTCCCCATGCGTTGCCCATGTCGACGAACGCGGCGCCGCGGATCGATCGGAATCCCAACCCGCCGAAAGGCAATCCAAGGTGGATATTATCTACAAATGGGAAACGCAGCTCATTATTCACAACAAAAAACCGGGTGCCGGGCAAACTCCATCGAGGATATCCGCGCAGGTCCCAACTGCCCCCCAACAGGAAATTCTGAGGATTCTTCCCTTCATTCCAATGCACCATGACGCGCGATGCAAAGGCCGAACGGTTGGTGATTCGTGCGTAATTACGCAAATCCAGGATAACCGTTGAATAGTTTTGTTGAGACCGCCTAACGTCCGTTGTGTAAGCCAGATTAACATTGAACGCCTGGCCGTCGATGGGTCCTGTCGGGCCCCATAAGGTGTTATCAAAAACATACCCGCCGGAATTGCTCACGAGAATACCGTCTATGGGCAATAACGTGCCAAATGTGGCGTCTCTCTTAAAACGGCTCACATTTACGCCGGTTTCGATACGTTCAAATTTAGACAATGGATAAAGCACTTGAAAAAATGCTCCGTAACGATTCTCATCCACCGGCGACAGGCTGCCGTAGTTATCGATCTCAATGAATTCGCCCTTGAACCTGTATATACCGTAAGCAAAGTTGGTCCTCTGCCCCAAATTGACCTTCGTGATGACAAAGTTCCAGTCGTACAGGATCTGCTCCGTTGAACGTGCGTTGTTGTAGACGACAAAATAATATTGATCATTCCCGAGCATATCGGTCACCCCGATCTGAGCTCCGCCGCCACTTCCGTACACAGGATCGGCCTGGAAGGCACCCTGAACAAAGTCCAGTCCGTATTTTTTCTGATAAGGTTTGGTATTGGTCTGTGTAACATGCACTTTGGGTGTGGTCCACGATTTTTTGGCAATAACGCTGGGTAATCGCTCTTGAGGCTGCATGGAACGTGACTTTTCGAGGGCACCCGCATACGACCGTATCTTGAAACTGAATTCTTCGAAGGCGCCGAACAACAGATCACCGGAATTTGTCCAAACCGGATCGAAAACAGCCGAGGTCAACGCCGTCAGACGCCGCGGCGCGTAATCCGTCCGAATATCGGCTGAATGCTTTTGCGCATCTATCGTGAAGCCGGACGCGCCATTCTTGAATGGAATGACCCATATATTGGTAGGCGTACCCTGCCGGTTGGATGTAAAGGCGAGCATATCACCGGATGCCGACCAGGCCGGAGAGTCGTCCAGGTAAGGTCCCGTAGTAAGAAAAAAGGTCTCCCGGTTATCCAGGTCGTAAAGGAAAAGGTTGTAATGACCCGATGCACCGGTTTGGGCGCGATCGGAGCTGAAAGCAATGCCTTTCCCATCGGGACTCCAAGCAGGATTGCGGTCATCAAAGAAGTCATTGGTCAATTGTTCAAGCGCGCCGTCCCTCTCATCAGACGTAACGTGAATGGTATATAGATCGTCATTGCCCGATATGCTTAATCCCGAAAAGACGAGCCTGGAACCGTCCGGCGACCAGTTTGGCGACGAGATCCCGACCAGGTCTTTGTACATATATTTATGCGTAATCTTACGGCTTTCGGTATCATATACATACAGCACATCACGTTCTCCGCTCTTGGAAACAAAGGCCAACTCCCCTTTCCTATTCACGTCGATCTTACTTTTGAAAAAATGAAAAGCTTCGAATTCCGCACTCCTTTCCCCGTGGATCACGATTTCAGACTTTTTACTTTTCAATTCCTGCCGGTAGATATTGGTATACCCGTTCCGGTTGGCCATGTGATACAGGTATTCCTTGCCGTCTTTTACAAAATAAGACGGCTTTGAGTTGAATCCTTCAGGTGTGATCTCTTTGGAGATCGCGCTCGGCACGTCGTTGTCGGCCACCGATGGATAATATTTTTTTCTCAGCCAATAGATCCACTCCCGGCTGAGATCCTCGTACTTTTTCCCCAGTGTCAGCTCCATGGTTTTTTCAAACTCATCGTACTTCCAGCAATTTTCGATCAACAGGAGTATCTTTTCATCCCCGTACGTCTCTTTGATAAAATGAAGGAGGTTTTCGCCCAATTTGTACATGTAATAAGAGCCTTCGACGCGATAGAACTGCTGAATGGGAATCACGGTATTATTGATCGTGGCATCCCGCATGACCATTTCCGCCTGATAATCCGGCATGCCGGACCAGAATTCCGCCAACCCTTCGGTGAACCAAAGCGGCACACCCGGATGGTTGAATTTTCGGTGCTGACTGAGAATGCGGTTGACCTTGGAGGTCATCATGACGTGAACCAGTTCGTGCCGGATGACGCGTTTAAAATTGGTCGTGGATCCGTCGCTGGGTAATACGACGCGCCCTTTGAAAAACTCAAAGAATCCGCCGACGCCTTCCGGTAATTCGCCGGGCGTCGTATTGGTCTGCTGAAAATACAGATGGGAACTGAAGATGATCATCGGAACTTTTTTGATGAGCGAATGATTAAGGCGCGTCTGCAATTCCAAATATTGCTCTTCGGCCAGACCCGCGGCCCGTTCCGCCAATTCCCTCATTTCAGGATAATAATAAATCTCGAAATGATCGGTTTCCAGTATCTTCCAGTCGAACTCTGTATAATGTACCTTGTTGGTGCCAAAATAGCTCTGGGTGTATTGGGCCAACAATGCGCGGGAACCGGCACAATACCAGACTACGACTAAAACGGTTATATGGAATAATTTGCTCATGCCTGCTATTTCAACTGAGTCCAAATGTTATCATGAATATATGTGGACGCCCTTGCCGTTCTGGTGCCATACCAGCAAAAGTATGTTCCATCCGCAAAAAATATCTTATTATTTTTTACGGCACTAATATCCATATGTGAAAATTCGACCAGATGTTTCGGTTTAAAGCGGTAGGGTTCATCCGGAAGAATAATGATTTCAGGATCGGCGGACCTGATCTCATCTTCGGTAACTTCAAAATAACGGTGTTTACGTTCCGCAAATACATTATCCAGACCGTGCAGCGTCATCACATCATGGATAAAAGTATCGCCATTAACAGACATCCATGGATTTCGCCAAATCAGATACAGCGTCTTACGCCGATCCAAAATCCTTTGTTGAGCGGCCGATTCAATGCGGCTAATGTAATCGGCCGCTTTTGTTTCCACACGAAAGACCCGTCCTATATCATGAATCAATGCGGCCGCATCCCGAAATGTGCGGGGATAGGTAACCCATGTTCTGTATCTGTCGCCGATCGCCTTGATATATTCCGGTTTATTTTCTTCCGCATTGAGAATGACAAGATCCGGGGATAGCGCATCGATTTTGTCCAGATCGGGATCCTTTTGTCCTCCGACCCTCGGTTTAGATCGAACCTGTTCGGCCGGATGGATGCAGAATCTGGAGACACCTGCCACGGCGCGGCCTAAACCCAGCTCGAAAAGGCTCTCCGTGATACTGGGTATAAGGCTCACAACGCGTTGAGGAATGTCGGGAAATGGGATCACTCTATGCGTCGAATCGGTGATAGAAACCATGCAATGTCAGGATATCCTGCGGTTACATCTTTTTCAAGATACACGTAAAAGAAAAACCAAGCAATACTAATCCGGAGTTTAATACGCGGAGAATCTTTTCTGAACTTCAAGTATTTCGGGCAGCGCTTGCTTGAAGGCTTTCACGAGATCGGGATCAAAATGAGTACCTACGCGCCGGTCCATTTCACGTAAGGTGTCCTCGAGCGTCCAGGGTTCTTTGTACGGACGGCGCGACATCAGCGCATCAAATACGTCGCAGAGTGCGCAAATGCGCGCTACCAGAGGAATGTCGTAATCCCTGATGCCTTCCGGGTAGCCGGTTCCATCGAATTTTTCATGGTGGTATTTGGCGATCGTCGCGGCCATTTGAAGCAGTTTCGATTTGCTTCCCTGTAATATCTCATACCCCATTGTCGTATGTTTCTTCATGACCTCGAACTCTTCGTCGTTGAGATACTCGCCCTTGAGGAGAATAAAATCCGCAATACCCACCTTGCCGATGTCGTGCATCGGAGAAGCATCGAGTATCAGATCCTGCTCTTCCGGAGGCAACCCGATGTGTTTGGCGATGAGCCTGCAATAGTGAGCCATACGGACGATATGCATTCCTGTTTCCGGGTCCCTGTATTCCGCCGCCCGGGTCAGGCGTATAATGATTTCTCTTTCTCTCTCAACGATCTCGGCGGTCGCTTTCTTTACCTCTTCGGCAAGCCACTCGGCCCTATTGGCCAATGCTTTCTGACTCTTCCTAAGCGCCAACATGTTACGCGCGCGAGCCGTTAGTTCCGCCATATCGATGGGTTTATTGATAAAATCGTTTGCGCCGAGTTCGATCGCCCTGAGCCGAATATCCTTTTCGTTGACTGCGGTAATCATGACAATGGGAATGTCCTGCTTGCCGGGAAGCTTGCGGAATAGCTCGATAAACTCCAAACCGTTGGGCGTCGGCATCATGTAGTCTACCAAAACAAGATCGGGATCATTCCCTTCGCACCACTTCAGCGCCTCCGCCGACTCGGTGTAGCAGACCGGTTCGCAGTTCTGTACCTTGGCCGCCATCAGATTCTTCAGCAGCGTAACGTTCATCTCATGATCGTCGATGATCAGGACTTTCATAAGGGCCTCGCTTTCATTAGGATAAATGTAATACTTTTTGCCGGAACGATAAATAAAAAAAAGCAGCGCCGGGAAAAAGCAAATTAACCTTTGAAGCAATCCTTTTTTTTAATTACATTGCGTCGCATTATTACGGAATAATTTCCCCGCAGACTGGTTTCACCAACAATCCGGACTATTCGTACATGTCAGAAGATATAAAAGAAGAATGCGGCATATTCGGTATCTACGGACATCCCGAAGCCGCTAAGTTAACTTACCTCGGTCTCTATTCTCTGCAGCACCGCGGGCAGGAATCGACCGGTATCGTGTCTGCCGATGGGCAGTTCCTCCACAGGCACGTCGGCATGGGTCTCGTCGGCGACGTATTCGGCGATACGAAATTATTCGAAAAACTTCCGGGCCATGCCGCGATCGGTCATAACCGCTATTCGACCACCGGAGGAAGTTATCTGCAAAATGCACAGCCTATCACTGCCATCATCAATACCGGAGAGATTGCCGCCGGACATAACGGGAACCTTATCAATTATTTTCAGCTTCGTAACGAACTGCAGGATCAGGGCGCCATTTTTCAATCCAACAGCGACACGGAAGTGATCCTGCATTTGGCCGCGCATTCCGGTCTGAAGAATATTGAAGACCAATTGAAGTATGCTCTCACACATATCAAAGGTGCTTATTCGCTTGTGCTTCTCACTAAAGATAAATTCATCGCCGCCCGCGATCCGCACGGCATCCGGCCTTTGTGCCTCGGAAAACTGGGCCCATCCACCGTTGCGGCGAGCGAATCCTGTGCGCTTGATATCATTGATGCGGAATATCTCCGCGATGTGAAGCCCGGCGAATTTATTGTTGTCGATGAAAAAGGCATGCGGAGTGAGATGCTTTTCAGTGAGACACATAAACCGGCGCATTGCATATTTGAGTTCGTATATTTCTCACGACCCGACAGCAAGATCTTCGGAGATAATGTGGATAAGGCACGCCGAAAACTGGGAAAAAGACTGGCCGAAGAGTCACCGGTCGAGGCGGATATCGTGATCAGCGTTCCGGACTCCAGCAATACCGCCGCTGTGGGTTATTCCCGGCGAACCGGAATTAAGTTCGAATTGGGACTCATCAGGAACCACTACGTCGGACGCACGTTTATTCATCCCGTGCCGTCCATGCGCGATCTCAAGGTAAAGGTCAAATTCAACGTGGTTCAGGGCGTCCTGAAGGACCGGCGGGTGGTTGTAATCGATGATTCGATAGTAAGAGGCACTACGCTGAAACCACTTATTTCCATGATCCGCAGAGCCGGTGCCAAAGAAGTGCATGTGCGCATTAGTTCTCCCCCTGTTACATCGCCGTGTTATTACGGAATGGATTTCCCGACCAAGCAGGAACTCATCGCCAACAAATTGACCAAAGAAGAGATTTGCCAAAGCATCGGTGCGGACAGCTTGGAATACCTGACCATCGATGGTCTTCTGTCCGCCGTTCCCAACGGCGAACACAATTATTGTACGGCCTGTTTCACAGGGAAATATCCTCTTCCTGTCAACGAGGACACGGAAAAATTGCAGTGTGCGCTGCCTCTGGAAAAGACCCCTCTTCATTAAATTGTAAAAACAAATGGACTCATTTAAGAACCGCGTGGCCATAATCACAGGCGGCGCCAAAGGCATTGGTCACACAAGCGCCCAGAAATTCAGGCAACAAGACGCCACAGTTATAATTTGGGATCGATCGGAATCAGAGCCGACGAGTAATGATCCGGGTTTTGTATTCATGAATGTCGATGTCCGGAATTATGAAGCGGTTCAAAATGCGGCGCGGAGTGCTTTTGACCAATTCGGCCGTATCGACATTCTGATAAATAATGCAGGAATTACAAGGGACGGAACGCTGGCTAAAATGGACGCTCAACAGTGGCAGGACGTTATTGATGTCAACCTTACCGGAGTTTTTAACTGCACCAAAAGCATTGCCCCATTTATGATAGAAGCAAGATTCGGGCGCATTATCAATACTTCCTCGGTTGTCGGTATGTATGGCAATTTTGGTCAGACGAATTTTGCGGCAGCCAAATCAGGGGTCATTGGATTGACAAAGGTCTGGGCGCGCGAACTGGGCCGCAAGAACGTTACGGTCAATGCGGTAGCGCCCGGATTTATCGCGACCGATATGATGAAAACTATTCCGGAAAAAACGCTGGCCTCGATCATAGAAAGAACGCCGGTCGGCCGGTTAGGATCTCCCGAAGATATTGCCAATGTGTATCTATTCCTCGCCTCCGACAGCGCGTCATTCATCAACGGCGCTGTAATTTCCGTTGACGGAGGTTATGTCGGCTAATCGGTCCAATCCGCTATAAAAAGATTCGTATCCCGCGTACCCTTATTGTTCCGATTGGAAGAGAAAACCAGTTTTTTCCCGTCCGGCGAGAACATCGGGAATGCATTGAATATGCTTTCCGTCGTGATCTGCTCCAATCCGGTTCCGTCATCATTGATCATGAATAGATTAAAATTATAGCCGCGCGGCGCATTATGGTTGGATGAAAAAATGATCTTCTTTCCCGACGGGTGGAAAAACGGTGCCCAGTTAGCTTTGCCGAGGCTCGTTATCTGCTTCAAATCAGACCCGTCCACGTTGCAGGTATAGATCTCCATTTGTGTCGGAGCGACCAGTCCTTTGGCCAGGAATTCTTTGTATTCTTTGATCTCTTCGTCGGTCTTGGGACGCGAAGCACGAAACACCAACCGTTTCCCGTCCGGCGAAAAAAAAGCACCGCCATCATAACCCAATCCAAAAGTAACCTGTCTCAGATTTTTTCCGTCGATGTCCATGGTCCATAATTCCAGATCCCCGGATCGTGTGGATGTAAAGACGATCTTATCGCCCTGCGGTGAAACGGTTGCTTCGGCATCGTAGCCCGGCGTATTGGTCAGCTGCTTCACTATGTTTCCTTTAAGATCGGCCACAAAGAGATCGTACGTATCATAGATCGCCCACAGATACTTGCCGCTCTGATGCGCGGCCGGCGCGGGCGGGCAATCTTTCCCGCCTAAATGAGTGGAAGCATATACGATTTGCTGATCGCCCTTCAGAAAGTACGAACACGTCGTTCGTCCCTGGCCCGTACTGATCATAGTCGGCTTGTAATTGGTATCGGTTGCGGCTTTTTCTATGTCAACCATAAAGATTTGGTCGCAAGTCAATCCCCACTTAGGATTGTTGCTCTGCATGGCAAGCAACCGACCGTCGTAACTGAAATACGCTTCGGCATTGTCTCCGCCAAAGGTCAATTGACGAAGATTTTTGAAATGTTTCTCCGAGGTTCCTATCAGAGACGATTGGGCCGATAGCGGGCAGGCGGACAATAACATTGCTATGGCCAATTGGAACAAAATTCTCTTCATGATACACCATTCCCTTTTTGTAGTCAAAAATTGCCTGCAAAAATAAACACCGCGGAGTCGACAATCAAGATTTTTCTGACCCGCTGTTACATCGTAATACTTTGGCCGGGCTCCAGAAGCTGAACATGAAGGCCGATTTGTTTCATCTTGTGGAGGAATTCTTCCGGATCCGCTTTGATTGCGTCAAACGTGTTGAAGTGCATCGGGATCACCATCTTCGGCTTGATCAGGCTTGCGGCTTTGACGGCATCGTCTATACCCATCGTAAAATTATCTCCGATAGGCAGCAAAGCGAGATCGATTGTATGGCTTTCACCGATCAATTTCATGTCGCCAAAAAGACCGGTATCACCGGCATGATAGATGGTCTTCCCGTCGAGCGTGAATAGCAGGCCCGCCGGTGTTCCGCCGTATGTTCCGTCCGGGAATGAAGATCCGTGCCAGGCCGGGGTGAGTTTGACCTTTCCAAAAGCAAACGAATGCGCCCCGCCTATGTGCATCGCATGAACCTTGGCGCCTTGTTTTTCGCAATACTGTGCGATTTCAAAATTGGATACAATGATACTCCCCGTTCGTTTGGCGATGGGAAGCGCATCGCCGAGATGGTCGCCGTGGGCATGCGTGAGGCATATGTAGTCGGCTCTCAGTTCGGAAGCTTTGTGCTTCGCCACCGGGTTACCTGCCAAAAACGGATCGATCAGAATGGTGACCTGATCTTTTTCGATCATCCATCCCGAATGGCCTAAAAACGTTAATCGAATCATACGGCTGCTCCTCATTTAAGCAGTTGATGGAAATTTTCAATCAATGCCATACCGTGGAATCTATTTGGAATCCGTGGCGGCTCCGCGGACCCTGTAAATAGATCCTTTCAGGAATGACTCCACTTGGAGAATCTAGTTAACTTAGAACTTCCAGTCCATGAGACTTTGCGTGATATTATTAGCATTCATCATTTGCCTTGCTTATGGACTCTGGGCATTCTATATTTTTAGTTAATTGAACCCATCGTTGAGGTCCGCTGCCTATGGTATTATAACCTCTCAGTTAATCAGAATCCGATTCATCAAGGAGTTATTTTTATGAGCGATCATGCACCACAAGTTGTCAAAGGCCTTCCTGCCAATGCCTATACGAAATTGAAACCCGGCGAAGTTTATCAGCCGATCATGTCGCCTACGCAGGTTTATCCTGAAGTGAACTTTCGATCCGTATTCTGGGGATTATTGATGGCCATGCTTTTCTCCGCCGCCGCCGCCTACCTCGGTCTCAAGATAGGCCAGGTCTTTGAAGCAGCCATCCCTATCGCCATCATTGCCGTTGGATTGTCGGCAGCGGCTAAAAGAAAAAACGCTCTCGGCGAAAACGTCATTATACAATCCATTGGCGCCAATTCCGGAGCGGTGGTCGCCGGCGCAATTTTTACCATACCGGCGCTGTATATTCTGGAACTCAACGCGGAATTCTACCAGGTCTTTTTCGCCTCCCTTTTCGGAGGTTTTCTTGGTATTCTGTTCCTGATCCCGTTCAGAAAATATTTTGTCTCTGATATGCACGGCCAGTTCCCTTTTCCTGAAGCCACCGCAACGACAGAAGTTCTTGTTGCCGGCGAAAAAGGCGGCAATCAGGCCAAAGTTCTCGTCATAAGCGGTATTATCGGCGGCCTTTATGATTTTATCATCGCCTCCTTCGGCTGGTGGAGCGAAGTGTTTACCACGCGCGTCCTGCCCTACGGCGATATTCTGGCCGATAAAGCCAAACTAGTATTTAAGGTTAATATCGGCGCGGCAGTTACGGGATTGGGATATATCATTGGTTTGAAGTATTCAGCTATCATCGCCGCCGGCTCCTTTGTTTCGTGGTACGTGTTGATCCCGTCTCTTTTTCATATCGGCAGCGGACTAACGACCCCGCTCGGCGCCAACGTGACTAAACTCATCGCGGATATGTCCGCCGAAGAAATATTCAGAAATTATGTACGCCATATCGGTATCGGCGGCATCGCAATGGCCGGTATTATAGGAATTATTCGTTCGTCCAAGATCATTAAGTCGGCATTTGTCCTTGGCTTTAAAGAGATCGTGGGCAAAAAAGGTGAAATGGATGGACGCCTCCGCACGCAGCGGGATCTGGCCATGAGTATTATCGCGATCGGCATTGTGGCTACCGCTGTCATGATTTTTATTTTCTTCCATTTCGGCGTAGTGCACAATCTGACCCACGCGCTGGTGGGACTTTCGATTGTTCTCATCATTTCTTTCCTATTCACCACCGTGGCCGCCAACGCCATCGCTATCGTGGGAACCAACCCCGTCTCCGGTATGACATTGATGACGCTGATCATTTCGTCTTTTGTACTTGTCGGCGTCGGCCTCAAAGGCGATGTGGGAATGGTTTCGGCTCTCATTATCGGCGGCGTGGTCTGCACAGCCTTGTCCTGTGCCGGCGCCTTTATCACCGACCTCAAGATCGGTTATTGGCTGGGTTCATCGCCGTATAAGCAGCAAACGTGGAAATTCGCCGGGGTGCTTGTTTCGGCCGCCACCGTCGGCTGGGTCATGCTGATTCTCAACGAAACGTACGGATTCAGCGGGCCGGATGCCCTGGTCGCTCCTCAGGCTAACGCGATGGCCGCCGTCATCAAACCCCTGATGACCGGACAAGCGGCGCCGTGGATGCTCTACGTGGCGGGCGCTTTCATGGCTTTAGTATTGACAATCCTTGGCGTGCCGGCATTGGCGTTTTCACTTGGAATGTATATTCCGCTTGAACTGAATACACCTCTGGTTTTCGGCGGACTTGTGGCGCATTTTGTCTCCACGCGCAGTTCGGATGAAAAACTCAACACTGCCCGCCGCGAGCGCGGAACGCTCATTGCTTCAGGATTTATTGCCGGCGGCGCCTTGCTCGGTGTGATCAGCGCCATTTTGCGTTACCTGGGATTCAACTGGGTTCATGCCGAATGGGCGGAGTCGCATTCTGCGGAACTGCTCGGCGGTGCGATGTTCATCGCGCTACTGGTCTACATGTATTGGGATTCGAAGCGCGGAAAGCCGGAAGCTGAATAACCAAATAACATCTTTGTATAAAGAAACCGTTCTGAATTATCAGAACGGTTTTTTATTTAAGATATCTATTAGCGATTTTGGTGGCACTAAGCCTTCTCTTCCCAGATCTGCGCGATCTCCACGATCACGCGCACGGCCATCTCCATATCCTGGATCGCAACCCATTCCAGTTTGGAATGGAAACTGTGTTCGCCCGCAAAGATATTAGGCGTGGGCAAACCCATGTAGGAAAGGCGCGAACCGTCCGTACCTCCGCGAATCGGGCTCAGGATCGGTTCGATGCCAAGCCGCTTCATCGCTTCGATAGCGTTCTCGCCTACTTGCGGGTACTTATCCAGGATGTATTTCATGTTGCGGTACTGCTCTTTCACTTCCACCTCTGCACGGGCGCCCGGGAATTCCGCGGCGGTCTCTTCCGCCAGTTTCTTGACGAGATCTTCCTTTTCGGCAAGTTTTTCCGTCACAAAATCGCGGATGATGAACTTGATCGTAGCTAGCTCTTCGTTGGCTGTGAATGTGGTAGGATGAACGAATCCTTCTTTCTTTTCCGTCGTTTCAGGTGACAGCGTATTCTTAGGAAGTTTTTCGATGAATCGCGCGCCCACTTTCACGGCGTTGACCATTTTGTTCTTCGCGTAGCCGGGATGAATATTTTTCCCGTGGAACTTCACCGTCATACCGTCCGCACTGAAAGTTTCCGTTTCCACTTCGCCGCGGCTCGATCCGTCCACCGTATAGGCAAATTGAGCGCCCAACGCTTTAAGATCGATCTTCTCTGTCCCGCGCCCAACCTCTTCGTCCGGTGTAAAACAGATCTTGATTGTGCCGTGTTTAACTTCAGGGTGTTTTAATAGATAATTGACCGCATCCATGATTTCCGCCACGCCCGCCTTGTTATCGGCGCCGAGCAAAGTGGTCCCATCGGTCGTAATAATGTCATAGCCTTTCATTTTTTCAAAATCGGGATTATTCTTCACTTCGATCACCTGATTGGGATCGTTGGGTAATTTGATATCCCCACCCTGGTAATTCTTGTGGATGATCGGATTCACATTGGCGCCGCTTACGGCCGGCGAAGTATCCACATGAGCGATAAAGGCAACGACCGGAACGTTTTTCTTTGTGTTGGAAGGAATCGTCGCCATCACATAACCGTTTTCGTCCATGTGCGCATCGGCCAGACCCATGGCCTTGAGTTCCGCCGCCAGGTCCTTGGAGAGAATTTTTTGTTTCTCGGTACTTGGAAAACAGGTCGCTTCATCGTCGGATTGCGTATCGTATTTCACGTATTTCAGGAATTTTTCCACGCAGGTGAATTTGTAGTTATTATCAAACATAAATCCTCGGCAGGTTAAAGTGATATAAAAGGTGGATAATCTTAAAGAATTTTAAGGTCAAGTTCAAGAATTCTGATCATGTTTTAACCCCGGGGGGAGCAAAACACATCTGAATGATTCCGGCATTTCTTTGCCTTTCCGTGCTTGGATCAAATTTTTCTTGCGATTCGTTCGATCGTGGATTACTTTTTACCACATGAATTTTTTACAATTTGAACTCGGGTATATTTTATGAATTCCATGGTGAAATTCTTTCTGGCGATGGTAATAATCACTTCCTCCTGCACTGATAAAAACGTTTCAGAGACCATCCATTTCAAAGACCCTCACTCCTATGCGCGTCCGGATGAAGCCGTTGTGACTCATTTGGAACTCGATATCAAAGTCGATTTTGCAAACAAGCAGATCCTTGGTAAAGCCAGCTACCAATTCACTAACAAAACCGGCACCGATACGCTTCGACTGGATTCGCGCGGTCTTGATATTCAGAAGATCACTCTCAATAAAGAAGAACAACCTACCGTTTTTCAGCTTGGCGTGGCTAATTCGCAGCTTGGAAGTGAACTCAAGATCGTGATAACTCCCAAAACGGAGCTGGTGCATATATATTATTCAACCACGAAAGATGCCGACGCACTTCAATGGCTGGATCCCCCACAGACCGCTGGGAAAAAATACCCGTTCCTATTCACACAATCCCAGCCGATATTGGCGCGAACATGGATCCCGTGCCAGGACAGCCCCGGCATACGTATGACCTATCGTGCCAAGGTTCAGTGTCCTCCTGAATTGATGGCCGTGATGAGCGCTGAAAACGCCACGGCAAAGAACGCGGATGGAATCTATGTTTGTAACATGCCTCAACCGATCCCGTCCTATTTGCTCGCTTTGGCGGTGGGAGATATTGAATTCCGATCTCTAGGAAATCGAAGCGGCGTATATGCCGAACCTGCCGTGTTAGAAAAAGCGGCGTATGAATTCAGTGACACAGAAAATATGATCGAGACGGCTGAAAAACTATACGGACCGTACCGCTGGGGGCGTTATGACCTGATCGTTCTTCCTCCGAGTTTTCCTTTTGGCGGAATGGAAAACCCGCGTCTGACCTTTGCCACACCCACGATCATCGCGGGCGATCGCTCACTTGTGTCGCTGGTCGCGCACGAACTGGCCCATTCCTGGTCGGGCAACCTGGTCACCAATGCTACCTGGAGCGATGTCTGGCTCAATGAAGGATTTACCATCTATTTCGAGAGGCGGATCGACGAAGCGTTGTTCGGAAAAGAGTTTGCAGAAATGGAAGCCGTACTGGGATATCACGACCTGCAGGATGCCCTGCCGGACCTGAAGGACACTCCTGAATACACGGCTCTATATGTGGATATCTCATCCAACGATCCGGATGTGTTATCACCCGACATCATCTATGAAAAAGGGTATCTCTTCCTCAGGATGATGGAAGAAAACATCGGACGCGACCAATGGGACCGCTTTTTGATCAGTTACTTCAACCGCTTCGCGTTTAAACCGATGACCACAAACCGATTTTTGGAATACGTCCGAACGGAATTGATAAAGCAAGACACGGCACTCGCATTGACACTTAAGATCGATCAATGGATATACGGACCGGGTATCCCGGACAACGCTCCCTTGGCCAAGTCGGACGCTTTTCAAAAAGCGGATGCTCAGAGACAGGCCTGGTTATCAGGCACACCGGCTTCAAAGTTGGAGACGGCCGGCTGGCATTCGCACCAATGGATCCATTTTGTAAGGAATCTGCCGGAAAAGATGACGCACTCTCAAATGAAAGAACTGGACGATACATTTGGATTTTCAAAAACGGGAAACTCAGAGCTGGCTTTTGCATGGCTGATCCACGTTGTTGACAACCGTTATACTCCCTCTTATGGAAAGCTTGAGTCATTCCTTAAGGAAATCGGAAGGAGAAAATTCGTAGCGCCTCTCTATGCCCACCTCGCCAAGACCGCAGACGGACTGGCATTTGCCCGCGAAATTTACGCACAGGCTAGATCAACCTACCACCCTATTACTTACCTCAGTGTGGACAAAATCATCAGATAATACGTCAGTATTTTGACAGTAAGTGTCATCATATTGACTATTATTGTTGTTCCATGGCATCAGTTTTTTGACAATGTATTTTTATACTATTGTTATTAAACATATTAATAGAATAGAGAAAATAGGCATAAAAATTGTATTAAGTATTTATACCTATTATGGGTTCACACTAGTACGGTTCCTTGATTTCAGAAATTGAGAGTTATACTAAAGGGTTTCGAATTGGCCATTTATGATGTTAATCGAACGCCTTACGGTTCGAATGATAATAGAAAGAAGAGCAGAACCATACTGTTAATTGATGATGATGAATTGGTCGGCCAAACGGTCGGCCTAATGTTAACCACATCAGGATACAATGTTCGTATTGCCAACAACGGTCATGACGCCCTTAAGCTATTCCATAACGAACCGATTGGTCTTATCATTTCAGATCTGTTTATGCCAAGTTTTTCTGGCTGGGATTTCATCGAGCAGGTACGTCAAATATCAAAAAGTGTCCCGGTATTCATTTTTACCGGCTTCCTGGATGAATTGATTCATGAGCAGAAGAAGCGGGTCGAATCGCTGGGCATCAATGAAATACTTTTGAAACCGATCAGGATGAAAGACCTGATCGATAAAGTTGCGCCGTATGTCGGATGCAAAGAGATGCGCGCAACGAGACATACACAACCATCGCCCCCCATTTCCCCTTTCTTATAGTGAGAACCGATAGCGTTGAGCCAAAAGCTCAACGCTATTTTTTTTTCACGGAGGGCCTCAGGAGACATCGTAATGGAAGCTATTGGTATTAACAGCAACGTTCACGCCGGCGGAAAGATTTTTCATATTCAAACGGCAGCCGATCCGGCCCGCCGTCTGTTCCAATCGGAAATCTTCGAGAAGGGCCGCGTCATCATGGTCCAGAAACGCGACGTTGATCCGGCAGGAATCAGGGATTGGGATAAGGAAAAGATCAAAGAATTCCTTAACGAGTTTCACCAGGAGATCGCCTGGGAGATTGAGCTTCTTTTTTTCATCCGCGACAAAATAAAGACCATTAAACACGCCGTTTCGCACAACAAGATGGGACTCATTTTTCTCCGCAAGGGTCTTTTTGATGAAGCCGTTGCCGAGTTTGAACATGCCATCGAAAAGAATCCCGAACTGGTGGAATCTTACAATAATCTGGGTCTTGCTTTGACGCAAACGGGAGAATTTGAAAAGGCCATTACGGTCCTCCAAAGGGGTTGCGAGATGGAGCCTCGTTTTGCGGACCTAAAGAATAACCTGGGATTGGCATACTCCAGGGCCGGCCAGTATACCCACGCTCTTTCGGCTTATGAATCGGCCCTATCGATCAATCCCAAATACACAGATGCCCACTTTAATACCGTGATCACTCTGCTGGAAAGCATTGTCAAAAGCCCTTACGCCGAAGATCTTCCTCCGGTTCCTGCACGAAAATCAACGGCATTTCACATTCTCGAAAAAGTCTCAACGTCTGATCCGAATTTCACCGGCATGCAATTTTATGCCTCCCGTTTTGAGAAAGCGGTCACGTTCATACATGCCGGCGATCCTATGAAAGCCGTCGAGATCATTCACGAGATAAAAGAAGCGGTGGGCAAACCGAATCTGGATGAGATCATGCATGGATTCTACCTGAAGTTCCTTTTTGGCGGCGCAGGCAAAAATGAGAACATACTGGAGCAATACAAGATAAAACTGGAAAAAGCCGTCGAACATAATCCCGATTACGCGGACCTGCATAACTCGCTCGGTCTTCTTTATCTGATCCAGTGCCGGAATCTATTCCTGAAGGCGATGATGCAATTCAAAAAAGCTTACGAGATCAATCCCTCATACAAGAGCGCGTACAAGAATTTCAGGCTCGTACACAACGACGGGCGGGAATTCCTGAACCTGCTCAGGGCTATTATTAAATAGCTTATTTTTTGTATTTCTCAATCGCGTTTTCACGCATTGCCTTCCCCTCCTCCGCTGTGAATTCCATTCTCACATCGATATATCCGGGATACGTCAACGTATAGCCGGCAATATCGATTGAGGGTTTTACCTTCAGCAAAATATGGGTCGGGTTGTCGCCCTGACCCGCGACATTGAAAGCCAGATTGACCATGGCATCGCGCGACTTGCCCTTCAAAGCCTCCTTAAGATCGGCCGTAATCTGGATGGGTATCTCAGCCACCTGAGCCGGTACGATCTCAACCTTCTGATCCAGGACGCCGGAAACCATTTCATGTTCGTCGATGAATAATATCCATTCCAATTTATTCATGGCAGCGGTTTCGGTATTTGGATTCTTGGCCTGCAAATTGAGTGTGAAAGAGAGCGGTATGGATTTCGAACCAAGCACATTCGCGATCTCGGCGGCTTTCTTCAAACTCAAGTCCTTGAGCGATTTGACGTTGTGGATCTTGACATCCCCCAGACGCGTACCTTCGACCGAGGCGATCTTAAATTCGCACTTGGCAAAATTCTTGGCTTCCTGAATTTGCTTTGCAACGCCGCAGCCGGCCACAAGAAAAGCCAGCATCAAAACCGTAGCCTTTTTTTTCATGATCTTCCCTCCTTAAACGATTGATTAACTTATTTTGGATCCGTTCTTCACTTTTTGATCAACATTGAGTAATATCACTTCATCCCCATTCTGCACAACTCCCAGTACGAGACATTCGGAAAAGAAATTGGCGATCTGCTTCGGAGGAAAATTCACAACGGCAATGACCTGCTTCCCTACCAGTTCATCTTTATTGTAAAGTCTGGTGATTTGCGCGCTGGACCGTTTGATGCCCAGCTCACCAAAATCTATCTCCAATTGGTAGGCCGGTTTCTTGGCTTGCGGAAATTCTTCTGCACGCACTACGGTTCCAATTCGTATATCGACTTTTTCAAAATCATCCCGGTTGATCATATTCTCATGGATTTTGTTCTGTCGCCGGTATGATGTAATTTATTAATAAACTGTCCGCTAAGGAACGGGTTGTCTGAGCCGTTTGAGCGTTAACATTGGGGTCTGCCGTAAAAGCAAAAACGAGTTTAAGATCTTTGACCACGTAAATCATCTGTCCGCCGTATCCATAAGCATATACCACTTCGTGATTCCCGCCCATCATCAGCCACCATAGATAACCGTACGGTACGCCGTCACCGCCCATGGCATCTTCTCCGCTGTCTTCGACCCACCGGCGGCATACGATAGATCGGCCGTCGTAACAGCCGTCATTCTGATACAGAAAACCGATCTTGGCCATATCCGTTAAGGTCAGGTACAGTCCCGTACCTCCAAGACAAAAATCGTGGGGATCACGATCCCACCGTGATGTCCTGATTCCCAGCGGAAGAAAGAGATGTTCCGAGGCAAATTCCAAGGTACTTTGGCCGGTTGATTTGGTAAGAATGCCGGATATCAAATGCGGATTGGATGAATTGTAGTTGAATATACTACCGGGCGCCGCGGCCATCGGAAGCAGGATCGCGGATTGCATGTAATCTCCGTAAAGCCGGTCCGCCGTCTCATTCCACTGAAATCCCGAGCTCATGGTCAAAAGGTGCCGGATGGTTATGCTCCGTTTTTGACCATCAGTAATCGTGTCAAAATATTCCGGAAAAAATGCTTTGATCTTTACATCCTCGTCGTCGATGAATCCGTTTTGAATCGCAAGGCCGGTCAGAATTCCTACCACGCTCTTCGTCACGGATCGAACCGCAAAGGAGTCGTTGGCATCTTTCCCATTGAAATATCTTTCAAACACCACACCGCCGTTACGTACAACCACCATACCGTACGATTGGGGCAACTCGCTTGCTAACTCACCGGCCAATACCAGCGTCAATGAGTCCATACCTTCCGCTGAAGGCATGGAACTTTCTATAACATCCCTGTTCGCGGTCATAGAACATTCGCAGTTGGAACGGCGAGCGTCGTAACACGAAGTAAGAAAAAGGGCCGCTACAAAGAGAAACGGGATGCCCGGAACCTTCATTGATTCCCCTAGAAAATATTGAGTTTGCAATTTACTCTTTTCAAAAAAAGACGTATTTTGAAATAACTTGTTCCAATTGGAGTTTACAAAAAAGCAGATAAAAATACATTCAAAAACTATTTAAGAAAGTAGGCACTGAGATATGAATTTTTCCTCTCAAGCTAATACGGAACAGTTCAAAAAAGAATTCGAAGAGTTTCTCAAAGAAAAATACGGCGCCAAAGATGTGGAGCAGGACTCGCTTGGCCACAAGGCCGGCACAAAGGGAGAGAAAAAGTCCGACGGTTTTAATTTCGATCTAAAACCGGAAGAACTGGAAGCTTACCTTAACCAATTCGTCGAATGCCAGGAGGATGCGATCGAAGTCATCGCCACCAAGATCGCAACGCATTACAACAGAATGAAGCTTGAAGATACGCTGACTGAGGAACAAAAACTGGTCGGAAACATCAAGAGCAACGTACTGCTCATCGGGCCAACCGGCGTCGGCAAGACCTATATCGTCAAACTGATCGCCAATAAGATCGGCGTCCCGTTTGTTAAGGGCGACGCAACCAAATTCAGTGAGACCGGTTACGTTGGCGGCGACGTCGAGGATCTCATTCGCGATCTCGTCCGCGAAGCGGACGGCGATATCAAAAGTGCCGAATATGGAATAATCTATTTGGACGAGATCGACAAGATCGCCTCCGCAGCCAATATGCGGGGAATTGATGTATCCAGAACGGGCGTACAGAGGAACCTGCTGAAACTGATGGAAGAATCGGAAGTGGATCTCAGAGTACCCCATGACATGGCATCCCAAATGGAAGCCGCCATGGAAGCACAGAAGACCGGGAAGGTCACGCGTAAGAAAGTCAACACGAAGAACATCCTTTTCGTGGTCAGCGGCGCCTTTTCCGGCCTGGAAGAGATTATTAAGAAGAGGATCAACAGCAAGAAGATCGGTTTTGGGGCCGACCCTACTTCCGTTAATCAGATGGGTAAATCGGAACTTTTCCGCAAAGTCAAGACAGAAGATCTGATCGAATACGGGTTCGAATCGGAATTCGTCGGCCGCCTTCCGGTCATCACCGTACTCAACGAATTGTCCGTTGATGCGCTCTTCAATATTCTTAAGAACCAGAACAGCAGTGTCACCATTAGCAAGAAGCGAGATTTCGAATCATACGGTATTGATATCGAATTTGAGGATGACGCGCTCCGGATTCTTGCCGAACGCGCTTACAACCAGCGAACGGGTGCGAGGGGTTTGGTCAATATCATCGAGAACGTGCTGATCAAATTTGAAAAAAAACTGCCTTCGACTAAAATTAAGAAGTTCAGAGTCACAAAAGCTGTGGTCGAAAACCCTGAACTTGAACTGAATAAACTGCTGACCTATAGTTCTATGAAAGAATTCCAGGAGGAATTTCTCACTTCTCACGGCATAGTACTGGAGTTCAGTGACCAGGCTATCAATAAGATATCCAGGAAGGCTCATCAGGACAAATCGACCTTCCGTTCCGTTGCCCGTCAACTATTCAAAGATTATGAATACGGTCTCAAGCTGGCCGGAAAAACCAATTTTTTAGTCAGTGATGAGGTTATCGAAGATCCAAAAAAATATCTCGACGATCTCATTAAAAAATCATACAGCCTAAATCCTAGATCATAGAGGTTTTTTATGAAAAACGTAGTCATCGTCGACGGCGTGCGCACGCCTTATATCAAAGCCGGTACTCTATTCAACAAACTGACCGCGGTGGATCTTGGAAAGATCGCTATGCGCGAACTGTTGGCACGCACGAATCTGGACACAAAACTGATCGATGAAGTCATCGTTGGCAACATCGCCCAGCCGCCGGAAGCGACCAATATTGCGCGCATTATCGCACTGGAAGCCGGTATTCCAAAAGATGTACCGGCCTTTTCGGTGGGACGCAATTGCGCCAGCGGGATGCAGGCCATCGTCGATGCTTACTTGCGCATCATAGCAGGCCATGCCGATATCATAGTGGCCGGAGGTGTGGAATCCATGAGTAAGATCCCTCTGCTCTTCTCTGAAAAAGCAACGGACAAATTTGCCAGCATCTTCAAAGCGCGGTCCGTATTTGAAAGACTAGGTGCTATCGCACAATTCCGACCGGGGGACTTCAAGCCGGTCATCGGGATTTTGCTGGGCCTGACGGACGGCTACTGCGGACTCAATATGGGCGAAACGGCGGAAGTGCTTGCCAAAGAATTCGGCATCACGCGCAAGGAACAGGACGAATTTTCGGTTATGAGCCACCAACGTGCCGAGAAAGCCACCAACGATGGAATTTTAAAACAAGAAATGGTACCGGTTTACCTGCCGCCGTCGTATAAAAAAGTTGTCGATGAAGATAATGGAATCCGCAAGGGTCAAAACATGGAAGCACTGGCCAAGTTAAGACCGGTTTTCGACCGGAAATTTGGGACCGTCACGGCCGGAAACGCCAGCCAGATCACAGACGGTGCCTCATTTGTCCTCGTCATGTCAGAGGAAAAGGCTAAGACTTTGGGTTATGACATTCTGGGTTATGTCCGCGGATTCGGATTCGCCGGATTGGATCCGGAGCGTATGGGATTAGGACCTGTATTCAGCACGCCCGTTGCATTAAAACACGCCGGACTCACCATGAAAGATATGCAGCAGATCGAGATCAACGAAGCTTTTGCCGCCCAGGTCATCGCCAATGAACGGGCCTTCGCTTCCAAGAAATTTGCCAACGAAGCGCTCAATCAATCCGAGGCCATCGGAGAGATCGACCGCAATAAACTCAATGTCAACGGAGGTGCCATTGCTTTGGGACATCCGGTTGGTTCATCAGCCACGAGACTGGTGCTTACTTTGCTCAAGGACATGAAACGCAAGAACCTGCAGTTTGGTCTGGCGACCCTTTGCATCGGCGGCGGACAGGGCGGCGCGATGGTAGTAGAAAGAAAGTAGAAGGCAAAGCTGAACCACGGAGATGCCGAATCATGAAAATTCGATATCATAAACTTTTTGTTCCCCAATCTAATTTAATTCTCTCGTTCTCCGTGTCTCCGTGGTTAAAATTATGAAATTGTCCAAAGAAGAACTCTCAAGATATAGCCGTCATATTATACTCAAAGACTTCGGGATCGAAGGTCAGGAAAAACTAAAATCAGCTCGCGTATTGGTCATTGGCGCAGGAGGTCTTGGTAGCCCGCTCCTTCTCTACCTCGCGGCCGCGGGAGTCGGTACTATCGGAATTGTCGACTACGATGTCGTGGACGAAACCAACCTCCAACGGCAGGTCCTTTTCACCGTTGACGATGTCGGCAAGCCGAAGGCCGATACGGCGGCTAAGAGATTAGCTGCACTAAATCCCCTTATTCAGATCGTGCCTTACTCGGTACCGTTCACGTCCGCCAATGCAATGGAGATCATCCGAGGCTACGATGTCGTTGCCGACGGAACGGATAACTTTCAGACCCGCTATCTCATTAACGATGCGTGCGTGATGCTCGGTAAGCCGAACGTCTACGGATCGATCTTTCAATTCGACGGACAGGTTTCGGTGTTTAATTACACCGACGCCGGCGGGAACCTGGGCCCCAACTACCGAGATCTGTACCCTACTCCGCCCCCGCCGGGAATGGTCCCGAGTTGCGCTGAAGGAGGGGTTTTAGGTGTTTTGCCGGGAATAGTCGGAGCTCTGCAGGCCAATGAAGTTTTGAAAGTCATCACCGGATGCGGCGAACCTCTCTCCGGAAAATTGTTCTTATTTGACGCACTGAAATTTGAAACAAGAATCTTGAAATTCTCTCGTGACGACAGCAATCCTCTGAATGGTAAGAATCCTACTATCACGCAATTGATCGATTACGATGAATTCTGCGGCCTGAAGACGGCTTCTTCGCAGACTTCAATCAACGAGATCGGCGCTGTTGAACTGAAGCAATGGATAGACTCCAAGAAACAATTTCAGCTGATCGATGTACGTGAACCGTTTGAACACGATCTGGTAAACATAGGAGGAGAACTAATTCCTCTTTCCGCGATTGAGGAAAATTTGGCGAGGATTTCAAAAAACAAACCGGTGGTGGTCTATTGTAAAACAGGTGTCCGCAGTGCAAAGGCCATAAAGCAGTTGCTGAATAATGGACTTTTCGAGCTTTACAACCTGAAGGGAGGTATCATCGCCTATATTTCCGAGGTCGATCCGAATCTTCCCAAATACTAATTCTTGAATTTTAACCGCATTTGCACGATTTCCGGCCGGTTGCCGGTTCTGACCGGCGGCCCCCAGGTTCCGACCCCGCAAGAAACGTAGATGTGCGTATTCCCCTTCCGAATATAACCCCAACTCACTTCAAAAACTTTTTTGGTTATGTAATTGAACGGCCACATTTGGCCATGATGCGTATGGCCTGATAACTGCAGATCAACATTGTTTTTTGCGGCTTCTTCCAGGTGAAACGGTTGGTGATCCATCAAAAGAATCGGATATGAAGGATCTATCCCCCCAAGCAGCTCATTCATCGTTTTCCTTCTTTTACCGGCAAAACCTGTAACGCTTCTGTCTTCGCGACCGGCCAGGAAGAAACTGTCGGCTATTTTGACGACCTCATCGCGAAGCACGCTGATTCCGTGGTCCGCCAGGTACTGGCTGGCGGCATCCGCACCACCGATGAATTCATGATTGCCGGTGATCGAAAAAACACCGAGCTTCGTTTGGATCCGGCGAAGCGACTCTCCCAGATTTTCTTTGATCACCGGCGCAAGATCTTCGTCAACCACATCTCCGGGTAAAAGAACGATATCCGGATCCAGTCCGTTTATCGTATCAACAATATGATCCAGGCGCTTTCTCCCAATGATCGTTCCCAAATGAATGTCTGAAGCTATGACAATATTCAGATCTTTGATACCTCCGGCTCTTTTCTGAACATCTAAAGTCATCTTTCTCACACGGAAGTGCCTGGCGTTGATGTGGCCGCCCGCAACCGTCAGGAATGTTAAGGCCGCTATGGAGATGGTTATATGTGACGAAGTTAGCCATGCTGTTTCCGGAAGAAAGCGGGCAGTCGTATTAATAAATATCAAAATATCGGCCGCCAAACCAAACAAACAAAGATAGAGCATACAAGCCAGCCAGAACGATCCCATCCATGTCAGAATCTCACTGAACCGGGACAGCGCAAGCCGTTCCAGTATGCGCCCCGCGATGAAAGCCGATGCGACGATCAGGAAGCCGATCGCGTAGAATATCCGCAACCCGGAATCGGGAGGAATGGCCTGCCATCCTCTTATGAAAAGATAGAGGTTGACGGCCGCATAGATTGAAAGTACTATAGAGAAGAAAACAATAAACTTTTTCATGTTAGTGTTTTACCGCATTTTCAATTTCCTCGATCTTCTTCCGTAGCACGGCTGGCATGGCGCATTTCTCATTTTTGTTATAGTCATAGACGACGATGACGCCGGAACCTTCCGCCACAATGGAACCCAATGTATGGCTGAAAACGGCATACTCCATGGTGAATCGGTCCGAGTGAACTTCGGTGACCCTTGTTCCGATCGAAACGGTATCGGGATAGGTCAAGGGCTTGCGGAACCTGCAACTTGTCGAATGGAGAATGACGCCGATCCCTTTGGTTTTAGCCAGTTCCCAAACGCCCATGCGCTGAAAATATTCTGAACGAGCGCTTTCAAAATATCGAAAATAGACGATATTATTGACATGCCCGAGCGCATCCATCTCACCCCAGGCAACCGGCGTTTCAAAGATGACCGGGAATTTTTTCAATGCGTCTTTCACAATTTACTCCTTTTTTGAATATACCGAGAAGTAATTTACACCTTCATGGTAAAAACTCAAGATTTTATGCTCCGCACGGCAATTAACACGGGCCTACGAAAAACCACGTAGTTTGCTATTTAGGCCAAAAACAAATTGCAATTATAGACATGATATATTATTTTACGGCGTTTAGAAGAATTAACACATAAAGGAGAAATCAATGTCAGTTGCTGAAAAGCTCAATACGAAAGTCCCCCCTTACTTGAAGTATAAAGTCAAGGATTTGTCTTTGGCAGATTGGGGCCGCAAGGAAATCCTTCTGGCCGAAGCGGAAATGCCCGGCCTTATGTCCCTTCGCAAAGAATACGGGGCACAAAAACCCCTAAAAGGAGCCCGAATCGCCGGCTGCCTGCACATGACGATCCAGACGGCTGTATTGATAGAAACACTGGTTGACCTCGGCGCCGAAGTGACATGGTCTTCCTGCAACATCTTCTCCACACAAGACCACGCCGCTGCAGCTATTGCGGCAAAAGGTATCTCG
The DNA here is from genome assembly GCA_964415295.1 of uncultured Bacteroidota bacterium. Classification (GTDB taxonomy): domain Bacteria; phylum CLD3; class CLD3; order SB21; family SB21; genus SB21. The sequence continues at coordinate 268,307 of CAYPYN010000004.1, forward strand.
GTATACGCCTGGAAAGGTATGAATGCAGAAGAATTCGACTGGTGCATCGAACAAACGTTATTTTTCGGTGAGGACCGTAAGCCGCTTAACATGATCCTTGATGATGGCGGCGATCTGACCAATATGGTGTTTGACAAGTATCCTGAGTTGATCAAGGGCATCAAAGGATTGTCCGAAGAAACCACGACCGGCGTACATCGTCTGTATGAACGCATGAAAAACGGTACGTTACCGATTCCTGCTATCAATGTGAACGACTCCGTGACCAAATCAAAATTTGACAATAAATACGGCTGCCGTGAGTCTTTGGTTGATGCCATCCGGCGCGCTACCGACCTGATGCTCGCAGGCAAAGTGGCTGTTGTTGCGGGCTTTGGAGATGTCGGCAAAGGCTCCGCCGAATCGCTGAGCAGTGCTGGTGTACGCGTGATCGTGACGGAGATCGATCCTATCTGCGCTCTTCAGGCCGCTATGGAGGGATATGAGGTCAAGAAAATGGACCATGCCGTTAAAGAAGCGGATATCGTCGTTACGGCGACAGGAAATATGAACATTGTCACCGACCGGCATTTCAGAATGATGAAAGATAAGGCCGTCGTTTGCAATATCGGTCACTTTGACACCGAGATCGATATGGCCTGGATTAACAAACATTACGGAAAAACCAAAGAAGAGATCAAACCGCAGGTGGACAAATATACTATCGACGGCAAGGATATTATTGTCCTGGCCGAAGGCCGTCTGGTCAATCTCGGTTGCGCCATGGGTCATCCTTCATTCGTCATGTCCAATTCGTTCACCAATCAAACTCTGGCCCAGATCGAGTTGTGGAATCATTCCGACAGATATGAGAAGAAGGTTTATACATTACCGAAACATCTCGATGAAAAAGTTGCCCGTCTGCATCTCGAAAAGATCGGAGCAGAACTGGATGTGCTTACGCCGGAACAGGCACAATACATCGGCGTAACGGTCGAAGGACCTTACAAATCGGACATGTACCGTTACTAACCGTAATTTACGATTATGCGAAAAAGCGATTTCGAGTAATCGGGATCGCTTTTTTTGTTAAAAACGCTATTCCATGAAATCATTCTTAGACATACTCAAAGAAAAGATCATAGTATTTGATGGCGCGACCGGAACGAACCTGCAAACGCAGAACCTGACCGCCGACGACTTTGGCGGAGAAGTCTATAACGGTTGCAATGAATACTTGCTGATATCGAAACCATCGGCTATGGAAAAAGTCCACGTCGAGTTCCTCAAAGCCGGCGCGGATGTAATCGAAACCAATACGTTCGGCTCTTCTTCGATCGTTCTGGCTGAATACGGTCTTCAGGACCGCGCCTATGAACTTAGTAAATTAGGCGCAGAGCTTGCAAAGAAGTGCGCCCACGACTTCTCCACTCCGGACAAACCGCGGTTCGTCGCAGGATCTATCGGGCCGACAACCAAACTGCCGTCGCTGGGCCATATCGATTTTGAATCCATGCGAAAAAGTTTTTACGATCAATTGGCAGGTCTGTTGGACGGAGGCGCAGACATTTTTTGTATCGAAACCTGCCAGGATATCCTACAAACTAAAATTGCCTTATGCGCGGCTCAGGATCTTTTCAAGGACAGAAAGAGGAAAGTCCCGGTGATCGTATCTGTAACGGTTGAAACGACCGGTACCATGCTGATGGGAACCGAGATCGGCGCGGCTTTGACGACGATTGAACCATTGGATATCGTGGACGTAATCGGGATGAATTGCGCTACCGGACCTAAGGAAATGTCTGAGAATATCCGTTATCTGTGCCACAATTCACCTTTGCCTGTATTTTGTATGCCCAATGCCGGAATACCTGAAAATATCGGCGGTAAGGCGCATTACCATTTGTCGCCGACGGAACTAACCCAATGGCTTGGTCATTTTGCCAAAGATTTTGGCGTCAATATTGTAGGCGGTTGCTGCGGTACAACACCGGAACATATCAAAGCTCTTGCGGATCAGACCGGTTCGCTGAACCCCAGATCACGCGAATGGTCCTACGTCTCTTCCGTGTCATCGCTTTATAACTCCGTTCCCATGCACATCGACCCGGCTCCGATCATCATCGGCGAACGGACAAACGCCAACGGTTCTAAGAAATTCAAAGAACTTCTGATCGCCGAAGATTATGACGCGATGGTCTCTATGGGGAAAGAACAGATTCGAGAAGGGGCTCATGTGCTCGATGTGTGTGTAGCTTATGTAGGCCGCAACGAGATCAAGGACATGGAAGAAGTTATCAAGAGGTTCAATACCCAGGTATCCATACCTATTATGATCGATTCCACGGAATACCCCGTGATGGAAAAGGCTTTGCAGATGCTTGGTAGCCGCGCTATCGTCAATTCTATCAACCTCGAGGATGGTGAGGAGCGCATATCAAAAGTACTACCCTTATGCAAACGTTACGGGGCGGCGGTGGTGGCCTTGACCATCGACGAAGACGGCATGGCCAAAACCCGCGAAAAAAAGTTTGAAATCGCTAAACGTATTCACGACCTTGCGATTAACAAATACGGTATGCGTGAAGAAGATCTGATATTCGATACGTTGACATTTACGCTGGGGTCGGGCGATGAGGAATTTAGAAAGGCCGGCGTGGAAACTATCGAGGCTATACGATTGATCAAGAAAGAATTCCCCAAGGTCAAAACGTTACTCGGAGTTAGCAATATATCCTTTGGCCTGACTCCCGAGGCACGAAACGTGATCAATTCGGTCTTTTTACACTACGCGATAGAAGCCGGACTTGATATGGCCATCGTCAACGCCCAGAAGATCAAACCACTTTATAAGATCGACGAGAAAGAACGCGAACTGGCTAGACAATTGATATTTGATGAGAGAAAGTACGAAGCCGCTTAACAATGAATAATGAGTAATGAATAAAAATGGAGCTTGTATTAATTATTAATTACTCATTATGTATTGTCCATTCCCAGAACTTGTCTATCTCCCCCAACATACTTGTTTTGGTGTTTTTGATTCTGTGATTGTAACCCACAATTTCATCCCTCCAAAACAAGAACGTAGCCGGCTGATCTTCGTAGATGATCGCCTGAAACCTTTTCCAGGTCTGGGCCGCATCCTGAGGATTGATAAAACTCTTCCCCTTTTCGATCAGCTTATCGACCTCAGCGTTCTGATATGAAACATCATTGTAAAGGTTCTTTTTCAGATCCGAATTCCACTCGCTTGTAGGATCGATCTGCAATGTTACTCCAATCCCGGAAATGAAAGCATCATAGTTCTTTTTAAGCTCATTATCGTAAAACACGTTGGTCTCAACGCTTTGAACGCGCACTTTGATGCCAATGTTCTCAAGATTTCTTTGAATAATCAGGGCGGCAAATTCTCGCCGGTCGTTGCCGGCATCGTAATAGAGATCAAATTCGAATTTCCGTCCGTTTCGGTCGATGACGCCGTCTCCGTCGTGATCTGTCCAGCCTTCCTTCTGAAGCAGCGACAGGGCTAATTTAGGATCGTATGGGAGCGGTCTCAATGAATCATTATAAGCCCATCTGAATACGGGAGAAACGGGCGAGACAGCCTGTCGGCCGTATTCACCCAGAAAGCCGTCCACGATCTCCTGCCGGTTTATGGCCATGGTCAGCGCTTTCCGAACGTTCCTATTCCCAAACAACGGATGGGGAACGATCTTTTCTCCGCTACTCTCATGATAGATTTTCTGGTCGATATTCTGCCATCCGATGTAATCATAATAACGTGATCTCATCAGTTCGATCCTGATGGACGGGTTGGCCTTCCTGATCTGTGCCACGTCCTGCGGGTTAATCGGATACATGACATCCACCTCACCGGTCATGAGTGCCGTAAGACGTGTGGTGTATTCCGGTATAACGCGAAATACGATCTGTCCGACACTACCCGGATGCGGGACCTTACATTCATCCCTCGATTTGTAAACGATCTGTTCCTGCTTTTTCCAGGACGCCAATCGGTATGGACCTGCAGATACGGGAGATTGATTGAACGCGTGAGTCCTTATCTCCGCAGGCTTCACATCCTTCAGCAGATGATAGGGCAAAAAACCCGGCTGAAGATTGGTATCGTATATCTGAAGCGGATTTGCTTTTCTAAAATGGAAAACGATCGTAGAATCGTTGATAACCTTGATCGCACGGTCAAGGTTTCCCTTTTCGTCAAGGTCAAGCATTTGCAGCTGATCTTTTTTAGAACTCGCTACGTCAGGATTATTGATGAGTTCAAAAGTAAACTTGATATCCCGGGCGGTAACCCTCTCTCCGTCCTCCCAGAAAACATCCGATCTCAAAAAGTACGTCAGGGATTTATGATCCTGAGAAAACTCGTAGCGTTTGGCAAGCAATGGCTTATAGAAAATGGCGCCGGACACGGTATCAAACTCCGATTCAAGCAGTCTGGGGTAGATGCCCGTACAGAGTATCCTTCCAAATGCCGAAACATGAGTGACCGGATTGATCTGATCCGGGTCGGCTTTGACCGCAACAACCACGGTAGATCGATCATGTTTTGTAGAACACGAAACAATAAGTAGGCATACAAACAGTATGGAAAAACGACTCATATACTCCTCTTCGTAAAGTATAATCGGTTTCGATCGGTATGATGTGTGTCATCCGTTAACAAACAAAAAGCCTGCCTTAAATGAAGGCAGGCTTAATTAAATACAAATCACAAACAAAAACGATACTTATTTTTTCCCAACGGCTTTTAACATGTCATCAACTTTGGTAAATTTCAACCGTGGACGGCCAATCGCCTGTCCGTTTTTCAATTCCATTTGGTCCAATTTCTGCCATTCGGCATACGTCACAAAAGGTACCTTCTTGTCATTAAGCATCTTTTCAAGGTTTTCACGTTTCGGAGTATTTGGATTGAACATTTTGTTCTGTTTGAAATCTTCCAGCATCATGTTGACGGTAGCCACCGAATCGGGTTTGTTGGTTCCGATCACGCCGGACGGACCGCGTTTGATCCAGCCAACAACATACTCGCCTTCCACGATCCTGTCGGCTTTCGGATCGTGAACTCTGCCATCCTTATTCGGAATTACGCCCCAACTGTCATTGAACGGCACTCCGGGAAGCGCCAGGCCTTTGTAGCCGATAGAACGGAAGATCAATCCGGCTTTGATGTTCTCAAACTTGTCCGTCGCTTTCGGGCGGAGCGAACCGTCTTTATTCTGGAACAATTCATTCTTCACGATCTTTACGGCTTCCACACGACCGTTACCTGTGATCTCTACAGGTGACACGAGGAAACGCATGTACAATTTCTTTTTACGGCCTTTTGGAGTCTGTTTTGCATAGCCGGTCAGGATGTCCACGTTGTTCTGAATGGTACTGTCCGGATTGGCTTCCAGAGCGGCTTTACTCAAAGGATCCAAAGTAACTTCGTTAATATCGGCGATCACATCGGTCTCCTCCAATTCGCCTAATTCTTTGACTTCAGGATTAGTAAAGGCCGCCTGAGCCGGACCGCGACGTCCAAGCAGATATATATTCTTTACATTGCTGTTTTTCAGGGCCTCAACCGCATAATCGGCCATATCGGTCTTGACGAGTTCTTCATGGCTGCTCGCCAGTATGCGCGCCACATCCATGGCCACGTTCCCGACGCCTACCACGATCGCACTTTCCTGCGAAAGATCGAATTTGTAATCGCGATAATCGGGATGACCATTGTACCAGGCTACGAATTCCGTAGCCGGATGGCTTCCGGAAAGGTCTTCGCCGGGAATCTCCATACGTTTGTCCGTCTGCGCGCCAACGGCATAGATCACCTGATGGTAATACTTAGATATTTCTTCATGAGTAATATCCTTGCCAAATTCCACATGGCCGTAAAATCGAAAGTTCGGATCGGCGGCTATCTTGTCATACACTTTGGTAACCGATTTGATCTTGGCATGATCCGGCGCAACGCCCCCGCGAACAAGTCCGAAAGGCGTAGGCAGACGGTCAAACATATCAATGTGAACGACGAGATCCTTTTGTTTCTGCAGGTGATCGGCCGCATAAAAGCCCGACGGGCCCGATCCTATGATCGCTACTCTTAATGGATTTTCCGCGGTTCCTATTTGGGCGCTCATGTTTTTTCTTCCTTTGAAAGCCGGTCGAAACCCTGTCAAGACGTTTACTAACTATTGGATTTCTATAAACTTTCGCATTTGGTGACCTGATCTTGACGCCGCCAATTTAGCTTTAACCAGCATATAAAACAATGACTTCCATCATGTTTTACAACTTTATGCATAAAAAAAGGCAGAGCCGTGGCCCTGCCTTTTTTTGACATAAGACACAAAGGCCGTTACATCTTTTCGACAATGAGCGCGCTGGCTTCACCGCCGCCGATGCACAGCGCGGCCAGGCCGTGCTTTTTATCGTACCGTTTCATCGCATAAAGCAGCGTAGTGAGTATGCGGGCACCGCTGGCGCCGATAGGATGTCCCATCGCAATAGCGCCACCATGAACATTCATTTTTTCCGACGGGATCTTAAGATCATTGGCTGCGGCCAAGCTGACGACCGCAAACGCTTCGTTGATCTCAAACAGATCAATCGATTCAACCGTCATATTTGCTTTTTTCAAAACTTTACTGATAGCATCGATGGGCGCAGTGGTGAACCACTCCGGTTTACGTGCCGCCGAGGCCTGAGCCACGATCTTAGCCAGGGGTTTCAGCTTTAACTGATCGGCCTTCTCTTTGGACATCACAACTACGGCGGCAGCACCGTCGTTGATCTTGGACGCGTTGGCCGCAGTAATTGTTCCATCTTTCTGGAAAGCAGGTTTCAAAGTCAGCATCTTTTCAAAATTGGCCTTTCCGGGTTCTTCATCTTCCGTTATGACCATATCTCCTTTTTTGCCTTTGATGGTCACACCGGCTATCTCGTCCTTGAAATAGCCCTCTTTTTGGGCTTTGATGGCACGCTCATAACTGCTTTTTGCAAAGGCATCCTGGGCTTCGCGCGGAATGTGGCATTCTTTGGCGCACAGCTCGCCCGCATTACCCATGTGATAATCATTGTATACGTCCCACAGGCCGTCCTTGATCATGCTGTCGAGCACCTGGCCATGCCCCATCCGGTAGCCGTTTCTTGCTTTTTCCAGAAGATAAGGCGTATTGGACATACTCTCCATGCCACCGGCAACGATCACATCGGCATCGCCGCACATGATGGCCTGAGCAGCCAGCATGACCGATTTCAAACCCGAACCGCAAACTTTGTTGATAGTCATGCAGGTAACGGACTCTGGCAAACCCGCATATATAGAGGCTTGACGGGCAGGCGCCTGGCCTTCTCCGGCGGTCAGAACATTTCCCATGATCACTTCATCGATCACGCTTTTTTCAATACCGGCCTTTTTGATCGCTTCTTCGATAACTATCGCACCCAAACGCGTGGCGCCGATTTCGCTCAAAGTACCCTGAAAGGACCCGATCGGGGTCCGTGCGGCTGAAACAATCACTACCTCTTTCATTTCAATTCCCTTAACTTAAAGTGTTAATCAGTTCTTTAGTCAACGCTGCGTTTCAGCGAAAGATTCTTTCCATTTGCAACGGACTGTGTATCGTCATAAGTATCATAAGCTTCAATGATTTCCCGAACCAGCCGATGTCGAACAACATCCTTTTTGTCAAAGAAAACAAACGCGATGCCGTCAATGCCCATCAAGATCTCCTCTACCTCGCGAAGGCCCGAAGTCATATTACGTGGAAGATCGCTCTGGGTGATATCACCGGTGATGATCGCTTTGGCGTTGGCGCCAAGACGGGTCAGGAACATCTTCATCTGCGTAGGGGTCGTGTTCTGCGCTTCGTCAAGAATCACGTAGGCGTTATTGAGCGTTCTTCCGCGCATATAGGCCAACGGTACGATCTCGATGATTCCTTGCTCCATATACGTCTTCAGCTTACTACTCGGGATCATATCGTGCAACGCATCGTATAAGGGCCGCAAATACGGATCGATCTTGTCGCGCAGATCGCCCGGAAGAAACCCAAGGCTCTCTCCCGTCTCCACAGCCGGGCGTGAGATGACGATACGTTCGATCTCTTTGTTCTTGAGAGCGGCCAACGCAATTGCAACGGCCAGGTAGGTTTTGCCCGTCCCTGCCGGTCCAATGGCAAAAACGATATCGTTTTGTCGGGCCTGTTTGACGTACTCCGCCTGACCCTCCGATTTGATCTCAATGTAATCACGCGGTGTGAAAAGGACAACGGAGTTGAGGTTCTTGTGGGGATGCAGAACTTCTTTTTTCTTTTCCGTAATCTCTTCGTCAGAGCCCAACTTCACGAGCCGAACCACGGTCTCAATATCCACGGAATCCAATTGATGCTTCTTGTGGCACAAGAAGGTGAGTTCAGTAAGAACTTCTTCTATTTGATCCACTTCACCCGAATCGCCCTTCAGATGGATCGTGTCACCGCGCACAATGATCTTAGCATCAAAACTCTTTTGTAAAAGCCTTAGATGGGAGTCATTGGGGCCTAATAGCAGTACCGGATTAACGCCTTGTATCTTTATCTTCTTGTCACCGTTTGGCAATAATCATATCTCCCGAAAAAAAAACTCTCGAATACAGACGTATTCGAGAGTTTTGAGTATTTAATCAACTTTAACTGACTCTATCACGCTCATCGTGATATCCGGACCGTTTAATTATTTCGGAATAATCAATATCGTATGCGGATAGATCAAATTAGAATCTTCTCCAAGAATGCTCTTGTTGGCATTATAAATCTTAACCCAGTCTGCCGGTGAGCCATAAACATTTTGGGAAATCGACTTCAGATTATCCCCGCGTTGTACCCAGTACTCGTTAGCTTCCTGAGCACGCGGAATGACAAATGTTTGGGCCGGATAGATCAAATCCGGGTTCCTGATCTGGTCGCGGTTAGCCGAATAGATCTTCATCCACTGGAAAGGATCGGCATATACGTCTTTTTTGCCGGAAATCCTCCACAGATAATCTCCAACCACAACCGAATAGCTGTCGTGACGCGGCTTGGGAGGCGTATAATTCTTGCCTCGGGAGATCAATTGATCGCATCGGTTCGACAGATCGTTGACTTTGTTGTAAATCTCGGTCAGTGCATAACGGCGGTCCTTCTTGAGAGCTTCCACTTCGGCCTTTAAAGCTTCCAACTCAGCCACTTTCTTGCTCAGGGCTTCGTCGCTCAATTTGGCTTGCTCATTAATGCGGCCTTCCAGATCCGTGCATTGTTTCTTCATCGCTTCCACACCGGCTTTATCGGTACCAACCGCCGCATAGATCTCATTCCACAGAGCTTCGGTTTCGGCATCAACTTTGGCGCCTTCATCCTTGACACCGGTAATGGATTTATTCAAGCTGTCAATCGTCTTCTGCAAGCCGGTCTGCTGCTGATTCAGCGCATTGACACTGTTCGTCCAGTCTTCCTTCTTCATTTTTTCTTCCTGGGCACGAAGGGAAGTACCTGCCATAACGAAGGCCAGACCTAATATCAAAATCTTTGCTAACTTCATTTGTTTGTTCTCCTATATTCAGTAACTATACTATTCGTAATGGCCGGTTTATTTGTTCGCTTTTTCAATCGCTTCAAGGCGCTTCAGCACTTCTTCTTTTTCCTTCTTGGCCTGATCTAATTTTTGCTTCTTCTGTTGAACTTCCTGCTCGGCTTTCTTCTTTTCATTAGTTAGTTCAACCACTTTGTTCTCCATAGACTTTACCGTGGCTTTCTTTTCATCCAACTGCTGGACTTCTTCTTTGGTCGCATAGCTTGTACAGCTCGAAATCAGAACCATCACAAACGTTACCAAAAGCGCATTAGATTTTAAACTATTCATGTGACCTCCTTACCGTGTAACTACAGTTATTATAAATTATTTTTCTGCGTATACAAACTTGAAATAATACAACTATTTACTTACTCCCGTTAAGATAACTAATAAAAAATATAATGTCAATAAAAATAATGCGGGATCAGCGGTACTTAATGTTGATTATATTCACTGTATTGCAGGCTTTACACTCGTATTTGGGATACTGTTCCTTATAGCGTATCTGCCCTATCTGTCTCTTCCCGCAGTTTCGGCACCAAAAAGCGACAATGATCCTCTTCCTCCAGACAGACAAAAGAGACCTGAGAATGAGTACTCGAAAGGCAGTGATTGGCTCCATCATTCACCCACTTGTTTAAAACTCATTGGACAACCCTATGAGCCAGCGGAACGCTACGGATCGATCGTGACCGTTCTTTTCGGGTTTGCTAACCCAAAAAGGGAACTCGGATCGGATAACATAAGAACCCATCCAGTTTGGCAAAGGCAGCCGGAAAATGGCACCCAAACCGCTGTCCATAAGGATACTCCTGTTCAAGTTGTGACGCAAAACTCTATTATCGTTCCACAAAAGTCCGATATCGTAGAATACATAAGGCACAAACTGAGTAACAAAAAATATGTTCTTACTCGTGACATAACTGACCGGATTCCGGAACCACAGATCGGCATTGACCGTCATGATTCTTTTTGCAAATAAATTGGAATCCGCGTAACCGCTCATACTGCCTTCCCCGTCGTAATACACATGACGCGATCCGTCGGATCGGTTCATCCACAAGGCATTGGGTAGGGTTCCGCGCGATCGGAAAAATTTGTTTTCAAACATCTGTCTTGGCGAAGCGCCGGCTATATAAAAGCGCTCCTGAGGAGGTACGGAACCGGATGCATAGCCTCCGAACATCGATGGAATCAGTTTCACATGTCTTGGAACCAGATTAATGGGCCATTGACCCGATATGTAAGCCTTCGAAAAGTTCCACTTTGAACCGATTATCGTGGTTTCGAAGTCGGTTTTGAGCCTCGGAGAATCGTATAAGCGCGTTTGAATGACCCATTCAAGCAAAACAGTGTTGACCCTGCGATTGTCCCAGAAGATACCGGGAACAAGATAGCGCGAGTCGAAAAGATCGCTGGATCTGAAAGCCGTTCGAAACGTGTGTATCGGTGGCCGATAAAGCGTCGTATTATAGAGGCGTTTCGTAATACCGATGGAATTTTCGGAACGACCTTCCAGCCGGTAACTGCTCATATCCAGGTATATCTGCCGGCCCCAGTTGTATAGCGGTGTCGAATAGCCGATATCATAATCAACCGTTCTACTATCAATACCGTAATACAGTCCGGCTTTCAAACGGTACTCATCCGTCGCCCATTTGCCGTTGAACTGATACCCGACTCGTACTGCGTCTACGCTGTTATACCACACCGAAGGCCTGTGTTCGATCAAGTAGGAATTTAAAGTGGGTGGCACACGGGCCGGCCACTTGAAGCGCCAATCCGTTTTTGGCAGGACGGCCGAACTATTATTCATACGGTTCACATCGGGCAGTAACAACGTGGTATCAATATCGACGCGTTTCACACGGTGGTCCAGTTCCACATACATCCCGTAATCCGTGGACACCTTATTCCAAACCGGCTGCCGTATATAACCCGGTATATCCGGATCGTCCGGATGAGACGGAATGCGGTAAACGATCACTGAATCGTTATCCAATGTGAGCGCGACATCGAGAGGCATTTCAATAAAGCCATGGCGTTTGAGAAGGACCTCCGTTTCATAAGAACCCTGATCGGTCCGCCGGCTTGAAGTTTTTTTGATTGCGTAATCGCATGACTCCGTCGTGTTCAGCCATTCTTCAAACAACCAATCCAGTTCGATGCCCGTCTCCTTTTCAAAGAACCGTTTCATGTCTTCCGTATACACATGATTCTGACGCCATGTTGCGTAGAACCTTCGCATCAATTCATCCAATTTGTCCCGGCCAAAATAATATTGCAGGGTGAACATGAATACCTCGCCCTTATAATACACCGTATAAAGGTGCGACCGATCGCTTTTGAAGAAATCGGCATGTTGCAAGGCTTTTTCTTCGTAGCCCTGTTTGATCCACCACTCAAGTTCGGCATATGTGGCCGTGCGGGCATCTTCCTTGGGATACCATTTTTGTTGGAACGGCGAAGTATAATCGATATTCGCGTACCGGCCAAACAGGTGTTCCATCAATCGGGTTGTATAATAAGAAGTGATCCCCTCATCCAGCCATGCTTCCATCGTCTCGTTATTGGCTATGAGGCCATAGAACCAATTGTGGGCCATCTCATGCGCGGTCACGCTGGCTAACGATTTCCGGTCCCTGTCTCCCGTGATAAATACGATATTGGGATACTCCATCCCTCCGTCTCCGGCTTGAGCGATGGTAAAATCCTCATAGGGATATACACCGACGCGCGTATTCATAAAATCCAGGATCTGAACTGTCCAAATTTTCATTTCTTTCCACTTATCCGCCACATCGGGTTGATACAATAGATGAATACGAACGCCTTGATGATCGACTTTTTCGTAAATATAATCAGGATCGGCGCACCATGCAAAATCGTGAACTTTTTCCGCGTGATACCGCCAGGTACGGAGCTTTGGACCTTTCTGTTGTTTCATGATTTTTGAAAATTCAGACAGCACAGACTCCAACTCCTTATTGGCCGGGGCGGGGCCGGAGTCGTTTCCCGCAAACGCGGATTGAAACAGCCGATCGCCCAGCGTTTCGGCAGGATCTTTGGCCGTCATAGCCCCAATATCCTCCGCGTTCTGCAGATGGCCGGTGGCTCCAACTACGTAACTCTCAGGCAAAGTTATGCTCACATCGAACGTTGCAAACTCACCGTAGAATTCGCGTCCCAGATAATAATTACGATGCCAGCCTTTCTGGTCATAGACGCATAATTTCGGATACCACTGCGCCATGGAAAATTCCACACCCTCCCGATTGCGCCATCCCATGCGGCGCATCAACCACGGTACTTTCAACTCAAAATCCATACTGATGGTTGCAGACACGCCCGGTAGCAGGGGTTCGTCCAACGTAATTTTGAGGATCGTATCATCGATCTCAAAATCCAAAAAATCCCCTTTGCCATTTCTTACGTCACGTACATTGTTGTAACCCAGGTAACGGTCGTCTAACTGGCTGATAAGACTACCGCCCTCGTATTGATTGCGTTCGTTCTGATAAGCTTCCATGTGACTGGTCTTCTTGAACGCATTGACGTACAAGTTGAGATACAGAACCGTCAGTGTATCCGGAGAATGATTGGTATATATAATCTTTTCTTTTCCGTAGGCTATGCGTTGTATCGGATCCAGTTCAACGTCGATCCAATAATGGACACTTTGATGCCAAGATGGAACGTGCGTCTGGGCTTCGACATTTGACCAAGCGGCACAGAGGAAGATTACAGAGCAGGAAATAATGAGTGATCGGTTCATACTACGCTTTCAACAAAAAAAAAGTCTCACGTTAAACGGGAGACTTACTATCAGAACAGATTATTAATTGACGTAACGCGGAATACTCGGCTTTTTGCTTTTAACGTTTGATGGATTTCAGTTTTTTTCGGATCTCGAACCATCCAACGCTGGTATAGCTGTATTCCGACGAATTAAGCACCTTTTTCAATTGCCACGCACCCAAGTGAGGGTACTTGGATACGGCATGACGAATTTTCTCTTCAACGGTCATGTCGTCCACATCGGCTTCTTTTTCTTTGAGCATTGCCGCTTTGGCTTCCAACTCATCGTCTTCATCCTCCTCAACCGGCTGCGTCATTTTAACGGCCGTTTGCGTTGGCACCGGCGTTGGAGCCGGCGAAGTAACGGCAACCGTTTCTTTCACAGCGGCCGGCTTTGCGGAGGCGGTCAGGGTGCCCCCCGATTCCTTAACAAAGGCGTCAACCGCATCATCAATAGTATCGTACGCTTTTAGGATATAATGGAATTCCAGCAACTCAAATACTTCATACACCTCAGGAATCATGCGCACCAGTTTGAGGTCTCCGCTATTCTCTTTAATGCCTTTGATCTCGCTTATGAAAATACCCCAGCCGGCCGAACTGATGTAGTCCACATCCCCTAAATCCACTATAATACGGAATTGGTTCTTTTTCAAAAGCGAACTCAGCGCACGCTCCAACTCGGAAGAGGTCGTCGTATCAATATAACCGCCCACCTTAATCACTCCGATAGAATCGCCGGGTCCGGTATATTTGATCGTCGTCTGGATACCTTCCATAATTATAACTCCCTATGTTGCGGTTGGAAAAACGTTCTCATCCTTGAGGGATTCAGTTCTACTGGCTTGTTGTGTGCAATTAACATAACAGAATTTTGATAAAGACGCAAGTTTTTTATTCTTTTAGACCTTACGCAACGCCATTCTAAATTTCCATTTGTCTTTTTACAAAAAAATGAGTAACTTTTCGCCGTTATTCACTCGTGACATGTACCAAGATTCCACTTCCAGAGGATGTGAATGTCTGAACTGCGCAAGGATCCGATTGTAAGTCGTTGGGTGATTATTTCTGAGGAGAGGGGCAAACGCCCATCCGATTTTGGTCCCGAAGAAAAAAGCGTAAAAGTCATGCATTGCCCTTTTTGCGAGGGAAATGAGCACACAACGCCGCAGGAAGTCATGGCCTACCGCCCGCCCAATTCCGAACGCAATAAGCCGGGCTGGTATCTGCGCGTCGTCCCAAACAAATTTCCAGCCCTGCAGATCGAGGGAGAAATCAACCCCCGCGGTGAAGGTATTTTTGACCTCATGCACGGCATCGGAGCGCACGAAGTGATCATCGAGACCCCTCATCACCAGAAAAGTATTACGGATCTCAACGATACAGAGTTCGGTAATATCCTGTATGCGTACCGTGACCGTATTCTGGACCTCAAGCGTGATGCCCGTTTTAAATATATTCTTATATTCAAAAACCAAGGTTCAGCTGCGGGCGCTACGGTCGACCATACGCATTCCCAATTAATAGCCACACCGGTCGTTCCAAAGGCCGTACTGGAGGAACTCATTGGCGCCAAGCATCACTACGATCTGAAAGAACGATGCATCTATTGCGATGTGATACGGCAGGAGATCACACAGTCCAAGCGCGTGGTCATGGAAAACGACAAATTTTTGTCGCTCGCGCCTTTTGCGGCCCGCTTCCCTTTTGAGACTTGGATCCTGCCGAAACAGCACCAAAGCCACTTTGAGATGCAGCCCGACGGGCATTACTTGGCATTGGCCCAGATATTCAAGGAAACGCTGCAACGATTGAATATGGCTCTGGATCATCCGCCGTATAATTACGTTCTTCATACGGCCCCGGTTAATCGCGGCGATGACACCAATACATACCATTGGCATATCGAGATCATGCCCAAGCTGACTAAAGTGGCCGGCTTCGAATGGGGCAGCGGTTTTTTTATTAATCCCACCCCGCCCGAGAATGCGGCCGAGTTTCTCCGTCAGGTTTCACTTGCCCAACATCATTGAGCGCAATCAGGAGTTCATGTATATGAAAAAATCCAAGATCTTCTTCGTGTCCGCTGAAGTTTATCCGTTCGTCAAAGGAGGCCGAGGCGCCGAATTTGCCGGTTCCCTGCCACCGTACCTGCAGGCGTTGGGACATGAAGTCCGTGTCCTCATGCCCAAATACAGCCTGATCAACGAGAGAAAGCACATCATCCGGGACATTATCCGGCTCAAAGATATTCCCATTCCCATGCCCGGCGGTCCGATGACCGTATCGGTAAAATCGGGATTTATTCCGGAGACCAAGACCCAGATCTACTTTGCGGATTCGGATAAATATTTCAAACGCTCCGACCTCTACCGTGATATCCGTACCGGGCTTTTCTTCAAGGATAACGACGAGCGTTTTATTTTCCTGGCCAAAGTGGCTATCGAAACCCTCAAGACACTCGGCTGGCAGCCCGACATCGTCCATTGCTGCGACTGGCCGACAGGCCTTTTGCCGGCAATGATCCGCGACGAACAGAAGAAGAATAACTTCTTTAAGAAGACGATCGTCACCTTCTCCATTAATGAGATGAACGAAACCGGATTGTACGACAAGTCCGTGTTTGATAAAATGATGGTTTCCGAGAATCACGTGGACAGGGAAAAGTGCCTTTTCAAGAACAAACTTAGTTTCTTGAAGACAGGTATTACTTTCGCAGATACGGTCACCGTGCCGTATACCCGCAAAGAATTGAAAAACATCGGCAGACCTTCTAACGATTTTGAATCGATCGTGGCCCAGTGTAAATCGGTTGTTGACGTGCCTTTTGCCGGGGATCACAACTTGTGGAATCCGGCCAATAACAACACTCTGTACAAATCTTACACGGCCGATAAGCTGGAGCGCAAACAAACCAATAAAGAAGGTTTCCTTAAGGATAAAAGAACAGGTTTTTCGGATGACAGACTGATTATCGGTATCTTGGCTGAACAGATTGAAAGCCAGCAAAAGGCGATCGCCCAATTTCTAAAAGTCCTGAAAGATATTCCCCTGCAGTTTTTCATCATCGGTGACCAGAATCCAGGCTCACTCGGATCCATAAAAGCCGCCATGGCCAAGAATCACGTTCACAAGATTTTCACATATCATGATCCGGACGATCAATTCCGCCACAATTTCTTTGCGGTTTGCGATCTTTTCTATGTGCCTCCTACCGACGGCTTCAGCGAACTGTATTATCTCAACGGCATACATTACGGCGCCATACCCTTACTTCCACTGCACACCCAAGTCACCGCTCTATTCGACAGTATCAAAGAAAAAAGCCACAACGGTAACGCTTTTATTTTTTCGGACGATAAAGAGCTTGTGAAACGCGTGGCCGGGGCCGTGGAGTTGTACAAAGAAAAGGATAAGTGGGAAGCATTGGTCAAACGGATCATGAAGACCGACCTGAGCTGGAATAAATTCACTTCTCCCATTATCAAATTATACGAGCGGTCTTTGGCCAAACTCTGACGCGCGGCCCGGAAAGGATCCATGAGGACCATTTTTCTGTTTACCCTTTTCTTATTACCCTTTCAACACCATTACGCACAGGACGAAGCGTTTCATTATACCGTGGAAATCAGCAGTCCACAATCGGATCGCATCGGTATAACGCTTGAGTTTCCGCCTTTCGGCGAGAAAAATACGTCATTCTTCATGCCCGCCTGGTCACCGGGGAACTATGAGATCTGTGATTTCGGCCGTTGGGTTGAAGGTCTGCAGGCCTTTGACTCAGGCGGTGCGGCGCTGGAAGTGCAAAGAAGAAATGTCAACGAATGGTTTATCCCGAACGCCCGTTATCTCTGCAGGATCACCTATTTTGCCCGAGATATTCCGGAAGACAGCCTGGATACGCTGCCGACCACACTTAGCGAAATGGACAAAGATTTTGTCTATTTCAACGGCCCAGCCGTCTTCGGTTATCTGAAGAATAACAAATCCCGATCATACGCCGTTTCTTACAAACTGCCTCCGGATTGGCGTGTCTGGTGCGGATTGGAAAAGAAAGACTATTTTTCGTTTGCGGCTCCTTCCTACGACAGACTGATTGACTCCCCTGTCCTCGCCGGCGGTTCAAGAATCCGAATCGATAAGTTCGATCTGGATTCCGTGAAATATACCATGGCCGTCAATTCCGAATCCGATGTATCGATGGATTCGCTGATACACTTCACCAAGCAATGCATCCAGTATCAGATCCGCTTTTTCGGTAAAGCACCTTTCAACGAATACCTATTCCTGTTCAATTTCTCATCGGCCAATATCCGGTACGGCGCGCTGGAACATCTCAATTCATCCGCTTATTTCCTGCCGCCGCCCAGCCGTCAGGGCGCCTTGCGTAATAGTTTCTATACGCGTGTGATCGCGCACGAGTTCTTTCATGTTTGGAATCCGAAAATCATCTTTCCGAAAGAGTTGAGCAATTTTGATTATCAAGACTCCGTAAGACTGACTTCGATGTGGTTCATCGAAGGGTTGACCGAGTACTACGCCAAATTGACCTTGGTCCGTTCGGGTCTTCTTCCGGCCTCGCATTTATATGAAGAAATGAAAAATATAGCGCTGTCGGATACCCGCGACGATCTGGAATACCTCAGCCTGAGAGCCGCTCAGTTGGGTGTGGCGTCATCCATGTACACCAAAGGGGCTTTGATCGCCTACTTTATGGACATCGAATGCCGAGACAAGACGGACAACAAGAAATCGCTTGATGACGCTGTCCTTTATTTGTTAAAAGAATACGGACAAAAGAAGAGAGCATACCAAGACCGCAAACTGATTCAGATCATCAAGGATGCTACGGGTGTGGATTTCAAGAGCTTTTACAAAAAATATATAAAAGCGAAAGAAACGATACCGGTGGCGGACTATTTTGAAAAGGGCGGTCTGAGTTACGAGTACGAATATCCGGCTTATTACGGCTGGTATTTCGATGTCGATGACGAGGGTCAGCTATTCGTATCTACGGTCTCAGACAATTCGACGGCCAGCGCGCTGGGTCTGCAGTCCGGAGATATTGTAAAAGAAATCCAAAACCATCCCATCGGGACCGATCTGGATGAAACGCGAATTTTTGTACAATCCGCAGAAAGCCTGAAGGTCGGAGAAATTATCCGTTTTCTGGTGGAACGAAACGGAACACTGACGGAACTCAGAGGTACGATCAAAAGCGGTACCAACCCCAATGTGGTCATTCGAGAAAACCCCAAAGCTACGGCTAAACAGGCCGCCATCAGAAAGAGTATCGTTGAAAGTAAATAATTGTTGCCTCTGAATAATTGAGAAGCTATATTGGGCGGCGAAAAAACGAAACGCATTATGTTAACAGCCAAAATCAAAGTCATGCCTAAAGCCACCGTACTTGATCCTCAGGGTAAGGTGGTGATGCAGTCCCTCGAAACGATGGGTTTCCAAGGCATTGAAGACGTACGCCTGGGAAAGTATATTGAGATTAGATTAGACAACATGACCAAGCCGGAAGCTGAGAAATACGTGGACGAGATGTGCCGGAAGCTTTTGGCCAATTTAGTGATAGAAAGTTATCAATTCGAAATAGCACAGTGAGATGACGGGGTGTAGCGCAGCCCGGTTAGCGCGCTCGGTTCGGGACCGAGAGGTCGGGAGTTCAAATCTCCCCACCCCGACAAATGTTTGATCCCGGTTTATTCATTCCTGCTTTACTTCACGCTCCGCGCACATGAATTCATTTATCAAAAAAGTCTGGACGATCTTTGATAAGGACTTTCTTACAGAACGCCGTACCAAAGAATCTTTCAGTGCGATGTTCGTTTTCGGCGTGCTGGTGCTGGTTATATTCAATTTCACCATGAACCCTGATACGGAACAGACTCTCCAGATCGGACCGGGCATATTGTGGGTCGCATTCACTTTTGCCGGTACTTTAGGTCTCAACCGAGCCTTCGCAGGAGAGAGTGAAAACGGGAATTTCCAGGCCTTAATGATGCTTCCTGTAGATAAGGGCGCGATCTACCTTGGCAAACTGCTTTCCGGCTGCGTATTTATGTTTGTCACAGAGCTTTTCATACTGCCCTTATTCATTCTATTCTTTAATTTATCTATCCTTCAGGAAATACCATCCCTGCTCCTTATCTGCTTTCTGGGAACCCTGGGATTCATAGGCACCGGAACTATCTTCTCAGCTATTTCCATGAACACCAAAATGCGAGAAGTTCTTTTGCCCGTATTGTTATTTCCGGTGGCCATACCCTCGATCATCGCTTCTGTGGAAGCCACGGGAATCATTCTCCGCGGCGAAACACTTGCCGATGCGGCCGATTGGATCAAGATACTTGTGGCCTTCGATCTCGTAGTGATCATTACCTCCTTCCTTACCTTTGAATACGTTCTGGAAGAATAGTGAATTTCTTCCCGTTATCCTCACAAATTCCTTGCAATAAAATCAAATTTTAGTTAAATAGACACCCCCAAAAAGGATAGTTTACATTTTTTTATTAACTAAAGGATTGTACATGGAAGCCGTTGTCAAACCGACTTCAGATGTTCAAAAACAAGTTAACCGCGATGACCTGAAAAGGTGGTATCAACTGGCTCACATGAGCCGATTGATCGACGAGCAAGCGTCCAAATTCATTCGTCAGTCCAAAGGCTGGTCCTATCTGGCCATGTGCAGCGGCCACGAAGGCATTCAGCTTGCCCTGGGATTGTCTTTCAGACCCAATAAAGACTTTTTGTTCCCATATTATAGAGATCAACTGACCTGTCTTTCAGCCGGTATCACGGTGGATGAGATCATGTTAAACGGCCTCAGCCGCCGCGACGACGTCGCTTCCGGCGGACGGCATATGTCGAACCATTTTGCAAAACCGTCCATACAGATTGAAAATGTCTCGTCGTGTGTATCCAATCATACGCTTCATGCCGTCGGTGTAGCCCGCGCCATCAAATACTACGGATCGGACGGAATAGCGTACGCCAGCTACGGCGATGCATCGTCATCAGAAGGCTACGTATACGAGGCGATGAACGGCGCGAGTCGAGAGAAATTACCGGTGATCTTTGTTGTTCAGAATAACCATTATGGCATCTCCGTGCCGACGGATGAACAAACGGCCAACTACGTTGTCTCAGAAAATTTCAAAGGACTCAAGCACCTGCACATCGTCAATTGCGACGGAAAGGATTTCTTTGACAGCCGCCGCGCCATGGATGAAGCGATCAACTATGTCAGATCCGGCAACGGCCCGGCCCTGGTTCACGCCGATTGTGTCCGTATCAATTCCCATTCCAATTCGGACCGGCACGAATTGTATCGCTCCAAAGAAGAGCTGGACGAGATGCATCGCCTGGATCCTTTGGTCAAATTCCGTGCATTCCTGGTCGAAGAAAAAATATTCAGCGAAAAGGAAATTTCCGCACTGGAACAAGACAATCACAAGAAAGTCGACGATGCCGCCGCGATGGCGGAAGCGGCACCGACGCCGGATCCGGAAACAGCCACGATGTTTGTGACGCCGGAACCGATCGAAGTGACGGAAACTCCCATCCCGGATGAAGAACCGACGGAAAAAGTTCGTGAAGCGATCAACCGAACGATGCACGAAGAATTTCGACGTAATCCCGACACATTTTTGTGGGGCCAGGACGTGGCTTCGAAGGACAAGGGCGGCGTCTTTAATGTCACTAAAGATATGCAGCAGGAATTCGGGCGCGGACGCGTATTCAATGCCCCGATCGCCGAGGATTTTATTGTCGGTACGGCCAACGGCATGTCGCGTTTCAAAGACGATATACGAATTGTCATCGAAGCGGCGCAATTTGCCGATTATGTGTGGCCGGCGATGGAACAGATCGTTGAGACCAGCCACGAATATTACCGCTCCAACGGCCAGAATTGCCCTAACATCGTGATCCGTTTGTCGCACGGAGGTTATATCGGCGGAGGCCTTTATCATTCACAAAGCGTCGAAGGCATCATGGCCAATCTACCCGGTGTCCGTGTGGTCATGCCGTCTTTTGCCGATGACGCCTGCGGGCTTTTGAGAACGGCCATTCGTTCCAGGGGTATCACGTTTTTCCTTGAACCCAAATTCCTCTACAACCAGATCTTCGCGCAAAGCCCGAAGACCGGACCCGAACATCTGGTGCCTTTTGGTAAGGCGCGGATCCGCAGAGAAGGTAAAGATGCGACCGTGGTCACCTACGGCACGACCGTTCACTGGTCTCTGAGAGCGGCGAATAAGCTTGCCGATAAGGGCGTCAGCGTCGAGGTTATCGACATTCGCTCCATTGTGCCGCTGGATATGGAGACCATTCTGCAATCTGTGAAAAAGACCAACCGAGTGATGGTAGTACATGAAAACCAAACCATGGGAGGTTTTGGCGGTGAGATCGCCGCGCGTATCGCTCAGGATGCTTTCGAGCATCTGGATGCGCCGGTAAAGCGTGTATGCAGTGCCGATGCGCCAGTCCCCTTCTCACGAATTCTTGAAGCGGCAATCCTCGTGGACGAAGCCAAGATCCTGCATGCGCTCGAGGAATTGGTAGGATATTGATTTAATTTTAAACTCAGATCAATAACAAAAAAGGCTGCGAGATGATCGCAGCCTTTTTTTGTTGGATCATATCAATTCATCGTCTTTTTCGTTTTGTCTGTTTTTTGGCTCGTTTCCCAGTACTGCTTTTCTTTTTAACACTCACAGCGGCTTTCTTAATAGTCGGTTTCCCTTTCCTGTTTTTCAGCCGGGACTTAGCCAGTTTCACCACCGCTTCCACCGTAAATCCAAACTCCTGCAGAAGCGCCTTGAGCGGGGCGGACTCTCCGAATTCCCGCATAGCCACTACGCCGCCGTCGGCATCAATGCCCGTATAGCGCCGCCAACCGAAACTGGACGCGGCCTCTACGGCAATACGGCATCGGACGCTGCTCGGCAACACTTTTTCCCAGTATGCTTTGCCCTGCCGTTCGAACAAGCTCCAGCAGGGCAGACTTACGACACGGCATTTGATACCTTCTTTCATCAATTTCTCATATGCTCCAACGCATAACTGAATCTCAGAACCGGTTCCAATCAGGATCACGTCCGGCGTACCCTTGCAATCGGCCATGATATAGCCGCCGCGATGCAAACCGGACGCAGAGGCAAAAACTTTTCGGTCATAGGTGGGCAACGCTTGCCGTGTCAGGATGAGCGCGGCCGGACGGTCTTTGAGGTTCATCACATACCGCCACGCTTCGGTCACCTCGTTAGCATCCGCAGGACGGATCACTTCAAGATTGGGTATGGCGCGCAGGGATGGGATCTGCTCGATCGGCTGATGCGTAGGACCGTCCTCGCCCACGCCGATGCTGTCGTGCGTAAAGATGAATATCGGATTCTGTTCCATCAGCGCCGCCAGCCGAAATGTCGCCCGCATATAGTCGGAGAATATCAGAAAGCCTGAGCCGTAGGGGCGCAGATTGCTCAGCGCCATGCCGTTGACGATGGAGCCCATCGCGTGTTCACGCACACCAAAGTGAAAATTCCGCCCTCCGTAATTATCTTTCTGAAAATGTCCGCCGTCGCTGATCAATGTCTTGGTTGACGGCGCCAGATCCGCCGCGCCTCCGAGCAGCCATGGAACTTTGGCGGCAACGGCATTGAGAACCTTACCGCTCGCTTCGCGCCCGGCCAGACCTTTAGGATCGGCTGAAAATTCCGGCAAAGGCGAATCCCATCCCGAAGGCAGTTCCCTTTTCTGGATCAACTGAAATTCTTTGGCCAGATCCGGAAAGGCTTTCGCATATTCAGCGAACATTTGATTCCATGCCGATTCGGCCTGTTTTCCTTTTTCGATCGAATTTTTTGCGTATTGCTGAACCTCTTCCGGAACGTAAAACTTCTTATCGGGATCCCATCCGTAATTCTTTTTGGTAGCCCGGATCTCTTCTTCTCCAAGCGGTTCGCCGTGTGCTCCGTGCGTGTCTTGTTTTTTGGGAGCGCCGTACGCAATATGGCTGTCTACGATGATCAGCGTTGGGCGGGATGCTTCGTTGACAGCAGAACCAAGGGCTTGGGTCATGGCATTCAGATCATTGGCATCGCCGACACGCAGTACATTCCAGTGATAAGCCGCAAACCGCGCCCCGACATCTTCAGTAAATGCGAGGGATGTGGAGCCTTCTATGGTGATCTTGTTATTATCGTAGATCCATACGAGATTGTTCAATCCCAAATGCCCTGCCAAAGAGGCCGCTTCGCCCGAAACACCTTCCATCATACAGCCGTCGCCGGCTAAAGCAAAAACTTTGTAATTGATCAGATCGAAGCCCGGCCTGTTGAAATATTTCGCCAACCATTTCTCCGCGATCGCAAAACCGACGCTATTGGCCACGCCCTGACCCAAAGGCCCGGTAGTGGTTTCAAGTCCAGGGGCCAATCCGTATTCGGGGTGACCCGCACATTTACTGTGCAATTGGCGAAAATTCTTCATGTCCTCAATGCCGATATCATAGCCATTGATGTGGAGCGAACTGTACAACAACATCGACGCATGCCCGGCGGACAAAATAAACCGGTCACGATTGGGCCAAAAAGGATTCTTGGGATTGTGACGGATGAACTTATCATACAACGTGAACGCCACAGGCGCCATGCCCATCGGCGTTCCCGGATGACCGGAATTAGCCTGCTGGACAGCATCCATGGATAACGTACGGATCGTGTTAATGCATAACATTTCCAGAGAACTCTTAGTATCCATGAAACACCTCCGTTTTGGAATTAAGATACATGCTTAGACCAATGTCTACCGGTAAAGATATGATGTGATAGAAAGGAATACGAATGAAAGTATGGCAGAATTGCTAGAACTTCAATACAAAAAAGTACACACGTTCAACATACGAAAGAGTGACATTTCGCAATACATAAGAACCCCTTTAAAGATAGACCTTACTTGATCACCAGATTTTCCAATCCTGCTTCCGGTTTTGGGGTCTTCATTCCCAGATCCTCCATGGTCTGAACCAGTATTTTGGCTACCGCCAGGTTTCGGAACCATTTGTGATTGGACGGAATGATGTACCATGGAGCATGCTTGGTACTGCAATGATTAAATACATCTTCAAACGCATCCATGTACTCGTCCCACTGGCTGCGCTCCTTCAGATCGTTAGAAGAAAATTTCCAATGTTTTTCCTTATTGTCCAACCGTTCCTGCAGTCTTTCCTTTTGCTCGTCTTTGGAAATATGGAGGAAGAATTTGAGTATGGTAATGCCATTTTCGACCAACAATTCCTCAAAATCGTTAATCCGGTCAAAACGATCCTTGGCTACTTCGTCGGTGATCAGTTTATGAACCCGCGTCACCAGTACGTCTTCGTAATGAGAACGGTTGAAAATCCCAACATACCCCCGCGGCGGAACGGCTTTGTGATAGCGCCAGAGAAAATCATGCAGGCGTTCTTCATCATTCGGTACTTTGAAACTGGTTACACGGCAGCTCTGGGGATTGATACCCCGCATCACGTGTTTAATAGTGCCGTCCTTTCCTCCGGCATCCATCGCCTGCAAAATGATCAAGAGCCCGTGTTTCTTCTCCGCATACATCAACTCCTGCAGGTCGATCATGCGCATGTTGAATTCTTTGAACTGATCCCGGACATCATCCGCTTCTTTATAATCATCCGTATCGTCAGGATCGTAATCTTTAAGTTTGATTTTTTGGTCGTGAGGAACCTTGAATTTCTTGATCATGATTCGCCTCCCTTTCTCTGGTTACTTGCGTATAAAATACCGGCCTTTCATCGTGCGACTTTTTGATTATCAGTGACGTTTGAAACCGTACTTTTCAATCTTATGATACAACGTCACGCGGTCGATCCGCAGCATTTCGGCGCTTCGCGAAATATTCCAGCGGTTCTTTTCGAGTATATGTAAGATATGCCTGCGCTCCACGGCCGACAGACTCAGATCCCCATCGTCCAAGGGTTCCGAACGGGCAGTATGAAAAGGCAGGTCCGATACCTGTATGGAATCCGTCTTACCTACTACCAGCGCTCTTTCTATTGCGTTTTCTAATTCCCGGACATTGCCCGGCCATTCGTACCGCAACAAGAATTCCCGGGCCTCGGTACTCAGAACATGCGGTGTCTTATTCATGGCGGCGGCAAATTTGTGCACAAAATATTCGGCCAGCGGGAGTATGTCCTCGCGCCGGTCCCGGAGTGGCGGAATGAAAAGTGTGAAGACATTCAGACGGTAATAAAGGTCTTCGCGAAACTTACCGCTTTTCACTTTTTCCTCAAGAGACTCATTAGTGGCGCCGATAATCCGGCAATCCGAAGGGATCAGCTCCGAACCACCGACCCGGGCGAACCGTTTACTTTCGAGTACTCTCAAAAGTTCTACCTGCAGACGTGTCGGTATCGATCCGATCTCATCCAGAAAAATAGTGCCTCCGTCGGCCATTTCAAAACGGCCTTTCCGGCGATGATGCGCTCCGGCCACCGCTCCTTTTTCGTGCCCGAAAAGCTCTATTTCAAGCAAAGGCTCGGACATCGCGCCGCAATTCACCGTCACAATTGGAAAATATTTTCTTTTGCTGTTCATATGGATCGCCCTGGCCACCAGTTCCTTGCCCGTGCCGCGTTCGCCGCGGATCATGACGTTCGTTTCTGTTTGCGCGACGGAATTGATCAGTTCAAATATTTTCTTCATCGACGTACTCTCGCCGACGAGATTGTCCGGCCGGATAATCTGGTCGATTTTGTCCTTGAGTTGTTCGTTCTCTGTACGCAAGGCCTTTTGTTCAAAGGCTTTCTGCACCAGATGATTCAATTCCTCGGGATCGATCGGTTTTGTTATGTAGTCATACGCGCCGTCCTTGAGCGCGGTAATGGCTGTCGTGACAGAGGCATAAGCCGTAATAAGTATGACAATCGAACCCGGATCGGCTTGTTTGATCTTTTTCAGCAACGTGAGGCCATCCATATCTGGCATTCGCATGTCCAGCAAATACAGATCGTAGTGATCTTTGATCACACGCGAAAGCGCTCCCTCGCCGCTGCTTTCGGACGTTACGTCATAGCCTTCTTCTTCAAACCAATGTTGAAGCGATTCGCGTACGATCGGTTCGTCGTCTACAATCAGAAGTTTTCTTTTTTCCATATTACGATCCCGGTTTATCGGCCAGCGGCAATACAATCCTGAATGCGGTTCCCTCCGGAGAGGTCTTTTCAACGTCCACGCTGCCGTGATGGTGAGTGACTATGCCATAAACCACAGCCAGTCCGAGCCCAGTACCCTTACCTTCGGATTTGGTTGTAAAAAAGGGTTCATAGATGTGCGGAAGATCTTTTTCCCGGATCCCGGAACCGTTATCTCCGATGCGTAGCACGATCTTACCGCTGTCCGTCCGGGTTTCAACGGTTATCCTGCCGTTATTGCCGATAGCCTCAATGGCATTCATGAATAAGGCCAATACGGCTTGCTGGATCTTCTGCGGATCGCACAGTATATCCGAACGGTCGGCTTCAAAACGCTCGGATGTAACGATGCGATTCATTTCCAGATGATGACTCACCAGCGACAGCGCCTTGCGGATAAGCGTATGCAGATCATGCCGCATAAACATTTCTTCGTCTCGATGGGAGAAAACCAGCAGATCTTTGACAATGCGTCCGCAGCGCACCGATTCCTCCGAGATCATACCTAAATGCTCCAGTATTTTCGAATACTCGCGATCCTTTTGCATCTGTTGCAATTGCCGGCTTATCAACTTACTGAACGTCAAAATGCCTTCGAGAGGATTATTCAATTCGTGCGCAACGGTTGCGGATAACTTGCCAAGGGCGGCTAATTTTTCTATTTGAACGATTTGTTCGTATACTTTCTTCAATTCTTCGGTTTTTTCATTCACTTTGGTATTCAGACTCTCCGACCACTCACGGATTTCCCTATGGGCCACATCCAGCTTGGAGGACATGTCATTGAAGCGTGCGGCCAAGAGCCCCAGTTCATCACTGGAATCGAGAGTGATTCGGTAAGTCAGGTTACCCTGCCCGATCTCCCGCATGCCTTTATGAATGCGTCTTATCGGACGATTTACCAGCACGGTAATAAAAAAGCCGCAACACAAAGAAATGATCGCGGTCAAAGCGACCGAGCCGTAGACAATGTCTCGGGTGTTGGAGCGGATGAGTTTTTCCGCCCGATCAAACGAGATAACCACATCCAGCACACCTAGGATCTTTTCTTCGGTCTTATGGGCGTGGCATCCGGACGAGAAGCATTCTTTCTCGTTCTCGATCGGATTGATGAGGCCCAGCACCTTTTGGCCTCCGGACTGAGTGTATAAGCGGGTCAAGGCGCTGGTGGGTACCTTGGAGAGTGCTGTGGACTCGCTGTGACAAATGATGCAGGCTTCGGCCTTGATATCTACCGTTTTCAGTCGCTCCGACGGATCGGTCGAGAACATAATGGTGCCGAGTTTATTGTAAATGCGTATTTGCACCACATCATGCTCCTTCCCGATCGTATGGATAATGTGGTGAACGTCTTCCCTCCGGTTTAGCAGCATGGAGTAACGCGTGGACTTTTTTATAACGTCGCTGAGCTGATAGGCGTTTTGCGCATACGTGCGGGTCAATTCGGATTCGAGGCGTGCGGTAGTGAAATACGTATATAGAGCAAGATTAACGAGAAGAATTCCGGAGATCACCAAGATCAGTTTGACGCTTAACTTATGTATCCATCCAAACCGCATCGCGTCTCCAATTGAAGTGTGGCAATGTACCAAAAACGACACTCAGCCGCAATACGTCTGAGAGAAGCCTGCGACCGGTTCTCAACTGGCCGCACGTCTTCTATAAACTCTTGATCCGGATCTTCTGCTTAAAAAGAAAATTCAGAATTTCGAAATAATTGTCTTTACCGATACGCTGATACAAAAACCGCCCGCCCGCACCTCTGCTCATGGATGGTATTTCAGGAACCTGCTCCTTCAGTCTGACGAGCTTTCGGGAAAGGCCGATCAATTGCTGCTGCCACTCCTGCTGTGAGAGCCTTTCCCTTTCGATCTCGCCTTTCTCCGATTGAATGATGCCGAGGACGCCACGCATCGGCCCTTCGCCGATCCCATCTTCGGATTTATCAAGAAAAAGAAAATGGATCGGCGACATTACGGTCAAACCTCCCCAGGCGCCGCTCAAGGTCACACAGGCCTGACCTTTCCGGATCCGTTCGCCCTGACGGCATGGCACCACCGAGAAGACGTTATCGAGGAACCGAATGGCCAGCGAACTGAGACTGATGCGGTATGTACGATCGGGTAATTCATCCAGAACGAGGTTGCCGGGAAGATAAATGGAACGTTTATTCGGATACTCGGTCATAAGACTATTGAGGATACGGTCGAGCATATCGGATCCGTCTTCCTGAGCCCCTATATCTTCCTTTACCGTTTGAATATGGCTGCGGTTCCTCATCACATTGTCGAAGTCACAATGCTCGCAGTCAAAGGATTTGTCGCACAGTTTATAATCCACAACATGCGAGGCCATCCAAACACATGCGGCATTTTCGATATTGCTTTTCACTTCGTTCCTCTTTCGAGGTCCGTTTGATGGTACGAAATATTACCTTACAAAAAACTCAGCCACCACTTTTTGCCAGTTCACATCCGACAGTTTTTCAAACTGGCCAACATAGATCTGGCTGTCTTCGACGTATTCACCGGCCGGCTTTTCCGATTTCAAAAGGTCTTTCATCAGATTCTTTAACTTTTCTAGATCTTCCTGGAAAAAGGCCACGGCCGACTTGCCGATGTGCATACTCTTTATCTCGTGATCGAAATTATCCGTGTCAAAAGAGCAGATCCAGTTGCCCTCGTAGGGCGTCACATCCAGCGCCGATGTATTGTCCTTGACGTACTGATTGATCTGAGATATCTTGCCGCTGACCGGGGAATTGAACGTCACACTCCGATTGCCCTGCCTGACGGTGAATAACGGCTGGCCGGCTTTGACGGTCATTCCAAGGTTCGGCAACTCAACGGATCCGACACGACCTATCAGTTTTTTGGCAAAGTCGTCGAGTCCGACCTTGGCAATGCCCTCTTGATTGATACTGACCCATGTATGATTCTTGGAAATGAACACACCGCCCGGTATCGAAAATTCGCCGCGTACAAAATCCCCTGAGGCGGGCATGTGCGTGATGTGGACCTGCGGTTTGAGTTGTTTCTGGATCCGGTCCTGGCGTTTGATCAGGGTTTTCTTTACGAAATCCAGCAATTCATCTTCGGTAAAAGGCTTCTGCACGTAATCCATCGCACCGTATTTCATCGTCTCAACGGCTGTTTCCACGGAGGCATAACCGGTGATAATAATCACATCGATATCCGGACGCATATGTTTGACCGCTTTGGTCACCTCCACACCGTCCATGGCCGGCATCTTGAGATCCGTAAATACAAAATCATAATGATGCTTCTGAATAAGCCCGAGTGCTTCCTGACCTGTTTCGACGGTGTCTACCGAATAGCCGTCGAGGACCAGGATTTTGCGGAAGCTCCCCAAAATGACCTCTTCGTCATCCACACACAGAATTTTGGCCTTCGGATTTTGTACTTCGGCGCGCTTGAGCGTTTTGGCTTCATGGGTAAAGTCCAGACGGAGGCTTTCCTGCAACACGGTCTCGCGTTCTTTCTTTAGTTTTTTCTCCGTTAACTGTTTTGCGATCACGCGAATAAGGATGTCCGCGATGATGAAGATGATGACTGCAACGATTAATAGTGCCATGATGTATCTCCTAGACGTTTCGTCCGGTTATGTTAGATCAATTATTTGAAACGTTATAATTTATCTGAACTATAGGGTAATAATTGTCTGGTCTCGTAATCGATATCGGTCGGAATAACACGGTATATCCAGCCTTCGAAATAAGGATCTTTTTCAACAATGCTTGGGTTTTCCCTGATGCTCTTATTTACCTCAATGATCCGGCCCGATACCGGTGACAGGATCTTATGTATCCTATCATCCCCCGACCGGATCACGGCACAGCTCGTGCCCTGAGCAATCTCTTCGTCCGCGGCCAGCAATTCAATCTCTTTCACCGATTCTATGGTCTTCAGGAATAGATCGCAGACACCCACGACGGCATTGCCTTCATTCTCCTGATATACCCAGCTGGAGTAGCCCAATCGAAGATACCGGGCCGGACATGGTACGAAAAGAAGGCCGCTATGGCGCTTAGCCTGTTTTTCCTTTATCTCCTGGTATCGGTGAGCACGGTATAGCGAACCCAGAAGTTCATCTACCGTAAAGGGCTTCGGAATAAAATCAACAGCACCCTGATACAGGGAATTGACCGCATTCTCAACCGTCGAATAGCCGGTCATCATGATGAGCACAGCACGACTGTCCCTGTTTTTCAATTCCTCCAGGATCTGAAAACCGTCACCATCAGGCATCATAATGTCGCAGAGTACGATCGGATACTCGTTGGCCGCGATCTTTTCAATAGCCGACTGCACATTGAGTGCCGAATCGACAACGTATTTCTCCAGTGAACAGATCTTTATCAAGCCGTCCAGTATCACCTGTTCATCGTCTATGGCCAATATGTCTGCCGTTCGATTCATGCAGTATTCCTATTTATAAGGCAGCCGAATAGTGAAAGTAGTTCCTTTCCCTATTTCGCTATCAACACCGATGGTACCGTTATGATTGTCGATGATACCCCAAATGACGGCCAGGCCAAGGCCGGTACCTTTTTGTCCTTTGGTGGTGAAAAACGGTTCGAAGATCTTTGGTAAATCTTCTTTATTGATGCCGCTGCCGGTATCGGTTATTCGGATCTCAAGATATTCTTTTAGTCCGGCCGAATCGACAAAATCCCACTTCTCCCAATCGCTGTTCTCCGAGGAACAGACCTCATAAGTTCCTTCTCCGCTGATCTCAAACGAAAGAACCGGGGCTCCGCAATTCGGACAGTTCTTACCTTGCTGGACGATGGAATTCTGACAATCGGGACACACGTATTTCGCGTCCTTACCGATATCAAAACCTGTTGTGAAATTATTTCTGTGTTTGCCGTATATCGGATCCAAATGGATTATCCCTTCATGCCCGCCGGATATGACCTTGACCTTTAATGCTGGGAATCCGTCGATCTTGTATTCATTGTCGATGAGGCTGTGCCGCTTGGGACAAGTCGCTTTTTTGACTTGCGCCACACCGAACGGCGATAGTGAAATATGCTTGGTTGTGATCGTGATATTTCCGCCGTCCTTACCGATCGCATCGGCGGCATTGACAAAAAGATTGATGAAAACCTGCTCCATTTGGTTGGAATCTACCGTGATCGGCGGCAGATCGGGTTCGATCTGTTTGACGATCTTGACTTTTCGCATGGACAGCTGTTTTTCGATCACGGCTATGGCTCTTACAATGATCTCTCCGACATCGGCCATGGTTTTCTTGGGAACCGATTGCCGCGCAAAATCAAGCAGACTTTTGACGATCTCACGGCTCCGCAATGTCTCACGCACGATAACTTTGAGGTCTTCCTGAAATTCAGGATTATCCTTGGTCCGTTTGAGCAGAAAACTGCTGTAGGTCAGTACGCCCGTGAGAGGATTATTGATCTCATGCGCAACGCCGGCCGCAAGTCGACCCAGAGAAGCCATCTTGTCCGATTGAAAGAGCTGCATCCTCGCTTCGGATAACTTCTTGGTCATATTGTTGAAGGATTCGCCCAGTTTACCAATCTCATTGTCCCCCAAATCTTTTATCGCGTAACTCAAATTACCCTGACTCACCTGCTGTGTCGCGTGAAGCAGATCGCGGACCGGATGCGATACCCACCGGCCGACAAAAAAAGCGATAAGGGAGCCCAATGCTACTATGGCGATCATCGCGAAAATGACGATCTCCCACTCCCTGGTAACAATGGCATTGTCGACTTCAGCCAATGAAATTGAAACATCCAGAACTCCCAGAACCTTCTGGTTTTCCGGATGCGCGTGGCAGTCGTTTTCCCAGCAGGACCGTTCGTTGTAAATCGGCGTGATGATGCCAAGTACACGATTGGAATCCTTGTGGACCTTAAATATGCGCGTTCTTTCTGTGATAGAGATCTGCTCCAGTGCCTTATCTTCGGCGTGGCAAGCATAACAGCTCTCCTCTTTCTTATCTACCATCTTATTGATATTCGCCGAATCGGAGGAGTAGATGATCTCGCCAACTTTATTGATGATGCGGACATCGCGTATTTGAGGCTGGGTGCCGATGGAATTGATGGTCTGCTGGATCCGATCTCGCTGGTTGAACATCATATCGAATCGGGTGCTGGCGATGACGGTCTCCCCCAACTGGTTGGCATGACGCTCAACCTCCGCTATCAGCGTATTACTCTGGGACTTGATATTGAAATAGGCAAATACGCCGATGATAAGAAGCGAAGCGAGCGCAACCACGGAGATCAGACGAAATCCTATTTTATTGAACATGGTCATGATTCAAGTCATTTTGTAACCGGCTTGCCGGGCTTCTGTTTCGGGTACGAATATCCCTCGTGACATCCGCTGCAGTCCGGTTTGAGTCCGTAATTATTCTTCGAATGGCAATCGGAACATTCGAGGTCCGAATGATTATCATCGAGCTGCAGGCCTGTCACCGCATGCTTGAATGTTGCCTTGTTCCAGCCCGTATGACACCGGATGCATTGGCTGTCGACCTTCTTGAAAGGCTGTTTTGTGCCGTGGCATTTGGCGCAGGATAGTCGCTCATGGTATTTACCAAGAGCCCAACCCGTTTTCTTCGCATGATCGAAAGGCCCCAATTTGGTATCGCTATGGCAGTCGCCGCACGCTTGATTCTTGTCATGACAGGCGATGCAACGGGAATGTTGTTCCTCAAATGAGGCATTGACTGGTATTACTCTCTTAATCGGCTGCTTCGATTTATTGGCTGCATCATGGCATTTCGTGCAGTTCTCTTGCTTGTGACAAGTAACGCATGTTAATCCGAATTTCTTGGTATGCTCATCATGATAAAAGGTAACCAATTTCCCTTTGTCGGAATTGGTCTCATACATGAGGCTGGTTGGCTCATTTAGGGTTGGATGGCTCTTCCCCGCATACATTTTTTTGTCTTTGGCGGAACCCGTTTTATCCCCTGACCTCAGTTCGTGGCAAGTATTGCATCCCGTTTCATGGCTCCATTCTCGATGGCAATCCATGCATTGACGATGGAAAGCGCCCTTCAGATCTGGAAGACTCACATCATCTCTTTTTCTTCCCGGCTCATGGCAGCTTTGACATTTAAGAATAGGTCCTGACGTATTGTGATGATGGCAATTTTCGCAACCGCCGGACATCACGGACATCTGCGCGTGGATTTTGTGTGAAAAATAGACCGGACCGTAGCGGTCTGTGAGTTGATCCATAACAATGAGTTCCGGTGTCTCCTCGGGCGCCTGATACACAGTAGCGATCTTCTCCCTCGGACAAAGAACCAGGCACGGTTCATCTTTGGTAGGAACTTCACACGTATGGCACGTTTTACAACTGAGGTTCAGTTTGGTGTGGCTTTTGACAACACTCTGCTGGGCCAGGATCCGGCCGGATACGGCAACTACTAACAATATAAAGAAGAATAGCTTTTTCATGACTCCACCCCTCTGATTGAGTATTTGGTGGGCTGTGCGGTGGGTTTACCAGGCAAACTTATCACTGAAAAATTCATGACTATGAAACGGTATGCGAGAACCAACATCGCGACAAAACCCAATGTCACCGAAATCTCTCCGATGGACGGAAAGTACGGCGTGGTGGCATACGGCGGCGTATAGGCGACAATAAAGTTATTAATGCGGTTGAGCAGTACGCCAAGAACAACCAACGTGGCGGCCGTGAACAGCAATGGCGGAGATTTCAGGACTTTGGGCGAGAGGAACATGCGTAGAGGAATAATGACCCCAAATAGGATCTCGATCGTGAACATCACGCTCTCCGTACTGAATTCCGCAAGATAAACAAAAGTCTCTCTGACGAACATATCGCCGATCTTGAAGGCGAGATATATGCCAAGCAATGGCGCAACCATGGAACCTAGCCGAGAAAGGATCGGCATTTCAGGTTTTAGCTTGAGCGAACGGGATGCAATAAGCGACTCAAAAATGACCATCGGAAAACCGACGGAAACGGCTGATAACAGGAACAGCAACGGAAGGATCGGTGTTTGCCACAGCGGATGCATTTTCTGACCGGCAATTACCATCAGAGTTCCCAGCGACGACTGATGCAGAGTTGATAAAACGACGCCGGCGATGATAAAAACAAACATAGTCTTCGAAAGGCCGCGATCGAGCAGCCGCAGTATCTTGTCTGAAATCCTGTTAAATACAGAAAGAGGCCCTGGCAAATTGACTTTGCCGATAAACCGTTCGGTAAAGATGGGCAGAAATTCTATGTATAAGACGGTCATGTAAATCATGACGCAGATACCCACTTCAAAGAGAGCGGAATTGCCGTTCCACATGATCAGCGGATGCCAGATATAATACCAGCGGCCAATGTCAACAAAAACGCCGATGGCCACGAACGTATATCCGAGCATGGCGGTTAATAGTGCGGGACGGATCACCACATGGTACTTTTCGCGGTGCATCACATGACCCAATGCAGCGGTAGTAAAACCGCCGGCCGCCAACGCGACGCCCGCGGCCACGTCAACACCTATCCAGAGTCCCCACGGATATTGATTATCCAAATTGGTCACCGCACCGAGCCCAAAGAGAAACCGTCCCATCAGAAATACCATCCCGTTGACAGCGATGAGAATGAGTATGATGACTCCGGGCGTAAAGAATTTATATTTGATCGGTACCGGGTTAACGGCTTCGTGGTTCATAGCTCTTCCTCCTCCGCTAATTCTTTGCGGCGTTTGGCGATCCACATGATCCCGCCCAGCAAAGCATAGAGGGAAACCGGCGGAACAAAATAAGCAAAAATGCCGTGCTGAATGGATTCGGATACGCCGGGCGCCGGACTCTTTCCGAGTTTGGGGAATCCGAGTTCTGAAAAATCCTTGGAAGCAAGATACAGCCAGGAAGTCCCTCCAACTTCGTATTCACCAAAAATATGATCAACATAACGGTCCGGATTTTTCTTGATTCTGTTTCTGGCAATCTTTATGAGTTCGGTACGGGAGCCGTATGTGAGCGCCTCTACGGGACATATAGCCACACAAGCAGGCCATTGACCCTCATTGGTTCGATTAATGCAAAAGTCGCATTTCATGATGCGCGGTTTCAAAGCAACCTCGTATTCAAAAGAGGGTACCTGGAACGGACAAGCCGCCATACAATAGCGGCAGCCGATACACATGTCGGTATCCCAGACGACCGCTCCGTTCTCAAGTTTTGAAAATGCGCCAACAATGCACGCCGAAACGCAGGCCGGGCGGTCGCAATGCATACACTGTACTTTGACGTCCACGGGAAGATTGGAATTCTTGCCGTGCTCGTATTCATTCACGACGGTTAATGCCGTCGGATCAGGTCTTCTTCGAGATTCAAGGATCTTTCGGTCTTCGTATGTAACAAGTTCCCCGGCCGTCATTTGATGGGCATCTTTGCATGCCCATTCGCAATTTCTGCAGCCGACGCAGGTCGTAGTGTCCACAAGAACACCCATCCGGTCTTCCGAAAGAATATTCGTAGGTCCTGCTTTTGCGGATGAAGCCGACAGCCCCGTAGCGGCAGCCCCGGCCACAACCGATTTCTTGAGAAAGTCGCGACGACTCTTTCCAGACATGTTCCGTTCCTTTCGAAGTGTTGAAAACAATTCCACCAGCATACCAATATACATGTGTTTTTTTTCACAAACAATGACGACCGTCATGTTTTTCAACAGTCGCTCATATTTATTTTAGACCTTTATAAAGCACTAATACTATCAATATCAATAGCTTGTGTCGTGTTTGATGGAACGAATATAGTTTGTTACAAAAGGAACAATGTTGATTAAATGATGTCTTTTTCAATGTAAGTGTTAATAATGTAAGCACTATTGATAGCTAACGGTGTATAGAGCTTGGGAACAATAAATTCTGAGAAAACTTCCAG
The DNA here is from genome assembly GCA_964415295.1 of uncultured Bacteroidota bacterium. GTDB lineage: Bacteria > CLD3 > CLD3 > SB21 > SB21 > SB21. The sequence goes on from CAYPYN010000004.1 coordinate 304,834, forward strand.
AAATCGCTTCGGATGAACAAAAGTTGTATGGCTTCCCTACTTTCTACTTGATTATCAGGAAAAAAAATAATATAGATTTATATTATGTTTCTCTTTGGACCCAGTATGGAGTATCTATGAAAGTCTCACTTAATTGGCTCAAAGATTATGTCGATATAACACGGTCGCCGGAAGAACTGGCGCACCGTCTTACGATGAACGGACTCAATGTCGAAGAAATCATCGTTCGCGACAACTTCAAAGGAGTCGTACTCGGAAAAGTAGTTGAAGCGGTAAAACATCCGAACGCAGACAAGTTATCTCTGACGAAAGTAGATGTAGGTACGGAAACACTGCGTATCGTATGCGGCGCGCCGAACGTGGCCGCCGGACAACTCGTTGCCGTAGCTACTATCGGCACTGTCATGCCGGGCGGTTTTGAGATCAAAAAAGCCAAAATACGCGGTGAGGAATCCCATGGGATGATCTGTTCCAAAAGCGAGCTCGGTTTTGAAAAGGAAAAATCAGCAGGAATATGGGAACTGGATGCCACCAGACCGTATCAGCTGGGACAGCCGTTTTCAAACTTCATGGGTTCCGGCGATACCGTTTTTGAGATCGATGTTACGTCCAACCGGCCCGACTGTCTTAACATGATAGGAATCGCACGGGAGATTGCCGTCATCGAAGAAAAACCCTTAAGAATTCCGATAACCGGCCATGAAGAAAAGGGAGAACCTGTTGAAGCCGCGGCCACGATCACCATTGAAGACACAGAAGGCTGCCCCCGATACGCGGCCCGCGTAATCATGAATGTCACCGTCGGCCCTTCCCCTTCCTGGCTTATAGAAAAACTGGAATCCGTCGGCCTTCGCTCCGTCAATAACATAGTGGATGTAACCAATTTCGTGATGTTGGAATGCGGACAGCCCCTGCATGCCTTTGATTACGACGAACTTAGAGGACGCCGTATTATTGTCAAGAAATCCCGACCGGGCGATAAATTTCAAACGTTGGACGGTAAAGAGCATGACTTGAATGATGAAACGGTGATGATCTGCGATGCCGAGCGCGCGATAGCTATCGGCGGCATTATGGGCGGCCGCAATTCGGAAATCTCAGACAAAACAACAAACGTACTATTGGAATCGGCCTCATTCAATTCCCGGCGGATACGACGTTCGTCCAAACATCTCGGAATCAATTCCGATGCTTCGTCGCGATTCGGCAAAGGCGTGGATCCGGACGGAACGGTTCGCGCCGCCAATCGTGCAGCGGCCCTTATCGTACATGTAGCCGGCGGAACGCTTTGCAGAGGAGTCATAGACCGGGTGGCCATTCCATTCACACCGCAAAACATTACACTAGATATCTCTTCAGTAAGCCGGCTGCTTGGATTAGCCATTCCGGAAAACGATATCGTCCGAATTCTAGAAAAGCTGGAGTGCCGGGTTAGTCGGTCTTCAAAAGATTTATATGTTGTTTGTCCGCCCTCTTACCGGCTGGATCTGAATACGGAGGAGGACTTAATCGAAGAGATTGCCAGAATTTACGGATATGACAAGATACCCCAATCTGTTGGCGCGTATGTCAACTACGAGGCGGAAGATTCAAAATCCGAAAAATTTCTCAGAGAACTTCGATCGGCTTTTCGTGAAGCGGCATTTTCAGAAGCCGTAACCAATTCCATGGTCCATCCCAAACCGCAATCGATCATTAATCCGGCGGCGGAGAATCTCTTCGTAAGACTTCTGAATCCCATCAGCGAAGACATGTCCGTTATGCGGATTTCCATGTTACCAAGCCTTCTTGAGATTGTTAAAGGAAATCTGTTCAGAAAAAACTTTGACATAAGGCTGTATGAAATTGGTAAAGTATATCTGAGTAATGGCAAGGACTCTCTTCCGGCGGAGCAAACCATTATGTGCGGATGCGCGACAGGCGCCAGGGAACCCATGCATTGGGGATCGAAGCCTGAACCATTTGATTTTTTTGATTTAAAGGCCCTAATACTCCGATTAGCCGGAAAGTTTATGCTTGACAATATTGAATTTAATGCTTATCATTCAAATGAAGTGTATGCTCCCAATTCACTGGAGATTCGTTCCGACGGCAAATTCTTGGGATATTTAGGAAAACTCCAGAAGAGCGTACTAAGGCACTTTGATATTGATAAGGACGTTTGGGCGTTTGAATTGAATTATGCGGCATGGTTTGAACAGGCCGGATTCAAAAAGACGTTCAAACCCATTTCGCGTTTCCCGTCCGTGCAGCGCGATCTGGCTTTGAGTGTGGGACAATCTGTTTCTGCGGGTTTACTCATGCAAGCCATCAGGACGAATGCGGGACCCCATCTGGATTCGCTGGAACTTTTTGATTTATATACCGGCGATCAGATCATTTCCGATAGAAAGAGCCTTGCGTTCTCCATGGTTTTCCAGTCGGAAGAGCGTACGCTGACAGAAGAAGAGATCGATTCCACGGTGAAGAGTATCATCACCGCCGTGGAGAAAGAGTTTGGCGCAAAATTAAGGTAACCTCAAGTCCGGGAACTCGTCTCGATGAAAAGCCCAGCGAGAAATAAGAAACCTAAAGCGACGAGCGGACTTGAACTCGTTTCTAATAATAACTTCGATCTGCTCGAGATAAAGGTTCTTCAGCTTCTCCGGGAACTTCAGGAAACAAAAGACGAGCGTGACCGGCTGAGATCCGATCTTGAAAGCAGTCAAAGCGGGCTGTCGGAATCGCTGATCCATAAGGACAAAGAGCTGGAAAATAAGGAACAGGTGCTCAGGCGTCAGCAATCCGTCCTCAAAACAAAAGAAACGGCTCTTCAGGAATTGCAGCAGGCGCTGGCTGAACAGCGTGAGCAAAACGAGGCATTGGTATCCGAGACAAGGGAATTGAGAGAAGAAATCGAACGTCTGAAAATGTCGGAACCGGACAACGGGTCCATGGACCAAGCCAGCAAAGACCAAATACGATACCGGCTGGAGAAGGTCATTCAAAAACTTGATCAATTAGAAAAAATAGTACAAGTCAATTAATCACCGCAAGTGCAGATAAACAACAGTGGACAAGAATACTGTTAAGGTAAATATCTATGGGTCGGAATATGTGATCAAAGGCGATGCCGACGCCGATCACATAGAAGAGATTTCCCAATTTGTCGACCAGAAGATGAAGGAGATCAATAAGAGCGGAGCCATCAAATCTCCTCTTAAGGTCGCCATTTTGGCCGCCCTCAATATCGCCGATGAATACTTTAAAACCCGGGACGAACAAAAGCAACAGATCGCTTCCTATGAAGCACGTACTCAAAAGCTCCTCCGCTCCCTGAGCGCTAGTCTCAAGGAAAAAGAAGAGCCCGTTCCGGCTGAAGATAAAGAAGAAGAAATTTCCTTATTTTCTCAAAAGTAAGATTCATCGAGTTTAGTCCGTTACCTTAATTTTTGAACCCTGTTGTTGACGATGCGGTGAAAATCCGATTCGTGATAACAGGGTTTTTTGTTTGATCCATTAGACGGATTCCGTTCAACAAATTTGAGACCGATCATTACTAACGACGATATAGAGGACAAATGGACATAGCGATTTTCATATTAGCCGGCCTTGTCATTGCCGTGGCCGCTTTTATTTTCGGGCAGGCCTATGCTACCAAGATCACGGTTGCTAAACGCATACGAGAGGCTGAAGAAGAAGCCAAAACCATCAAAAATGCCGCCACCGCTGATGCGGAAAACCTGAAGAAGGAAAAACTGATCGAGGTATCGGATGAGTGGTTCCGCAAGAAACAGGAGTTTGACGAACAGACCAAGATCATCAAATCTCAGGTCAAGAATCAGCAGGACGAATTGCTCAAACGGGAACGCAATATCGAGCAAAAAGGCGATCTGATTACGCGCAAGGAGAAAGATTTTCTTCATCGCGAACAATTGCTGCACAGCAAGATGGAAGAGACCACCCGGAGGAACGAGCAACTGGAAGCTCTGATCAAGTCTGAGAATGAAAAGCTCGAACAGATAGCGCGTATGAGCGCCGAAGATGCCAAACAGGTACTGATGAGCAACATGACCGAAAAGGCCAAACAGGAATCGGCCCAGGCGGTCAGAAATATCAAGGAACAGGCTCAGTTGACCGCCAAAGAACAGATCAAGAACGTGCTTTTGCAGGCCATCAACCGGACCGCCATGGATCACACTATTGAGACAACCGTTACATCGATCAAATTGCCGAGTAATGAGATGAAAGGCCGCATTATCGGCCGCGAAGGAAGGAATATTCGCGCTTTTGAAACGATCACCGGATGCGAGATACTTATCGACGACACGCCCAATACGATCGTGATCTCCGGTTTTGACCCTATCCGCAGGGAAATTGCAAAGATGGCCCTTGAGAGCCTGATTACCGACGGACGTATCCATCCGGGACGCATCGAAGATGTGGTGGAAAAGGCCAAGCGCGATCTCGATGAGGTCATCGTTGCCGCAGGTGAAGAAGCATTATTTGAGGTTGGCGTTCACGGTACGCATATCGAGATAGTCAAGCTTTTGGGTAAACTGAAATACCGTACGCAGTACGGGCTTAACCTCCTGCAGCACAGCACCGAAACGGCCATCATTGCCGGATTGATCGCGGCGGAACTGGGATTCGATGTGCAACTCGCCAAACGGGCCGCTATTCTTCATGATATAGGTTTTGCGGTTGATCGTACCGATCAGCATCATGCCGCCGCCGGCGCCGACGTGGCCAGAAAATACGGCGAGAACGCAACCGTTCAATTGGCCATCTTACTGCATCACGAGAACCCGACCACGGCGCATCCGATTGCGGTAATCGTTGCCGCGGCAAATCAGCTCAGTAAAGATCGCCCGGGCTCGCAGAAAAAAGCATTGGAAAGCTATCTCAAACGCCTGCACCACCTCGAAGATATGGCGCTTTCCTTCACCGGAGTTCTCAAAGCTTACGCCATTCAGGCCGGACGTGAAATACGGGTACTTGTGGATTACAATGTGCTGGACGATAACAAATCAATGGTTCTGGCCGACGATCTGACAAGAAAAATCGAAACAGAATTGGAATATCCCGGCCAAGTCAAGGTAACGGTGATCCGGGAATACCGGGCTATTGACATGGCGAAGTAAAAATCAGGACAATTAGACACAAAAAAAAGCCGTTACCCCGAATTTGTCGGGTGAACGGCTTTTGTAGTTTTATCTATACTTGTGTACTAGAACGGCAGATCATCGCCGCCGGACTGGCCTGAAGCTCCGCCGCCCGTAGGGGCGCTCGAATCCATATCCCCCGGAGGAGGTACGAAATCTCCCCCGCTTTCGCCGGGTTTCCCGCCCAACATGCTCATCTGATCACCGACAATCTCGGTCACAAATTTCTTCTGGCCCGACTGTTTATCGTCATACGACCTCGTCTTGATCTTTCCCTCGATGTATACGAGTGAACCTTTCTTTAGGTATTGCCCGCAGATCTCAGCCAGTTTATTCCAGACCACCACGCGGTGCCAGTCGGTGCTTTCCACCATCTTGCCCTCTTTATCTTTATACGATTCGTTGGTGGCCATATTAAATGTGGCCACGGGGCTCCCGCTCGGAGTGTATCGAAGTTCCGGGTCTTTGCCCAAGCGGCCGATGAGCATGACTTTGTTTAAGGTTCCTTTTGCCATTGTTTCACCTGATATTTTAGTAATTATTTTAAATTAATTCATAGAATTGCCACAAAAGCGCAGAAAGCACAAAACAAAATTATTCAATCGAAAACCTTTTTGCGACTTTTCTGCTATTTTGCGGTTGATATGAGTTTATTTACTCTTTTTCTCGGAACCGCTCGGATTTTGCTTGGGCGATTCCTTTTCTGCGGCCAGAATCGGCACAAGTCCCAATTCCTGGCGTATCTTGGTTTCGATCTTTTTGGCTATATCGCGATTATCGGCCAAGAATTGTTTCGCATTTTCCCTGCCTTGACCGATCTTATCGTCGCCGAAGGCATACCACGTTCCGCTCTTCTGCACAATATTCATATTGGACGCCAGATCGATCAGGTCGCCTTCTTTGGAGATACCCGTTCCGTACATCAGGTCCACTTCCGCTTCTTTGAATGGCGGGGCGAGTTTGTTCTTCACGACCTTCACCTTAGTGCGGTTGCCTACAATATCCTCGCCGGCTTTGATCTGGCCGATGCGGCGAATATCGATACGGATCGAGGTATAGAATTTCAGCGCGCGTCCACCGGTAGTCGTTTCCGGGTTACCGAACATGACGCCGATCTTATCACGAACCTGGTTGATGAAGATAACGCAGGTCTTTGATTTACTTACTGCGCCGGTCAATTTACGCATCGCCTGGCTCATCAGACGCGCCTGAACGCCCATGGTCGCATCCCCCATTTCGCCGTCAATTTCGCTACGAGGAACGAGCGCGGCCACCGAGTCGATCACAATCACATCCACCGCATTGCTGCGAACAAGTCTTTCGGTGATCTCAAGCGCCTGCTCGCCATTATCCGGCTGAGAGATCAGAAGATTTTCCGTATCCACGCCAAGCCGTTTGGCATACACCGCATCCAAGGCATGCTCCGCATCGATGAAGGCCGCAATGCCGCCTGTTTTCTGCGCCTCGGCAATGATGTGCAGTGATAAGGTCGTTTTACCGCTCGATTCCGGTCCGTAGATCTCCGTGATACGGCCGCGGGGAATTCCCCCCACGCCCAAAGCGGCATCCACCGAGATCGAACCGGTGGAATAAACGTCCACACCGACTGACGTCCGGTCGCCTAATTTCATAATCGAGCCTTTGCCGTATTCCTTGACAATATCCTGCAAGGTACGGTCGAGTGAGGCTTTCTTTTCTTTGTCCATAAGGACTGTTTCTTCTGCCATTTATGTAACTCCTTAATTAAAATTTTTTCGTATGTCGTGGAAAGCTTGGTGAAAGTATAAAAACAAATACTATTCCGCAAGCACTATTCACACAAGCTCTTTGCATTTTGTAAAAACAAGGCGTCCCGCGAGGATCTCTCCCCACGGAACGCCCACGTTACACACCAAGAATTTTCAGAACGGCAGACCGTCCGGCGACTCGGTTTCTTCCGCGTCGATCGCTTCGTCATTCACCTGTTCGTGCGTGACGAGTTCCTGCGGCTGTTCCGCCCCCTTTTTGGAGGACAGCATCTGCATGGTTTCGGCAATGATCTCGGTCATATACCGTTTGACCCCGTCCTTATCGTCGTAAGAACGGGTCTTCAACTGGCCTTCGATGCATACGAGTGACCCTTTTTTCAAGTACTGCCCGCTGATCTCCGCCAGCTTTCGCCACGCGACGACCTTGTGCCAATCGGTCTGTTCGATCGTTTTGCCGTCCTTTCCTTTGAAAACGTTATTGGTAGCGATGCTGAACGAGCTGATCGGTATACCGCTCTTGGTATAATGGACGTCAGGGTCTTTCCCTAATCTTCCGATCAATACGGCTTTGTTCAATGTTCCTCTGGACATGTTGTCCTCCTTGTTTTTAGTTGATTTAGTGTAAATTAATTGGTCTCAAAGTTCGTTTGTCAATTGATCACATCATCAATTTAAGAGTACTCTAATGCGATTTTCGGTCAAAATTTGACCAAAAATGCTTTTTTCGAAAAAAATTGATTTAGAGGATGGAGATTGGTAAGTTGGGGCGGAACAATTAGGAATGAATTAAATCATAATCTTGATGTCAGTACCCAAAACCATAAAAGTCATTCTTGTTGTTTTTTCCTATCTCCTATTGATCGCCCTGGGCGCCTCAGGAGCATGGTATTACGGATATAAGAATCAAACCGTGCCTTTGCAGGACGAACTGATCAACCTTCAGATCGACATGAAATATACGCGGGACAGCCTGGCCCGTTATCAGGACAGCAACCGCCTCATGGCCGAAGAGAATAAATGGTATCGACTCATGATTCCGCCCGGAAGCGGCATTTATTATCCTGCCGAAATCTCGCACCAGTACTACATTTACGGCCAGCAAAAAGGCAAATATCTTGAGCTATCGTACAGCGCCAATACGTATTTTGCCCACCGCCGACGAAAGCAGGAAGAAGGCATACAACGTTTTATCGACGCTTCGACGCCTCATGAGAACTTTCTCTATATGATCCTGGATAGTCTCAGGATCAAACCAAACGATTCGCTTCGCAATGACGAAAATGCCCAGAAGATCCTTAATTTCGTCAACAGCATTCCCTATGAATACAAGAAAAAGTATTATGTCAAGATGCCGATCGAAACGCTGGTCGAGGGCCGTGGCCACTGCGCGGATTTGTCCATATTGATGCATTCCCTTATGCTAACGGCCGGATTGGATGCCATGATCGTATTCCCTACCGACGGGGATAGTCTGGACCATGTCATGGTCGGTGTCCATGGCGATTTTAATGTGGATCGGACAAGAACCTATTTCACATACCCGGACAGCGGCGGCAAACGGTATTACCTCTGCCAGCCTACCGGCACCGATGATATGCGCTACCCTATCATGCATAAGGTCGGATTCTCTCATCGGTACCCATTGTCGGTCATTTATACGGACTCGGTAACCGTTGTCCAAAACAAAAAAGAATGGCTTAAACGAACACGAAGATAAGATCTGCGCTGAACATTTCTGACATTATTCCGTATCATGGCCAGGCTCATATAAGGCCGATAATTGAAATTAGCTTTTGAAAGGAAACATGATCATGAAACGTATTTTAATCTTTGCACTGGCCGTCTTATTCGTCTTTTCGGCATGCGGTCCGTCGTCTAAAACTGCTGGTCCAAACGATCCGCTGGTGTCCAATCGCGACACGTCCATAGCTCCGGGAAAGAACTTCTTTTATTACGCCAATGGCGGCTGGATGAAACGTAACCCGATCCCCGCTTCCGAGCGCTCCAATGGAATATGGCTTACGATCGAGGACGGCGTAAAAGATGCCGTTAAAGAAATATGCGAGCTTTCGGCCAAGGAAACGAACGCACCCAAAGGCAGCAACAAGCAGAAGATCGGCGATTTTTTTGCCAGCGGCATGGACACGATCTCCATCGAGAAAATGGATATCAAACCGCTTGAACCCGAGTTCGACAGAATCGAAGCCATCAAAGATATTCCAAGCCTGCTCAGTACGGTGGCCTATCTGCAGTCATTGCAGGCCGGACCGATGTTCAATATCTATGTCGGACGTGACGATAAAGTTCCGACCCAATACGCCATCTTCCTCAATCAGGGCGGACTTGGATTGCCGAATCGGGACTACTATTTTGACACAGATTCCAGAACGGCCAATATCCGCTCGGAATACGGCAAGCATCTGCAAGCGATGTTCCGTCTGATGGGCGATGATGAAACCAAGGCGGGTCAATACAGCCGGCAGATCATGGAACTTGAAACCAGTCTGGCAAAATCCAGCCGTAAACTCGAGGAACTGCGCGATCCCTACAAAAATTACAACAAAATGACTCTGGCAGAAGCCAATAAGTTAACACCGTCCATTGACTGGAATGTCATGCTGAAAGATATGGGATTCACACAATTGGACACCGTGGTTATCGGTCAGCCGGAATTTTTCAAATCACTCAGCGAAAACATTCAATCGATCAATATAGAACAGTGGAAAGCCTATTTACGCTGGTCATTGATCAACACCTACTCAGCCTATCTGAGCAAGAGATTCGACGAACAGGACTTCAACTTCTATTCAAAGACGATCTACGGCATACCGGAACCCAAGCCGCGATGGAAGCGTGTTGTGGAAAAGACCAACCGATCGCTGGGCGAGGTCATTGGGCAGGAATATGTAGCCAACTACCTCCCCAAAGGAACCAAAGAAAAACTGGTTGAGATCGGCAATAACATACGGGACGTTACGCGTGAAAGGATACTGAAAATCGACTGGATGACCGAACCCACACGGCAAAAAGCTCTGAAAAAAATCGAGACCATGGTCATCAAGGCGGGCCACCCGGATAAGTGGAAAGACTACACGGAACTCGAAGTCTCCAGGGAGTCCTATGCGCAAAACGTCAAAAATGCGCACCGCTGGTCTTTCAACAACATGATCCGCAAATACGGCAAGCCGGTGGATCGTCTCGAATGGAATATGTTCCCCCAGACATACAACGCTTATTACGACCCCACAGGTAATGAAATCGTCGTTCCCGGGTGCAATATCATCGTTCCGGGATTCGGCAAGAATCTGCCGGATGATGCGGTACTGTACGGCATTGTGGGCGGCAGCACCTTCGGACATGAGATCATTCACGGATTTGACGATCAGGGCAGCCAATACGATGAAACAGGAAAACTGAACAATTGGTGGACCAAGGAAGACCGTGAGAAATTTGAAGCGCGCACGAAGTTGCTCGTAGAACAATACAATAACTACGTTGTGCTGGACAGCCTCCGTATTCGCGGTCAAGCGACGCTAGGTGAAAATATAGCCGATCTCGGTGGGGTCCAACTCGGCTATGCCGCATTCAAAAAAACCAAGCAAGGACAATCTAACGAAATGCTGAACGGACTGACGGCCGACCAGCGTTATTTTCTCGGTTATGCGTATGCCTGGATGGTGCAGATACGCGACGAGTCTTTGGCTGCACAGATTAAAACGGATGTTCACTCTCCTGTTCAGTTCCGTGTTATAGGTCCTTTATCCAATACGCCGGAATTCTACAAGACCTTTAATGTGCAGCCCGGCGATCCGATGTATCGCGATGAAAGAGTTCGCGTATCTCTTTGGTAGTAAATTTACCGCCAAGGAACTGAGACGCTCAATAAGCTTCTTTGGGCCTTGGCGGTTACTATATTTATTCTATGATCAAAAGTATAGACGAACTTCAGCGTCAGATCGAGATCGTAGCTTTTGTTTACGAACACCCGGACAGGTTTTCCGATATCGAACTGGCGGAGCGGTTTTTTACCAGCGATACATCGATCCGGCGCGACATGAAGGCCCTTCGAGATATGGGTATTATCATCCATTCCCGTAAACATGCCTACCGTATCGAGCTCACACCGCAGCAAGTCAATCAGCTTATCACCACTTATTTCGCCTTCGGCAATAACGAAACAATTAAGAATCTCCCTCTGGTTCAGGAAAAGTTCCAGCAGAAGACGCTGTCATTCTTTGTGAATACGGTGAAGGCCATAAGGGAAAAGAAGATCATTGAGATCGAATACCGTTCCGCCAGGAATGGACGCCTTCAGTGGCGAACGGTCACCCCCGTAACGTTTTATAACGCCGGCAAGACGCATTATCTCATCGGCATGCATCATACAACGCCTAAGATGTACACGCTGGAAAGGATCAACGATTTCCGGTTTTCTGACCAGCCTTCTCCCATCAAGGAGATACCGGCGCTCAGCGAACTCTTCAAATATTCATGGGGGTCCTTTACCGGAGGCGCCGTCAGCAAGGTCAAACTTCTTTTTAACGATGATCTCGAGCCTTACATGTCGGAGAAGTTCTGGGTGGAAAATCAGGAGGTTCGCAGGACGGAACATGGCTTTGAGGTGACCATGAATGTCAAATTGTCCAACGAATTGGTCGCCTGGATCATGGGATGGGGTGAAGCGGTGAAGATCATCGAACCAAAGGAATTGAAAGACCAGGTCTTGCAGAAGGCCAAAGCCATTCTTCAAAAATACTCCAAGTGACCTCGATCCGGCCGAGAATTAAAAAAGTCTAATTTTAAGAAAATTCTTTCATTTATATTCAATTAAAAATATATTACTTACGCTGAAGTAAACCGGTCAGAATAAAGGGTCAATCCTAACCGGCCTTTTGTGTAACCCGCCAGGTTTTGAAGCAAACCCGTATTTGACGCTCATGGGATCGCGTTAACGCCTTGAATAAGAATTCACGGGAAAAGTTGATTTGGCATTTTACGTATTCGAAAGGAAAAGGATAATGATCGTCTGCATTCGCCTTGTTATCGCTGCCATGCTATTCGCGATGAATATGCATATCGCCTCCGGCCAGGAATGGAAAGCCGTAAAGGGAACCAAATTATGCGGGATCAGCGGAATGGCGCTCATCGGTCAAAACGGCAAACAGACACAATATCTTGCCGTACATGATAATAAGCAACCGGGTGAACCGCGTTTAACCATTATCACCGACGAGGTCGGCCGCGCGCCTCATTATGAATCCGTCGCCTGGCCCGACAGCAATCCCCCCGTGGACGCCGAAGCGATCAGCGCCCTGCCCGGTTCGGACAACTCGTTTGTAGTCATGTCCAGCAGCGGAAAGATGTTCCACATAAAACTGGACCTGACGGCAAAAACGGTCCGCGTCGTACAGAATTTTAGTTTTCCCTACATCCCTGCAGGCAGCAATTACGAAGGACTGACCTTTCAAAAAGTAAACGGCAATCTACTTGCGATATGGGGACATAGAGGGCAGGACAGTAAACCCGGCGTGATCTATTGGGGGATCTTTGATCCGTCCAACTATACTTTTTCATCGACGGGTTCGGATACCATCAAAGCCCCGTGGCCTGGCGACGGCATACGCCACATTTCGGACATGAGATTGGATCCGTTAGGTGTCCTGTATATTGTCGCCTCCTCCGATCTTGGCGACGACGGGCCATTTCAGTCGGCCTTTTATGTGGCAGGGCTTTTCAGCACTTGGGACAAAGAAGTCATGTTTCGCAAAAACCGTGTCATGCACCGGTTCATGAAATTCGATTATCACAAGATCGAAGCGATGGAATTTGTCCCCGGACCGGACGGAGGTATCATCTTCGGTTCCGATGATGAGAACATGGGCGGCTGGATCTATACGACATGGTAATAATTATTTCCATTTAAAGAGCCCTAACATACCTCTTAGCCCTACCAGAACGACAAAAGGGGTTTGCAAAACAAACCACATGAGAAAAGTGATCATAGAAAATCTCTTTTTGAACACCTGCGTTCCTACATAACTCCCCGAAAAATCGATAACGCCTTTAGTGATCCATGAAAACACGATGATGATCAGTATCGGCTTAAGAATGAGACCAAATATAAGGCCGGCCAACAAGATCGTGTGCAAGAGATAGATAGAAACCAGGTATGCGAAAAACGGAAAATCCAGACTGGGCATGATCGTACCGTTGGATGCCCAGCGGGACCTCTGCTGGACCAAGTCGGACAAGCTATACATAGGCTGTGTTGTCGTAAACGTACCCGGATCCGTGGCAAATACGATTTGATACTCGGTAAGCTTCCGGATCAATTGTATCATCAGCGTATCGTCTCCGGAAATGCGGTGTTTGACCTTTTCAAAGCCACCGACACGATCAAAAGCGCTTCGGCGGTAAGCAAGATTTTGCCCGCTGGCCGCCAGCGGATAGCCCAGATTCGCCGCCCCGCATGCGGCCGCCATCAAGACTACAAAATCAAATTCCTGCCATCGTTCAAAAACGCTCTTTGATCTTATAGACGAAAACCCGATGACCGCTCCAACGTTTTCAGTAAAATAAGAGACCATTCCTTCCACCCAGGTCTCCTTCACATGACAATCCGCATCGGTAAAAAGCAGTATCTCTCCTTTGGACAGACGTATACCGTGGTCCAAAGCGTTCTTCTTGCCGGATATCGCATCGGGTTTAGTGTCGACTCGAACCCATTTGATCTGTGAATTCCTGCTTGCGAAATTTTCAATGATCCTGCCCGTTCCGTCCCGGGATCTGTCATCAACCACAATGACCTCCCATTTGTCGGCCGGATACGTCTGCCGAACGATATTTTCTAGGCATTCGGCAATATTATTTTCCTCATTTCTGGCGGCAATAATAATCGAAACAAAAGGCCGGTTCGGGCTCTTGTTTTTTTCTGACATGAATAGCCCGATCAAGTATGCCAGACCGACCGCCAGATAAACGATCAGCAAAAACCCCAATAGAATCGTAAAGTAAATCATGATTTGTTCTCAGCCATTTTAGATGATGAATCTTTCCACTGATACTTTCCAAACAGCCCCCAGGCTCCGAAAACCACCACATGGATGGGGTGGATGCATGCAAAAACAGGATAAAACGGAAGAAATCGGCCAACTTTAAAACGCCAAGCACCAATGGAAAGTAAGAATAATTCTGAAAGAAGTTTGACCAGAAAAATTGAAACGTAAAGAGCTGAGTCCGAGCGACCGAAAAATATTTCATAAGGCACGTAGGTGACGAGGAGCAAATTGAAAAAATAAGTCAGAAAAAGGGCCGTGATCATCCGGAACGAATAATTTAGGCTTTTGGATGCCTGACGTACCTTCTGATGCATGAATTGCGAAATAGATCCCGGAGGATCTGTGAATACAAGAGCCTTAGCATCTATGCCATAAGCCGTTTTCCATTTTGTTTTCTTAACCAATCCTAGCAGGAGATCATCGTCACCGGAGACGAAACGTGCAATTTTCGAAAACCCGCCGACCTCATGGAATGTCTCTTTTCGATAAGCCAGACTTCGACCGGTAGCCGTCAGCGTCACACCAAAGGCCGTTCCTGCCGCAGAAAGGGATGCAAGGGTTAGAGAATCCAGCGCAACGAAATTGTGTAATAAAGAAAAACGGCGTTTGGGTTCGATCGGAGAATATCCGACAACCATGCCAGTGTCGGATCGGAAACAGGAAATCATACTTGAGAGCCAGTGGCGCTCAGGTCTGCAGTCGGCGTCCGTGCAAACCAGGATCTCTCCTCTGGACACTTTTATGGCTTCATTCAATGCATGCTTTTTCGGAGCCATGTCTTTCGATAATTCAGAAATTGTTACTAAGCGCAGATTCGAATATTGTGCCTGCAGCGACCGCACGATAGACGCCGTTCGATCCGTGGAACGGTCGTCGATTACGATCACCTCATAGAGATCCGCGGGATAATCTTGTCCGTACAAGGCGCGTAAGCAGTTTTCAATATTGGCCTCTTCATTCCGTGCGGCAACCAGAACCGATGCGAAAACGACACTTACCGATCTGGGAGACCGGTAAAAGAAAAGTCCAATAGCAAGTATAGTCAGGACCAGAGCATAAATAGAAATGAATATGGACAAAAACAGATCCAGCGCCGGCATATTACGCCTTCTCCTGATGGTTTCGAGCATCCGTCAGTGCGTGCCACAGGTAGTATGTCCCGAGAGTCTTCCAACCGTCCCACCGATCGGTCACCTTCAACAGGGTTTCAATACTCGTTCTTTCATCCTGTCCATAAAATAACCTTATGGCCCGGTGCAGACCTATGTCACCGCGGGGCAATACATTCTTATGGCCCAGGTGCATAAGAGCACATTCAGCGGTCCATCGGCCGATACCGCGGATTTTGGTGATCTCCGGTCCAAACTCACTTGCGGGGAGCTTTTCAATGTGATCCAGATCGATCTTCTTTCCGGCAATGCCCCGGGCCAGATCGAGGATATATTCCGCCTTGCGTTCCGAGAACTGAAGTTTCAACAGATCTCTCTTCCGGATCGATGCCGCTGTCCGCGCATCGGGAAAAACATAGAACGATTCTCCTTCATGAACGATCTTTTTTCCAAACCGCCTAACGTAATTCATTTCAACCTTATCCGCAAAATTCACATTGATCTGCTGGCTGATAATGCATCGCGTCAGGCATTCAAACAGATCTCCGGGCCAGTTGGGTTTGAGCCCACGGTATCGTTTACAAATAGAGGCAAGGATCTTATCTTTGGAAGCTACCTTGTAGAAGGGCCGGATATCGGAATCGGTAAGAAATTGTTTCTTGATTATCTCTCGAATGAAAGCAAGGGCTCCAACCGTAATGCTTTTCCCGATGATCTGAACGGTAATTCTAGGTCTGTCTATTTCCCCGTTTCCGCTCAGCTGAATCAAATACTGACGACCGTCAAATTCAACCGCCTTTTTATAAAATCCTTTCCGGCGATCGTATTCATCGTAATGATATCTCTTGTACCGGTGGGAATGCGTGGAAATGTCAAAATCGAAAGGAGGCACCGCATCGATCAGGAACGTATGTTTTTTCATCAGACCGCCGCAGGTTACGGAAAAAGGTTGTCAATACGGTAGCCTTTGTCCACAAAAGTCTGCCTGTTCTTCCTGATCAACTCGCTGATCGACTCCGTGGAAATAGAGTTGGTAATTCCGTATTTCAGATCGGCCTTGAGTTCCACGAACATCTCGCCTTCATACGGAATCGACGGGCTGTATTCGGACAATTCAAATTCTTTGCTCGGGGTTAATACGTACGAATAATTGGCCGGAACGGATTTCGCCATGCCGACCAATTCAAAATTCGGCACGCCGTCCCTAATGGCCAGAATAATACCGCCGCTGAATCCTCGGTTGAACGACGCGTCCGTCAGGAACCCCCCTCTTTTGTCCCTATTGGGACTACTGACCGTTCCTTTGGTAATCATCTTGAAACCCATCGGATATCCCACAATGTAAATAAACGTGCCCCAATTGAGGTCTTTTGATCGGCCGATAGGATAGTTGAAAACTGAGACTGGTGTTTCGGGTTTATGATCAAATTTCTTCCCCAGAATGGCAATATCCTGAGCATTATCAATTGCGAGGATTTCGAGTTCACCGCCTTCCGGCAGATCTTTTACAAAATTGACCTGCCTTTCTTTGATCGAAATACTCTGTACAAATCCCTTTCCGTTCTCATCTTTGCTGTAAAAGGATACCATGGTATCGGGAAAATCGATGATATGGGCGCAGGTGAGCAACGCCACCTGCTGATCCTGATAATAAATGACCGTTGCCGTGCCGACGACAGAGCTGTGCGGGAAAACCGTCTGAATGGTTTTCTCTTTCAGAACCGTTTCATTGATATCCTTGACCTGGATCTTGGATTTTTCACCAAACGTGTATGTCTTGTAAAAGGCGGTAGCATTGATCATCTTAACCGTTTCGACGATCTCGGTCAGTTGTTTCGAACAATCCTTGTAAGGGAATTCGGAATCATATTTGCCGTCTGCCAGCGTCGGATAAGCCACCTTATAGATCTTATCGGCACATGATACCGTTGCAAACGCTATTAAAGTCAGCCACATATATTTTTTCATGATAACCTCCGGAAGGTTAGTCCCTCGGAATCCATTCGTACTTTTTCAGATCAATTCTTTCATTGACGAAAATGATTTTCTCTTTCATGAGCAATCGTTTCTGAAGAGCATACAGGCCGTCCTTCTGAGGGAGAGAGATCATCCCTTTGGCGTTGATCACGCGGTGCCACGGAACCTTCATCCCGCGAGGAATATTATGCATCGCATACCCGACCAGCCGCGCATTCTCACCCAAGCCGGCTATACGAGAGATCTGCCCGTAGGTGGAAACTTTGCCTTGCGGAATGCGCTTGACCGTCCTCCATATGACATCGTAAGAACTATATCCCTCACTCTTTGTCCCCATACGATGTCCTCAGACCAAACCGGAAGGGGTTTGCGGCGTCGAGATCAGTCTCGTGAATATCTCCCATCGTCGGGCCGGATTATCCGTTGTTCCCCCGTTCCTTTCGATGTATTGCTTTACCATATCCTGACCCAGATTGTAATTGATCACATAACTGCGGTATTTCTCAATAAATCGAATACGCTGTTCGGCCCGTTCGCGTGCATAGAGCCCGTACTCCACCAACCAGTCCACGGCTTCATCTTTGTTGAATTTACCATCCAGATAACCGCGGGCGGCTTCATTTCCCGCATAAGCTAATTTGGATACCAGAGCGTGGATACGGTAATATTTTTCAGTCATTTCTCCGTTCATACCGGCCAGAGGGAATAAGACTTTTCTTTCAAACTCCATACGCTCCTCGTTCGGAAGCGCCATCTCGATTCCGAAATTAGCCGTGCCCTCAGCAATAAGCGATTGAGGGCTGAATAAAGCATACACGGAAAATTCACGCCAATTTCTTCGCCGCACCAGTTCTTTCTCGAGCTGGGAATTGAAAACATGATGGCCGGGATATCCTTCATGACAGGCCAGATCTACGGCGCGATCGATATAGATCGGCAGATCCGTATTAATCTGGATAAGACTGAAGCAGCCGCCTTTGTACCAGTTGTAACCGCTCCAGGCCTTATCGGTTACGTATTCCACTACAAAGTTCTCATCCTCCGGCAATGCAATATACTTCTTTGTTCTCTCTCGCCCTTCTGTGATGGCCGCCTGGAAAACCGTATCCAGTTTGTCTTTGGGAATGATAAACGATTTCTTGAATGCTTCCAACCTGCTTGATACGCCGCCCGATCCCGGCAGTTCTCGGTCCAGCGCCTTCAAAGCGTCTTCAAAGAAAGTCTTGGTATGAACCGGCGCTACGGCGTCGTACAGCAATTTAGATTCTTGATCAAACGTAAATTGCTTCCCGAGGAGCATCTGGATCTTAGCATGGATAGCTACGAATTGCTTGGACAAGAATCTGAAGCGTAATCGCTCCATGTCATCCAGATCCGCCTTTTCAAACGTATTCAGCTTCTCGATAAGACTTACGGTTTCTTCCTCGAGCTTTTTCAGACTGGTGTCTTTATCACCCGACGGCTCGGCCGGTTTCCATTCTTGAGGGCCGTAGTATGAATCGACAAAATCGCCGTCATAAAGACCGACCTTTAAGATCAACTTCACATACGATTCAGCAATAGTATTCATAACGTTTTTCTTTTTCAATATATGTAAGGCCGCTTATTTCTCGAATTGTTCCACCGCGGCGGTGATCGCTTTTCCTATGTTGATTTTGGCATCCGATCGGTCTAACACATTTTCCAGCGCAGAAAGGCATAATGTAATATTCTTAAGATTACATCCGTATCCCATCAAACCAACGCGCCATATCTTGCCGGCTAATGAACCCAGTCCTCCGCCGATCTCGATGCCATAAGAATGGAGCAATGCGGACCGCACTTTCATATCTTCGATGCCATCCGGAATGATCACCGCGTTGAGCTGAGGCAGTCGGGAGTTTTCCTCACCCAATAACCTCATCCCCATGGCCTCTACACCGGCCTTGAATGCGGCATGGTGTCTTTGGTGTTTCGTCCAGGCATGCTCAAGTCCTTCTTCTCTGAGGATCAGGAGAGCTTCATGAAGTGCGTAGAACGAATGCACCGGCGATGTGTGATGATACGTTCTCTTCGCACCGTTCCAATAACCGGTCAGGCGATTCATATCAAGAAACCAATTGGAAATCCTGGTTTTTCTTTTTCTGACCTTTTCCGCTGCACGGGCGCTGAAGCTTATCGGCGACAGGCCGGGAATACTGGCCAGACATTTTTGTGAACCCGCATACACCGCATCGATGCCCCATTCGTCGGTTTTCAAAGGAATCCCGCCCAAAGAAGTGACCGCATCGACGATAACCAGGCAATCATGGTTACGGGCGATGTCGGTTAAAGTTCTAACATCCGATAACGCTCCTGTAGAAGTTTCGGCATGAACAAAAGCCACTAGTCTTATCTGGGGGTCTTTATTCAGAACGGATAGCAATGCTTCGGGGTCGACCGGTGAACCCCACGTATTTTCGATCAAGATCACTTCGGCGCCATATAGTTCGGCCATTTCTTTCATACGGCTGCCAAAAAAACCGTTCTGACAAATAACGACTTTATCTCCGGGTTCGATCAGGTTCGAAAAACAAGTTTCCATACCGAGCGTGCCGGGTCCGGACACAGCCAACGTCCATTCGTTTTCTGTCTGAAAGGCATAACGAAGAAGCTCTTGGATTTCATTCATCAGTTCGATGCAACGGGGATCCAAGTGCCCCATCACAGGTCTTCCCAAAGCCTCTCTCACACGCGGGTGCAGATCGGACGGCCCTGGTCCCATCAGGACTCTCGTCGGGGGATAAAATGATCGGTCGGTCATAAAGATTATTTTATGTTAAAATACTTGGCTTCCGGGTGATGCACAATGATCGCGCTGGTCGATTGCTCCGGTTCAAGGTGATATTCTTCGGTCAGCGATACTCCGATCTTCTCCGGCTCAAGCAATTCAAACAGTTTGGTTTGATCCTGAAGATTGGGACAAGCCGGATATCCGAAACTGTAACGTGAACCGCGATACGACTGCTGGAACAATTTCTTAATATCGGCATGATCGGAATGATTAATGCCAAGTTCCGCTCTCATTTGCCGGTGCCAATACTCAGCCAGTGCCTCGGCTGTCTCAACGCTGAGGCCGTGAAAATACAAATAATCGGTGTAGTTATTGGATTCAAAAAGTCTGGCGGAAAATTCCGAAGCCTGCCGCCCGACCGTGACCAACATGCAACCAATGACGTCCATCCTTCCGGAATCCTTGGAGGCAAAAAAATCCGATATACAGAGATAATGCCCTTCCTGCTGCCTTGGAAATGCAAAACGCACGCGTTCCGACTTCATATCATCCCGATAAACGATAAGGTCGTCGCCGTCGGACTGGCAAGGAAAGTATCCGTATACAATCTTCGGAACGAGGAGCTTCTCGGACTCCGAGCGCCATTTCCACGTCTCGAAAACGGGCCGGACTTTCCCATCAACAAAAGAATTGTATTCCGAAGACGTCATCTTGCCTCTGGTAAACTGCCATTGACCGCGGAACAAAGCGATCTCATTGATAAAAGGATAAACATCCTTAAGCGCTACGTCTTCCACCACCCGGCTTCCCCAGAAAGGAGAGACCGGAATATTGGCTTTCGGATTTACGGACGACCGCCGGGGCACCGACGGCGGTTTG
The DNA here is from genome assembly GCA_964415295.1 of uncultured Bacteroidota bacterium. GTDB lineage: Bacteria > CLD3 > CLD3 > SB21 > SB21 > SB21. Next base: position 325,501 of record CAYPYN010000004.1, read on the forward strand.
AGCCCTTCGGCGCTCTGCCTCCGATGCAGCCAGTCCTGGACTTTTTTCAGATGTTTGTATTCATGCGCGAAAGACGATTCCGCGATGATCCAGCCTATCGTTTGATCGTGTACGGTTGTGCTCAGATACTCCGGCGATATGGACGAAACGTGATGAATCAGGTTTGACTGCGTTTCATTCCAAATATCCATCAGTTCTTCCCGGCTCTTGGATTTGTATTTCTCGACGGCTTCGGAATTGATGAGATCATTTTCCTTATCGGAAAAAACGCGGATTTGAGAACCATCGCCTCTGGCGATCCATTGCAACCGCTCGATCAATACCTGCTCCCAATGAACAAAGTGAGCGATGATGTCGTGCACCGACCAAAGGCCGATTGATTTGTCACGGTCAAACGGCTCATCCGATATGTACTCGAGAACCTTGTTCCATTGATGTTTTACGATACGGATCCTTTTAACCGTTTCCTGGATCGTATCGGCCGGAGTGGAAAGAATATCCGCCGCGGCTTTTGTTTCCGCTTTTGCTCCGCTCATCACTTGTTCCATCACCCGTAGCCCTGAGAATGCGTCTTCACAGTAATAGAGCGGCGCATCATACACTTCTCTTAGATCCTCTTCGACATATCTTCGGGTCAGGGCGGCACCACCTAAGAGAACGGGAACGGACAGGTTTCTCTCAGCCATCACTTCCAGATTCTCCTTCATGATCAGAGTGGATTTGACCAGAAGTCCGCTCATGCCGATCGCGTCGGCTTTATGCTCCTCAAGGGCATGGATCATGGTTTCAACCGGGCATTTGATGCCAAGATTGATAACTTTGTACCCGTTGTTGGTCAAAATGATATCCACAAGATTTTTTCCAATATCATGGACATCCCCTTTTACAGTGGCCAGAACCAGCGTACCTTTTTGCGTTCCGCCTTTTTTTTCCATAAAAGGCTCGAGAAAGGCTACGGCCGATTTCATAACCTCGGCCGATTGCAGAACAAATGGCAATTGCATTTCGCCTTTGCCGAATAGTTCCCCGACAACCTTCATGCCTTCAAGAAGGATCTCGTTAATAATTTGCAGAGGCTTATGAGTTCCCATGGCCAGCTTCAGATCATCCTCGAGACCTTGTTTTTCACCGTCAATGATGCGGCCCTTCAGACGCTCTTCAAGGGAGGCCGTGGCTTTCGCGACCGTTTTGGAGGGATCGGCTTTCCGGCTTGCGTAATGGTTGATGATCTCAACCAGCGGATCGTAGACCACCTTCATTTTATCTTCTCTTTTCAAAATAACTCCGCGTTTAATGGCCGGTCATAATATAGATGATCTAATTGAAATTATAAAACATTTTTAGCGGCGGATCAGTTGTTTCAGTGCCTGGACGGATTCTACAAGTTCATTGATTCCAACCGGCGTATCCGGATCAAATCTGTTATTGGGCCGCAAACTCATGAGTTTCCAATGACAAACATTTCTTATGGCCTCCCACTGCAGATCGCTTGTCGACACATCCGAAATAACCGGCGATTGATCCCCGCCATCTTTCCCAGCCGGGCCATGAAGGCTTACGATCTCGTTCAGATAATAGGCCAGGTTGCGTCTTTTGACAATATGATACGGATAGAATTTTCCATCCGGTAAGAACTCCAGAAACCGAGCGGACAACGCTTTTTGATAGTAACCGGCCAGGCTGTCGACGGCTGGAACATCTTTGAACAAGACGGCTTGCTGCCGGCTGCTCTCTCCCAGTTCCATCACGAGCACATAAGCCAGCATACCGCGCGTCGCCTGCGAGTAGCCCGGGAAGAAAGACTCCAGCCGCTTAACATAAGTTCTGGGACTTCGGGCGTTGGTCACAGTACTAACCTTTGAATACAGGGACCTTATCTTTTCAATATTCGCTGATGTGCTGTCGCGGATTAAATGTTGAAGGTTCTCCAGCGCACGACCGTAATTTTCTACACGAAAATAGAGCCGGGCAAGTTTCCACGATGCTTCGGAGTAATGAGAGTCCGTTCTTGAAACCCGCTCCAGATGGACGATCGACTCATTGATTTTGTTTTGATTAAACTGAGCTGTACCCAACAGATAATAGAATCTCTGATTATCCTTAGCGTGCGCGGGAATCCGTTCTAACCAGAGTTCGGCTTCTTGATCGCGTTCTTGCGATATGAGTAGGTCGCCTAACTCCAAATACGCCTCTGTTCGTGACGAATCTTCGCGAACGGACTTTTCAAAGCACAGGATGGCTTTCTTGTATTGACCCGACGCTTTAGCCGACAGGCCTTGCTGAAGATAGGCTTCTGCCCGTCTATCGGCACTCGTTTGTATCGAGGCGGAGCAACCCAAATGGAAAACGGCCGGAAGAAAAAAGCAGAGTATGGATAAAAGAGAAAAAAGAGGGCGCATGCATTAAAGATGGAATGAAAGAAATTGAGCGAGAGACGGGACTCGAACCCGCGACGTCCAGCTTGGGAAGCTGGCATTCTACCACTGAATTACTCTCGCAAAAGCTTTGAAAATATACTCGTCACGTCCGGCAATGTCAATATCCAAAAATATTACTTGACAACTCCATGCCGATGCTCTATATTGAAAGCGTATATCCCAATGCATACGGAATACATGTTTTTTGGAATGTAGGATCCCTTATATAGGGAAAGCACAAAGAGTTCGGTGGCTAATCGGTACTTGATCCTTTTTTTAGACTTACTCGTCTCAAAAAGATTTCCGAATTAAGTATTTATCCAATTGTCTCAAAGTGTGATATGGGCGCTTTGAGATTTTTTTTTATCCCATAGTTTAACTTTTTCAAGGAGATTTCTCATGAATACCAGCAAACTCTACGTTGGTAACCTCTCGTACAAAGCGGACGAGCAAGCCTTAGCCGACCTTTTCAAACAAGCCGGCGAAGTAACTTCCGCTAAGATTATCGTGGACAAAATGTCCGGTCGCTCAAAAGGTTTCGGTTTTGTCGAAATGGCAACGACCGAAGAGGCCTCGAAAGCCATCGAAATGTTCAACAACTATTCCTACATGGAAAGACAGTTGGTGGTGAACGAAGCCAAGCCGCAGGAAAAGAAGAGCTTCGGCGATCGCGGCGACCGCTTCAAGAGAGATTCGCGATAACGATAACAAGGAGACATCTCCAGATTATTGATACGATCGTTTATCTTCCGTAATAAAAGGTCTCAAAGCTTTGCTTTGAGACCTTTTTTTGTCACAGACCCGCCTATCTGACACTTGTTAATGGAAATCAAATCCTGTATATTTCTAAAAATTCATTCATGCATCTGTTTCCATGAACATGACCCGACTACTGGACTACTTCTTTGTTCTGCGGCCTATCCTCTTCTTTGCCGGATGGACCACGACCCTGGCCGGATACCTGGCCGCTTCACAATCCTACGATCCTTTTGACGGGCCCGTTACCTCCGGATCCCTGATAGGCATTATGATTTCCTCAGCCATGGTCATGGGCGCCGGTTTTATTGTCAATCAAATAAAAGACAAAGATACGGATCAGATCAACAAGAAATTGTTCTATTTATCCGATGGCGTCTTGCCTTATCGGTTGGTTGTACTGGAGGCATGGGTGCTGGCTATGGGCTCCCTCGCCATCGCGGCATGGATATCCATGGGAATGTTAATCATTCACCTGCTTTCTTTGATTTGGATTACAGCAATTTATAATCTAAGGCCCTTTGAACTTAAGAATAAACCGTTTGGTAGTCTCTTTGCCAATATGGGGATGGGTGTTTTCGCATTTTTGTATGGATGGTATCTCACACCTTTGTCATGGCAGGACTTTTTCACAAGTGTTGTGCCCTATGCCCTTTTTAACACATGCCTGTGTATACTTACAACAATTCCGGATTTTGAAGGCGATCGACAAGCCTCAAAACGGACCCTATGCGTCGTTTACGGCATTCCCGCAACGGTTGGCCTGGCTTTTACTCTATGGGTAGCCGCCTTCCTTTCCGCTGCATACAACATGGATTGGATCATTCTGATTCCTTGTATCCTTTCAGTTCCTTTAATGCTGAAACTTGTAATCAAACGCAACGCTGCGGCAGCGATTCTGAGCATAAAATTCACCGGCTTGTTTTTCTCGCTGGTCGTGGGTATTTTTTTCCCATGGTACATAATAATGATTATTCTGTTTTTTTTCGGAACCCGTTGGTATTACCGAAATAGATTCGGCATGATTTATCCAAATTTTAAGAGCGAATGACTCTATGAAAACTTTCTTGTCTTACTTCTTGGGCGCTTCCGTCGTTCTGATCAGCCTGCTGATCATACCTGTAGAAAGGCTGTTTGACGAGGCAACGGACACTCAAAAGATTGCCGATAATGTCAGACAATCTAATCTGAATTCTCACTTATCCCGTTTAGCCGCGCAGGAAATCTCAAAGCAGGAATCCGTGGTCTCGTTGAAGGAAAGCCCGGTCTGGCCCGCACAAAACGAGATAGAAGTTGTGATCCGAACCACATTCAGTGAAGACTGGTTTTACGACAACCTCCGTTACACTCACAGTGCCATGATAGAATTGTTATCGGCCCAGGATCCGGCATTCAATTATTATGTCGGAATCGATATTCGTGACCGCAAAAACCTCTTGTCGGAAAACCTGGTGCAGCTCCTTACTCAAAAATTCGATGCTTTGCCGGAATGTCCGCCGGCCGAACTGACTAAAATCAGTTCTTCGATACGATCCAAGGGCACTGCTTTTATACGCAACCACAAGTTCACCTGCAGACCGCCGGAGCCTTATGGCAAGATGATGCTAAAAGCCATGCGTCAGGAACTGGACCGCGCCATCAGTGTTTTGCCGGACAGTCTGAGCCTTCTTTCCAAAGCATCAAAAGAATCCAGAGCCGATTCTACATTAAACGATCTTCGTTCGGCCTATGCCTTTTCTGAATCCTTTGCAGCCGTTGGGTATTCTATACTCTTTTTTCTACTACTAACCATTGTTTTGATCAATAAGGATGACCGCGGCCGCATGTTTTTCCGAACGGGTATTCCGCTTGTTGCAACAGGAGGCCTTCTGTTAATTCCTTTCACATATCTGATCACGAAAGCCGGTGAGATTTTCACAAGATCTTCGATGCAATTCAAGCTCACTGAAACAGATCCCATCGCTCGCGAAACAGGCGATCTTTTTGTCTCACTCTTGCGGAGCAGCGCCTTGCATTATAGTTGGAGTATGATATATATTTCGGCACTCATATTAATTCTAGGTATCCTTCTAATGATAGGCTCACGTATTGCAGAGATTAAACCTCTTTCCCCGTTGGACCAAAGAAATGAAACAAATATTTAAAGACCTGCTGGAATCGTTGGATCGTTACGGAAAGGTCGCCGTTGTTACCATAGTCAAGGCCCAGGGATCTACTCCGCGCGCTGCGGGAGCCAAGATGCTTGTTTTTCCTGACGGTACGTTTCGCCATACGGTGGGCGGCGGTATTTTTGAATCCCTGGTCATTCAGGATGCTCTCGCGGTCTTGAGCAACCATGTAACGACCATCAAAACTTATTCATTTAATCAGGAAGGTAAATACGCCACAGGCGCTGTTTGCGGCGGACAGGCCGATGTCATGTTCGAAGTCATAACCAATGTACCGCAATTGCTTGTCGTCGGGGGAGGCCATGTCGGCCGAGCCCTCTCACGTGCAGCCTCCGTGCTCGATTTTAATGTTACCATAGCCGATGACCGCATCGAATTTGCAGGTCCCGATCCGAATGACCTGAATATCCGGCACATTCAAACTGCGCCGGACTACCATGATCTACCACCTATTACCGAAAACACCTACGTTTGCCTGGTAACCAAAGGATATGTCACCGACGAAGCCGCCTTGAGACAAGTGCTTCGGTCCCCTGCTAAATACATAGGCATGATCGGAAGCAGGAAGAAGATCCAGACCGTTTACAAGAACCTTGAAAAAGACGGCTTTGAAACGGCGTTGTTCGAACGCGTGCATGCTCCCATTGGCATAGACATAGGCGCCGATTCTCCGGAAGAGATTGCCGTCAGCATCCTCGCAGAGATCATTCGCATCAAAAATCAGAAATAACCTTCCATGCAGCATTTCGGTTACAAACTGCTTTCGTTGGATGAAATTGATTCAACGAACGAGTTTGCAAAAAGGCTTATTCTTCAAGAACCCCTGGATCAGAACTGCATAGTAACCGCCAACTACCAAACCCGGGGTAAAGGACGTTTGGGGCGCACCTGGGAATCGCCGCGCAACGAAGGTCTCTGGATGTCCCTCATTCCGTCCACACCGGTAGATCATGATCAGTTGGTCCTGTACAATCTCGCGACGGCCTGCAGTGTATGCGAAAGCCTGCGAAAAATGACCGGTGCCGGCTTTGAGCTCAAATGGCCCAACGACGTACTGATCCGCAGCAAGAAGGTCTGCGGCATGTTGCTTGAAACGGTCAGCAAAGCCGGAAACCTCTATCTCATTATCGGGATCGGTGTCAATCTGAATCAGAAAGAATTTCCGGAACCTCTGAATTCTACGGCTACTTCCCTTCGCTTGGAAACAGGCAAGAACTGGGAACCTCTGCCGGTGATGGAAGAAATCGTGTCCAATCTGAATGAAAATTTGAAATTACAGGTGTCGGACAATCTTAAAAAATGGAAAACATTGTCCGGCATGTTAGGTAAAAGGATCCGGATCATTCAGAACGGTGAATCATTTGATTCTGTGGCCATCGATGTAGCCGAAGACGGGGCACTGATAGTGCAGGACAATGGGAGTGTTAAGAAACTGTATGCCGGGGATGTTCAGATACGATTGAGTTAGAAGAAATGTTTGCCTCCTACCATAAACCGATCCACTATGGATTGTGTCATTATGGTGCCTAAAAGAAGGGCGGTCACAACAACCAGCATATTCAGAAGAACAATCTCCGTAAATTCTATCGCCAGGTCCATCCCCAAAAAAACAGCGGCAAAAGTCAGTACGATAAAAAGAACGGGCGTGATCCATTTGCGGGCATTACAGCATATACGTAAGTGGGGGTTGTCTCTTTGAACCTGTTTCCGTCCCCAGTCGTTGGTCCTTTCCATCATCCTCGGCCAGAGGACAAAAAAAGCCAACGCTTCGCAAAAACTGATGTATAAAAAATCTTCCATAACCTGATGTGTTACTGTAAAGGTTCACTATCAATATACATCGTGAAGCGCCGGACGGTCAATTTATTTTTGCTAGATACGTGAGATGAGTTTTTTCAGCTGAGGACGGATTCGACTAACCGCCTCAGACTCATCGATCGTCCTCAATTCCCGGTTTTTCATCACGATCTTGCCGTCAATAAGTACGGTTTGGACATCGGTAGCTCTTGCTGAGTACACGATCTGCGAATAAACATTTTCTTCAGGCAGGCTATGCGGCCTCCGCAGATCCATCAGGATCACATCAGCCTTTTTTCCGGGTTCGATACTTCCGATCTCATTTTCCAGTCCAAGTGCTCGGGCGCCCTGCCATGTGGCCATCTCAAAGACCTGTTCAGCTGTGATCGATCGCGGGCCCAGGCGCGGCTTCTGAATAAGGGCCGCGAGGCGCATTTCGTGAAAAATGTCGAGGTTATTGTTGCACGGGGCGCCGTCCGCTCCCAGTGATACTCCGATACCCCTGGCCAACATTTCAGGAACAGATGCGATACCGGAACCCAACTTCAGATTGGAGGAGGGACAGTGAAGCACCCGCGTTTTTGTCTCGTGCAGGATGTCCATTTCCCTGCTGTTGAGCCATATGCAATGGGCCAGGCACAGTCTGTCTCCCGTGAGCCGCAGGTGATGAAAATATTCTACATTGCTCATTTTACAGCGCTCAATCACGGCTTCCAGTTCACCCCTGTTCTCTGATGCATGGGTATGGATCAACGTTCGGGATTCGGAGGCCGCATCGCGAACGTCGCATAACAGTTCCTCACTGCACGACAAAACAAACCGCGGGGCAAAGGCAAACCGGATCCGACCGTTGGACTTGCCGTGCCATTCCTTCTGAAGACGCAGGCTTTCGTCAACCGACCACGCCGTTGACTCCTTCAGACTTTTCGGCGCTCCTTCGCAGTCATCCATCATAGCCTTCCCGCAAAGGGCGCGGATTCCGGATCGATCGATCTCCTCAAAGACATAGTCCGTATGGTGAACGGTCGCCATATCCATGATCGTCGTGGTTCCGCACCTGATAAGCTCCGCCAGCCCGAGGCGCGCCGATAACGCGATCGAATGCGGAGAGTGGGCCCCCTCAAAGGGCCATATTTTCAGCTTAAGCCAGTCCAGTAATTCCAGATCGTCCGCCAAATTACGAAAAAGGGTCTGGCATAAATGGATATGCGTTTGCACAAAACCGGGAGATACGACTAAACCGGAAGCATCTATCACACGTGATTTTTCCATATCCGAACGGTTAATCCGACCGACTTTTCTGATCGAAGAATCTTCGATCAGGATATCCCCCTGCAGGATCTCCCGACGGCTGTTCATGGTTATGATTGTTCCGTTCTTTATAACCAGTTTCACGCCGTACTCCCATGAAGTTGTCGCTTGAATTCGTACAAGAGAATACTGCAGGCCATGGCCGCGTTCAGAGACTCCGCCCGACCATAGCCCGGTATCTTTACGAGCCGATCGCATAAGGACAAAACCGGTTCTGAAATGCCGTGCGCTTCATTGCCGATAACCAGCACCAGCGGGGAATGGACAATTCCGAACGGCAATTCCGCATCGGCCTCCAGTGAGGATGCATAGACCTTATAACCATGATCTTTAGCGTCTCTGAGAAATGATCCCAAATCCGCTGTGGCACAATTCACACGGAAGATCGAACCCATGCTGGAACGAATGGTTTTAGGATTGTACACGTCGGCACAGGTTGGACTTAGCACCAACTGGGAGACTCCGAACCAATCGGCACTTCGAAGGATGGTTCCCAGGTTTCCCGGATCACTGATTCCGTCCAATGCGAGGATCATATCCCTTTTTTCAGTTCCAAAAAATGCCGCGGTACCTTTCTTTTGGCGAATGCCGGCAACGATACCTTGTGTGGTCTGCGTATCGGTCAGTTTTTGAATCTCGGACCCATTGGCCTGACAAACGATCGGGCCGAATTTGTTCTTGATCGTATTGGCCAGCTGCGGGTGCTGTTCGATAAAATCCGAGTGTACGACGATCCATTGGACCTCAAACCCGCTGGCAAGAAATTCCTCAAAGAGCCGAACTCCTTCGATCTGAAAGAGACCGGATTCCAGACGGTATTTCTTATCAAGGATTGATGAGTAATCCTGAAGTTTCTTCTTGGTCAGGCGTTCGAAAGATATCATGAGATGAATAGAAACATTAAAGGCTCACGCCGAATTTCGCCAAATCCGACCGCAATTGGTCCGGATTGACGTAATGAATTGCGTTCAAACCGCACAGGCGGGCAGCTTCAACATTTTGCTGCCGGTCGTCAATGAATAGGCATTCTTCAGGTTTGCGATGCGAAATATTCAGGGCGGCACGGTAGATCTCCGGATTGGGTTTCATCACATTGAGGTAACAGGATGAGAAAAAGGCATTGAAGTGATCGTGGAGTCCAAAATGACGGATCCGGTGCTCGTTGAGTTCGAGCGATTCGTTATTCAGCGATGCCAGGAAATATTTACCCGATGCCGAGACCTCTTTCAAAACACTCAATCCGGGAAGGGCCCTTGACTGCTCGAACATCTTTTCTTTGAATTGATCGTGTGTAAAGACCTTAGGCATTCCGAAAAGGGTCAGATTGAGATAATCTCGCAGCGAGAACTTGCCGCTTTCAAAGGAGGCGGCCACTTCCCGATGCCGGTCGCCGAATTCGTTCAATAGCTCCTGGGACGTGATGTCGAATTCGTTCAGAACCTTCACTCGCTGTTCACGGTCCCAAGCGTTGGTCAAAACGACGCCTCCAAGATCCCAGAAGATCGTGGTGATTTTGTTCATGTATTAACGGATTACGGTTTCGCTCTGGTGTTCGTTCATCCAGTTCTGGATATACGTAACGACGTCCGTAGTGGATGTTCCCGGCCCGAATAGTTTTCCGACGCCCATACTTTCAAGACGAGCGGCATCGGCATCGGGAATAATCCCGCCGCCGATCAGCAGCACTCCTTCCATGGACTCTTTTTTCATTTCGTCGAGAATCTTGGGAAACAAGGTCATATGGGAACCGGAAAGAATACTGACGGCAATGACATCGACATCTTCTTGAAGCGCCGCACTCACGATCATTTCCGGAGTTTGGCGTAATCCCGTATAAATGACCTCCATCCCCGCGTCACGCAGGGCACTGGCAATAACCTTGGCGCCACGGTCATGACCATCCAGTCCCGGCTTGGCAACCAATACTTTGATTTTCTTAGTCATATTTTTATGGAAGTTGGTTAAATGATGCTGGTCACAAACGAAACAAACATTGAAATCAGGGTGTCTTGGATGCATTCTGCTCAATTACGGCACGGAATATCAGAGTTTTGGCAGGGGTTTCCGGATCATTTGAGAAGACGGTAAGCGTTTTCTTCTGCTTACCTGAGCGTCCTTTGGTCTTGAAAGTAGTCTTGATCTCCCCCTTCGCTTGCGGCGGGATACGGTTGGCACTCAGCAAGGCGGCCGTGCAGCCACAGGATGCACGCACCTGCCCAATGATCAAAGTATCCGTGCCCGCATTGGTAAAAACGAACGTATGCTCCACCACTGCCCCCTCGGCGATCGTTCCAAAATCAAATTCCTCTTCAGAAAATTTGATCTTGGCACCGGGCGAGTCCTGAAAACTGTGTATGCCGCTGAATAAACGCTTCTGATAGAGTAATCCCAATGCGAATGCCAGAACGAAGAGGCCGGAGTAAATAAGTTTTTTGCTCATAGCTGTACCCAATTACTTGTCGATAAAATTACCCCGATTCCTGTATAAAATCAAGGTATTTTTGGCCTTATAATCCGCAGAACTCTCAAAATACTGTTGATTTTAGAAACAAAAAAATCTATGTTTTGTTAGCAAAAAATGAGCCAATGAAATGTCGATTCAGCGAACTGAGGCAATAATTCTAAAAACGATCCCGTATGGAGAGACAAGCAAAATCCTTACCACTTTTACAAAGAATCTAGGTAAAGTCAATTTGCTTGCCAGGGGTGCTCGGGATGTGAAGAGCAAATACGGCGGCTCACTGGAGCTCTTCACGCACGTTTCGCTCATTTTTTATGAAAGATCAGAAAGGGATTTGCAATATGTCTCCGATGTGACGGTCATTGATCCATTCCTGGGAATTCACGATCATCTGGACAGAACCTATACGGCCTTAGCCATCATCGAAATGTGTAACCGACTGATCCATGGAACTGAGGATAACCGGAACCTCTTTGACCTGTTACTTAGAACCCTTCGGGGACTGGACCAAACGGAGAAAAGACCCGGTAACGGTTTTTTATACTTCATGCTGCACATGGCGGAACGGTTGGGCTTTAAGATCGAAGTTGAACATTGCAGCCATTGCCGCGACATGATGAGTCATGAAAGATTGCGTTTCGATTTTGAATACGGGCGAGTAACCTGCGAATCCTGTCCTCCGAATATGAGGATTGAAAACGGCCAACCTGTTTCGCGGGAATCGCTGGGCGTATTGCGACAATTTGCGAGATCCGATGGACACGGCATATACAACGTGCTTATTTCGGAAAAAGCCGGTGGTGAGATCTTTCAGATACTTCTGAATCATCTGCAATACCATATTGACGAACTGAAAAATTTGAATACGATCCCTTATCTAAAATTCGCCTAAGTGAGCCATGTTCTCTGATCATCTAAAAGTCATCTCGCATTGGGTCGTCATAAGCGCTCTCACGGCGGCCGGCTGTTCCGATCTGACGGAATCCTCATCGGCAGGATCCGGAAAAGAAGCGGGGCGTCCCGATCAGGAGGGATGGAATGCAACGGTGTTCTTTACCACCAACGGCGTCATCGAAGCGGAACTCCATGCCCGTCATATGATGCGCTGGAATGGTCAGAAGATGACAACCTTTGGCCAAGGCTTGCGGGTGGAATTCTATGAAAAAGGCGTCCACAATGCCACGCTCACCTCAGACAGCGGTGAGGTTCGGGGCCATACCAATAATTTAACGGCTATCGGCAATGTGGTAATTGTTTCAGATAGCGGACTTACTATGCGAACGGAGAAGATATACTGGGACGATCAGAAACAAAAAATAATAGCCGACGGCTTTGTCACCATGACCTCCGACGAAGACACGCTGAACGGTTATGAATTCGAATCCAACCGCGATCTAACCAATTGGAAAATGAAGAACGCTTTCGGCCGTTCCGCCCGCGATATAGATCTCAGAACCGGTACGGTCAAGCCCAGGGACGAAAGAACGGCAAGACAGGATGCGGAGATGGAAAAGGAAATGAAGAACGCATTAAAAGATATTGAACAGTGACGTTTGTTCGACAGGCCGTACATGAACTCATGCCGTTTTGTAATATTCGCCGGGTTAATTTTGCTGTTATTGGATTTGCGTTCCTCGCCGGCCCAGCAGGATACGGCCTCAAACCGGGAAGAATACAAACCCCTGAGACTGGATGAGGCGGATGAGATCGAAAATCAGCGGATCGAAGGAAAAGACGTTCTTAAAGCCAAAGGGCATGTTCGGTTCTCCCAGGATACGCTGACGGCCTTGTGCGATCAGGCGGCTTTTTTCAGGGATATTCAAATGGCGATCCTGATCGGTGGTGTTGTACTCAATGACCGGCATCGCACAATTTTTTGCGATAAGGCGCGTTACTATGCCAAGCAAAAGAAATCGGTTTGCCAGGGCAATGTAGTCTTCATTGATCGTTCCACAACTCTGGTAGCAGATTCGCTGGTATATTTTCAGAATGTGGAACAACTCAACGCTCAGGGAAATGTGGTCGTTTTCGACAGCCTAGAATCGGTCACACTGTACGGCCAGGAAGGGTTTTACGATGTACGGCGGAAATACGCTACGGTGAAGGGACACCCGTATATGATACAATTTGACAGTACCGTTTTCAAGGGTCAGAATACGGCGCGGCTGAGCCGCGGTATGACTTCCTCTCCCCTACCCGATAGCCTGGGCCGTCCGCAGCGATTTTCTCCGGCCGACCAGCTCACGGCCCGAGGACTTTTTGTGGAGTCTTTTATCGATCGTAATAAAGTGGTCATTAAAGATTCGGTTTCAATTGTGAGAGAGAAATTGAAGACCACTTCCCAAAAGGCCACGTTTCTGTCCAAGAAGGAGACTCTTTATCTGGAATACGATCCTCGTGCCGTGTATGAAAAGAATGTGATGACCGGCGATACGATGGAAGTGCAGTTCAAAAATAAGAATGTCCGCACCATTTATGTCAGAGGCCGCGGTGAAGCTTCATCGGAGGCAGATTCTAAAGGGAAGAGGCACCGCCTTCGTGCTAAAGAAATGATCATGTTCATCGATGAAAACAAAGTCCGCATGCTCGAAGCGCGTGGAAATGCGTACAATCTATATTATCTCGAAAATCGAGAGGGAGTCAACGAAATCTCCGGACCCAAGATCCGGCTGTTCTTCAATGAAGACGGTAAACTTTCGCACTTCAAAGTCGAGGGGGGTACTGAAGGTACCTATTTCCCCGAAAAATATGAAGAAAAAGCAGGAAAACAGTAGCGGCTATGGATACGTCTGAATTCTCTACAAACCAGGAACACGCCGGGACGCATCCGCATGCGCCGGCCGCTGAGATCCGATCGGAGCATCTGGATCATCAGCATGAAGCAAAAAAAACGCTCCGCGCCGAAGAACTGGTGAAAAAATACGGCGGCCGGAACGTGGTCAACGGCGTAGATGTGCAGGTTACGCAGGGCGAAATTGTCGGACTGCTCGGACCCAACGGCGCCGGTAAGACCACCACATTTTATATGATCACCGGTATGATCAAACCCAATCACGGACGGATCTTCCTCGATGAACACAATATCACCAAAATGGCCATGTACCGCCGAGCACGCATGGGTATAGGTTATCTGTCGCAGGAGGCTTCGATCTTTCGGAAGCTTACCGTAGAACAGAATATCATGGCCATACTCCAAACCATGGATATCACAAGCCAGGAAAGAAAGCACCGGCTTGAACAGCTCTTGGAAGACATGGCCATAACCCGCATAGCCAAAAGCAAAGGATACTCGCTATCCGGTGGAGAACGCCGGAGAACAGAGATCGCAAGAGCATTGGTGACCAATCCCCGATTCCTCCTGCTGGACGAGCCTTTTGCGGGCATCGATCCCATTGCCGTTGAGGATATTCAATCGATCGTAAAAGGACTTCGAGAAAGAGGTATCGGCATCCTGATCACCGATCATAACGTGCACGAAACGCTGGCCATAACCAATCGCGCTTATCTGCTGTTTGACGGCCGCGTGCTCAAGAGCGGTTCGGCAGAATTTCTTGCGGAAGATCCCGAAGCCCGTAAACTGTATCTCGGCGATAAATTCAAACTCAGGGATTAGCTTCGATGTCGCAAGGCATGAAACAAATACTAAGCCAGCAGATGAAGATGACTCCGCAGCAAATACTGCTGTCCAGTCTTCTTCAACTGCCTTTGCAACAGCTCGAACAGAGGCTAAAGCAGGAGCTCGAATTGAATCCCCTCCTCGAGGAAACGCAGGAACTTGAAGAAAACCTCGAACAGGACGAGGATCTTGAATTGGAACAGGAGGAAGAAGAAAAGCAGGAACTCCTTCAGAAGCAGGAAAAGGATGAATCTCAGAAAGAAGAAGAACAGCTCAAGGAAGAAAGAGAAAAGGAAAAGAAGGAAGAAGAAGAGGTTGACTGGGACAAGTTTCTTAACGACGAGAGTCACTATGAAGTCAAAGCGCCGCGCGATCTGAGTCAGGAGGAAGAAGAAACCGAGTGGATCCAGCCGGATCAAAAGACACTGGCCGATTTCCTCCTTGAGCAACTGAGATTCACGTCCCTCAACGACAAAGAACGCGAGATCGGCGAGTATATCATCTGGAATATCAACGAAGACGGATATCTGGTCTATGAGGAACTCATACCCTCCTCCGAAAAAAATTCCGAGATCCGGGAATTTACTCAGGCGGCCGAAGATTTCCGTGACGACAGGATCACTTTTTCGGCTCAGGAACCGCTAACGCCCGAGGTCCCCGACAAGCCCTCAGTTAAGAAAGGAAAAAACATCCCTCGCATCGATCCCGTGCAGGCCATCGCAGATGAACTGAAGGTCACTACGGAGGAAGTAAAACACGTTCTGAAGACCATTCAGACATTTGATCCTCCCGGAATCGCCGCCCGCGACCTCAAAGAGTGTATGCTGTTGCAACTGGAACGATTCAAAGATGACTTCTATAACGACGGGATGTCTCTGTCCTTACGCATACTCCGTGAGGCCTATGAAGACTTCATCAACCGGCGTTACGATAAAGTCAGCCGCCAACTCAAGATTCCGATGGAATCGATCAAGAATGTTGTTGGAGAAATTTTTAAACTGAATCCCAAACCCGGTGACGGTTATATCAAACCGGAGCAGAATTACATCACGCCGGATGTCATCATCAAAAAGGTTCACAACAAATTCGAGATCATCCTGAACGATTACGGCGTTCCAAAGCTGCGGATAAATCATGCGTATAAACGCATGATGCTGGAAAAGAATAAGTCAAAAAAAGAGGCCAAAGAGTTCATCAAGAACAAACTGGAAGCGGCCAAGTGGCTTATCAATTCCATTTACCGCCGCCGCGACACGATCTACCGGACCGTCGAAGCGATCGTAGATCTTCAGCATGACTTCTTTGATAAAGGGATTGAACATATCAAACCCATGAAGCTGGAGGACGTGGCCACACGTATCGGTATGGATATTTCAACGATCAGCCGGGCAACCAACGGGAAATACGCGCAGACCGATTACGGCGTATTTGAATTAAAGTACTTCTTCTCGACCGGCATGGTTAATTCCGAAGGCGAAGATGTATCCACCAAGCAGATCAAAGCGCTTCTTAAGCAGGTTGTGGATGAGGAGGACAAAAGAAAACCATGGAGCGACGAGGATCTGGCCCGATTGCTTACTGAAAAGGGTACGCCGATCGCCCGCCGCACGATCACCAAATATCGGGAACAAATGATGATCCCGGCGGCCCGCTTACGAAGAGAGATATGAATTGAAAACAGTGTCACAAATCAAATCAATCGGAGTATAGAATGAGAATTGTGGTTACGGGAGGCGCCGGCTTCTTGGGCTCCCATCTTTGCGACCGGCTTCTGAGCGAAGGTCACGAGGTCATCTGCATCGACAATCTGATCACAGGCAGCACGGCCAACATTGAGCATATACGAAACAAAAACTTCACATTCATCCTATACGATGTGACCAATTACCTTTACGTCGAGGGCCCGGTGAACTTTGTCTTTCACTTCGCCAGCCCCGCCAGTCCGATCGATTATCTGGAACTGCCCATTCAAACGCTAAAAGTCGGTTCTTTGGGTACACATAAGGCGCTTGGTCTTGCCAAGAATAAAAAGGCCGGATTCTTGTTGGCCTCTACTTCCGAGACCTATGGGGATCCGCTGATCAATCCGCAGCACGAGGAATACTGGGGCAATGTCAACCCCGTAGGACCTCGCGGCGTATACGACGAAGCCAAACGATTTGCCGAAGCCATGACCATGGCTTATCACACCTACCATGGCGTCGATACACGCATTGTGAGGATCTTTAATACGTATGGACCCCGCAATCGACCCAACGACGGGCGTGTCGTACCGTCCTTCATCAATCAGGCGATCCGAAACGAACCCATCACCGTTTTCGGAGAAGGAAAACAGACCCGCTCATTCTGTTATGTCAGCGACCTAATCGAAGGTGTTTACCGCCTCATGAAATCCGATGAGCACTGGCCGGTGAATATCGGAAATCCTTACGAGATGACCATCCTCCAGTTCGCTGAACTCATAATCGAATTGACCGGCAGTTCAAGTAAGATCGTGTACCAACCGCTCCCAAAGGACGATCCAACCGTACGCCGGCCGGATATTTCCAAAGCCAAAAAGATCCTTGGTTGGGAACCCAGAGTAGATATCCGTGACGGACTGACGAAAACGATAGAGTTTTATCGCGAGCTTATGAAAAAGCGGTAATCAATTGGAGTTCTGATTTCGTTTCCTCAGTTGCGCAAAGAAATCCTTCAGGATCGAAGAACATTTGACCTCAAGAATACCCCCAATCACCTCCGCACGATGATTCAGGCGCTCATCCTCAAGCAATCGGTAAAGCGAACGGCATGCGCCTGTTTTCGGATCGATAGCGCCAAAAACCACACGGTCGATTCTTGACAGAACCAGTGCACCGGTACACATCGCGCAAGGTTCCAAAGTCACGTAAAGCGTCGCACCGTTCAGCCATTTAGAACCTATTGTGGCAACCGCTGACGTTATCGCTATCATCTCTGCGTGGGCGGTCGGATCCTGCAGCATTTCAATCTGATTGTGACCACGGCCTATGATCCTGTTTTCAAAAACAACGACGGCGCCCACCGGAATCTCGTTCTTCTCATATGCCTTTTCCGCTTCTCTGAAAGCCTGCTGCATCCATGTTTCATGTTCAATCATTTCTTCCATACCGGTGAAGATAGCCAATCCGATTAATGGAAACAACAGCAAATCAGGTTTCTTGAGTCCATAATCACTATGTCGCATTAATACGACTAGAATCCTTTTAGAAATGTTGCTCAAAAAAGACAAAAAATTGAAACTTTCTTGTATTAATCCATATTTTTGTTGCTAAACTCATTTATTGTATTAACTTGTCGTTCATCCTGTTTGTTGGCATATTAATTGTAAAAGTTGTTAGTTCACGGGCCCGCGTGTTCGAGATTAAACATTAAGACAGAGACAATGGAGCAAATCGGAGTTAATAGTAACGTTTACGCTGGCGGGAAGATATTTCATGTCCAAACCGCTGCCAATATCGCTGGGCTGACCATGCAGGCGGAAATTTTCGATTCCGGACGGGTTGTGACCGTTCAGAAAAAGAAACTTTCCGATGACATGAAGAATATTTCTGCGGAGGATTTCAAGGAACTTGTCACGTCCTTCCACCAGGACATTGCATGGGAGATCGAATTACTGTTTTTCATTCGTGACAAAATAAGGACCGTCAAGCATTCGATATCCCATAACAAAATGGGCCTCTTGTTCATGCGCAAAGGCTTGATGGAAGAAGCGATCATTGAATTTGAGCAGGCCATTGAAAAGAATCCCGAAATGGTCGAGTCTTACAGTAATCTGGGTATGGCGCTGGCTCAGAAAGGCAATCTTAAGGAATCGATTGAGATCATTTCTAAAGCGGTTGACATGGAACCCAACTACGCAGACCTCAGAAATAATCTCGGGCTTGTCTTGGGAAAAGGCAAAAAGTATAACGAAGCATTGTTGCAGTTCGAGGCCGCGCTGAAGATCAATCCGTCCTACCTCGAACCGCAAATGAACCTGGCGATTATCTTGCTTGAAAGCGTTAAGAACAGTCCTGAAGACAAGGATCTTCCGGCGGTTTCGGTCAGAAAAACAACGGTGACTGAACTTCTTCAAAAATTGGCGACAACCGTGCCTGAATTCTCGGGATACCGGTTCTACACGTATCGGTTTGAGAAGGCTATCAAATTGATCCAGACAGACGATTTGCCGCAGGCCGTTGAGGTTCTGCGTGAGATCAAAGACGCCATTCAGAAGCCGAACCTCGATGAAACCATTCATGGATTCTATCTGAAATTCCTTTTTGGAGGAGCCGGCAAAGATGAAAAAGTGCTCTCGGGTTACCGGGAACGTCTGGAAAAAGGCGTTGAAGATAACCCGAAATACGCCGATTTGCATAATTCGCTCGGAACGGTCTACCTGATCCAGTGCCGCAATCTGTTTATCAAGGCCATGAGCCAGTTCAAAAAAGCCTACGAGATCAATCCGTCCTATAAAAGCGCCTACAAGAATTTTCGTTTGGTCCAAAACGATGGACGCGAGTTCCTCAATTTGCTTCGTGCGATTCTGAAATAATTGAATCATTTTCCCGGTACTTGTAAAACCGCCACGGTTTTGTTACATTATTTACGAGTTTATGCATTCCGTTAATTAACTCAATTTTTCCCAATACCCGGTACGATCGATGGACAATGACATACGTGTACTGCTGGTTGAAGATTCCCTTTCGGAAGCCAAACTGATCGTCAGTGCCTTACTGTCGGCCCAAATCCTATTTAAGCTGAAACAGGTTTCCAGCGAAGCGGAACTGAGGGAACAACTGAAGGATTTTAACCCCGATATCGTCATATCCAACTATAATGTAGCCTCGCTCGACGGACTGCGCGTTCTGAATATAGTTAAGGATATCAGTCCCCGCTTACCGATAATTATACTCACCAAACCTACGAACGAAGAGACCGCCGTCGCGTGTTTCCGCCGTGGCGCCCACGATTATATTTATAAGGATCATCTGGAACTCCTGGGACCCGCGGTTCAAAGCGCTTTACTCAAGTACAAAATGGCCGAAGATTCGGCGCCCGTTGACGAAAACCTCAAGACCGATGCCGAGAGATTCAGAACGATTTCACGTACGATCGGTGACATGATCATACTGCTGGACCCGCAGGGCCGCATCGATTATTGCTCCTCTTCGTATCATCAGCTCTTCCAGGATAAGAAAATTGAAACAGGTAAAGATTTCTTTGAGGATATCCACCCCGGCGACCGGGGCCTTGCCCTGCAAACCTTTCGCGACGTTGTGAAGAACCAAATGGACCGGCGCATCGAGTTTCGGGCGCTTGTTCAGGGCGATGAATACAAACACATCGAATCGCAGTGGAATGCGGCGCGGGATGAAAATGGACAGATACAATTCGTCGCCGTAGTTGCTCGGGTCATTACCAAACGTAAGCGCGCCGAAGAAGCTCTCCGGGAAAGCGTGAAACATTTCCGTTCCCTTCTGGAGAATATTTCCGATGCGATTTCACTGATCAATCCCTACGGCATCGTATTGTACACCAGCCGTTCTACCAACCGGGTCCTCGGGTATTCGGCCAACGAATTTGTCGGAACCAACGTGTTCGATCTGATCCACTCGGAAGACCTTACGCAGGTACTCGAACAAATGACGCTGTTACGACAAAAAGAAGGAAGCGTCCAATCGCTTCAATTCCGCATAAAGCATAAAGATGCGTCGTGGCGCTGGATGGAGGGCGTGGCAAATAATCTCACGCACGAACCCAGCGTGCAGGCCATTGTTTTCAATTACAGGGATATTACCCAAAGGAAAGAGGCCGAAGATACACTTCGCGAACGCGATCAGCGTTTCCGTACCCTTATAGAAAACAGCTCCGATGCCATCACACTTATCGATGCGAACGCTACCATCACCTATGCCGGTTCGTCTCTTTCCCACGTGACCGGTCATTCTCCGGAGGAAATGCAGGATGGAAGGTTCCTGGACTTCGTACATCCCGAAGACCGTGCTTTCATGGAAGGATTCTTTAAGACGTTGCAGGAGAAACACGGCCGGATCGCGGATACGCAATTCCGTATGCTTCATAAAGACGGCTCCTGGCGGTGGATGGAAGGTATCGCCAATAACCTCCTGTCGGAACCCAGCCTGAAAGCCGTCGTGTTCAATTTCCGCGACATCACGGACCGCAAAATGGCGGCGGAAGCTTTGGCGGAGGAGAAAGAAAGACTACTCGTAACCCTACGCTCCATCGGCGACGGCGTGATCACCACCGATGTGAATGGGCGCATCATACTGATGAACCGAAGCGCGGAACTACTCATACAGACGACCCAAGACGAGGCGCTGGGTAAGCCGATACACGAAGTTTTGAAACTCACATCGGAGAAAAACGATGAGATCATCGATTATCCCGTAGACAAAGTGCTCAGGACCAACCGGATCGCTGAAGAAACGGATCATCGCCTTGTCACCCGTTCCAAAGACAAACGCGTGATCACGGACAATGCCGCGCCGATACAGGATAAGGACGGAAATCTCCTCGGCGTCGTTGTGGTCTTTCGTGACAGTACCGACCGGATAAAAATGGAAGAGGAACTGCTCAAAGCCCGAAAGATCGAATCAATAGGAATACTGGCCGGCGGCATCGCCCATGATTTCAATAATATCCTCTCGGCCATTTTAGGCAATATCTCGATGTCAAAGATGAAGCTGGAGCACGGCCATAAAGACAAGTCCATGGAACTGCTCACCCGTGCTGAAAAAGCGTCCGAAAGAGCACGGGACCTCACTCAGCAATTGCTCACTTTTTCAAAAGGCGGAGCGCCGGTCCGAAAGACCGCGAGCATTGCGGATCTTCTGCGCGATTCGGCCAATTTCTCATCCGCCGGATCCAATGTACGGTGCGAATTTGCGATTTCCCCGAACTTGTGGCAGGTGGATATGGATGCCGGGCAAATGAGCCAGGTGATCAATAACCTTATCATAAACGCACGCCAGGCCATGCCTCAAGGTGGCATCGTGCAGATCGAAGCGGCTAATGTGATCTTTGAGGCGGATAATACAAGATACGGCGTGATGCTGAAGAAAGGTAACTACATAAAGATCGCCATTCGCGATCACGGCGTCGGAATTGCACCTGAGAATCTCCAAAAGATCTTCGATCCGTATTTCACTACAAAGAAGACCGGCAGCGGCCTGGGCCTCGCTACTTCCTACTCTATTGTCAAGAATCATGACGGCGCTATCTCTGTCGAATCGAAAATAAACGACGGAACGACTTTCTACATATTATTGCCCGCATCAAAAAATATTATACCGGTTCAGAAAGTCCAGGAAAGCTCCCCTGCTCCCGCTCACGGTAAGATCCTGATCATGGATGATGAGGAGATCATTCTGGAGATGAATGAAGCCATGTTGACGGAATTAGGTTATCAGGTCATGACGGCGAAGGATGGAAAAGAAGCCGTGGAACTTTATATCAAACACAAAAAATCGGGAAGACCATTTGATGTAGTGATCATGGATCTCACGATTCCTGGAGGTGTGGGCGGAGAAGAAGCAATCAAAGACCTTCTGGCCTTCGATCCCAATGTGAAAGCGGTCGTTTCAAGCGGTTATTCCAACGATCCAATCATGGCCAATTACAAGAAGTTCGGATTCGTCAATGTTTTGACCAAACCGTATCAGATCAGGGAGCTGGCACGAATCATCCATTCGATCTTCGCGGAAAGAACGGCAAACAAATCCTAGTTTTTGATCATACGGCGGCAGCCAAGATAGTGTTTGGCATAATAGTCTTCAGATAATTCCGAAATTGTGACACCTACTGTTGTACTGGCGTGAGCAATCCTGTCGTCGCCGACATAGATCCCCACATGAGAAGCCCCTTTGGCCCCCTTATAAGTATTTTGAAAGAAAACGAGATCGCCAAATTTTAGTTCGTTTTTCAAGACAGTTTCGCCGGAACCGTACATGTCCGCCGATTGCCTCGGCAACGAAACATTCAGGACTTTCTGAAACACAGCTCCGACAAAACCGGAACAGTCCGTGCCTTTTCCTTTCTCAACCAGGCCAAATTTATAAGGCGTGCCAATCCAGGAACGGATCTCCTTCATCATGGCCTCTTGTTTCTCTTTGCTCCATAGACCGGTCGCCGCTGGAGCCGCCATACCGCCCGCGGCCGCTTTTGCTGAATTCGACGAACTCATGCTGTCAATGCCTGTCGTTGCGGATTGGATGGAGGTGTGAACCGACGATGCCCGATCGGTCTTTACCGACTGATAGATGGGTTGCGGTACGCAACCAGATATAACCAAGACGGCCAGCGCAAAAGCAGCGATAAACAAATTCATTCTCATGATTTCCCCTATTTTTTGACGGATGTCGTCTTTGTTTCATGGCCATGATGTTCCGCTATTTCGGAGGGAGGCGTTTTCCAAATACGCTTACCCCAAAGACGGAGCATGGCCGGAAGTATGATCACGGAGGACATGGAACAGATAATAATCCCGATACTGCACATATAACCGAGGCTTGAAAGTCCTTGGTTATCCACGAAAACAAGAGAACCAAATCCCATCACTGTAGTCAACGCGGACAGGAACATAGACTGCCCCGTCTCATGGATCGCGGCAAATACATCGTGGCGCTGATCTTCAAGATACCTGGAGATGATGTATATGCCGTAATCCACACCCGAACCGATCAATAGCGGTAATGAAATCATATTAACAAAATTGATCTTTATGCCCAGCAACCGCATGGTGCCCATGATACAAAGAATGGAAAAGGTCAAAGGCACCATACAAACAATCACGGCCCAAAGGTTCCAGTATTTGATAACCACGAGCAGCAGGACCACGACGAGCGAAGCGACTACGGCAACGACAAAATCCTTCTTAACGAGAGTGAGAAACTCCGCCGTGACTACGCGTATGCCTGTGATGATGATATTCTCGTTGACCAGCTTCGGGTCCGCATCGACTTCTTTGATAAAATCATTGACGATTTCTATATCATGGGTCGGTCCGTTAAGTTCCACCTGCGTGACCACCTTTTTCATCCCGTTCTTCTCGACATAATAATGGCGCATGATATCGCCAAATCCTTCGTTCTGGAAATTATGTATCGTGATAGGTTCATTCACGGTAAGCATTTTGCGAAGACGGTCCAGCTTAAAATAATTCATCCGCAGACCCTGCTTGGTCATTTCCAATCGAATCTTGAAAAGTATACTTTCGACGTCCAGACCTTTGATCTTCTCGAGGTTGGCCTTCTGATGCTCCACCGAAGGCAGATAACGAAGTAAAGAGTTATATTCCTTGACTACACCGCTGGCCACGAGCTCATCCATCTTGTCGTTAAGCAAACGCAGCTTCTGGATAAGGGCTTCGTCACTGCTGGCGGAACAGACGACACTGATGGGTTTGAAATGACTGCCAAACTTATCCTGAAGGCGCTTGATCATCTTAACATCCACATCGTTCTTGCTTCGGATATTCTCGATATTCTCATCAAACGTCACACCTACGCCCTTATCCTGACTGGGAATAACGCCAAACAGCACAGCGATCATGACGACCGAGATCAGAATGCTCCCAGTGGTGATGTATTTCGGATGCCTCAGAACAAAGCGTGAAAGGAGACCAAGCATCCGGCTAAGCAGGTTCTGCAGGTAATTGCCTTTTGGATTCTTTCTTTCCCTCATCTTAATCTCGGCCGGCATGAGTACCAAAACGGCAACAAAAATAATAAGAATCCCGGCTCCCCCTATAAAACCCAGTTCATAAAGACCCCGGAATTTGGTGACCATCAGTACCCCGAATACGAACGCCGTACTGATAACGCCGTAGAAAACGCTCGTGCCAGTCTCTCCAAAAGTAATGATGAGATTCTGCAATATCGTATTGTGTTTGGAGTGCGTTTCCTGTTCCACAAAGCGGTTGTAAATATGTATGGAATAATCCACACCCAATCCGAGAAGCATCGCACCGGCGGCGGCAGTAATAATATTGAATTTCTCGAACATCAGATCCCCTAAACAAAACACCCAGGTGACGCCGGCTATGATCGGGGCCATGATGAAAAACAAGGACCGGAAGTTGCCGTAAAAGAAATAGAAAAGGAGCAGGATAAGAATTATGACAATGAAAGAGCTGTCGATCAATCCCTGTTTGACTGCACGTGCATTAGACAATGCCGATACATAGTTGCCACCAAATGAAACGTGTATCTGCCGGCCGTCGTCGCCCATCGAGGCCAGGATCGAATCACATAAAATGCGGTTGCGATCCACAAAAACCTCGCAGAATTTTGTATCGTTTGAGGCCCCGACCGGTTTGACGAAGAAAAGAAGCGTCTTTTTGTCCTTCGATAAATAATAACTTTCCTTATCTTTGAGCAACGAAGCGTTTTGCGGACCTAGCATCTTCTCGATATATGGCAAGAAGATCTCAGAAATCAGGAGGGGATCTTCACGTAAGACCCTTTTCAAAAGAGGATCGGGCGGTACCGGCGCATTTAGGATGTTTTTTAAATTGAGTACGAGCCGCTCAATCTCCGCATCATCAAACCGGCGAAGAACGGAATCCAGGTCACGTGGCGAAAGATAGAGCAGGCCGTTCTTTATGAAGAATTCTTCGATGAAGGTCTTCTGATTATCGGTAATGGAATAATTGATGCCGGCCACCATCCCCGTCTGCGAAAGGGCTTCATCAAGCTTCCCCGCAAACGACTTGAGTCCATCCGGGTTTACCGGCAATGAATCCGGCGTTTCGATCAGAACGATATGACGATCCTGCGCGCCGAAGTCCTCATTCACTTCCCAGAATTCTTTGATCATTTTCGAATCCTGAGGAAGCAGATCGAAATTATTGGTACTGATCTTTATCTGAAACATGTAATAAGTGGACACAACGGTCAACGCTACTACGGCCAGAACGACGAGGCGCGCGTGCTGATAACAAAATTCGGCAATTTTCGAAAGGATCGTCTTCATTGATAGCTCCATTTTGTGACTATAATATCATATTTGCGCATTATTAGCAATGTTTATTCCCCCAATTACTGCTTGGAAATCCATGATCAATTCCTTATTATTTTATGAGATTCACAGACCGATATATTCGACGTATGTTAGGAACCATTCTACCATTTCTCCGATCCGTTTTCGTAGGCCTGATCCCCGTTTTCCTTCCGCTGCAAAGTATTTTCGGCCTGCCTTCTCCCGATCCGCCGGCCGATCGTCCTTCTGAAAAAGAATACACTAAATTCCTCTTTAGAGGAGATGAGTTCTATAAGCAGCGCGATTATCGCCATGCCATCCTTAATTTCAATTTTGCCAAGGAACTCGAACCGGGCATCGCCGACGATTTTATTTTTAATTACAAGGTCGGTTATTCCTACAAACGGATCTACGTACCGGACTCCGCGTCTGTCTTTCTTCACAAAGCAGCGGCAGACCCGTTGATGGGTGACTATGCGCTTTTCCAATTGGCCGAAATGCAAGCCTCGATGGATAGTGCGGAACGGGCGATCGTAACTTATAAGACGCTGCTGCAACAATTTCCGGCCACGGTATTCTATCCCGATGCGTGTATCGCGCTGGCACAGATACTCACGGAACGGCAACAATACGAAAGTTCCGAATATTATCTGAATCAATGTAATCTATCGGTTAAGGAGGAGCCTACGCTTCTGAATATGTATCAGAGCCGTATCCTATTTCAGAAGGCCGTGATACTCCTTAGCAGAGGCGCTGTAACGATGGCCTTGTCCACTTTTAATAAGCTTCAGGCCGAATTCCGTTATACCGATGAAGCATATAGAGCCAAATTATGGTCGGACTCCATTCGCGCCGCCGCCGGCATATCTCCGTCCATCGATGATTTCATCGATGGCAATAATGTGCTTATTCTTCAGGGCTATTACCAGCAGGCGCTCAATGAACTGGCCGAAAACAAATCGCGGTTCCATAAGCCCGACGAACAGGCCGAGATCGAATACAATATCGCAAGAATATATTTCGCGCAGGGACTTTACGATGCCGCTGTCCCCCGCTACCAGAACCTCTGGACAAAATACCGCCACCGCGAAGCTCTGTTCAATCTTGCCAAATCGGCAAGGTATCAGGGGAACCTGGATCTATCTACTTCCGCTTACCGGGACTACCGCGATCAGACGCCTTTGAGTCCATCATGGAAGACGTACCTGACCTATGAGATGGCCAATAATTATTCCGCCAAGGGCGACTCTGCGAGCCTGTACCAGGCCAACCGTTTTTATCAGGAGGTACGGCAAAAATCGCCGATGAATAATCTCTATGGCTACACATCCGCCTTCCGGACCGCATTCAATCTATATAAACTCGGACAATACGATTCATGTATCGTGAAGCTGGATGAGATACAAAAAGCGGTCGAATTTCTGAAGCCGAAGTGCCTCTTCTGGAAAGCCAAAGCTTACGAAAAAAACCGTCAAAGCGACAAAGCCCGCGAGATCTATCGTAAACTCGCCGCGGAACAGCCCGGCACTTATTACGGTTTGCTGAGTTATCATCTCCACCTTGACGGCATCAGGACACCGACGGAGCGGTTGTTTTATATTAACCCTTCATATGAACTTGCTCGGAAAAGTTCTTTCTTCGGCTTCGATATGATCAGAAGCCGCTCATTTAATGTCGAAAAGAAGGACGGACGGTTCTATTTCACTGATCGGGACCTGCGTTCGCTCGAGAGCGAATTCATCAAAGCCTGGATCAGCAAGGAGATCACGGAACCGTGGTATGCGCAAAGAGAGCTGAAGCCGTTGCAAAATAAATACCTGCAGAGCATAGCGTCGGCTTTGCTCTATCGCGACTATCTGGAATATCTGGGCGCCTATGATCTGGCCGTAGAGACCAATGTGGCCATGAAAAAGAAATACCGTTCCTATTTCAGATCCGATGAGGCTTCGGCCAAGATCTTCTATCCCCGGTATTACGAGTCATGCATACGGCAATACGCCAAACAATTCTCGCTCGACGTACCGTTCGTTTTTGCGGTGATCAAGAACGAGAGTTCATTTAAAACCTACAGCCTGTCCAAGGCAAGGGCGATGGGGCTTATGCAGATCATGCCCTATACGGCCACGTCTCTGGCCAAAGAACTGAAGCTCAATGATTTTGAGATGACCGATCTGAGACAACCGGAAAAGAATATTTTGCTGGGCACGTATTATCTGCACCAGCAGGCAAAGGACTATAAGAATTTCATTCCGGCCATGCTGGGGGCTTACAATGCGGGACCTCACCGTGCGGACTTCTGGATGCGTTTTTACGATCCGGCGGAACCGGAAGAATTTCCCGAGATCGTGGAGCTATTCGAAACAAATAATTATATCAAGAAGATCCTGCTCGATCGATGGGTCTACGGGCAGATGTAGCCATTCTATTTCGCCTGCCCTAGCCACACCGCCATCTCTCCCTCACCCCGATGCGACCAAGCATAATATGGTACCATTTTCAGCATTACTTTGGATTGCCCCGATCGAATCGCATTGGCCGTGATAGTATAGACGCCGTTAAAAGTGGTTCTGTCAAATTGCGTCTTGAATTCTGCGTTCCCCCGTAAAGACAGATCCAGAACGGAGCCTTGATTATCCACCCCCTCCGCGCAATACACGATCGGGCCGCGTTCCACCGCAACTTTTCCGGCATTTTCTTTCAGTTCAGGATGAGAAACAACCCGTCTTACTTTCATCGGCATATTGACCGAGACCCGTTCATCCTGTTTCCATTCTCTTCTTAGAAAGATGTAGCCTTTGGTTATCTTTCCCGCCGCAAGATCTTTCCCATTGGCCGTGATAGTCAATTTGCCGGCCGCCGGATCAACGTATCGGTAGAGATCGCTCTCAAGCGGCTTCTCACCGGTCCAGTATGGAACCCGGAGCGCTACGACCGTCCTGGCCGGGATATTTTTGAAAGATATATCCACCGCTCCACTCCACGGATAGTCCGTCGTCATCCGAATGGACACATCCCTGCCCCCGATTAGGACAGTCGCTTCGTTGGTCATGAATAGGTTGACGTAAAGGGTATCTTCTTTGACCGCGTAAAGGTACCCACCAAGCGACGGAAGGAATCGTGCCATATTGGTTGGACAGCAGGAACATTCGAACCAGGGACTGCGGGAACAGGACTTCTCGTTGAATCTGAATTTCCCGTCTGAGGATAACGGATTTGTATAAAAGAACGTATTCCCTTCAAGCGAAACGCCTGCGATGAGCGCGTTATACAGCGTCCGCTCCATCATGTCGATGTATTTTCCGTCGCCGTGCAGGAGGAACATGCGCTCAAGCCAATACACCAGCGCAATCGACGCGCACGTTTCGCAGTAGGCCGTCAGATTGGGCAATTCATAATTGCCTCCATAAGCTTCCCCATCCGGTATAGCCCCGACCCCGCCCGTCACGTAATATTTCTTGCCGGCCACATTATTCCATATCCGGCCGATCGCTTTGACATAACTTTCATCGCCCGTCAGCGCGGCTACGTCCGCCATGCCCGCATACATATATCCTGCGCGAACGGCATGCCCAACCGCTTCATCCTGTTCGATGACGCGCTTGTGATCCTGATTATATTCCGGCCGTTTCCAGAGCTTGGTGGAATCGTAAGGATATTTGTGAGTCCCGCGGTCGTCCAGGAAGAATTTCGCCAGATCGAGGTATTCTTTTTTGCCGGTAACTCGATACAATTTGACCAAACCCATCTCTGTGATCTGGTGGCCGGGCGCTTCGTGAATCTTATCCGGGCCAAATGTCGCCGTCAGCAGATCGGCGTTTTTGAGCGCAATGTCGAGCAGGTTCCTATGACCTGTCGCTTGGTACCATGCGACCGCCGCTTCGTACAGATGCCCCGAGTTATACAATTCGTGACTGCCGAAGCGCTCGAGTTCCCATCGGTTCTTCCCAAAGCGCCACGAGATCTTGGCATTATCCGGATCGATCGACCTCGGCGTATAAAGATAACCGTCCGGTTCCTGCGCCGCCGTTATAAGCGTGATGAGCGAATCGACGTAATGCTGAAGCCGACCATCGGGAAATTGATTGATGGAATAGGCTGCGCCCTCGATCATCTTGTACACATCGGTATCATTGAAAGGATAGACGCCCCGGAATGTGCCGGATTTTTTGGCGGCCATGACGAAATTCTCTATCCGGCCTTCGGTCTCGCATTTGTAGAAACCGAAAGGTATCGTGACCTTCCTATTGGTTTCCATACGCGGCGTCCAGAAAGAATCCTGCACCTGCACGTTGCGAAACGATACGGGGCTGATGGGATAGTCCTTCTGCGCGGCAAGCCATGAATGGCTTATGAAAAAGCCGAACAGGATAACAAAGCTATTTTTCATGCCGTTCCTCGCTTTCTAATTGCATCAGATCGTTTTTTTCCTCACTCCAGATCCTGGTCAGTACCGGGCAATCGGCGCAGGCGTAGTCTGTACATCGTTTGTGCAAATGGATAAGGCCTTGAGTGAATTGGGCACTGGCTTGGCGTTCCGTCAGACGGAACTGTTTTTTCATATACGTGATCACCGAATTGCGTTCCAGGCTTTTCGATGATTCATAAACTTGCTTCACTTTCAGCAGAAGTTCGGCATTTCCCGTCAATTTAGCGGTCAGGGCCACCGCAGGCAAGACCGCATTGACCCATATCTCAAAAGCTCTTTGCCGCCCGATCAGGTCGCCGCGTTTACGTCCATCCCCGCCTTCCAGGAAATAATGCTCGCTCCAGTGCCCGAAGGATGGAACTATGAGCTTGGCAAGCCCCTGCTGAGCGTTAACGGCCAACGGTCCTTTGAAGGTTTCGGTAAACATTTCGATCAGTGGCCGCTTACGGTTCTGACACAGGAATTTAGCCAATCCGGCCATTCGGATCATAGGAAAATTGTCGGGACGCAGACGAAAGAGCTTCCATTCCTCATTGGTCATAGTCTTGATGGGATTTTGTGATCGAAATTCCTCCCAGAGATTTTCCAATCTTTGAGCAAAAGGAACGACATTCAGAGACTTCACTTCGGTCAAAAGTCCACCCGCGCCAAGGAGAATGGCCTGCAATCGCATGAGCGCCGTGGCTTCCTCGTCGTGTGCAATGGCCTTCATCAGGGTCTGATACGGAATCAAATTGGACAATTTTCGAAAAGGTTCGCGGTTCTTGGAAAATCCTAAAGCATCCATCATGCCTTGATACAGGGCTTCATTGATGTCTCCCGCGGCGCGGTATCGTTCTTCGCATTTCAGTATTTTGGCCTCAAAACGCATGCGGCCGTTCTCCAATATCCAGCGATGAAGGAATTCCTCCTCGATCACCGTATCGTGGCAGAAAATATTCTTTCGGTTCTCCTGAAGCCTATTGATCTTCTCTGCGATCCGCAAAAGGCTGTCGGTGAGATAGTGTTCAATGACCAGCGTCGGCAGATGCTTCTGATTCCGATCATCGGTAAAGACCGCGTGCAGGATAACCTGACGGTACAACGGATTCTCCGAATGGCGATGGTGTTCCCAATCCGACGTGCGCCAGTGGATCTCCACATCGCCTGTCAGGACTTCCTGCCCGATCCTGATGGTGGCGCGCTTAAAATCAGGCCCCGCGTCCTTATTCCACGCACCGCGGTCGAGGATTCGAATAGACTTCCCGTCGGTGGTCTTGAGTTCGTCCATCTTGAGGAACAGATGGAACCAGATCGCCTGGATGATCTCTTCGGAGATGCGGTCGATATTCTCCCTGACAACGGGGGTTTCAAACGTGGTCGGGTAGTAGAACATGCCTAAAAAACCTGTTGCAATTGCTCTGAAAAATTATAAATTAAGCCACGATAAAAACGACGCCGAAGTGGTGGAATTGGCAGACGCGCTGGACTCAAAATCCAGTGAGACTCAAATCTCGTGTGGGTTCAAGTCCCACCTTCGGCACTGTAGATCCCGTTTGAATAAGACGGGATTTTTTATTTTGTAAACGCGTGACGCCTAAGGCGACCCTTAAAAAGTACCCCAATTTTCCCTGACCCGCAAGGAGGAAAATATCTCTTTCTCACCCCACTTTTACAAAAGACTAGACACGGTACGACAAAATAAAAAACCCATAAAGCCATGACAGCTTTATGGGTCTTTCTCTCACTCCCCATTTCACGCTTCGTTCCTGAAACTACGCATCTCCTTTGAACGGCTTGAATTCGATCCAGTCGTTCTCTTTGAAAATGCCGCGCAGCAGTTCGCGATCTTTGTCGCTTGGCAGAACTTCTGTCATGTATTTCGCATACTGTTCAGCCGAAAGTAATTTTCCATCCACCGTGTAAGGCTGCTGGGCATAGGTGCCGATCTTGCGGTTGAATTTCACATCCGGCACGACCAGTTTGGGATGTTCCTCTCCGATCAGCGTATTCATGTCCTCGATCAGACGGGCGATCTCCGCATGATACAGGCCGCGGGCCATCTGATTAAGCTGATCTTTGCGCGCTTCCTCGTCTGTCTCGCCTTCGTTGAATCGCCCCTTCAGTCCCCACACATACGCCCAGTGCGCATTGGAGGAACCGTCCGTACCGAAAAGATCGTAGGCGGTCGGAACCCACTTATTGAAATATTTCTGAACGATCTCGACCGGTATCTTGCCTGCTTTCAAAATTCGCTTCAGGCCGTTGTTTCCGGTTCCAAGATGGAACGCTTCTTCTTTAAGCATCGGATTCATACTCATCGCCAGCGGCATGAAGGACGAATGGCTGAGCATCTTCAGCTGAAATTTGCCGTCGCGGTCAATGAATTCCGTATAAGTATACATATCGAGCCAGTTCTCCATGACCTCGTTGAAAGATCCCAGAAGACGCTTCTGTTCGTAAGCCCGTCGTTCGAGCAATTTCATGGCTTCTTTGCGCCCGCCTTCACCGAAATGTGTGACGAGGATATGGCTCATTTGCCAGCCGTGACGCATTTCTTCTGCGTTGATACGCATGAGGGCATAAAGATCATAATCGCTCGGTGCGCGATCCACCAGATAACGTTGCTGTTCCACCGATGCAAATTCCGTATCCCCCTGATATACGATCAACTGCTGGAGCGCATCGCGGATCCCCTGATTGGGAATATCCAGCACGCGTTCCCACTTACGGTCGCCCCGGAAATCGCCGAATTCGATCTCGTTGTACCTACAGGGCTCGTATTTCGGCTCCAGTACGTACTTCGGAAGGAATCGTTTGAACGTCTTCTCATCGTAGCCGATATCCTTTTTCCATTCAGCAAAAAGGTCCACCCAATCGTTGAATGTGGAGATCTGAGCTTTTAACATGTGCGCTCCTTTGTTTGGATTGTTGGTTATTTCTAAATACTATGATTTGACAAAACCATGGAGGAAAACATCCACCATCCGGTCGGCGATCTTCCGGATCGATGCGGCGCGGTGTCCATGCTTATACGGATCGAACCAGGTATACGTCCAATTCATCATTCCGAAAAGCGACAAGGCTGCGATCTTGATGTCCTGATTCAGTTTTGCGGACGAGCGGTCTCCCCGGCGAACGATCTCCAGCAAAATATTTTCAAGCATTTTGAGATACGATTTCTTTTTGGACTGGATGCGCGCGAAATATTCGCCGGACAAAGAATCGGACTCATGGGCCAATACTTTCATGGCCTCCAGGTGCGTCACAAAGTATTGAAGATGGTTGTGTACAAAGATCTTCAGCTTTTCCCGGGGATCGGCGGTCTCTTCCAGCTTTTCCTCCAAAGAGCCTGTAACGCTGTCAAACGAATATTGTGAGATCAGAAACAGGAGTTCTTCTTTCGTTTCAAAATAGTAGTACAGCCCGGCCAAACTCGTTTCGAGTTCCGAGGCCAAGTCCCGGATCGACGTATTATGATAGCCTTTCCTGGCAAAAAGTACGGCCGCCCGTTCGAGAATGTCGTACAATTTGACATTGTAGCGCGAACTCTCACCGGCATTATCTTCCAATAGCCTTTGTTTGAATCCCTGGCGATGGTCGATCGCCGTTGATTCCGTATCCATCATGTTATCTTGGGGTTACTAAATTCGAACAACTGTTCGAAATCTAAGCCATCGGCCTTTCAAACACAAGTAAATTTTTCCTCATTTTATGTAAAATGGGACAAATCGGTCTTGAATATCCTTCACGAATTGCCTAAGTTTTAAAAAAAATACCGGATCCGATATTGCCGTCTATTCCAAAAAAAAGACTAAGTCAGAATTTTTTGACCGATAACAATATCTGCCGTAAGATCTCCGAATCGTGCTCCCTGTCGGAAGGCGATCATGTTCTGGAAATCGGATGCGGACGCGGCGCGTTGACGCGGCATCTCTTGCAGAAAGGCATTTCATTATACGGAGTAGAATTTGACAGGGATCTGTATCGGGAACTCCGGGATGAATTCGGGTCCAATCCCCTTTTCACGTTGTTTGAATCCGATATACTGCATTTTGATTTTTCGCAGATTCCTTCAGCCGGTAATAAGATAATGGTCGTTGGCAATCTTCCCTATCACATTTCAAGTCCGATTCTTTTCAGGCTGATAGAAGAAAGACATCGAATCAAGACCGCGACGATCATGCTGCAAAAGGAAGTCGCGGAACGCATTGTCTCAGGCCCAGGAACCAAGGAGTACGGGATACTGTCCGTATTCTGCCAGTATTTTGCCGAGTGTACGATCCTTTTTCACATTCCTCCGACGGCCTTCTTCCCGAAGCCCAAGGTCGATTCTTCCATCCTCAGACTGGCGTTCAGGGAAACGGTTTTGCCGGTTGGTGATTTTGAGACATTCAGACAGATCGTACGGAAGAGTTTCAACCAGCGAAGGAAAATGTTAAGAAATTCTTTGAGCCACTGGGTGGATAATAAGACAATTGATTTTGATCTTCAGAAAAGACCCGAAGAACTTTCCGTTCAGGATTTTATACGTTTGTCCAATCTGATCACCACGTAAATGCCTATGCGAGAAAAAGCACAGATCGATATCGACAAAGAATTTATCGATGATATCAAGGACCTCGTCGATTCCAAAGCGGAGTATCTGCTGAAGAATATCCTCAGCGACCTTCACCCGGCCGATATTTCGGAAATTCTGGACCATCTTGATGAGGACGAGCGTAACTACGTATTCCAAATCATCGAGACGGAAAAGGCCTCCGAGGTCATCTTGGAACTCGACAATGCGTCGCGCGAAGATATCCTCGAAAACCTCGATGAGGAGCAGATCTCCGACATTATCGATGAAATGCAATCGGACGATGCCGCCAATATCGTACAGGAGCTCGACGACGAAACGGCTCAGAAAGTTCTGAACCAACTGGATTACGAGGATTCCCAGGAGGTCAAGGAACTGCTCAAGTACGACGAGGATACGGCCGGCGGTATCATGCAGCTGGAGTTCGTCAGCGTATACGATACCGAGACAGTACAGGAGGCTATCGAGGAAGTTCGTGAAAAGTCAAAAGATGTCGAAAAGATCTATGATATTTTCGTAGTCAATAAGCAGGAGCAACTCGTCGGCGTCCTGTCGGCAGAGACTTTGTTGGTGGTTTTTCCAGGTAAACTCGTTTCTGAAGTGATGAATCCCGAATTCGTTTTTGCAACGGTGTCGCAGGATCAGGAAGAGGTTGCAACATTGTTCAAGAAGTATGACCTCGTTACCATCCCTGTGACGACGCCGTCGGGTAAGTTGGTCGGTCGCATTACGATAGACGATATCATCGACGTCATAGAAGAAGAAGCCTCCGAAGACGTTTCCAAAATGGCCGGTTCCGTTGACGAGGACGTCACCGAAACGTCGAGTCTGCGCATTTCACGGTCCCGATTACCCTGGCTGTTCACAGCCATGGCAGGTGAACTGGTCGCGGCCTTTGTCCTGAGCCGCTTTGAAGATTCCATCCATACCATCCTGGCACTGGCTTTTTTCCTGCCTATCATCATGGCCATGGCCGGGAATATTGCCATTCAATGTTCCTCCATCGTCATCCGCGGTCTCGCCACCGGCGAAATCGGTATCATCGACATGCAGCGTCAGATCTTGAAAGAGATCCGCGTGGCCGGCATCAATGGTGTTGTCCTGGGTATCGTACTCGCATCGATCGTGGCATTGTGGATCGGCGATATCCATGTGGCGGCGGTTGTGGGAACCGCTCTGATATGCGTGATTTTTTTTGCGGCTTTCAACGGTACCGTTTTCCCGTTGGTACTCAAAAAACTGCGGATCGACCCTGCGCTGGCCGCCGGACCCTTTGTGACCATGGCCAACGATACTATCGGAATTCTGATCTATCTGGGTATCGCCACTATCTTTCTGATCAATTAGACGCCGTTTCGATCACGACGACGGCCGAAGCGTATTCATGGGAATGCGATACGCTGATATGGATACGCATATCTTTAAGCTGTTCCTTCAGCTCATTGAATAAGAAAACATGCGGAATGCCTTCCGGGTCCACCTCGACGGAGACATCCGTCCAGGTGTGGGGGTGGAATTTTCCGACGCGGGCCGCTTTGACGAGGGCTTCTTTGGATGCGAAACGCACGGACAGAGAAGGGTACGGATTTTCTTTCTTCATGCAGTACGCGATCTCCTCGGGCGTAAAAATACGCGTCAGGAATTTGTCACCGTATTTTTTGTGGCTTTTCTGAATGCGGTCGATCTCAATGATATCTGTTCCAATCCCGAAAATCATACTCATTCTATCCCGTGATCTTTGATCTTTTTGTAAAGGGCCGGCCGGCTGATTCCCAACCGGCGGGCAACTTCAGCCTTATTGTCACCCACTTCATCGATGATCGCCTTGATCACCATCTTCTCAACCTCATTCGACACTTTGCCTGTTATAGATTTCAACGAGTAGTTTTTTGAAACGAATCTCTGGATCCATAAGGTCTGATCTTCGGTAAAAGTGAATTTTTCAACCGCCCGTCCTTTCCGCGCCGGCTTCGCTTTTTCTTTTTGCGATGCGGCCGGTGGGTTTTTGGATTCAGCAGGTAAGACGGGCATCACGGTTGTTTGCGAATCCAGTTTTTCGCGTAATTTCTTTACTTCCGAGTGCAGACGCCCATAATCAAGCGCCTTATTTATAGCAAGGAGCAATTCATCGTGCTGAAAGGGTTTTGTCAGGTAGTCATAAGCGCCCAATTTCATAGAGCGAACGGCATCCTCGATCGTACCTACTCCGGTGAGAATAACGAATGGAATATCCGGCTTGATCGACTTAGTTTTCTCCAATAATTGGATACCATTCATGCCCTCCATGGCTAGGTCCGAGATGATCAGATCGAATTCCTCATTTCGGATCTTTTCCCATGCCGTTTCCCCATTGGGCGCTGTTTCCACTTCGATGTCCGTATAAGCCGGTGCCGTAGATTCGTCCAATTGCCGGAATGCATCGTCAGTCAGCATCCGTTTGAACAAGATAAGGATGTTTTTTTCGTCATCAACGACGAGAATTCGTGTGGCCAATGAAAACCTATGCCTTGGTTGTATTGCCAGGCAGCCGTATCGTAACAACGGTGCCTTCGTTTTTCTTGCTTCTTACGTCAATAGAACCCAGATGTTCCTTTACGATTGATTTTGAAATGGATAAACCGAGTCCCGTACCCTTATTGGCTTTGGTCGAATAAAAAGGATCAAAGATTTTCGCCAGGTCGCTCTCGTCAATGCCGTAACCCGTATCGGCAATCTCGATGACCACTTTATCATCGTTAGGATCATTCCAGATCGATACTCGTAAATGGCCTCCTCGAGGCATGGCATCCGCCGCATTCATGAGGACATTGACGAAAACCTGCTGCATTTTCTTCGCGTCCACCCAGCATTTTGGAACTTCCGCCGAATAATGTTCCGTTAAAACGATCTCGTTCTTACGAATAAAGTGGCGCATGAGTCCAATGGATGTTTGTATCAGTTCGATCAGATTGGTCTCCGTTTTCTCCATTCTTCCGGGACGCGCGAACGACAAAAGGTCCTTGACCACCTTGGTACAACGCGTTGCTTCCTGTTCTACGATCTTGAGGTCTTTATGAAGCCGGTCCCCGGACGAAATCTCCTTTAACATGGTTTGCGCAAAACCAAGCACGATCGAAAGCGGGTTATTGATTTCATGAGCCACGCCGGCCGCCAGCGTGCCTACGCTGGCCAGTTTCAAGCTTTCAATCAATTGCTGTTCCAGTTCTTTTCGTTCTGTTATGTCTTTGATGACCTCAATAAAAGCTCTGTCTCCGGATCCCGAGTTCTGGATAGGAAAGATACTGACCTGAAAATAACCGGTCTCCGACCGTATTTCTCCTGAATTAGGCTGTCCGGTCAATAATCCGGTCACGGCCGGACATTGAGGACAAACGGTATCGCGTTTGAAATAGACCGCATAGCATTTTCCGTCCATTTCTGTATTCTCAAAGCTTCTTGAAGTTCCTTGCGCCCCGAAAAAAGAAATATTCGCGGCCTGGTTATAGTTGCGAATGTTGAATTCCGAATCCTGCACGCTGATAAAATCCGTAATACCGTCAAAGACCGATTGCAGGTAATTCTTCATATCGGTGACTTGCCGATTTAATCTGAGATTTTCCATCTTTGCTTCATGCAAGGTAAGCACATTGGAGATAATGTTGACCAGTTCCTTGTAGCCAAAAGGCTTAAGCAGATAAGCGCTCAATCCCATCTTCAAAAGTTCGATCTGTTCGGCCTCATTGTCGGTCTTTGCAGTGAGCATGATCACCGGAACATCACGGCAGGACTCGTATGAGGATTCGTTCTGCAGAAGTTTGTAAACTTCCGCACCGCTCATACCCGGCATCATGTAATCCAGCAGCAAAATGTCCGGTGTCTCTTGAGACAATATTCCCAGCGCTTCACGCCCGCTGTCGGCCACCGTGGGAATCATGCCGAAATTCCGAAGCATGACCGTCACGGTATTCAAAATAACCGAATCGTCGTCTACGACCAGAATACGCTTGTCCTTCAAAGACACATTATGTGAACTGTGCGGCATAACTAGTGCAAAGTTTCCTGAAGTACCCGGAGACCAAACGACACGGTGTCCTTACCGGCTAAGGTCTCCAGTCCCGACATTATCCAGGCTATTTCACTTTTTCCCGCACCGGCATGGACGGCCCCGCGAAGATGCGATACCAATTGACGCTCTCGGCGCAGTACCGTCAGAGCGGCGATCACGGCCAACTCACGTTCCTTGAGCGAAAGAATATGGCGGCTCAGTACTTTGCCGTAGCCTTCGGCGATCATCCACTGAGAAATATCGGAACTCAGATGCGACATATTATTGAGCAGTTTTGAATAATTCTTCCCGTAAACGATGCGGCACAGGTCGATACCGTCCTGATACATCTCCTGTGAATTGCGAGTCTCGGTGTAGTTATCATCCGGTATATGCCGATCGTGCAGTACACGGTTGAGTACGATCAGTCCTTCAATGGCGGCCGGGAATCCACAGAAAAGATAGCTCTGAAGAATGACCTCTTTGGCCTGCAGAACCGGCACGTTTTCATCCAATGCCTTTCCCAGGAGATATTTTGTTGCTTGCGAATCACAAAGAGCCACCGCGGCTGAAAGCCATGACAGGACCCCCGAACGCCGATCGCTCCCTTCTTCGGACAACAAACCTTCGATCCCGGTTGCTAATATAGGGTTTTGAGGATTCATAGCTAAATAAGTTACGGAGACTATTTGATGGCGTCAATAGTACAAGAAAAAGTTGAAAGTCGCAATAAGACGGCAGTATGTCCTTGGCGGCTATTGCTCGGCGGGCAATGATATCACGAATTCGGTCCCTTTACCTTCCTCACTTGTTACGGAAATCGTCCCGTTATGTTTTTCAATGATGCCCTGACAGATCGCCAAACCGAGGCCCGTACCCTCATCCTCGGTCTTGGTCGTGAATCCCAATTCGAATATCTTATCCAGATGTTCCCTGGGTATCCCTTTGCCGTTATCCTTGATTGAAATATACGCCCGGCTGTCATCCATCCAGGTTCTTATCCATATATGCCCGTTGGTCTCTATGGATTGGGCGGAATTATTGATAAGATTGACCAGCACCTGTGTCAGCGGCCCCGGCAGACCTTTGATCGGTGAAAGGATCTTCAGGTCCTTATGGAATTCAACGTTATATTTGTATTTGGCTTTCACCAGATGAATGGCCCGGTCGATCTGATCCTTCAAACTAACGTCTGCCCACTGTACGTCATCGAGCCGGGAGAAACCTCTCAGGTCCTTTATGATATCCGAAGCAAAGGATGATGCATTGTGAATGGTACGCAAGATCGCCTCGAAATCCTCCACGGATTGATGGATATTCTTTTCGTCCGCAAACAACTTAAGGGCGGTTATATCATCAACCGATTCGGCTTTCAGAACACGAGTGAAAAATCCTTTTAGATCCGTCCATTCATGGCCGGCCAGAGACGAGGCGTGGCGCATATTGGCAACGGGATTACCGAGTTCATGCGCAAGTCCGCTCATGAGTTTTCCCAGCAGAGACATCTTTTCACTGCGGATCAGTTGCTGTTGGGTCAGTTCAAGTTCGCGATAGGCCCTTTCAAAGGCCTTTTTATGATGGTAATGTTCGGCGGCCCGTCGGATTGTAATCCGCAAGGCTTCAATATCGAACGGTTTGAGGACGAATTTGTATATCTGACCACGGTTGATCGACTCCATAAGCAGTTCGACATCCGAATAAGCCGATACGATGATACGCATCGCATCGGGAATGATCTTCTGGGACTCCGCCAAGAAATCATTGCCGCTCATGCCTTCCATCTTCTGATCTGATAGAATAACGACCACATCGGGATGGCTCTTAAGGACTTCCAGCCCTTTGAGGCCGCTCGGAGCCGTCAAAATCTCGAAATCATCCGATAGTCCCCGCTCCATCACCATCAGTATAGGCGCCTCATCATCCACACATAGTATTTTGACGCGATCCTTCTTCGAAGACGCTTCATCGCGCTGCAATTCCAGCTTTTTCAACATAAAATTTGAACTTAGTTATGAGAACCCGACAGGCGTGGTTATTTGGACATGACCCTTACAGGGGTCATAGTTCCCTTTATTTTCTTTTCTTTTAAGCTCCGGCGCCGTGGGTTTTTTCTTTCCAGGGGCGCCGATTTTGATTTAGCAACGGCCAATGCGTGCTCCAACACTTCATCAATATGTTCCACAAAAATGAACCGCAAAGATTTCTTAACGTAATCAGGAACGTCCTCCAGGTCGTGAGCATTCATTTTCGGAATGATCACCGTTGTGATGCCGGCCCGGCGGGCCGCCACAACTTTTTCGCGGATACCGCCTACCGGCATGACCTTACCGCGCAGGGTGATCTCCCCGGTCATGGCTATGTGATGCTTCACCGACCTTCCTGTCATTAAGGACGCCAAACAAGTGGCAATAGTGACACCGGCGGAAGGTCCGTCTTTCGGCGTGGCCCCGGACGGAATGTGGATGTGGATATCGGTTTTTCCAAAAACGGACGGATCGATCTTAAGAGCTCGTGCTTTCGACCGTATATACGATAAGGCCGCCTGAGCAGATTCTTTCATCACATCACCCAGCTGGCCGGTTAGCTGAAGACCCCGATGACCTTGCATGAGCCGCGCCTCTATAAAGAGAATCTCGCCGCCGTTTTGCGTCCACGCCAGCCCTGTGGCCACTCCCACTTCGTCCTCGCGATGCGCCATTTCAGGAAATATCTTCTGCGGCCCGAGATAATCGGCGACCGCATCCTTTTTGATCACCGAGCGGAGCTTTTGCCCTTCCGCTTTCTTT
Organism: uncultured Bacteroidota bacterium; assembly: GCA_964415295.1. Lineage (GTDB taxonomy): Bacteria > CLD3 > CLD3 > SB21 > SB21 > SB21. The sequence goes on from CAYPYN010000004.1 coordinate 366,822, forward strand.
CGAGCCACTTTCCTGCAAATATTGGCTATTTCCCTCTCAAGATTACGAACGCCCGATTCCCATGTGTAAGAAGCAATGATCTGAAGAATGGCCTCCTCCGTGAGCTCGATATCTTTAGGCTTCAAGCCGTTCTCACGAACCTGACGCGGAATAATATATTTTTTTGCGATCTGCACTTTATCTTCCGCAATGTAACCCGACAGCCTTATGACTTCCATGCGGTCCAGCAAAGCCGGCGGGATTGGGGAAAGATCGTTGGCCGTGGCGATGAACATAACATTCGACAGATCAAAAGGCACGTCAATATAATGGTCATTAAATGCTACGTTTTGTTCCGGATCCAAGACCTCAAGTAAAGCAGACGCCGGATCGCCCCTGAAATCCTGACCGATCTTGTCAATTTCGTCCAGCATAAACACCGGATTGCAGCTTTGACAGCGGCGCAATTCCTGAATGATCTTCCCGGGCAAAGCGCCGATATAAGTTCTTCGATGGCCCCGAATCTCGGCCTCGTCCTTGACTCCACCCAAACTGAATCTTACAAATTTTCTTCCGATGGCCTTGGCAATAGAACGGCCCAAAGATGTTTTGCCGACGCCCGGAGGACCTTGAAAACAAAGGATAGGGCTTTTACTGTCTTTACGCAATTTTCGTACGGCCAGAAATTCCAATATGCGGTTCTTGACGTCCTCAAGATCGTAATGATCGGCATCAAGAATCTTCTTTGCCCGGCCAATCTGGATCTGGTCTTTGGTCTTGTTGTGCCACGGCAGCTCCAACAGCCAGTCAATATAGGTTTTGCTCACCGTATATTCGGCCGAGGCCGCGGACATCTGGGACAGCCGCTCGAGTTCTTTCTTAGCTATGGCCTTGGCCTCTTTAGGCATTTTCTTCTTGTCTATCTTCTTTCCAAGTTCCTCGACCTCGATGGATTCGTCCTCATCCTCGCCCAACTCATGTTTGATCGCTTTGATCTGTTCTCGGAGGAAATATTCCCGTTGATTCTTGCTGAGTTCTGCGTTGACTTCGGTCTGTATCTTGTCGTTCAACTCCAGAAGTTGGATTTCTTTATTGATCGCCGTCATGATTCCCGTCAAACGGTTCTTCACATCGAATTCCTCAAGAATGGCCTGTTTTTCCTGGACATCGATGTTGAGACTGGAAGCGACCATATCGGCCATCTTATCCGGCTCTTTGATATTACCGATGATAACCTTGAGTTCATCAGGAAGAACCGGCGATAATGTGACCATCTTCTGAAAACTCTCAGAAACGCCTCTCGTCAGGGCGTCCAATTCCATGGAACGATCAAAAACGGTTTCAACCGTATGCACCTGGCCCGTAAGATAAGGACGCTCTTGTATGATCTCCCCGAGTCGGAGTCTGGAAAAACCCTGTATGAGAAGGCGGATACTTCCGTCCGGTACTTGGAACATTTTCAGCACATTGGCGACCGTTCCCACTGAATACAGGTCGTCTTTGGTTGGAAATTCTTTGTCGGGGTTCTTCTGAAGAAAAATACCGATCAGCTTGGAGCCGATCAAAGCGTCGTTGACTAATTGGACCAGGTGTTTCTCCGTTACGACCAAAGGAAATACGACAAAAGGGAAAATGACATTGTCGCGCAATGGCAGAATAGGCAGGACACCGGACGCAAAGACCGGTTCATTCTTCTCAGTGACCGTGGCGTTTTTGTCTGTCATAAATGGTTATAACACGCTGGACGATGGCGGTGCCGACGTCTATTCAATGACGATACGGGTCGCTTTGGAGGTATTCGTGTCTTTTTTTAATTTAATAATGAGAAAACCGTTGTCGTACAGAGCTTTGATCGAATTATCCACAATGCGAGCCTTGATCTTGATTTTACGTTCAAACGGACCGAAATCGATTTCCATCTTGTGATAGTGGCGTTTTTGGTCGATGTTCAATTCACGTCTGAGGCCCGAAACTGTAAGAATACCGCCTTCATAAGTGAGTTTGATATCTTCCTGCTTCACGCTGGCCAAATCCATCACCACCATGAACTCCTCGTCTGTTTCAATGACATCGGTAGGCGGATGCCATCGTTTTTCAGCGCTTATAAGTATGGGATATTTGGCATTGAAGAAATTTGAGAATAGAAATTCCATTTCATCATCAATGCCGCGAAGCCTCTGTGTCGGCATTTTCTGATCGTCATCCATTTCATCCATGGTTCTCTCTCCACTGGGAACAAATTAATGACTGAACACAATGACTTGAATATAGGAAATACTCATTAGGAAATGCAAGGCTTTTAGCTCCCTTTCAAACCAAAAAAAATATTTGGAGTCCCCCACTTGCGAAATGCCTTTTCATTTCGTACATTTAGAATGGCTGAATGTCAATATCCGTTCTTTAAAATTGGTTATCGGTTTGCTGGATTCACATAATCTCATAATAATCAACTATTTCCGTAACGAAATATGAGGTATGGATGGTCCTTGATACAAAAAATGGTCCCCCGGCTTTCTTAAAAATATTCTTCTACTTAATTGTTTCTTCTGTATTTAGTTCCGTCGCCTTGGCTCAGCTTCGAATGGAGCTGAATTTTGATGAAGACAACAATTATGTTTTATTTGAGAACAGCTATACCAGCGCCTCTCTCAATAAGACACGGCTGACAGAGTTGCTTCAAAGTGGCGATTTTGAAGTGACAGTTTTTCCTCTTCGCAGTCCCGCCGGAGACAATTGCCTTTCGCTGAATGGCATCAATCATTTTGTCAAAGTGCCTGAGAACGCGGGTATCGACATCAACGGCCATTTGTCGTATTCGGTTTCAACGTGGATCTATTTGTTCTCGACATCGGTCAGTGGCGAGATCATTAATGCGGACAATGGATTTATTTCCGGTTACCGTTTCTATCTGGAAAACAACATTCCGAAACTGGAAATCCGGGAAGGCACGCAGGAAATATTTTCATCCGAAACCGTCCTCCCCTCCTCCGAATGGATCCATATTGGTTTTTTCTGCAGCGGCATGACGGACAGTGTTACGTTTTATATTAATGGAACGCCAGTCAGTCATCTTCCTTTTACCAAAATTTCCCAGGTCAACACCGGAACCAACAGTTACATCGGCGCCACGGTGCGCTCAAGCCCGCCTAACTTCTTAAAAGCCAACTTGGACCAGATTCGGTTTTATGCCGGTGAAGACACGATATTTGATTATGTCAAACGGAACGCCGTTGTCACCAAGTCCAAGTCCAAGAAAGAAAGAACCGAGACGCCCCAATACTTCAGTCTTCAGCAGAATTATCCCAACCCGTTCAACGCTTCAACAAAGATAACGTTCGACCTCGAAAAGAACGGTTACGTCGAGCTGAAGATATACGATCTTCTTGGTAACATGGTGAGAAATCTTTATGAGGGGACCAAGGAGGCGGGTAAACACGAATTCTATTGGGACGGCCAGGATTTCAAGTACTTCACGGTGCCAAGCGGCATTTATTTTGTTCGTCTTTCTTTCAATGGCGCGGTACAAACCAAGAAAATGGTGCTGGTCAAGTAGTTATTGAGAAGAGAATTTGTATCCAACGCCGTGTATAGAAACTATGTGGCGCGGTTCCTTGGGATTCTCTTCAAAGTAGTTTCGAAGTTTAACAATAAAATTATCGATCGTCCTCGTCGAAGGGATGGTATCATAACCCCAGACCTTCGTTAAAATCTCCTCACGCGTCACCACTTGCCCCTCTTTTTCAATAAGCAGTTTCAGCAGCATGCATTCTTTTTTCGTCAGATGAACTATCTCGCCGCCGACCGAAGCCTCATAATTCTCAAAATTGATTTCATTCTTTCCAAACCGGTAAGTAACAACTTCAGGCGAGCCTTTAGATGCACGCCTTACCAGGGCCTTAACACGGAGTAAAAACTCATCCAAACTGAACGGCTTACCGAGGTAATCGTCGGCCCCCAGTTTCAGACCTTCGATCCTGTCTCTTTCTTCATTCTTTGCTGTTAGAAAAAGAATTGGCGTAGCCGAATCTTTTTTACGAATTGCCTCACACACTTCATAGCCGCTCAATTTCGGCAGCATGACGTCCAGAACGATGAGTCTATACTGTTCATTTCGATGCAGCTGGATAGCCTCTTCGCCGGTTTTAGCCCAATCCACATCGTAGTCGCCCTCCAGATTGAAGATCAGGGACTCCGCAATATTCTTCTCATCTTCCACCAGCAATACTTTTTGCTTCATCTCAGGGATCCCTTCTAGTGTTTATTAGGTTGCGGAAATCGTATACGGAATTTAGCTCCTTTTATGTCTGTAACCGGCGAAATAACGGTGACATCGCCTTTATGGGCTTCCGTGATCTTTTTGACTAAGTATAGTCCGATACCGGTTCCCTTTGTGTTTCTCGTCATTTCATTTCCGGCGCGATAAAAACGATCAAAGATATAAGGAATATCCGTGGCACCAATCCCCGGCCCATTATCGGTGATCTCGAAGAAAACATCTCTTTGGTCTTTATACAGGCGGATGGATATACGCTTAGGCGGAATAGAATATTTGACCGCATTTTCAATAAGGTTATTGAATACCGACCAAATGGCATGGTGATCCCCGAGTATCTCTGCGGCTTCATCAATTTCAAGATTCAATTCGATCTCTTCGTCCTCAGCATAGGATTTGATCTTTTGAACGGATGGTTGCAGTACTTCATGCAGAAGCAATGGCTTCATCTCATACCGATATTCTCCGCGCTCCAGTCGTGCCGCTTCCAGCACATTTTCCACCAGTCGTTCCAGCCGTTCCACGTCGTGCAGGGAATGATGAACAAATTGCGTCTGTTTATCCGGAGGTACGGGCTTCGAAAGCAGCGTCTGAAGGTAGAGTTTGATCGAAGCCAGAGGGGACTTCAGTTCATGCGTAATACTCAATATGAAATTCTTCTGTTGGGATTCCAGTTTAAGTTCCTTTTTGAGAAGCACGAACATGATATAGACGCCGCCCAATACCATCAACGAAAAGAATATGCCTTCTGAAATGAACATAATGGTCTTGCGTTCCGTCTTGTCGAGCAGATTATCCAAAAAGTCCGTTTGAGGCCTTATGATCATCGGCAACTTAATCACACGCGACGGACCGTAACGGTACGAAACATCACTTGTTCTCGGAAGCCGCTCCAGAGTGAGTTCCGGATGACGCTCTATCAGCCACGTCTTTAATTGCGGGTAGTCCACTGTCAATTTCAGGACCTTCCCATGGATATCCTTGTAGTACACCGTATCATTGACACAATAGAACATATTGATAAACAAGTCGTTCTTGAAGTGCTCGGGTACGTAAACGCGTTCTTTCGAGCCCAGCTCTTCTTTGTGCGCCTGGGCATGGTGGATCACCAACTGTTCAAAGGCCGTATTCGTCTCGGTAACCGCCTTTTGCACCCGTATGGCCAAAACAGCCTGGTGCAATTGAAAAACAACCGTGTTTTGCTGAATCTGATAATAGATCCACCAGAAGATCTGAGCAAGGCAAACAAGCACGATCACCATAAATATCATGATCGGAATTCGAGGAGACGTTCTTTGATTTTTTGAGGTATTCATAACTTCAGTTTAGTTGGATTTTTCAGATATCAGAACCTCGTAGGCCTCTTTAATTTCCTTAAAACGTTCGTCACCGGCAATACCCATCTCGCCGGCGTTGTCCATATCCGGATGATAGATCATACTGAGTTTGCGGTACACCGCCTTGATCTGCTCAAGAGTAGCTCCTTCCTTTACACCCAGTATTTCATAATAATTCTTCTTACGTGAAGGATGAACCGATGACCCATCCTGACCCGCTAACCTCAGTGCTTCGGCAATAAATTCTTTGATTTGGAGCAATTGCGACATGACTTCGTCATTATGCAACTGCCCGTTTTGAAAGCCGTTTTTGAGGATTTCCAGCTCCGCTTTGAAATCTATGACCGCAATGATGATATCGGCGCTGTTATTGCTTGCCAAAGCCTCAATGATCAGTTTTTCCGTTTCCGTAATGAGGTCACGTACCCGATCGTCCTTTTCCTGTTGCAGTTTGTCGCGTAACTTCTTCAGGGAGCTTTGTATGTCTTCAGCGATCTCTTTGGCCAACATATACTGTTTATGGATAAGGGCATCTTGGGCGCGCTCAAGATAAAAGGAGAACTCCTTGATCTCTTCACGAAACCGCGAATTCAGTTCTGTCCCGTTTACATGCTGCATTTCAACTTCAGCGTTGGACACTTCAAGGTGGGCGTCTTTACGCACCTGTTTTTGCTTTTCGGCATCGTCCTTGGCTCGCATGGCGTGCCTTGTGGCTTCGTTGCATAGTGCTTCGCACGATTCGTATTGTCTGGCTTCAAAAGCCGCCTTGGCCTGCGCTTGTTTTCGTAGGGCCATACCAAAATCCTCGGGCGATAGCGTATCCCCGCCCGCGGCCCTGGCAAGCTCAATCTGCTCTTCGGAATCATCAAGCCACCATTGAACTTGTCTTTTTATCTCCCCGATCTGGATGCGCTTTTTCCACCACAAACCAAATATGACAATGGTCACAATCCCAATTGCCAGTAGCGTCAGATTACGTACCTTTTCAGAAAAGGACGCGTCATCAATAGCCTCTTGAAGCTCCAAGGCGGCCGTGTTGTCCGGATCATATTTTAATGCGCTCTTCAGGTAGTTTTCTGCGACACGGATATTGCCGTTACTGAATTCCATTTTCCCCTTTTCGGCATAACCTTTGGCCATTTCCTCTCCGGCCTTTTTGAATAGGGTTTTGCCTTCGGTATCATCTTTATCGATCGTCAAGATCTCCTGGGCAGACTGGTAGGCATAAAACCAATTCTCCCTCGCGATATCCTTGGTTGCCTGAGTTTTGAGATAGTCCAATCGTCTTTTTTTCTCAATACGGGTGTTGTCGTAATGTGCCCCAATGGACACTTCATCGACTCCTTTGCGATACAATTTTGAAAGAGAATCAATCCGGAAATCGTTATTGGCCGGATCAAGAAAAAGCGGGTCGATATTCAGATCGGTGACGCGTGGAAAGAGACCTACGTAGGACGAATCGTTGTCCCAGACATTGTTTTTTGTGAATTCTATGTCCTTGCTCTCATACACCGCGGCGCCAACCCGATTCCAAGCCAATATGTTATTCAGTACCGAAACAGCTGTGGTACCGCGTATCAGAACGCCATGACCCGATTCTTCTTCGATCCGGTTACCGCCACCATTTTTTGCAATAGTGTTGTTTCTGATCAGCGGACTGGAACGGCCATCGATCTGAATACCGTTCTTCCTGTTCAGAAAAACAAAATTACCCAATATCTTGTTTGTGGACTGCGCCGTTATCGTGATCCCATTGCGGCCGTTTTCGCGGATCACATTTTTTTCAATGGTGGGAGATGCGTTATCTGAAACAAACAAACCGTCCGCTCCATTGCGTGATACAACGCAGTCAAATATGTAGCCATGGCTTTTCGAACGTACGGTAAGGCCGTTCCGCCGATTTTCAGTAATGGTCGTCTGTCGGATATTGACCGAACTGTTGTTTTGCATGTCGATACCGTCCCCGCCTTTTCTCAACGTACAACTCTCTATCGAAAACGTTGAGAATTTAGACAGAATGAGCGGCAGATCGGATGGCTCAGAAAATTCAACCGACAGTCCCGATATGCGGCCGCCGCCAAGATTATACGCCTCGATCACCGGCGAACTTCCGTCCGTTGTGAGAACCGTTCGCCCGGCCCCTTCGCCTTCTATATTGACGAAATTCTTCATGAGGATGCGCTCACGGTAGACACCGGCCTTAATTCTTATCGTCGCATTGAATTCCGCTTCGTCGATCGCCTTCTGTATAGATGTGTATTTCGCGGTTCCGTCCAGAGCGACATGAATTCCGCGGTCTTTATTTGCCTTTCTCGCTCCACGGCGGACTTGAAGGTAAACGGTTTCGTTGAACAGAAAAGCGAACAAGAAAATGTAAAATATGAAACGGCGCATGGGTATGGTTGTATGAGGACTATTGTGCTAATTTATTCGATTTTATCTAAATTTGCACCTCTTTTTGTAAACGGTCCTTGCGGGCCGTCCGAACTCAGACTAGTGGTGCGGATGTTGGCTTAATTGAGATCGGAAGGATGTTAGAGGAAAACACTAGTGTTTCAGCGAGAAGTCGGCTGTATGAGGATGCCGTTTACGCCTACGTAACTGGTGCTTACGCTGACTGGGGCTTGTGTAATTGGATTTTTCGATGAAGGTTTGTATGATGCGCGCTTTCCGGCATTCGGTTTCAAAACGTCGGATCGCCTTTTCAATAGGTTCGTTTTTTCTTACGATCGTTGATAGCATCACAGTCTCGATTAGGTTGGTTGTTTAGTATATGAAACCGCCTTGTCTTTTGTTTATTCCCCTGCCGCTTGATTTATTTTATCAGCAGCATTTTACTGACCTTCGTATGTGAGCCGGCCTTCATCCGATACACATAGAGACCGGAAGCTACGGATCGGCCAAATCTGTCCAACCCATCCCAACTCACCGAATGCATACCCTCCGGCATCCGGTCGTCCACCAAGGTCCTGATTTCCTGCCCAAGAATATTGTAAATCTTTAATGTCACCCGGGATTCGCTCCGAATGCCGAATCGGATCACAGTCATGGCATTAAACGGGTTAGGATAATTCTGACGTAATACGATCGGAGCAGGCACCCATTCTTTGACAGTGACCGTGAAGCTTGTTTCATCGGATCCAACCGCATTGACCGCTCGAACGGTTACCGTATGCATTCCCTTTTGTGCGTAGGAAGGTTTCCATGAAATCCTTCCCGAATGCCTGTGGATGGACATCCCGGAGGGCGCTGCGATCAGGGAATAGACCGGGGACGGATTGCCGGATGATGACGCATATAGTACTAATACGGAATCGACAAAACCTACAGAAGGCGAAATCTCAGAAAGCAACGGCCGTTGCTCCCCGGCTTCATAATACTCTATCCCACCCCGAACATTTCCCATAATGAGATCAAAATCCAGATCGGCATCCATATCTGCAAATCGAGGAACGGCATTTTGAGTGGCCTTAAGACCTTGATAAAATTTCGTAACCAGTTCTAACACAGGCACATTAACGTCTCCGCGGTTCTCAAAATAAGAAATCGTTCCGTCCTTATAACCAACAAACATGTCGAAGTCGCCATCACGATCATAATCGACAATTTCAGGAACAGATTCGGATCTATCAGGTACGGATGGTATGATAATTAACGGCGTATCGAACTGTGGCCATTCCGGCGTTCCGATATTCTTAAATAAATGGACCGTACCGTCTTCTTCGCCAATAAATAGGTCGAAATCGCCGTCGTGGTCAATATCACAGAAAGCCGGAGCGCTATAATTCCCAACATCAAGGCTCTGAAAAAAGTTGCTCGTTAACTCAAATGACGGAGAGGATAATGACCCCGTATTCCGGAAAAAAAGAATACGGCCGGAATAGGACCCGGCGAGACAATCCTGGTCTCCATCGTTGTCAATGTCCGCAAATGCCGGAGACGAGATGAATTCCCCGGCCGGAAAAGGAATAGTAATGGTGGTATCGCGTGAGAACCTCAAGTCATTTACCTGGGACACATTTCTGTAAACATGGATCTTGCCCTGATAGGAGCCTATCACCAAATCCTGGTCCAGATCATTATCCAAATCGGTCAGTACCGGATTTGCATTCCTTCCCACATCAAGCCCTTCGATAAAGTTGCTGGTAACGAATTCAAAGGACGGCACATGACGAATGGTTTTGGTAATAGAGTTATTCCTAAAGTACCAAAAGTTATCCTTGTCCTGTTCGCGATAAAGTACCGAGGCAATCAGATCAACATCGCCGTCGCCATCGGCATCTGCAAAAGACGGAACATTAAAACCCATCGTGGTCAGAATGTCACCTGGGAATGCCGAACTGGTAATGGCAGGAAAATGCGGTTCGAGTCTATTGCCGCTGTTCTCAAGGTAATACATTCCCTTGCTGAAAAAATCACCCCAAAAAAGATCGAGATCCCCGTCTCCATCGATGTCCAGAAAGACAATGCCGCTGGCTCCATGGCGTTCCGGAGCAACTGTCTTCGCGGCTGTGACAATCAGTATGTTTTCAAATTGTTCCGTCTTCAGTTTGAAGCAGTATTGAACCGATGTACCGACATTCTCATACAATGCCAGCGATCCAACGCTTCGGCCGGTGAAAAAGTCGAGGTCCCCGTCGCCGTCTATATCGGCAAAGAATGGGATACTTTGATTTTCTGTCACAATGGCCTGACCCAGGCTATCTCTCACCAGAGAATCCTTTAAAACGAAATGCGGATCGGTGCTGTCTCCCTTATTCTCATACAGACGCATATAAGAAGAAGGCGCTTCGGTGAAAAGATCGAGGTCTCCATCACCGTCAATATCAGCAAAGCGACTCCAGTTACCGGCAGCAATAGAATCGAAAAAATCCGTTACGAAAATGAATCGTGTTCCGTCATTTTCAAGAAAAGTTATCCGCCCATCAACCTGGGTGACGAAAAGATCGGCATCAAGGTCGCCATCAATATCTTGAAATTCCGCCTTTGGAACATACTGGCCGCCGATACATGGCCACGGGATGGAGCGGCCTCCCTCCTCGACAACAAAGGGGTTGATCTTTTTCTCGAAATGCTGGGCCGCCAACGGCAGGGTAAAAATTAAGAAGTATATCAGGTTCTTCGGAAGCGGTGAAATCGGCATAGCGGTTCATTTCTTTTCAAAACGATGACGGACCTCCATAAAAAGGGCACGCAAAAGAAGCGGCAGAAGAATGAGTGCGCTTATCACTTTCATCCATTCAGGTATTATTTCGGAAGCCGTACCTAGATTGACCCTCATCGAAATATCGAAATAATCATAAATAGTGTTCAATAAACTGCCAAGCAAAAGCGCTGAGACCGTAATGGAAAACATATAGGTATAAAAAGAGGTTTTTCCCAACAGACCTCTGACCATTCCCATGGTGGACACATTGGTAGCAGGTCCGGCAAGCAGGAAGACCAGTGCGGCCCCCGGCGAAATACCCTTGAGAATCAATGCGGCAGCTATCGGCGTGGATGCGCTGGCACAGACATACATGGGAATGCCTATGACAAGCATAATGAACATCGTAAGTGCTTCATTACCCAAATATCGCACAAAAAAATCGTCGGGCACTAAGGCTGTGATGATCCCGGAGACTATGAGCCCGATAACTAAGTAATAGGCAATATCCCCCAAAAGATCCGTAAACGCATATCGCAGACCGTATCCTATTCGTTTAAATACAGGCTTCTCCTGTTCGGCCTCCGACGGTCCGCTATGACAACCGCAATCCGTATCGTCACAATTAGTTGTCTGTGTTTGGATCAGATCGAGATTTCTTTTCTCTCTTGTACGGATACCGTTTTCAAGTACACCTGCAAATAAGGCGGTTACAAACGCAGAAACCGGCCGAAATACCGTCATCAAAGGGTCCAACATAGCATAGGAAATGGCGATCGAATCTACCCCTGTTTCCGGAGCTGAGATAAGAAAACTTACGGTGGCTCCCTTGCTGGCTCCGTTCTTGCGCAACGAAACAGCCATAGGGATGACGCTGCATGAACATAGGGGCATAGGAGTACCAATGCACGAGGCTTTGAGAACCGAGGCCATATTGGGGCGGCCAATATGACGTACGATGGCGCCCGGCGGAATCAGCGCCTTTAGCAAACCAGCACAAAAAAAACCAATTAATAAATAGAACGAAGCGTCCGTCATGGTCATCGCAATGGATTCCAGAATATTTCGCAAAAACGTTATATCCATCTTTTGTTACCTTTGTTCTACCACATGTTCAGCCGCCTGCTTGAGCAGGCTTTCAATATGATGGTCGTCCAGGGTATAGTAGATCATCTTACCTTCCCTCCGGAACCTGACTAATCTCAAATTTCTCATAAGCCGCAGATGATGAGAAACTGCCGATTTGGTAATGCCTAAGAAGCCGGCCATATCGCACACGCACAACTCCGTCTCGATCAACGCAAGAACGATTTTGAGTCGGGTCGTGTCTCCCAGTATGGCGAACAGCTCGCTCAAACTATACAGTTCCTCGGCCGGCCGGCTCTTTTTGATAAGTCGGTCCACTTTCTTCTTATCAAAAAAATCAACCTCGCATAGAGGTGTTTCCGGAGTACCTGTGGGCCTGGTTTTCGCTCGTGAACGCATAACTTAAACAAACGGTTGAATAATCATTCAACTGAAAATAAAACTGTTTCGGTCCGAAGTCAAGTCCTTCAATCGCGAAATAAGGCTTGCTTTTTTCGGACGCCCGCCCTATATTCGCCCCTGAAATAAAACGCACCCGTAGCTCAATTGGATAGAGCATCTGACTACGGATCAGAAGGTTTGGGGTTCAAATCCCTACGGGTGTACAAAAAAAACCCTTTGTGCCCAAAGGGTTTTTTAATTCAGATAAACATGACAGGTTCCGTCCTTATTATCGTTCCGGCTTTTAACGCCCGGCCTCATTTAGCCGAACTCCTGGAAAAAGTCAAATGGCGGCTGAAGGATCAGGTCTTCCATTGGAGCATCCTTGTCATTGATGACGGATCTTCCGATCATACCGCAGAAATGGCCGAATCTTCCGGTTGCGTACTCATCAGGCATTCGAAAAATTTGGGAAAAGGCGCTTCCCTGAAGGCGGGCTTCGCGTACGCCGTTGAAAACGGTTTGGATGTGATAGTCACGATCGATGCTGATCTGCAGCACGATCCAGCGTCCATCATGCCCATGCTGGAACTTTTAAACAAGGAGCATTACGATGTGGTGATAGGCTCCCGCGCGTTTGATACCGGCAAAATGTCACCCGCACGTATCATCTCTAACCGCATTACGAGCGCGCTCATCGCCTGGCGATGCGGCCAGACTATTCCCGACAGCCAATCCGGATATCGCGTCATACGTACAGATGCTATCAGGGACGTATCCCTTAAAACATCACGGTACGAAACCGAATCGGAACTTTTGATCCGCTTGTGCAAAAACGGTTGCCGAATCGGATTTTATCCTATAGAAACCATTTATCGAAACGAAAAAAGCCACATCAGGCACTTTCCGGATACCATTCGCTTTATTCGAATGTTTTTGAGTACTAAATAAACCATCATAGGGAGACAAACAACGCATGGAATTCATTAAGGATCTGCTGGACATAGCCATCCATCTCGATGTCCATTTGGCGGAGCTGATCGCCAATTATGGGACATGGACCTATGCCATTCTTTTTTTGATCATTTTCTGTGAAACGGGTCTCGTGGTGACTCCTTTCCTTCCGGGTGATTCATTGCTCTTTGCGGCCGGCTCATTAGCGGCCATCACGGCGTTGGATGTGAACCTGCTGGCCTTCTTACTATTCGTGGCGGCCGTGGCCGGAGATAATACCAATTATTGGATCGGCTACTTTACCGGACCCAAAGTGTTTTCAAAACAGAATTCACGCTTTCTCAACAAGGACTACCTGTTAAGAACCCATGCCTTTTATGAACGCCACGGGGGTAAAACGACGATTATAGCCCGTTTTATGCCTATCCTCAGGACTTTTGCTCCTTTTGTGGCAGGGATTGCCCGTATGGATTATAAACGTTTCCTACTTTTTGATATTGGGGGTGGCATATTATGGATCGGATCGTTCATATATCTCGGTTATTTTTTCGGTAACTTGCCGATAGTGAAGCAGAATTTTTCTGTGGTTATTGTTGTAATCGTTTTTATCTCCATTCTTCCCGGTATTATTGCTTTTCTAAAAGAAAAATATTCAAATAAAAAATAGTCTGCTGATCCGGTTATTTGTAAACTAAAATAGAGGGTCAAGTCTGATATTTCGTTCTCAAAACGATCAAACGCCTGCCGGCAGCAGATATCTCAGACCCGCCAATCAGCTTTTGGCCGTCCTCGGCATAACACGAAAAAAAGCCTGATTACTGCCGCAGTTCACTTTAGCATACTTATAGACTGAAGGCAAACAAAAAACCCTGTTGCATAAGCAACAGGGTTTTTTTTCTGATCTTTATTTTGGATCTGGATTACTTCAGCAATACCATCTTGCGGGTTTGAGTAAACTTGTCCTTACCGTCGGCCGACACCGCCGTGATCCGGTAGATATAAATACCGCTGGCCACGGATTGATTGTATTTATTCAATCCTCTCCAGACCGCCTCATGGAACCCGCCCTCAAGCGTACGATCGATCAGCGTCACTACTTCCTGTCCAAGGATATTATATATCTTCAGACTAACCCTGGAAGCAACCGGCAAGCGGAACTTAATCGTGGTCTCCGGATTAAACGGATTCGGTGAATTGGGCTCCAGCGTAAATTTATTTGGAAGCTCAACCGTTACTGTTACCTCATTGTGGTAGCTCTTGACACCGTCCATACTCACGTCGGCCAAGCGATACACATAGGTCTTGCCGACTTCCACCGCATAATCGATCTCCGCATAATTGGTGGCAGAACTCTTGGTGCCTTGTCCTTCGATGGTCATGAGCGATTGGAATACCTGTGCTTTGCTCAGATCGGAATTTACTTCCTTACGCTCAATGATCCAGTACGCATTATCCAACTCGCTCTCCGTTCTCCACTCCAGTCTGACCTTATTATCATACGGAACGGCTCTGAATTTACCGCTGAGTAACACCGGTAAGCTGTTATCGGTACTCAAGGTCCCGTAGGCATAATAAGTACCGCCATTTGAAGAATTGGATAACCGAATACTTGCATTTCCTCCTGAATCCCGGCCGGCCGGTGAAGTAGTCTGATAACCAGCACCGACAAGCGTGGTCCAATTTAAGCTGTCAATAGACCGCATGACCCTGATGCTATCGGGCTTTGAGACACCCTCAACGTCATAGCTATTGGTTCTGATACTCAAACGCACCGTATCCGTCGTATTACTAAATACAAGCCCGCTATCGACAGATACACGATAGAAACGTACACCGGATATACCTGCTACATCAGCTGGTTTACTGGATACCGTAACGCTACGTGGAATAATTTCGACTCGCACTCTGGTTCTCGATGCTTGGGTAGTGCCGGTCACACGCACGGGACGATAAAAGTTCCCGTTTCCGACCTCAAAGGTCCTTCCTACATTGCTGGTTGAAGCAGGGAATGTGATCGCCATCTTGCCGTCCACATAAGAGGTCGAGTCACCACCTGTGATCGGCGTAATGGCGCTGTTCATGAGACGCATGATATTGGTTCCCATGCGAATGACACCTTTGGTCAGCGTCAAATTGCGCGTGAGCTGCAAGCTGTCATTGGTGCCACTGATCACAACTTGTGCGCCAGAGGCAACACGATTGATCGTAAAATCCCTGAACGATCGCGCGACAGCGCCGCTTGCAAATCTCAACGTATCATTGACGGTGTTGCCGTTCATCGTAAGATCTGTCGAATCAGAAGATGTGATGGTACCCGTTCCTCCAGGATACGAAATGTTTCCGCCAAACACCCAAATATTACCGCGTCCTAAAGTGAGGTTGTTACCTGCGTTGATGGTCAAAGTATTCCGAACGGTATCTACTTGCTGAAACACCGTCGCCGTTCCACTATATATAAATGAAACGCCGGCACTGTTATTGATTGTCAGATTATAGAAGTTTGCAGTACCTCCCGCCGCTGTTCCTCTTGTAACCCTCTGGGCCGAACTCCCGTCAAATGTGACGGTGTTATTTCCCAAAGTCAACAAGCTTCGGGTATTATGGACCAAGTGCATATTCCCGCCAAGCGTAATATTGTAATTATTGACACTGGCGTACAAATTTACACGATCACCAACAAAAAGCGAATCTCTGACATTGATGTTTCCGCCCAGTGTTTTGACCTGAGTCAAAGTGCTTGCAAACAAGTGCAATCTCCCGTAGCTGTAACCGTTTAAACCGCTGACGGTCTGTGAACCATTCAGGTCGTATAACACTTTGCTCGTGCTGTTAAAATCGTACACATTATAATTTGCCGGGAAATTACTGGCACCGCTTACAGCCAGCAAAGTGCCCGTCGCAAGAACCATCGAATCACCGACGCCGCCGTTGTGATTTGCGGTAAAAGTGGACATTCTCACCACTCCGTTCAGGATCCTCATCGTCCCATTGACTGTCATATTGGCTCCCAACGTCTTCGTCGTATTGTTTGCAAAAACAACATCGTTAAACGTCGTGGTCTGACCGCTTGGAACGGTATAGTTTGCAGAACCCGCGAAAATTATGGTACCGCTGTCTTTCGCGACAAAATTCGTATACGTTCCCGTCGGCAATACCGGCGTGGCCGAAGCATTATTAAGTATGATAGTTCCGATGCCGCTGATGTCGTTCAACGTATACGTATTTGTGCCCGTGATCTCCAATGTACCTGGATTGCCGAACCTGGAATCAAAATAAACGGATCCGGCTGTATTCTGCGCGGAAGTACCGGAAATCACCACACGTTTACCGTTTCCGATCACCACCGGACTGTTCGATTGAGGCCGGACTGCGGGCACAACCGAACCACCAAAACCATCCGTGCGCCATATCGTTCGATCAGACCAAGTTCCTCCATCGACTTCACTGTAATACACCGTCGTGGCGCCAAACTCACCACTGGCGCCAACCGTATACTCGGCCTGCAGGGAACTTGGGCCCGCTCCAAATCGCAACACACTGTCCGCTTCAAACACCGTGGCGTTGGCTGCAACATCGCTGGTCCAGTTAAACGGTATAAAATAACCACCCACGGCTCCAGGGAATGGCGTTCCCGATACCGTAACCTGGGCATAATCAAAATACAAAGTGTCTACTATATCCGAGGCCAAACCCGACTTATTGACCTTCCAGTAATAATTCAACGCGTCTGTCCCATTGGTCAAATTCGGATGGATCGATGCCACCGGTATGACCGTTACGGTCCCGGCCGCAGGTGTTGTTCCGGCATTCGAAATGATCAACCTCATCGGTGTGTAGATGCTTCCGGTGCCAACTGGAAATGTAAAATTGGTTACCGTATTGGGTATCGCTTTGGTGACGCCGGCATCCCCCGATGAACCGCCTGTCTGGATCATTCGTGTCGTTCCAAAAGTTCCTCCCTGTATCGCCGTATAATTCGTATCGTTTAACACCAATGAGTTAGCCCCAATCGCCAGAATACCACTGGTCAGTGTCAATACGCTGTCCACTGTTAAAGTGCCGGAAGCAAGAGTGACGGCGCCAAACGTATTATTGATGGTCAAATTATTGAACAGGGTCGAACCGGTAATACTCTGAGCCACTGTGGTGCTTGCAAAAGTTACCAGCCTCTTATTCGTCACAGCGTCAAACTTACCGGCCGTCGTTGTCCAGTTACCGGCCACGGTCAGATCCGTGCCGCTGGCAAGTATCACCGTGTCGCTTGGACTTGAGGTGTTATTGATCGTAACGTTATTGAAGGTTGATGTACCGCTGATGGTCTGCTTGCCGCTCGTACCGTTGAACACCACCGTACTGGTACCTGTAGCTGTACCTGCTGCGGAATTGAATGTACCTGCCGTTCTCGTGAAATTACCACCCAGAATCAGATCACGATTTGCATTAGTACCTCCGGCCCAGGATGTTCTGAAAGTACCGGATGAAATATTCATGGTGAAACTATTGCGCACGTCGAAATGATCGTCTATTGAAATACTGCCGGTATATCCAGTACAAGGTCCGATCACTATGTTATATACGCGCACGGTATCGGTAGCTCCCGTAGCAGCAATAGCATACGTATTAGCCGTCGAAAGATTCGGATCAAGAAGATGTAGTGTGCCGCCTGAAATTTTCTGAACGGCCGTGGCTCCAACATCAATGAGCGCCGTATTATTGTTTGCTCTTCGTAGGGCCAAAATGCCGCCCGACATTTGGAACAAGCTGGATGTGGAATTGGCAACCTGGAATGTGGCGCCACCGGCCACTACACCATATCGACCAATGATCACTGAGTCACCGGACTGGATATAAGAAAATACCGTACCGGTACCGGGCCTCAAAGTACCGCTGATGCGCAGAATTCCCGTCCCAATGACTTCTACTCCTGCCACTGTGGAATCGTAGAAGACAGAACTTGGAAGCGAAGTACTCGTTCCGATATTTAACACACCGGCAGATACTTTTAATTGACCTTTCAGACTTAAATTGTCAGATGCGCCGCTCAATTGAACATTACCGCCAGCAACCCACAGCCGACCCGTGCTCAGTATAGTGTAATTGCCGCCACCCGTACTCAGATCTAACACGGGACTGGATCCTTGGCTGGTCAGTTTAAATGTACCTCGAAAGATATTTAACGGTTTCGTACTTCCATTGGCAGCCCCGGAAATCGTAAATACATTCGAGTTGACATCAAGGATATAAGCTGTGTCCGTGACGGCTCCTGTCCCTTTGTTGATAGTCAAAGTCTCAAAATCAGTGGCCGTTGCTGATGAACCGGAAATAGTCGAATTATTGTTTCCCGTAAAGGTAACGGCGGCATAACGTCCGCTTCCGACACTCATGTCAAACCGACCATTATTGGTAAGATTACCGCTCAGAGATAAGCTGTTGGCCACTGCCGTACCGCTAGAAGCCACGTCAAACGCAGCGCCCGATGCAATCCAGATATCCCCCACTCCCGAAATCGTTCGCGCGACATCGTTTCTGAATGAAAGACTGTCGCCAGCGCCTTCCAACCTGATATTGCCGCCTGAAAAAGTGATATTGCCAAGCACTGTATTAGACAAGTGAACATCGGTACCACCGGTAATGGTCAAATTGCCGCGCATAGTTATTGCGCGATTAGAAAACACTTTATTGCCTCCACCTGAGATTATCATATGATTGTATTGGGCGGCGGTCGGAACAACTATCGTGTAAGAACCGCTTCCACCGTACTCTATTGTGCCGCCACCCGTGTTCACAAACGAGGTAAAGGTTCCGCTCGGGAAAGCTCCCGCGGTCAATTTTATTTTACCTGTTCCTGTCACGATACCAAAATTCGTACCTGTTTGCGATTGAAGATTGACAACCCCGGAATCCATCAGAGAAGCGCAACGAATATTATTGGTCGTTACCGTGACCGAATCGCCGGACTTAATGCGTACCGGGCTGTTGGGACCAGGCGCACTGCTTGCCGCGGCTCCGGAATAACCTAACGTGGACCAGGTAGAAGCGGACTCCCAGTTACCACTCGCAATACTGTAAAACACGGTAACACCCCCAAAGGCATCCGCTGAACTATCGGTTGCACTATAGATGATCTTGGTCTGACCCATAGTATAATCACCATCGATAGCATTCAGAAAGGAACCGTTTCCATTGAATGTAATTGTGTGTCCGGGCAAGGATACATTTCCGGAGCCTTCGGTAAACCATGATGTAGATGCGGATTCGTATCTACCAGGAACGATGTTTCTAAATGCATACGTGCCGGAATAGGTGGCCTCTGCCGTGTCAATATTATTCCAAGTATAAGTATGAGTTGTCTGCGGATTTGAGAAACCGGAGCTCGTGACATTCCAATAATAGACCAACGCCGGAGCATACGTCGGAGAATTTGTTTTCGTCGGAACTGTGTCATCTACGGCTCTTACGACAATCGTTCCAGCCAGACCCGTCGACGAAACATTAATCGAAGCCGGAGTATACTTACCGACAACACCGACTGGCCATGTAAAATTGCTGGCTCCGGAATAATATCTGGCAACACCGGCATCGGAAAGCGTGCCGGTCAGCTGAATCATTTTGGAAGTTCCCGGTGAAGATACGGAAACCACACCGTTGGACCCGGACGTACTGCTTCCCAAAGCCAACGCCTTATCGTCAAGATTGAGTTTCCCTGCCGTCAGGATCAGAGTGTCCAGCCTCAGCGAGTCGCTGGCTACAATAACACTGTCTACTTTATTGACCTCAAGGGCATTGATAATACCTCTGCCGTTTCCATAAATTGTAGAAGTTGAACCGCGCAGCGAGATCCGACCTGATCCGGTCTTACCTCCGAAAAATCCCGCATTCTTAGCCACATACAGATTATGAGCATTCGTGTTAAGAGTACTGCCCTCATTGATTATGAGGCTATCACCTAAGGTGGAATCCGAATGCAACGTCAAAACTTGTCCGTAGGTTAAATTCAACTTGAGAGACTTTGTTCCGGTACCCGATAACTCGGCCGATTGTGTGGTCTTACCGCTTCCGGTATATTCAATCATATAAGCATTTGAGCCCACATTACTACCTCCTGATATCGTCATGATACCGGAGGCATCATCTCCATTTCGAACGATCTTCGAGCCGGCGGCCATAGTAAGAAGGGTGGTCGCAGACAGAATACCTGAATTCAACTGAAGGGTCCCTCTCACTATATTATTTGAACCCTGCAACGTCTTGGTCGTTCCGGAACCTGAAATAACAAGATTTCCCCAACCCGAAACGGCAGGACAATTGACAAAAGCCGTTCCTGTGGCACCGTCGTATTCGACTGTGCTGGCCACATCCAGGCTGTACGAACTAAATGTTCCTGGAAAATTATTTGCTCCGTTCGTATTGCTGATCTTCACATAACCAGAAGGTCCAATACTAAACTCGCCCGAACCGTCACCAACCACCATATTGGTACTCAATCTCAGTTCGCCCGCATTCACGTGAAAACTGTCATTGAATGTATATGTTACACCGGCGCCGTTAATAGTCACATGCCGGTTAGTTCCGGATGGGTTATTGACCACGAATGCGCCGTAGCTGTGTGTGTTGGATAACGTCATATCAAAGCCGTCCGTAGAACCGGCCCGATTCTCGGTACCGTCGCCAAACCGGATCGTGCTGCCGTTGAGATTAAGCGGTGTGTTCGCCGTCGTTGAACCGCTGAGACGGGCCGCGGCCGAAGGATCACCCAACGCCGCCATGTTGATAGTAACGCCGGTACCGGTCAAACCTTTAGGATTCTTAAATGTAATTGTACCACCGGTAATATTAACAATACCGCGCTGGAGATAGAACAGAGTCTGCGTGGCAAGGATAGCCGATGTGTCGGAAGGATTCAGGTTGATGTTTCCGCCGGTCATATGGAATCGCGCATTGGCATCGCTAATTGTCATTCGGCCGTTGACATTGAGCGTACCGCCCGTAATATGGAGCGAATCGAAATTCGTAACGTTACCGTAGGCCGGTACGTTGTCGTTGTCACCCATATTAAAAGTAGCATTACCGTCGCCCAATGTAAATGTTCCGCCTGAAAGGTTGAAAATCGTAGACGCCGTTGCATCAACCGGCCAAGTTACATTACCTGCACTATTAGCAAGAAGACCTACACGGAATGTTCCGCCGGACATGTAAAATTGCGAACCGCTTCCCAGAGTCAAGGAACCGCCGATCAAAATATCCGACGTAGCACCGGAGATGTATCCGATACAGTTGAAAGTCAGATTACCGGCCGTGGTGGAACCAATAGTAACCGAACCGCCGTTTTGGACTCTCATGGTATCGTCGATCACACCTGCAACCCCAATGGTCATATTGAGGCCTGTCGGCGTAAGTACAAGTGTCGCATTGTCCACGGTCCAGGAGCCTGTGATCTCCATAGCTGTAGAACCGGCACCTCCGCCGTAACCTACACGGAACGTGGCTCCGTTTTCGATGATAACGTCGTTATCTGAATTGTTATTATTATCTATGTTGTCCGCTATATTCACAACGGTCGAAGAACCCGAGATATGAAGAAGCGTGTGGTCGGCAACCGCATTTCTCCATCGCATACGGCCTTCACCGGAAGTGAAATTACCGAGATTAACCGTACCGCCCAGAATGTGAAACTCATTACCTGATCCATCCACGACAATCGCGCGCGAATTGTCCGCCGTCACTAACGGAAAGATGGTCAGTGTTCCGCCGTTCATCGTCAGCGTATCCGTTGGTCCGTTGAACTCCATACCTATGAGCGCCGTTACACTCGCTTCATTACCGGCTACGCTCACGCTACCGTCATTAATCGTAATATTTGTGTTTCCGTTGATGATCCACGAAGATCCCGGGGCGCCTCCCGTGGTCAAAGTACGAAATACAGATGAACTGCCGTCAATAAAGAAGCGAGACGCACTATTCATGGTCATCAGACCACCCGACGTACCGTTGCCCACTTCCACGCGGCCGCCCGTTGTAATCGTAAGACGTCCGTTGGTCGCGCCGATAGTAAGGTTTTCCGCATATAACGTATCGCCACTCACAGTCACGGAATCATTGGCCGTCATCGTTCCGCCGGTCACTTGAAATTTACCTTGTTTGATCTGAATTCTGCTATTAATAGTAATGCCGCCGGCATTATCAACGTCATAAAGCGCATCTACATCAAGAACAAACGTTCCAGCAGTGAAAGTTGAGAATCCCGCACCGATCGCCGTGATATATCCCGAAGATTGGGCGACAATATAAGCACCCTGGCTTCCTTTGTTATAAGTCACACCACCGGCTACATTTCGGAGATCCCAGGTTCCTGCCCCAGTAATAGTTCCGTTACTTGTACCGTTAAAAACAAGATTAGCCGTTGAGGTTCCTTCCAGATCAAATGTTCCTTCGTTTACGAGAGAGCTGCCGATATTCAAAGTGTGGGTTGCCGCGGTTGTAAACGTATTGACAGTTCCTGTGCTTCGGATAATAACACTGTCAGAAACTGTAAGAACGCGTGCAGTTCCATTATTGCCAATGGTCAGGGTACCGCCGCTGTTATGGCCAACAACCAGTTTAGCTATGGTCGTAGTCACATCGAGCGTTACCGTAAACCCACCTTCGATATATACCGTGTCCGCTGCCGTAGGTGTCAGTGCAGGCGTTGTCAATGCCGCATCACTGTACCATGTCTGAGCAGACCAAGCAGCAGTAGAACTTGCATAGCGCCCATTCTGTGCAAACGTCAGACCGGAAACCAATGTTAAAAGCAATGAGGCAAACAGAACTGTAACCTTTTTCATCTGAAAGTTCCTTCTGTTATTGAAATATATTTTATTCATAATTTTTCAAAAATTCTTTTCACGCATGGACATCTTTTGCCATTTTTCCAACCACCGATACCGATGTAGTTGCTCTACGTGAAATTACTTAGAATAAGAAATGTGATATAATTGTTATGAATAATAACAATTTAGCATCATGAAGTCAACAAAATTTATTAAGTATTTAATAACGCGATACTTCACTTATCTTAGGTTAATTTTACCCAATTATGACAAAAACGGTCAGTATTTTTTGGACTTTTTTTTTGGAGGGAATTTACTTGTGGACTTTAAGAAGCAAGACCGGGATGCTTACCCTATGGCGCACTTTATCAGCTGTACTTCCGTAAATGATATCGCCCAGCAATTTATGGCCGTGAGTAGCCATCGCGATAAGATCTGCGTTTTTTTCCTGTGAGACTCGGATGATCTGTTCGGCGGGATCGCCCAGGGCCAGAACATAGTCGGTCTCAAAACCCTTTTTGACCAAGGCCTCCGCGACACCGGCGAGATAAGAACGATCCGCCTTCATCTCTTCGCTCTCCTGAAGCTCTAACTGGTCGTAATTGCGCGCCGCCCATCCGTCCGCCACGTGAAGCAGGGTAATGCGCGATCGTGTTATCAAAGCCAGAGATTCCACATGATCCAATATTGTCTTATCGTTCTCTTTGTTCTCCAGAGGAACCAGAATATGTTCATACATAGGCATGACCACCTGTTTTTAATTATATTCTAATCTCGTATTTTTTTCTGAATTTCGCCAATTTTTATTCCTGCGTCTCAAGCGAGCCATTCCTGAAAGGTTTGCACAAGCAACCATATGTTGAGCGACGCAATAATAACAGCCACCGTCCAAGACAGCGTTTTGACCCAAACGGGATTGACGAATTCCCCCATCTTCAATTTATCGCTCGTGAACATGACCAATGGGAAAACGGCAAAGCTCAGTTGCAGGCTGAGTATGACCTGACTAAGTATCAGTAATTGCGCCGTTCCGTGTTCCCCGTATACGGCCGTAACGATAACGGCTGGAATGACGGCAATGAGCCGGGTGATAAGGCGGCGAAGCCAAGGCCGCATACGAATATTCAGAAAACCTTCCATCACGATCTGTCCGGCCAGCGTGCCGGTCAGCGTGGAATTCTGGCCGGAAGCCAGCAGTGCCAAAGCAAACAAGGTACTCGCGCCCGTCACTCCCAACAGAGGGGTCAGCAACTGATACGCGTCCTGTATCTCGGCTACCTCGTGGTAGCCCTGCCGGTAAAAAGTGGCCGCAGCTACAATAAGAATGGAAGCATTGATAAATAAGGCGAACATCAGGGCTACCGTGGAATCAATCGTGGCAAATTTGATCGCCTCGCGTTTGCCCGCCGAATCCTGGTCATATTTTCTCGTCTGGACAATAGAAGAATGCAGATAAAGATTATGCGGCATGACCGTCGCGCCAAGAATGCCCATAGCGATGTACAGCATGTCGGGATTGGTCACGATCTGCGGAGATGGAATGAACCCGAGCAGAATACTGCCGATCTCGGGCTTGGAAAATACGATCTCAAGAGCAAAACAGGTTCCGATCGTGGCGATCAAGGCAATCACCAGCGCCTCGATATAACGAAAACCCTTGTTTTGCAGAAAGAGGATCAGCATGACGTCCAGGGCAGTAATGCAGACACCCCACACCAGCGGAATTCCGAATAGCAAATTGAGCGCGATGGCTGAACCGATCACTTCCGCAAGGTCGCAAGCGGCAATAGCAATTTCGCACAGAAACCAGAGTGCGATGGCGACGGGTCTGCTAAAATGATCGCGGCAAGCCTGTGCCAGATCTCTTCCGGTTACGATGCCGAGCCGCAACGAAAGGGCCTGCAGCAAAATCGCCATCAGATTAGAAATCATGATGACCGACAATAAGGTATAATTATATTTGGATCCG
Source organism: uncultured Bacteroidota bacterium (assembly GCA_964415295.1). Classification (GTDB taxonomy): domain Bacteria; phylum CLD3; class CLD3; order SB21; family SB21; genus SB21. The sequence continues at coordinate 391,756 of CAYPYN010000004.1, forward strand.
GCCGCCAGGTCGGTAGCCCAATTGCCCGGGTCCATATAACCCACGGCAACCAGGAATCCGGGTCCGGCAAAGGCTAGAAGTTTTCTGAAGAAACCGGCCGACGCCGGAATTTTCAGACTGGCGTGCACTTCCGGCAGGCTCGGCATGGATCGTTCGTAGCGCCATGCGCCGTTCTTTGTACTCACGTTTACCTCTGCATGATTTATGATTGAATTCTTTTAACAAAAATTTGCCGTGCCGCTTCGCGGCTGAAATAATGATCCTTCTTGTTGTCGACGCGTATTTTCATCGAGCCGTCAAACGATTCCTTTTCTCTGACCAGGATACGGCTCCGCAGACCCACGTCCATTTTCTTTATGAATTGCAGCAGCTTTTTGGAATCAACAACCTGAGAAACCACCGCCCTATCGCCGGGTTCCAATTCGGCCAGACAGCATTGCGACGGCTCTTCGAGAACACCTTCGTGCGTCGGTATGGGATCTCCGTGCGGATCGTAACGCGGATGCCCCAGATAATTATCAATCCGCGCTTCCAGTTCATCGGAGATCACGTGTTCCATCCGTTCCGCCTCGTCGTGCACGTCGTCCCACGTATATCCAAGAACACTTACCAGGAACGATTCCATCAGACGGTGACGACGAATGACTTTGAGCGCGGTTCTATCCCCTTTTTTGGTCAAACGCACGCCGTAATAGGGCGTATAAGTGATGAAGCCTTTTTCTGAAAGGCGCTTCAGCATCTCCGTCACCGATGCGGACGATATCTGAAGTCCGGCCGCGATCGAAGAGGTGGTCACTTTATCCGATATCCGGCTCAGCCAGAATATCTTCTTCAAATAATCTTCGGTAGGTCTGTTGTTCATATTAAATTTTATTTTAGGGTAACCTAAAACAGAATACATAAAAAAAAACCGAAAGTCAAGAGCGGCCCGGTTTTTTTATATTTCGGATTTATAATACAGCGGACGGCGGTCTTCCAGCAGATCGTTGAGGGGAGTCAGTTTTTTGTTGTTGGCCTGCGAGGGATCGATCTCTGCGACGAAGAGGGTTTCGCGCCCCTGAGGCGCCCTGTGCAATACGAGACCTTTGGGAGCGGTGATCTGGCTTTGTCCGGTAAACTTCAGTTCTCCGTGCGGCCTCTTATCGGCGCCGAAACGATTGGCCGTGACGGCAAAAACCATATTCTCAATGCAGCGCGTCCGCATCGCGTCCTGGCAATAATTAAGCACCAAATTGGATGGATGGCAGATCACCTGGGCGCCCTGCAATACCAGCGTTCTAACCACTTCAGGAAATATCCAATCAAAACAGATCATCATGCCGATACCGACTCCCTTTATATTCTGCACGGACAGCGGGGTATCCCCGGGATCAAACCAATTCTTCTCCTCATGAAACAGGTGAAGTTTGCGGTACGTGTGGATCAATCCTTCCGGACCGATCAGAAGCGCGCTGTTGTAAACTTTGTCCCCTTTTAGTTCCGCGAATCCCGTTACCACATGCATGCCCTTTTGCCTGCACAAAACGCCCAGACTCTCTACGATCGAAGAATCGGAAGGATCCTCGGCCAGCGCAAGGCATTCCGAGCGATCCTTAAAATAATAACCCGTAAAGCACAATTCGGGCAAAACGACTAGATCGGCCTCTACATCATGAAGCGCATGGAGAATTCGTACGGTATTCTTCTTTACCTGACCGAAGGAAGGACGAAACTGATAATACCCTATCCGCATAAGACCTCAAAGATTCCCGTTGTTTTCAGTCAATGTAACACGCGCGGACTTTCTTTTCAATAAAATGAATTTTTTCTAAATAAGTAAAAAACCTGTGCATGTTTATCACAAAAGCTTTACTTTGTACCACACGGTTTGCGAAAGATACTCCTATGCTTCGATCCTATAATATTGTCGACAACAAACTGACCGAATGCGTTAACGATTCTGGCCAAGTCCTCCTCTACATCAACCCGGATGAAGAAGAGAAAAAATTTCTGATCAATAAGAAGAACATCGACGAGCATACGTTATCTTCCGCCCTGGATCCGGACGAATTGGCCCGTCTGGAGTTCGAACCCGAACATGCCGCGGTGATCCTCAAAATGCCGAAGAATTACTCTGCGGTCGAAACCTTTATGTTCCGCGTATCCTCCTTCGGTATGTTCTGGTTCAAAGAACAATTGATCATCGCCGTCTCGGACCAGGTCAGTTTCTTCGAACGAAAACATTTCAGTAAAGTGTCTTCCGTGAGCGACGTGGCCCTCAAGATCATTTACGCTTCCATTCTGCATTACGTGGAACATCTTAAGATCATCAACGCCATCGCCGAAGAAATTGAAAAGAAGGTCAACACGTCTCTGGAGAACAGGCACCTGCTCAACATGTTCACCCTGCAGAAAAGCCTCGTGTATTACCTCAACGCGATCAACTCCAATTCGGCGGTCATAGATAAGATCCGCATCAATTCGGCCCGCATCAACCTGACCACGGAAAACCTGGAATTGCTCGAAGACCTTACGATCGAGAGCAACCAGTGTTATAAACAGGCTGAAATCTACACCAACATTCTGGCCGGACTCATGGACGCGCGGGCTTCGATCGTGAGCAATAATCTGAACCTTTTGATGAAAACTCTGAATATCATTACGATCGGCATCATGGTTCCGACTCTCGTAGTCAGCGCCTTTTCCATGAATGTGCGGATCCCGTTGTCGGAAAATCCGTTCGCTTTCTGGATCATTATGGCCATGGCCTGCGTGTCGGTCGTCATGTTCTTTTTTCTCGGACGTTTCAAAAAATGGTGAACGTTCGCCAGGCACTACCATTTTCACTAACCTTATGAGGTCATTCGCTTGAATACACTGGACAAAGTCTTCAAACCCCGTTCCGTTGCGATCATCGGGGCCTCGCGCCGAAAACAGACCATCGGCCGTGAGATCATTCATAACCTGATCGAATACGAATTCACCGGCGCCATCTATCCGGTCAACCCCAATGCCGATTCTATTCACAGCGTGAAGTGTTATCCGACCGTACACGACATCCCGGGCGACGTGGATCTTGCGATCATCACGGTCCCTAAGCAACTGGTTCTCGGCGTAGTGGATGAATGCGGTAAAAAAGGCATCAAAGGACTGATCGTCATCACGGCCGGTTTCAAAGAAGTCGGCACGGAAGGCGCCGCACTGGAACAGAAACTGGTTGAAAAGATCAAACAATACGGAATGCGCATGGTCGGTCCCAACTGCATGGGCATCATCAATAACGACGAACAAGTGCAGATGAACGCTACGTTTGCGCCCACGCGGCTGAGTAAAGGTACGATCGCATTCATTTCTCAGAGCGGCGCCTTGGGGGTTGCGATCCTCGAGAACGCGGCCGCACTGCAGCTGGGCATCTCCTGTTTTGCCAGTATTGGCAATAAAGCCAATATTTCCGGTAACGACTTGCTCGAGTACTGGAAAAACGAATCCAATACCAAACTCATCCTGATGTACCTCGAGAGTTTCGGTAATCCGAAGAAATTCATCGAGATCGCCCGCGGCATTACACGGTTCAAACCGATCATTGCCGTAAAATCCGGCCGCACCCTGGCTGGAGCGCGGGCGGCTTCGTCCCATACCGGCGCGTTGGCCGGCGCGGACATTATCGTGGATGAAATGTTCCGCCAGGCGGGCGTCATCCGTGTACCCTCGATCGAACAGCTTTTCGATCTCGCGATGGCCTTTGATAAACAGCCGCTGCCGCACGGCGACCGTGTGGCCATCTTGTCGAATGCCGGCGGACCGGCGATCATGGCCACTGACGCTTTGATCAACCAGGGACTCAGGCTTGCTGAGTTGTCGCAGCAGTCCAAAGACGCCTTGCGCAAAGTGCTTTCACCGGATGCCAGCGTCAGTAACCCTATTGACACGACGGCCGGAGGCGACGCGGTGATTTACGGTAAGGCCTTGCAGATACTGCTCGCCGATCCCAACGTGGATTCCATGCTGGCGATCTTCGTTCCGCCCATGACAGAATTCGCACGCGAGGTGGCCCTGCAGATCGTCAAGATCAATGAACAGTATCCCGATAAGACCATACTCTGCTGTTTCATGAGCCAGGACAAAGAGAATATCAGTTACCTTCGGACTCACAGTATACCGACCTATATTTTTCCCGAATCGGCCATCACCGCGCTTGCCGCCATGAACGATCACCGAAAGTGGCGACTGAAGCACGAAGGTACTTTCCGGAATTTTGAAGTCAAAAAAGATACCGTCTCCAAAGTCATCGATCGCGCATATGCTGAAAACAGGCTCTATCTTGGTCAAAGCGAGGTGTTTGACATTCTGGGCGCTTACGGGTTCCGCGTCGCGGCCAACACGGTCGTCAAAACGGAAGACGAGGCCGCGGCTTTTGCCAAACACCTGCAAAAACCGGTCGTGCTGAAAGTACATTCATCTACCATCGTTCACAAAACCGATGTCGGCGGTGTCCAGGTCGATCTGAGGAACGAGGCCGAAGTTCATCAGGGTTATAAGACCATCCTCAAGAACCTAAAGGACCGGAAATTGGACGGACAGATCGAAGGTATGGTTGTTCAGGAAATGGTGAAAGGGGGAAAGGAAGTGGTGCTGGGCATGAGCCAGGACAGACAGTTCGGACCGGTCGTCATGGCTGGTCTCGGCGGCATCTATGTAGAAGTGCTGAAAGACGTTGCTTTCCGCATCGCTCCCCTCACCGATCTCGATGCCAAGGAGATGATCGAATCCCTGCGCAGCTACCCTCTGCTCCAGGGCGTGCGCGGCGAGAAGCCCGTTCACATTCAAACGGTAACCGAATATATTCTGCGCCTGTCCCAACTGGTGACCGATTTTGAGGCGATCGCCGAGATCGATATGAATCCATTCATGGTATTCGAGGCGGCTTCGGATTGCAAGATCGTGGATGCGAGAATCAAATTGAAAGAAAAGAGCGCGTAATTAAACCGGCTTCGCTACAGCATATCGGCGCGTTTACGAATAAACCATTCGGCGGAAAGCAGCAGAGCAAGGGCGAATAAGAGAATGGCCTTGTTCCACAGATCGATCTCCGTCTTTTCATCGGAGATGAGCGGTTGAAAATCCGTGCTTCGCTCGATCTCCTGAAAATCATCAGCCGTGTAGAACCGACCGCCGCTTTCGGCCGCGACATTCCTGAGCAGTTTTTCATTCATCCCTGTCTGCAGAAGTTCGATGCTGAAATCCTCGACCGCCAGTTTACCTCGGTCTTTGCCGAGAGACATGTCCTGGCGAATGGCTTCTCCCTCAAACTCGTAATCCCCTACCTCCAATCCGTTCAGTTGTCCTGTATATCGTCCGTTTCCAACTGTCTCCATTTCCACATCGGCGATTCCCTTTTCGGATTTGATCTTTACGCGCACGACGGCATCGTTGACCGGATTATATTGTTCGTCATAAACCTGTCCGGAAAATAAGATCTTTTCCCCGTTACGGTACACCTGCTTGGAGGCTGTCACAATAACCTGTTTGGTATCGTCCTGGGCCGTCATCCATTTGACGGCATTGGCAAAAAAGGCCGTATATGCCGCGTTGTTCTTATTCAAACCCGCCATCGTAAAGTAGCTTTTCCAAAAACCGTATGACATAAAAAGGATCGACTTATGCTTTCCCGATCTTCCAGACAGTATCAGAGGTATATCCTTCCTTGCCCGCAAAGCGGTTCCGGCCTTCGTCATATCCACCCGAGCGAGGACTTCGCTGCCTTCAAGGGGCACGGCCGTGTATCGGCCTATCCACATTGGCGGAAGGTCCTGCCATTGCTGCACGGCTTCTTCAGGATTTTCGGAGACTTTCATGATCACACTGTTCTTGCCGGTAAGGCTCAAGGAAGGAAATACAGCGAACTCTTCCGCAGAATTCTCTGTGCGAATTTCCGCCGGAGCCACGTCCTTCAGAAGCTGATATTTTCCGGGATCCCATTGAGGGCCAACCATCATCAAAAAAGGGCGTTTGTCACGTACAACGGCATTGACGTAATTTTGATAGACGGCGGAAGAGGAGACAGCGGTTGGATAATTATTGAAAATGTATCCGTCGGGCGGATCGGCCGGATTTTCTGAGCCTGCACCGGTCACGTCACTCAACGTCCCGTCTTTCTTTTCTACAAAAGCCTGAACGGAAATATCGGGGTTTTCAGTTAATATTTTGTACAAGAACAGATGCTCCGGTCCGGCACTTCCCGACACCAAAGCGATGCGAACTCGGCTTTTGACGACTTTTACAAAGAAGGTTCTGGCGTTATTCCTGTCCGTCAATTCATCTTTAAAGCCGGACACCCGCACCGCGAATTTCTGCAGACCCACCTTGTCCGCCCGGATGTCAAATGAAGCTTTCATGACGGCGCCGTCTTCGGCCGCGGTGAGATAACGCGTCTGGACCGTTTTACCTTCCGTGATGAGTTCGACGCTTACCGGTTTTCCTTTGTAGCCAAAAGACACGACGGACACATCGACGGGGATCTTATTATTCAAATACACCACATCGTTGTGGACGACCTGGCCGATGGCCATATCCCTGGTCTCGCGCGGGTCGCCGATTCCAATGGTGTATACGGGATAACCGAAAGCGGCTGCATACGATACCGGGTTAACGCCAAGATTGTACTGGCCGTCGCTAATGACCACAGCGGCGGCGAAGTTCTTCCCCGTCATTTTCCTCTTGAGAGATTCCAGGGAAGTGGCTATGTCCGTTTGCGCGCCAAGGAACGTCAATGAATCTTTTTCTTTTTCATTTAATTCCGCGGATCCGTCGGAAAAACCGTAATAATCCACGCGGTATCTTTCTCCAAGCCTTTGCCACATTCCGTCGCTCAGGATACGCCTTACCGATTCGGGCCGGTTTCCCGCCGCATCCGTGATACTCATGCTCTCGGAACGGTCGATCAGAACCGCAACGACGGGGTCCTCTTTCTTCTGATAGCTTAACGATAACAAGGGCTCGAAGAGAATGAAAAGTACCAGGATGAAGGAAAGCGAACGCAGGGAGGCCAGAATATTTTTCTTAAGAGGTGAAACGGGAGGGATCGTCTCTTTGTAGGACCAAAAGGAGAGTCCGACGGCTATGAGTGACATGAAAAGAAAAAGCCACACGCTCCAGCCGAAGCCAATATCGATTGCCGTATAATTCAAATCATCCTCTCATCTGGCGGTAAATGGCCAATCACCAGTCTTTGTCCGTCTTCTGGTCTTTGGTCACTTTTTCTTTTACTTTTTTCTTCTGGTATTCTTTTTCCTGATTCTTCAAAGCGTCAAGGATCCTTTCTGCCTGCTTCTTGTCCATGCCTTGCCGGGGCACATTTTGTTTTTTTTGATCCTTTTCAGCATCCTGGTCCGGTTCTTGTTTTTGCTTTTCTTCCTGTTTCTCGTCTTTCTGTTCCTTATTCTGGTCCTTTTTGTTCCGGTCTTTATTCTCGTTCTTTTGAGGAGGAGGATTCTGCTTCTGCATTTCCTTCAAAGCCAATTCGAGATTTTTACGCGCATCTTCATCGTTCGGGTCCTTGCGCAATACCTGCTTGTACCCTTCAATGCTTTCTTTGAGCTTTTTTGATTTGAATTCGCAATTGGACAGATTGTACTGGATCTTGTTTTTCAATGCGGCATCCGACGTATGGGCCAGCGCTTTCTCATAATACAATTTGGCCTGATCGTACTGCTGCAGACGGTACAGACTATTTCCCACGTTGTAGTTGAGCTCCGGATCATTGGGATCGCTGTTAAGCAAGTCCTTGTAGGATTGCATGGCATGATAGTGATCGCCGCTTTCAAACAATTTATCCGCCTGGCGTCTGGCCAAACCAACCTGTGCGCGAGTTTCAACCGCTCCGATCAAAAACAGCATGAGCAGCAAAAAGGCCGTATGTAATATCGATCTGATCATCTTATCCAAACGTATGGTTCTGATACGGATTCTCTGAAAAAATGATACAAAAAAAAGCGGCTTGAATCAACATACGAATTATTGCCGTTGAATTTCTCTTTCTCTCCTTTTATATTGACCTGCCGTTCAAAAAAAATCCCGTCATCACTATTTTTCTTTCGGAGCAACCTATGAATGCTTTCCCTTTATTGCTGGCCGCTTTGCTGGTCATGGCCATTGCGTACCGCTATTACAGCGCTTTTATTGCTGCCAAAGTGATTGCATTGGACGATAATCGCACAACTCCGGCGCATACGTTGAAGGACGGACAGAACTACGATCCGACCAATAAGTGGGTATTATTTGGCCATCATTTCGCCGCTATCTCCGGCGCGGGCCCATTGATCGGACCGGTGCTGGCCACGCAATTCGGATTTCTGCCCGGATTCCTCTGGCTCCTGATCGGTGTTTGCCTGGGCGGGGCGGTCCAGGATTTCGTTATTCTCGCCGCCTCCATCCGGCGCAAGGGAAAATCACTGGCTGAGATCGCTCGCCATGAGATCAGCCCTACGGCCGGGTTCGTAGGATCGATCGCGATCCTTATCATCGTCGTTATCGCTTTAGCCGGCCTGGGATTGGCCGTTGTGAACGCGCTGAGAGAGAGCTCCTGGGGAACCTTTACGATCTTCATGACGATCCCGATCGCACTTTTTGTAGGATTCTGGATGTATCGCCTGCGTCCGGGCAAAGTCGGTGAGGCCAGCCTGATTGGTGTCATAGCGGTGCTGGCGGCGGTCATCGCCGGAAGCTGGATCCCGGATTCGTTCCTGGCCCCCTATTTTACGCTGTCCCGCGAAGGAATCATCATCGCCATTGCCGTATACGGTTTCTTCGCTTCCATTCTTCCGGTGTGGCTGCTCTTGTGCCCTCGCGACTATTTGAGTTCCTACATGAAAATTGGGACCATTGCCGCTCTGGTCATAGGCGTATTTGTTGTTCATCCGGACCTGAAAATGCCGGCGGTTACGGAATTCATCGACGGCGGCGGTCCGATCATTCCGGGCAAGATCTTTCCATTCGTATTCATCACGATCGCCTGCGGAGCCATCTCCGGATTTCACGCCCTGGTGGCTTCAGGAACGACGCCCAAGATGATCAATAAAGAAACCGAAGCGCGATTCATCGGATACGGCGCCATGCTCATGGAGGGTTTGGTCGGTATCGTAGCGCTGATCGCGTCGAGTTCGCTCTTCCCCACCGATTATTTTGCCATCAATGTATCGCCGGAAAAATTCAAAACACTCGGCATGGATATCGTCAACCTGGAAATGCTCTCTCGTGAGATCGGAGAATCCCTGGCCGGAAGGCCCGGCGGCGCCGTGTCGCTGGCTGTGGGGTTTGCGCAGATCTTCAGCGCCATACCCGGGTTTGGTCATCTGATCTCCTACTGGTACCACTACGCCATCATGTTTGAAGCCCTGTTCATTTTGACAACCATTGATGCCGGCACCCGCGTTTCGCGATTCCTTCTGCAGGAATTCGGCGGCAGGATCTGGAAGCCTTTTGAAAGAACGGAATGGCTGCCGGGCGCGCTGATCTCCTCGGCGCTTGTGGTCTTCGGATGGGCTTATTTCATTTGGACGGGGAGCATCAGTACGATCTGGCCGATGTTCGGCACGGCCAATCAACTGCTGGCGAGCGCCGCGTTGGCCGTCGGAACTAGCGCGATCATCAATGCCGGAAAACAGAAATACGCATGGATCACGTTGGTCCCTCTGGTATTCGTAGCTACGACCACGCTGACCGCCTGCTGGCTCAATATCACGGATAATTTTTTCCCGCTTACGCGTGACGCCGGAACGGCGGTTCAAGGCTGGATCAATATCGGCATGACGGTCGTGATCATGGTTTGCGCGGCCATCATATTATTCGAGGCGATAAAGCGGTGGTATCGGGTGCTCATCAAAAAAGAATACCTGGTCGATGGAAAGACCATTAATGCCAAAGACGGCAATTTCACACCGCCGGAATACGGATGCTGCTGATGGAAAAGATCACTTCTTTTCTTCGGTCTTTTCCACGGGAAATCCTTCGTCACGGACGTTCCAATCCTCAAAGCAACCGTCGTAAACGACCGCTTCATAACCAAGCATACGGGCAGCGGCATACACCAGCGTGGCCTGTTGACCGACATGACAGTAAGTAACGACGGTGTCGCCCTGAACGATACCGGCTTGATCGAAAAGTTTCTGCAATGCGGGTAGCGACAAGATACGGTTGGTACTATCTACAACGGACGTGTAAGGAATGTTCTTCGCTCCCTGAATATGGCCTGTTCGCAATACTCCGCCGCCTCTGCCGTCGTAGAAATTCTTTGTACGCGCGTCTATGATCTTAAGTTTTTCCGCACGCAGGCGATCGCGGACCCACTCCGCGTTGGTGATGACTTCCGGATGCAGTGTCAGTGTGAGCGATGTTCTTTTGACAAGAGGTGTCTCTTTTGACACCGGTCTTCCTTCGGCTTTCCAGGCTTCAAGCCCACCGTCTAAAACGGCCGTCCGGCTTCCAAAACCATAATATGACAAAGCTAAGAACATTCGGGTGGTTGTCGTTATGTTGCTGCCCGCAAATACAAGAACGATTCTTGAATTTTGCGAAATTCCAAGTTCTTCGAGAATATTTCTTACCGCATCCCTGTCCGGCATTTCCGTCGACAGATCCGGCGTATCTGCAGCCAGCCAGCGAAACCAAAGGAATCGCGCGCCTGGAATGTGAGCCGCCTCATATTCTTTTCTCGTAAAAGCCGTTTGCAGAATGACAAGGTCCGAGTCGTTCGCGTGGTCGGCCAACCACTGCGCAGATACAAAATAAGGAATCGGGCGCTCACCCGCCGTCAGCGGAAGGCTCCATAACAAAATCAACGCAAACGTAGCCAACATCGTTTTCATAAAACGTTCCTTTTGAAAAAATGGAATGAAGACGGAAAAGGAAAAGTGTCGAATAACTACGTTCGGCAGGAATCGTTTGTTTCATGACCCGGGATCAACGAACCAAAAGCATTTTTCTGGTTTTGGAAAAACCATTAGCTTCCATCCTGTAGAAATACAGCCCGGAAGCGACGGCACGGTTCGAGTCGTCTTTCCCATTCCATGTCACCGAGTAGCCACCTTTGACGGCATGGTGCGCATTGACCAGTGTAGTCACTCTTTGGCCCAGAATATTGTAGACTGTGATTTTTACTTTGCCGGGATTGGCAATGTTGTACCAAACGGTCGTTAAATCCGTAAAGGGATTAGGTCCGTTTTGCTTTAGATTGTTATCGTAGACATCGGGTTGATAGGTGGTATCGGGTGTACCGGTAATTCCGAAATACGAAACCGCCGCCAGTGCATTGATAATACCGTATCCGTATTGATTATTTGGGGTCGATGAATTATCGGCCGTCATTTTCAATGCCCACCTGACTTGCGCGGGCGTCAGTCCGGGATGAGCCGATAAGATCAGCGCACATACGCCGGCCGTCAAAGGACAGGAGAAAGAGGTTCCGTTGACCAGCGTGTAACCCGTCGCATTAAGGGAACTGGCCGACGAGACGGCATAACCTCGTGCCATGACATCCGGCTTGATACGGCCCAGCGTTGTCGGTCCGACGGAACTGAATCCGGCTCTCAAACCAAGATTGTCCACCGCTCCGGCGGCGATCACACTGTCTCCGTCCGCCGGTGCGCCGATCGTGTTATGCGACGCGTTGAACCCTTCGTTGCCGGCGGAATTAACGATTACTAATCCCATGCCGACGCCCAGATTCGCGGCCTTGGTGATCCTGGTCGAATCACCGTTCATCCATGCCCAGTTGTACACGCTGCGGTCGTAGGTCAGAGCGCCGGAGGAATCGAAATTGATATATCCGAGCGAACTGCTGATGATGTCGGCCCCTTTCGCTTCGGCCCACTCCATCGCGGCGATCCAGTTATCCTCTTCCAGCGGCGTTTCGCTGCTGTCGTTTTCCGTACGCGCAAGCAGAAAATCGGCTTTGAATGCAGGACCGATCAACTTCCCTTTCTTGAATCCCCCGATCACCGACAAAGTGTTGATCCCGTGCATACCGAATCCGCTGCTCGGATTCACGGGTGCTACGTCTTCCTTTTTGTCCACAAAGTCATACATATCGACGATATTCATGGATGAAAACGATTCGTGGCTCAGAAGCCTGAAGCCATTATCCAAAACAGCGATAGTGACGCCCTGCCCGTAGAAACCCAACTGATGGACTTCCGGAACCCTGATCTGTTTGAGCTGCTGATAGGCATATCCGTAAGAAGCCGAATCCAGGTAGGAACTCCCGCTTTTCTCCAAAAAGACCGGTACGTCTTCGACGGGAGACTCATCCATTTTTTTGTTCTTCGGAAACGCGGCTACAGGTTCTATCCTGGAAACAAAGTCCAGTGCATCTAATTGCATCAGATCGTCCGCATCAATCCATGCGCTAACGGCATTGAACCACCTCGACTCGTTGCGGATCCCAACTCCAAGATCCCGAACGGCTTCTATATAACGCGGCGACACGGGAAGATCTTTTTCATCCACGAGCCGGTCGGACGGACGAACCTTCGCCCTTCGTTTTAATGTTTTATCCGAAAGCGTGGACTTGGCGAGGGTTTTGTTCACAGGACCGATCGTTCCTTTGTCATTAAAAAATACCCATACCAATTGGCTCTCACCTTTTGAAAGACGGCTAAACACGGCTTTGCTGAATTTGTCGCCCTTTCTAGAAACCGGCGAGATCAAGAGTCCCGACAACAACAATACCAACACAAAAAGGAATGTTCTTTTCATATGTCTTCTTTCGAAGTTATGGGAACCTGAACCACGACGGCCGCGCTGTGAATCATAAGTGCCGCCAAGATTGGATATATTTCCCCGTAATCGCGCGTTTCATGAATAAGACCCAGGAACAACGTCAAAATAATCAAAGGAACGCCTATCCACAACGCGTTTTTAAGGAATAAAGGTTTTTCTTTCCATCGGTAACAAATAAGGAGCAGGCCGAACAACCAAGCCAAAAAAGCGGCCGTAGTGAACTGATATCCGAAAAGCAGATTATCCAGCAAGTGAAATTCCACCACTCCGCCCGGGTTGTTGAAGAAAATAACAGCCAGTGCCGTTTTGACGGCAATAAAGAGTGATAACTGCATCAGCAGTAATTTCCAATAGAGCCTTTTTTCCAAATGAGCCTTCTTGTAAAAATGGATCGCAAAAATGAGCGTCAAAAGGATCATCGTCTCTTTGGACCAACAGCCTAAGAAGAAGATCACAAGAAACCACGTCCACTGCCGTCCGGCCATCAGGAAAAGCCCTGCCGTGAAAAGCGCGAGGGTCGGGATATCATACATGAAATTATAACTGAAAAAAGACGGCAGACCCGACAAGGCGGCGATCGTTGCTGCGTCGACAAAATATCCTGTTGTTTCATACAGCGCATCGATCAGTCGCCGCAGCAGAAGAATAAAGGCCCATAGTGACGCATACATCCAGATCAGCGTCCAGACGTATGGCAGAAAAAGATCGGGGGGCACGGACACACGCTGCAATATTCGCGACATGGTCGAGCTGCGGGAAGCCCAACTGATAAGTGAATCCCTGACATCCGGCGGCATCATGCTGGTACTAAATCCGACCAACGCAGGCATGAGCTGACGATAGACAAAAGGCTTGTGAGCGGTGCCGTCGATCATCTGATCCAGCTTCATTTCGTTTTTGCGGTTTAGCCCCGTGGACAACGACAACGAACTCATCACAAAAAGAGAAACGAAAAAGAGAATCGTGTAGTACAAAGGACGAGGCATGGTCACTTTCCGATCAGGGTCATAAATTCTTTTTCATCGATCACCGCTACACCGAGCTCTTGGGCCCTGGTCAATTTGGATCCCGCTTCCTCTCCGGCCAAAACGAAATCGGTTTTCTTGCTTACACTTCCGGAAACCTTACCTCCCCGGTCCTCGATCATTTTTTTTGCCTCATCTCTGGAATAGGTCGGAAGGGTTCCGGTAAGAACAAATGTTTTTCCGGCAAAGACCTGAGGAACAGAAACCGCATGACCCATCCACTCTGTGTTGACGCCATATTGGATCAATTTATCCACGACCGACCGATTCTTCGGATTCTGAAAAAAGTGTGCGATGCTGTCCGCCGTCCGCTGCCCGATACCCTGGATATCCAATAACTCCTCGGATCCGGCTTTCATCAGCGCGTGAAGTGATTTAAAATGCCGTGCCAAATCTTTGGCGGACTCTTCGCCGACAAACCTTATGCCAAGCGCATAGACCAATTTTTCAAGCGACTGGTGACGGCTTCTCTCGATACCGTCGATCAGGTTTTGTGCGCTTTTTTTACCCATGCGTTCGAGTTCGATCAGCGGCTCGAGTTTCAACTGATACAAATCGGAGACATCCTGGATCAAATGATGGTCGACCAATTGAGCGACCACCGCCTCTCCGAGATTTTCGATATCCATGGCGTCACGGGAACAAAAATGTTCGATCCGCTTCTTTACTTGAGCGTCGCATGTGATATTCTCGCAACGCCAGGCGGATTCGCCTTCCGTCTTAAAAATTTCAGTGTGGCATACCGGGCATTTGGACGGAAAACGGAACGGTTTGGAAGAACCAGGTCTTTTTTCCGTAAGGACCTGAGATATCTTTGGGATCACATCGCCGCCTTTTTCTATCAGAACGGTATCACCGACCCGGATGTCCTTCTCACGAATGAAATCTTCGTTATGCAATGTTACCCGGCTGATCGTTGATCCGGCGAGAAACACCGGCTCCAGTTCGGCGACAGGACTTACGACACCCGTTCGTCCGACCTGCAAGGTGATCTCCAAGAGCTTTGTCTGCACTTGCTGGGCTTTGAATTTGAAGGCGATCGCCCATCTAGGCGACTTAGCAGTAGCCCCCAGCGTTTCCTGTTGTTTGATCTGGTTCACTTTGATAACCACGCCGTCGATATCAAATGGCAATGAATCCCTTTTTTCCTCCCATTCCCTGCAGAAATCAAAGACCTCGTGAATGTCCTTGCACAGACGGTACGCTTTCATGACTGGAAATTTTTGTTTCTCCAATTCTTTGAGGCCGTCGGAATGGGATTTGAATTGAAACGATGGATCCAGGCTCCTCAGATAATATGAAAAAAATTTTAGAGGTCGGGATGCAACTTCCTTGGGATCCTGGATCTTAAGGGTACCGGCCGATGAATTCCGCGGATTGGCAAATGTCTGTTCCCCGGCCTCCGCCCTGCGCTGATTCATCAGCAAGAAATCCTGCCGGAACATGAGCACTTCACCGCGCACTTCCAGCGCACGTTCGTTCTCAATACGAAGCGGAATGGATCGGATCGTCTTGAGGTTAACCGTCACGTCTTCGCCTTTCTCGCCGTCGCCGCGCGTTACGCCCCGCACAAACCGGCCTCCTTCATAGATCAGACTGATCGCCACTCCGTCAAATTTGAGTTCGCATACGTATTCGTATTTTTGCCCCTCCAGCAATTCACCGACCCTGCGGTCAAAATCGTCCAATTCTTCCTTGCTGTATGTATTGGACAGGCTCATCATCGGCTGGACATGACGGACGGTCGGAAAAATCTTGGTAAGATCGGAACCCACGCGTTGCGAAGGCGAATCGGGCGTAACAAATTCCGGGTGCGCGTTCTCCAGTTCTGTTAATTCGCGCATGAGAGCGTCGTATTTCTCGTCGGAAATGACCGGCTGATTCAAAACATAATACTTGTAGTCGTGTTCCTCAATGGTCTTGCGCAGAGCGAGGATCTTTTCTTTCACGGTGGCACTCATAGTAATCGCGATTGGGCCGGTTTTCAGTTTGTGGGAAGAACGATATTCTTCAGCATACGTGCGCCATAGACGGCATAGCGGGCCAATTCGTCCATGGAGTTGATATTCGAAAAAGTCTTGATCAAATATTTCGGCGAAAGGTAAAGGCGGCGCAGACCCTTCTTGCGGTATTCAAGTATCTCCTCACGGGTCAGGAACATGGTCGCCATGGTCGGGTCGTGAAAATAGTCATGGCCGATCACTTCGTCGGTCAGCAGTCCGGCGTCACGAGCGATACTATGCAATTCCGTCCCCTCGTACGGCGTGGCAATGTGGATTTCAGAAAAATCGCAATCGAGGTCTTTGGCAAATCGAAAGGTCTTTTCCACCGTAGTACGGTCGTCCCACGGCAAACCGATCATAAAGAAACCATACACGCGCAAACCCGCTTCTTTGACCAGCCGAACCGCCTGGTAGGCATCGGCCACAGTGGCGTCTTTTTTCATTTTTTTCAAAATATCGTCGTCCCCGCTTTCAAAACCAAAAGCCACCAGCCAGCAGCCGGCCTTTTTCATCCATTCCAGACGCTCCGCGTCCACCGTATCCACACGGCTATTGGCTACCCATTGGATATTGAGTTCACGACGCATTATCTCTTTGCAGAGATCTATAACGAATTTCTTATTGATCGTGAATGTATCTGCTTTGAAGAAGAAATTGCGGATGCCATACCGGTTCACACACTCTTCAATCTCGTCCACTATGTTTTGGACCGAACGCTGACGAACCTTCTGTCCGGATATCGCCGGCGTCAGACAGAAAATACACCGCGACGGGCAGCCGCGTGAGGTTTGTATCGTGGCCTGCGGCTCGCCCGTGTCCGGGCGTACATAGAGTTCGTTGCGAATCAGATCGCGCGCGGGAAAAGGAATGGTATCGAGGTCCGTTACGAATTCCTTCTGGGCTCGTCGGAACCAACGCCCGTCGTCGCTTCTCGCAACTATGCCGTCGATAGTCCCGTACGGCGAACCGCCACGCAGTCCTTTAACAAGCCCTCCTATCAGTGTCTCCGATTCCCCGGCCAGACCGAAATCCATGGACGCAAAAGCGGGCTTGTCAAACAAATGAATGTCCGAGGCAAAGAAAAGAGCGCCTTTGGCTACCGTCACGATCGAGGGGTTCATGCTTTTGGCAACTTGAAAGGCACGGAGATCGTCCAAGACCGTTGCCGTGGTCACACTCATGACCAGCAGATCGGGCATCGTGCGTTTCAGGTCATACTCGAAATCCTGCCAGGAGAGCTTCTCGGCCGGATAATCACGTATGAGCACACCGATGCCCTCGACCTTCAAAACTGCCGCCATATAGGCGAGGTCATTGGGGGCCCGTAGGGAAACGGCGGACGATTCCTCGATATTGGCCTGGCAACGGTCCTCTCCGCGCTGATACAGCGGTCCGGGAGGATTAATCAGCAAGGCCTTATGGATTTTTATTTCTCGAAATACCATTTATTCAAATCGCAAATGGGGATTGATATAATACAGTTCAATGACCGATAACGCAATCCAAGTAAGGACGGCCATCAACAGGGGTTTGTCCGATAATATCAATTGCGTATGATCTAATTTTTCCTCACTACGGTATATAATGAGAAGGTACCGGATCACGCCGTAGAATACACTCAAGATACTGAGCATGACAGCAAATCCGTTCTGCCAAGGTCCGCGCGCGATCACATAAAATATATACGAACCAATCACTGAAGCCGCCAGCGTCACGATCAACATGTCAAGGAAATACGGGGAATAACCTCTTTCAAAATGGATCGAGGCGCTGTCGGACATGATCTCATACCGCCGTTTGCAAAAAGCTACCAGAACGGCCAGAAAGAACGTGGAAATGAGTATCCAATTGGACACATCGTATTCGATGGCGCTGGCGCCCGCCATCACGCGCAGTACAAACCCGAGCCCGATGACGGCCACATCTATGATAGCGATCCTTTTGAGAAAGAACGAATAGAAGAGGTTCAGCACCAGATACGCCCCAATCACCAGGGCCACATGAAGACCAACAAGCAGAGAAAATCCCAATGCCAAGACGCCGAGTATCGTTGCAAAAGCCACCGCCTGTGGTATCGCGATCTGTCCCCTCGTGATCGGACGCATCCATTTGGAGGGATGACGCGCATCTTCCGCACGGTCGAAAATATCGTTGATAATGTAGATCGTACCCGACGCCATGCAGAACACCCCAAAGACGTACAGACTGTCCCTGATGGCGGACAGATCAAAAAGACGATGGGAAAACAGCAGGGCCACAAGTACAAAAATATTCTTGACCCAGTGCAAAGGTCGTGTGGACTTGATGAGATACAGCCAGGGACCGGGCGAACGTATTTCGCTATCCGCAGAATCCTTCCGGTATTTCGACAGGGTTTCCATCATCGTATTTTACAAAACTTCAAGCAATTCGAACGCCATTTCAAACCGGTTAAAAGGAGGCATGATGTATACGCCTTCGACCATATCTTTAGCCTCCTTCAGAAATTCCTTCGCGATTCTCACGCCTTCTTCCTGACCTTTATCGCCGGCGCGATTCATTCTCTCCCGTACTTTTTCTGGGATGCTTATGTCCGGGATCTCATGATGCATAAAATTAGCATGTTTGGCGTTTTTGAGAGGCATGATGCCGAGCAATACCGGTAAACGGCCTTTGAACTTTGCGGCAAATTCCTCCAAAGGCTTGAGATCGTAGAGAACCTGCGTCATGGCGAAATCCGCTCCGCTGGCGATCTTTTCTTCATACCGTTCATGTTCTCTCGCCAGATCGACCGGTGTCGGATTAACTGCGCAGGCTTTGAAAAAGTCGGTCTTAGACCCGATGGATTTGCCGGCCAAATCGATGCCCTGGTTCAGATTATGGATCAATTTGATCAACCCGATGGAATCAATATCAAACACACCCGTGGCATTGGGGTAGTCGCCGACAACAGGCGGATCGCCTGTGATGCCGAGAATCGTTCGGATATTCATCACGTGCGCGCTCATGAGTTCGGACTGCATAGCAAGAAGATTCCGGTCGCGGCAGGAAAAATGGAGAATCGTTTCGATGTGTACGCTTTGTTTGATCAGCGAAGCCATCGCCAGCGGGGTCATACCCGCTTTGGCCAGCGGATTATCCGCAATATTGATCGCGTCCACCTCATGTTTCTTACAGAGTATGGCTCCCTCGATCACTTTTTCATAATGCAATCCTCTGGGCGGATCGAGCTCGATACTGATTACGAATTTCTGCGCCTTGAATTTATCGATCAGCGAAGAATGATGGAGACTCTTCACGGGTTCCTTTTCCGTGTCCGCGTCTTCGGTTTCAACGACCATCTTTTTCTTGTCAATTTTTCTCGGCGCTTGATCCCCGATGGCTTTCTTTATCTGGCGGATATGTTCCGGAGTCGTTCCGCAGCAACCGCCGAGGATATGAACGCCCGCGGCCGCCATCAGTTTGGCGTATTCGCCGAAATAGTCGGGCGATGCGAGGTAAATATACCGGCCGCCGACGTAACGCGGTAACCCGGCATTCGGCTGGATAGAGAAGAAAGTATCCTCGGCCTGGTTCATTTTTTCGAGAACTTCCAACAGGACCTGCGGTCCGACGGAACAATTGGCCCCGACGACGTCGGCGCCCAGAGACCGGAGCGTATGCACCACCTCGAGCGGCTTATTGCCCATCAACGTTTTTCCTTCTTCGCTGTAGCTCATTTGCGCCACGACCGGCAGCTTTGATACTTCGCGCGCCGCTTTCACTGCTTCTTTGGCCTCCTCGATATCCGATATCGTCTCAATCATGATCAGGTCCACTCCGCTATCGGCCAAGATCCTAATCTGTTCCGCAAAATATGCGCGTGCTTCATCGTGTTTGATCTTTCCTATGGGTTCCAAAGGCTTACCCAGCGGGCCTACCGAACCGGCGACGAAAACGGGCCGGTTCCACTGCGCCCGTTTTGACAAGGCCACTTCTTTCGCAAGGGTGACAGCCGTACGATTGATCTCTTCCAGTTTGTCCTCCAAACCGTGATGGGTCAGACGGAATCGGTTGGCCCCGAATGTATTCGTCTCAATGATATCGGCGCCGGCATCGATATACGCGGCATGGATGTCCTTCACCATCTGCGGATGGGATAAGTTGATCTCGTCAAAACAGTGGTCGAAGGTGATGCCTTTCTCGTACAACTGCGTTCCCATAGCGCCGTCGCATATCAGGATTCGTCCGCGCAGTGTCTCGAGGAAATCTGCTTTTTCTTTCATGCGTCGTTTTCCGATTCGTGAAGTTCCTGTTCGTTGAAATAATCATAAATACGCCGTGCGAGTTCCACGCTGATGCCATCCACTTCGGCAATCTCGGCCAATCCCGCTTCGGACAATTTTCTCACTGAGCCAAAATGGTTGATCAAAAGCGTCCTTCGTTTTTCACCCACACCCTCGATCGCATCCAGCTCCGAGGTCATGATTCGCTTTTCCCGCCGGTCGCGGTGAAACGAGATCGCAAACCGGTGGGCCTCGTCCCGTACTTGCTGCAATAATTTAATGCTCGACGACGTTTTGGGAATCATGATCGGATCCGATACTTCCGGAACGAAGATCTCCTCCATGCGTTTTGCCAGTCCAACAATAGCCTGGCCGGATGAACCCGCTTTCGACACCGTGATGCCCAATCCTTCCAACGCCGCAACCGCAGAGGACAATTGGCCTTTACCTCCGTCCACCACGATCAGATTCGGGAATTCCATACCTTCCTCCAGCACCCGAAGATAACGGCGCGTAATCACTTCGTACATACTTGCGAAATCATCGGCGCCGACGACCGTCTTGATCTTGAACTTCCGGTATTCGCTTTTCCTCGCTTTGCCGTCCACAAACACAACCATCGAAGCGACGGGGTCGCTCCCCTGGATATTGGAATTGTCAAAACATTCGATGCGCTTCGGCACATGGACCAGATTAAGATCGCGCTGAAGACTCAGAAGAACGCGCGGCACGAAATGCTCCTGCGCCTTGAGTTTCTGAAGTTTGAGTTCCCCCAAAAGCAGGCGCGCGTTTCGCTCGCACATATCCACCAATTTATGTTTCTCTCCGATCTTCGGAACGACAAAATTTACCGTGCCGTCCGATTTCTGATTAAGCCAGTCTCTCAGAGACGGTAGTTCCTCCGGCTCCAGAGGCAGGTATATCTCGCGAGGAACGTAATCCGATGCCATGTAATACGATGTGATCAGATTTTCCAGCACCTGGCAGTCGGTCTTGTCTTCGACGTGATTGAAATAAAAATGCTGCCGGCCGATCATCTTGCCGTCGCGAACTTTGAAGACAACGCCGCAGGCATGATCTTCTTCGGAAGCCACCGCCAGGATATCCTTGTCCGAAAGGTCATGAAATACGACCTTCTGAGCGTCGGTGTAGTGTTCGATTGCCTGGATCCGGTCTCGCAATCTTGCAGCCTCTTCAAACTTCTGCGCCTCGGCGAACTCCTGCATCTCACGGCTCAGGATCTTGATAAGATCGCGCGTTTTCCCGTTAAGGAACCGTACCATCTGATCGACCATACGCCCGTAATCTTCAGATGCGATCAGGCCCTGGCAGGGGCCGTCGCATTTGTGAATATAATAATCCAGACACAGTTTGATCTTCTTGTCCCTGATTTTCTCAGGCGTAAATTCATGAGTACAGCTTCGGATAGGAAAAATCCGGTGCAGGGTCTTCAGGGTATTCCTCAGATTCTTCACATCCGTATAAGGTCCGAAAAACCGTCCTCCCGATTTCTCCTTTTCGCGTGTCACGTAAATACGAGGAAAGAGCTCATTGGTCACTTTGATATACGGAAAGCTCTTGTCGTCCTTCAGTTCGATGTTGTAACGCGGCCGGTATTCTTTGACCAGATTGGACTCGAGGATCAGAGCCTCCACCTCGGAATCCGTTTCGATGATCTCGAGATCGCGTACCTTGGACACCATCACCTGGAGTTTGAGGTCGTCCCGTTTGGAATCCTGAAAGTACTGACGGACGCGGTTTCTGAGAACTTTGGCCTTTCCTATATAAATGACTTTCTGCTGATCGTTCTTGAAGAGGTAACAACCCGGGGTTTTAGGCAAGCGGTCTAGTTTATCCTGAAGGTCGGCCCTGATTTCCATGAAGGTGCTTTACACTCAATTAAAAGCATAATTACTCGTTGTCTTCCAGTTCTTCAAGTTCGATCTGCGACGCCCGTTTCCTTTCGCTTTCGATGATCTCGGAAACCGCCTTGGGAACCTCAAGTCCGGTGAGGTCGTAAGGAGCCAGTTCACGGGCAAGCACTACGATCTTTCGGTCGATAGCATGCCTTTTATTGATGAGAATAATGTGTTCTTCGTCCTTGGTACAGTAGCCGCCGGTAAAGTCCCCCTTTTCATGGCGCACCTTGATCTCCAGTTTCTCCGCAATCTCCTCCAATGTTGACAGTATCTTTTCTTTTTTCATCGTTTTTGAGAAGGTTTATAAAAGCTCATTCCTTTTTTGTTTCTGAAGCTCGTCAACAATCTTCTTCACATCCTGCGCCTGATCCCGGCGGCAAATAAGAAGGGCATCGGAAGTATCCACAACAACAAGATCGTGCACGCCGACCAGCGCTACGAGTTTGTCCGGTGAGTAAACCAGCGAATTGGTTGTATCAATATGAAGATGCTCACCGGTCATCGCGTTGCCCGAAGCATCCTTCTTGGTCAGTTGGTACACTTCTTCCCAACTGCCTACATCGTTCCAATCAAAATTGCTCTTGATCACATACACTTCTCTCGTCTTCTCCATCACGCCGTAATCCACGGAAATGCCTTTGATGGAACGGTATACGCGATTAACCACTTCATCGTAATTCGGTTTACCCAGGACCTCTTTGATCTCCATCAGTCCTTCATGCAGTTCCGGAAGGAATTCCTCGATCAGTTTCAGGATCGTAGAGGCTTTCCAGATGAACATACCGCTATTCCACAAGAAATCGCCGCTTTCGACAAACCGTTTGGCCGTTTCCAGATTCGGTTTTTCGGCAAAGGTCTTCACGCGGTACGCCTTGCGATCGCCGCCGATGGATTCGTGATCCAGAAACTGAATGTACCCGTATCCGGTCTCCGGCCGCGTTGGAACGATACCCAGGGTCACGCAGGCTCCCGTCGCACCGGCTATCTCGGCGGCAAAAGCGATATCGGCACAGAATTTATCCACCGGTTTGATCAGGTGGTCGGCCGCTAAGACCGCCATGATGCCGTCCGGATCTCTCTGCAAAATGTGGATCGCGGCCAATCCGATGCACGGCGCCGTATTGCGCCCCACCGGCTCAATCAGAATATTCTTCCGGTCGATATCCGGCAGTTGTTTGGCAACCGAATCCGCCTGCTGAATATTGGTCACGATGAATATATGATCCGTATCGGCCAGCGGTCTGATACGTTCGGCCGTATGCTGGATCATCGTCTTATCGCCGAAAATATTGAGCAATTGTTTGGGCCTTGTCGTCCTGCTCCGCGGCCAGAAGCGGGTGCCCACACCGCCGGCCATAATCACACCGTAGATCATGAATCGTTATTCCTGGTTTTTCTTTTCGGTTCCGCTATGATGGTCTTCCTGAATCTCTATTTGGGTCGTTTTTTCGCCGGATTTGACCATCGCCAGACGCCGCTCCATTTCCTCCAGCCCTTTGCGGGCCTGCATATTGTTTGGATTTTGTTTGAGAAGCTGTATCCAGATCTTTCTGGAACTATCAAAATCCTCCTTCCACATGTACACGTAACCCAGATTATGATACGCGTCAAAATAGTCACGTTTTATCTGAATGGCAATAAAAAGATGCTTCAGAGACTCGTCGTATCGGTGCATCGTGCCCAGTATGTAGCCGAGATTATTGTGTGCCTGCGGGTTATAAGGATTGATCGCGATGGCGTGTTCGATCGCCGCAACTGCGCTGTCCGCATGCCCGCCGTAAAAATAAGCTACGCCCAGATTGTTGTACGCATCGTCGTATGTCGGGTCCTCCGCAATGATCTTCTTGAATTGCGCGATCTTTTCAGCGCCATTGTCTTTTTTTATGGCGGCCTGCATCATGGTAAAGGCCGTTACTTTACGTTCCCCGCTGAGGATCTTCTGAACATGCTCGATATTGCGGCGTGTGCCCTCCAATTTCGGATCATAGATAAGCGCTTTTTCAAATAACGCGATCGCTTTTTTGTAGTATTCGTCCGCTTTTCCCTTATCGTTATTGACGGCAAAATTATTGCCCATCGTAAAATAGATGTATCCGAGATTGTTGTGTGCTTTCGGATGCTGAGGGTTTATGGTCATGGCCTTTTCATTGGATGCGATCGCCTTTTCCAGATTCCGCTGAGCAAAATAGACCGATCCGATCTCCACGTATCCGTCGGCCAGGGTCGGATTGAGTTCGATACATTTATTGAGATACATCAGCGCCTGTTCGTAGTCAAGTTTCTCGATCAGAGATTTGCCCAGGAAGAAGTAGATCTTGTAATTGGCCGAAGTGTCTTCGGAAAGGTACTCCGCGGCTACCTTGAAATGTTCGATCGCACGGTCGTACCAGTCGATATTAAAATCGCTTAATCCGTCTTCGTACGCCTTGGAGCCTATCGTATAGCCGACCCAGTACGTCGCTTCGGAATCGCCCGGCGCGAGTTCCAGGACGGTCCGGAACGAGACCAGCGCCTTTTCATAATCGCCTTTAGTAAAATAGAGAAGACCCAGGCTCTGATGGGCATCGATCAGCAGTGAGTCCGTACGGATCGCCATTTTGAGTTCCAATTCCGCTTTGCCGTATTCCTCTTTGTGAAAGAATATATTACCAAGAACAAAATGAGCTTCGCACGCCAAGGCTTTGTCATGGCCGGCACGATCGGCGATCTTTATCCAGATCGGCAGCGCTTCATCGAACCGTTCGGCCATATAGAGTGAATCGCCCAAAACCTTCAATTCGGCCAGATCGGCCGGCATCGCATGGTGCTCGGAGACGGCGGCCTGATCGTGTTTGCCAACGGCGGCCGTATCTTTTACCATTTCCACGGCAACCACGGCACTATCCTTTTTGGCCGGTTGCTCCGGCGGACCGCCGATAGTGGTTTGTTTAGTTGAACAGCCGGTATAAAGAACTAACACAGCAAAAAAGGCATACAGCCGGGCGAATCGGGCAGAACCCATACGTTATTCTCCTGTTGTTTTAGATGTTACTTGTCAAAATCCTGTTTATCCAAGCGTTTGGATGGATCGAGGACGACGGTCTTGGCCGGCATGGAATTACCTTCGAAATTCTTGCCGATGACCGACTCTTCATCCAGCACTTTGAAAGTGACATTACCGATTTTCACCTCGTCCATGTAGTTCAGTTCATAAAAATAATCGGGTTCCACTTTTTCGTCATTGACCGCCGTGCCGTTGGTGCTCTTCAGATCGGTGAGATAGGCCATGCCTTTTTTCCATTTGATTACAGCATGGTGGCGGGATACCGACGTGTCGTCTACATGAATTATATTATCAAAAGCGCGGCCAAAAGTGACTTCTTTACCTTCTTCCAGCCTGAAATTGCGCCCGTTGGACGTTTGGTATAAATAATAAACGCTTTTCATGAATGACCTTCCTGTCTATGGTTTTCTGAATCGAATAGTTATGTTTGACGTTTCCCAGTTCGGACGTACCGTAACGGTGTCGGTGTAACTGGTGAATTTCTCCGGAAACTCCATCGGGCTGACGCGTCCGTAACTGTACACGCCATTACGGTCGTCATCACGGTACGCAACCATCGTATACTTGCCCGGTATCAGGAAATTGAAAGTAAAGGATCCCACATCGTTGACGCGGACGGTATGATCCCGCAGGCTTCTATTGACATTTCTGCATGTGATGTAGTAAGGCCCTCTGTTTATTTCGTCAATGTCAATAATCGTTCCCGAAACCAATCCGAGACTGTCCAGTTTGAAGGACCTCAGCTTGTAGAAGGCCACAGTATCCCCTCCCGGCAGCTCCTGCCATGTCCGGATGGAATCGGTCGCTATCGTGATCCGGTAATCCATCAGGCTTGCCGGCCATGATCTCGGCTTGAATTCGACCTGTGCGGAGTTGGTCCACACAAATGAACCGCGTATCTCACGGCCGGTACTGTCCTCCATTCTAAAATTCTCTTCGAAGGTTGAGCGTACAAGCCCGGTCGAAAAACGGAATTGCGGATATTCGTCCGGAAGAATATAGCCGTCTTTTACCGCAGGCCGCAAGAGGTCCATCGTCAAAGAAAGCCTGTTGCTGTCCGCACGGCCTTCAAATGTGAGCCTGTCATACCTCAGGGAATCGCCGTTCTGTGCCGCAATGGCCCTGCAAACCAATTGGTAACGGACTCCCGGGAAACGATTTTCAGTAAGAAATGCGACCTCCCGTAGATTGGCCGGATTGAGGTACGCCTCTTTGATGCCGATCACTCCGCCGGTAATGCTATCCGTCAATTCAAATCGATCCAACAATGAGACTCTGTCTGTATCGTTTTCAAAATATGCAGCGGCTCTCAGGGGTTTTGAAAAACCGGCGGTCAGAAGCCGCTCATCGATCGGAGTGACCGATTCCATCCGGAATGCAGCGGTATCTTCCTGGAACATCATAAAATCCATTTCACCGGCTTCCAGACGGGACCCGCGAAGAGTTACGTCCTTGTAGGTCAGGCCAATGAAATCGGAAGACGGCGTATACCGGTAATCCGCATCCAGATCGGCAACGGCATAGACTCGGTATTTTCCCGGTGAAAGATACGACAATTGGTACAATCCGCCCGCCCCGGCCTGTGTAATATAATCGGCGCGATTCCTGTAGATCAGGCTGTCGGGGTTTTTCACGCCGTCCAAACGGTAGGACCATATGGAAACGCCTTTCGTATTTTCGGCGATCACGCGGCCGGAGATCGAACCGCGGTCGATGGAGTCTCCCGTTGAAAAGGCGAAGCTGAACGCCTGCGGCAATGAATTGGCGTGATTATCTTTAGCGTCGGTTCCTACCGTCACAACAAAGGTCTTTTCCTTTTCTAGCGAATCGTCAAGGCGTATCGTAAGTACGTTCTTTTTCCAGCCGTATCCGATCTCGCCCGGCGGGAACGGCGACAAATACACGGCCTTCTCCACCGACTCATGATTCATTTTTTCACTGAAGGCGATCTGAATATTCACTTTTCGGCCAACCCTGACGGAATCCTTGACCGGCACGGTCCAAAGAACCTCCGGTGGTTCCTTGTCCTCGGGGCCGCCCCCCGGAGGTTGCATACTGGCACAGCCCCAGAGGATCAAAATGATGACAAGTGCTATGTAACGATTCATGTTAATTCATTGATTCGTCGGGTGCCAATCCGATCTGGGCGTCATACCAGACAAAATGAAACCCCGTGACAAGACCTCCCTTGCGTCTCCCCACGGGGTTCTTAAAAAAATAGATGTCTGGATCAGAAAGAGATATTTAACCCTTCGATCACCGTCGTCGGGTGCGGATTGTCAGGATTGTCCAGGTTGTCAAAAGCCTCTATATGGTTCATATCGATCACCTCGATCTTATAAGACGCATCCTTAAGTCCGGTGATCGTGGCCTCGTAATAATCGTCTTTGAGTACAAAATCCGACACCTTGGATGTCGTAGCGACAACTTTCTTACCAACGATCTCGGATAATTTACATTTGAGTTTCGCAGTCTTGACCGGCCGGTCACGGTGATCGGTGACCCTAACCATTAAAGGCATACTTTTGTTTTGCCAATTGATATTATTGACCATCGTCTCTTCGAGTACCGTCAGCGTCGGAGCTACTACCGTGACGCTCGTCTGTCCGATCTTCGTGAATTTACCGTCCAGAACTTCGATCTCGACCTCGCCCGGGAAAGGGCTTGTAAACGTGGCCTGACTTCCTACACCTTGAATCGTCTTGAAGTCGCTGAAATTACCTCCGCCCTTTCGGGACACGCAATTCAGATTCACATCGGTTTTGGCCGAGGTTACCGTAATCTTGGCTTCCTGGTCACCGGCCAATATAGTATCGGGCTCGATTTTGACCGTGGCCTGGGCATTTGTCATTTGCGTTACGGTCAAGCTAAGACCGACCAAGGCCAGCATAACGAAACGGACTTTTCTTAACATAGGACCAACCCTTCCGATGAAAAGTAAAAACGATAAGAGGTTTAAAGTATTAATTAATAAGAATAATAATGATTTTTTTTTTGGGTATCAATATAAAATTTCAGCGGAATGACACGTCCGGCGGGGACATTTTTATTGATTTTTAACGTTTTAAAAAATATATTCTTTTTAACCTTCGGACTGAAAAACATATCAGAATCTCACAGTGATACAAACATGAATGCTCCCGATATTACGGCTACTTCAGAATCCGAGCTCAATAATTCCGGTGAATCGTCCGCCAGACTGCAAAGCAGTTTTGAACTTGACTCAAGGCTATTTGACGACGATAAATTGGAGCAGATCAAAAGCAAGTTCCAGATCTACAAGGAATACGACTCCTTCATCGAGGAACTGAACTACGACCAACTCAGGAATTTTTTGGAAGCCCTGATACGGACCGCCGTGGTTTTTTACAGCGAAGCGCTCAATATATCGGCTAATGAGAAGGACATCCGGGGCAAACTTGAGAACCTGCTGGACTACAAAACCCGGACGGGTTGCGCCGAACCTATCGACGCTTGTCTCAATGAAGGATGTTATCACATCAACCCGGAATGCGCCGTACGAAAGATCAAAGAAGACATTCTGGCCATCGCGCAGATATTCGAATCACGGAAAAATCGCAGCCATATCCCGCACATAGCGATCGAACTGTTCTTTAAACGGCTGATCGAGAAGCAAAACTGCATAGGCCTGATCTTGTCGGATAAATTCGGAGCCCCAAAGGTTTTCACCACCGATGGCAGCGGTATTTCCGCAATAATATCCGAAGGTATACGGCGGCTTTCGGATGCGATCACGGAGCATGAGTTCCGCTTTCCCCAGTTCGGAGAACCTTATCTGGCTTTCAATCAGCGTTTTCCGATCGATGAGGAGCTGGCCAACAAATTGCAGGCCGTACAGAAGAATCCGCATTTGACCAAATACATCAAGAAGATCACGTTCAGCAGTATTGGGTTTGAGATCGCGCACGAGAAAATGATTCTTTCCGTCATTTACCTCGGAGATAACATGCTGGGCCAATTCCTCAAAAAGATGATCGACGGCATCGAGCGGATCAAGATAGAAACCGACCCGGAAGCGAGGATTCGGTCGGGTTTCGGTAAGAACGTGGAACAAACATAGGACAAATAATATATGAATGGAGATGCTTCATCGGTTGCGGAACGCACGGAGATCCTGTTGCGTAAGATAAATGAAGCCTGCGTACGTTCCGGCCGCCGTCCGGACGAGGTAAAACTGATCGCCGTTTCCAAAACGCACAGCGCGGATGCCATCCGCGAAGCCGTTCACGCCGGTCTGCGGCACATTGGTGAGAATAAAGTGCAGGAAGCTAAGGATAAGATCCCCCCTCTGCAGCACGATCCGCTCTTTAAGGAAGTACAATGGCATTACATCGGCCACCTGCAGACCAACAAAGTGCGACAGGCTGTAGAAATATTTGACATCATTCACTCTGTGGATTCCCAGCGGCTCGCGGCCGAGATCGACCGGCGCTCCTACACCAAAGACAAGATCATGCCGATCCTCATACAGGTCAATACTTCCCGGGAAAAGTCGAAGTACGGCGTGGATCCCGATGACACGCTGGAGGTAGTCAAACAGGTGTCTGAGCTCAAGAACGTTCGGATCAAGGGCCTGATGACCATCGGGGCGCTCACGGCCGCCACAGCCAACGATACGGTCAAGATCAGATCTTATTTTAAGAAGTTGAGAGAACTCAAAGAATTTATCGCCGAGCAGAGAATTCCCAATGTCGACATGGAATTCCTTTCCATGGGTATGAGCGGCGATTTTGAAATAGCGATCGAAGAAGGAGCCACGCACATCCGCGTCGGTACGGCCATTTTCGGAAAACGCAAACGGGCTACGAAGGCCGCTACGGCCTCCGCCGCCGGCAAACCGGAGGAAACCGAGTGAGATTAGACACCACCGACATCATGCATCAGGAGTTCAAACGAACGTTCAGGGGATACGATCCCCACGAGGTCTCGGCTTTTCTGGAAGTGGTCGCAGAGAATTCAACAGAGCTGACAAGACAAAACTCGGAGCTCCAGAGAAAACTGAAAACCGCCGAGGAGGAACTGGAACAACTGAAGAGCCGTTTCGGAGAGAATGAAAAAGCCATGCAGGCCTATAAGCAGGAAATGGCCAAAGTGGAACGGCTGATGGACTCCAGGATGGAAGCCGATTTCCTCGTTCAGAAAGCCCGGGTCGAATCGGAAAAACTGGTGGCCGATGCAATAAAACAAGCGGACAAGATCCGTTCAGAAATCGCCTTGCTCAAGGATCAGCGCGCGAAAGTGGCCGCGCATCTGCGCGAATACCTGCGGTCGCAAATGACCTTGCTCGGCATCATCGACGATGGACAAACAGCCGGTCCAAACGAATCGGAGACTCTTGACGGACATGAAACGCCTGCCGCCATCGAGATTCAGACGGTCGAGATTGCCCAGGAGAAGTCTCCGTCCGCTGAAGAAAATAAGGTGGAACTTGTAGATCCCGAGAGCATCGACACATTCCTCAGCGACGTGGAACTTGACGACATCCCGCAGGAACTCGCGCATGCCCTGAACCGTTTCAAAGAACAGGAGGAGATCGCGGCCGAAACCGGCGATGATGAAAAGAAACAACAATTACTCAGCGATCTGGACGCCTTGGCTCAGCATGCTACCGGCATGTTCAAGAAGGCCGACTTCCACAAAATGCTCGGAAACGACATCCACAAGCGGTCGGAGGAAATGATCAATCAGATCTACGCCGAACTTGAAAAGAAAAAAACATTAAATAAAGACAACTCCAACCCAAAGGAGCCGTCATGAGCGAAGAAAAAAAGGACGACAAGAAAAAAGCCATTGAGGATCTCGACAGCCTCAGCACCAACCCCACCGGTATCTTCAAGAAATCCGATTTCGACAAGATGCTCGGCGATTACGCCAAAAAGAAGCCGGAAGACATGATCGACGACATTTACGCGGAACTTGAAAAGAAGAAATCGGAGAAGAAATGAGCCAATACCTAGATGCGATTCAGGAAGCGTTCCGATACATACGAACCAAAACGAAGACCGAGACACCTGTCGGGATCATTCTGGGAACGGGACTCGGCGGACTTGCTCTGGAAATTCAGAAAGAGACCGAGATACCGTATACCGATATCCCCCATTTCCCTACTTCCACCGTAGAGAGCCATGCGGGTAAGCTGATATTCGGTAAACTGGGCGGAAAACACGTTGTAGCCATGCAGGGTCGGTTTCATTTTTATGAAGGCTATACCATGGCGCAGATCACGTTCCCTGTCCGCGTGATGAAATTCCTCGGCGTCCAGACGCTTCTGGTATCCAATGCCTGCGGAGGGATGAATCCACAGTACCGGCCCGGCGACGTCATGATCATGGACGATCATATCAATTTGCTCGGCGATAATCCTCTTCGCGGGAAGAACGAAGATTCGCTCGGTCCCCGGTTTCCCGACATGAGCGAACCGTATTCCAAACGGCTTATCGCCATGGCGGAGCAGATCGCTCTGGACGAGAAAATCAAGGTTCAGCGCGGGGTCTATGTAGCCGTCATGGGTCCCAATCTTGAAACACGTGCGGAGTACCGTTTTCTTCGTTATATCGGCGCGGACGTGGTCGGCATGTCCACCATACCTGAAGTGATCGTGGCTCGGCACATGGGCATCGAATGCCTCGGATTCTCGATCGTGACCGACGAGTGTTTCCCGGATTCGCTGGAACCAGTGGATCTGCCGAAGATTATCAAGACCGCCGGGGAAGCGGAACCGAAGATGACGCGAATCATGAAACGCGTTGTGGAGAAGCTATAAATAATGTTTGATTTTCAATTCCTTGGGAAAAGCCTTATTGGATTTGGTCTGATCGTCACGCTGATCGGCGTCCTTGTTTTTTTCTCCGATAAGATCCCATTCATCGGGCGCCTGCCCGGTGACTTCTATATCAAAAAAGACAATTTTACCTTCTACTTCCCTTTGGCCACCGGCTTGCTGATCAGCTTCATCATTTCCCTGATACTCTGGCTTTTCAGAAAATAGCCGCCGGTCAATACCCTTCCGCCCATCCGTATCGCCTCGTATCCGCCTCACCGTAGATCAAACCGCTTTTCGGATCGATCCAGATCGAATGCGCATCACCGATGAATTCGGTTTCCTCGATCTTATGTCCTTTGGCGCGTAGCTGCGAGATCACCTCCGGGTGCCAACGGCCCCTTTCGATCAGTATGCGGTCGGGTTTCCACGTTTGGCTAAGCCTCGGCTGATCCACCGATCCACGCAAACTCAAATGATAATCTGTCATAGCGACAATGATCTGCGCTACTGTATTGATGATCGTCTTCCCTCCCGGGGAACCGGTGACCAGGAAAGGTTTGCCGTTCTTTAGAACGATTGTAGGCGTCATCGAACTCAGCATACGTTTGCCGGGTTCGATCAGATTCTTATTGTGTTCCTTTTGTCCCGTGAAACCGTACACATCCGGCTCGATATTGAAATCATGCATCTCATTATTAAGCAGGAAACCCAGGCCCTTGACCACCGCGCAGGAACCGAACCAATCTTCAAGCGTATAGGTATTGGATACGATATTGCCTTCGGCATCGATCACGGAGAAATGCGTCGTTTCACTAATTTCAGGATAATCCTCGCTTGCAAGCTCCTCACTGGATCGGGTCTTCCGAATATCGATTACTTTGGATAAGTCCTTTGCATAAGACTTTGAGATAAGGCGGTCGACTGGAACTTTTACGAAATCCGGATCACCCAAAAATCGCGCGCGGTCAAAAAAAGTGAGGCGCATGGATTCCGCGATCAGGTGATACGTTTCTGCATGCCCGGGCTTTAGCTCAAAATTCTCCAGGATATTCAGCATTTCAATGACCGCGATACCGCCCGAAGATGGCGGCGGCATGCTGATGATCTCCAGCCCGCGATACGTGCTGCGAACGGGTGTCCTAACGACCGCCCCATAGTTTCGTAAATCCTCTATTGTCCAGATGCCGCCGTTTCGCGCTATTTCCTCTGCCATGGCATCAGCCAGCGGCCCTTCGTAAAATGCGTCTGCTCCGTGGTCGGCTATGGCTCTCAGTGTTCGCGCGAGATCTTTCTGGACGAGAAGTTCGCCGGCCCGGTAGGCCTGCCCGTCTTCCTTGAAAAAGATTTTTCTGGTTTCATCATACCGCGACAAATTGGAGCGATTGGATTCCAAATACGCCGCAAAGACCGGGTTGAGCACAAATCCGTTTTCTGCAAGTTCCACCGCGGGCATCACGAGTTCCCGCCACGGACTCTTTCCATACTTCTTCCACGCGGTTTCCAGCCCGCGAACCGTTCCAGGAATTCCGGCCACCAGGTATCCATAATCACTCAACATTGTATCGAGCGTACCGTCAGGACGCAGGAACATCCGTGCGTGGGCTTTCATGGGCGCTTTTTCACGATAATCGATAGCAACGGCCTCCCCATTTTTTGTTCGGATCATCATAAAGCCTCCGCCGCCGATATTTCCCGCCTGGGGATACGTCACGGCCAGGGCAAAAGCCGTTGCCACCGCCGCGTCTACTGCGTTACCGCCTTTTTTCAAGATGGAAACGCCTATCTTGGAAGCAAATTCGTCCACCGATACCACCGCACCGCGTTGAGCAACAATGGATTTTTTCTGGGGAAAAGAATGTGGGGAAACAAAGATGAGCCAGCAAATAGCAGAAAGAAAGAACGTGTGCTTCATGACTTCATATTATCCTGGCCAACGATCGTTCAGGCCATTTCCCAGCCCAATTGCAGGAGGGTAACATATGAAACTAAGCCGATCGGGCGTTCTGTGAATGCGTTGAATGTTACAAACCGCTTTTCTTAACCAAAACCGCCATCTTCTCGGCATACGGGGTAATGATCGGCACGGCACTTCTCAGCTTATCGTAAATCGGTTCCGTCGAGTCAATCGTCATGGTGCCTATGACTTTTTTCAGGTTCGCCACATCCGGATCAAAGAGCGGCAAGGCCAGGATCACTCTCAAGCCGGATTTCACCTTCTTTTCTTCTTCCTGGGCGATCCACTGCACTTCTTTACCGAGATCGGTGATCTCTTCTTTTTTTGTGTTCCACGCTTTGCCCGAACACCCCTGCCCTTTCGACAACGTGATCTTCACTTCTTCACCGTCAAAACCGTCCGTATGTGCGATCATCTGCAGTTTAGAGGTTTTAGGACTCATGATGTTGATGCGCAAATGCCTCACACCAAGTTCTTTGAGTAAAAATGATTTGATCTCGTTAAGAAGATTATTGATCTCAGATATATCGCCGCTCATATAAATCTCCTTGATTGGTTAACGAATTCTCAAAGGGGAGCCGGTCTGACGAAATAACTTAATGGATTATTAGCAAATTGAAAAGAGATTTATCTGCTAATCTTTAATCTACTTACTCAAAATTCAGACAAAAGAAACGGCTTGTCAATTGTATTTATATATACTACGTCTTCGCGGCCAGAAACTGAGTTTGTATCAGCTTCCGGCTGTGTTTCATTACCTGCCACCCGCTATGAGACAGCATTTCAATAGCCCTGTTAGTATCATGCAGAAATAATCGGCGGCCGTGGATCCACCGAAGATGATTAAACAGGATCGGCGGTGAAAAAGTTATACACAGGTAAGCGTTAGGTCTGGCTACCCTGAGAAACTCCGATAACACGGCCTTGGGATCCGCCACATATTCCATGACGCCTATACACAGGATGACATCTATCGAACAGTCGTCCAAACCGGTATTGTCAGCCGGTGCTAATTTGGTATACACCGAAGCGTGCCGGGGAGCTCTTGACAACATGGCATCCGTAGAATCCAGACATAAAATGCTGACTCTCCGCTCAAGACTCAGAACGATGCGCGCCCCGTTGCCGTCCCCGCAACCGGCATCCAGCACCGCATCACCGTCGCGGAGAACCGATGCGATCATTTCTCTGACGGAGAGATTTTCTTTCTCCAGTATCCGGCCAAAAGGGAATACATTTCTGAACACAAGATAAAGAAACGATTTGATTTTCCAGAACATTTACTGATAAATCCTATGCGGTCATTTCCAAAAAAAGTTTAATTACAAAAATGTTTTTTGTCAAATGGTATCGGATGCCTTTTTTCAATTTGAATTTTGATATTCATA
The DNA here is from genome assembly GCA_964415295.1 of uncultured Bacteroidota bacterium. GTDB lineage: Bacteria > CLD3 > CLD3 > SB21 > SB21 > SB21. The sequence goes on from CAYPYN010000004.1 coordinate 426,869, forward strand.
TTTCTATTTTAGTCAAACAACCAAGCTTGGACGACTCCATTATTACGGAAATAACCCATGAATAAACAAGAGATCGCATCGGCCATCGAAAGACTCTATCCCTTATCGGCCGAAGACGTGCTGAAGCAGGATGGAATGGAATATTTTTACCATTTCAAGAAAATGCTTAATGCCGGCGAGATCCGCGCGGCGGAGAAAACCGATGACAGCTGGAAGGTCAATGAGTGGGTGAAAAAAGGCATCCTCATCGGATTCCGTCTGGGGAAATTGACCGATATGTCCATTGACGGACGATTTCGCTTTTTCGATAAAGACACCTACCCGCTCAAAGGCCTCGGCGTGAAGGACAACGTACGTATTGTTCCGGGCGGAACCAGCGTACGCGACGGTTGCTACGTTTCTCCACAAACGGTGATCATGCCGCCCGCCTATATCAATGTCGGAGCCTATGTCGACTCCGGTACTCTGATCGATTCGCATGCCCTGGTAGGTTCCTGTGCCCAGCTTGGAAAGAACATTCACCTTAGTGCAGCGGCACAGATCGGGGGCGTGCTTGAACCCGTCGGAGCGATGCCGGTCATCATCGAAGACGACGTGATGATCGGGGGCAACTGCGGCATCTATGAAGGCACCATTATCAAACGCCGTGCCGTGATTGGCGCGGGCGTTATCCTGACGGGAGGAACGCCGGTGTACGATATCGTTACAAGCTCCGTCCATCGCAGGACCAAAGACGAACCGCTCACCATTCCCGAAGGCGCGGTAGTGGTCGCCGGATCCAGACCCATCGTCTCAAATATCTTTGCGCGTGAGAAGAATTTATCACTCTATACGCCCATTATTATCAAATACCGAGATGATAAGACCGACGCTTCAACGGCTTTGGAGGATACGCTGCGTTAAGACACAAAAAAAATAGCTCAGGCTTGGAGCCTGAGCTCAATGTTTACATGTTTTGTTCTTTTAGGAATTCGCGCTGAATTGGATCCCGTTAAATCCCGGCCGCCTTCAGCAAATTCAAAAACCTTTCTTTGTTCTGCAAACCAACGTTCGTACTGACTACATTACCGTTCTTATCGATGATCACGGTCGTCGGGAAAGCCTGCACGCCAAATTGTTTGGCGAAAGCATCGTCGCCGTACCAGGTAGGATATGTAATCTTAAGTTGTTCTTCGACAATAGGTTTAGCCGCCTCAGGCGATTCGGAATCCAGCAAAACACCGAGAACTACAACATCTTTGTCTTTATACTGTTCATGAATTTCTTTCAGATCAGGAATTTCTTTCAGGCACGGTCCGCACCATGTCGCCCAGATATTGAGCAAAACCGTTTTGCCGCGATACTGAGAGAATTCCATTTTGTTGCCGCTCAGATCGGTCGCGGAGAAATTGACCTGTCCTTGTGAGGAAGCCTGTTTTTGACCGCAGGCTGAAACTGATAAAAAAAGCATCGAGACGTACACAAAACCAATAAATAATCTCATCTTATTCCTTTATAATTAATGACCGGAAACGTTCCTGTTTTCAATTTTTACGAATGTCGGCCGTGATCTTCATTCTTTCCAGACCTTCTTTGAGAAACATCTTGAAGACCTCGGGATTGCGCTCCAGCCCGCCGAACGTGGCGAGAATATTTTCCTCCGGATCGATGATGACATAAAACGGCAAGGCCACACTGCCGACAAATTTCTGCTGGAGCTCCTGATTTTTCTCCTGCGCTTCACCGAAGTCCGTCCAGAGGCGCGCAAGTACCATCTGGTCGAAAAGTTTATCCACGTCTTCCCGCACGAACATTGTCTTTTCCATCAGACGGCAGTTCGTACAGGTTTTGCCCGTAAAATCTATAAATAGAGGCTTCCCGGACTCCCTGGCTTTTGCAATCGCCGTAGCATAATTCTCGATCCACTCACCCTCTTCGGTTTTCTCCTTGTCGGCCGCACTGCGAATCACGCCGTAATCGGCCGGAGGAAGATAGGAATCCAGATCGGCCTGAAGAGGATTGCCGAACAAACCGTAAAGCAAATAGACCGTCAGACTCATAAAGAACATACCAAGTCCTGTTCTGCCCGCACCGATCGCATCCACCGTATCATCTTCAGAGAACTTGATCTTGCCTAATAAATAGAATCCGCTGATCCCGAAGAGGACAATCCAGATGGACAGCAGCACTGGCCTCGTCAGTATCTGTGTATCCCAAACCAGGTCTACATTACTAAAGAATTTGAACGCGGCCGCCACTTCCACAAAGGCCATAACGATCTTCGTAGCATGGAGCCAACTGCCGCTTTTGGGCATATTGGCGAGATACTGAGGGAAAAGCGACAAGAAGAAGAACGGCGATGAAAACGCCGCGGCAAAACATAACATACCCACGATCGGAAGAAACCATTCGCCGTTAGCCGAGGCCACCATCAGCAAACCGAGAAATTGAACCGTACACGTAAAAGAGACCAACGTAAAAGTGACCCCTGCGAAAAGGGTTCCCATATTCCGCCCGGTGTCGCTGTGCTGCTGGGAAAAATTGACAATGAAGGAAGGCAGCCGTATTTCAAATACTCCAAATAGACTCAACGCAAAAACTACAAAAAGTACGCCGATCGTCATGTTGACCCACGCGTTGGCGGCAAAATTCTGGGCCCCGGATGCACCAACGATCAGCGACATGAGCCATCCGAAGAGGGCGAAAGAAACGATGATACCGAGGATATAAATTACGGACTGCTTGATGGCCTGAATTCTGGATGTCGCCGAATGCTTGGTGAAATAAGACACGGTGATCGGGATCATCGGGAAGACACACGGCGTGAGTAGTGCCAGGAAGCCTGTGAGAAAAGCCAGGCCGATAAAAGAAGCCAGAGACTCTTTGCGCAACGCCTCATACGAAGCGGTTCTTTCGATAACCGTCTTTTCATCTTCCGCACTTTCGATCTTCTCATCCCCTTGAACAAAAGACAAAACGGTATCTTTGATGACCGGCGCTTCTCGGAGGTCTTGCTTAACCTGGTCTGCGGCCGGTTTGTGTTCGGTCATCTTTTGGGATAAGGTCAGTATGGATGCGGGGACGTTAAAAACCGACTTGACCGTTTGCGGAGGCAGACAGTAGGACTCGGTACACGCCTGATAACGGAACTCGACTCCGATCGCATCGCCCTGTTTCAGAGGGCCCGTGAGCTCGAGGGGCTGTTTGAACACGACCGTTCCCGAATGCCATGTGACATCAATGCCGAATCCTTCGTCGAAATGTTTTTTACCTTCGGGACTTATCAATGCGCCTTTGAGCCTTACATTCTCAGGCAGTTGCAGAGTAACCGTAGTGGGAACCGGCCCTTCAAGCAGTTCCGTGCCGTAAATATGATACTTCGAATCCACGACGGCCCGGACATCCAGAGAGAATTCCCGGCCATTGACCGCGCCCGCGCTTACGCTCAGTTTGACCGTTGCCGGCGGCTGCGATGAAACAGGTTGAATTGTAATAACGAGTCCGAGCAGGAGACCCATTGCAAGAAGATGAGCGGTGCGCATGAAATTCCATGTTAGGTTAATAGTTCCGGCGACAAGGTGTAACGCAAAGACTCGTTGCAGATTCCCTATGGCGCGTAAATTCCTTTAGCAATAAATTTTATCGTGAACCGGACGTCGCCGGCGATCTCTCTGGCATTAAGTTGTACGATCTCGGGATTGGTCCCGTTGGCGATCACCGAACCGTGAAAGACCGCAATGTACTGACCCGCATACTTTCTTGAGATCGTAGCCCAGTGATCCCTGATCCAGGCCGTATCGGAAACACTGGCCGGCGCTTTTTGCGGACGCCCTTTGGATTGCTTTTGATTCGCTCTCATACCCTACACCTCCGGTTAAGTGTGAATATTGGAAACGTTATCAAAATTACGGTTTGATCGCCAATTGCCCGCAGGCCGCCGCGATATCCCGGCCCCGGCTGCGCCTCAGCGTCAGCGGACTCCGGATCGACGACACTTGTTTCATAAAATAAGCTATCCGTTCATCCGACGGCCTTTTCAGCGAAGGGCCTTCGATCGGATTGTACGGGATCACATTCACTTTGCATCGACCGAGCTGCGACGCTATTTTTTTCAATCGTGCCGCATCGGCGTCGCTGTCATTGACACCGGAGAGCAGAACATACTCCAGCGTCACCCCGTTTCGCCGTGTTGCGTTGAAATAGCGTGCCGCTTCGATCAGTTCCTTCAGAGGGTATTTCTTCGTGATCGGCATGATACGCCGTCGAACGGCATCCGTTGTGGCATTAAGACTGATCGCGAGATTATACGGATGACCGGCGTCCGTATATTCATAGATCTTCGGAATAATACCCGACGTCGAGATCGTTATATGCTTGGCCGCGAGTCCCGGTCCGTTCTCATTGGCAATAATCTGCGCCGCCTGAATCACCGGATCGTAATTCAAAAACGGTTCGCCCATGCCCATAAATACAATGTTGGAAATATCGGGATCTATATGTCGTCGAATGTATGTCAACTGACCAACGATCTCGCCGACCGACAGATTCCTTTGATATCCCATCCAGCCGGTGGCGCAGAATTCGCACCCAACCGCACAGCCGACCTGTGTGGAAATGCAGACGGTTCGCCGGTCCTCTTCCGGAATAAAAACGGATTCGATCTTGCGGCCGTCCTCCAGTTCAAAAAGGATTTTGCGTGTCGCCAAGGCTTCATTTTCCTCGGATAATTGTACGCCAACGGCTTTGGGATGACGGATCTCGGCGCTCTGCTCCAGCCGTTCTCTGAGATCTTTGGAGATGTCGGTCATATCCGCAAATGATTCGGCACCCTTTTTGTACAGCCATTGAAATACCTGCTGGCCGCGGAATCTTTTCTCGCCCATCGACGTAAAGAAGGCCTCCAGTTCCTCCCGGGACATTCCAAGAAGATTGGTTTTGCCGGATCGGTGAGCGAGGTCAACGGATGTGATAAAACCGGTATGTGATGCGGGAACCTTCATTGGCGGTAACATAACATATCCCGCCGTTTCTTGCAAGATATTTGATGCTTTTGAACAGCGTTTTACCGCTTGCATAAATGCCCCCCTTTGGATATGTTTGCAGCCATGAACAGAGTTTTATACCTGCTCGGCCTGATCGTTGGATTTGTAAGCTGCGAAGCGCCCAACTATGACCCGACAACACCGGACGGAACGCATAATCTTTTTGTCCGTTCTTTCGCCCAGAAAGACTACAAGACCCTTTACAGCCTGCTGAACAAAGAGACCAAAGAGTCCTTCCGTGTCTATTTAAGTAACACCAGACAAGTTGTGTCCATGATCCGGGCCACATACCCGGATGCCCTTCAGGAAAAGGCGATTGCGGATCTCTCCATCCCCTTCCCTTCGGATACCTTCGCCTATCGGGAGATCGAAATGGCTCCAACGGAAGAGGAAATATTCATGAAACTCTGCGACAAAATGTTATCCTCACGGAATGAAACTCCCTCCCTCATGCAAAAATTCGGCACACGCGTGCAGTCTGTGGTAATGGAACGCCCCGATAAGGCACTCATCAAGACAATCGCCGATGAAACGCTGGTTTATGTGCGCGAACCCGATGGATACTGGCGGACGGCCGAGGTTTTTGGAATCAATTTCAGCGCTCTGGTGATGGTGAGCCGGCAAAATCTGGATATCACCAGAACGAACGCTGAAATCCTCTCAAAATAATCATTTCAAACGCTCATTTACCGCCAACGTGTCACTGAATGGATAATCGCAAAATTATTGACATTCGGGGGCCAATACTATATATTCTCGCGGTTCAAAACTAATTGTTTTTCTAATGATTTAGGAGTTCGCATATTGATGAGATTTCTTAATATGAACTATGCTTTGGTGATACTATCGGCCATCATGATGGGTTGCGTGGCTTCGCAAAACGTGGTTACAACCGGCACGCACACCGAACAAGCGGTAGTACAGACCGCCGATAAACCGCAAGACACAACAGCTGCGGTCACGGATGCCGTCCAGTTCCTTGTTCTTGGAGACGCCGAAAACGGTAAATCGGAGGATTCCACGGCAAATGGGTCAGGTGAAGCGGCCGCCCTGGAAAACGTCAAACGGCAATATGCCAGTGCCCTCAATTATTGGTTTGTAGAACAGAATCCGGATGCCGCCAAACAAGCCTACATGGCCGCCATAGACGGACTGGTGGCTCTGGGTGACATATTGGCCACCAAAGAATCGCCGGACGAGGAAAACGGCAACGGAGACGTTGTCGACACTCCTTTCAAGATCGCGGAATCGAAAACAGAACAGGACGACACTTCGGTAAACGGAAACGACTACCCCAATTGGCTGGCCAACGGCATTATTGAACATTATAAGAACCTGCTCGAACTGAGGAACGAATTCAACGAAGAGACATTCAATCAGCAGGTCCTGAGCCGCCTGGTGTATTTTGACACGGGTTTGTCTGGACTCAATTCTTACGGCAATATCAAAGCGCCTATAGCCAAAGGCCATGCGCTGGACTACATCCCGATGAATATCCAGAACGAACGCATTCAGAAATACCTCGATTACATGACCAAAGACGGAGGGGCCAATATCCGGGGACTGTACCGGAAGATCGGCCGTCATGAACAACTTATCAAAGAGGTGATCAAGCTGGAAGGCGTCTCGGAAGACCTTATTTACCTGGCCATGATCGAGAGCGGCTTTAGCGCAACTGCGAAGTCCCGTGCGCATGCGGTCGGACCGTGGCAATTCACAAAAGCCACCGCCCAGATATACGGTATGAACGTGGACTGGTGGGTGGACGAGCGCAGGGATATCTTTGTTTCCACCAAGGCTGCGATCAAACATCTGAAGGATCTGTTTGCGATTTATGGAGACTGGTATCTGGCGCTGGCCGCCTATGATGCGGGTCCCGGCGGCGTCAATCGTGCGATGAAAAAGAACAATACCCGGGATTATTGGGAAATGGTCAAAATGCCCAGAGAGGCCAAAAACTATGTCCCCTACTTCATCGCTTCCACACTGATCGTCAAGAATCCCGCTCAATACGGTATCACACTGGAAAAAGATCCTCCCGTGCAAGTGGACACCGTAACGGTCACCGAATGTCTCGACCTCGAGATCATAGCCAATTGTGTCGGATCAACGGTTGACAGCATCCGCGATATCAATCCGGCCCTCTTGCGCTGGTGTACGCCTCCGACGACGACCAGATACCTTCTGAAATTGCCGCAGGGAACCCGCGCCAAGTTCCTTGAGAACTACGCCAAGATCCCGCAGGAAAGGAAACGTTCCTGGGTCCGTTATCAGGTCAAATACGGAGAAACGCTCTCGTTGATCGCCAACCGATACGGAACGGACGTTAAGGCCATCATGCAGGCCAACCAATTAAAAAGCTCCATCAATCTAACCACCGGTCAATACATCATCATACCTGTGGCTCCAAAATCTTACGTGGCAAGCAAGAGCAACGCTGAAACCGCAAGCGCTTCCGGCAACCGACCGTCCAATTATACGGCCGCCGCTTCGACCGCGGCAAGTGCAAAGAAAAAGACCGATGACAAGGCCGGAAAGAAAAAAATATTGTTCAAAGTTGAAGCTGGAAATACGCTGGGTGAGATCGCTGAATGGTATAATATCCTGGCCCAGAATATCCGCGATTGGAACGGTTTGTATTACGGCGACCCGATTTTCCCCGGGCAGGTATTGACCCTTTGGGTTGACACTTACATCCCCGACGAAGGCTATCGCAATGCTACCAAGAAAAAAGCCAAAGAAGTCGTTGCGGACGAACCGGGAACGAAGATCTACGTCGTACAGGACAACGATACTCTGATCAGCATCGCTAAGTTATTCAATGTGGAAGTCAGCAGCATCAAACGGTGGAACAAACTATCATCCAATACAATCCGTGTGGGTGACAAACTGAAGATCTATGTGGGAAATACAAATAATTAGTTCAGAAATCCTTTTCAAAAACCGGCTCATTGAGGCCGGTTTTTTTTGCTAAACAAGCTTCCGTAATCTTTCGATCTCTTTGGCCAACAAAGCCTGCCCGGCGCTGTCAAAAATATCGGTTTCAAACGATGGATTCAATATCTTGACCTTGATCAGGCTGTTGGAATAGTCGCCGGTCATAAAATAATTTTGAGCCATCAGTAATTGAAGATCGGCCGCATTAAGCCCTACGGCATAGACAAAACTCCAGTTCGCATTCATCGAAAGCGCTTCATCGGCAAATTGATTGGAAAGCACATACTCCTTGTTGGCATTTTTCAAAAATGACCAGCCGGCGTAATGATCGGGTGGCACACCTTGTTTTGAAGCGCCCGCTGAAAAATACGTATCAGCCTTGCTTAAGCTGTCCATTTTCATGAATGTCCACGCCAAGCCTGTCAAGGGTTCCGCCGCCGATGGGTTCTTCTTTCCGGCCTTCTTGAACCAGTCGATGGCCGTTTCAAATTCGTTTTGGCTGTAACTGGTCCAACCCTCCAGCACCATATCCTCAAAGGTTGCGCTGTCCCGTATGGGATCGGGGCCGCAAGACAGGATATTGGAACACCATAAGATCACGATAGTCAGGAATACTTTTTTCATACCGTTCGCTTTTGAAATGGGTTACATGCTATTATTTCAGAAGAACCATCTTCTTAGTTTGCACAATGCTGCCGACACGGATCCGATAAAGATATATGCCGCTGGAGACTTCTCTGCCCCGTTCATCGCGCCCATCCCACGTTATCGAATAATGACCGGCCGCGCTTGGCGCATCGTATAATGTCCTTACTTTTTGTCCCAGCAAATTGTACACCGTCAGCGTCACGTGCTCGTCGTTGGGAACATCGTACGCGATCGTGGTGGATGGATTGAATGGGTTCGGATAATTCTGTTTCAGAACGAAATCCTTCACAACCGTATTACGGTGAACGGGTGACGCATCCGCATCCACTTTAAAGACTCCCAGCCGGTTCACGTAAGCCACTACTTTATTCTGCCCGTTCAGAACCTGACTCTCTAAGCGTTCCCAACCCTCCTCCGATCGTCTGTAAAGGAATAACCGGGTCGGATCTTCAAAACGCGCGGGATCATACGCGACCTCGATACGGACTTTTTCAGATAGAACGCGATCCGGTAAAAAATGATGCACAATAGCGTCTTCGGTCCATTCATCGAAAGAAATAAAACATGTTCCTTCGGCTACCAGATCAGAACCTATGCGCAGCAAGGCGGCGCCGTTGACGGAACTCAGCGATGTAGGCGTATTGCGCCGGGCGAGAGTCACCGAATAGTTCCTGATCTTCACAGAATCCTGTCCGCGGTAGGATACCGCCTGGGTCCTTATCTTGTAAATGCCGTCGGCGCCAAAGGTATAGGAGCCCTTGTAGACGTTTTGCGAAATGGCCGTCATAGCAATCACGCTTGTATCGGTGGTCCGCCAGATCTTGACGGACGGAGCACCGGTCAGATTAACGTCCGACGCAACTACAATATCGACAAATTTAGTCAAAAGCGGATTCTGGTAGAGTGCGGTGGTCAGATTGAGGGATGGCGCCTGCGGCACAGCACTGACCTGAGTGGAGAAAGCGCTTTCGACCAGATGATTGTCTACGGCAGTTATTCGGAAATAGTACGTTGTGCCGTTCAGAAGACCTGTAATCGTTTTGACCGTATCCGAACGATTTTCCACTGAATCCACAGGCAGAACAGGATTCGGAGACGTGCCGCCGTAAATGCGGTATCGGAGGAAATCACCGTCTCGGTTCTGATCCCACCGCAGCGTCACTGTGCCGCTGTCACGGCTGATACTCACGTTAGAAGGTGTCTCGGGAGGTTCGAATCCGGGAATATTCGGTTCTTCGCTGATCTCCTCAGAAAAAACGCTTTCGCGGTAAGCGGAATCCACGGCCGTCAGCCGAAAATAATAGGTCGTGCCGTTGACCAGACCGGTAAATATCTTCACCGTATCCTGACGGTCGTTGGTAGAATCAAGTAAGGTCGTCGGGTGCGGCGATAATCCGCCGTAAATCCGATAGCGCATAAAGTGCGGTTCGGTATTCTGTCTCCAAGTAAGGGTCAATGAGGCGGAGTCGTGACTAATGGTCACTTGTTGCGGCGCCAGAGGCAAATTGCGCGGCATAGCAAAATTGAACGAGGCATTCCCATTCAGAGGAACCCATACATCCTTGTAAAGTGTGGCGTATCCCGGCTTCACGATCTTCAACGTGGAATTTCCCGACAAGGCCTGAGCGTAATACCGTCCGGAGTCGTTAGTGGACCGCATCAGATTATCCTGCAACAGCGTAATAGTCGCCCCTTTCAACGGTTCACCGGAAATACTGTCGGTGATGGCACCGTTGATCTGCCCGGTCTCTTTAGCGGAAAATGAGAGTACAAAAAGTCCGCCGCTGATGTCAGAAACTACCAGATTGCCCGATGGAAAATAGGGGTATACGCCCCAGGCGCCAGCGAACTGAGCGGCATTAGACGGTGCATACGTATCGAAATGTCCAACTACTGTAGGCGCGGACGGATTGCTGACATCAAAGATCCGGACGCCCTCGGTATAATAGGACGCATACGCATATTTGCCTTTGGCGTACACGTTGTGAACAATGGCCGTACTTCCGTAGGATGCAAGCTCCGTTACATTGGTATTGCCGGGCAGACCGTCACGCAAAGTCGAAATATCCCAAATGCGCAGTTTGCCGGGCGGACTGCTGGTCTCATCCGTAGTGAATAGGAGTTGTCCGTCATCCGATAGAGCGGTATTGTGAGTAAACGCGCCGGGATAAGAATAAGAATAAACAACCTGCAGGTTCGATTTATTTTTTGCATCGATCACATAAACCTTACCGGAAAAAATCGCGGCTGCGTAAATCGTATCGTTTCGGACATAGCAATCGTGAATGTACTCGTTATTGAAATTTCCCACTTCGACCGGATGCACGGGATCCGCGAGGCTGAGAATCTTGATTCCGCCGACCGGCGTGGCATTGCCTCCGGTCAGGTAAGCATAACCGTCGCGGATCTGAATGTCGTGCGTATGATCGTAACCGGGGGTGCTCCATGTGTTCACCAGTGTTGCGGTGGAGGGCAATCCCGACAAGTCAATGATCTGCAGGCCGCTACCAGCGGCTTCGGATACCACGTAGGCGTATCGGCCCCAAGTCTGTATCTCATGCCAGATCGAGACTCCGCCGGGAATAAATGCGCGTTCTACGGGCGCCGATGGGTTGGTAATTTCAATGATCGAAGTTCCTGTATTGCAGCCGAGCAAGGCAAATTCCCTACCGAGCGAATCGGTGTAACCCCAGATATTCGCGTAATCGGTGCCGCGATTGTCCAACTGACTTAGTTTGGTCATGTTGATCTGAGCGGACAATAGCATGGCGTGGATAGTTAAAAAAGCCGCGGCAAGCCAAACTTTCATATATATTCCTTTTCTTGAATTCTATCTCAGTTCAGTAACACTCGAATGATACCGATCAACAGTCCGATCGCAAATCCGGCCACCGCACCGTTAACGCGGATCCATTGCATATCATCGTAGGTCCGGGTTTTGAATTGTTCCTTGATCTCGTCGGGAGAAAGACCGGCCAGATTTTTTTCAACCATTTCACCGATTAGATGATGATTTCTCCGGATGATCCCTCCGATCACTGAGGTGACCTTATCATTGACGTTTTTCTTCCAATTCTGATCCTGCCTCAAACCGGTCACAATATCGTCGGCCCATGACAAGATATTTTTGTATATGAAACCGTCGTTCTCTATCCGCTGTTCCCGAATCATGGCCACAACCTTTTCGGTGAGGCGTTTAACCCATTCGCCGTATTCCATTTCTGCTGTGATATTCTGTACGAATTCGTCCAGCTCTGTGGCCGCCGACGACCCTGATCTTATGTCTGCTATCCAGGCTAAGGCTTTCTCATCGATCTTCTGACGGACCGGATGGTACGGATTGTCCTGTAACTCACGAAGGAACTGAATACTTTTCAGAATGGTCTTCTCAGCAGTCTCTACGGGGTCAAAAAACAATTGTTTCAGAAATCCCCCTTTTTCCTCGGAAAGCTTCTCGACGACGAGATCGAAGGCTTCCGGTGTACTGAGAATCTGGATCAGTTTATCGGCCAGTAACGGGATCGCGTGGTCCAGCGCCTTCTTGACGTTTTCATCCGTGATACGACCGAACCATTGGCTCCAGCGGGCTTTGGCCATTTGCTCACGCAGAATGCCGGATATTTTTTCTTGTGTCGCCGGTCTCTCCAGGAATGCGACGAAGTGATCCAACAGCCAGGAAATATACTGGCTAAGTTCGCCTTTCTCTTTGATATTCTCCAGATAGTCGGCCAAAGCGCCGGCAACGTCAACGGAATCGAGCATTCGGTGAATGGTTTCCGGCGACAGCCATTCTTCCGAGACCAGCCGTCCGGCACCCTGCGCTATCGCTTTCTGTTTTCTGGGAATGATTCCCGAAGCCGGAACGATACGCACTTTGCCGATCCGAATTTCATCGAAGATCATTTTCACCGCGAGCCAGTCGGCCGCGCCACCTACCGTAGCCGCCTCAAATCCGGTCTGAAGGATCAGCGCCAACGCCATCCATGCCTGAGGCGTCGCATCAATAAAGACCGACGTAAGGATCAGACCCGACAACGCAACGGCAAAGGATATCTCGCCCTTATGTTTTATGAAAAAACCCGACCCGCCGTTCGCTTCGTTCTCTTTCAACATGTACGATCAGTTGGAATGTATGGGACTGTGTTTGCGGATCAGTCTTGCGACTTCCTGATAGATTCTTTCGCCTATGGTTTCGATAGAGAGATTCCCATCGATCAGTTTAACGCGTTTCGCGTTTTCCTGAACGATCTGTATATACCCGTTGCGGATACGGTCAAAAAAATACTGGTCCTCGCTCTCCATGCGATCGGTATCCTGGCGGCCGCGCCTACGCTCCGCTTCTTCCCAATTAATATCAATGAAAACCGTCAGATCCGGAACCAGACCGCCGGTCGCGAGCATATTGGCTTTTTCGATGGCCTGAAGATCGAGCCCGCGTCCGTAACCCTGATACGCCGTCGTGGAATCGTAAAATCGGTCTATCAATACGATCATTTTCTTCTGCAGAGCCGGGCGAATCTTTTCAGCCACGATCTGAGCCCTTGCGGCCTCGTACAAAAGTAATTCCGTGACCGGGTCGATATTCATATTGTGAATGGAGAGCAAGATACTACGTATCTGCTCACTGATGTCCGAGCCTCCCGGATCGCGCAGGGTCAGTACCTGATAGCCCTCTTCCTGAAGCTGACGGCTTAACTTTTCGACCTGCGTGGACTTCCCGCACCGGTCGATTCCCTCGAAGCTGATGAACAGTCCTTTATTAAGCATAACAAATCCACAATGAAAGGAAATTATTTTTAATTTATGTGCTTTCGTTAGAAAAGTCAAACCCTTTGAAGGCTAATCCGGCCAAACCGCGCTGACCAGTTGCGGAAGAAGCTTTCCGGCTGCGCCGCTAAAATGATAATTCACTCGCGCGCTGAGCGGTGTCTCCTCCGGGTTTATTTCTATTGTCAGTCTCATTCGAGATAATGCCTCGTAAGGCAAAGAGGCCGCCGGATAAACGATCGAAGAAGTCCCGATTGAAAAAAAAACATCGCACTTCCGGGCCGCTTCGGCCGCGGCTTCGTAAGCGCCGGGCGAAAGCATTTCACCAAACCATACGACGTCCGGTCTGAGCAAACCTCCGCACCTTGGACATTTGGGAGGAACGCCGCTGGACGCATCCCACTCTTCCACCCCTGTGCCCTCGTCAAAACACTTGGTTCTCTGAATATTGCCATGAATCTCGATCAGATTCTTATTTCCGGCGAGCCGATGCAGGTTGTCGATGTTCTGCGTAACGAGCAGAAAACGCGGCGTCTTCAGTTCCATACGTGCAAGCGCAAAATGTCCGGCGTTGGGTTTCGCTTGCCCGATCATCTCGCGGCGCATCATGTACCAATTCCAAACCATTTCTGGATTCCGCAAGAACGCCTGCGGCGTGGCCAGCTCTTCGGCTTTAAAATTAGCCCAAAGTCCCGTCTGTGCATCGCGGAAAGTGGGAACACCGCTTTCGGCCGAAATACCCGCACCAGTCAGGACAACAATGCTCTGCGCCGCCCGAATTCTGCCGATTATCTCATCCGGGAAATTCAAGATCGCCCCGCATATGTTACATTGTCGTCATCCGTTCCATAACCTTCAGAACCGCCTCATAAAACGGCTTTACGCTTGGAATATGCAGACATTCATCCGGCGAGTGCGCATTCCGGATTGTGGGGCCGAATGAGATCATGTCCATGTCCTGGAATTTTTCGCCGATGATCCCGCATTCCAGGCCCGCATGGATGGCCGTGATCTTAGGATCTTTGCCATACACATCGGTAAATACTTCCCGGCAGGCTTTCAGAACTTTGGAATTCATATTCGGCTTCCAGCCCGGATAACCTTCAGTCTCTTCGACGTCGGCTTCCGCCAGGCTTCCAATGGCAAAGACCCGGTCTACGATATCTCGCTTCGCACTCTCAACTGAACTGCGTTGACTCGAACCGATCACAATCGACGTTTTATTGGTCTCCACGGTCGCAAGATTGACCGATGTCTCAACCAGGCCTTCGATATCATGGCTCATCGCAACAGGCCCATGCGGCAAAGCATACAACAGATTCACCAAAGAAGTGGTCTGCGATTTTTTCATCATCGGCGATCTTTGGCCGCTGGTATCTTTGAATGAGATCTTCAAATTCGGATCGGTGGACTTAAATTCCGACTTGATCGTTTTTTGCATGGCCTGGATCCTTTTACGAACTGCGTTCAATTCATCCGTCGGGATCATGATCACTGCTTCGGCGTCCCTGGGAATCGCATTTCGGCGGCTTCCTCCCCGGATATCGCAAATACGGATGCCAAACTCGTTGTGAAGGTTCCATAATACGCGTGCCAGGACTTTGATCGCATTGGCGCGACCAAGATGAATATCGAGTCCGGAATGTCCGCCGACACATCCTTCAACCTTGATCTCCAGCCGGAGGAGATCTTCGTGATGGGTCTCTTTCCATTTAACCGGTACGGTAAGCAGACAGTCCTTTGCTCCGGCGCATCCGACAAAGAGCATGCCTTCATCCTCGGAATCCAGATTGAACAAATACCGGCCCTTCAGCATCTTGGCATCGAGTTTCGTTGCGCCGGTCAGCCCGGTCTCTTCATCTATGGTAAAGAGCAATTCCAGCGGCCCGTGTTTGATCGCTTCATCTTCTAATATCGCCAGCATGGCAGCCACGGCGATACCGTTGTCCGCGCCCAGGGTCGTCTGCGTGGCTTTGACGAACTCTCCGTCGATACGGACCTGGATCGGGTCGTTGTCAAAATCGATCGCCGCTTCCTTCGTCTTTTCGCAGACCATGTCGACATGTCCTTGCAGAACAATGGCCGGGGATGTTTCGCAGCCGGGAGAGGCCGGTTTGCGGATTACGATATTTCCGGCGGCGTCCTCTTGATATTCTTTCCCCAATTTTTTGGCGATACCGATAACAAATTCTCTTATCTTCTCTTCCTTCTTGGAAGGTCTTGGAACCTGGGTGATCTGATAGAAATAATCGAACACTCTTTGCGGTTCCAGTTGCGACAGCACATGTTCCGGCATGTTCCTTGTTCCTTATAGTAAATAAAATGTTTTTAAGTTTGTTGAAATACGCCAAAAAATAAGACTGTTTTGAAGCAAAATCAAATGAATACGAATTTTAATTTTGACTCTTTGATGCAATCTTTCTATAATTTCACAATGCGGCGATCACACATCGACAAACGGATAGAATTATGGCGATGAATAAGAAACGGATCATGATCGTTGATCATGATAAAACACTTTTGCAGGATATCGCAGAACTGGTGACCAAAGCCGGATTTGAAACGGTCTCTTTTTCCAACGCAGATCAGGCGCTCGTTCATCTTGATCACTACGGCAAAGGGAGTTTGCGTATGATCGTGGCCGAGGCCGTCATGCCCGGCACGGACGGATTTGGTTTTCTCAAAGAGGTCAAGAAACGTCCGGCCGTAAAGGACCTTCCATTTCTGTTTTTGACTCAAGCTCACGATACCTCTATCCTGATCAGCGCATTCGAGCAGGGAGCAGTGGACTATTTTTTCAAGCCGATCAAGAAAGAACTCTTTGTAGCCAAGATCCGGTCCATGGTGGCCGCTTTCGACGATCATATTCGGAATACGAATACCCTTATATCCGGTCACCTCAATAAGAAACCGTTGGAGGATATCCTGGCATTGTGCGAACACGAGAGCCTCAACGGCTTTGCGCAGATCGTTCGCGGGAACGGAGAACAGGGATTCATCGGTTTCATAAAGGGTTTGCCGGACCGTATGTATATTGAGGACCGTAACGGGAAGAAACTGAGTGCTGATACGGAAGCTTTTGAACAGATGCACGCGTGGGATTCGGGCGAATTTGTAGTGCGCCGGGGCAGTCCGGAGGATTATTAACTGCGTTTGTCGAAAAAATCACGGTGCAGCGATTCCGCGACGGTGTAAATGGAGTTTTTATTGGAGTATATTTCCGCAACGTGCGACGCCACTTGGGCGGCTACTTCGCCCTCCTTCCATTGTTTGCGGATCTTCTCTTCCACAAGCCGAACAAGTTCCCGGTGAATCCTCTTTTTCCTGCGCCGCTCATATTCACCCGAATTTTCGATCTCAGTCCGATGCGCTTCGAGCTCTTTCACAATACTCTCGATCCCTATCCTCTGCGTGGCAACGGATTTGATGACCTTCGGAATCCACTTCTTATTGCCGTACGATTTTAGCTCCAACATCGCTTCGATCTCGCGCCGGATATGATCCGCCTGTTCCCTGTCCGATTTATTGATCACGAAAACATCAGCGATTTCCATGACTCCCGCTTTCATGGCCTGCACTCCGTCGCCCGACTCCGGCACGAGCACAACCACGGTCGTATCAGCATGTTCTACAATTTCGACTTCCGATTGTCCGACGCCCACGGTTTCGAATAGGATGATGTCCATCCCGAAGGCATCCATCACATCTGCGACCTGATACGCCGTTTTAACCAGTCCCCCGAAAGAGCCGCGGCTGGCCATACTTCGAATAAAGATGTTTGGGTGCAATACAATATCGTTCATCCTATAACGATCCCCCAGAATCGCGCCGCCGGTAAAAGAACTTGTCGGGTCAACCGCGATGATGCCTACCCGCCGTCCCTGATCCGCATAGACTTTTGAAATGAGATTGACCAGCGTGCTTTTCCCAGATCCCGGCGGGCCGGTGAATCCGATCCGGTACGCACGGCCGACGAAAGGAAACAGTTCTTTCAGAACCCTGCCGGCCAGCAAGTCTTCATTCTCTAGACAGGAGATGGCTTTAGACAATAGTCTCTTCGAACGTTCGGATCTGTCCTTTGATCGTAATTCAGACATGATTTGCGATAAGACGGCTTCGTTCATAGGGATCTCTCAAAAAAAACAAAAGGTAAGTTGGAACAACTTACCTTTCTAAAAATACAACAAACCTGAGGTTATTTCAAACCGGCATGAATGAAATTACCGACCACTTGGACAGAATTGACGACAAAACTCGGAAAGAGACCAAGTAAGATTACGCCCAGCATCGTTCCCCACAAAGCCATCTTGGCTCCAAACGGTACTTCAATCGGCGAAACATCGGTAGATTTCTCGATATAGGCTCTCTTAAGTACGATCAGATAATAATAAACCGAAATGACGCTGGTCAGTATTCCGATCGTCACCAGTCCGTAGAAACCTTTGTCGAGACCTGCGGCAAAAAGGTAGACTTTCCCGATAAAACCGGCCAGAGGCGGGATACCCGCCAGCGACAAAAGACAGATGAGCAGGACCAGAGCAAGGAATGGTGCACGTTTACTCAAACCGATATACGCCGTGATATCGTCGCTTTGCATCTTATTGTATACCAGAGTGACGACGATGAAGATGCCAAAATTGGCAAATAAATACTGGGTCAGATAAAAGAGAATCGAGGAAACACCGATATCCGAATACGCGGCGAGTCCGATTATCATATAGCCGGCTTGTGCGATCGAGGAATACGCCAAAAGGCGTTTGATATTCTTCTGCGGTACGGCAAGGAAATTTCCCAACAGCATTGTCAGCGCCGCAAGAACGAAGAACAAATTGGCGAGAAACGGTTCCAGACCGGCGATCTTATTGAATACTCCGTAATAAAGCCGAATAATCACTGCAAAGCCCGACGCTTTGGAGGCCACCGATAAGAAAGCCGTCACCGGTGTCGGTGCGCCCGTGTAAGTATCCGGGGCCCACATGTGAAAAGGCACGGCCGTGATCTTGAAGCTCAGACCCACCAGTATCATAACGACCCCAGCCAGAAGGACCACCGATGATCCTGCGAATTCCGGATTGAGGGAACGCTTTACAATCTCGGTCAAAACCGTGCTCCCGGTAGCTCCGTAGACCAGGACCATTCCGAAGAGCAGGATGGTTGCGAAGACGGTGCCGAGAATGATAAATTTCATGCCGCCTTCCGCCGAATAATGATCCTGTTTAAAATAGGCGGTGAGAATATACAACGCAATGGTCGTGGTTTCGACGGCGACGAAAAGCGTAATGAGCTCCGTGGCCGACACCATGAGCATCATGCCGAAAACGGCGAACACAACCGTAACATAAAACGCGCTTTGGCTTTTGCTCCATTTGGAAACGAAATGCCAGGCCGCGATCACGGTCAGAATACCCGACAGGATAAAAATGATGTTCATGAAATGGGCCAAGCCGTCGTGCGTATAAGTTCCGAAAAAAGTACTGCCTTCCGGTTCGCTAAGACCTACCATGATCATCAGGGTCGTTACAAAACCAAATAAAGTGAGAATAGGAGAAACCCACGGTCTCTCGTTGCCGCCTACGGCTTCCCACACAATTAAAGCGACGGCTGTCAGCAGAACGAAAAACTCCGGCGCCCGCAAAAAAGCCATCAGACTATCCATCAATACATCGTTCATCTTGTCCACTCTTTCTTACATTTCAGTATGATCTGGAAATTGTTGGTACACATCAATCAGCAATCTTCTTAAATCTTCCTTGTTCACATTATTATGATCCTCCGCCACCAAATGATACATGATGGAAACCACATGACCGACAAATTTGGCTTTGGAAGGATCGGAAAGTTCTTTTTTATCCATATCGTCAAGACGTTCGCCGGTGATCCGCTCGGCTTCGGCGATACTAAGTCTTACATACCGGTCGGCCGCATCCGCCGATAATCCGGTAACTTCGTTTGTCAGAACATCGCTCCAAGCCCTGATGATATTCTCTTGGCGCTGGGATCCTTTGATGATCATAACCGATGCCATAACCTGGTTCTTCATTCGTTTCAACGGCGGAAAACTTATTGAACTTACCCCAAAAATTCAACGTTAAAAACATCAATTTTTGATCCGTCCGGACACCACGGCGATCAGAACCCGAACGGCGTCGGCCACAAAAAACCATGGTATACTCAGCCAATGATACCACCTGGCATACCGCATCAAAAAGACGAGGTTACTGAACAATCTCAATCGGATCTTGCGCCACTTCAGCTGTCCGCCTGTAGCTGCGGAGATCCTGTGCCATACTTTGCCGGAAGGAATGTATGCCATCCTGAACCCGGCTTGTCGTGCGCGCATGCAGTAATCCGCATCTTCGGAATACATGCGGTACGCAGTGTCGAGAAGACCTACACGCTCAATAACGGATTTCCGTATCAGCATGGCACAACCGGTGATGTAATCACAATCACGCATCTCGCCGTATTGACCGGCGTCTTTTTGGCGGATCCCAATGTGACGGCTCAGGCCTTTGTGCAGTTTGATCTCTCCCCCTGCAAACCATATCATGTCCGGCGGCTGATGGTAGTAAATCTTCGGCCCAGCAATGCCGATCGAGGGATCGGCTTGAGCCTTTATTATCAATTCCGATAACAACCGCTTATCAACGGTGGTATCGTTATTCAGAAGCAGAACGTAGTCCGCACCGTGTTTAACAGCATGATCGATCCCGACATTATTGCCCCCCGCAAATCCCAGATTTCTTTCGTTCTGTATCAAAACCATCCTACCCGTCAAAAGAGGTCCGTCGAAAGTGCTCCTTATCGCTTCCGCACTGCCGTCGGAGGATGCATTGTCCACCACGACCAAGCAGAAGTTGGTGTAGTCCGATTCCATCACGGACGCCAGGCAATCCAGCGTCAGCTGTTTACCGTTGTATGAAAGGATGATGCAGTGGACCAGGGGCTCGTTCATGCGGCGGCGGCAGGCTGATCAGGTTAGAATATGTTGTTTAGGAAGTGAGATCTTAAAAGTGGATCCTTCACCTTCTTTACTCAGCACGCCGATCGTGCCACCGTGCAATTGGACGATATGCCTGGCCAGGCTGAGACCGATGCCGGCGCCTTCCACCGTGCGGGTCGTGGATTGATCGATCTGGTAGAATTTATCAAATATCCGTTCGTGGTATTTGGAAGCGATACCCGGGCCGTTATCGGTGACCATCAGATCGACGGAGTTTTTCATAACGGCCACTTCGATCCGAATCTCGCCTTCGAATGGAGAGAACTTGACCGCATTCTCAATAAGATGCTCGACACACTGCAGAAATCGTCCGGAATCCAGGGACAAAGGCGGCAGGTTGACAGGTATCAGCAAGTGAAAGTTGATTTTCTTCTCCGCCGCATCCGTCTTATAACGTTCTACGGCTTTATCGATCAATTCGGACAGATTGGTCGAATGACGCTCAAGTACGATCGCTCCGTATTCGATCTCCGCGAGGGATATGAGGTCGTTAATGAGATCACCGAGTCTTTTACTCTCATTGAGTATGACCTCGATGAACTTTTGCTTGGTCTCTTCATCCACATGGGCCGAGTCGCGCATGAGACTGCTGAAACCCTGAATCGAATGAATGGGGGTTCGAAGTTCGTGAGAGATCGTCGACAAGAAATTGGATTTCAGATCGCGCACTTCTTTTCGGGCACGGTAACCCCAACTGACCACTTCACGAAAAAGGTTATTGGTATCCCGAAGCCGTTTGCTCATCACCTTGGCAATCCTGGAAAGTATCTCGTGCCCCAGAACCAGATCTTTGCTGATGATCGAATGAAATGACTGTTTGGATAAATAGAGCAAAGTGGCATCGTCCATGGCGGCCGCGCCGGCCGAGCGCGATTCTTCGTCAAGCAATGCCATTTCTCCAAAGAAACTCCCCGAGGGCAACACGGCTACGGCCTGTTGACGCATTTCTTCTCCCGGCAGAGTTTTGTATATCTTGATCGAACCGGATGCGACAATATACATTCCGTCCGTCTGCGTACTGCCGTCGTCAAAAATAGTCTCGCCGGGCGCATAGGCTCTCGTTTCGAAAGAACCGATGATGGATTGAATCTGTTCCCTGGAAATATTCTTGAATAAAGCGGAAGATTTGAGGATTTCGATTTTGGACAATTCGTCCATCGTTTCCAGAATTTGCATGGAGTTTCCTCTATAGGATCAGTTTGAGCCCTTCCTGAGAAGGAATGACGGTTGTGTCCGTCCGGCCGTTATTTCGATGAACCATGGAGCGGATCATATCATCGCTGTATTCGGGTGAATAATGAAACAGAACGAGTTTGTGTACACCGCCTGCTTTGGCTAATTCAATGGCTAGCTCCATACTGCTATGTCCCGATCCCGCGTACGCTTCCCCGTCTTCGGAACTATAATGCGAATCATGAACCAATATCTGAGCATTTCGGACAAGGTTTAATATGTCATCGTGAAAGAATCCCTGGTCATGCTCGACATCCGTCATATAAACAAGAGCTTTCCCTTCTTCTTCGATCCGGTAAGCCGTCGAGCCGATCGCCCCATGCGGCACCTTACAATGCGTTATCGTCACTCCGTCCAAATCCAGCACCGGTGAGGTCAGCTCCGTAATCTCGATCGTTGCACTAAAATTAGATAAGGCGCAGATGGGAGAAAATGTAGAGTGCAGCTGTCCGTCCATAATCTTACGAAGCTCCACCGAAGAACTCTGCTCTCCATAAATCCGTATCTTATTGCCGGGAATAAAGGCGGGAATAAAAAACGGAAATCCCTGAATGTGATCCAGATGCGTGTGGCTGAGAAAAATGCTGACCTCACCCTGACCTTTTCCCAACGGCGTAGCCAGTAGTTTGCGGGACAGTCCGCAAATGCCCGTACCGGCGTCCAGTATCAGGTCATGGCCTTTTTTCGTCTTGATATGAATGCAGGCCGTATTCCCGCCGAATTCATTCGTCTCAGGACCCGGTACTGCCACCGTTCCCCGCACGCCGTAGAAAGTGATTTCCATATTGGTTAAGAATGCTTGCTTTGTTAAATAGAAATTTCTACGCCTTCACGGGCTACGAGTACTTCCACATGCGTTTCTTTCGATTTTGTCCGATAATACTCTGCCATACCGTCCAGAATTTCATCCGTATTACTCGGGGCATGATGGAATAACGCCATGCGCGCAACGCCGCTCTCCATACATAGATCGATACCGTGCTCCGGCGTGCTGTGTCCCCAATGAGGGTTCTTGATATATTCATTGATCTGGAAAAAAGTGTCGTAGACCATAAAATCCACATCTTCAAGAATACTATTGAGTTTGAACTGATACTCACTCATCAGGCGAATTTCCTCATCATTGGCCGGCGGGGGGGGCGTGGGAATAAAGGTCTCCCCTATCAGCACATTCTCAAACGGTGCGGTATCGGATACGTAAGCAAAAGTTTTGCCGTCGGCCTCGATACGATAGCCCAGTGCGATATTAGGATGATTCAGTCGGAAAGTCTTCACAATGGCGCCGTCCAGTTTGAATTTATGATCGGCTTCGATCTCCTTAAAATCAAGACGTGCCTTGATCGCGTTAAACGATACGGGCATAAAAAAATCCTGATTCTGATAGGCCATGATCTCTTTCAGCCGCATATGGTTGCTCGGTCTGGCATGTATGGTAAATTGATTGCCGTCAACAAAAAGCGGTTTGAAGAACGGGAATCCCTGAATGTGGTCCCAATGCGGGTGAGAAATAAGGATGTCCGCTTTGCCTTTGCCGGAGCCGAAACCGTTATTCATGAGCGATTGTCCGAGCGGACGAATGCCTGTACCGGCATCAATGATGATTAATTGGCCATTATCCAGCCTGACTTCGACACAGGGAGTATTACCGCCGTATTTATTCGTTGAAATCCCGGGAACAGGATAGGAACCGCGAACGCCCCAGAACTTGACTTTCATAGAAGGGAACCTTCATTAGAAAGATGAAGCAGAAACAAAGGCCATCTTTTTAATTATACTAAATTTGTAAGGCAAATGCAATAGAAGGAAGGGACGCGCATTCACTTGAAGGAACGAATGGCTTCCTGGATGGTCTTATACGTTGGGAGAAAATTGCCGATCTCGAGCATTTGGAATACTTCCATAACTTCGTCTGTGAGCCCGGCCAACTTTATATCGCCGTTGCTGTTCCGGACTTCTTTCAAAATACCAAGGAATATACCCCAGCCTGCGCTACTGATGTAGTTAACTTCACGAAGATCGATTACAATACGGTTCTGTTTGTTGTCCACAAGATCATCCAGCGCCTTTTCGACCTGCGAAGCAGAAACGGAGTCCAACTGCCCGTTTAACTCCAGCATAGTCACATCGCTGCGATCTTCATTAGGATGGATCTTTATGTGAATGGGATGCAGCATACAGTCATTATTTTCCGATAATACCTTCTACGGGGCTGGAGGCGGTCGCGTACAGTTTTTTGGGAATCCGGCCTGCTTCGTAAGCGAGCCGTCCGGCTTCCACGGCCAGGCGCATCGCGCGGGCCATCTTGATCGGATCGCCCGCACCAGCTATGGCAGTATTCATGAGGATGCCGTCGCATCCCAATTCCATCGCGATCGCCGCGTCGGACGCCGTGCCGACACCGGCATCTACAATAACAGGGACCGAAGCTTGTTCCAGAATAATCTGCAGGTTATAGGGATTTCGGATACCAAGACCGGAACCGATAGGTGCGGCCAACGGCATGACCGCGGCACATCCGATGTCCTCTAATTTTTTGCATACGATGGGATCGTCTATGCAATACGGCAAAACTGTGAATCCTTCTTTCACAAGCTGTTTGGCGCCTTCCAGCAGCTGCTCGTTATCAGGAAAAAGCGTTTTGGAATCTCCCAGTACTTCGAGTTTGACCAAATTCGACCCTAGCGCTTCTCTCGCCAACAGACACGTCAACACGGCGTCCTTGGCGGTATAACAACCGGCCGTATTGGGAAGTAACGTATATTTCTTTCCGATATGATCCAACAGGCCTTTGTCGCCGGGATTTTCAAGATTGATGCGCCGCAGGGCCACGGTAATGATCTCCGCACCGCTGGCTTCGATCGCCTGTTTGGTTTCTTCGTAATCCTTATACTTACCCGTTCCGACGATCAGACGGGAATTGAATTCAAATTTACCCAAAACGAGTTTTTGCGTATTTTTCATTTCTTCTCCGGATTTAATGCGGCTCAATATAAAGCTTTATTGGCATTATATCAACCGCTCATCCTCCTTGTACCGCACGGATGATTTCGATCTCATCGCCGTCCTTGATTTCCTGACGGTCAAAGTCCGATCTTTTGACCACGTGGAGATTCAGCGCCACGGCAATACCGCTGGGCTGATCGATCTCAAAATGCTTCAGCACCTGTGTGATCGTCTGCACTCCCTGCAGATCGTATGTTTTTCCGTTTACCTTCAGATTCATATTTTGAATAACCCGTCCTTGTTCGTTTTATTTCAGGTTATGCACATATTCGGCAAGCTCATCCAGTGCCGCCCCGCTGATAAAATTAAATTTCGGCATAACCGTATTCCCTGACTGAATCATTCTTCTGACATAGGCCGGGTCCAATTGTCTTCCCCGCAATCCTTTGGCCTGCGCGGTTCCGGCGCCCTCTCTCCCGTGGCATACGGCACAATGATCCAAATACGTCTGTTTGGCACTCGCAGATACTAATACCTCCACTTTCTTCGTTTCTTTGAGAAGTTCGGAAAGGAAGGTAAAAACAGCAATGGCGCCGATAACAAAAACAAGCATTAGCAGAATCTTTTTCCACTCCATCTTAGACCTGAATACCTTTCCCTTTTTCCGGAAGGATTTGTAATGAATGCTTCTGCAGTTCCTTCAGTTTTTTCCGAAGAAACCATCGCCGGATCGGAGACACGCGGTCAATAAACAGAATACCGTCAAGGTGATCGATTTCGTGCTGAATGATGCGTGCCGCCACGCCACGGTATTCCGCCGATAGCGGCAGACCCTTCGTATCGAAGTAGCGTACGGAAATCCATTCCGGCCGTTTGACGTCAACATATACATCCGGAAAACTCAGACAACCTTCGCGAAAAACGGCCTGACCACCCGAATGCGTGATCTCCGGATTGATCATCACCGTGGGATTTGAATAAGGCGGATCGCTGAGCGGTCCGGCATCGAGCACAATCATACGTCTATCCAGGCCAACTTGAGAAGCGGCCAATCCGACGCCTTCATGGGCCCGCATGGTTTCGAGCATATTCTCCGCCAGCGCCGACAGAGCATCGTCCGGCCATACAACCTCGGACATCCTCTTCCTGAGAAAAGGATGTCCGTAGATCAAAATACTCAGAACAGCCACAGCCGAATCGCTTATCAGGATTTGACTTCTTCCGGAGCGGCTTCTTCGGATTTTCCGGAGGAAACAACTGTTGATACGGCCGATCGCTCGATCTCAACTTTAACGTTATCCGCTATCTTGACAATAATCGATTTTTCTTTGGTCGATTGAACAGTACCGTGCAGTCCGCCAACCGTGATGACTTTATCACCTTTTCCCAATTCCGATATCATTTTCTCGTGTTGCTGCTGGCGCTTTTTCTGCGGACGGATCATCATGAAATATATGATCACGATGATGAGGATAAACGGAATGAACTGAATGAGCGGATTGGGAGCCTGTTGTCCGGGAGCCGGATTGGGTCCCATCCACAACAACATTGAGCTAAAAAAAGAAAGAATCAAAGGTCACCTCTTAATTAAATGAATGAATGATGAAATTAGAAAAGTCATTATAATCTACAGCTGGTCCGTTTTTGCCTTAAAGACCTCTCGTGCCGCTTCCAGCATCCACGAGTGAATCAACGTATTCGATCCGATCACGTTCCCCTTATATAGAAAATCCTTCCTGCCCGCAAAATCCGTGATCGTTCCGCCGGCTTCTTTGATGATCAGAGCCCCGGCCGCCATATCCCACGGTTTAAGATTGAGCTCCCAAAATCCATCATACCTTCCACAGGCCAGATAGCACAGATCCAGCGCGGCGGAACCCGGTCGGCGGATTCCGGAAACCTGAGTCATAAAATACCGGAATAAGCTAAGGTAATCGTCCAGCAATTCGTAATTTCGGAAAGGAAATCCGGTCGCCAACAGGCACCGTGATCGTTCCTTTTCGGGTGAAACGCGTATTTTCCGTCCGTTAAGCAATGCGCCCTTCCCCTTTTCTGCCGTAAAAAGCTCTTTCCGGACAGGCTCGTACACAACGGCCGCCGTCACTTCACCTTCAACCTCCAAAGCAATACTCACGGCGAACATAGGAACACCATGAATGAAATTCGTAGTACCATCCAGCGGGTCCACGATCCATCGGCTGGATCCTGCCGACGCATGTTGCCCAGATTCTTCGGCCAATATTTCGTGATCAGGAAAGAAACGGCGGATATACCTTAAGATAGCATCTTCGGAATGCTTATCCACTTCCGTCACAAAATCATGATGCTGCTTGGCTTCAATCTGCAGCACTTTCCCATAACTTTCCATGATGATACGTCCGGCCTGCATAGCTGCGCCGACCGCCACATGAAGAGCATTTCTGGAACCAGCCACCTTTCTTTCCATCTCCCGATCCGGTTACCGCGACTTCTGAAGTTGACGGATCTGTTCGATCCGCTGCGCCGAGTATTTGCCGTAGTCGCTGGCAACGCCATTAGTGCGGATAATATCTTCGTATAGCCGTATCGCTTCGTCGTATTTGGATAATTTCACGTAACACTCCGCCGCCTGACTTTTGGCCGCGCTGGCCCAATCGAATTTCTTTCCTAAAGTAAGGTAAGGTATGCGAAGGTATTCCAGCAGGGCCTGTTCAAAATTACCCATGGCCCAATAGGTCTCGGCGATATTGAACTGGATCTCAGCCTCATCCTCACCGGCCGCCACTTTGATGAGATCCTTGAAATATTCCAGCGCCCGGTTATACGCCTTCAGATTCTTATGCATGACACCGATATCGATGCGCTTCGAAAAGATATTGGCCGGTTCGTCGTCTGGAAATTTTTCAAGGTATTGTTGGATGAGCAATAAGGCATTCTCGTAGTAGCCGGCGGCTTTGTAAACTTTGATCAGAAAATCCGTGCCGTATTTAGCATCGGCCATCCGTATGTAAGGGTTCTGAAGCGCCAGTTTCGCCGCTTCCATCGCCACCTGCGGACGTTCAAGACGGAAAGCTTCATTGGCCAGACGCAAATAGACCTTAGGAAGTATCTCGCTGTTGGGATACTTTTGCGGAATCTGCTGAATGAGATCGAACCCCTCTTTACTGTTGCCTTCGTTGAAGCGGATCACGCTCATTTCATACATGACCTCCGGAATAATTCCGGCCGTCTTGTATTCTTCCAGGACCCGGGAATACGTCTTGTAGGCGAGTTCGTAATTGGTTCTCACGCCCTGGTACTGATAATAGCGTCCTAATTCGTATAAAAACTCCGCCTTGTAATTCAATAAAAGAGCCTTCAGGCTCTTTTCACTCTCATACTTTTTGTTAAACTCTTTTTCCAGTGCGGTTGTGGAATTGATCTGTCCCAAACGATAGGCACATACGATATGCCTCGAATCAAAAATGATCTGCTGCAATTTGTCTTTGGACCACTCGGAAAGTTTCTGGTAAGCCGATTTGGCGGAATCGTACTGTTCGGAGCTGAAGTAGATCTCCGCGATACGGTTCAGCGATTTATAACCCGTTTCCGTTCGCGGAAACTTCAAACTCAATTCCCGATAATAACGTATCGCATTCTTGTTATCCTGTTTCGTATCGTACATCTGCGCCAACGTATTCAGCGCCTGCGCCGCGTACTCCCCTCCGTTGTCCGGGTAAAGATACGTTTCGTAATATTCGATAGCCTTGGAACGATTATTCAGCTTTTCGTAAGCATAGGCTATTTTGTAATCCAAGGTATTGTGCATCACATTCGCTGACGTAGCGATATCCAGTTCCGCAAATTCGTCTTTATTAAGATCCATACTCTTCTGATAGGCCTGAATGGCCTTCTCGTACTGCTGCGCAAAAAGATAATTATTGCCAATGCCCTGAATGGCACTGTCCGCGTAGGGTGTGTAAAAGTAACGATTGATCAATTCATTGTACCATGAGATTGCGGACTGATATTCGTTTCTATCCTCCTTATACCGCGCCATCATAAATTTGACGCGAGCAATGTAACGGCCGCGCGGCAAACCGGTCAAGTATCCGTTCAATGATGCGAAGTACTTGTCCTTATCATTGAGATAGGCGTAACATAATATGGTTCGAAAATGAGCTTCGTCAGCAAAGACACTTGCCGGGAAATCCTTGCGAATCTCATCAAAACACTCGATCGCTGAGTTATATTTCTTTGGACCGGTTTTGATCATCAGACTGTCCTTGGCACTCTTCTTCGATTTTGCTTCTTTTTTTGATGAATCGACCGGAAGGCTGATCTCACGCAATTCCCATAAGGCGTTTCCCAGGCCCATCAGTATTTTGTCGCGCCAGACCGTCTTGGGGTAACGTTCCAAGAGTGCGCCGTACGATTCTTTGCTTTTACGCGCGCGTTCTTCAGGCACCGTCAGCAATGCCAGATTGCTTTCGACGATATACAAAGCGGCTTCATCGGCATATTTCCCGATGGTCAATTTCTTAAACATGTCAAGCGCACTGTCGGCATAGGTCTTGTATTCGGGAGCCTTTTGAGATAAACGATAATACGACTGCGCCGTATAATAGGCTGCTTCTTCGGAGAGTTCTTTATTCTTTGATGCCGCCATCACACTTCGGAAAAGGTCAGCCGCACCTTTATAGTCTTTTAGTTCCTGAAAAAATAGCTTGGCGTAAGCAAATAGCATTTCATCCTTGGGCTTTTCAGCAATCACATCGCCCAACAAATACACAATGCGCTCCGTGGTTTTATTGTTTCCCTCCGGATGATAAAGGAGAGCGTAATCCAGTTCTCTTAACGCTTCATCCAGCAAGGAACTGCCCGGATAATCGCTATTAAATTGTCTGAGAATATCCAGCGCTTCTTTGGTTCGACCGCTCAGCCGGTAGGTTTTTGCCTGATGAAAGCGCACCCTATCCGCATGAATATTTTTCGGAAACCGGTCGGCCATCGCATCCAGGACTATCGCCGCTTCGTCGTAGTCTTTCAACTCATTGGCCAGAAGCATCGCGCGGCGGTACAGCACACGATCCAATGCGGCATCTTCCGGGTACCGCTTGGCGAACTGATCGTAGTACGAGGCCGCCTCCCGGTGTTTTTTCTGGTCTGCATAATTCTGAGCCAGTCTCAAATAGGCCAGGCGTAAATAAGGCGATTTCTCAGTTTTATCAGCCCATGAATTAATGATTCCGCTATAACGTTCGTTAGCGCCGTCCGTCCGTTTGAGTTTTTCGAGCGCCATGCCAAGCTTGAATGCCGCTTCGGGAGTGTTAAGACTGTCAAATTCGGCATCCGCTATCTTTTTGTAATGATCCGATGCTTGTACGTATTGACCGGCCATATACTGGATATCGCCCATATTCACGGTTGCCGCATTTCGCAGCGCGACCGGAATGATCGGCGCCGACAGAACGTTTTCAAACATCTTTACGGCTTCGGCAAATTTCTTTTCCCTCGTCAGGATCACACCCAATTCGAACTGGGCGAACGCATTCATCTTGGTTTTCGCGTACCGCGTGAGAATCTTCTGGTACGCCGCACGGGACTCATCCGAACGGCCGAGCGTCTCGCTGATCCGGGCTTTTTCATACATCGCCTGAGCTATAAGCTCCTGATCCTTGGCTTTATCAATGATGTTCTGAAGCTCAATGGATGCCTGTGTATAATTGTTTTCGTTCCGGAGCAACAGCGCCAGCTTCAGCCGGCTTTGATGGGCTTCGGGAATATCCGGCTGGTCCGCAATAAGTTTCTGCAGCTTATCTTTGGCGCTGCGCAGATCCCCGGCTTTGATGAAATAATCACTCGCCAGCAGGACCGACGATACAGCATTGGGTGCGCCGGGATAGAACGTACTTATCGTGCTCAAAGAATTGGCGGCGCCGGCGTAGTCGCCCATCGCTGCATAACATTCGGCGACCTTCTGCCACGCATCGGGCGCGCGCTTGTCTTTGGGGAAATCGATGGCAAGGAACTGAAAATCCCTTCTGGCGCTTTCATAATTCTTATCCCCGAAATAAGCCATGCCCGAATAATAACGTGCGTCTGCGAGACGGCTGTCCGAAGGATAGTTCTTGATGAACTTGGAGAACTCCTGCGCCGCCAGGGCATACAATCTATCGTCGTAGAGTTTACGCGCATAAAGAAAATCCGTATCGGCATTGCTGACTTGCGCGCTCAGCGTTCGGCCTATCAGGATCAGCCAAACGGCTACCAGGAATCTTATTTTCATAGGAACCTCTTATCTCAACATTAAGTTGGCGTATTTGACCATCAGCCGGCGCTCCGTTCCGTCGTTAAACAGGATCGTGACTTTTTGCTTATCGCCCAATCCTTCGCTTTCAGTAATGCGGCCGGCACCGAACGTGGGGTGCTCCACACGCTGACCGGAACGGTATTTCAATTCAGTCGTCTGAGCCTGCTGAAGCATGTCATCCGACATATCCTTCAGAGAACGGCTACCGTTTTCCGCCCCGGCTCTTTTTCGGGAACCGATGCGCGGCATCTTCTTATCCAATGCACTTTGTCCGTCCAGGCTCATTTCGCTGTACGTGCCGGACGCCTTCTGCCAACGGATCACTTCTTTTGGAATTTCTTCGAGGAATCGCGACTGATACGTCGAATACAAATTATTGAAGTGCAGACGCCGTTTGGCAAAAGACAAATACAACTCCCTCTGCGCCCTGGTAGCGCCTACGTAGAACAAGCGGCGTTCCTCTTCAAGCTGGGCGGCGTTCTCTACGGAATTCTCGTGCGGAAAAAGTCCCTCCTCCACGCCGGCCAAAATGACTACTGGAAATTCCAGTCCTTTGGAACTATGGATGGTCATTAGGGAAACGGCGTTCTTTGTCTCGTCGAATTGATCGACGTCCGTCACCAGAGCAACCTCCTTAAGAAAAGCATCAAGCATATTCTCATGATTTTCCTGCGGATCGAATTTGATCGAAAATTCTCCGATCGCGTTCATCAGTTCCAGCACGTTCTCATAACGGGCGATCGATTCAATAGTGTTTTCCTGCTTGAAAATTCGTAAAAGGCCGATCTCTTCGATCAGGATACGAACCCACTCGCTCAGCGCCATACCCTGCATCAGTTCACGGTATTTATGAACCATTTCCGTAAAATGCTGAATACTGGCGGCGGTCCTTTCCTGGAGCCAGCCCGCGCCGAACGGCCGGGCCTGTTGCAATGCATCAAATAGAGTAACCCGGCGCATCTCGGCAAATTCTTCCAGCCTTTCCAGCGTGGTTTTTCCGATACCGCGGGGAGGATAATTGACCACCCGCTTAAGGCTTATCGCATCGGCCGGATTGGCAATGAGCCGAAGATACGAAAGTATATCTTTGATCTCTTTTCGTTCGTAGAAACGCAGACCCCCGACGATCACATAGGGAATCGTGTATTGTCTCATGGCGTCTTCGATCACGCGCGACTGTGCGTTGGTACGATACAGGACCGCGAAGTCGGAGAATTTCCGTTTATGCGTATGGATCTCCTCCTGGATGATCTGGGCCACGGCGCGGGCTTCGGTGCGGTCGTCGCTGCACTCGATCACGGACACGGGAGAACCTTCGGCTTTCTGCGTCCAGAGCGTCTTGTCTTTGCGCAGAACGTTATTCTTGACCACTTCGCTGGCCGCTTTCAGAATGTTCTGCGAGGAACGGTAGTTCTGTTCCAGTTTAAAAACGCGGGTTTGCGGATAGTCTTTTTCAAAATTCAGGATATTGCCGATGTCCGCGTGCCGCCACCCGTAGATCGACTGATCGTCATCACCCACAACGCATATATTCTGATACTTGGCGGCCAGCATTTTGATCAGAAGATATTGCGCCTTATTCGTATCCTGGTACTCGTCGATATGGATGTAGCGGAATTTATCCTGGTAGAATGCCAGTACATCCGGGAACTGATGGAATAATTCGATCGGTTTGATGATCAGATCGTCAAAGTCGAAGGCATTGGATCTTTTCAACCGCCGGTCGTAGTCTTCGTAGATCAGCGCCGCCTTTTCATCGATCGGATTGTCGGCCGTTCTTTTCATCTGCGCCGGCGACTCGAACAGGTTTTTGGCGCGCGTGATCTTGGCCCGCATAAGATTGGGAGAATACAATTCCTGAGAAATATTGAGGAATTCCATCGAAGCCTTGATGGCATTGAGTTGGTCTTCGGCATCGTAAATAGTATAATTATTGGAATAGCCGATCTTTTCAGCCTCGAACCGAAGAACCTTGCCGAAGATGGCATGAAAGGTCCCTATCCATATCTTGCGGCTCTCGGTGCCAACGAGCCGGTCGACACGCTGGCGCATCTCCCCAGCCGCTTTATTGGTAAATGTTACGGCAAGAATATGAAACGGGCTGATCTTGTTGACATCCAGGAGATACGCAATGCGACGAGTAAGCACATTGGTCTTCCCGCTCCCGGCGCCGGCTAATATAAGAAGCGGACCTTCCGTCGCTTCAACAGCCGACCGCTGTACGTCATTTAGACCCTGAAGAATCGCGGCCGCGGACAAAAAAACCTCCCCTTCGCCATAACTATGGAATGAATTTTATCTATAAAAGCACGGCCAATGTATAAAAGCGGGGTTTCAAAAGCAAGCAATCCAAACAAAAAATCCCGGTGGTACCGGGATTTCTTAACGATAAGATGTGATATTTTCTAACGAACAACGAGAACTTTGGTAGTAGCCTTTATACCCGGTGCTTTCAGCACGGCAATATAGACGCCGTTCCGTACTTTCTGATTATTCATATTTCGGCCATCCCAAATCATGGCGGAAAGCGTATTTGCCGGCACATTGGCAAGACTCAGTTTCCTGACCAAGTTTCCGGCCAAAGTGTAAATCTCAATCGTTGCCGGACCTGAGTTCTTCGCAACAAACCGGAATTCGGTGTCATCCTTCAGTCCACTGCCAAACGGGTTGGGATAATTAAGGAATTTCTGAGCATTGGGTCCGGAAGTTGAAACAATACCGGTCGGCAAAGTCTGCATCGTAGGATCGTCCACAGGGATATCTTCGATACGGCGACCACGGTCATCGACCACATCCACTGTCGGGAGTGAACCCAACGGAACATTATTTACGTCATAACCAAGTGTATCGTAATCGAAAGCCTCCACTTGAGCCAACCGAATACTGAAGTTTCTGTTCGAACCCTGAACACCGTTTTTCACATAGACGGCAAAGGATACGGTATCACTGATGCCGCTTCGGATGAACAATCCGTCAAATACCGACGCAAGGGCTTTGGTTCCGGGCGCCCGGTATTGTCGGCCATTGACACGAACTATGGCTGAATCTGAAATGCCCAGATCCGTACGACCGAAAATTTCGTTCGTATGGTAGCGGTAGACCTGGATTGAGTCAATGAGGTCTTTCCAGTTATTCACTTTTTGCGTTCCCGAACCAACCACATATTCGTAAACCTCAAATCCAAAATTCCGTGCAAGAATATGGCCGGTCACGGGGCTATTGGTAAGATTGATATTATCCAGAGCTAATACGATGACATCCTTGATTCGCTCTCCTTCGGCGGCGGCCCTAGAACTCGTATCCGTAGGAACGCGCTTCAGTTGCAGTTTCTTGTTCTCAGAAGAAACGGTCATGTTTATCGAACTGTTGATCTCCGATGCGGCCTGACCGGTATTGATGTCGATCATCTTCAAAGATCCGAATCGAATGACCAGCGGCTGACTGAAACTGTTTCCGGGCGCCACCACACTCCAACGTACGGAATCGTCGCCATTCTCGAGATCGAACAGCGTATCCAGCGGCGTCGCCGTGAATATCTGAGTTTGAGAGAAAACCAGAGAATCCAATCTCGCCGAACCCGTGCCGGATACATTGGCACGTCCCGTGTTCGAAACCTTGCCGCGAACAATAAAGGTCTGATTGGGCATTACAAATCTATCCGTCGCGTCGTGCGGTTCGACCACGGCGGCCTGAAGCGCCAGTCTCGCTTTGGTCTGAATAATAATCGGAATACCTTTGCGTTGAGAACTGACGGCGTCACCGCTGTTCTTATCGTTGCCGGTGAACTGCACGTACACCGTGTCCACGCGTTCGTCATTCGGAATACTATTGGCCGCCTTGACGCTCCAAAGGATCGAAGTTACGCCATCCGCGATCGGTTTCTGCAGAGTATCACCCGTAACGATATTGAGGCCGGCCGAATTATGCGAGAATGAAATGGTCGCCACTTTGTTAACCAAAGCATTCAAAGGCTGGACACTCGCCTGGATCGTAAAGATCTGTTCGGTCGAGACCGTATCCTTCTTGCCTGGTAACGTGATGGTATCGCCGAATATGCCCGCCGTAGGCTCGGTGTAAACCCTGATTGTATCGCGCAGTTTACTGACATAGGCCGCCAGGTTCGTATTATTGTCCGATGGAACCGCACTGATCGCAACTCTTATCGAATCCAAGCGCAACGGCGTAGATGTAGACAACGTCCATTTGATCGAATCGTCGACGGCAAAAGTCTGGGTTGGAGAACCTGTTACAAAGCTGAGTCCGCTGGAAACGGTCAATGTCAAGGCGCCGCCAGCGGCCACGGTCGCAGTTCCCGAATTAGTCACTTTTGCGGCCACGACAAACTGTTGTCCCGCAGAGATCGTGTCGTCTGTCGCTCCAAACGGACTGATAACCGCCATGTTCACGCTCAGGTCGGCCCGGCGAACGACGGTAACAGTGCGGAATTGAGGAACGAGCGTCGTGCGGACGATTCCCGTCGTGGTATCTACGCCTACAAAAATGACACTGAACGTGTCCGTACTGGCCGTGTCTTTGTTCGAAACGATGGTCCAGAATACATAAGCCGAATCGTTGATGTCGGGAGCCACATTCTGCGTAAGGCTGTCCGGCGTCGAGAAGCGCTGTTTATTGAGGCTTAAGACCGCACGAATGTTGCTCAATCTGGACATACCTTTGACCTGCGCACGCAGACGGAACTGCTGGAACGTTGAAACGGTATCGTCCACAGCACCGGCCGGCGAAACGGTCAATAACTGTGTGGCCACCAATGTACCGACCTTGCTGGCCTTCACCAGCACGGAGTCGCTGACGAACTGCACGATCGACTTCCGGCTGTTGTTGCGATCCTTCGGATAAAGCGTATTACCCGTATCCAGTCTTGCCGTGATGGCCAGCGGAGTTACGGTCGTATCCCGCGACCGGAGATGGACCCTCAGAACCTGGTCAAGACGGACAATGACCGTGGAATCTGTCAAACCGATGTTCGACGGATAATTATAGTTTGCAGGCAACGTTATTCGTACGGGTACGCTATCCGTCGACAGCGGAGCCGATCCCAGATTGACCACCTTCACATAGATCGGGAATACGGCCGAATCGGACACGGTCAGATTAGATGAATCAGAGCCAAGCACAAATAGGTCGAGTTTCAGTTTAGCCGAATCCTGTACGGTCAAGGTCTTGAGGTTGCCGCTCACGGGATCGCTAATGGATACCGTGTCGAGGGAGATATTACCAAAGGCCGAATCGACGAAGGCCGTATAGGTTTCAACACCGGCAGAATCCATCGTATGGAAATCACGCGAGATGATCCAGACGGAACTGTTCCCAATAACCGTACCGGCCAATGTTGTGTCGTAATCCAGACGTCCGCTCGAACTGGCGAAATTGATTCTCACCTGCGCCGATTCGTCTCCGAAATTATTGAGCAGCGAACGCATACGCAGAACCTGGTTACGGTTGATGAACGGATCGTTATATAACGTATCCAGGATCGTTTGTGTAATCTGAAGAGCCGCCGGACGTACCACCGTGATGGAATCGATCTGCATCAGGCTGTCGCGTGTGATCTGCGTAGCATCATTGAAATCAACGCCCACGATGCGGGTCGATAGCTGATCGCTGCCCAGTTTCGCACCGGACATAATACGGTAATACTGCGTAAAGGCTGAGGCGCCGCTTGGGATGGAATCCGGACGATTGCCGCCCAAGAGCACCCAGTCACTCGTCACATTACCGTTGTTGTTTATGGAATCCCTTAGCGTGAAATCAATAGCCGTGGCTTCGCCCGTATTTCTTATATAATAGTTGACCCTGATGCTGTCCTGACCGCGAACGGATAAGTTCTGGACGATCCGGACGGAATCAAGAACAAGTTGTGCCGGCGACTGTACCAGCACGGTATCCAACGTTGCGTTGCCGAACGTAAATCTGAGCGTATCAAATTCTACCGCCGACGAGTCAAACAGAGAACCATACAAACGGATCTGAGCAGAATGACCCACGCCGGGATACTTGCCCGTAGCCAGTTTGATCGTATCGGCTTTGAACGTTAACTGGCTCGTGCCCAAACCGATCGTCTTGCTGATATTCGTATCCAGGTAGGCGCGGTACGTTCCAACGCCGTCGCTATACAGAATATAAGTAGAATCAACTTCCAGCGTGATCGGGAATGATCCCGTGTTTACAAACTTGGCCGCAAATGCCGTGAATTGGTTTTGGCTGACGATTTTCCGAGTGAGACTGCCGGCTACAAAATTGGCATTAGCATTTACGGAATCCGTATTGATCACAAAGAATGTGGTCGCCGGGCTTCCGGGTATCGTGCTCGAATTCAAACCCTGGGCCGTGATCAAGTTAGTACCAACCAGATTACCGGTCTTGTATGTTACCCGCGCCTTGCCGACCGAGTCGGTCTTGACAGGATTGGCTGTGGTAATGAATCCGCCGCCGCTGCCGCTGATCACCGCGAAGACCACCGTCGTGTCTTTGACAGGATTACCAAACGAATCGATCACCGTGGCTGTTAATAAACGGGAGTTCCCGATAGTAACGCTACTCACGGTCAGAAGGGAATCCGCAAACCGCTTCGCCTTGTTATGAACCACATGCAGATCCTGGCTCGTCACTTCGGTCTGTCCACCGCTGCCGCCGTTTACATTCGCCTTAAGCTGAAGGAATGTCCTCGCGATCGTATCCTTTACCGTGAAAGTAGCCGCACCGGATACCAGCATTTGTGTAGCGCCCGTCACAAACTGAACGCTCGGCGACGCAATTGATGTTAGTTGGATCGTGTTCGTCGCATTGGTCGCCACATTGCCAAATTCATCATACACCGTCACTACCACACTCTCGGTCACGCCCGCCGTCCATACCGTATCCACCAACATCGCCAGAGCTCTCACCACTCTTGGCATGCTCTGAACGGTGAACACCACACTGTCATCGCTGGTAGTGAATAGCTTCGCCGTTATCAAATTCGCCATGGGCACCGTCGACGTATACAGCCTAATACGGCCAACACCGCTGGCGTCTGTATATACCGTACTATCCTTCGTCGTCCGCGTCGTATCGTTAAATCCGCCTGTGCCTGCGTATAATCTGTATCTTACCGAATCATTCGGCACCACGTTGCCAAAACGATCCTTCACCACTACCGCCAACTCCAGACTGCTGCGCACATCGACCGTATCCGTCTTGGCCACACCGCCGGCCAGCGTCAGGATCGTATCCTCTTCCGCA
>CAYPYN010000005.1:0-431477 GCA_964415295.1 uncultured Bacteroidota bacterium
CCTGTACCATCGTGATAGCCGACGTCAGCGTCGTCTTGCCGTGATCTACGTGACCAATCGTACCGATGTTGATATGCGGCTTCGACCGGTTAAATTTTTCCTTTGCCATGGTATTATCTCCTGATATCTATGGTTTTTATGCTTTTACTTTTTCTAACAACTGCTCTTCAACCGACTTCGGAACAGCACTATAATGATCGAACTGCATTGTGTAGATAGCACGACCCTGAGTCGCGGAACGCAGCGTCGTCGCATAACCGAACATCTCGGCCAGCGGCACATGCGCGGCAACAACCTGCGCGTCTTTTCTCTGGGTCATACCCATGATCTGACCGCGGCGGGAATTGAGATCGCCCATCACAGCGCCCAGATAATCTTCCGGCACTACCACTTCCACAGCCATGATCGGCTCGAGGATAATGCCGCCGGCTTTTTTAACACCAGCCTGCAGAGCCATAGAGCCGGCGATTTTGAAGGCCATTTCACTGGAATCGACGTCGTGGTAAGAACCGTCAAACAATTTGACCTTGATATCTTCCAGCGGATAACCGGCGAGAACACCGTTTTTCATCGCTTCTTTAATACCTTCTTCCGTAGGTCTGATAAATTCTTTTGGAACTACGCCGCCCACGATCGCATTGACAAACTCAAAACCCTTACCGCGCTCGTTAGGTTCGATCTCGATCCAGACGTGGCCAAACTGACCGCGACCGCCGGACTGACGAACAAATTTACCCTCGACTTCAACTTTCTTCGTGATACCTTCTTTATAGGCCACCTGCGGTTTACCGACATTGGCTTCGACCTTGAATTCGCGGAACATACGATCCACGATGATCTCGAGGTGAAGTTCACCCATACCTTTGATGATCGTTTGTCCCGTTTCTTCATTAGTAGAGACACGGAAGGTCGGATCTTCTTCGGACAGTTTACCCAAAGCTTCGCTGAGTTTTTCCTGATCGGCTTTGGTTTTGGGCTCGATCGCCACTTCGATCACCGGATCCGGGAAGATCATTTTTTCTAAAAGGATCGGTGCGTCTTCGGCGCTAAGCGTATCGCCGGTCTTGGTGAATTTCAAACCGACCGCGGCGCAGATATCGCCGGCATAACATGCATCGATATCCTCACGGTGATTGGCATGCATCTGAAGCACGCGTCCGATACGTTCTTTCTTGCCGGTCGCAACATTAAGTACGTAGGAGCCCGCCTTGAGCATACCGGAATAGACACGGATGAAGGTCAATTTACCAACATACGGGTCGGTCATAATTTTAAATGCGAGCGCGCAGAATTTTTCGCTGTCGTCGATCTTTCGCTCGACTTCTTTGGAATGATCATCCGGATGATGACCTTTAAGAGAACCTGTTTCAAGCGGATTCGGGAGGAATGCAATAACCGCATCCAGCAAACGCTGGACACCTTTGTTCTTGAACGAAGAACCGCAAAGCACCGGGGTGATGGCGCACTGAAGCGTTCCCTGGTGAATCGCTTTCATGATTTCCGTTTTGGTGATCTCGCCGCCATTAAGATATTTTTCCATCAATACTTCATCATAATCGGCAATCTGTTCGACCATGAACTGACGGGCATGCAACGCCTTATCCATCAGGTCTTTCGGGATATCCATTTCGTCCCACTTCATACCCTGGGAAGCTTCGTCGAACACGATCGCTTTCATTTCGATCAGGTCGATGACGCCATTGAACATGTCGCCTTCGCCCATAGGGAAAGTGACCGGAACCGGATGCGCGCCGAGGCGTTCCTTCATCATGTTGACCACATTGAAGAAATCCGCACCGATACGGTCCATTTTGTTAACAAATGCAATACGCGGAACGCCGTACTTATCGGCCTGACGCCAGACGGTTTCCGACTGAGGCTCGACGCCGCCGACCGCACAAAACAGCGCAACCGCGCCGTCCAGCACGCGCAGAGAGCGCTCAACTTCAACGGTGAAATCCACGTGGCCGGGCGTATCTATAATATTGATACGATGATTCTTCCAAAAACAGGTGGTCGCGGCGGACGTGATCGTGATGCCGCGTTCTTTTTCCTGCTCCATCCAGTCCATCGTTGCCGCGCCGTCATGCACTTCGCCGATGCGATGCAGAACACCCGTATAATATAATATACGTTCCGTCGTCGTCGTCTTACCGGCGTCAATGTGCGCCATGATCCCGATATTTCTGGTCTTTTCTAACGAATACTGTCTGGGCATTTATATCAATTCCTGTTCTTTATTATTCTTTATATTGTTCTTACCAGCGGAAATGCGCGAACGCTTTGTTGGCTTCCGCCATCTTATGAACATCTTCGCGCTTCTTGACGGCCGAACCTTCGTTGTTTGAAGCCGCTAATATTTCTTCCGCAATTTTGGTGGCCATACTGCGACCGGAACGTTCACGGGAATAAGTGATCAGCCAGCGAATGGCGAGGGTCTGACGGCGCTCGGCACGTACTTCCACAGGCACTTGGTAATTGGCACCTCCGACACGGCGCGAGCGAACTTCCAGAAGCGGAGCCACATTCTTAACGGCTTTTTCGAGAACTTCCAGGCCGTTCTTCCCGCTTTTCTTCTCAACGATTTCCAACGCATCGTATAAAATACCTTCGGCTACACCTTTTTTGCCTTCCAGCATGATACAATTGATCAATTTGGAGACCAGCATACTTCCGAATTTCGGATCTACCGGGATTCTGCGTTTGGGGCTTCTTTTTCTTCTCGACATAATTCCTCTAAAATTGTTTGCTTAGTTATTTGGCGGCCGCTTTTTGTTTCTTCGTTCCGTATTTAGAACGGCTCTGCTTACGATCCTGAACACCCTGCGTATCAAGCACGCCGCGAACGATGTGGTAACGAACACCCGGCAAATCCTTCACACGGCCTCCGCGGATCAAAACGATTGAGTGCTCCTGAAGGTTGTGACCTTCACCAGGGATGTAGGCGATCACCTCTATAGAATTGGACAAACGAACTTTGGCCACTTTACGGAGGGCCGAATTCGGTTTTTTCGGGGTGGTCGTATACACTCTGGTGCAAACACCACGGCGCTGAGGGCATGATTGCAAAGCCGGAGATTTGGTCTTCCACGTCTTGGAGGTGCGGCCTTTGCGAATAAGCTGTTGAATCGTAGGCATTATAAATTCCTATAATTATTACAGTTAAACTAACTTATGTCTTCTTTTGTGAAACTCTGTCGTGACTTAAAAACCGGTGGTTTTTTTATCATTGCCTGCTCGGTTCAGTAAAACCAGCAGGTTGAGTATCATTTTAGGAGTCGCAAATATAATGGATGAGATATGGAAAGTCAAGAGAAATATGAGGTTTTTGTAAAAATATTATTTATTGGCTAATCGGACTACTTAACCTTGAGTTATTGCAGGAAGAACATATTTTGAAATAATGTCAAAAATGGCCCATTCCTGGATGGTGGAAATGTCCGGATCAACAAAATAATTCGCCGTTGAGACAATAATAAGATCCCATTCCGGAAAAACGACCAGAAACTGACCGCCATATCCGTAGCCCATGAACATATCTTCTCCATTGATCTGCCCAAGCCACCACAAATGCGCATAGTTATAATTCTTAAATGCGCCCCACTCGTTGGGATGAGGGTTATTCGTACTGGGAGAAAGTGAAGAATCCACCCACGTTGCGGGAACGATTTGTTTACCGTAAAGCGTTCCGTGTTTCAGATAGAGGTAGCCGAACAGCGCCACTTCCTGCGGAGTGAAATACATTTCATTACCGCCAAAATAGACCCCCTGAGGATCTTGTTTCCATTCATCCACATCGATTCCCATCGGATCAAAAAGAAATTCCTTGCCGTATTTCAATGTACTCTTTTGTGTCGCCTTGGTTATGATGCCGGACAGCAGATGCGTTTGGAAAGTATTATACCGCATTCGTTCGCCGGGATTGAATACCAGCGGAGATTCTATGGTTGCTTTGATCCAGTTGGGAGAATTGTACAATCCCCAATAAACCCCGTAATTGTCTTCCGACTCGTCACGAATTCCCATCCGCATGGTCAGTAAATGGCGGATGGTAATTTGATATTTTCTCGAATCCATTCCGGAGTAGACATACTCGGGAAAATAGTCCAAAACTTTTTTTTCGAGACTGTCGATATCACCGCGATACAAAGCGATCCCTGCAATGGCCGAGAGAACGCTTTTTGATACGGACGCAATAATGTGAGGCTTGGATCTACGGTAACCGTTGTAATAGTCCTCAGCAACGAGAAACCCGTTACGAATGACGACGAGGCCGTCGATAAACCCCGTATTCTCTGCAGATATAAATGCAGAGTCCAGGATCTGCGGATTCATGCCCTGTTCATAAGGCGTTGAAGAAGTCCAAAGATGCTGCTCGTCACGATGATCTTCACAACTGAGAATGAAGAGAATCAAAAAGAGGCTTTGCAGATGGGAGAATTTCATGTCCGCTCCTCCCGGCAGAGCGTGGAGGAAAACCGTACGTCGTTTAGAATTAAACGTTATGAGTTTAATTTTCGTTCCAACGGAAAGACTCTGCAATTCATAGGCAAAATGAAGGCCTTAGCTCGCGTTGCCAAGTTCCTCAAGTTTTACAAGTAATATATCCTCAATATTCGGGTCATTCAGATTCGGTGAGAAAGAAGGCGCCAGTAACTGGATCTTCTGTAGACAGACGGAGTAATTCTGAAGCTGAAGATAGGAAGCCGCCTGAATCCAGACCAGATGTTCCGCTTTGATCCGCTCGTCCAGAGTTGATACGTAACCGGGTTGTTTACTTAATACAAAATTTGCTCTGTTAATGGCGTTCTGGGGCTGATCCAACGCCCACGACACGAAACTCCAGCCTGCGAAACCATCCATGATGGAATCGGCTGCCGCCGCAGTGAACTGCACCGACGCGTCGGATAATTGATGGAGTCTCAGATAACACCACCCCGCGCCTACACGGGCCGGCGAACCCTGCTCGGGTATCAGATCCAGATACACCTCTAACGCTTCGGTGTAACTGCCGTCGGTAAATAGCACGTTGGCTTCTTTCAGAGTGGGCCCATTGTCTTTCTTGTCACTACAACCGGAAAAAGTGACTACGGCAACCCATAAAATAAGCAGGATTCTGTTTCTTTTCATGATCATCTCCTTATGTAATTTTTATAAAAACATGCATTCTATTTTTCATCACGGAAGGTCTCTGCTTGTGCAGCAAGTAACCATTGATTATCTTTTTTCTTTAAAACACTTAACACCGCATCATTGAATTTGACTGTTCTCATGTTCCCCAAAGAGTCTTTTTGAGAATATTGAAATTGAAAGCTCGCTATATACCACGCCATTGTGCCATCGTCAGAAAAAACTATGACGGGGTCTCCCAGTTTTGTCGCGGCCGTATAATGTAATTTTTTGAATTGATCTTCAAATGCTCTCTTAGATTCGGCTCGGGATAATTTATCAATCTTACCGTTTCCAATGATATAAGCGCTGTCGGATTTGAATTCTACGGAGGCTTCGTCAACATTACCGTTGAGTAAACCTCGCAGATTTGTGTCCATGTTCTCCAGTATCATTTTTCGATCCGAAGCTTCGTTGATCGGTCGATTACCCTGCAAACATCCAATCAACAATAACGCAATAGATGTTACCTTTAGTAATTTCATCATATCGTCCCACCCATTTCAAAATATTTTATTTCACAAATAGCATCTTCTTCGTTTGAATGAATTTCCCGGCTTCCATGCGGTAGAGATAAACACCGCTGGATACCTGATTGCCCCCGTTGTTCCTTCCATCCCACATGACCTCGTAGCGACCCACGTCTCTGAATCCATTCACCAGGCTTCGCACTTCCTGTCCCAGTATATTGTAAACCCTCAGTGTCACCTTGCTCCCGGCCGGCACCGCATAGCGTATGGTAGTCGTCGGATTGAACGGATTAGGGTAGTTGTTCTCTAAGGCAAACTCCTTGGGAACCGACTTATGATCCGGGTTGTAAAGAACGGCCACGGTTCCTTTCTGAATATTCGATTCGATATGCCCTTCTTTTCCTTCGCCCCCCAGATAATGCCAATTCCCAGACTCATACCGGTAAACACCGATCTTGGATTGATCCAATCCTCCTGCTTCATACCCGGCTTTTAAAACAACATTCCCACCCGATCCCGTTGTGATCACTTCCAATGGTTGACCCAGTAACGTCCATCCTACCGGAAGGTCTACATTCGAAATTTGACTCGTCAGAAGATACCCTTCTCCCTTGCCCATGATGGAATAACTCTTATGAGTAACACCCTTCGAGAGTGTCGCAACCTGGTAATTACGCGTCATTGACGCCTGATTCAGATTAGCATCTGTAGCCGATACCTCAACACTCAAATTATTAGTATCGG
The DNA here is from genome assembly GCA_964415295.1 of uncultured Bacteroidota bacterium. Taxonomy (GTDB): domain Bacteria; phylum CLD3; class CLD3; order SB21; family SB21; genus SB21. Next base: position 6,384 of record CAYPYN010000005.1, read on the forward strand.
TGAGTGTGTAATTGCCAAAATAGATCTCCCCTTGTTGCTGCAGGTTGACGACAGAGCCATTGACTTTCAGGGATACGCTGCCCATTATCTCATCCGCTCCGATGCCCCAGCGGACAACATTGACTACCGGTGAAGCCAGAGCGCCTACGGTAACCTGAGGTGCTGTGGTATCCGCTGTGCTTAGCCAGTAATTGATCGCCGCTTCCAATACTTCATCTTTACCCTGACGGATCCCCTCAATCGTGGGATGAACTTCAATGTCGGGAACAATGCCGACACGCTGCGTGGGACGATGGTCGGGATAAAACCAGCCAAGGCCTGTGTAATATGTCGAAACTCCACCGGGCCAATATACTCTAGATATGTCACCGTCCGCTCCCGCTGTCTGGCTGCCTATAACCTTTGAACCGGGATGATTCTGGAGCGCCATAATTGTGAACTCCGATAAAGATTGCGTTTCTTCTTCACATAGTACCATGATTTTGCGACTGTAAGGAGTTTTCAATGGAGAACCCCCGACATAATTATTAAACCACTCAAACGTCCCTGGATATTGGATATTTGGTGAGGTATATGCGCCATTGGAAACTTGCCCAGGAAAGAGGTATCGGCATAAGGTTTTTACAGTAGCAAAATCAGGGTAATTTCTTAAATCAAACACTATGGCGTTGGTTTTTTCGAATTCCGCAAACATCGAAGCTAAATCGGCTTCTCTTAATTTCTCCATGTTGACATAACCGATAACTTTAGATGAATTTTGCAGTGAAATCTTTTCCCAAGTTGGTCCTGAGTTGAAGACCATGGCGCGCCAATTAGTAGAAGAAATATTCTTAGTCATATTCACATCACGCAAACCGTTAGTGTTCTCTAGTTTAAGAACGACCTGCTCATTCTGCTCTCCCCTGGTTATACGATTATTGACGTTTCTCTCAATGGCTGCAGAATTCGACCCTTCCCTGTATTGTCTTATCTGATTGCGAATCGTATCGATGGAAATTCCGTCAATTTGACGGATGATATCTCCTGGTTTGACGAGGCTTGTGTCCAGCGATTTGAAAACAACCGTTTCTGATCCTATTTGTTTAAGCCAGAACGGTAAATAGTATCCTGCAATGATATATATTGAATCAAGTCTAGAATCTACCGGCGTAAAAGCATGAGAATCATTGATACGTGTTTGCATCAACATTACGGATCTCTGATAAACAAGAGGATCGTTGGCGTCAATCATAATCGGAATAAATTCTTTTAAGACATCCTCCCAATTATTATCAATGATCTTCTTGTGAGGATAAAAGTATTGAATGACATTCCAATACCGGAATAATCCAAGCAAACGAATGGTAGCGTTCGATGGAAATCCAGTATTATTGTAGTTCTTATCTGTTTCAAAGGACGGATTTGCCCCGGGCCATGGTCCTGTTCTTGTCACGTAGAAATTATTCTGCGGTCCAAAACGAGTCTTAACGGCGATCAGCGAATCATGAACTACCCCTGATAAAGCGCCGTCCTCAATCCACGACAAATTTAGATTATATTTCAAGCTGTCGGGTACGGGAGGCAGCGAGACGTTTGAATTTGCCATTGGACCTGCTTTTTGGATCATGATCATCAAAGCATCTTTAAATTCCTGATCCGTTGTGGATGAGGTAATTTGCGGAATGGTTTGAATAAGAACGGAATCCCAATTTATTACGCCTTTCGCCACTTCCGAATGAAAGTATTTGAGGTAACCCCAAACTTTGGCGGTATAGTAAAGCCGGGAAACGGTTGTTGAATCAAGAGGTTGTGCTTTTAAAGTTGGCGAAAAGATAGAATAGATCAGCAGAACGCAAACGATAAGCTCCGAACGTAATTTTTTTTTCATATTACCTCCGCGGTTGTTTTGATGGCTTCTTCTATTTCACAAAAAGCATTTTTCTGGTCTGTATGAATTTCCCCGCTTCCATACGGTAGATATACACACCGCTGGATACCTGACTACCCGTATCGCTTCTCCCGTCCCACATTACTTCGTAAAACCCCGGTTCCCTTACGGCATTCACAAGCGTTCTCACTTCCTGTCCCAGTATATTGTAAACCTTCATCGTGACTTTTCCTGCAGTAGCAACATTGTATCTCAGCGTGGTCGTCGGGTTGAAGGGGTTCGGATAGTTCTGACCCAGAGAAAAGTCCTTGGGAACAGACGTTTGATCCGGGTTGTAGAAAACCGCGATCTTCCCTCCATGGATCGTCGTGGTGACTTTCCCGTTCTTACCATGTCCTCCTGCGTATTCCCAGTTACCGTTTAGATATTCGTATAGTCCGATCTTCGATTCGTCCGCATGGTTGAAATCCGCATAGAGGGCCTCTATTGTGATATCGGCTACCGGATTGGTATTGAGCACCTCGATCGCTGAACTGATCGGTTCCCAGTTAGATGGAGCTTGAGGTGACTCAGACGTTGATAGAACGGCATATCCCTTGTCTTCGCTCTTCATAGTAAACCCGAGAAAACTTCCTGATTTATTGAGATCCACTACGGTATAGCTGCGGTCTGTTTGTGTGGTATTGGAGCTCAGATCGGTGGCGCTGGCGTGAACGTTTAATTGGCCCGGACTATTCACAAAGTAAGTTCCAAAATACAGATCTCCTTCTTTGGTCAATGTCACAGGTTGGGAGTTTACGGTTAGTTCTGCGGAGGTAAGGAACTCATTAGCACCGATACCAAACCGAACGGCATTCACAGCGGGTGTGGAGAGAGCGGCGAGGGTGAGATTCGGAGAGAGTGTGTCTCCACTCAACTGAAAAAACGCACTCTTCCAAATCCCGTGATAATTAGTGGATGCATAAAGGAAATAGGAGTCAACCGCAAGTTTTCCCCAACTGGAAATTGGTACATTACTTCCTATTGGGAGCCATTCAGACACGTCTTCGTCGTAGGAATAAATGGTACCAGAAATAGTCCGAGCAAACAATTGATTTTCATTTGCAACTATATCATATACAAGGCATTTTCCATTCTCATCTTGAATCCCTGAGTTAATTTCAGTCCAACTAGTATCTCCAGAAAGACAATACACGCCTCCCGATTTGTATGTGTAGCCGATGACATCATCTCCTCTAGTAATAGAAACTGCTCCAATGCCACCCGCATACACACTCTTTCCCCTGAATGCAAAAGAATATATGTTTCTTCCGCTTAAGCCAGACTCTCGCCATGATCCTCCAAAATCGTACGAAGTATACACTCCACCTTTCTGACTAGAATGCACTCTTTTTCCACCATTGCAACAATCACTCATTTCGTAGTAAGAAGTTCCTACATATAAGATACTGTCATTGAATGCAAGAGCTGTAATATCGCCTTGAAAGCGAGAGGTATCTGTCACATCATTCCATGAACTGCCATTGTTTGTGGATAGAAATATGTGTCCTTTTGAGCTACCAGCAAATACAAATCCATCCGGGCTTGTCGCCAACTTGGTAATATTCAGATCTGTCAACCCATCATTTACCATCTCCCAGGAGACACCATTGTTTGTTGAACGAGCTATACCGCCAGTTCCGTTATGAGCCGCAAAAATTGTATTTCCCGATACGGCAAATTCCGTGGCATAGATCGTATCAGATAATAAAGACCATGTTTCTCCATGGTCTGTCGACCGATAAACTCCGTTGCCCGGTAGAAATGTCAAACCAGCCAGTAGGTAATTACCCGCAGCCCCTGTAAACGCTTTCAAGGACAATACATGGGGCATTGCCATTCCATGATTACGCGATTCCCACGTATTACCATCATCTATAGAAACAGAAACTCCTGTACCTCCAGCGAATATATGATCCTCAATTACTAGAAATTCATCGACAAATGCATTGTATCCTGTATTTTCCCAAGATATTCCAGTGTTTGTTGATCTATAAATTCCCTTTGAAGTTCCTGCAAATATGACTCCGCCAATATGTTCCAGTGCTGCAACATAGTTGTAGCCGCTGGTGTTTTGCCAACTTAGGCCACCATTTGTGCTTACAAAAATAGCATTTCCTGAACCAGCAATTATATGTGATTCATTTTGTAATACCGCTCTAACTTCAATGCTGCTATCCAAACTATGGACCCAGTTCATACCTCCATCGGTTGATTTATAGACACCTCCTATGCCATTACCGCCGGAATAGGCACCAGCCAAAATTGTTGTCCCATATACAGAAATGGTAAGTATTGCAATTCCATTAAGACCAGAAGCAGTCCAATGCTCCCCGCCGTCGGTTGATTTAAAAAAACCGTAATCAGTACCGGCAAAAACCGCGCTTGCTGACGCCGCAAAACTTTCAACTATTCCTATACCAGCTCCCATCCAACTATCACCATTGTCCGCCGATATATAAGTTCCACCGGGGTTGCAACTGGCATAAAGCCTGCCTGCCGAATCAGTTGCCACAGCATAAAAATCATTATCAGGAATGCTGTTTGTAATTGGTTCCCAGCTCTCCCCGTTGTTTTTACTCATGAAAAGCCCAATCGTAGTTCCTGCAATGAGCCTTTGTTTGTCTAAGGTATGGGTCATGCATCTTACATGTGCACCAATCATCAAATCAGCGTAGGGCCCATTCGTTCGCACCCACTGTGCCTGCACGTTATTTTCATACAAGCCTAAAAACAAGATCGCTGTAAAAAGAATGTTTTTCATAAAACACCTCTTAAGTATCAATGAAGTCCTATCTGTTGAGAAAATCTCAGCTACAAGATAAGAAACCGAGGCCGGCAACGGCTACCATCCCCGTTACAATTCCTAACACAATTGTAACATTGACGATAAAAGACTGATTTTTCTGGTCTATAGAGAAAGAGTTTAGAAATCGGACGGGTTAACGCCAAATTTTTCCCGGAAGGCTTTGGCGAAATAGGAAAGATTATTAAAACCGACATCAAAGGCGATCTCGGATACATTTCCGGCTTTCTTTTTGAGGAGTTGGGCGGCGCGATCAAGGCGATAGTTACGGATGAATTCTCCCGGAGCCAGTCCGGTCAAAGCTTTGAGTTTGCGATGAAGTTGTACGCGGCTCATGGCCGTTTTTTCGGCAAGGCAATTCAAATCAAAATCAGGATCAGACATATTTTTTTCAATGATATCCATGACCTGAGCCAGGAACTTTTCATCGGAGGATATCGCATGCACCTCACGCGGCTTGGTCATCCAGTCTGCGCGGAACTTATCCCACAGCTTCCTCCTCTGCAGGATCAGATTATCCATCCTGGTCTTGAGCTCCTGCGCATCAAACGGTTTAACCAAATAATCATCCGCTCCGGCGCCGAGCCCCTCCAGTTTGTCTCTTTGCTCCGCCTTGGCCGTCAGCAGTATCACCGGTATGTGGCTGATCCTTGGGTCGCTTTTAACCTTCTGAACCAGCATAGAGCCTTCCATCTTCGGCATCATCTGATCGGATATGATCAGATCCGGAACCGTTTCGATGGCCTTTTCCAATCCCTCCACGCCATCCGAAGCCTCTGCTACTTTATAAAACCCATTCAAATGCATCCGGATATATTTACGCATATCCTCATTATCCTCGATCACAAGTATCAACGGAAGCTCCTGTCCGTTTTTTACGTCCTCTTCCTCATGGACTTTCATTTCTTCCTGTGGCTTCACTTTAATTTCTACTTTCTTATCCAGAACAGATTCAGAAAGCTGGTCTGGGGTATAACTCTCCTTATTCACCGGAATGCTTATCGTGAACGTACTGCCGACTCCGGGTGTGCTTTCAATTCCGATCGCACCATGATGTAATTCCACCAACTCTTTGGTCAAAGCCAGACCGATACCTGTACCCTCATATTCATGCGTACCTTTGGTATCCACCTGGTAGAACCGGTCGAATACTCTTTGCATGTTGGACTCGTCAAGCCCGATCCCGCTGTCCGAAACCCGGATCGCCATCCTCAGTCCATCGCTTTCCATGGCGAGTGTCACCGATCCGCCCTCTGGAGTAAACTTCATCGCATTGGAGATCAGGTTAGTAATGCATTTCTCCACCGCATCTCCGTCCACCCAGCCGTATTCCTCTCTCTCCGGAACTTCAACCTTATATCGAATATCCTTTTTCTTTGCCATTGTTTCAAACGCGGCTCCGATGCCCTTCACCAGATCGCATAGGTTTGTGTGCTCTACTTTGAGTTTAATCTGACCGGCCTCGATCTTTGAGAGATCCAGAAGCTGATTGACCAGTTGCAATAGTCTGGATGAATTTCTTACGATCAGATGGGCATTCTCTTTCGGCGATCCCTCTTCACCCAATATTCGTCTGGCCGGTCCTTCGATCAAAGTCAACGGCGTGCGAAATTCATGAGAGATATTCGCAAAAAAGCGAGACTTCATCTGATCCATTTCTCTGAGCTTTTCTGCTTCTATATGTTCGAGTTCGGCATCATGCTTCAGCTTTTGACGATTCAGTTCATAGTTACGGGCTCCATACAAAAGACCCAAGAACAAAAATCCATATATGGAATATGCCCACCACGTTTTCCACCAAGGCGGCGTGATGATAATCATGATCGAGGCTTCTTTATTCCTAATTCCGCCCATATTAGAACTCATTGCGCGAAAGACGTACTCACCCGGTGGAATATTGGTGAATATGGCCGATGCCCCATGGCCCGATGATACCCAGTTGTCCTGAAATCCTTCGAGGATATAACTGTAACTTGTTTTGAGCGGACTTGAGTAGTCCAGAGTTGCGAATTCCAGCGTAAATGAATTCTGGTCATGCTTAAGATGAATCTCGCTTGCTGTCGTGACATTGGTTTTGAGGGGATTGTCCGGACCTGGTATGATTGGTTCGCCAAAAACGGTAAATCCGGTTATAAAAGTATCAAATTGAGATGAGTCTTCCCGAACGCTGTCCGGATGGAATGACACATATCCGCTCGTACCAAACCCAAACATTAGCCGGCCATTGTGTAGTTTAGTAAATGCATGATAGTCCATATTATTGTCTTTGATCGAAGGGCGAGGAAATTCGCCGGCTGAACCAAAATTACGAGTCTTCTTAGTCTTCATGTTAAATTTCGTAATACCCATATCCGTACTTAGCCATAAGTTATCATGATCATCTTCCAGAAACCCAAAGATTTGCCGGCCTTCAATTCCGTTGGAATCCGTAAAATAGGTCAAGGAATCCTGATCCAAATCAAACAAAATGAGCCCTTCCATGGAGCCTATCCACAGGTGCTGCCGGCTTTTTCTATGCATAACGTACGGAAGTCCCCGAATCTCTTTTTTTCGTAGAAAGCGATCTTTCAGAGCATCGTATCGATAGATCATTCCGTAGGATGCTGCCCATAAATCCCCAAATGAATCATAGTATAGTAAAGGAGTTCGGTTTTCCTGTAATTCATTCAGGCTGTCTGAACGGTAATTTCTCCAAGGTTCCGTCAAACTCATTCTGAAAATGCCATGAGGAAATGTAGATATCCATGTGGTTGAACTATCGGTTTCTGCAAGGCTCAATACGAACTGTTCCAATCGCGGCAAGGGAAGTGAATGCTTTTTGGGCTTACTATTTCCAGATATTTCAAATTCAAATAACCCATTGCCTCCCACCAGAATGGTCCCATGGCGGGTTTCGTGAAGCATTCCGACCCACGCATCAATAACCGGCGCGCGGTAATAATACCATGCATTTAGAGTTCTGTCTAATTTTGCAAGCCCTTTCCCAAACAACGCAAACCACAAATTTCCACGAGCATCTTCCACGATGCCTTTGATATCTCCATATGGCAAAGCCTTGTTCGAATCCGCCTGTGGTTCGACGTGCTGAAAGGGATTTTTGTCCTTTCTAATTATAACTATACCTTTGAAGGAGCCAAACCACAAAGCTCCATCCCGGCTGCAATAAGCATTGGTGTATGTGGAGGCAAAAGGTGACTGTTGATTATTGTTGCCGGATGTAAAGTCTGAGAGCTGTCGGGTCTTTGGGTCAAAATGAATGATGTCGTTGCGTTGGCTTCCTATCCACAAAAAATTCGATTGGTCGTTGACCAAACACCCTACACCCATCGGCTGACCTGATGGATGTTCTATAATTTCGAGTTGTTCTTCGGTCTCTGGATCAAAGCGAATCACACCGCGTGCGCACAAAACCCAAAGCCGGCCGGAATCAGCCTCTGCAACAGCAAACTTCTGTCTCCTTGCAATTTCAAAACGATCCTTCCGACTGAAATCGATTGCTTTTCTTTCATGAGATCGTGTATTGAATCGTAAAAGTTGCCCAGTGCTATAATGCACCAGCCATAAATCATCATTTACCATTAGCATTGTCCACGGCAGTTTGCGTATGGTAGAGTCAATCAGTTCAAAACTTCTCTTCTGATAGTCATATTTCTCAATGCCACGGGTTGTACCTAGCCAAACATTGTTTTGTAAATCCACAGCCAACGCATCGATATGTCCCTTTGGACCTGTTAACCCCAAGGAATCCTGGGGATAATGAACGAACCGATCCAGTTTCCGGTCATACTTCTGAAGCCCGCCGTATTCCATCCAGAGATTTCCTTCAGAATCTTCTCCAATATTCGAAACCCAGTTACTTGAAAAATCGCGGCCAGGCGCGGGTTTATATACTTTGAATGAATGGCCATCATACCGGTTAATTCCATCCAGTGTAACAAACCACATAAATCCCTGATGATCCTGCCAGATGCCGCGTACTTCGTTGTGCGATAGACCATCAGCTGTGGTCAATCGATTGATGCGATACGATTGTGAAAACGCGAATGGATTGAAAATATGAAGGACAAGAGCCAGCTTAAACACAATACGACCGATAAAACTTATCCGAGAAATCCACATAAAGGATCCTCACAATTAGTCGCAAAGATTTGAACTGTCAGAGAAAGGCTACGGGATGAATCTAAAAATTCAGGCTGAACTTATCAATCATTCTATCAATTTTTTCTTCAATTAAGATAAATCTTTCTCAAAAAAAATATTTTATCACTTCCTATCTACCTTCAGTCTTCTTTTCTGATTGGCGATCTTATGGGTGAGATTGTATACCAGCGTAGCGGTCTTTTCGATCTTGGTAAAATTGATCTTTTCGACATCATCCGTTGACTTATGATAATCCGCCGTCATCCCGTCGAAGAAAAATGCCACAGGAATTCCGTGCTTGGCATAATTATAATGATCGCTCCGGTAATAGTAGCGGTTGGGATCGTCGTCGGCATCGAACGTATAATCAATAGTAAAAAGTTTGAGCTTTTTGTTAATGCTTTCGTTCATGGATTTCAGTTCCGAACTCAATTTCCCCGAACCGATAACGTATATACTGTCGGCGGACTCCCGGCCAACCATATCAATATTGATCTGCGACACTATCTGGGGCAACTGAAATGGTTTTGCCGTTGCCTCGTCCGTCAGGTAAGATGAACCGAGCAATCCTTTTTCTTCCGCACCGTGAAAGACAACAAGTATCGAACGTTTGTTATCGCGTGACCGGGAAAACGCTCTGGCCACCTCCAGCACCGTAACCGTTCCCGATCCGTCATCATCAGCGCCGTTGAAAACGACACCGCTGTCGTTCATACCCAAATGATCGAAATGCGCACCGATCGCCACAAATTCGTTCTTCAATTTCGGATCGTTCCCTTCGATCATGCCGATCACGTTCATCGCAGAGGTGGAAGCCGCTTTGGTTTCCATTCGAAGTCTGGCGTTTAGACGCTTTACAGCAAACTTCGGAATGTCCTTTCTTTCTTTTACCAAAGTTTGAATTTGAGAGTAAGAGTATGGCGAATGTGAAAGAAGTTCCTCAAAACACTTGTGGGAGGCATAGAAATACGGCATGCGCTCCGGATCGTCGGCGCTGACATATTCGCCATTGAAAATCATTTTACTCGCCAGGAAATATCCTACGTAGTCGTCCCACTTTGACAGAAGCCCCTCGTACGCCAGAACGATGAACGCTTTTGCGCCGAGTTCTTTGGCACGATGACGTTTGTAGAACTGCGCGCTGGAGTAAGAACTCACGATCGGACCGTCAAAATATGCGAAATCGTCGGACTCCGGCTCCCCGTCCAGAGCTACTACGATCTTGCCTTTCACATCCAATCCGGCATAATCGTCATACTTGTATTCCGGCGCCGTGATGCCGTAACCGGCAAAAACCACCGGCGCATCGAAATTACAATTGACAAGCTGATCATGAAAATTGACAAAATATTGTCCGTAACTCAGAGGTATGTCACGGCCGGAACTGCTGTCGTATAAGATCACGTAAGAAGCCGGGCCGACCGAGATCTTGGTGGCGTCAAACTCCATGAAGTAACTCAGACTGTCCCCGTCGCGCTCGACATGGCTGGAGTAGGCAAACGGTCTTACTCCGTAATTGCGTAACTGAGATGCGATATATCCGGCGGCCACTTTCTCGGCGATCGTTCCTGCTTCACGCCCTTCCAATTCGTCGGACGCGAGAAATTCCAGATTGGTCCTCATTGTATGAATGTTGATCAGCGGATCGTTCTTTGGGAACTGCACCGCTGGAGCACAAGCAGTAAAGAACAAAATAACGATAGATATTAATTTGCTTCTCATATCCGACCAATAATCTTTACGAAAGAGATCTATTTAATAGATGTTACTCATTATAAGTCCCCAAGTCAAAAGTATTTTACTGTTTGAATCCTTTTGGATTTGTCCTTAGCTTGTGGATGAACCTATCTGCCATTACTCGGTTTTGGTTACAAATCAAACTTCTTATGACCACAATAGTGATTCCTTCGGAATGACAGAAGGCGCGTGGTATCGTTAGCTTTGAATTCAAACTGAAGTGACCCCGGTCACATTTTGAAAGCGATTATTGGTAATAGGCCGGTTAAAATAGGCAAGAATCCAACGGCCGCTGTAATAGAGATTTCCCGTGTTCCTGCTTATTTCATTTACAGCGGAGTATCTTATGTCAGCCTGTACGGTTCGGTTGCCGATCGTCGATGTAACGCGTTCAGAACAATCAGCGAAAATGAACCTGTCTTCACACGAAATATCGCACAATTACTATCTGGGCTACCAGTTGGCGCTGGAGATCCTCAAACAGAAACACGACAGCTACGGCACCATGCTCGCCAACAGCGATTCCGTGGATCTGGCACAGTCGGTTTTCGGATGCGAACGCATGGTTCAGCTGATCCAGACGGAAAAGTTCGACCGTCAGATCTACAGCCGCATCATACAGGAAGAGATCGACCAACTCGGCAGAGAACTCTTTCCCGATGTCGGAAAGCGCCGTTTCGTATCGCTGGATAAACTGCACGACGCGTATCATGTGGAATTCGAACAGACCGACGAACCCGCCGCCCCGGACAGTTTGTCCCAATTCGAGATCCTGGACTATCTGAAGAATAAACTTTCACCCGAACGCTTCGAGTATCTTCAGCGCATCTTTGAGAGTCAGAAGTCCACGGACCGGGAGTTCCTCTGGAATGAAAAGATCTACCAACTGCTCGACCGCTCTCTGGAATATCTTGAATCGAACATCGACCGCATGCGTAAGCTTTATCCCAACGGGATCCCTTTTCAGCAGGAGCAGATCGACGTGCGGCATGACCTTACCGACAGCGAGATCATCGGTTGTTATAAAAATGTATATCTGGGAATTTACAATAAATTCCCGATGAATTTTCTCAGCCGCGACACGCTTCGACGTTGCGCCGTGCTGACGCGGTACGCCGTCGAGACGATCCTCCAAAAGAAACCTCTGGAAGTTCTTAAAGAAATGACCGCCTCCGAACTGTCGCAAATCGGACTGACCGGCGTCGTTCGCCATTTCAATTATTCGGTCAACCGCCTGATCCGAAACGCCTATCCCAACATTCTCATGCCGTGGGAGCAAGCGCACGTCGAAGACGGATTCTGGAATGATGAAAACAACCGCCGCATGGCGATCCAATGGCTAATCGAGGAAAAACTCGGCATACCAAAGTCAGGGATCGCCGCGGCTTTGCGTGACGACCGGGTGACCAAAAAGACGTTCGTAGACCATGGGCTGTCCTATCTTTTTGTTCAGCACTATAAATCGGTGTCGCGGTGCGTGGGTTTTGCGTATCCGGAACTGATGCCGTGGGAACTCGGAAGCGTGCCCAACAGTTTCTGGCAGGGCGAAGAAGGCCGCAAGAACATCATCCGCGCGGTTCGCTGGATGGTAAGACAATTGAACCTTACCCCTTTCGAAATCCCGGCCAGGATCAAGGACAGGACGATCACGCGTGAGACTTTCAGCCGCTACGGCCTCTCGACCGTTTTCGAAAGGATCTTTAAAAAGAACATGTTTCACATCTTCGACACGGCCTATCCGGGCCATTTTGAGATATGGGAGATCGGAAAAGTTCCGGCGGAGTATTGGGATAACATGCTTAATGCTTACCGCGCGTCCCTATGGATTTCGCGCAAAGAGGGCTACGACGAAAAAGCAATCAAACGGGCGATCGACTCCAAATGGCTGCGGAAGGAAACCTTTTCCAAATACGGTTTAGCCCCAATGCTGAAGAAATGTTTTGACAATGATGTCGCTAAAGCCTTCCTGCCGTACATTTTGCCGGAACGAAAGGACAGCGAAGCTCTGATGCACGATGTATTGCTGCTCTACTTGCTGGAGAAACAGGCGCGGCACGTTCGTTCAGGGAATGCGATCGTGAGGGTTTTACAGCGATTCTTCTATCGTCCGCTGTTGACTTCGGTTGAAAAAGGACAATTGCGCGCCTACGACCGTATCCGCAAACGGATCAAAAGGAGAATCGACGAATTGAGTTTGAGATTGAACCAAAGTTAAGAAATACTCTACCACGGAGGCACTGAGGACACGAAGATCACAGAGTAACTATTTCATAAGCTTTCTTTTCTGTGTTCTCCGTGTCTCCGTGGTTATAATATAAAATCAGCAAATATTTTCCTTGCATTTCGGGGTCAATTATATTATTATACCGCCCACTTCGGTGAAGAATAAGAGTTATAATTAAATATAAAACAATATTTTGATCGTCAGGAGAAATCATGAAACGTTGTGAAGTTTGCGGCAAAAGTCCTATGTATGGACACAGCGTCAGCCATGCCAACAACAAAACGAAAAGACGTTGGCTGCCCAATCTGCAGGAAGTGCGCGCTAAAATGGGTAACGGCTCGCTAAAGCGCATCAAAGTCTGCACCCAGTGCATCAAATCCGGCCGGGTCATGAAAGCCGCTTAAGCAAAGCTCAAAAGCTTCTGAAAGCGCCAGTGTCCGATGCGTCGGATCTGGCGCTTTTTTATTTGTTTGATTTTCAAATTGGTTATATTCAGTGAAGATTTTTCACGAATACAAATGACACGGATGGATCATGGGACAAATAGTTGAACCTTCCAAAGTCAAACTGATCGCCGCCTTGCTGTGGAATGAATCGGTCAAGATCGAGGACGTTTACCGCCGCATTGAAAGAGAATGGGGACCGATCGAAGAATACTCAACCGTTTACGATTTCACCCATACCGGTTATTACAAGGACGAATTCGGCGAGCGGCTTCAGAAACAATTCGTGTCCTTTGAAAACCTCTCGGACATTAACACGATGCCCGAGATCAAGATCAAAGGCAATGCATTGGAAAAGGAATTTCTGACCGGAGAGAATCGCCGGGTCAATATCGATCCCGGATATATCGCCAATGCAAAACTGGTCATGCCTACCACGAAGAATCTTCCGCATCGCGTGTATATCGGAAGGAACATTTATGCGGATCTGCAATTGATCTACAAGAAACCGTCGTTTCAGTCGATCTTGTGGACCTTTGCCGACTATAAAGAACCTTTTAATCTGGATTTTTTCAACCGAGTGCGTGAACGGTATATGGTACAACTCGCGCAAGAAAAACTAGTCAATTAACAACTCCCTGAGTAGTGAGCCCGTCGGACTATCGCAGGGAGCAATAGAATAAATCAAGGTCGTTTCGACAGGTCAACGACCGACGAAAAACTATGCTACGCGTAGAAAATCTGAAGAAATGTTACGGCGAATTTGTCGCTGTAAAGGATATTTCCTTTGAGGTTCGCACCGGCGAGGTCTTTGGTCTGCTCGGACCTAACGGCGCAGGCAAGACGACCACGATCCGTATGATCATTCATCTGATCGCGCCGGACGAAGGACGGATCTTTTTCAAGGATCGGCTTGCCGACGGCGTTTCCACCGAACATATCGGTTATCTTCCGGAAGAGCGCGGGCTGTATAAAAAGAGTAAAGTTCGCGAAACGGCTGTATACCTGACTATGCTGAAAGGCGTAGCAAAAAAGACCGCCGAAAAACGAGTGGATCAATGGCTGGAGCGATTCGGACTGAAGGATTTTGCGCAAAACCCCTGTGAAGAATTATCCAAAGGCATGCAGCAGAAGGTTCAGTTCATCGCGGCGCTCGCGCACGAACCGGAGCTGATCATTCTCGACGAACCTTTTTCCGGGCTCGATCCGGTCAATCAGATATTCTTCAGGGACCTGATTTCCGAATTAGCCAGGCAAGGCAAGACCATTTTGCTGTCGGCTCATCAGATGGACCATATCGAAAAAATGTGCGAGCGCATTTGTATCGTCAATCACGGTCTGGTTGCGGCGTATGGAACCGTTGAGAATTTAAAAAACGAGATGGATCACCGGCTCATTCGAATTACCTGCAATCCCCCTGAACGCGATAAACTCTTTGAAGCGGGATTGCTGGATAATATGGTGAAATCAAATAACGGAATTGAAGGTCAATTAAGGGACGGAATGAATTTCCCGCAGTTACTGCAAACGGTTGGCGGAATAGCCGACGTACTGAAGATCGAAAAAGTTCGTCCATCTCTCGAACAAATATTCATGGAAAAAGTGAGAGCCTAACATTCATGTCCGTTGAGATCATAAAACCCGAGAACAAAGTTTCCTTTTTTTCTATCGACCGTACCCTGGCCAAAGAGGTGCTTCATCTGGCTTTCCCGGTGGTCATGGGCATGGCGTCCATTACGGCGATCGGGCTGACCGATACGATCATGGTTGGCCGGCTCGGAGCGGAAGCGCTGGCGGCCACCGGACAGGCCGCGATCATTTTCTGGGCCATCCACTGGGTCACGCGTTCCATCGAGATCGCCTCACAGGCTCTGATCGCAAGGCGTTATGGGGAACAGCAATTTCATCTCTGCGGCAAAGTTCTCGACAACGCCATGAGCTTGTCGTTCATGGTAGGATTGACCGGTATGGTTATCATGTATTTCGGCGGACGCACGCTGATGTCATGGACCTCCACGCACGAAACCGTGATCGAACTGGCCACGGGATACATTCAAATGCTGAGTTTGGCTCTGTGGGCTTCCAGCCTGTTCTTTGCCATGCGCGGTTTTTTCAGCGGGATCGGAAAGACCCGGATATTCCTGATGTCGGCACTGCTCATGCTGGCGGTTAACGTGGCCGGTAATTATGCGTTTATCTTTGGGAACTTCGGGATGCCAAAAATGGGCGTTCGCGGAGCGGCGCTCGGGTCGGCTATTGCTTTTGTTGCGGCCCTCATTTTTATGATCCTGTATGTGCTCGGCATCAGCGGACGAAATTTCAGGAAGGAATTTGCCGCGTTCCATTTCCAATTTGACAAAGACACGATCAAAGAGATCGCTCGTCTGGCCTCGCCCAATGCTTTTCGTGGCATCATGGTTATCGGCGGCCTCGCGGTATTCTATGCCATGGTGGATCGTCTGGACGTCATCCAGGTTGCGATCGTCAACGTTGTGCTGAATATTCAATCGGTATCTTTCATGCCGGGATACGGATTCGGCGTCGCTTCCGCCACGATGATCGGACAAAATATCGGCGCCAAGGATACCGACAAAGCCGAACGCGCAGGATACGAAGCCGTTAAACTCGGGATGATCTTCATGGGCACTCTTGGGATTGTATTCTTCGTGGCGCCGGAGTGGGTGGTCAAACTTTTCACCGACGACGAAGCGGTGATCCGTCATGCTATTTTTCCTCTGATGATCGTAGGCGTTGTGCAGATCGTGGATGCCGCGGGCATGGTCTTTTCCACGGCGCTTGAAGGCGCGGGCAACACCAGTTGGGTGATGAAGGCGGAGATCTTTGTGAATTGGTGTATCTTTCTTCCCCTGACCTATCTGCTCACGTTCACGCTGGAACTATACGAGTACGGACCGTGGATCGCCTGGGCCACGTACATTACGGTATTCGGGATCATGTGTACCTGGAAATTCAGACAAGGAAAGTGGAAAGAGATCAAACTGTAATTAATAATGAGTAATGAATAATGCTAAAATGATTAATTTTGAAAAACATTCATTTCTGAGGTCCTCATGAAACAAGTATATCTCAGCGCCGACGAGATCGATTTTAAGGTCTCGAGCCTTCATCACCGGCCGGAACCGAGCCGTATTCTGATGAGTTCGCCGGACTATTTTAATGTCACCGAAGCGATCAACGAATTTATGACCAACGAGGCCGGACATCTAAATAAAGTGGACCGCGAACGTGCGTTCAAACAGTGGTCGGATATACGCTGGCATTACGAATCGCTCGGGTATATGGTATCGGTCATTCGCGGGCAGGACGGATTGGAAGATATGGTGTTTGCGGCCAATACGAGTTTTCCTTTTATGGATCGAAAGACGGGAAAGCCGGCCGTCATTATGAGCAATATGCGCAAAGAAAAACGTAAGCCCGAGGTGGCTTATTTTCATACCTGGTATCGCCGCCACGGTTATGAGGTTTTTTATCTGAATCACTGTTCCTTCGAATCCACCGGTGATGCGCTCTGGTATCCCGGAAAATATCTGATCATATCCGGTTACGGCGGTCACGAACATCACCGCACCGACCTGGCCGCCTTGTATCAGATCGCCGAGATCATTGATTGCCCGGTGATCGGGATCGAACTTACGCATAAAGATTTTTACCATCTGAATACGACGTTGTCGATCATCGATGAAGATACCTGCGTCGTGTACAAGCCCGGTGTGGGAAAAGAAGGACACAAAATACTCGAAAAACTCTTCAAGCATATCATTGATGTATCCAAGGAAGAAGCTTATGCGCCGCATTTTGCGTGCAACGCTTTTGCGCTCGACAAAAAAACAGTTCTGATCCAGAAGACCGCCAAGAAAACGATCAAAGCGCTGGAGTCCTTCGGTAAAAAAGTGATTCCGGTGGATACGTCGGAATTTATCAAGTCCGGCGGGAGTGTGTTCTGCATGAAGATGAAAGTGTATTGAAATACTCTTAACCGCAAAGTTCACAAAGGAAATCACGCAAAAGGACGCAAAGTTAGAAGGCACAATAACCACAGACCGTCATGTTCAAAAGTTCTACTTATAAAAAGCTTGGTTTTGCGGCATTCATCCTGGCTGCGCTGCTGGCGGCGAATATGGTCAGGCAGTTTTACGAGCTCAAGAACATACAATTGACTGAAAGCGTCGATGAAAAAAAGAGAGTTGAACTGATGCTGGATCTGATCATCGGTGTGGTCGACAAAACAGGGTTTCAATTCGTGATCTTCTTAATGGTCTTCTACTTCGGAATCGCCTGTATGAGAGCATTCACCGTCAAGAACCGAATGGAGAAAAACATCGATCATGCGTAAGATCATTCTTTTCATAGCAACAAGTTTAGATGGATTCATCGCCCGTAAGGACGGTTCTATCGATTGGCTTTTCAGCGATCAGGACTATGGATACAGTGAATTCATCAAGACCATCGACACCACGCTGACCGGAAACGCGACGTACAAACAAGTTCTCACGTTTGGCGAATTCCCTTACAAAGGAACAACCAATTACATCTTTTCCCGCTCGCCGCAGCCTCCGGATGGAAATCCGGTTACATTTATTTCGTCGGACGTTGCCCAGTTCGCCCGCGATCTGAAACACCAAAGCGGAAAACATATATGGTTAGTCGGCGGCGGACAGATCAATACCGTCATGCTCAATGCGGGCCTGATCGACGAAATGGTTGTGTCCATTCATCCGATCATTCTCGGCTCAGGATTGCCTCTCTTTGCGGGTCAGCCGAAAGAGGCTAAATTCAGAGTGACCGCACAAAAGACTTTCAAAACCGGGTTGGTTCAAATGACCTACACACGATAGTGTATATCTTTTACTAACTCAGACTTTGCATAAGATCTTTTCGATTGTAAGCCCCCATTTCCTCAATTACCTATCTTTACAGAACATGACGATAGTCATTTTTTTCTAATCCCTTTATTTCTACATTACAGCCGATTTTGAAAGCCATTAAACCTTAAAAAATACAAAACGGAGGTGTTATGAAAACCAAAAAATACATAGAATTAGAAGAAAAATACGGGGCACATAATTACCACCCGCTGGATGTTGTGGTTGAGAAAGCCAAAGGCGCCTGGGTCTACGATGTCGAAGGCAAAAAGTATCTTGATTGCCTGGCTGCCTATTCCGCAGTCAATCAGGGCCATTGCCATCCCAAGATCCTGAAGGCGATGAATAATCAGGCCAAACGAGTCACTCTGACCTCCCGCGCTTTTCGTAACGACCAATTACCGCTTCTGTACCGCGATCTGAACAAGTTGACCAAAATGGATATGGCATTGCCGATGAATTCCGGTGCGGAAGCCGTTGAGACCGCCGTCAAGGCCGCGCGTAAATGGGGCCACAAGGTCAAAGGCATTGCCAAAGATCAGGTCGAGATCATTGTCTGCGCCAATAACTTCCACGGCCGTACGACCACGATCATCAGTTTCTCTACGGACGAACAGTACCGCGATGGATTCGGTCCGCTCACGCCGGGCTTCAAGATCATTCCTTACGGCGACATCCAGGCGTTGAAAGCAGCGATCACACCGAATACCTGCGCATTTTTGGTAGAACCGATCCAGGGTGAAGCGGGCATCATCGTTCCTCCGGCAGGATTCCTCGCCGAAGCCGGCAAGATCTGCAAAGAGAATAACGTGCTCCTCATTGTAGACGAGATCCAATCCGGTCTTGGACGCTCAGGAAAACTTTTTGCCTATATGTATGAAGACGTTCAGCCCGATGCGATCATAGTTGGTAAGGCTTTGTCCGGCGGATATTATCCCGTGTCGGCTGTTCTCGCGAAAAAAGAAGTACTGGGCGTATTCAATCCCGGCGATCATGGAAGCACCTTCGGCGGCAACCCTCTCGCCTGCGCTATTGCGCGCGCCTCGCTGGAAGTTCTGGTCAAAGAAAAACTGGTCAAGAATTCCGAGAAGATGGGCGCCTATTTTATGAAGAAGCTGAAGTCGATGAAAAGCCCGCATGTGAAAGAAGTTCGCGGTAAAGGCCTCTGGATCGGGATCGAACTCACGTCGCCGGCACGTCCGTTCTGTGAGAAACTGAAAGAAGAAGGCGTACTCTGCAAAGAAACCCACGATCTTACGATGCGCATCGCTCCGCCGCTCGTGATCACCAAGAAAGAGATCGACTGGGCGTTTGATCGCATCAAAAAAGTATTGGAAGGATAGGAATTTTACCACAAAGGCCTCAAAGAAAATCCACAAAGCACACTAGAAACTCCTATTCACTGTGAACTTTGTGTTTACCTTTGTGCACTTTGTGGTTAACAAAGTATTTATGAACAAACTAGCCGTAGTGGCGCTCGGGGGCAACGCCCTTATCCACGATAAACAAAAAGGGACGATCGACGATCAGGAACACAACGTGTATGAGACGTCCCTGCATCTTGTTGACCTGATCAAACGCGACTACCATCTCGTCATCGGCCACGGCAATGGCCCGCAGGTCGGTAATATCATGCTGAGCAATATGGCCGGGTTCAAACTTTTCGATCTGCCGGACATGCCGCTCGACATTGACGTAGCGTATTCGCAGGGCTTCATCGGTTACATGATCGAGCAGCAGCTGGAGAATGCGCTCGTTGCGCTCGGTATCAAAAAAGAGATCGTGACCCTCGTGACGCAGGTGCTCGTTGATAAGAATGATCCGGCATTCCAGAAACCGACCAAACCGATCGGACCGTACTATACGCGCGAGGAAGCTGAAAAGATCGCGATGGAAACGAACGCCGTTTTTGCCGAGGATCCTCGGGGACGCGGTTTCAGAAAAGTGGTCGCATCTCCAAAACCGATCCGGATCAATAATTGCCCCACCATCGAACGCCTTGCCCGTGAAGGCAAGATCGTAGTCGCGGCGGGCGGCGGCGGGATACCGGTGTTTTACGTGAAGCCCGATAAACTGCAGGGCATCGACGCGGTGATCGATAAGGATCTCGCGCTTTCGATGCTGGCCACGCAGATCCGGGCGGATGAATTCTTCATCCTGACCGACGTATCGAAGGTATGTCTGAATTTTAATACGCCGCAGGAGATCACGCTCGACAAGATCACGATCAGCGGTTGTAAGAAATATCTCTCCGAAGGCCACTTCTCCGAAGGCAGCATGGCGCCGAAGATCCGGGCCGCTATGCAGTTCATCGAGAATGGAGGGAAGGAAGCGATCATCATGGATGCTGCGCATCTGGGCGAGAAGAATGCAGGCACGAGGATCATACCGGATTAGCGTTTGAAAACCATGGTCAGTTCGAGTACAACGAGAACTGACTTTCTTTAAATATTCACTTCTCGTTCCGCTGCGCTGCACTCGAAGTGACAACTATTAAAGGAGTTCTATATGTATAATCTCAGAAACCGCCACTTTTTAAAATTACTCGATTTTACACCCAAAGACATAAAGTTCCTGCTCGAACTCTCCATCGACCTGCGAAAAGCCAAGTACGACGGAACGGAGCGCCGGCTGCTCAGCGAAAAGAGCATCTGTCTGATCTTTGAAAAACCGTCCACACGTACGCGCTGCGCCGCGGAAGTGGCCGCGCACGATCAGGGCGCGCGGGTCACTTACATAGCCTCCACCGGTTCTCAGATCGGCCAAAAGGAATCCATGAAAGACACCGCGCGCGTGCTGGGCCGTATGTACGACGCGATCCTCTACCGGGGTTACGGACAACATTTGGTGGACGAACTCGCCCAGTATTCCGGCGTGCCGGTGTACAACGGACTCACGGATGAATTTCATCCGACGCAGGTTCTCGCCGATCTTCTCACGATGATGGAGACCGCCGAAAAGCCTTTGCATGACGTTAAGTTCTGCTATCTCGGCGATGCGCGTAATAATATGGGTAACGAACTGCTCGTCGGCGCGGCGAAGATGGGTATGGACTTCCGCGCGGCTTGCCCGAAACAATTACAACCGAATGAAGAACTGGTCAAACAAGTTCAATCCATCGCCAAAGACACCGGCGCGAAAATCATGCTCACCGACAATATCCAGGAAGCCGTCAAAGGATGCGATTTTCTCTACACCGATGTTTGGGTCTCGATGGGAGAACCCGAATCCGTTTGGGGCGAACGCATCAAACTGCTGAAGCCCTTCCAGGTTAATGCCAAAGCGATGGAAATGACCGGCAACCCGCACGTGAAATTCTTGCATTGCTTACCGTCGTTCCACAATCGCGAGACAAAGGTTGGCGAAAAGATCTACCAGGAATTCGGTATCGAAGCGATGGAAGTTACGGACGACGTATTCGAATCCGAAGCGTCGATCGTCTTCGATCAGGCAGAGAACCGTGTACACACGATCAAAGCTGTGATGGTGGCGACGCTGGGGAGCTAAAAAAGATTCAAGCAACATTAGCGGTGTTATGAAAGATCAAATTATTTCATATCGGCAAATGTGCGACAACGAGAATGTTCAGACTCTTCAAAGAGGAATGAATTTTCGGCTTAGTTCCAATTATTCTGTTATTCTTATGTCCCAAAGGCACAATGCGCCTTATGTGGATCGGGTATTAGATGATGGATTGACCATTGAGTATGAGGGTCATGATGAATCAAAATCTACTTCAAACAATCCAAAAACATTGGATCAACCTCGGCATACAAAATCCGGAAAGCTTACACAAAACGGTCTCTTTGCAGAATCAGTTGACAAATTCAAGGCAAATAGAAGAGAACCAGAATTAGTAAAAGCTTATGAAAAAATATTGCCGGGCGTATGGTCTGAAAAGGGGTTTTTTAAACTAACCGACTATAAATACTTAAAGATTGGTTCTCGAAAAGTCTTTAGATTTATTCTTGAAGAGACAGAAATAGAAATACAACAAAATGGAGTCCTTGAGAATTCCTTACGCCCTCGGTCCCGTGTTATCCCTAGTGAGATAAAGAGAATAGTTTGGGAACGTGATAAAGGTCAATGCACTATATGCGGCGCAACAGATGAATTACATTTCGATCACGAACTTCCTTATTCAAAAGGAGGCACTAGTGTAACCGCTGAAAATGTCCGAATACTATGCGCAAGACACAACTTGCAAAAGTCTGATAAAATTGAATAATGTATGCTTAGCAAGAAACCACTCTTCACCTACCTCCTTACCTGGCTCCTTCTCTTTGTTGCCGGATTTGTGAATGGCTCGCTCCGAGAGTTTACTTACAAACATTTTGTCGGCGAACTCAGCGCACATCAGATCTCGACCGTCACGTTGATCCTTCTGATCACGTTGATCGTGTGGTTCGTCTATCGCCGCAGGCCGCTGGAAAACTACACGCAGTGCGTGGCCATTGGGATCATGTGGATGGCGATGACCGCCGCGTGGGAATTCTTGTTCGGTCACTACGTCATCGGACATCCGTGGGAAAGGCTTTTGCATGATTACAATCTGCGCGAAGGTCGTGTCTGGGTCTTCGCGCTCCTTTGGATGGGCTGGGTCTTGGTATTTGTGCGGTGGCTGATTGAGCGTAAGAAAGAAGTTTAGGATTTCCCGCCACCTCGTTCACACACAATTTGTTCTGAATTCTTCCCTCCCACTTGACAGATAAACCCGCTTCCATCGCTTCGAAATAATTTCGTTTGCAAATTCATAAAAATTATTAAACATTTTGCCTATTCCAAGGAGGCTCATGTTCTTCCAGCATATCTTTGAAAGAGGACTCGCCCAGTCAAGCTATTTCATCGGCTGTCAGGCCACGCGTGAAGCTTTGGTCATCGATCCCAAGCGGGATATTGACACCTATCTGGAGATCGCGCAGAAAGAAAAAATGAAGATCACGCATGTCACCGAGACGCATATCCATGCGGATTTCCTGAGCGGCGCGAGAGAACTGGCGCACGCCACGGGTGCCGAACTAATGCTTTCCGACGAAGGCGGACCGGATTGGCTGTATCAGTATCCTCATACCGGTTTGAAAGACGGGCAGATCTTCAGCGTTGGAAATCTGAAAATCCAGGTCATGCATTCGCCCGGGCACACGCCGGAACATATCAGTTTCCTTCTGACCGATGTACCGGCCGGAGACGTTCCGGTAATGATCTTCACGGGAGATTTTGTTTTTGTCGGCGATGTGGGAAGACCGGATCTGCTTGAAAAGGCCGCCGGCATCAAAGGCACGATGGAAAAAGGCGCCAGGCAGATGTTTCAATCGCTCAAAAAATTCAAAGCGCTTCCGGATTTCATTCAGGTGTGGCCGGGGCACGGCGCCGGATCCGCCTGCGGCAAAGCCCTTGGTTCCGTCCCGGCATCGACGATCGGATATCAGAAACTGACTAATTGGGCGTTGAGGTATTCGGACGAAAATGAATTTGTAAAGAACCTGCTCGAGGGGCAGCCCGAACCGCCGAAGTATTTCGCGATGATGAAGCATCTCAACAAAACAGGCGCGCCCATCCTTAACAAGATATCCAAACCAAAAAAACTCTCAGCAAAGGAAGTGAAAGCCGCCCTACAGGAAGGCGTGATGCTGATCGACACACGGCCCAAGAAAATATTCGCCGAAGAACATATTCCAGGCGCGATCAATATTATGGACAATTCTGCATTTTCCACCTGGGCCGGATGGCTCTTGAATTACGATAAGCCATTCATGCTGGTGTCTTCGGAAGCGCGTATCGAAGAGATCCAGAAGGCGCTTATCCGCATCGGATTGGATCATGCACTCGGCTATATTCCCGGCATGGCAGAATGGCTCGCCGATGCAGGCCCTGTGGACAAGCTGGAGCAGATCTCGGCTTCTGAACTTAAGGCACTGATCGACCGAAACGAGGTCTTCACATTGGACATTCGAGCAGAGACCGAATATTTTTCGGGACATCTACCGAATGCGGTCCATATTCACGGCGGCTATTTGCCGGATCGGCTGGATACACTGCCGACCGATAAGAAGATCGTTGTTCAATGCCAGGGCGGCGACCGTTCGGCGATAGCGGCGAGCCTTTTGCGCAGTAAAGGATTTAAACACGTCATTAATTTCACCGGCGGATTGGATGAATGGCAAAGTGCAGGATATCCGCTTGTAGTGTAAGTAATTTAGAGTAACGAATCATGCAACCTTCACGTTCCAGATCAAATCCAGCCCCTTGGGCCGGTGTGTTGTTCGGAATCCTGTTCCTGACCATCTGGTTTTGGACACCCATCGTGAATACCTTTCACGAATGGTTTCCGGAAAAAGCCGTTCTAACCGTTAAACCTTATTCTTTCGAATTGCAGCAAGACGGCTTGAATATGATCCTAAGCCCGGACGGTCATTTTATCGCATCCGCCGGTGAAAAAGAATTCGCCCTCTGGGATATTCATTCTCGAAAGATCGTTACGCGCATTTCTCTCGACCGTACGATCGAGCGATTTCAATATTCCAATGACGGCCGCTCGCTGATCATGATCCTGAAGGATTCTATCAAAATATGGGATACTCAAAAATGGTATATCGTCGGAAGTTTTGATCCGGCCGACTTTACGAAGTACGGCGATCTGACGGCTTTGTCATCGGCATCAGCCGATCAATTGATCGGCGTTCTGATGCGGCGCGAAATCCCCTTCGTCACCATCTACGACATAAAATCCGCAAAGAAAATGTTCCAGCTTGGGGAAGAATACCGAACCTATGGCGGGTTTGATTCTTCCTCGCAATGGTTCGCCGCCTATTCACGCCGCCGCGGGCACGTGGCGCTGTGGAATATCGTAACCGCCACTGTGGAGGATACGATACCCACCGACGAATTTGTCGGCGGATTGCGTGTAAGTCCGAACGGCCGGTTCATCGCATGGAATGCGCGCGGCAGGGCTCTCTTGTACGATCGGGAAACCGGTACTACTCGAACATTTTTTTACGACGCGTTTTTCCGTCAGCCCATCACGGCCTTCAGCCCGGATTCGGGCAAACTCGCCGTTACCCGGCGGGACGGAATTCATCTGTATGAGACCGGAACGGGTGAAGAAATCTCCGTACTCCTTACGTCTCGTTATGATGTTAAGTCTCTCAATTTCTCGCATGACGGTTTGGAATTGGCAGCCAATTACGATCAGAATCCGATCGTGGATATTTGGGATCTGAATAGCGTTTTATGAATGGCTGCCCTATTGTGTCATTTTGTAAGAACCTTTTTAAAATCTATAAATCTACTGTCTTCAAAAAAATTCTTACAGAATGACAAATTAATTTTATGTTTGGCGTTCTTAGATAACTCCTGTTCATTTTTCGAAATTCATTCCGTACAGAACCATGCCCACAGACCAACCAGCCGGCCTGATCAGAAAACTCGGCCTATTCGATGCATCCATGATCGTGATGGGCGGCATCATCGGCTCGGGTATTTTCATGAATCCTTCCGTCGTGGCGCGTATCGTACATTCGCCGGAACTCATCCTGGGCGCGTGGCTTGTCGGCGGATGTATCGCTATGGCGGGTGCATTCATTTATGCGGAACTCGCCGCACGCCGGCCTTTGGTTGGAGGGCAATACGTGTATCTCCGTGAAGCGTATCATCCTTTGATCGCTTTCCTTTTCGGTTGGACGCTTTTCCTGGTGAGCAACTGCGGCGGTATGGCAGCGGTGGCTATGACTTTTGCACGTTACTTCATCGATCTCACGCACATCCCATTATCTGAAAATATTGTAGCGGTTTCAGCGATCGTTTTGCTAACGATTGTCAATTGCCTCGGTGTTCGCGCCGGCAGTACGGTTCAGAACATCCTGATGGTCACAAAAATTCTTGCTATCCTCATGCTTGTGGTTTTTGGTACGATGCTGATCCTCTCCATGAATACCGGATCGGTTCCTGCAAAGGAAATTCCTGCGGATACATTCACCTCATTCGGTGCCGCGCTGATTCCTGTGATGTTCGCTTTCGGAGGATGGCAGACAGCTAATTTCATTGCCGGCGAGGTGCGTGAACCGGAAAAGAATTTACCGAGAGGTCTATTGCTCGGCGTGACGGGCGTGATCGTGCTGTATTTTGCGGTCAATGTGATCTGCGTATGGATCCTTGGCGCTGAGGGACTTGCAGAAACAAAGACACCGGCAACGGCCGTCATGCGGCTGGCGCTGGGCGAAACGGGAGCGCAGCTTATTGCGATCGGCATCACTATTTCCACGCTGGGGTTTCTCAGCCAGTCGGTATTAACTGCGCCGCGCGTTTATTTCGCCATGGCCGCTGATGGATTGTTCTTCAAGCCGGTCGCCAAACTTCATCCACGCACGCATGTTCCGGTGGCCGCGATCGTCATGCAGGGCGCCCTGACATCCGTCATCGCGCTTTCGGGTCAATACGAACAGATCCTCAGTTATGTCGTCTCCAACGATTTCGTCTTCTTCGGATTAACAGCAGGCTGTTTATTTATTTTTCGAAAACGCGAGAAGAACGCCTTGCCTTTCAACATGCCCGGTCATCCGGTATCGACGATCGTATTCATAGCCGTATGTGCATTCGTGGTAATAAACGCTATTTACAAATATCCTCTGGAAACCGGGATCGGATACGGGATCATGCTGACCGGCATACCGGTTTATTTCATATGGAACAGGAGAAAGGATCCTCATGAGTAATCGCGTCAAAGAATCCGAGTATATGTACTGGGCCAAGACGAATGCCGGCGCCAAATATTCTCTCGCGTCCAGCGATCTGACGCATCTGACATTGGCGGAATTAGGTTTGTCCATAAAAGATCTTGAAATTACAGGCGCGAGCAAGTACGGTTTGCCAACGCTAAGAGACCTGATCGCGGAACACACCGGTGCGGATGGTAAGCATGTGGTTTATACGGTCGGAACAGCCATGGCCAATCATGTCGCGATGGCGACCATACTAGAACCCGGCGATGAAGTTCTGATCGAGCATCCGGTGTACGAACTTCTTTTGTCCACCGTTCAGTATCTGGGCGCATCTGTCAAGCGATTCCATCGAAGGTTCGAAAACGACTTTCAGATCGATTTAGATGAATTAGCCTCACTGATCAATCCAAAAACCAAATTGATCCTATTGACCAATCTCCACAATCCTTCCAATGCCTTTATTAGTGAAGAGTCGCTAAGAACGCTCGGAGAACTTGCAAAAAAGGTTGGAGCCAGAGTTCTGGTGGACGAAGTTTATCTCGAAGCAGCTTTTCCCCAAAACCCTCGTTCCTCTTTTCATCTTGGAAATGAATTCATCGCAACTTCCAGCTTGACGAAAGTGTACGGCCTGAGCGGTCTTCGCTGCGGTTGGATATTGGCGGAAGAAAAACTGGCCGAGAGCATGTGGCGCCTGATCGATCTCTTTTACGCCACACCGGTTCACGCATCCGAGCTTATGAGCATTCACGTGTTCCGAAAAATGGACTGGATCCGTGATCGCGCAAAGCGGATCATTACGTCCAACAATGAGACCATTCGGAATTTCTTCTCAACTTGCGATGAGCTTGTTCCGCCGAAGGACTGTTACGGACTGGTCGCATTCCCAAAATTGATCTCCGTAAATGCGGACGACTTCAGCGCACAATTGAGAAACCGGTTTGAAACCAGTGTGGTTCCGGGAAGATTTTTTGAAACTCCTGAGCACATCCGCATCGGACTGGGTATACCGCCGGACATGCTGACCGAGGGACTCAAGAATATTCGTGCGGCGTTGGATAAAGAAAAAAAGGCTTAATGTCAAATTGATGTGGTCATCAATAGAACTTTGAAAACTAAATCGCAACGTTTCTAATTCCAGTAAACAAATCCCCCTGTATCCCCCTTTCCAAGGGGGACAAATACGAAAACCGTACAGACCATTCCCCCTTGAAAAGGGGGTAAGGGGGATTGCCTACTCAACATAGAATCGAAATAATTCTTACGTCTCCTTCCGCAAAATTTCCAGCGGCGGTTTTTGAGCGATATCCCGTGTGATGAACATACCCAGGAAGACCGTTACCGCCACAATGGTCACAAATACTACCGCCACCGGTAATACGTCCGGGTCGTATTTGAAATCGAACACAAAGACAGTCAATACCCAATTGCACAAAAGCGCCAACACACACCCTGATAACGAAGCGAAAATTCCCAACCACAGATATTCGATACCCATGATTTGTGTGATCTGTTTACGGACGGCGCCGAGCGTTCTCAGCAAAACGCTTTCCTGGATGCGTTGAAACCGGCTCGTCAGTACCGCACCCACCAGTACGATAAGGCCGGTGATGATACTGAAAAGCGCCATGAAACGGATCACAAAAGAGATCTTTTCGAGGATCGCGTCCACCGTCCGAAGAATAAGCGCGAGATCGACCGCAGAGATATTCGGGAATTTCCGGATCATCGCCTGCTGGAGGGAAGCCGACTGATCGGCGGATGATACCCGCGTGACCAGCACCCAGAACTGCGGCGCTGATTCCAGCACGCCGGTTGGAAATACGACGAAGAAATTGGGCTGAACGCGCCGCCAATTGACCTCACGGATACTGCCGACCACCGCGATCATAGGCACGCCTTGTACATCAAAGGTGATCGAATCGCCGACGGTCACGCCCATGTTGTCAGCGATCCCTTTTTCAACCGAAATAAATATTGTATCGTTTCCAACCACCGGCCGTCCCATTCGGCCTTCCAGAAGCGTTTCCGTATCGGTGAGCGAATCCCGGTAGGTACAACGGAATTCACGCAGCCAACGCGGCACTCTGGAGGTTGTGTCTTTTCTGATCTCTTCCAGATCCCGGCCTTTGATGCCGCTGACTCGCATCGTAACGATCGGAACCTTCTGAATCACCGGAGCGCCCATGTTGCGGACCATTTGCTCGGCCTCGATCTGCTGATCGGTCTGAATATCAAAGAATACGAGATTGGGCTGTTTGCCGCTATCGGCGACGGCGATCTGTTTGATGAGCGTGTCCTGCATGAGATAAAGACCGCTGATCAGGAAGGTTCCCAATCCAACGGACAACATCAACATGACCGTCTGATTATGCGGGCGGTATAAATTGGCCAGCCCCTGCCGCCATACGTAACTCCACGAGCGAGGAAAAGAAACTTTCACAAGCCGCATCATCAACTTGGCCACGAGAATGATCAGCCCAAATACCACGGCCATCCCCAGAGTAAATCCGATACCGTACGCCCAGCGTCCCATTTGAAAACCCGAAAAAAGGCTCACGATCGCCACAATGAACACCAGGATCAATATTCGCCAAATGTCACGCGATCCATTGTCATTATAATCGGAACGCAAGGTATGCAGCGGCGATATCCTGCGGATCGCAGCCAGCGGCATCAGGGCGAAAAGAAGCGCCATGGATAAACTGACCGCCACGCCCGTCAGTATCGATATCGGGGAAATATGCGGCTTAACCTCTACCGGTACGAACTCTTTCAAAAGTCCCGGCAAAAATATTTGTATGACCGATCCGAGCGCCGCTCCGAGTATCGAACCGGTCAGCGCGATCGCTGTAACCTGGATCAAATGAATAGCAAAGGTTTCCCGGGCTCTCGCGCCGATACAGCGGAGCACGGCGATCGTGGAAATTTTCTGATTGATAAATACATAAACCGCACTGGCCACACCAACACAACCCAGAAGCAAGGCCACAAATCCGACCAAATTGAGGTAACGGTACAGATCCCGGAAAACTTTGCCCAAGGCCGCCTTGCGTGATTCTATCGTTTCATATCCAAGCTGAAATTCTTTCAGCCGCGGCTTGATCCTCTCCATCAGAGCATCCATGTCCGTATACGGACCGAATTTGAAATACACGCGATGAATGACGCGGCTTCCGCGTTTGAGCAGATTCGTCGATTCCACGTCCTTCATTGATATGTACACCGGCGGACTGACCAATAAAGTGGCCGCCGATTCGCCCGGAACTTTCAATAGCCTTCCTTCGATCACAAAGGCTCTGTCCCCCAGCGTGATCGTGTCACCGGTCTCCGCTCCAAACTGCAGCATCAATCCGTGTTCGGCCAGCGCCTTTGATCCGGTGCGAAATTCTTTACCTGCCGGAACGGGATCTGTTTCCAGAGAACCGTAATAAGGATAAGTTCCTTCGATCGCGCGAACCTGGATCAATCGCGTACCGTTATTCTTTTTGAAATAGATCATGGATGCGAAGGTGATCTCCCTGGAACGTTCCCCTCCCAGAGAATCGATGAACGCTTCCATTTCGCCGGTGAACGGCTGGCGATTGGATAATACCAGATCAGCGCCAAGTAAGGTCTTGGCCTGCTCATCGATGTCTGTTTTCAGATTGTCGCTCATGGATTGAATGGCGACCAGCGCGGCCGTTCCCATGACGATGGATAAGAGGAATAGAAAAAGACGCTGGATATGATGACGTCCATCGCGCCACGCCATTTTCCACACCCAGGGGTCGAAAAGGATAAATCGGCTTCTTTTGGTGTTCATACAGAACCTGACATGTTGGCCCGTGTGAGTTCGTCCGAAATGATCCGGCCTCCGCGCAGGCGTATGATACGCTGGGTAAGTTGAGCCAGTTCGAGATTATGCGTCACGAGCACCAGCGCGGTTCCAAATTCTTCGTTCAGTTCAAACAGCAGTTCCACGATCTTCGAGCTATTCTCATCGTCGAGATTACCGGTCGGTTCGTCGGCAAAAAGTATCTTCGGTTTATTGATGAACGCCCGGGCGAGAGCCACCCGCTGCTGTTCCCCGCCGGACAACTGTACCGGAAAATGGTCAAGCCGGTCTCCTAATCCCACACGCTCCAGCCATGCCAGAGCCTGCTCCTCGGAATTGCTTTCACCGCGCAGTTCCAGCGGCACCATCACATTTTCCAAAGCGGTGAGGGTTGGCACGAGCTGAAAATTCTGAAAGACAAAGCCGACGAATTCATTCCGCAATATCGCGCGTTCGTCCTCCGCCAGTTTACCGATGGACTTGCCGTTGATCTCGACGGAGCCGGAACTGGGATGGTCAAGACCCGCACAAAGCCCCAGAAGCGTCGTTTTGCCGCTGCCGGACGGTCCAACCACGGCGCAGGTGGAACTTTCCGGGATCGAAAATGAAACATCGTGCAAAACGGTCAGCTCTTTCGAGCCGCTGCGGTAGGATTTACTCAGGTCATTCACCTGTAAGATATTGGACATAAAGATTGAATTTTGTAATATTGTTGTTATACTTTGTGGCTGATAACTTAACCACACTTTGTTTTACAAACAATACGGTTTTTACCGGAATATGTTTTCATGAAATATTTTCTTCTAGCCTTTGCTCTATGGACGGCCGTTTCGCCTCTGCCGGCTCAGAATAGTAACGAGAGAACGATCCTCTTTATGGGGAACAGCCTGACGGCCGGTTTCGGACTGGAACCTTCAGAAGCTTTTCCTGCGCTGATACAGCAGAAAATAAATAAGTCCGGAATGAATTTCAAAGTCGTTCCGGCCGGACTGAGCGGTGAGACCACCACGAGCGGGCTTCGCCGGATCGATTGGCTTTTCAAGCAGAAAGTCGATGTCCTCGTGCTGGAACTCGGCGGCAACGACGGTTTGCGGGGTATCACCCTCAACCTGACCAAACAAAATCTTCAGGACATGATCGATAAAGCGCGTTCTTACAATCCAAAGATCCGCATCGTGCTCGCCGGCATGGAAGTTCCGCCCAACATGGGCGATGCTTACACAGCGGAATTCCGAAAGATGTATCCCGAGTTATCCAAAAAGAACAATGTTACGCTCATTCCTTTTTTACTCGAGGGCGTCGGCGATCGGCCGGAACTGAACCAGCGCGACGGCATTCATCCGACCGCCGAAGGTCATGTGATCGTCGCGGAAACGGTATGGAAATACCTCAAGCCCGTACTGCAATCTTTGCCTTGAAGGAGAAGCTGAATGTCGAAAATAAAAACTCAATTCGTTTGCCAGTCGTGCGGATACCAGTCCTCCAAATCGCTCGGCAAATGCCCGGAATGCGGCACCTGGAATTCCTTCGTGGAAGAAACAAGTTCCGCTCAATCGTCACCTTCCCGTTCGCCGGATAAGATCCTTTCCAATTTTAAACACGTGGATAGTTCGACTTATGCGGATCTTTCCGAATCGGCGCAAACCTTGGATCAGATCGAAGTTCATGCCGATCACCGCATTTCAACGCTGATACCTGAATTCGACCGTGTCCTCGGCGGCGGCATTGTGAAAGGTTCATTGGTGCTCGTGGGCGGAGAACCCGGTATCGGCAAATCCACGCTGATGCTGCAGATGGCGGCGCAATTAAAACAGAAGACATTATATATCTCCGGCGAGGAATCGGTTCACCAGATCAAGTCGCGCGCGGAGCGGATCGTGGCCAAAACGAATAACATGCTGGTCCTGGCGGAAACCAATATGAACAAGATCCTTCAGGAGATCGTGCGGGTTCAGCCGCAGATCGTGGTGATCGATTCTATTCAGACTCTGTACCGCGACGAGATCGAAAGCGCGCCGGGCAGTGTGAGTCAGGTTCGCGAGTGCACCGCTATACTGATGCATCTTGCCAAAACACGCGGGATATCGATCTTTCTTGTCGGTCATGTGACCAAAGACGGCGTCATTGCCGGGCCGAAAGTACTGGAACACATCGTGGATACCGTACTGCAATTCGAAGGCGATCAGAATCATTTATTCCGCATCCTCCGCGCAACGAAGAATCGTTTCGGTTCGACCAATGAGATCGGCATTTTTGAGATGAGGGAAAAGGGTTTGGTGGAAGTCGCCAACCCGTCGGAACTATTTTTGTCTGAACGTCACCTGAATCAGCCCGGTTCGGTTGTGGTACCGGTTGTTGAGGGTTCGCGCATACTGTTGGTCGAAGTGCAGGCCCTCGTCAGCCCCACCAGTTACGGCATGCCTCAGAGAACGACATCCGGCTTTGATCTGCGGCGGCTGCAACTGTTGATCGCCGTGCTTGAAAAGCGTGCCCGTATTCCGCTTGGGCAGCACGATGTATTCCTCAATATTGCCGGTGGTCTGAAGGCGGACGAACCGGCGATGGATCTCGGTGTGGCGCTCGCGATCGCTTCGAGTTACAGGGATCGGACGGTCGATCCTTACACCGTGGTCATGGGCGAGGTTGGTCTCGGCGGCGAGATCCGCGCGGTCAGTTTCGCCGAGCGCCGCGTGCGCGAAGCGGTAAAACTCGGATTTGAAAGTGCCGTCGTTCCGAAGAGCAATACGAAGGACTTGACTGGAATCAAAGAAATCAAGACGCTGGGTGCAAGAAAACTGGAAGAAGTTTTTGAAGCGATATTAATTCATTAACCACTAAGGACACAAAGGTTTCACAAAGATCGAAAAGAAAAATAAAAGATCTTCGGGTCTTTGAAAATCTTTGTGATTTTTCCTGGTGCTCTATGTGGTGAAAATATGAAAAATGTCTATTGATCTTCGTGAACTCATACTTTTGATAAAACAAAACAAAGATTTTGCGGCACATCTTTGTTTGGATATCGGATGTAAGATCGAAGGACACGATCCAAAGCCCCTGATTCTCACGATCAATTACATCATTAATTACCTGAAGGAATCGGGTCAAGGCGAAATACAGATCGATCTCGATTCACATAATGCAAAACATCAGTTGGTCTTCATCATTCACACCGATAAAAGGGATCTATCCGCGCCTTCGGATAATTTGAAAGACTCTCTGAGTATATTCGGCGGCACACTGGAGTGGATATTTGAGCCGGCGCGGTTTGTTAAATTTCAACTGGTATTTGATCGTTCATGAGACCGGAACTACATCCAAAACATTTTGACCACCATCAATGGGCCATGGAGTTGCTGGATAAGAATCCGGTCCTCATCCGCAGGATCGCCGACGCTTGTGCCATCGAACCGGGCGCTTGTGTGGAACTATTGACCGAAGTCCTGCGTTATTTGAACCTGACGGTTTATCATGAACAGCGGCTGACGCCTTCTTTAACCGTTGATTATGCGTGGCACGAATTCATTTTGTGCACAAAGTTATACATGGATTTCTGCCAAACCCATTTCGGAAAATATATTCACCATCATCCCGGCGGTTCTGCCGAGGAAAACAGGGCTCAGTTTGACCGAACGATTTCCTTTTACAGAGAGTCTTTTGGAGAACCGGACAAACAGTATTGGGGTCAAAGTCAGGAAAGTTCCTGCGGTCCGTGCGAGTCCGTGTAATCCATTCTATATCCGGACATCATCAAACCATTTTTCATAGGAGTTTAATCATGTTCTATTCCGCATCGTTGTCGGTTGATCCCTCGCAGATCACGAGAATTCAGGCGATCCCGCCGACCAAGATGTTCAAAAGACTTTTGTTTATGCTGTCGTCGGGAAATATCAGCGAGAAAGAAGAAGTGGAAACGCTTACGGCCTTATCGATCCTGCAACAGTTGAACATGGTGTGCCGTTCCCTCGGCATTACCAATGTCGTCCGTCTTTCCAAAGATGACCTGGATTTTTATCTCGATACGGAAGGTCATAAGGACGATTTGAAAGAGACTCTGGACAAATTCAGTTACGATGTTGACGAGATCGAATCGGAAGTTTTCAAAACACTGGACCTGGTGCTGGAACATTCGGATAAGGAGTTCAATTATCTGATCGAGATATTCGTTCGCCGTATTCACAAAGTAGGCGAACCTCCCATCCAGATCAAGGTCAACGGCGTCATGAAGGAATTCGAAAACCGCGGCGACCAAACGCAGAAAGAGATCGAAAAGAAATTACAGCCGGTCTTTGCGTCCAATGAGAAATACCAGGGTTTTGTCAAAGCCAAACAATTAAAGTTCGATCAGTTCGTCGGTTCGCTCGAAATGGCCATCCGAAAGGCGATCCGGATCGACGGGATCAGAGTTGAATCCAATGCTAAGATCGTTCGCCCGAAACAACGCCCGGGAACTGAAATTCCCGCATCGCAAAAACAAGCCGCGGAGCCTGTGTTTTACGGTTATCCGGGATGGGGTAATGCTTTTTTGTATGCCTGGCTCTGGTCAAGCATGTGCCATTCGCACGATATTCATGTCAATAATACGACGCTCGTCGATGATAACGGCGCCAATATCATGAGCGTTGGCGATCAGGGATTCAATGCGGGCGAAACCAATACCATGAACATCGATCAACCGTTCGAGCCGCCGCAGACTTCGGATGCGGTTTATTACGGCGATAACGAATACGCGGGTGATATACAAAACGCCGGACTCGGACAAGGCGGGTTTGATTCCGGTGATACGCGCAATGCCTTCTCGGATTTTTCGGACAGCAGCGATAGTTCATCCGATTCCGGGGATTCCGGAAGTTCTTGCTCGTCCTGCAGCAGTTGCGGCGGCGGGGATTAGTAAATTAATCATCATATCGTACGTATTATTGTGTATTTTCAAGAATTTCTACAACTATGTGACCAAAATCACATTGATAAATACATAGTCAAGTTATCTTAGTAGTCTAGACAAACAAAAAATAGATTAAGCAACAAATAATAAGGAGCGATGTTATGAAATTCTTATTAAGAACATTGTTCGTTAGTGTTTTGGCGATTTCTTTTCTTGTCGGGTGCTCCGACGACAAGAAAGATTCCTCCAATGCTACGCTCAGCTTCATGAAGGAAATTAATCTGACCAAGCCGTCGGCTCCCGGCACGTTAACGGTCGATACGGCCAAGATCCTGATCACGCGGATCAAGTTTGAAAGCCAGGGCGACGGTGATTCATTGGATTTCAGCAGCGATCCCATTGTCGTCAACCTTGATCTGACGGGTGGCGTGCAAACCGTAAGCGCTGCGAATGTGCCTCAGGGAACGTATGATCACATTAAATTCGAGATCCACAAGCCGGGTGTGAATGAGGAATTTTCCGATCCTGATTTTAATACAGGATCCTCAGGAAACCAGAGATTCTCAATTATCATCATCGGAACATACAATTCCAGCCGTTTTGTATTCAAGTCCCAGAATACGATCAACCAATCGGTCAATATCGACCCGCCGGTAATCGTCGCGGACAGCGTCGGAATCGCGAATGTGACATTGGCCGTGAATGTCGACAACTGGTTCTCTGACGGCGTTGGCGGCTATCTTGACCCGACCGACACAGGAGCCAGCAATGTAGCGGCAATCGAAAACACGATCAAAGATTCGTTCCGCGGATTCAAAGACAACGACAAGGACGGTAACGAGACGGAATAAAAATCCCGGATCTCAGCATACACTTCTCATACAGAAAGGGTGACCTTAATGTACGTCCGATGAGGGCACATTAAGATCGCCCTTTTCTTATTTACCCCTAGACTTCCGCTTACTTGCTCTGTCAAGACTTCGCTAATTCGTGAGTGTAAATTTCTATTTACAGTTTTCATTCTGAACTTAGATTCTTTTCTTTTTGTGCTTCCGGTCACACTCCGCACGGCTATACTCAACTACTTTGTTATATAATTAAATTGTGGTATTAATGGTCTCCTGGTGATTCTTCATGCGGTGTAAACAGAAGGATACACTCCAACATTAAAACTTACTAATGGTGACGCACGTCACAAGCCGACCACCGGCATCCGGCTAATTTGAGGGTGTCGTTGTCACAACAGAAAATCTATAATATAGTCTTTTACATAAGAACTGTTAATCTAACATCACTTAAACGAAAGGGGAAAGTATGATGTACCGTAAAGTCATTGTCATTTTGCTGTTCGCGGCTCTTGCAGGATGCGATGGAGGAGGCGGTGGCGGAGCTTCAGTATGGACCACGCTTGGGGGTCCGTACGGAGCGGCTTTGAATACTTTGTACAAACATACCAACGGCTACATTTTTGCAGGCACCACGGATGGTCTGTACCGTTCCACCAATCATGGAGCAACATGGAGCCGGCTTGATCTCGTCGAAAGCGACATTCGCAGTATCACGATCAATGCCAAGGGACACTTGTTCGTAGGAACCAACGCCGGCGCGATCTTTGTTTCCAAAGATAACGGCGGTACTTGGATTTCTTCGACTATCATGAGCCGGGCTATATTGACTCTGATCACTCTCAGTGATCAGTCCATCCTGGCCGGAACCAATGGAACCGGTGTGTTCCGAAGCGACGATGGAGGATCGAGTTGGATCCAGATCGGGACCAGTATTGCCACACGGCGGATCGTGCAGCTCCTGCAGAATAACGCAGGACTCTTCGCGTGTACGGATGGAAACGGTATCTACCGTTCTACCGATAACGGCGTCAACTGGAACGCCATCAATACCGGTCTACCCAACAATGTGATCTGGTCGATGTCCCAGAACAGTGCCGGAACCCTCTTTGTCGGCACCGACGGTGATGGCGTATACAAATCACTGGATACCGGGGCTACCTGGACAGCCGCCAATACAGGCATTTCAAACGAAGTCATAAACTCACTGGTCGTAACTTCCTTCGGATATCTGATTGCCGGAACCGCCGGCGGCGGCATCTTCAGTTCTTCGGATACGGGAGCCACATGGAATGAGGCCTCCACGGATCTTTCGTCTCATGATGTTTTGACTTTGGTGCAGGCAAAGAATGAAAGTCTCATGGCCGGCACGGACGGAAGCGGCTCATTCCAATCCGCGGACAGCGGAAAAACGTGGATCGCCAATAATAAGGGACTGGCGGACACCAGAGTACGCTGGATTGCACTCAATTCCCTTAACGGTATTTTCGCCGCAACTCAGGCCGGAGTATTCTATTCGACCAACGGCGGAAAAGCATGGTCTCTTGTTAATGCCGGTTTGCCAAATCTCGACGTTCGTGCGCTGGGCATTAATTCCACCGACGGCATCTTTGCGGGGACCAACGGCGACGGCATGTTCTTTTCAACCAATAACGGAACAAGCTGGACTCCCGTCAATACCAATCTTACCAGCAACCGTATCAATGCGATCTTTATCAACGCCTCCAATCACGTTTTTGCCGGAACCAATAACGGCGGTGTATTCCGATCAACGGACAACGGAACCAACTGGACTGCCGTCAATAACGGAATAACAGGAAACAGGGTGAGGGCTTTTGCGGTCAGCGGATCTACCATCTATACCGGACTCGATGGGAACGGTGTTTTCTATACCACCGACAACGGCGCTAATTGGACGCCCATCAATACCGGTTTGACCAATAACAAAATCATGGCCTTGGCCGTAGATGAGACCAATGTGTTATATGCCGGCACCAGCGGCGGCGGCGTATTCCGTTACGATGCGGTCAACGGATGGTATCAGACCAATTACAATCTGACATCCTCTATCGTAAACAGCCTGACTTATTCGGAAGGAAAGCTTTACGCCGGCACGCCTGCGGGCATGTTTGTGTCAGCCGATGGCGGTGACTCATGGACAGAAATCAACGAGGGTTTGATCGAAACAGACATCCTATTTGTGACGTCAAAACCCAACGGTGATATTTTGATAGGAACCAATGGAGGTGGTATATACAAAAGGTAACAAGTCATAATGATTGATCATTAAGTGTTGATTAAATAACATTTTAACGTTTTTTGACATTAAAGTTTTTTAATATAAAAAGTCAACATGTTGTGACTTTCATCACAGGTGGTGCGGTTATCTATAACTATGTTGGAATGTAGTCTAAAACCCGGATATACATTTTTTATATAAATTCTCTCAAGGGGTCTTCACAAAAACAAAGGAGTATTTATGAAATCCCTCTTAAGCAATCTCTATCTCAAGATCAAATGGTCCATGCTTCTGTTGGCCGCTATTCTGGTAGTCAGTTCTTGCGGCGGGAACAACGGAAAAGATGCGCCGGGTTCAACTCTAAGCATGAAAGTCGATATGTCCGCACTGGCCAAGACGGCCGGCGATACGGTCATCATCGAATCGGCGAAGCTGCTCCTCAAGAGCATCAAGTTCAAAACGGACGTGGAAGATTCTCTCGACTATAAGGTTGGTCCATTTATCGTTAACCTCGATCTCAACGGCGGCATCACCCAGATCGCAGCTAATGACATTCCAAACGGAATTTACGATGAGATCAAATTCAAGATCCACAAACCGGAGGACAATTCGGCCGTTTCCGATACCGATTTTGTGGCCGGACCGTCCAGCGACCAGCGTTTCTCGATCGTGATCCGTGGAACCTACAACGGAACTCCGTTCTTGTACCGCAGCAAAAAAGACATTGAACAGGAACTGGAAATCAATCCGCCTTTGGTGGTAACGGATTCCACGAACGATGTCAACGCAACGTTGCTCGTGGCTCCTGCGGGATGGTTCATGAAAGACGGACTCTATCTCGATCCTTCCAATGAATCGAACCGTGAGGACATCGACGACAATATCAAGCGGTCATTCAAGAAAGCCATGAAGGACAATGATCACGATGGCGATGAAAACGACCTGGATGACGATGAAGATCATGATGATGACGATCATTAATTCTTTATTTTCTCAAAAAAACCCTCCGCGAAAACGGAGGGTTTTTTTATTTCCTTGACGAACGAGAACATATTTTGTAAAATATTCCGTTTATCATTTCTTGATTATTCTCCCGACATCATATCTCGGCTATGTTCAAAGCCATTATATTTTGACATTAATCCGTTCAAGATCCTTCTAATAATTTCGTTTTGGTAGTAGATTATTCTGCGCTTTGATTCTAAAGAAAGGACTTCCCCAATGAGATCCGTGTATTATGGCCTTCTGCTGTTTGTCGGTTTCTTTACCCGGTCTGCCTTCACTCAGGACGAACGAACGCTCCTAGGCAATTGGAAAGACGGCTACGGTATCTATTTGTATTCCAATAATGCCATCTATGACGGTTATTGGAAGGATGGAAAAAGGAATGGTCTGGGGCGGTTCTATTTCCAGGACGGCCAGGGATTCGAAGGCCAATATGTAGACGATATTAAATTCGGCCCCGGAACCTACCGCTGGGCAAGCGGCTCACGGTATACCGGTTATTGGAATGATCAGAATCGCCACGGGTGGGGTGAATCGGTAGCGGCTGACGGAACAAAAAAATCCGGCTTCTGGAAGGACGACAAATTTCTCTCCGACTCCAGACCTGTGTACAAAATCACACCGGATGGTAAAGGTTCTTTCAAAACCGTTCAGGA
Organism: uncultured Bacteroidota bacterium; assembly: GCA_964415295.1. GTDB lineage: Bacteria > CLD3 > CLD3 > SB21 > SB21 > SB21. Next base: position 46,681 of record CAYPYN010000005.1, read on the forward strand.
AGCTATCGATGCTGCGATACCCGGAACGGAAATCGTTATCGCTAATGGGAATTATGAAGAATATTTATCCATAACCAACAAGATGAACCTCATCATTCGCGGGGAAGGCGACGTTTGGTTCAAGGTTCCAACCGGCGATATTTTTACCATCGGCAATTCCCGTGATATCACGATCACCAACATCAAAGGCATTCACACCGTTCGTGAAACCGAACCCGATGCGTGCAGCACTTCGGACGTCATGGAAGTTTACGCCTCCCGTGAAATCAGGATCGTTCAGTGCGTACTGGACGGCTGCGGACAGATCGGCCTCACCGCCAGCCACGTCCAATCCCTGCTTCTGGCCAACACGATCGTTCAAAACTGCATTTTCGGCGGAATCGATTTGTATCAGTGTCAGGACGTATGGATAGAAAACAATCTCGTGGTAAATCAGAAAATGGATGCGAAAGAGGCGCCAAGAGGCGTCGCGCTGAATATGATCAATTGCTCAAACTTCGAAGTCAGAAATAACACGATTGCTAATAATGATAATTTCCTGCCGTTTTCCATCGGCGGAGAATTTACCAAGGGCATTATTCATCATAATATTATCGCATTCAACAACCAGCTGGAAGAAGAAGCGAAGATCATCGAAGCCAGCAATATGGAGCCGAACACGGTCCATTTTGATAAAAATCTCGTTTTTGATAACCGTGTTGGTTCAAAATTACTCACCGTCAACGACCCGTTGGTGAAAATCACCAATACCATAGTTCAGGATCCTCTGTTTGAAAACATGGAACAGCGCAATTATTCACTCAAAAAACAATCCCCGGCGCTGTTGACAAATATCGGAGCTACCCTCACACCTATTCCACAAAATTACTCCTTGTCTTTACAGGACCCGCGATTCACCGAATCATCGCTTAAGAAAGGCTCCATCTACTTATCCGGGCGCGATACCACCGTATACGTCTCGTGGCCGTATTCCGATGCGGACGGCTGGGCTTTTATCAACGGACGAAGGATGAATTACATAAACGGATCATGGCAAGGAAAAATCTTGAAAAACGAAATCGGAGCAGCGGTCCTTACAGCCGTTCTCCGGGACGGCCGCGTCGGTCAAAGTCTGACCGCCGTTGAACTCAAGGAGCCCCCGGTAAAAGCGCCTTTGGGCGACAACGCCAACGATTTCGTCCGCAAAGCCATTGTGCTCAATGATTCCACTTTGTTCAAACAAGCGCTTCCCTATCTGGTTTACGCAGCCAGGATCAATTGGACTAATGCCGATGCCTATGCGGTTCGCGCCTGGAGCCTGGCCAATCTGAACGACGCACCCAAAGCTCGAGCCTATGCCGATCTGGCCGTTCGGATCAACTACTCGGCAGGATCTTTGTTCATCAAAGGTTACTGCGAGTTACTTTTAGGCAATTCAGACAGCGCGCGAACTGTATTTGCCGAAGGGCTCAAGATCCTTACCCGGGCCGCACAGTTTGACGAATTGAAAACCAACCTCAAATCGGAATTCATAGACAAGAATCAGCGCGTTTCAGAGGCCAAATCTATTCTCTCGTGGGTGGATGAGTACTATTCAAAGAACGGCAAAGCTTTTACCGCCGCGCTGGAACCTGTGATTTCACCGCAGAACGATTCTGCGTACAACGAACTCATCGACCGATTGCGGGAAAAGTTAACCGCTTTCCCCTCATTGCCGCCGGCGTTCTGGAATAGTCTATGGTTTGATATGGCTTCTTACTTTACCTCTTCCGGAGACTACACGCGCGGGCTGAATTGCCTTTCGATAGCCGAAGAGCGGCTTCCCGGTGACGACCTCGCGAATGCTATGGCCCGGGTTCGCAGTGCACGAACCTACAGCGATATCTATGACGCGCTCGGTCAATTTGATAAACAAAGCTGGCACCTGATGAACGCTCTGAAGCTATCGGAAAAACTGCCGACCGCCTATCCCCGAATCGGTTTACTCAACAGCCTTGCCAGCGCGGAAGCGTTCCAGAATAAGAGCACGGCTTTTGATTATATCAAACAGGCAAGAGAACTCGCTGAGAAATCGGGCAACGCTTACCACATCGCCGATGCCTACGTTCGGAATTGTATGATAATTATGAATGACTCGCGCGCCAACGATGCCGAGGCGGCAAAATACGCTGAAAAAGCACTGTCCATTGCTCGAGAAAATAAACTCAGCTATTCCATGAACGGGGCCATTTCCAATCTGGCGATCTCTCATTTCCGAAAAGGTGATTACGCCAAAGGAATCAAGCTTTACGACGAGGCCATCGATTCGGCCCGCTCGCAGGGACGATTGCGCGACGCGGAACTTTTTCTCAACAATGCCGGCTCTATGTATTACATGATGAAGGATTACGCGAAGGCCGCCGGTTATTTTTCCGGATCGATCCGCATCGTGGAAGAGCTCCGCCAGGGGATGTCCCCGGAAGAACGCCGGCTATTCTTTGCCAATACGGTGAGTTCCTACCAGTTCTTATCGATGTGTTATGCCCGGCTTAGAAAAGGGCAGGAATTATTCGAATCCCTGGAGGCGAGCAAAGCCCGGACGCTTGCTGAAAAACTCACGGGCGATGATTCTACAAAAATTGTCTCTCTTCGCGAAGCGCAGGCGCTTCTGGGTCCGGACGAAGCTATGATATCCTATATGCTTAGTTACAGTTATCTCGAAATCATCATTTCAGTTGTAACACGCGATAATGCCGTGGCGATCCATACTACACGAACTAATCTTTTTGACGGCATCAAGAGTAAATATGGCACCGAAATGAAACTCGTAGCCGAGAATAAGCGTGGAATGAAGCCCAAGCAAGCCATTGCTCAGGATCAGCCGCCTGAAGTTTATTCACCTACGGGATTCATTTTTGATGAGATGATCGAACTTTACCGACGAGCCCTTCAGTCCGGTCAGAATGAGACGATGCAAAATGATCTCGGGCGACTTTTTTACAGCGCCCTGATAGAACCCGCTTTGCCTTACCTTAACGGAAAAGCGCGTCTTCTTATCATTCCTGAAAACACGCTGGGATATCTCCCGTTTGAAACTCTGAAAGACGGTTCCGGAAAATACCTTGTGGAGAACTATTTCGTCAAATACACCCAGTCCATGTCCGTTTACGCAATTGTCAACAACCGTTCATACTCTGCCATGCGCTCCCCGATCTTGGCAGTAGGAAATCCACAATATGAATCGCCGAACCAGGGTTATTCTGAGAATTATGATCCATCCAATATGGATGATTTCATGAAACTCGAAAATGAGATCAATAAACGATTATCCGCCAATGAACCTTTGCAGGCGGCTTACGCTAAGATAGGTGTCACGTCATGGAACCCTTTGCCGGGAACGGCGTATGAAATTTCAGAGATCAAGAAAATGGTTCCCGAAGCTCAACTTCTCTCGCAATCGGATGCCGATGAAAAAAAGATTAAAACTCTGTCCTCTTCAGGGTCACTGCAAAACTATCGTATCATCCACTTTGCATCCCACGGTGTGGTCATTCCGGCATTTCCGGCTTTGTCGGCCGTGGTTCTGAGTCAGGCAAGTCGGCCAACTCAGTCGGAGGATGGTTATCTCACCATGAAAGAGATCTCAAAGTTAAAACTGCGTTCCGATCTTGTTAACTTGTCTGCCTGCGAAACCGGTCTCGGAAAATTATACGGCGGAGAAGGGGTAGTAGGATTAACTCAGGCGTTTCAACAGGCCGGCGCCAATGCCTTGTGCGTGTCGTTATGGTCGGTGGCCGACGAGTCGACCGCAAAATATATGATCGGGTTCTATGATCTCAGCCTATTGCAAAACAGGTCTTTCATGGATGCGGCAACAGAGATGAAACGCAAATTCATCAAAGGGGAATTTGGAGAACAGTATAAAAAACCTTTTTATTGGGGCCCGTTTGTTTATTACGGAAAGTAAAAGACTCAGCGGGAGACAATATCAAGCGGTCATTCAAGAAAGCCATGAAGGAAAACGATCACGATGACGATCATTAATTCCTTATTTTCTCAAAAAAAACCTCCGCGAAAACGGGGGGTTCCCAAGACATCTTATCAAGCCCGTCTGTTTAGCTGAGCCGTGATATTTTGAATCAGACAAATGACCGTTTATTAATTTTTCCAGGAAAAGAAAATTATATTGCCTTTTCACCATACTAAACCGTACTTTTAGATGAGCCACTTCTTCAGCCGTCATCCCGATCAATTTGTTACACAAGTCTGTATGATAAAATACTTCATCCCAAGATTTATCTTAATTCTGTTGTTATCCACAGCAATCGGATGCGGAAAAAGCACTCAAAAGAATGTCCGCCGGGTCATTCAGCCCGGAACGAAAGTGACGCTGGACGATCGATCTCCTTTTTTGAAAATTCATCTGAGGGACGGCCGCGCCTATGTGCTCGACAAGTGGAAGACCGTTGACAAGAAAAGCATATCCGGGTATGGAATGCTGCTCGACATCAATCGTGTTCCTGTTTCTGTTGGTGATTTTGTAGTGCCGGCCGATTCGGCCGTTCTATTCGAAACCAATGTTCTGGAGCCTTCCCAGGCCGTTGGCGGATTGACCATTCTGACCGGTGCTTCCGTAGTGGTCACTTCTCTCTGTATCGCTAATCCAAAAGCCTGCTTTGGCTCTTGCCCAACCTTCTATGTGACCGATGGCCATATGCCTCAACTTCAGGCGGAGGGTTTCTCGGCCAGTATCGCCCCGTCGCTCGAAGCCACTGATATTGATGCCTTATTCCGGGCATCCCCGGCCGGTATGGACGTTCACGTAACCATGAAGAACGAGGCGCTAGAGACGCAAGTGGTCCGCTTCGCCAAGCTTCTCGCTCTTCCTCGGGAAAATGGCGAAAGGGTTTACGCCACTCCCCATAATGAATGGTTTGCATGCGGAACTCCCATCGCTCCTTCATCCGCAAGAACGGACAATGAGGACTGCCGTGATGCTCTTCATTACTTTGACGGGATAGAAAGGTTCAGCCTTGCGGATTCCACTGATCTGGCCGCCAAAGAAATCATCGAGCTAGAATTTGACAAAGCGCCGCAACAAGAATACGGATTGATCATTGCATCACGACAGACTCTATTAACGACCTTTTTGTTGTACCAGACACTCGCCTACATGGGCTCCCGTGCCGGTGACTGGATATCTCTCCTTGAGCGCCAACCCCGTTCAACCCTTGAATCGGCGAAATCGATCGGCCAAGAACTCGGCGGCATCCATATTTACGTTCAAGATTCGTCCTTGGAGTGGAAACCGGTCGTTTCGTTCAACGAGGTCGGCCCATTAGCGACCGACATACGGTTACTCCGTATTCCTACGTCGTCGGCGGCTTCCCGAAAAATACAGATTCGCATGAATAAGGGATTGTGGAGATTAGACCAGGTTGCGCTGGTGCCCATAAAGAAAAAGGTGGAGCCTCTGGAGATAGATCCGTATTCTGTTCTATATGACGGGCTGGAGAATTCGAATGCAAAAAATGTTTTGTGTGACTCCGCGCAAACTTTGGTAACCTACCCGGGCGATACCTACGAATTGATTTACCGTCTACCAGGTATGGCGGAGCATTATGAACTTTTCATGAAAAGCCGTGGTTATTATCTTGAGTGGATCCGTGATGAATGGATCAAAGAAGAAGATCCTAACAAAGCGGCTGGAATGTTCTTCGATCCGCGCGGTTCTCTAAAAGCCTTGGCGCCGGTGTTTAAGGCTATGGAGCCCGACATGGAAAGACAATTTTGGAACAGCAAATATGTTCGTCCGTAATTGCAAAATCCTTTGTTTATCATTCTTACTGACGGCCGGTTGCGCCACAACTACGGCGCCCCTCGGATGGCTTCCCAGTTCTGAAGCCAGTGCGTACGATCTGTTTGGCGGCTGGCTCATGGTCGAATACATGTCCAGCAAATCCTGGGAGCGTGTGGACGGGGAATTGATCGCCGTTGAACCCGACAAACTGTTTGTACTTCCTTATTCTTCCATGAAGAGAAATTCAGCCGCGGGATCACAGGCGTCTGTCAGCCCGGACACGACGTGGACGCTCCTGGAGATCCCCAAAGACCAGATCATCAAAGCCAACCTTATGGGTTATCAGTCTGACCATCATGTGATCGGATTATGGTCTGTCGCAGGACTTTTGTCAACGGTCAGCCATGGCGTGATCCTGATTTTCTCGGCGCCGGTCTGGCTGCTTGCAGGTCTTGGATCTACCGCATCCCAATCGCACATGCCTGAACTAGTGTATCCAAAGGTCAAATGGGAACAATTGTCCACTTATGCCCGATTCCCGCAAGGATTGCCTCCGGGTCTCGACCGCACGGCCCTGAGACCCAAATACTATTTTCCGGAACAAACAATCACTTTCTCACGCAAATAACTTCTTTCGATTATTGCTTTTCCCCGTTACGACCGTAGTTAAGACTACCCCCGCGGAATTACTTGAACAAATACATAATTTACCTTAAATTGCGCCCTCAACGGAACTTTTTATGAAAAAAATCCTGCTGATACACACGGGCGGTACTATGGGTATGACGCCCGGACAGAACGATGACATACTGTCTTCGCATTTTATCGATGAGATCTTTCAGTATATTCCCGGCGCACGGGATATCGCTGAGATCGATTTTCAGAGTTGTTTCACCGTAGATAGTTCTAATATCTCTATCCCTCACTGGATCGAACTGGGTTCCCTGGTATCCGACCAGATCGAAAGATACGACGGCTTTGTCATCATTCACGGTACGGACACGATGAGTTATACCGCGAGCGCGTTATCATTCATGCTCAACAACCTGCCGAAACCCGTTATCCTTACCGGTTCCCAGCGTCCGCTCAGCGTCATACGAACCGATGCCAAGAACAACCTGATCAATGCGATCGAATTGGCGACCTATGATATTCCTGAAGTCGGCATATTCTTTGATTACAAACTTTTTCGCGGTAACCGCGCGAAAAAGATCAGCATCGACGACTTCGACGCCTATGCTTCGCCCAATTATCCGCTGCTCGCCGAAGTAGGCTTACGTATAGAGGTCAAGAATAATCATCGGTCCCCCGGCGGAATTTTTCGGCTGGATAGAAAATTCGGTAACGAAGTATTATGTCTCCGCATTTTCCCTGGCATGAATCCTTCGTTCCTCGACTATCTGTTGTCCAGTCAAGTCAAAGTGGTCATATTTGAAGCCTTTGGGGCGGGCAATGTACCCGTGATGGATGGATCGTTGATACCCTTCATAGAAAAAATGACAAGTGCGGGAAAATTGGTGGCTCTGTCAAGCCAGTCGATGAATGGATCGGTTGATCTCCAATTATACGACTGCGGACGCAGCGCCCAAAAAGCGGGCGCGCTGTCGTGCGGCGACATGACGACCGAAGCGGCCATCATAAAGGCCATGTACCTGTTAGGACAATTTGACGGTCAGATTCAAAAAGTAAGAAGTAATTTCACCCGGGACCTGGCCGGAGAGATCACGGAAGCGTAGATATGATCGTAATAACATCACCGGATGAGATGCAAAATTGGTCCGCGGCCCGTCGTGCGGAAAACAGACGGATCGGATTCGTACCAACCATGGGTTGTCTGCACGCCGGTCACCTGAGTCTTGTGGATATCGCGCGCCGGCAGGGAAAATGCGATCGGATCGTCATGAGCATCTTTGTCAATCCGCTTCAATTCGGACCCAATGAGGATTTCGATCGTTACCCGCGCACATGGGATCAAGACAGGAAATTGGCTGAAGAGGCCGGCGCAGACGTGATATTCTATCCTTCGGTCAAGGACATGTACCCGGAGAATGCGCGCACGGTGGTTGACGTGGAAGAATTGGGCAAGGTCATGTGCGGGGTATCGAGACCGACTCACTTCCGGGGCGTGACCACGGTAGTCGCGAAATTATTCAACATAGTCTCACCGCACACCGCCGTATTCGGACAAAAGGATGCCCAGCAGTTCATGATCATTCGCCGCATGACCGAAGACCTGAGGATAAATGTCGAACTGATCATGGCTCCCATCGTGCGTGAGAAGGACGGACTGGCCATGAGTTCCAGGAATATTTACCTGAATCCGGCCGAAAGGGCACAGGCTGTTTGTCTTTCGCAAAGCCTGGAACTGGCGCGAAATCTGGTCGCAAGCGGCGAAACCAATGGCGCCCTCATCAAGGAACGCATGCGCCAACACATTAGCGGCCATCCTCTGGCAAAAATTGACTATATAACCATCGTTGAAACAGAAACGCTGAGCGAATTAACGGAAGCGACGCCAAAAGCCCTTGTAGCTTTGGCTGTTTATTTTGGGAAGACGAGACTGATCGACAATATGATTCTTTAGGCTACATTAAAGAAGAAAGGGAGATCGTATGTTATTCGGAGAAAAACCCAAAAGATCCATCAAAGGTTCGCTGTTGATCGCAAGGCTCCAGTACATTCAACACTTGAATCTCAATTGGATGGAGGTGCTGAAACTGCTGCCTGCCGAAGATCTCAGAAAAATGATTAAGGGTAATTTTACTTTGGAAGAATATTTCGCCACGCCTGAGCACATGATGCGTTCGATTTCAGGCGCTACCTGGTACGACGGTGTTTATTACAACTCCATGATAAAAGCTATGATTTTTCAGGCCAAAAAAGAGAAAAATATGGCCACCGAACAAGTGTGCACGGAGAGCGGCCGATTCACGGCAGAACTGCATTTGAAAGGATTGATGTCCTACGTTTTGGGATGGGGGTCTGTGGAAAGGACCATCAGCCTGATCTCAAAAGGTTGGAGTTCGTATTACTCCGAAGGCGATATTAGGATTATTAAAGATGTTGTCGGTGAAGCCCAGGTCGATGTCGTCATTGACTATCTGATACCCGAGTTGCAATTCGTTTCTGTCGGTTACTTCCAAAAGGTCATGGAGAAGAAAGGCGTTAAGAAATTCAACATACGATCCTCCTATTCAATTGATGCCGGAGGAACTTTTCACTATTACTTTACGTGGGAACCTTGATGAAATTTGTCACCGTAATCATGGCGGCGGGGAAAGGCACCCGCATGAAATCGGATCTGGCCAAAGTTCTGCATCCGCTGAACGGGAAGCCGATGATCCATTATGTCATTCAATTGGCCCGGGACCTGGGTTCCGATCGGGTTATTGCGATCATCGGACATCAAAAGGAGCGGGTCAAAGAAGTATTGAGCGATGAACACATCGAATTCGCCGTACAGGAGCCGCAATTGGGCACGGGACACGCCGTGATGCAGACGGAATCATTACTGGAACATTATGACGGCCCTGTGTTAGTACTGTCGGGAGATGTGCCCGTACTGACGCACGCCACTATGAAGCATCTGGTCGATCTTCATCATCGTGAATCCGCTGTGGCCACCGTTCTCACCACACACATGCCCGACCCGACCGGATACGGCCGCGTGATCAGGCGTGCGGACGGCTCCGTCCAGAAGACCGTCGAACATAAAGATGCTTCGGATCATGAAAGAGAGATCAACGAGATCAACTCAGGCATTTATATGTTCCAATCCAAAGCATTGTTCGGGGCCCTTAAGAGGATCAATTCCAACAATGCTCAGAATGAATATTATCTGCCGGACGTCTTGAAGATCTTTATTGATGAAGGAAAAAAGGTTTGCGCTTATATCACCGAAGACCATCGTGAGATCTCCGGTATCAATACGGTGGAACAGTTGAAGGAAGCGGAGTCCATACTGAATTCTAAATCACAAACACCACATTTCAAATAATTGCTTTAGTTCTAGTTTTGAGTATGGGAGTGTATTCGAGATCTGACATTTGAAAATTGATAATTTTTAATCATAAAGGAGAGAGCAAGAAATGTATCATGTTACCTTGATCCCCGGTGACGGTATCGGACCATCGATCATGGAAGCCGCCGTAAAAGTGCTTGAAGCAACCGGGATCCAATTCAGTTGGGATGAACGTCTGGCCGGAATGGCCGCCGTGGAAAAATTTGACACCCCTATCCCGTTCGAAACATTGGAATCGATCCGTCACTCAAGGATCGCTTTCAAAGGCCCTTTGACCACTCCGGTTGGCGGAGGTTACCGCAGCGTCAATGTCGCTTTGCGGCAGGAGTTCGAACTCTATGCCAACGTCCGCCCGGCCACATCTTTTGAAGGCGTGGATTCCCGTTATCAGAACGTTAACATCATGATCGTTCGCGAGAATACGGAAGGGCTCTATTCAGGTATAGAACATTTTATCAAGGCGGACGGCATCAATATTGCCGCTGAAAGCACAGCCGTGATCACGCGCTCCGGTGCGGAAAAATCGGTTCGTTATGCGTTCGAATACGCCCGAAAGAACAAACGTAAACGGGTGACTTTGGTTCACAAGGCCAATATCCTCAAATGCACGTCCGGTCTCTTTTTGGAAGTCGGCAAAGAAATTTCCAAAGAATATCCGGATGTTGAATTTCAGGACAAGATCATCGACGCTTGCGCCATGCAAATGGTATTAGATCCTACGGTGTTTGATGTCATGGTCACGACGAACCTATTCGGCGACATCTTGTCGGATCTTGCGGCCGGACTTGTCGGCGGGCTTGGGCTGACTCCGGGTGCCAATATAGGCAAAACGGCCGCGATCTTCGAGGCCGTTCACGGCAGTGCGCCGGACATTGCGGGAAAGAACATCGCCAATCCGACGGCCGTGATCATGGGAGGTATCATGATGCTGGAATATCTGGGCGAACACGAGGCCGCGATCCGTGTGGAAAAAGCCGTTCGTGAAGTGATCAAAGAAGGAAAATTCGTCACGCCCGATCTCAATAAGAAGTCGACCTGCGGAACAAAAGAATTCGGTGCTGAAGTGGCCCGGCGGATCAGATAATTTTTGATGTTGCAAGTGCCGCGCTGATGAAGTACCTTAATAACGCCAATCTTATTAGGTAGTCTAAGCTTCTTTTCTTTCAGCAATATTTTGATCCCGTGAGCAAGGCGGAGGATGCCATGCCTCTAAGAACATTATTCTTTTTGTTTCTGCTTGCTTTAAACTTGCCAAAACCGCTCGCCGCTCAGGACAGCTCCCGCATTGTCATCATCAGTCCGCGGGTCGGGATAGTTATTGACCGTGATGAGCGCGACAAATTCTATTTATTTACGCGGTTTAATAATTTTCTTCGGGCCGTTTTCTACCAATCACCCGATTCAGGTTATACCTGCCGGATCGAACTCCAACATCCCCATGGAGTTTCAGATACATCGATCTTCTACTCCGACATCACTCTGCGAACCGCCGCCGAGCGAATCAACCATTTCGAGGATCTGATGGAGGGAAAATACCGGATGGGTACCGATCCGCCGGAGATCCAACTCTATTCAGGACCAGAGATTCCAATGACGATCTCATCAAAAAAAATCACCGTTCAAAGATCGAGAGAACTCCTTCCTTTTGATTCGAAAGACCGGGAAAGTTTTCCAAATGTCCGGATTGGCGCCGGGATCAGTTCCTATTCGCCGGATTTCAGCGGCCTGAATGCAGCGATCAATGCGATCGAGGACCGATACCGAAATCCGCCTTTCACAGTAACGCATCAAGATGCCGGTTTTGATGTTTCTTCCTTGCAATGGTATTCTATTAATGTACGAATTTCCAACCGTTTGGCTGTTTTTCTTGAGACCGGCTTGCCGTTAAGAGGCCGTGATCAATTCTCTGCGGCTTCCTTGTCATTATTATACTTCTACTATCCCGACGCTCCATCCTGGATACGTCCCTATTTTGGGGCGGGCATTGGGAAGTACCACTTCTCAGCAAACTTGGAATATTTCGTCCCGGTTGACAGCGATTACACTTTCCTGGATGAAATCAAGTTCAATGGCGGAGGAACAGGGTACTCGCTTATGAATGGTGTTGAAATAGGATCTGCATCCAAACCCGGATTGAACGTGACTCTATTTGTCAATTATCTTTTTGTGCCTGAGCTAAGAAAAAAACTGCCGGAAGGGGTAACGGGTCGTGTTCGCTTGAGCAGTTTCTTATTCGGAGCCCAAGTGTATTTGCGTCTCTGACGCAGGAGATTAGACATGACAAGCTTATCGAAACGCGTCCTCATGACGCTTATGGTTATCATGATGATTGGTGCCGGGTGTTTCTATAAAAAAACGGCCTCCACAAGATCCGATTTGTCGGATCCGGAAAGCATTGAAGAATTAACGGTGATGACGAAACAAAATGCAACGTACCGTCTCCACAAATTCGTTCTGAAGGATTCTTCCATTCTGGGAGATGGTTTTTACCTGTATGAAGGCAAGAAAACACCTTTTCACGGCGAGATCCGCTTTGAAGATATTTCGTACGTGCAGATGACGAAGTTAAGTCTTCTTCGGGGCATCGTGATGACCGTACCGATCGTCATTATTGGATCGGCCGCGCTTCAGCGGTTAAAGAAAGATGACGGTTTCTCTGTTACAGAGGTGTTGAGAAAACACTACCCGTCCAGCGGCGGCGGCGGATCGTGTCCCTTTGTTTATTCATGGGACGGACAACAATATGTCATGGAAGGGGAAGCTATTTCCACGGGATGGGGACGTGCGTTCGAAACTGAAACAAGACACGTATTACCGTCTTTGAGTTCAGAAAACGATCGATTGAGAATAAACATAACGAATGAACGACCGGAAACCTATTACATCAACAGTGTCGAGTTGCTTTGTGTTGAGTCAAGCGCTGGAAGCGGCGTCGCCGCAGATCCTGATGGAAATTTCTGGCCGATCACTGAACCGATTTCTCCGATTCGCTCCAAGGACCGAGCGGGTTTTGACATACGATCAAAGATCAGCAAAGCCGACCATGTGAGCTGGTTCTTTCACTCTTCAAATGCGCCATATCACGATTCGATTGAGTTGGTTTTCGAGAAACCACCCCAAGGTACGGAAGCCACGTTGCTGTTTCGTTCCATCAATACGGAACTGTTCAGCGCCGTTCTTCAAACACTCTCCAATTACTACGACGGTCAAATGTTAGACTTCGCCAAAGCATTGGAGACCGATCCTGAAATGATCGCACTTATGAATGCATGGTTAAACGAAAGCTCCCTCAAAGCTTCGCTTTGGAAGGATGGACAGTGGAAGATCATAGGAACCATTCCTCCCGAAGCCAACGCCGTTCCCTTCACGAGGGCTTTGCGTTTTGACGCATCGGGTGTCACCGACGACACCATCAGGATTCGTCTGACCGGCCTGAGCGAAGGATGGAAGCTCGATGCCGTACAGATCGATTGGAATTCTGCAACACCTCTGCCGTTTCTCCGGATCGATCATTCATTCGTCATGGGACCCTGCGATAACGACGATTCGATGTTAGTAAGCAAGGATGATCGCTATTCGGTATTACTGCCCGGTGATGAGATACAGCTGGAGTTCGACAAGCCTGCACAAAAAGCGGGTAAGATCTGGTCGTATGCTGTTGAAGTTCGGGGCTACATACACGAGTGGTTCCCAAAGCCATCAAAGAATCCCTACTCTGGCCTGGCTGATTTGTTCGGAGAGGATGTTAAGACAGAATATCTTAAGGCGATACTTCGTGATCGATCTGTCTTCCTGCCTTTGGTTCTTGCCGAATGGGAAAACATGAGGAAGAATTGAACCGCTCTTGCTAAAGTTTTTGCTTCTGCTTTTTAGTTAAACCCGCGACGACCAGATCATACGAATGATCGATCATGATCAGAATTTCTTTGTACGGAACCGAGCCGTCGAGATAAACGCTGTTCCAGTGTTTTTTGTTCATATGATAGCCCGGCTTCACACCTTCGAACCTCTCCCGCCACTCGATCGCCTGTTCGGGATCGGCTTTCAGATTGATGAACTCCGTAAAAGTGGTATTGACCAGTAAAAATATCTTGCCGGCCACGCGAAATACCAGCGTTTCCTCGTCAAACGGAAAATCTTCCGTGACGCCTTTCTTATTCAGGCAATGTTCGCGGATGGTCTCCAGGTTCATAGCTTATATTGTGACCAGATCTGCTCAAGGTGATTTTTCAGATGTCCGACATAATCGCGTATGAAATAATCCAGGGTCGCCGGTTCATTTTCAGGAACGGTCTTCCACGCGATCTCATGTAAATTGTGCCTGGATCTTTTTTGAAGCAACACGGATTCCGGGATCTGTCTTACGGTGTGAATAATGTGCCGGTTGTAGGCGTACCACAGATGAACCATTTCGGTCCAGTTTGCCGTGTCGTAACGCTGAACCCGTACCCATTCCTCCTGATCGTAACCCGGAAAGGTCAGGTCCTCTGTAAATTGAGCCCGAACGAACCTCTGGTGATTATTGGCTGCCGAATCGATCAAGTGTCCGATGATCTGAATGGCCGACCATTTACCGGGGGATTTTGCCAGCCTGCTTTCGGCTTCGTTCAGTGAAAAGAGGCGCTTTGAAGCGGCATCCAGTGTTATGCTGAATTCATCAAGAAACGTTTTCATGTTCCATGAACCTCGCTAATGATCTGTAAGCCTGATTTCTAACCGCGTTCTTCACAAACGGTGTCCAGCCTAATAGCCAACCCTTGGCCCCCAAAGCCATGCGCGTCCATTTCCATAGGTCGAAAGAGTCCTGATGGCGTACGATCTTTCCGTTGCGGAATTCGAAATACGCATCGATAGAGTTATGCACGCGCCGGCCTGTCGCCGAAAAGGTATAAACCGCATCCCAATGCGCTCTCGCATTTTCGCCACCGGCTTCGATCACCGTAAATGTTATGGTCAGATCTTTTCCTCGGGAACACAACATCCTCCACATCGCCGCAACTTCCTGGCCTTTCAGGTTCGGAAAAACAGGATCAGAAAAAACCGCTTCAATGTCGTAACAGTCTCCCATGGTCTTCGCGTCGCGCTTCTGGAAAGCGGTGTAGAATTTCTCGATCAGTTCGGCATGGGGATGCATGTTATTTCACCGCCTTCTTTAGAATTTCTCTCTGCCAGGGCTCCCACTCATGGGAATTATAGTAAGTCTTGATCAGGTTTTTATACTCAAATTGTTCGTAATAGAAATCGGCGACAGATCGGGCTGGACGGCTGAGGAATCCGGCCGAATACAGCATAGCATCAAAGAGATTTGCCAGGACGGAGTCGTCGAGATAATTGAACCGCTTGAGTATGCGGAAAGCCTGTGCCCGAACGCCGGAAGGATACGAAGAGCCGCTATAAGCGGCGATGCTTTTCAGGGCTTCTTTGTCGCCGCGCTTGGCTTTGATCTCCAGCCAGTTGAATTTAATTTCGTTGGACAGACCGTATTGATCCTTCGTTATTTCCAAATAGCGATCTGTGTTTTCAGGAAACTGACCCGTAAGCGCCGTAAGAGCCGAATTGACGATCTGATAAGAAGAATCCGATAATAACTTCTCAAAATCCTCACGCATGGATTCAGGAATATTCCTGATCCCTGACAATACACTTTTCCTCACTTCCGCCGAGGGATCCCGGATGGCTTCGCGCAAAAAGGCAATGCTCTTTTCGTCCGGATCGTTGGCCAGCTGATTTACGATCTCGCTTTTGATCGCATGAAATTTTTCTTTTCGGAATATGTCGATCAGGAGGTCCTGTTTATCCGCCGCAGAATAAGACGCCATGGCTTTGACGGCGTCGTAACGATCAATCATATGCCGTGCCTTCAACGATTGAGAGCGTAATTCAGTAAAGGACTTTTCGAAAGTCATGGCCTTCAGAATGCGGCTGCCGGGATCAAATAGTACGAAATCGACATCTTTGTTTTGCCGGTTTGGTATGACGATCTTATGTACGGCCTGATCGATCCACTCACGGACGCTGTCTTTCGTTCCGTCGGTGTAGTGAACTTCGAACACGACCGGCATCTTGAATAACTTGGTAAGTTCGTCCACTTTATGGATCTGGTTGACCGTGATCTCCGTTCGCCTTGAATCCTGCTTCACATCAAAATAGTTGACCAGATAATGAGGCTCGCCTCCGCGGTAGACCCATTGTTCGAAAAACCAATCCGGAGTGACGCCTAAGGTATCCATAAAAGACTGATAGAGATCGTTGGTTTCAACATTTTGAAAACGGTGACGGCTCAGAAAATGATAGATGACACGTTTGATCGCTTCATCGCCGTACACGTAATGCATCATCTCTATAATCGAAGAACCCTTTGGATAATAGCGGGTACCCCCGGCTTCCGTATGTACGAGCGGCAAACGGTCCTTTTCAGAGGCTTCTAGGGATCGCGTATGCTCCTGCCGGCGGTTCCACTCAAAATAATCTTCGCCGAAGAATTTACGGCATCCCATTTTCCCGTAATAGGTCGCAAAACTCTCATTCAGCCATAAGCCTTTCCAGCTTCGCATGGTGGTCAGATCGCCGAACCATTGGTGCGCCTGCTCATGAACGTCGGTATCGATGTAGTTATCGTCCAGAAAACCGCGCGCATCGATAAACCAAAAGTCCCCGAACAGTATCGCCGTCGTGTTTTCCATAGCACCCGTCACAAAGTCCGAAACCGGGATATTGGCAAGATTTCCCCACGGATACGGCAGGCCAATCTCTTTTTCAAGAAAATCGAGTGCGTCGGCCGTGCGCTGATACGTAGGAGCAACCCGGTCCGCCTGATCGGGATAGTACCACAGCTGGATCGGCACCCCGCTTTTGGAAACGATATTCTTCACCTCGTATTGTCCGATCGCCAGCATGATCAGGTAGGTCGAATGTGGTTTTGTCATCGCGTAATGCCAGGTCTTTGTTCCGTCCTTATGGTCTTTTTCGGAAATCTTCTTCCCGTTGGAGATCACGCGGAACTTCTTGTCAAAGGTGATGATCGTTTCAGTGATCATTTTGTCGTTGGGTTCGTCATACAGCGGAATCCAATGGCGGTGGTTGATGTCCTCTCCTTGTGTCCATATCTGTTTGCGCATGAGGTTCTTCGGATCGTTCCAGCCTACAAAATACAATCCTTCGCGCGGATTGGCTTCGTACACCAAAGTGATGCTGTCTTTCGTATTCCACGCCAGCGCCGGGCTGGCCTGCACCGTGACGGTACGCCCGTTATTCGTATACGGCACCTCTTTTCCGTTGAGAAGGGCCTTCTGAATACGGATGCCGACCGCATCGAACGGGATCTCACCGACTTCTTTTCTCAACGGAGAGAAATAATGCGTAACTTTTCCTTTGACCAGACCTTTGACGGGTTCGAACGATACTTCCAGGCGCATACGTTCGAAATCGACCACACGTTCCCTGGGTTCCGATCCGGCTTCGGTGTAATATCGCGACGTAGGATATTCCACCTGCTGGCCATATAACGTCGCCGAGATCGTCAGTACAAAATAAAACAGGATCCATGGTTTCATGAACTCATCTCCTTATTTACAGTTCGGCCCCGATCATCGGAGACCTGCATTGGTAAGAAAGTACAGAAATTATTTAACGCGGCTCAAGTCAGGATCGGTCTCGTGTTCCTTAAGCCGCCACATCATCATCGAGGATAAGAGACCTATCAGGAACATGACCACCCATAAAGTTTGTCCGGAGTAATGTTCGTACACCTGCAGACCGATCCAGGGACCGATGATAAACGCTATCCCGAAACTCATTTGATAGTAGCCCATGTATTCGCCGCGGCGTTCCGGAGGTGCGATCTGGCCCATATAAGCCGCCGCCGTCGGCAACATGATCATTTCTCCAAACGTCCAGATCACTACGGTAATTGCGGCTGTCAACATATCCGACGCCAAAGCCATCGCCCCGAAACCCGCGGCTACCAGAAAGGTTCCCAATGCTAGCGCGGTTCTATGCCGCCACGAGGCCATAGCCAGGTTCAGTGATACTTCGATGAATATGATTAATCCGGTGTTAATCGTAAAAAGAATCCCGTAAGCCGATTCAGGCAGATGGAGATCATTCACCAGGAACAAAGACATCGAAGACGAATGCTGAAAAAAAACGATGATCGCGGGCAGCATGGCCAACAGGAAATATATGAGCTTTGTATCGGTGAATGGATTGGCTTTTCCGGTCTCCTCAGGTTCTGATCCGGATGCCTTGACGTCCGGTCTCTCTACGACCCTCCACGGAAGAAGTACGAAGACGAGGCCGGATATAATAGAGGTGAGACCATTTACATAAAAGAGCATCGGATAGGAAACAAGTACCAAAAATCCTCCGACAGCGGGACCGAAGCTCATCCCGATATTGATGGCCAGACGATGAACGGCATAAGCCGCTTTGCGCTGTTCCGGCGAACTCAGATCCATGATCACGGCAAGACTTGAGGGCCGGTAAGCTTCGCTGACAACGGACCAGACCACCGTGACCAAAAGGACAACCGCAAAATCTTGAGCAAAAGGGAAAGCCATCAGAACAAAACCTGTCAGGAACAGCGATAACAGCATCAGGCGGCGGTGACCGAGCAGATCGGACAGTTTACCCGAAAAAGGAGAAGAGATCAGCGATCCGATCCCGTAGGCGATATAAATGTAGCCGGCCTGGTCCGAAGTAAAGTGAAGGCTTCGCGTCAGATACAAGACAAGGAAAGGAAGGGCCATCATGCCCATCCGATTGATCAGAGTTGTCGTGAAAACGACCCACAATTCACGGGGCAATTGTCCGAGCCCGCGCCAGGGATTAACCAAGTTAGAGGATCCTTATTGTGCAAACGAAGTGCGATCGGTCAGAAAATTCTACAGCTGCCAGGTTTTACGGTATTTCCCCGTAAATTGTTTATAATAATTTTTCATCTCGGCCACATCTTTATCGATGTCGCCCGTCAGATAAAAGAGCGGACCGATACCCACTCTTTTGTTTTCAAAATCAAAATAGGCCAGGAGGATCGGAACGCCGGCCCCTTGCGCGATATGGTAAAATCCGGACCGCCAGTTGGGTAAATTCTTTCGCGTGCCTTCCGGCGAAAGCCCCAGGATGAATTGTTCGTTCGCATGAAATATGTCCACGATCTGCTGAACCACGCCGTGAGGATTCGATCGGTCTACCGGTTTGCCCCCAAGCCAGTACCAGACGTATTTGGCCGGCCATGTAAAAATAGCGTCCTTGCCGATCCAGTGCACGCGGATACTCATCGCCATGAGCGAGGACATGCCCAGCACAAAATCCCAGTTGGTCGTATGCGGAGCGGCGATAGCGACGAATTTTGGCAGGTTGGGGATTTCCCCTTCGATCCTCCACCCCATCAACCTCAGGATCGTCTTGCCGAGGAATTCGGACAGTTTATTTCCGCGCCGGGGTACTTTATTTCCGAGAAACGGCACTCTCATGAAAAAATCCTTATGAACACATTTCCCCACTGCTCAACAAACGTTTGCGCACAAAAGAATTGACAAACAGAGGGGCATTGGTTAGATTTTTCATGACCAAACTATTCAAACATTTCTTTTTTGTCAACTCTTATTATCCACATAACAAGGAACCGCTTTGAAAAAAATCAGACTGCCCCAAAAAGCGTACGAAAACAGAGAATTCCTTCACAGTCCCGAAGCGCGGGTCATCCGTATGTTGTCCGAATTCTATGAGCCGCAGCGAAGGTTCAGAAAATTCGGCATCCGCGACACGATCGTATTTTTTGGTTCCGCTAGAACGCCCTCACCGGAAACGGCGAAGAGAAACTTCAAAGCCATTCAGAAAAAAATGGCCTCAATGAAAAACCCGCCAAAGGCGCTGATCGAACAATTCGAAGAGGCCAAGGTTAAACTGGACTTATCCAAATATTACGACGATGCAGTGCGTTTGTCATATCTGCTGACCAACTGGTCCAAATCCCTGCATGACGGCAAACACTTTATGATCTGTTCCGGCGGCGGACCGGGCATGATGGAAGCCGCCAACCGAGGAGCAAAGAAAGCCGGCGGACCATCGCTCGGACTTAACATCACTTTACCGTTTGAGCAAATACCCAATCCGTATATCACGCCCGAACTTAATTTCGAATTCCATTATTTCTTCATGCGCAAATTCTGGTTCGCCTACCTGGCCAAAGCGCTCGTGATCTTTCCGGGAGGGTTTGGAACGCTGGACGAACTTTTTGAGATCCTTACGCTCGTTCAGACACGGAAGATCGCCAAACCTCTGTCCATCGTGATCTACGGATCGGAATACTGGAAAGAGGTGCTCAATTTTGATTCCATGGTCCGCCATCATATGATCGACAAAAAAGATCTGAAACTGTTCGCCTTCGCGGATACGCCCGAAGCGGCGTTTGAATACTTGAAAAAGGGACTTACGAGGAACTATTTGAAAGGTAAACGCCAATGAACAATACAAGCAGATTCTTATTGATCACCATTTTCGGCTGGTTATGTCTGATCAACTCCAAGATTTTCGCCGGAGATGATCCCGATTGGGTGATCAACCATGGTAAATCGGTCAAGTATTCCGCCTCCACACATCTCACAGGCTTCGGCACCGCGCCATCCAAAGAAAAGGACGCCGCACAGATCGCGCAGGACAACGCCCGCGCCCAGCTCACTCAGAGCATCGTGGTGAATATCAAGAGCGATGTGATCGATAAATTGGAGGAACAGGGAAAGAATTCATCCCAGTATTTTTCTTCGGTCACGCAGAGTTCCACCTCGCTGGAAATTTCCGGCGTCAGGACCGAGACTTATTCCAAAGGCAAGACCGTCTACGCGCTCGCATACGTGAGCAAGAACGAGTTGGTGCGAATTTACAAAGAAAAACGATCCGGACTCGCCGCCCAGATCAAGAGCGTCATGGCCTCCGCAGAAAAAGACGCTTTGGAAAACAAGATCGACGATGCTGCGAAAAAATACGCCGGGCTTTTCCCGTTGTATGACGAACTCAAAGAAGCCACGACCATACTGCTGGTGGCCGGGGGCGGTTCGGCTTCTGCCATGATGATCGAAGATCAGAACATACTTGGGAAAACAGAGATCGCGATGAAGATCGATCAGTTGCTGTCGAGATCGATCGCGTCGATCGATGACGCGGCGCGGGCCGTAGCCTATCAGATCTCGCAACAGGTCAAGACCGGCTCTTCCAAAGTTCTGGTGACGCCGCTCACCTATCAGGATTCCAAAATGACGAGCCCGTTCGCGCGGTATTTCCAGCAGGCGCTCGAGACGCAGATGCAGAAATTTGCCGTCTGGGACGTGGCGCAACAGGCGCGGGGATTTGTTCCAAAAAGTTCCCAGATCACGCGCGACCTGGCCGTCGCGTCCGGCGCACAGAATATTTTCGAGGGCAGTTACTGGGAACAAGGAGACAAGATCAAGATCATCGGGCGCCTGCGCGAGGTAGGCTCAGGAAAAATTCTTGCCGGCGCTGAGGCTTTATTTGGCGTGCAGCTTATCGAAGCGGCTAAACTGTCATATAAGCCGCAGAATTTTGAGTCCGCGCTGGTCGATCAGAAGACTTTTGCTAAGGGTGAGATCGTCAGCAGTGATATACAGCTTGAAGCATGGACCAATAAGGGTAACGAGAACCTGCTTTTTACGGAAGGCGAGATCATGAAGATCTATGTGCGCGTCAACCGCGCGGCGCATATTCGTATCGTTTACAATGTCGCCGACGGCCGGCGGGCGCTGCTTTTCAACGATCACTTCATCAGCGAGTCCATGGCCAATCAGGTGGTCGAGATCCCGGCGGAATTTGAATGCGCGCCGCCCTTTGGCGCCGAGAGCCTGCTGATCTGCGCAAGACTGGACGCCTTCCCGTCCCTTCCAACCTATTCGGAAGATGGTATTGAATTTTTATCGGATAAAGACCCCGGCAGAGCCGCGATGGCCGTGCGCGGATTTAAGAAGAAAGATCCTGAATCTGCGTCCATCCAACAGACCGAAACGCGTATTATGATCACGACGATGGAGAAATAATCGATTTATCATATTGGCCGCATTTCAAAGATTTGGCAAATGTAAACGGAATTTCTTCAATTCCTCTGCCAGATCCATTCCCTCTTTCAAATGAATGGTTTTCATTCCCAATCGGCCCGCCGCGTTCGTGTTGACCTCCAGATCATCGATGAACAAACTATCCTCCGCAGAAACGGATAACGATCGTAAGGCCGTTTCGAAGATCTCCGCCTGAGGTTTCATGTAACCGGTTTGGAAAGAATAAGTTGGCTTAGGAAACCGATCCAGAAACCCATACCGGCCATTGATCCAATTCACATGCGCCGCATTGGTATTGGAGATAAGCCCGACCGGATATTTAGTCCGAACTTCATCCAGAATGTCCAGATGCTTTTGAATCGGTGTAAAAATGTCTGACCAGTATTCCATCAATATTTCTGATGATAAATTGAAACCGAGCTCGACCTTGAGTCTTTGAAAGAAATGAACCGTATCTATTTTTCCGTTCTCATATTGCATGGCCAGCGAACTGTTGGTGCAAAGTGCGTAGATCTCGCCGGAATTCAAATCCGAATTCAGCGCGATCTTCTCCGCCGCCGGTTTCCAATTGAAATCGGCAAGAACTTTACCCAGATCGAAATAGACGGTACGAATCATAACAACTTGATTTACGTGGTTTCTCATCGGATTACTTATGACATAAAAATAGGCATTTGCCATAGAACTTCCAAAAGCGAATTAGCCGGCACGGTTTTCTGATCGCGACAGCAGCGATCCGCTTCTTTATCTCTAAAATCCCCTTGCATTTATCTCGCATTTTGGGTAAAATCCTGTCAATTCCAATTGTCTGCAATAAATTTCAGGAGGTCGCTCATGCGCCGATTTAAACTGTTTTGGATTTACTGCATAGCGGTGACCGCGTTCGGCGTGTTCGGATCGCGTAGGCCGGTTTTCGCGCAGGACACGACGGCTGCGGCTCCTGTACTGCAACTCGATTCCACCCAAACATTGAGTGAGAACCTGAAGCAGCTGTTTACGCAACTGGAGACCGACAAAACCAATGCTTCTCTGCAGTACCAGATCGCGGAAGAATATCAAAAGCTCGGACGTAAGACTTACGCGCTCAAATATATGGAAGAATCTCTGAAGACCGATCCTACCAACATGGATGTCATGTATGCCAAGGGCGAACTGCTCCTTGAAATGGGTAAGAGACGGTCCGGGTACCAGGCTTTTTTGAATGTTCTTCGCGATTTCAAAGGCCAGGCCTTTGTGGATCGTATAGGCTCCCGGTTTCACAGCCCGTACAAGATCTCTCAGATCACCAATAACAAGTTCAACGACATTATGCCTGCATTCTCCCCGGACGGCAACACCGTGCTTTTCCAGTCCGACCGCAACGGCAATTGGGATATTTACACGATGAGCCTGACCCAGGGCGAGGGTTCCATCAAACGATTGACCGACGATCCTGCTTCCGATGAAAACGCATCGTACTCCCCCGAAGGACGATTTATCGTATTCACTTCCACGCGTGACGATAAGAGTACAAAAGTCTACAAGTCGCGGGAAATTTATTACATGGACCGCAACGGAAAAAGCGTCAAAAAAGTTACGAGCAGTTACGGCAGCGACAACTGGAGCCCGTCTTTTATTGATACCGTGACAATCATGTTCGCCAGCGACCGCGCCGATTTTTCAAATAATCCCTTCTGGAATAAGTCTTCGTCGATCTTCACCATTGAAAAAGCGGGAACTTTCCAATTCAAAGTTTACGGCGACGAACATTCGGCTTTGACCGATCCGACCATGAAACCCGGTATAGAAGGACATATTGTTTTTTCTGAGAAGACCGGAGACAGCTATGAAGTGATGATGGGAAGTCTGGATGGAAAAGACAAACCGACGAATCTGACGAATAGTCCAAAGAATGATATGCAGCCCCACGTTTCGAAGAATGGACTTTTTATAACCTTTGCCTCCGATCGCGACGGCAATTATGAAGTTTACAAGATGCAGTCCGACGGCAAGGAACAGACCCGGATTACTTACGACGACGGGGACGATATTTTCCCGCGTTTTTCGCCGGACGGAAATAAGATTCTGTTCTGTTCCAATCGTACCGGCAAATATCAGCTTTTCCTCGCGTCGACCGAAGAAATGTCTCAGGTCAATGTCAGTACGCTGATCCCGGTTCTCGAAAAGAAGATCGCTTCGGCTACCGACGATTAAGCTTTCTTTACAGAGACCGACACGTCGGTTCTCGTATCCAATTCTGCTCTGAGATTATCACCCACCTGTACTGGGCCTACGCCTTTTGGCGTTCCGGTATAAATGACATCCCCGCGGCATAGCGTAAAAAATCCCGACAAGTAGGCTATGATATCTCCGACTTTGAAGATCATGTTGGATGTATGACCTTCCTGTCTGGTCTTGTCGTTGATCGTAAGTTTCAGGGACAGGTTCTGCGGATCTGCGATCTCTTCTTTCAGTATGATGTCCGATAAAGCGGCCGAGGTATCAAATCCCTTCGCGATCGTCCACGGACGGCCTTTTTTCTTTGCTTCGGACTGCATATCCCTCAGAGTCATATCCAGCCCCACGCCGTAACCCAGAATATATTCTCCCGCATTCTCAGCCCGGATGTGTTTGCCCTCTTTGCCGATAACGACTATCAGCTCGATCTCATGGTGCATCTCGCCCGGAACGTCGGGAAAAAGTATAGATCCGCCGTTGTGAATGATCGCTGAAGGCGGTTTCATGAAAATGACGGGCTCTTTGGGGAGTTCGAGCGGTTTGCCCGGATTCATTTCCGCTATATGATCGGAATAATTGGCGCCGACGCAGAAGATTTTAGACACCGGGATCTTCTCTTGAGACCGTTTGACCATGATGTAAGACATAAGAAACTCCGTGGTTGCATGAATAAATCAATCCGCCTGTAATGTACATAATTTCCCGAAACCATCAACCCGGTATTTTTCAGTTCATAGGAACATCGATGATCAGGATTTCAGATGGTGATAAGGTCTCAATTTCCGCTGTATCCGTATCGATGAGGCCTATCGCGTCGCGCCGCTCCAACATTTCGCCGCATATTTTGATCCGGCCCTCTATGACAAACAAATAAACGCCGTTGCTTTGGCGGCGGATCGTATATTCCGCTTTCCGGCCGGCATCAAAACGTCCCAAACTGAAATACGCATCCTGATTGATCCACAACGCCTCGTCTTTTTTTTCGGGCGAGACCACCGTCAGAAACTTGTTTTGTCTTTCATCCACCGAAAACGTTTTTTGTTCATATCGAGGCGTTATGTTCTTCTCTTTCGGAAAGACCCATATCTGGAGGAAATGCACCGGTTCTGTTTCGGAATGATTATATTCCGAATGGGCAATGCCGGATCCGGCCGACATGATCTGCACATCGCCGGCTTGGATGACCTGACGATGACCGGTACTGTCGCGGTGCGCCAGCGCGCCTTTGAGAGGAATAGAAACGATCTCCATGTTGTGATGCGGATGGGTACCGAAACCCATACCGGCTTCCACCTTATCATCATTCAGTACCCGCAAATGTCCAAATTGGACCCTTTCCGGATCGTAATATTCCGCAAAACTAAAGGTGTGACGGCTTTTGAGCCATCCATGATCGGCGGCCCCGCGTGAATCGGATCTGTGAATAATCTTTGTCAATCGTGTCCTTTCTTTAAAATCAGTTAACTACTAGTTCGATCTTTATACGGTCCTCATCTTCTACAAACATACGTCCTCCCGATCGTTGCACCAGATAGCGCGGCTCCAGTCTTTGCGCAAGATCTTGAAGGCCTGTCTCGTTTGGAATGGTCAGAGCAAAAGCTGCAAGACCCGGTTCGTCTTCCTTGGGCGGCCGCGCCCCGCGGCTGGACCAGATGTTGGCGCCAATATGGTGGTGATAACCTCCGGCGGATAGAAAGAGCGCACCGGGAAAGTCGTCCTGCATCACATCCATTCCCAAGGCTTGTCCGTAAAAATTGCCCGCTTTAGCAAGTTCAGATACCTTAAGATGAATATGACCGATATCGCTTCCCGGATGAAGTCCTTTCCACTCCTCATGCTGAGGGTTTACATCAGCTACGAGTCCGTCGAGATCCAAAGGTTCGGTGACCATCGCCAGCCGCCCGTTTTCATAAGGCCACTCGTTGGGTGGACGGTCATAATAGATCTCTACGCCGTTCCCTTCCGGATCGGCCATATACAATGCTTCGCTGACGCCGTGATCCGCAAAACCATGAAAAGGATATCGTTTCCCATTTAGTCTCAGGAACATTTTTGCAAGTTCCTTCCGGTCGGGTAACCGGATCGCCAGATGGAAAAGCCCCGTAGTAAACGAGGACGACACTTCTCCGTGTGCGGTCTCACTCAGTATTATGTGCGGCGGCCGATCCCCTTTGGCCGACAAATAGACCGTCGATCCCTCACGTCCGGTTTCATGAAATCCGAGAAGGTCGCTGTAAAACCTAAGTTCCTTGTCCAGATCATTAACACGAAGATGAACGTAGCCGATCTTCGTGCCGGACGGTAATTTATGTGCCGACAGGCTTTTCAATGTTGTCCTTTCTTGAACCATGCGCTCGATCGTTCCTGTTTGGAAATGCCGCGCACAAAAGCGATGGTAAATATTTTGAATTTGAAATATAAGTACAAAAAATTTTAAGCGCCTTTCTGCAGAGCCAGTCCGAGCTTCCTTAGAAGGCGCGAGAGTTCTTCCTGTTCGCTCCTGGTCAATACGCCGGCCAACCGGGTGATATGCGCGGCATGAAGAACAAAGATATCGTCAAAGAGTTTTTTGCCTTTTTTGGATAAATGTACCCGGATCGTGCGGCGGTCCTCCGAACTTCGGATCCGCTCGACCAGCGATTCTTTTTCCAGATTGTCGATCACCACGGTCATATTGCCGCCGCTTACCAGCATCTTCCGGCACAATTCGCCTGTGGTGAGAGGGCCTAAATGACCCAGGCATTCAAGCACGCCGAATTGAGGCTCGGTTAATCCGAAAGTACGGATATTCTCGAGACTTCGGCGGCTGAAGGTCTCATAAGCCCTGGCCAGCTTTACCCAAAGACCTAAAGCCAGGTCGCTCTCTCTTCCGTATTTTCTGGTCGTTCGCACAACGAAGCGGGTTATTATTTTGAATTCGTAATATCATAATTTAAAACAATAAACCGTTTTGTCAAGAACTATTTTTTCGAATTTTTGTGCGAAAGATTGATTGCCATAACGGAAGAGGTTATATTTTTTCAGAAATAACCATCCGATTTTATGCCCGTCAGAGATATTTTACTTTTGGGCCACCCGAAACTCTATGAAGTATGCGAACCGGTCCGGCACGAGGAGTGGCCATCCGTCCGTTCCGTTGTGGCCGATCTCCACGACACCCTGATGGACTTCCGGTCACGTTATAAGGCAGGCCGTGCCATAGCAGCCCCTCAGATCGGCATCATGAAGCGCCTGGTATACATGCACATCGACCGGCCGGTGGTCTTCATCAATCCGGAACTGGATCAGAAGAGTTTGGACATGTTCGAGATTTGGGACGATTGCATGAGTTTTCCCGACCTTTTCGTTCGTGTGAAGCGCCACAAGAGATGCCGTATCATTTACACAGACGAATCGTGGCAACGCCGGGAGATGCTTCTGGAAGATGCTCTGTCCGAACTGCTTCAGCATGAAGTGGATCATCTTGACGGCATTCTCGCCGTAGCCCGTGCTATTGATAATCAATCTTTCGCTCTTCGAAGTCAGAAACAACATCTCAAAGGAAACATGATATGAGTTTAAGACTATGTTTTCTCCTCGCATTTCTTACACTTGCAGCAAATCATTCCTGGACGCAAAGAAGTCTTGGCGCGCGGCCAACCGATACCGGAGGAACCTTGATACCGGAACAGGCGTGCTACGATGTCAAATGGTATGACCTTAACATTCAGGTTTTCCCCGAAACGCAGTCCATCCAAAGCAAACTGACCCTTCATGCCGCCATGGTTCAGCCTTCCGAATACGTGGTTCTGGATCTCGATACTTTGTTAACCGTTGATTCGGTCAATCTCGTCTCTGCGCCCGCTTCAATTACATTTATCCGGCGCAGCTGGAAATTATGGATCGCATTGGGTAAAACTTATCAGCCCGGAATGACCGTAACTTTGGAGATCAGTTACAAAGGTAAACCGCGAACGGCCATACGTCCTCCATGGGTCGGCGGCTTTGTCTGGTCCAAAACATCGGACGGCCAGCCGTGGATAGGCGTCGCCTGTCAGAACGACGGCGCGGACGTTTGGTGGCCGTGCAAAGACCATCCGTCGGACGAACCCGATTCGGTTCGAATTCACGTAACCGTTCCTCAATCCCTCGTCTGTGCTTCCAACGGCCGATCGCGCGGCATTACTAAAAATGCCGACGGCACGCAGACATTCCACTGGTTTGTTTCCACTCCGATCAACAATTACGGCTTGTCTATCAATATCGCGCCGTATAAGACCATTGAAGCCGATTACACAAGCATATCTGGGGATGTTATTCCGGTTACTTATTGGGTGTTGCCGGAAAACTATGACAAAGGAAAGATTTTGTTCACACAGATACTGGAACATCTGCGTTTTCACGAGGAACTCCTGGGCCCCTACCCATTCCGAGCGGATAAATACGGCGTAGCCGAGACGCCTTATTTGGGTATGGAACATCAGACAGTTATCGCCTATGGAAACAACTACAAGAACAACGATTGGGGATTCGACTTTTTGCATCATCACGAACTCTCCCACGAATGGTGGGGCAATCTTGTGACCGCTGTCGATTGGACGGATATATGGCTGCACGAAGGTTTCGGCGCATACATGCAGCAGCTGTACATCGAGAAACTTCATGGCGCGAAGGCTTATCATCAATCCATGTCCGTTTCCCGTCCGAAAATACGAAATGCCAAAGCCGTTGCCGAGCGCCGCGCCCGCAGTCTTGCAGAAAGTTATCTCGTGGCGCCGGATTACACGGAGAGCGATGGCGACAACTACAACAAGGGTACATGGATCCTGCAGTCGCTCCGGTACCTTATCGGCGATAAGAATTTCATGACCTCCCTGCGCCGAATGACCTATCCCGATCCGGCATCCGAAAAGATCACCGACGGACGACAGTGCCGATTTGCTTCTACTGACGATTATCTCGCAATTGTGGAATCTATTTCGGGCACAGATCTGGATTGGTTTTTTGAAGTCTATCTGCGTCAGCCCGCTCTTCCGAAACTGATCGCGAAAACCGAAAAGAACAAATTGTCCCTTATATGGGAAACGCCGAACGGCCTGCCTTTCCCGATGCCGGTAACCGTTCAGATAGGAAAGCAGATGCGTCGAATAGATATGGCCAACGGCCGCGCGGAGATCGACATCCCTCGAGGCATTAAACCGGTCATTGATCCGGAACAATGGTTGTTAATGGATGTAGTCAATCAATAATTTTGAAGGAGTAAGATATGAAGAAGATCATTGGGATTCTGCTGCTGCTCGTTGTGGCCATCGAAGAAAGTCCCGCTCAGATCGATCCGGAAGGCCGGCTCGTTCACACCTACTCCATCGTAGCGCGGGATCCGCAGACCGGTGAAATGGGCGTAGCTGTTCAATCCAATTGGTTCTCCGTAGGCTCGCTCGTTTCCTGGGCCGAGGCCGGCGTGGGCGCCATTGCCACGCAGTCATTTGTCAATGTTTCGTTCGGCCCGCGCGGACTGGAACTTCTGAGATCCGGCAAAACGGCGCAGGAGGTTCTGAAAGAACTGATCGATGCGGACGAAGGACGGGACGTTCGCCAGTTGGCCATAGTGGATGCCAAAGGGAATGTCGCGGCACACACCGGAAAAAAATGCATACCCGCCGCGGGCCATTTCGTTGGAGACAACTTCTCCGTTGAAGCCAATCTGATGCTGAATGACAAAGTCTGGCCGGCGATGGCAAAAGCCTTTCAGGAGTCCACGGGCCCATTGGCAGAAAGAATGGTAACGGCGCTCGAAGCCGCGCAATCCGTCGGCGGAGATATCCGCGGAAAGCAGTCCGCCGCGATTCTCGTTGTCCGAGCACAGCCCACCGGCAGGATATGGGAGGACCGGGTCATTGATCTCAGAATCGAGGACCACGCGGAGCCCGTCAAGGAGATCCGCCGATTGCTCAAACTTTATCGCGCATATGAATTCATGAACAAAGGCGATTACGCGGTTGAGAAAAACGATATGAAAAGCGCGATGGAATTCTATGGCAACGCCGAGAAAATGTTTCCGGAAAACCTGGAAATGAAATACTGGCATGCCGTTGCGCTGGCTAATAATGGACGCTTGGAAGAATCCCTTCCGATCTTTAAGAAGATATTCAAAGCCGATCCTAACTGGGCCCTTTTGACAGAGCGTTTACCCGCGGTTGGACAACTAACGGTGAGAAAAGAAGAACTGGAAAAGATTCTTGCGCAGAAGTGATCATTACTTTGATTTCCCAATCCCTTCGACGATCTGTTTGGCAATCCGGATATTCTCATCATCGGTTAGCGGATCGTGCCAGAATAAGATATACGCGGAATAATTGAGATCGCTGACCGGGTCGATAAATCCGAGCGCCACAAAGAAAAGATCGCTCCCGTCCTGTTGTCCGGCGCCGATCATCTCGTAGCCTTCGAATCCGTCCAGATCGATCTTGTCGCGGAATGTGATCTCCACACTATCGGCATTGAGCTGTTCTAAAGCTCTTGCGGCCACTTGTTCCGCCGTCAGCGTCGAATCCCTCCACGGCCGGATCGCAAAACTGAACCCTTTGCTTTCGGCCACGTACATTTCAGATGAACTCTCAATGATCACAAAATTTTCCGGAAGCATGAAATCAATGCCATAAGCCGGCCATGTGAGCTGATTCCACCCCGATTGGGCGAATAAGAGACAGGGAAAAAATACCAATCCAAAACCCAAAATTATTTTTCTTATCATATAACCGCCTTTAATTAATACTGTGCATCGGCCATCGTTTGAACCGTGTTTTTTTTGATTACAAAAGAACTGTTTAATGATCTAATGGCACAATGGTTAAATGAATTAATTGTAACGGTTCAAACATACTGTCCAGCCGTAAATCCCGAAGACCAGGCCCATTGAAAATTATGTCCGCCCAGGTGGCCCGTCACATCCGTACACTCTCCTATGAAATAAAGTCCTTTGATCTTCCTGCACTCCATAGTTTTAGACGACAGCTCCTGCGTATCAATTCCTCCGCAGGTCACCTCCGCTTTATCGTACCCTTCGGTTCCTTCCGGCATAACGACCCAGCGATGTATGGTCTCCGAAATCGTTTTCATTTCTTTTTCAGTATATTGGCAAACGGGCTTGATCTGAAAATATGTCGCGCAGAATTTTTCGCAGAATCTTTTCGGCAGGAACTGCATAAGGAAGTTGTCGAGACGCACTCGGCTCTGCGCGTGTTCTTTCAGAACAGGGAACAGCGGCTTATCCGGCATAAGATCGATTTCCAGTGGATGTCCCTCCCGCCAGTAGGAAGAGATCTGCAATACCGCCGGTCCGCTCAATCCTCGATGCGTGAATAGCATATTTTCGCGGAAAGAGATCCCGTCATACCGTATTCGAACATCGACCGAGACGCCGCTGATATCGCCAAAAACCGATAGAAAAGTCTTATCACACGTTAATGGAACAAGGCCCGGACGTGGAGGAACGACTCCGATTCCAAACTTCTCAGCCGTTCTGAAGGCCATATCCCCGGCGCCCATTTTGGGTATCGACAGACCGCCCGTGGCGATCACGAGCGACTCGGCCGCGAATAGTCCTTTGTTGGTACCGATGTGAAACTCCTCCGATCTTTCGATCTTAGAGGTCTCACAGTTAAGAAATATCTCTGCGCCGGCTTCCGCACGTTCCTTTTGAAGCAGGGCGAGGATGTCGCGGGCAGAACGGTCGCAGAAGAGTTGACCGTCCTGCTTTTCGTGATACGGAATCCCGTGTTTTCTTACCAGACGAATGAAATCTTCCGGAGTAAATCTGGCAAGCGCCGATTTACAGAAATGCGGATTCTCCGACAGGAAATTTCCCGGTCCGCTGTGAAGATTCGTAAAATTACATCGTCCTCCTCCGGAGATCAGGATCTTTTTTCCGGGTTTTTCTGCTCTATCAATGACGAGAACACGCCGTCCGCGGCGGCCGGCCTCGATCGCACACATCATGCCCGCGGCTCCCGCGCCTATCACGATCACGTCTTTTTTGATGAAGGCCATCGGAAAAGTGTTTGAAATAAACGGTCTAATAAAGTAGATTGAACAAGGCGTAGTGAATATGTTACTTTTTTTGGTCTGAATCTATGAAGTTTTTTTCACTGTTAATCGCGGGCCTTTTCATCTCGTGTCAGACAAACACGGCGCCCGAGGGCGATCCTTTGCCGCCTAAGGGAGCCGGCGTATTCCGCGTCGCGTTCGGATCCTGCAATAAACACAACCGTCCCCAGCCCCTTTGGGAAAAAATTCTGCAAAGCGATCCGGATATCTGGGTTTGGCTCGGCGATGTCATTTATGCCGACACGAAGAACATGAACCGCATGGCCAGAAAATACCTTTTGCAGAAATCCAATCCGGCCTACCATGCGTTTATACAAAAAGTACCGGTCATCGGCACCTGGGACGACCACGATTTCGGAAAAAACGGAGCAAAGAAAAATTATCCTTTCAAACGCACCAGTCAGTCATTGTTCCTGGATTTCATTGGGGAACCTCCTGACAGCCCCAGACGGAAACAGGAAGGTGTTTATGTATCGTATCGATTCGGCGCCGAAGAAAGGCCGATCCGGATCATTCTTCTTGACGAAAGGTATTTTCGGGATCGCCCGGGTCCGGATGCCGATATCCTCGGCGAAGCCCAGTGGGCATGGCTTCAAAACGAATTATCTGATACGATTCCTGCCGTCACATTGATCGGCTCTTCCTCCCAGATCGTCGGACGCGATCATGTGCACGATAAATGGACCGACTTTCCGGCCGCGGAACGGCGATTGTTCCATTTGATCCGTTCTACCAAAGCCAAAAATCTCATCGTCCTGGCCGGTGACCGGCATTTCGGTGAAATTTCCAAATACTCCGACGCGCCAATCGGGTATCCTTTGTACGAGATCACATCCAGCGGATTGACGCACCATAAGAACAGATTCTGGCAGGAGCTATTCGGCCTTGAGAAGAACCGCTACCGCTTGTACGGACCTTTTTACAATCTTAATTACGGAATCGTGGATATCGACTTGCAGGAACAATCTCTGACAATGTTTGTTTGCAATAAAAACGGGAACGTTCAGTTTAAACAGAAAATATCAACAAAGGAGTTGCAGCCTCATGCCGGGAATTGAAATAAAAAACGCACAGCCGCAGGAAATTCCTTTGATCCTGTCCTTCATCAGGGAACTTGCCGAGTACGAAAGACTGGCGCATGCCGTGGTCGCAACCGAAGAACTTTTGCATGAACATTTATTCGGCCCTCAGCCCAAGGCGGAGGTCGTCATTGCACATTACGAAGGGGAACCGGTGGGCTTCGCGCTTTTTTTTCATAATTTTTCCACTTTTGTAGGGCGACCGGGATTGTATCTGGAAGACCTGTTCGTTCGTGAGAGCATGCGCGGCAAAGGTATCGGAAAAGCTCTATTGGTGCATCTGGCAAAAATTGCCGCAGAGAGAAACTGCGGAAGATTCGAATGGGCGGTTCTCGACTGGAATAAGCCGGCGATCGAATTTTATAAGAGTCTCGGCGCGGCCGCCGTGGACGACTGGACCATTTTCAGAGTGACCGGCGACGCACTGCATACATTGGCGCAAACGAAATCTTAACCTGGAAAACGTATGAATACGCAATGGTCCTTATCCGGTAAGAAAGCTTTGATAACCGGCGCTACCAAAGGCATAGGAAAAGCGATCGCCGAAGAACTCCTGTCATTCGGAGCCGAGGTGGTCGCCGTTGCGCGCGATGCCGAAGAGATCAGGCAGACCATGGGGACATGGAACCGGGATTCCGTCAGGGCCTACGGGATCCGGGCCGATGTCAGCCGAGCGGCAGATCGGAAGAAAATATTTGATGAACTGGAAACGAAATGGAAACAATTTGACATCCTGATCAATAATGTCGGCACCAACATCCGCAAAAAAGCGGTGGATTATACGACTGAAGAGTACGACCACATTCTTAATACTAATTTGCACTCGGTCTTTGAGATTTGCCGGCTGTCTTATCCCTTCCTGAAAGGTTCCGGATGCGTGGTAAATATTTCTTCCGTCGGAGGTCTCACCGCCCTCCGAACCGGCGCTGTGTATGCCATGAGCAAGGCGGCCATGGTACAATTGACCAAAAACCTGGCTCTGGAATGGGCGCCTGACGGCATCCGCGTTAATGCCGTTGCCCCATGGTACATAAATACACCCTTGGCCGAATCGGTTTTGAAAAATGAAGAATACCTGCAATCCGTTCTCGGCCGAACGCCTATGCATCGTGTCGGACGACCGGAAGAGGTCTCGGCGGCGGCTGTGTTCCTTTGCCTCCCGGCCGCTTCCTATATTACCGGTCAGTGTCTGGCTGTGGACGGCGGTTTCAGCATTTTCGGTTTTTGACTAAACCTCTGTATTTTTTCGAACTTTCCGCTCATTTTTCAGCTTTTCCAATAGCACCCTCTCCTGTCCAAAACATCAAAAAATTCCTTGATATATAAAGACTTATAAACTATATTTTTATCTAAATTGAATTCTTCTCAGCTGAAATTTTGTCAGTAAGTAAATTATGGCACAATTGAGATCCAAAGAAGGTAAGTTAATCGTTTTCAGCGCGCCTTCCGGCACAGGTAAGACGGCGATCAAGAACGCTTTGATCAAAAAGGATCCGACCCTCGTTTTTTCTATTTCCGCTACGACCCGCGAGAAACGCGATGGCGAGCACGACGGCAAAGATTATTACTTTATCAGCGAGGCGGAGTTCAAGGAACATATTGAACACAATGATTTTATTGAATACGACCACCACTTTGGTAATTATTACGGCACGTTGCGTATGGCGGTCGAACCGGATCTCAAAGTGGGCAGCAACGTGATCATGGATATCGATGTCAATGGAGCGCTTGCCGTAAAGAAGAATTTTCCGGACCAGTCCGTTCTGATTTTCATCAAACCCCCGTCCATGGACGAATTGAAAAAGCGTCTGATGGCGCGCGGAACAGAAACGGAAGATTCGCTGAAAATACGGCTGGCGAGAGTGGCGGAGGAGATGGAAAAAGCACACCTTTTCGATCATGTGGTGGTCAATGATACCATCGAGCGCGCCGCCAACGAGATCCTCGACATAATCCGTAAATAAGGATGAGTGCGACGACGACACAGGCTGAGAACCTGAGAAATTTCATATTGGCCAACGACGAGGCCGAAATTGAGAGAAACCTGGATCATATCGCCGAGAGTATCGGTCTTATCGGGAAATCGACTTCGATCCGTTCGGTCGTTCGTGATATCTGCAAGATCGCACCGTCGGACGTTTCCGTACTCATTTCCGGAGAGAGCGGCACGGGTAAAGACGTTGCAGCCAAGGCGATTCACCAGCTCAGCCGGAGGCGTACCCGGCCTCTCGTGATCGTCAATAGCGGCGCCATCGCGGAAGGCATTCTAGAAAGCGAGCTTTTCGGACATGAACGGGGCGCTTTTACCGGCGCCGTCTCGGAACGCAAAGGTTATTTTGAAACGGCCAACGGCGGAACGATCTTTCTGGACGAGATCGGAGACATGCCGCTCGCGACGCAGGTCAAACTCCTGCGCGTGTTGGAATCCGGAGAATTTCTGAAGGTCGGCGGATCGGTGGTCAAAAAGTGCGACGTCCGTGTGATTGCTGCGACCAACCGCAACCTGGAGCAAATGGTACGACGCGGCGAATTCCGGAAAGATCTGTATTATCGGCTGAAAGCGATCACACTGAATATGCCGCCGCTGCGCGCAAGGAAAGAGGATATTCCCGTGCTGATCGAGATGTTTGTTCGCAATTTCGATGAGCAGTTACACGGCAACTTTAAAGGTTTCTCCGCCGATGCGATCCGTGAGATGACCGAATACCGATGGCCGGGTAATGTGAGGGAATTGAGAAACCTTGTTGAAAGCCTGATCACACTGAAAAGGGGCGAA
Organism: uncultured Bacteroidota bacterium; assembly: GCA_964415295.1. Classification (GTDB taxonomy): domain Bacteria; phylum CLD3; class CLD3; order SB21; family SB21; genus SB21. The sequence continues at coordinate 82,682 of CAYPYN010000005.1, forward strand.
ACGGTTTCCGCAGCGGACGTAAGCGCCAACCTGCAGAATTTTAAAGATATCGACACGATCGATATCAACGAGCCGGACGACGCGCACTTACCCGTTGCAACGCACCTGACGCCGGAACAGGCCGAACGGGAATTATTATACCGGACGTTGCTGTCTTTGAAGCAGGACATCACGGATATCAAGATGTTCCTCGCCGCCAAATTCGGAAACACACAGCCGGGCATGGCCGGTTCTTCCGGCACGCCGGTCGTCTTTGAAAAGAAGATCACGGAACGCAAAGTGGTCGAACCGGAAGTATACAACGTCGAGGACTCTTCGGAACGCGACTCCATGGATGTAAGCGAGGCGGAAAAGGAACTGATCATCAAAGCTTTGAGGAAATACGACGGTAAGCGAAGCCTCGCGGCCAAAGTTCTCGGCCTGTCCGAGCGCACGCTTTACCGGAAGATCAAAGAGTATAATCTGGATCTCTAGTGACTGAGTGCGGCAAAATGAAAGTGAAGATAAGACATTTGATATTTGTTCTTTGTATGCTGACGGCGGCCGGTTGTACGTATTCATTTACAGGCGCCAATCTGGGCGGTCTTAAGACCGTAGCCGTGCCCGTATTCGATAATATCACTTCGGAACCGGGCATTCGCGAGCGCGTCACCAACCAGCTGGTCCAGGCCATACTGGATGATAATAACTTCAAAATCGCCGATCTGAAACTGGCCGACGCGGTGATCAGCGGAAAAATTACGAAGATCGAGGATGTGCCTTTTTCCTTCGAAGGATCGGGCAATTCATTCTCCACGACGGATTACAAGATCACGATCGTCACTACCGTCCGCTTTGAAAACAAGAAAGAAAAAAAGACCGTGTGGGAAGAAACGATCTCCGGATGGGGACGGTACAGTTTGCAGGGATCCAAACGGCGCAACGATGGCATTGACGAAGCAGTGAAAATGATAACTCAAAATGTAATTAACAAAGTAGTATCGGACTGGTAAACCCAAAACCGGAGATATTCAGAAACCCTAATTTTCTAAAACCCAAGGAACCGTATGTCTTTGTCTCTTGATGGAGGCGCAATTTTATTTTACGCCTACCTTTTTTGCATGTTTGTTCTGTTCTTATTCAGCACGCACAATTTCGTGATGATCTATTATTTCCTGAAACACCGCCATAAGAACGATCTGGAAAAGCTGGAATTAGACGAAATTCCTCAGTCACAATGGCCGCATGTGACGGTCCAGTTGCCCATATTCAATGAACAAAACGTCGCCGAAAGATTGATTCTGGCCACAACAAAACTAAACTGGCCCACGCATAAGCTGGAGATCCAGGTGTTGGACGACTCCACGGATGATACGCTGAAACTGACCTCTGGTTTGGTGAAGCGGCTGTCTCAGGAAGGTTGTAATATCAAACTCTTCCATCGTACCGACCGCACGGGTTATAAAGCCGGAGCGCTTCGGGAAGCTTTGGAAAAAGCCGAGGGCGAATTCGTGGCTATTTTTGATGCGGATTTCATTCCCGATCCGGATTTTCTCAGGCATACGATACCGTACTTTGCCAATCCGAAGATCGGTATGGTCCAGACTCGATGGGGACATCTCAATGAGGATTATTCCATCCTGACGCAAACCCAGTCGATCGGATTGAACGGACACTTCGTGATCCAGCAGCTTGCACGCAACCGTGCCGGTTTTTTCATTAATTTCAACGGCACCGGTGGCATTTGGAAAAAAGATTGTATCCACGACGCGGGCAACTGGCACGATGATACGCTGACGGAAGATCTCGATCTGAGCTACCGTGCGCAATTGAAGGGGTGGAATTTCGTTTTTCTCAACGACGTTGTCTCTCCCGGCGAATTACCGGTCGAGATCAATGCGCTTAAGTCCCAGCAGTTTCGCTGGACCAAAGGCTCAGTGGAAACAGCCAAAAAGCTCGTTCCCAAGATCATGAAATCCGAATTGTCTCTGTGGGTGAAGATCCAATCGCTCTTCCATCTCACAAGCAATTTCTCTTATGTTTTTGTTGTAGCGTCGTGCCTGTTGAATTCATCGGTACTTTTCCTGCACAACGAGAACGGACGTTTCAATATCATACTCGATATCATGATGGTTTTCGTTTTTACGATCATTGGACTTTTCGTCTTCTATTTTTATTCGGAGAAAATGATCAATCCGAACTGGAAAAAACGTATGCTGCTTTTCCCGGTCTTCATGATGGGCAGTATGGGATTATCCCTGAGTAACGCAAAAGCCGTACTCGAAGGATTTTTTGATGTAAAATCGGCATTCATCAGGACGCCCAAGCTCGGTTTCCTGCACCGGGATCACGCCAAGATGGAGCACAAAAAATACGCGATAAAAGTCGACAAATTGGTTTTCCTGGAAATACTGATGATCATGTATGTGGTTTGGTCATCCTATGTGGGAATTCACAATTATATGACCGCCAAATCCAATTTTATCGGGATGATCTTTTTCAACTTCTGGACGTTGATCGGATTTTCCATGGTCACGTTCCTCTCTCTCAAACACGTATATCAAAGCCGCAACTAAACGGATAGGTCTCGTTTATGGCAAGAGAAAATAAAACTTCGGTTCCGGCCGTGATCAGCAATCAGGAGATCCTGGCTGAGATAAATCTCATTTCTCAAATTCAGCAGATCGAAACACGGTTGGCCGTTGATCCGGAAAGCCTGCGTTTTGCGCAGTTGGCCGATGCCTATTTGGGGATCGGGGATTTTGACCACGCCATCGCGCTGTGTGAAAAAGGCATGCAAAAACATCCCAACTACGATACGGGAACGCTCGTGTTGGCGCGATCCTACTATCTGAGCGGCAATAAAATGAAAGCGCGGGAAGTGCTTCAGAATTTCCTGACAACCAACCCCGCAAGCCTGGCAGGGCATAAACTTCTGGGAGACCTCGCTCTCGAAGAAGACGATGTAAACGGTACGGTTTCACATTATCGTATCGCCTTACGTTTTGATCCGATCAATCGTCAGATCATTCAGACACTGGTTGATCTTAAGGATAAGTATCAGAAATTGAAGGAATCCAAGAGCGGCGATGAAGAGGAAGAAGCCGAGGTCAAATCCATCCCCAAGGCCGTCATTCCAAAACCTGTTGCAGAAAAGCCGGCCGAAAAGATCCAGCCTGAGATTCTGGAAACGGCCAAACCTAAAACCGAAGCGGTCAAAGAAGAATCCAGATTGGAAAATTTCATCGAAGATGCCATACAGCCGGCCGAAGACAAATTCGCTTTCAAGGAGCCTCAGCCGAAATCCGCAGTGTCCGAATCCTCCGTTATTTCAGAGGAAGTAAAACCGGTTGTACAGCAGACCGTCGCATCGGAATTCTCACCGGCCTACACCGATGAGAAAGGTGTGATGTATTTTTATGACGACGATGAGGTTTCATTCGATCAATACAAAAAACGACTGGAACTCCAGAAGGCCGGTAAAGCCCTTATAATCGAACGAGCTTTGCTGGATCAGAAACTGATTGAGAAAGGTGTCAAGTCGGCCGCCAAAGAATCGAAATCAGAAGACGTTTTCACACAGATGGAATCGGCCTTTGAGACCGACACCAAAACTGGTTTGAGCGAACCTGTGGCCGAAACAAGACCGGCAAAAGAACCTGCGCAATTCACTTCATTCGAAGACCACATAAATGAATCCATGGCCCGGGAGGAGGAGGAGTTGCTTTCCGAGGCGGAGCAGGAAGCGGCCCTATCCGAACTTGAAATTTCTTACAAGGACTATCTGGACATATTGACCAGCGAGGATGACCTGCTGGAGGCCCTTTTCCAGGAAGAAACGAAGACCGGTATGGAAGAAGCGGAAGACAAAGTGTCCCGTATCCTCAAAAGCGCGTTGGGCGAAGAAGCTCCTGCGCCTTCCGACACCGATCAACCTCTGGCCTATCTTGACTATTTGCAGAGTCTGGAAGACGAATCCGATATCGCTGAAGCCTCATTTGCGGAGGAGACGCCTTTGGATGACGGCGAGCCCATCGGGTTTGGTGAGTTCTCGGCATATCTGGATAATGCGGATGAAGCCATCGACTTCGAAACTTATGCCGTGATACTTCGAGCCGAGGGTGTTTCTTCTGACAGTTTATGGGAAATGAAGTCCGTCGCGGAAGGACCTGGTCTTAAGTACGATGAATATATGGCTTCCGTTTCCGAACTGGAAAAAGCCGAAGCCGCTTTTGAAACGATTAAAGAGGCAAAACCGTCAGAAAAACCGATCCAGCAGGCAGCGGCCGAGCCGGTAATCGAAGAAATGGTCACTGAGATCAAGACGGAAGAACGACCGGTTGCCAAGATCGAGCCTTACGAACAGAAACCCAAACTCACACCCGTTGCGGCTCAAGTAACGGAAGAAGTGGCGGAAGAGGATATCGCCGAAGAAATAATCGAAGAGACCACCGAAGAAGAGATCAACCCACAGGAAGCCACGCCCGAATTGGTCGAAAAATTAGCCTCACGTGGCCAGTTCGGTACGGCTTACAAAGTTTGTAAAATGCTCAAAGTGAAGAATCCGACCGACGCCAAGGTCGATCGGAAGATTTTGGAACTGAAACGATTGTACGTGTGGAGCAGTCAGATGGTGGGATAGATTTATCCCGTATTTTGATTGAAACTATGCTCCGATGTTAGTATTTTATCCCGCGTTTGTTAAACGCCCCAAAAAAGGATAAACCGTCCCTGCGGTTTTCACGCCACTATTTTTAGAAGGAGATAACTCTCATGAATTTCCCCGAAGATCTGCTTTACACCTCAAGCCATGAATGGGTCAAGATCAATGGAGACGAAGCTGCGGTCGGGATCACCGATTACGCACAGTCGGAATTAGGCGATATTATATTTGTCGAAACGCCGGAAATCGGCCATAAAGTACAGGCCGGACAACCTTTCGGATCGATCGAAGCGGTCAAGACCGTGACGGACTTGTACGGACCACTGACCGGCGAGGTGACCGCTGTCAACTCAAAACTGACCGACTCACCCGAAGTGATCAATTCCGATCCTTACGGAGAAGGTTGGATAATCAAGATGAAGGTGACCGATATGTCCGCAAAGGCCAATTTGCTTAATGCTCAGAAATACAAAGAAACCACGGCGCACTAGTCTCGCTTACACCCGGTCGTATTCGATATAGCTCAACTCATGGCAAAAAGAAATACAACCTCAAAGGTTCCCGCGTCGAAAAAAAAATCCCGCTCGAATTCCGGTTCACGGCCTTCACCAAAGAAGAATACCCCGGGAAACCGCGGCATCGACGTTGATGCTTTTATCCAAAGCATCCCGGACGGCGTGATGATCACGGGAAAGGATGGCCATGTCATCCGCTATAATCAGAAATTTACGACTTTTCTTCGACTAGGCCCCGACACAACGCTTACTTTGGCCGGCGATATGGTCGAACGGCTGAAAGAATTTGTTCCGCCGTACTTTTATCAAAAACTTGCCCTGGAAAACGGACCTGAATTCTCCTGCTGCGAGGACATCGAATTTGTTCACGCCGACATCAAGTATGTACAATGCCAGATCAGCCCGATCAAGGACGAATCCGGGAGTTTTGCGGGTAAATGGTGGATACTGAGAGATCGTACCGACTTTATTCAGAATCAGAAATCGATGGAGCACGCCTCCCGTGATATCGAGAAGCGGAAGTTCGAATTCGAAAAAAAGAATCAAGAACTCAGCAAAGCTTACCGGGAAGTAGAGGAGCTCAATAAGAGCGTCACAGAGGCCAACAGGCTCAAATCGGAATTCTTATCCAATATGAGTCATGAATTGAGGACCCCTCTCAATTCGATACTGGCTCTTTCCAGTATTCTCCTCGCACGCATGGACGGCGATCTCAATGAGGAGCAGGAGAAACAACTGAAGATCATCGAAAAGAGCGGAAAGAATCTGCTGCGTCTGATCAACGATATCTTGGATCTGTCCAAGATCGATTCGGGCCGGATGGATATCTTCAATTCTGAATACGCCGTCCACGATTTCACAGAGTCCCTGCGTGTCACGATCCTTCCGATGCTCAAGGAAACCGATCTGGAGTTTCGCATCGAGGTCGAGGAAGGCATCGACACACACAGTACGGATGAGAATAAACTTAAACAGATCCTGCTTAACCTCATTTCCAACGCAATCAAGTTTACCCCCAAAGGCAGCGTAACCCTTACAGTAAAACGTACAAAATTTGACGATGTGCTGGAATACGGCGTCAGAGATACGGGTATCGGGATCGACGCTTCTCACTTTGAAACGATCTTTGATCCTTTTCGCCAGATCGATGGTTCGGCAACCCGCAAATACGGCGGAACGGGCCTGGGCTTGGCTGTGACGAAAAGACTGGTAGAACTACTCGGCGGCAAAATATCGGTCGAGAGCGAACTGGGAAAAGGCTCGACTTTCAAGTTTATCCTTCCGGCTAAAATGCGTACCGGTTCCCCCGCCCTCATGACCGACAAAGAAATAGCCGGCATGATTTCAAAGGAGAAGCAAAAGGAGCTTCCGGACGATCAGGAAATCACGATTGATCCCAATAAGAAAACCATCCTGGTGATTGATGATGACAGCGAGTTCCTTTACGTCATGCAGAAGTATATCACCGAAGGCAATCACCAAATGGTACCTGTCAGCAGAAGTGAAAATGCGGTGGAAACGGCGATCAAATATAATCCGGACGTCATAATCCTGGACATCATGATGCCCAAGAAAGACGGATGGGAGGTTCTGCAGGAACTCAAGCGGACAACCCAAACCAAGGACATCCCGATTGCGATTGTTTCAATGATCGATAATAAGAAATTGGGATACAGCCTAGGCGCCTCCGACTATATTGTCAAGCCCATTGCCAAGGAAATGCTTTTAAAACGTCTGAATAAACTGAGCGAGGAAAGAGGCCTCAAAAAGATTCTTATCGTTGACGACGATCTTTCCCAGGCCGAGCTTGTCGAGGAGATACTGGAAAGCGATGATTTCGTTTCCGAAGTGGCCACAAGCGGTGAGATGGCTATCCAGTTTGCCAAACGCAAAGCCTATGATCTGGTGATTTTGGATCTGCTTATGCCTCAAATCGATGGTTTTGCCGTACTCAAGAATCTTCAAAACGATACTTTCACCGAAAAGATGCCCGTTTTGATATTGACCGGAAAACTTCTGACTCAGGAAGATCAGAAGAAATTGACCGGCAGTCATTACTACGTGTTTCAGAAAAGCATGTTTTCAAGAGAAAAATTACTGGAACAGATCCACCTGATTTTACAGAAGGACAAGACGTAATCGCGATGGAGAGGCCATTTAAAATCCTTATCGTAGACGATAATGAGCATAACCGATACTCCCTTCAAAAGACGCTTCAGAAAGCCGAATACCATTTTCTGGAAGCCCACGACGGTCCCGCAACGCTTCAACTGGTTCAATCCGCAAAGCCTGATCTGATACTTCTTGATGTCCGGTTACCGGGTATCGACGGGTTCGGTATCTGTGAATCCATTCGCAGGTTTGACAAACACGTTCCTATCGTGTTTGTCACCGCCAATCTCAAAGATTTCGTGGATCAGGTTCACGGCTTTGAGATCGGAGGCGACGAATATATCATACAGCCTTACGACCCTAAAGAGCTGATCATGAAGGTCAAGGTGCTGCTGCGGAACAAGAAACTCTACGACGAACTCCTGGACGAAGTCCAAAAACTGGATAGGCTGAAATCGGAGCTTAATTCATCCAACGAAGAGTTGAAAAAAGTTAATTCCCAGCTTGCGGAAAAAAACGATTTCCTCGTTTCATTGTCGATAACCGATCCGCTGACGTCCTTGTACAATCGAAAGTACTTTCATCAAAGGATTGAAAAGGAGATCAGTGCGGTCAAGCGGTATAAGAACGAGGCCAGCGCGGCGATCATCGATATCGACCGCTACAGCGTCGTCAATGACCGTTTCGGTTCTCAACAGGGCGATGTGGTGCTCAAAGAGCTGGCCAGCCTGCTCGTCAATAGCGTGCGTAATTCGGATGTGGTCACGCGGTTTGATGGCGGTAAATTCGCCATTATCTTTACCCATACTCCGGAAGACAATGCGCTGACCAAGGCGCGCATGATCTTCGAATCCATAGGAACTTATCCGTTTCCCGTATACGAAGATTTCGTAACTGAGGACATCTGGAAAAATTTACAAGATAAAACGATCCGCCTCACGGCCAGTATCGCCGTGACCGCGCTGTCGCACGATTGGATCAAATCCGAAGCGGACCTGATCCGCGCTCTCAATGATGGGATCGATCGCGCCAAACAACAGGGCGGCAACCGGGTCTTAACGGCAACAACCAATCATTAGATTCAAGTGATAGGAGAATAGATCAACATGAATACGCCCAGTGATAGTGGTTTTGTAACAAGACATCTCGGACCGAACCCGCAAGAGACAAAAGCCATGTTGGAGGTCATCGGTGTTGCGTCGGTTGATGAACTTATCGACCAGACCGTCCCAAAGCAGATACGGCTGATCAAGAAGATGAAATTGCCGGAACCTTTGGCGGAGCACGAAGTGCTCGATCTCGTAAGAGCCATAGCTTCCAAAAATACCCTACATAAATCGTACATCGGAATGGGCTATTACGGCTGCATCACGCCCACCGTCATTCTGAGAAATATACTTGAAAACCCAAGCTGGTACACGCAGTATACTCCGTACCAGGCTGAGATCGCGCAAGGGCGGCTGGAAGCGCTTCTGAATTATCAAACCATGATATCGGATCTGACCGGCCTTCCGGTATCCAATGCTTCTCTGCTCGACGAGGGTACGGCCGCCGCCGAGGCAATGCACATGTTCCACGCATCCAAGTCGGACGGCTCGGGTGACAAATTTTTCGTCTCACAAGAATGCTTTCCGCAAACAATCGATGTACTGAGAACGCGCGCATGGCCTCTTGGAATTGAGATCGTAGTTGCTGATCATTCGACTTTCACGTTCACCAGCGAATATTTTGGTGCTTTAATTCAATATCCGGCGTGTGACGGCGAAATTTATGATTACAGAGATTTCTGCGCACAGGTTCACAATTCCAAAGGTTTTGTGGCCGTGGCTGCCGATCTGCTGGCGCTGGCCCTGCTCACGCCCCCGGGTGAATGGGGCGCAGATGTGGCAATCGGTTCATCGCAGAGATTCGGTATCCCCATGGGTTATGGCGGCCCCCATGCCGGTTATTTTGCAACCAAGGACGAATTCAAAAGAAAGATGCCCGGCCGTATCATTGGCGTTACCATAGATTCCCACGGCAAACGCGCCCTGCGTATGGCCCTGCAGACCCGCGAACAGCACATTCGACGCGAAAAGGCCACAAGCAATATTTGTACAGCTCAGGTGCTCTTGGCTAATATGGCGGGTATGTATGCCGTCTACCACGGTCCAGGAGGTATCAAAAGCATAGCCGAACGCGTGAACCGGCTGGCGGTGTCGCTCGACTCCGCTCTCAAGAAACTGGCATTCAAGACCCTGAATAGATATTTCTTCGACACCGTCAAAGTGCAGCTAAACAGCACGGCTCAGATGAACAAACTGAAGAAGGCGGCCTTGTCGAGAAGGATCAACCTTCGGTACATCGACGGACTACACATCGGTATATCCGTAGATGAAACAACTTCCGAAGATGACATAGAGGCGATCGTCTCACTGTTTGCAAAAGTCAAAGGCTCTTCCGCACCTTCCATTCGATCCGCTTCTAAGAATTCTTTGCATCCTAATTTCATCAGAACTTCATCTTATCTGCAGCACCCGGTGTTTAATTCGCACCATTCAGAAACGGCCATGCTGAGATACATCAAATCGCTCGAGAATAAAGATCTGTCCCTAGCCAACTCGATGATTCCTCTGGGATCCTGTACGATGAAACTCAATGCTACGACGGAAATGATACCTGTGACCTGGCCGGAATTCGGCCATCTCCATCCGTTTGCTCCAGTCGAACAAGCCTCAGGCTATCAGCGGTTATTTGAAGAACTGGAAGACTATCTGAACGAGATTACAGGCTTTGCGGCGACATCTCTGCAGCCCAACGCGGGGGCACAGGGCGAATATACGGGACTCCTGGTGATCCGAGAATATTTGAAAAGCAAAGGCCAGTCTCACCGCAACATAACACTTATTCCGTCTTCCGCGCACGGGACCAATCCGGCCAGTGCCGTGATGGCCGGCATGCAGGTTGTGGTCGTAAAATGCGACGACCACGGAAATATCGATGTCGATGATTTGAAGCAAAAAGCAGAACAATTCAAAGACCAACTTGCCGCGCTGATGGTGACTTATCCATCCACTCACGGGGTTTTTGAAGAAAGTATAAAGGAAATCTGCGCCATCGTGCATCGATTCGGCGGACAGGTATATATGGACGGAGCCAATATGAATGCGCAGGTCGGGCTTACCAGCCCGTCCATGATCGGGGCGGACGTATGCCACCTGAATCTGCACAAGACGTTCTGCATTCCTCATGGCGGTGGTGGACCTGGCATGGGACCGATATGCGTAGCAAAACACCTCGCTCCGTTTCTTCCAGGACATGCGGTCATCAAGACCGGCGGTAAACGCGCCATTCATGCCGTCTCCGCGGCTCCATGGGGCAGCGCAAGTATTCTATTAATCTCTTATGTCTATATCCGTATGATGGGCGCCGACGGGTTAACGGATGCGACCAAATACGCCATCCTCAATGCCAATTATATCAAATCCAAATTACATGGCCATTACGAAGCGCTTTACGCCGGCGCTCACGGACGCTGTGCCCATGAGATGATCCTTGATACCCGCTCTTTCAAAACGGCGGCTAATGTGGAAGTCATCGATATAGCGAAACGGCTCATGGATTACGGATTTCATGCGCCTACCGTTTCTTTTCCTGTCCCCGGAACTTTGATGGTGGAGCCGACAGAGAGCGAACCAAAATCGGAACTGGACCGATTTTGCGAAGCCATGATCGCCATCCGCAAAGAAATTGAGGAAATTGAAAAGGGCGTCGCTGACAAAGAAGACAATGTCCTCAAGAACGCCCCTCATACTATCGAGTCGCTGGTATCAGAATCCTGGAGTCATCCTTATTCCAGGGAAAAGGCCGCTTTCCCGCTTAATTTCCTCAGAAAAAACAAGTTCTGGGCCAGCGTTGGCCGTGTCAATGATGCACACGGCGACCGCAATCTGATCTGCAGCTGTCCTCCGTTAGAGGATTATATGTAAGAAATATGTTGCGTCAATGGTATTATTAACTTATATTTGCAGCCCAATTATCGAATAATAAGTTATTTAATTTGATATAAGAAAAGGAGAGATTTTCATGCCCGTCAAAGCATTTCCTTTTGAAAAGCTGGATGAAAAGATCGAAAACGTATACGAAGCTGTGATCATTGCCGCTCGCCGGGCCCGTCAGATCAATGACGAACAAATGATTCAGGTTCGGACACTGATGGAAGGCGAGGAGACCGAGGACGATGAAACGCCCCGCATCAACCGTGAAGATATTCTCGATATTGAGAAATTACCGAAACCGGTTGCAACTTCCTTGAAAGAAATGCTGGACCATAAGCTCGATCACGAATACCTGGATAAAGAAGAGAAGTAGAAACTTTTCGACAAGTTTTATTTTTATTAATTCCAAATTTCAAACTTTATCCGAAAAGTTTGCGGTTTGGAATTTCTTATTTTTAGATATTTTAATCATTATACAGCAATTGTAACCATATGGGAAGCGAACGGCCTAAATACGCAGACAAGAGAATCCTCATAGGAATGACCGGAGGTATCGCGTGTTATAAAATTTGCGAACTGGTTCGTCATTTTGTAAAAAACGGCGCTGAAGTGAGAGTGGTCATGACTAAAAATGCGACAGAGTTCGTTTCCCCTCTTACGATGGAAACTTTATCCGGCTATCCCGTAACGACAGAAACTTTCCCAAAACTCAACGCAGCTGCGGCACAAATGATCGGTACTCATCATATTGAACTGGCGCAATGGCCCGATACCGTCCTTATTGCCCCTGCCGGAGGGAATATCGTTGGAAAGGTGGCCGGAGGCATTGCCGATGACGTATTGACAACGGTGATCATGGCTACTTCTAAACCGGTTCTTCTTGCCTTGGCTATGAATGATAAAATGTATCTCAATCCCATCGTTCAGCGAAATATAAGAACTCTGCGCGAATATAACTACGATATCATCGATCCGGAAACCGGCTTCCTCGCGGAAGGATACGAAGGCGTAGGCCGGTTGGCAGAATTGGACCGGATTGTCTGGAACATGGACAAAAGGCTTTTCGGTGAAGGTATTCTAAAAGATAAAAAAGTGCTCATCACGGCCGGGCCAACGCACGAGTCTATAGATCCCGTCCGCATCTTGACCAACCATTCTTCCGGAAAGATGGGTTACGCCCTGGCCCGCGAAGCGGCGCTTCAGGGTGCCGATGTCACGCTGATATCCGGACCAACGAATTTGACGGCGCCATCGGATATCAATATCATTCGTGTCCGATCGGCGTCTGAAATGGCCGCTGCCGTAGAACAGAATTTCCTGCATCAGGACATCGTTGTTATGGCCGCTGCTGTAGCCGATTTTGCACCTTCACTTACTGAAAACCAGAAGATTAAGAAGTCGGACGAACTGGTTTTGAGACTTACAAAGACCAAGGATATTCTCGCCGATATGGGTAATCGTAAATACCAAAGGATCCTTGTCGGTTTTGCGCTTGAGACTGAAAACGAATTGGAAAATGCCAAAGAGAAACTGAAAAATAAGAATCTTGACCTGATCGTTCTTAACAACCCCAAAGAGAAAGGTGCGGGTTTCAACACCGACACGAATCTTGTCACCTTGGTTGACCGCGACACTTCAGAGAAATTGCCTCTGATGTCAAAGGATGATGTCGCAAAAGAGCTGATCAGAAAAATAGCCAAATTATCATAACAGGAGTTCTTCATGACGGAGACGGTTAGAGTACGTTACGCCCCCAGCCCGACAGGCTTTCTGCATATCGGCGGTTTGCGCACGGCCCTTTATAATTATTTGTTCGCCCACCATCACGGCGGCAAGTTCATCTTGCGTGTTGAAGATACGGATCGTGCGCGATTTGTAGAAGGTGCCGTGGAGGACTTCATGCATATGCTGGATTGGGCCGGTATCGAGATTGACGAAGGTCCGGTTAAAGAAGGTCCGTACGGCCCATATTATCAGTCCCAGCGCCTGGACATGTATACGCAGCACGCACAGAAACTTCTTGATGAAGGCAAGGCTTACCATTGCTTTTGTACGCCGGAACGTCTCGATCAGATGAGAAAGTTCCAGGAAAAATCAAAGATGCCGCCGAAGTACGACCGGACATGTCTGCGTTTGTCGGCAGAAGAGGTTAGGAAGAATCTTGATGACAAGATCCCTTACGTGTTAAGGATGAAAGTACCTGATAACGTAACGGTACGCTTCAGCGACCTGATACGCGGCGAGGTTGAATTCGACAGTTTTAATATCGACGACCAGGTTCTGCTGAAGTCCGACGGGTTTCCGACTTACCATCTCGCCAATGTGATCGATGACCATTACATGAAGATCTCGCATGTCATACGCGGTGAAGAATGGGTTTCCAGCACCCCTAAACATATTCTTCTCTATCAATATTTCGGGTGGGATATTCCGCAATTTGCTCATCTGCCTTTGTTACTCAATTCCGACCGGAGCAAAATGAGCAAACGGCAAGGTGATGTGGAAGCCCGGGCTTATCCTCCAAAAGGTTATCTGAAGGAAGCCGTCGTCAATTTTATCGCCCTTTTGGGTTGGAATCCCGGAGATGAACGCGAGATATTTACGATGGAGGAGCTGATCAAGGAGTTCTCTATCGAACGCATTCACAAGGCCGGCGCCATTTTTAACCTGGAGAAACTGAATTGGATCAATACCCAGCACATACGGCGTAAGTCCAACGAAGAAATCTATAATATGCTGAAAAGTGAGCTCGAAAAGGCGGGTTATTCGGACTTTCCGAAGCAATATGTCATGAGCGCCATCGGACTTATGAAGGAACGGATCAATTTCATACACGAATTGCTGTCCTTTTCTTCCTATTTCTTCAAAGATCCCGAAACCTTTGATGCGGAAGGAATAAAGAAACGCATGACACCGGCGGCCAAAGGTTATTTGAGTGATATTTCCGATCAATTGGAGTCTTTGAGTTCATTCCACCACGATGAAATTGAAGGTCTTTACCGATCTTATGCAGAGAAAAAGAATATCAAAGCCAGCGAACTGATTCACCCCACACGGCTTGCTATTTCCGGTATGACCCTGGGTCCCGGCCTCTTCGACCTGATGGCTGTGCTTGGAAAGGAAACTGTACTAAGACGTTTGAAGTATACTGTCGTAAATTTCGAAAAAATACTGAATGATGCGGTCATGGCCGTCAGGCAGTGAATTTGTATTTTCAAGGCTTTTGCTCATGATTACACAAGACCTCCAACCTCTTGGTCATAACGAACTGACGGCTGAAGCTATTGATGCTCAGGCCATTCGAGACAATAAGATAGCGATGCGTTGGTCTCTCGGTATCGGCTTGGCCATGTTCGTTATGAAAATTTATGCCTTCTACATCACTCATTCCGCGGCCATTCTATCGGATGCGGCGGAATCCGTAGTCCATGTTCTCGCTGTTTCATTTGCCGCATACAGTTTGTGGCTCAGCATTAAGCCCGCCGATCCATCTCATTTATACGGCCATGACAGAATCAGCTTTTTCTCTGCCGGCTTTGAAGGCGCTATGATCGTAATGGCGGCGGTCTATATCATTTACGAATCCGTAATGAAGTGGATACGCGGATTATACCTTCAGAATATTGAAACCGGCACTCTGTTCATCGTCTTGGCCACGGTCATCAACGGATTATTGGGATGGTATCTGGTAAGCCGTGGTAAAAAAAGCAATTCACTGATACTTGTTGCTAACGGCAAACATGTTCTGACCGACAGTTGGACCAGTTTCGGCGTGATTGTTGGACTCATCCTGACGTTGACGACGGGCTGGCTTCCTTTCGATCCTATCGTTGCCATTCTTGTAGCATTGAATATTCTATGGTCGGGCGGAAAATTAATGCGCCAGTCTATCGGAGGCCTGATGGATGAGGCCGATCCGGAAGTCCATGATAAGATAACATCCATCCTCGACGCGGAAACGTCCAAATACGGTATCGCGTATCACGACGTTCGGCATCGTAATGCAGGCAATAAGCTCCACGTGGAATTTCATCTCTTATTTCACAAAGATCTCTCTATTGCCGAAGCTCATGAACAGGCCACGTTGATTGAACAGGCAATCGTTAAAGCATTCCCAATGATAACGGAAGTCACGACGCATCTGGAACCGATCGAAGGGCATAACGAAGCCCATACGAGATGGATGGAGCAGAAAAAAAATAAGCCCTGAATTTTCAGGGCTCAATTTGTGTGTGCAATCCTATTTCTTCTAGAATTCCGCTCACCCTCAGGCATTCTCCTAAATCGCCTTCGTAACAAACGGCTTTCCCTGTTGTATGAACCTCCCAGGCGATGGCTTCAGCCCGGGCAGAGGAACAACCTGTAGCCTTTATAAGTTGAGCGATCACTTCGTCAAAACTATGGATATCATCATTGAACAGTATCACTTTCAGGGGCGCGTCCAAAGAAGTGGTATCGGCCGTTTCCTTCTCTGTTTCACCCTGCTCACTGATTCCGTAAACAGACAGTAACGTCTGTCCAGTGTGATCGGCCATAACTTTCAACTTTACAAGTTAAAATCGGCGCGGAAATCCTCTATAGTGGTACCCTTCCTGTAAGCCTCTAGCCACTCGCGATAAGCCCGTTGCTGTTTGGCGTTAACCAGCTGTCTCTTTAATTCGTCGCGGGTCGACTGGTATTTTGATTCATTGAACTCATCCCGGGTAAAAAGCTGAACCAAATACGCACCTCGCGTGCCCTTAACCGGTTCGCTGAGAATGGACAGTGGAACCTGAAAAAGCGCTCCTGCCAGTCTCGCGTCACGGCCGACACCGGGAATGGAGCTATTGGCCGTAAAATTATTCAGGTCTCGGATGTAGAACGTAGTGTCAATTCTCTTGATATCGACCATGGTCGTCATCTTGGCGCGATATTCCTGAGCTCTCTTGAACGCCAATTCCTTTCTCTTCTCATCAAGAACAGAGTTCTTAACGCGATCTTTGACCACATCCAGGGGTTGGGTCAAGGCCTTGGTGCGGCTGATCGATTTGAAGATGGTAAAGCCCAGGCTTGTTCTATGCGGTTTAGCTGTTGAACCGATCTCGTCGATGAAGGCAAAACGTACCACATTTTTCATACGATCCGGGAACCCGGCTACCATGCCGTATTCATTGTTTAATATCTCCGCCGTCGTATCAACCAAAAGACTGAACCTGGCACCGTACTTGGTCATCGCTTCGTCAAATCCCTTTTCTTTGGCCAACTCATAAAATCCGGTGGCATTCTCCCTGGCCGTTTCGACAGTGGTGGGACTGGCTTCCATTTTAATTAGAATATGGCTGGCCTTTACGCTGTCCTGCTGATCAACCTCTGATTTCTTCTTCTTATCTTTGAACTTCGTCTCTTCGATCTTGATAATATGGTAACCGAACTGGGTCACGACTGGACCTACAACGTCGCCCGCTTTAGCATTGAAACAAGCGTCTTCAAACTCCTTGACCATGCGCCCTCGGGTAAACCACCCCAGTTCGCCTCCGCTTTTGGAAGCACCCGGTTCCATCGAGTACGTTTTGGCGAGGTCAGAAAAATCTTTGCCTTCAGATAGTTGTTTTCTGACATCGTCGAGCCGTGAGAACACTTCAGCAGAATCTTCCTTTGTAGCCGCATCACTGAAGGTAACATAAATGAGCCGGGCTTTTTCTGGTTCCTTATATTCCTCGATATGAGCATCATAATAAGTTTTAAGTTCGTCATCCGACACATCGATCGTACTTGCCGAGAATTCCGACGGGCTGAAAAATATAAGTTGCCCGTTGATTTTCAGATACCTGCGCGCGTATTCCTGTCTCAATTCCGCCTCTGTCACTCGGGAAGAAGCCGTGATAATTCGCTGCAGTTTGGTATAAGGGAGTTGCATCCTGAGAATATTCTCGATCTGTGCCCATTCCTTGGCGTACGCAGGATTATTAAGCGCCTGAAGGTACTTATTCATGTCGAAATTTCCATCGGTCTGAAAAGACGGGCTTTGCCTCAAAAAGTCCGGCGGATTGTTCCTTAGATGAAATACCACTTCGCTGTCTCCGACGGCCACATCGTTACTCTTTATGAAATTCCTAAGGAGCGTTTCTTCTACCATCTGATTCCATATCTGATCGCTGAGCATTTCCATTTCAGATTCCGACAGAGTTTCTCCTTCTTTTTGCTGCTGCATCTGCTGAACCTGATTGAAATAGACAGTCTGAAAATCCGCATAACGAACATCATCACCGTCAATCTTGCCAATAATTCCGCGTTGGGTTCTGGCCGTATCCGAATAATTGGCGCCCCATTCTATAACTATCAAGGCAATAAAGCAGAAGATTAGAACGTATAAGAGAAGATGGGTCTTCTCCCGTATTTTGGTCATCATAGATCCGATTCTCCTGTAATTTCAATGTATCAAACTAAAAACTTACAATCCTTTAAGGGTGGCTATATTACAATAATTTCAATAAAAAAGCAAATAATTATGTGAGTTTTTGAGGTAAAAACAAAGGCGGCAAGCCTAATGAGCTCACCGCCTTTGCAACAGAAGGAGGAGAAAATGATATGATCAGAAGTGGTACGTAAGGTTTACTTGTGGCCCGCGGATTGGTTTGTCCCCAAACCCAAAAGCATCATCATGTTCTTTTTTCTGGTAACTTGCTCCAATTCCGATAAAATTAAGATCCAATCCAAGGCGTCCGTCAAAAAACAAGGCTTGAATTCCAAGACCGGCGCCTACTTTCAAGTATTTCCTGATTCTGTCGGAACTATAGTTGCCGGTCGTCTCATCATAGATTCCATCAATTTTCCTGTCATAGAAGAAACTACCTCCGGTCACGGCATATACGCCGATGCGATTGGTGATACGGCTGAATGTATATTTGAACGACAATCCCGTGTTAAAATCGCTGTTACTTTTTTGTGCGACACCGCCGATCACAAAAAGCGTGGAGAAATTTCTGCTAAGATTCCTTTCATAAGAAATACCCACTCCGCTCACATGGCCGGCGGCGAATCCTATACGGTTTTTCAGAATCAGCGGATGGGCTTTCTGTGAGAGGCCAAGTTCATCATCCTGTGCAAAGGTGCTTTTTGCAATTAATAAGGACATGGCCAGACAAACCATTGATATCATTGTGCGTTTCATATTCAGACCCTTTCATCTTCAAGTTAATGTTCACTTGTTCTCCCAAATGAGCAAACTTGTTGCCAATCAGATAAGATTATGAATTACAGTATTTTGCAAGCGTCGATGCTGTGAAAAGGCTGGGCGACTGTGAAAGAATAACACGGTAGGGTTACGGAATGATTAGCTGACTATTGGCTCCTCCCAAGCTGTTATTGGTTCTGTGAGGATTAAGAGGATCTTCTACCCAACGGCCACCATCAACAATGAACTTGTATTCGTAATTCCCTGCAGGCAATTGTATTTCGGCTCGCCACTCCGAGTCATACAGCTTCGTCATGGCTATTTTTTGCTCAGTCCATCGGGTGAAGTTGCCGGCCAAAAAAACCTCCCTCGCTAATGCATCACGATACACGAATACGATCCGGTCCATCACAAATTTGGGAGTATGTTGCGTGGATCTAATGGTGATCTCGTCTTTGGCTCGGCGTACTGAGGCTGCGGGGGAAACAAGACCATGACCTTGGAGGTCATCGGAGATCTGAGGAATTTTTCGGGCCGAAGATGTAAGAATATACCGAACCACTTCCGGTCCTAAATCTGGATCGGCTTCGAGCATTTGCGCGACAACGGACGAAACGATCGGGGCTGCGAAAGAGGTCCCGTCAACATGTTGATAACCTGGCGCAAAGAACTTCTCTTTTGACATCCGTTCTCTGATGGCTTTACGTATCAATCTTGGGCTCTGCTCCAATAGAGTGGGGTCCAACCGGGTATTTTTTATCAGCTTCTTTAAGACCGACTTTAAATCCCTCATGGGCGACCGGCACAATTCAAATAAGATCTCAGATTCTGCAAAGATTTTATTGTCGGTCAGCATGGGAGCCGGCAATAGGTTCGCAGGAGCAACCAGATCGGGTTTGACAGACCCATCAACAGTTATTCCGTGTGAAGTACCGTATTCGCTGAGCTTGGTTTCATCCTTCGTATTATGATCGTCTACGCCCCCTACGGCAATGACTCCCCGACAGGATGCCGGAGCCGCAATGGATTTATTGGGATCATTACCCGCCGCAGCCACAATCGATATTCCAAGACTATTCAATTCTTCTGTCAGAAGACAAAGCCGTTCTGATGATTTTGGATCTGAGAGGTCCCCACCCACTGAAATATTTACGATCCTTATATCGTATTTCTTGTGATTCCGGATAGTCCATTGTAGTGCTTTCACTATGTGTTTGGGACGTACGGATTTTCCGTCATGCACTTTTATTAAAACCACCGATGCTTCGCTGGCAATCCCGCGATAATAGCCTCCAGAAGTGTGTCCGCTGCCGCAAGCTACAGAAGCGACCATGGTCCCATGCCAACTGGACGTCCGGACTATTTCAAAGTCCTCCTTTTCGAACTTTTCATCGGTCACGTCGATCATCCTGACGATACGCTTCACCGGCAAAAGCAGATCAGGATGAGGATGAAAACCGCTGTCGATAAAGGCAATGGTAATTCCTTTTCCGGCGAGAGAAGGATCAATATCCAATCTACTGTGAAGGGGAAGAATGGAATAGTCTTTACGGGGAGACCGCAGTTTAGGCATTACGACTGTTGTTATAATAAAAAAACCATGGTACAAGCGGATGTACCATGGTTTATGGGGAAACTTGAATTATTCTATTAAACTATTAATAGCCTTCTTCGAGCTGGATCATCTTTTGTTTGCGAATAGCGCGAAGACGATCGGCTTTTTTCTTTTCGCTGGGTTTGGTGTAGTGAGCCGTGTCCCTCAGTGTGCGCATGAGGCCGGACTGCAAACATTTTCTCTTGAAGCGTTTAAGTGCCTTGTCAAATGACTCATTTTCACCAATCTGAACCGTGATCATAAACTCTCCTTGCTCTTGGGTTGTATTGTATAAACTTATATAAAAATTATGTTTAGTAAGCAATTCCTTAAAACAGGCTAAATTTAATAAATTTATACGTAAAAGCAAGAGATTTTTGGACAACGAGAACGGACAAGAAATAAAAAACCCCGGCTGTTAACCGGGGTATTCGACAAATCTTAAACGAAATTATTTGATGCGAACTTTAACACCAAGTCCGATTCCAAAAGAATTGGAGCCGGCATCGCCACGATTCAGACCTTCCATCATGTAGAAAAGATCGCCATAGAGAGCTCCGCCTTCCATCGGCCAATACTCAAGTTCAGCCAACGTCAGAGTAAGATCAATGGGCATCGATACTTTTTTCAATTTGTCATCAAAGGTTTCATTTCCTTTGCCCAAACCGATACCGATATCAAGACCACCGTTAACTTTCATCTTGTCTTTGGCATAATAGTAATAGCGACCACCAATGAGAAGATCGATACCTAAGTCGACATTTTTACCTTTGAAAAAGCCCAATCCTCCGTCAATACCGATCTTATCGGTAAACATATAACGACCGACCGCGGCAGGGAAAATCATATAAGATGACGTGGAACCGGAAGCGCGACCTTTGGTGTTTTCATACAACGAACCGCCAATGGCAAGCTGTGTTTCACCTTTGGTCTGAGCAAACGTATTCGCAGCCAGAGCGAACAACATTACTAACGACAGAATCATCGTTAATTTCTTCATCTTCGTTCTCCTTAATTAGTTATAGTGAGTTAATTACTTCCGTCATTCGGAAGAATATTTTTTGACTTAATTAATTATATGAATTAATCAGAGGTAAATGATCTCATACATTTGATTATAATAAGTTAAACATGTAACTTTTCAAAGTCAATATGAATTTTTGCTTACTTGGTTTGTTTTTATTAAATATAAGCCATGAGGTTTGTTCCAATGACATCTATACTTAAGTTTTCAATTATTGTTTCGACATTTCTTTTATACCCCTATTTCGGTCAAGCTCAGGATATCCCAATTACTTTAGTTTACACGAACAACACTAACGGAAATATTATCGAATGCGACTGCGAGGACCTTCCATTTGGGGGCTTGGCTCGGAAAAAGACTGTGTTCGATGATTGCCGGAAACGGAATAACCGCACGATTATCGTGGACGCAGGAGATTTCCTAGACCAATTCGGTTCCCGTCCGGAACAGGATGATTTGGTGATTCAAATTTACGAAAAGCTGGGATATGACGCTGTTAATATAGGGGATAATGAATTAGCTAATGGACACAGGTTCTTTGAGTCCAGACTCCTATCTAGTAGAATTCCTCTAATCTCTTCAACCATAAAAGACCAGAAAAATGAACCTGTAGCGCGTCCCTATATTCTGAGAAACATTGATAACATGAAAGTGGCCTTTATCGGATACACACCAAAGACGAGTTTTCATTTTTTTCCATCATGGAAAGAACTGTCAGTGAAGATCGATAATGAGAGGAACGCACTGAGAAAGGTTTTGCGTGAAGTTTCCAACCAGGCAGATATGATAATCGTCTTGTCCAACGCCGGAGACGACGAAGACAATGAACTGGCCAAAGCGTTTCCCGAAATCGACGTCATTGCGGGTGGACACAGCCAGGTAGAACTGGAAGAGCCTGTTGTGGTTGGAAAAACAATCATTGTTCAAGCCGGAGGCAACGGGGCCTATGCCGGGCGCCTGGATTTAATATTTTCAAAAAGCGAAAAAAAATGCCGCATTTTATCCAATCGACTGATACCGCTGGATAAAAAAGTCAATGAAAACGAAGACATCAAGAAGATTGTTGATGACTTCCTTTCGAATACCAAGCGTCGGTAGTACTTTATCGTCTTTGTGAAACGAGATTTACGCCTGTCCTCCCCTCTAATGGATTGACTTTCAAAACCTATTTATGTATTATGCCACTCACATGTTTTCGTTTCATTAATTAAGGTTCCAATGAGTTTTAGCACCAAAAAGAACTCTATTCACCTGCCTGTTTTGCAGGATACTAGTGGGATGTCTAAACCAAACGATAGAGCTGTTCAAGGCAAAAAAGTCAAGATCGTTTCACTCGGCTGCCCTAAGAACCAGGTCGATTCGGAAGTCGTATTGGGTAATCTAAAGCATTCGGTGATAGTTGAAGAACCCGAGGAAGCGGATACGATCGTAATAAATACTTGCGGTTTTATCGAAAGCGCCAAGAAAGAATCCATTGACACAATTTTTGAAGCCATAAGACTCAAGGAAGCCTTCGCAAAAAGAGGCATCAAAAAAGAGGTAATCGTTACCGGATGTCTATCCGAAAGGTACCGAGAAGAACTGACGGCTTCCATGCCGGAAGTGGACGGTTTTTTTGGTGTTCATGAATATGATAAAGTGACGGAGCGGATCGAAGGGCATTACCAGCAAATCCTTTTTTCAGAAAGGATTCTCCTCAATCAGAAACATTATGCCTATCTCAAGATATCCGAGGGCTGTAACCAGCGATGTGCCTTCTGTTACATTCCCATGATCCGTGGAAACCTCGTCAGCAAGCCGCTGGAACAAAACCTAGAAGAAGCCCGATCATTAGCGGCCCGCGGCGTCAAAGAACTTATCTGCGTTTCTCAGGATACCTCTTCCTACGGATACGATTTCGATCGCAGCGCGGCGAACCTGCGGCGTAATCATCACCTGATCCGGTTGCTCGACAGCCTATCCGAAACCGATGGAATCGAATGGATACGGGTCATGTACCTCTATCCTTCATTGGTTTCCGATGAACTCATCGAATGTTTTGTCAGAAATCCAAAGATCTGCAAATATATCGACATGCCGGTACAACATATATCCGACGCTGTTTTGACATCGATGCGACGCAATACCACAAAACAGCAAACGACAGAATTGCTTTACAGAATCAAACACCAATTACCTGAATTGGCGCTGCGTACATCCATGATCGTAGGATATCCCGGGGAGACGGACAAAGATTTTCAGGAGCTGTGCGATTTCATTCAAGAGTTCCAATTCGATCGATTGGGCGTCTTTATGTATTCACATGAGGAAGGAACGCATGCGCACCAATTAAAAAAACAGGTCCCAGAAAAAGTCAAAAAAGAACGGTTCAATCATCTGATGGCGTTGCAGCAATCCGTCTCATTAAATAAGAATACCGGAAAAATTGGCAGGAACTTCCGCGTATTGATCGACGTAAAGGACGGAGATCGATATATCGGTCGAACGGCTTACGACGCGCCGGAGATCGACAACGAGGTCATTATAGAAACGGGCCGTACGTTGCGTCCCGGAGAATTTGTTAACGTAAGGATAACCGATGCGGCCGAATACGATCTTTTTGCAGAACCGATATAAAAACAATTGGCGAAGGGAGGCGTTGTGAGATATCTATTGTCGGGTTTTATGGTCTTTATGTGGATCTTGGGAAGCTTGCCCGTCTTAGCTCAGTCTGAATCTCCGAGGGCAAGCGGAGGTCCGTTCTTCTTTGTGGATGCCGCAAATGTGGCTTCTAAAGATACAAGCAAAGGACGGATCGAAGTTTTTGTAAAGGTGGCTTTCAGCGAATTGCTTTTCACGAAGTTTCAATCCACGCTGTACCGATCGCAATACGAGATCACGTACATGCTTTACGATAAGAAGGGTAATCTCGTCCAGCGCGAGATCCAGGACAAGGAAATCGTAACCGACAAATTTTCAGACACCGAATCCGACCTGCGTTTCCATTTCAGCCGTCTGACGCTGAATGTGGGACCCGGTGATTATACTCTGACCACAACCATTACTGATAAGGAAACCCAGAAGTTCGGACAGAGAAAACTCAGTATCCCAGTAAGAACCTTCAGAGAGAAACCTATCGGGATCAGTGATCTTATTTTTGCCGACAAAATCCAAAAAGACAGTCTGATGGATATTGTGAATATCGTTCCCAACGTCTTCAAGAGTTTTGACAATGAATTTAAGCGTTACCTTGTCTATTTCGAGATATACGACAGCAAATTTGCTTTTGCCAACATGGACACGGCCGGACATCTTCCTTCGTCCAAGGATCTTTTTAAGATCAAATACCGGGTTCTCGATAAGAATCAAAATATCATCCAGGAGGATTCCATTTCCCGGGAAGTATCCCAATTCCAGACCTTCAGCTCCGTGGAGATCGATAAGAAAAACATAAGTTATGGCAAATATATCCTTGACGTGGTTGTTTCGCGCGACGGATACAGGGCAAGTTCAAAATCCGTTTTCGATGTGCGGTTGTCCACATTCACAACCCCATCCATGAACTCAGCCACCTTTGATCTCGATATTGCTATTAAACAACTGCGTCATATCACCCGTAATATCAACATTGGAAAAGTACTGAAGGGAACACAAGCTGAAAAAGCCAAATTCTTTGAAGACTTCTGGAAGTCCAAAGACCCGACGCCGGAAACTGAACGCAACGAACTGATGGAGGAATATTACCGAAGGATCGATTACGCCAACCGATACTTTACTTCAGGATTCAGGGAAGGATGGGATACTGATCGGGGTATGGTGTTTGTCGTACTGAATGCGCCCGACGACATTGAAAGACATCCTTACGAGACGGATTCGAAACCTTACGAAGTATGGTATTATTATGAGGCTAACCTCAAACTGTTTTTTGTCGATTTTTCCGGTGTGGGTGACTATGAATTGTACAATCGTCAGGAATTTGAGAGCTACGTTCTTCTGCATCGTTAGATGAAACCGAAAAATGTTTTTCTGACAGGATTACCTTACGTAGGCAAGACCACTGCATTGCTGAGAATTGTCCGGACTCTGGATTCGGCCTGCGGATTTGTAACCCGGTCTGTCGAAGAAAACGGCAAAAAGTCCGGTCTTGATATTCAAACTTGGGACGGCGAATTGTATAGAGTTGCGGAATTGAACCCTTTGCATCGTTCGCGCACGGGCCGATACGTCTTGGATACACAAAATTTTGATCGGATAATAGATCGCATCCGGACCTGTTCCATAAACACGAAATACATATATCTTGATGAGATCGGAACGCTTTATTGCCAATCCGAGCTGTTTAAGAGAACTCTTCTTAATTGGCTCACGTCACATACCGTTATCGGCGTAATCGCTCAAAAAGGCCATCCTTTTGTAGAAGACATTCATCGGCGCTCCGATTGCACTTTCATTCCTGTTACGTCTGAAAACCGCGACTCTGTCCCTGACCAATTATTAAAATTGATGACCTAAACTCAAAAGACTGTGAAACCCTCTACTAAGAAACTTTCAACTGCGAAATGCGGATATGTTGCCATTATCGGCCGTCCTAATGCAGGAAAATCCACACTGCTTAACCAGCTTCTCAATTTCAAATTATCCATCGTGACCCCGAAACCCCAAACGACACGTCAGCGCATTTTAGGAATTCTGGACGAAAAGGATTTTCAAATCATTTTTTTGGACACGCCGGGGCTGATCCGCCCTAAGTACGAACTGCAGTCGGCGATGATGAAGATCGCGGACCAGGCTATCAAATCCGCGGATGTCCTGCTTGTCATGGCCGATGCCAATGCCCATGAGGACGTTGATTTCATTCTGCAATTATTCCGTGATCCTTTAAAGGATCTTAGGATTCCAAAGATATTATTGTTGAACAAAGTCGATCTGTTGCAAAAGGAAAATCTGCTTCCTTTGATCAAGAAATGCGATGAAACGGGGTTCTTCCATGATATTATACCTGTATCTGCACTGAAGAACGACGGCTTGTCTGCCGTCAAAAAATGCCTGGTCGAGTTGTTACCTGTAAATGAAAAGTTCTATCCTGAGGACACACTGACGGAACAGCCAGAGAAGTTCTTTGTCAGTGAGATCATTCGTGAAAAGATCTTCTTATTGTACAGCAAAGAAATACCGTATTCTACCGACGTATTGATTGAAGAATTTCGTGAAAGCCCTTCGTTAAAGGATTATATCAGGGCCGCCATCATCGTAGAAAGACCGTCCCAAAAATCCATTCTGATAGGAAAGAAAGGTGAGGCCCTAAAGAGAGTCGGGGAATCAGCGCGTAAAGATATTGAAGCCTTCCTTGATAGAAGGGTGTTCCTTGAATTGTGGGTTAAGGTTAAAGAGGACTGGAGAAAAAATAAATCGGTTCTGAAAAATCTTGGGTACCTGTGATCGTCTATGGGGCACGCTTTACTGACATGCGGTTGTGTCATATGGTTGTCCTGCTCCGCAAAACCCGCGGATCCTGTTTTGACGGCCAAAACCTTTGTGGCGTTTTATTTTGATCCCACCCACCGAGAAGATCTCAAGGAATTGGTTGTCGAAAAGGCACGCCTCAAAGTAGATCTTATGACACAAAGTGACATCCCGGTCGAATCTGCATTCGAAAGCCCTGCCGGTTATTTCTTGCTTGATTCCGCCATCTTGGACTCCAATCACTTTCAATTCGATTTTTCCGTATATTATACCGGCCATTTGGCAAAAAAAGAGATCATGCAGATATATACCCTACGATTTGGCAATGACTGGAAGGTTTATGACTTCCGATTTACAACGGAGAATTAATGCTCAGCGTTGATGAAGCTCTGCAAAAGGTGCTGGACACGGCACGGACAAGGCTACCGGAAATTCGCCCGATTGCCGATACCGTAGGTTATGTTCTGGACGAAGACATCGTATCGGAAGAAAATGTTCCTCCGTTCGACAATTCAGCCATGGACGGCTACGCCGTCATATCGGCCGATATCCTTGGCACCTCACGTGAAAGTCCCAGGTATCTGAAAGTCATCGATGTCGTGCGTGCAGGAAAAGATTCCGGCAAAAGACTGGATTCAGGCCAGGCCGTGCAGATCATGACAGGCGCCCCGGTTCCATTTGGAGCCGATGCGGTGGTGATGGTGGAGCAAACGGAAAAAGCCGATGACGGATCAGTGAAAATCTTTACGTCCGTCACGCCTCATGAAAACTTACGTTTCGCCGGCGATGATATCAGAAAGGGCCAAAGGGTTTTCGAGAACGGGCACGCGATAAAGGCCTATGATATCGGCGTGCTGGCTTCCATAGGACGATCCTCCATCAAAGTCGTTTCAAAACCAAAAGTCGCTATACTCTCCACCGGCGACGAATTGAGTGCTGTTGAATCGCCGTTGCCTCCCGGAAAGATAAGATCCAGTAACAATCATACCCTTCGCGCTCTTTCTAAACCGTTTGCCTCAGAGGTGTTGGACCTCGGCATCGCCGAGGATAACTTGGATGACACCGAAGCCAGACTTCGAGAGGCTTTTTCGGCAGATATCGTATTGACCTCCGGCGGAGTTTCTATGGGCGAGTTCGACTTCGTCCGGAAGGCACTCGAGAATATCGGTATTGATATCCATTTTTGGAAAGTTAAGCAAAAACCAGGTAAACCATTGGTTTTTGGAACGCACCATGATCAACTGTTTTTTGGGTTGCCGGGAAATCCCGTAAGTTGTGCCGTTTGCTTTGAACTGTATGTAATCCCGGCTATCCAAAAGATGTCAGGATTTCATCGGCCGCAGCAACGGCGCTTAAGGGCTGTCACATCCGAAACAATCAAAAAGAAGCCCGGATTGCGTTTTTTCCTTCGGGGCGTTTTGAAGAAGGAAGGGGAACGATACGTCGTTCGAACGACTGGAAATCAGAGTTCGGGTGTTCTTTCATCGCTCTCAAACGCCCATGGTCTGATTGATCTTCCCGAAGATCGGGGGGACGTTATGGCCGGAGAAGAAGTGGACGTTATTTTGTTTCATCACTCTATCAACGAATTACTTGACTTTTGATCATGGCGGCACATTTCAGCTTACATCCACTGGAATTCGATAAAATTCGGGAATATCTGCGTCGTTATGTCCTCACGGACATGAGTTCTGAGCGCCTGGAAGTCCTTGCGCCATCTACTGACTTTCATCAGATTGAAAAGAACCTTGATGAACTGACCGAGATGGCCGACCTTCTAAAGTTCGACGACGCATTCCCCATAGAAAAAATCAAAGACATACGCGGATCCTTAAAGAAGCTACACACGTTGGGCATCTTCCTTAATCCCGAATCTTTGACGCACATACTCACCACGCTCCAAACCTCCAGAAGAATTCAGTCTTACATCAGGAACCGCAAAGAGAAATACCCCCTGCTTCTGAAGAGAATTTCTGTTCTGCAAAGTTATCCCGATGTCGAGCACTCCATCTCCGCCGCCGTGGACGATAATGGAGAAATAAAAAACAACGCAAGTCCCAAATTAAGACAGATCCGCAGGGATATCGAAACCAAATCTTCCGCGATCCGAAAGAAACTGGAATTGCTTTCCAAACAATTCGCTTCCGAAGGCTACGCCCAGGACGCCATCGTTACCATGCGCGGCGGCCGGATGGTCATTCCGATCAAAGAGGAATATAAACATATCGTCAAAGGGTTTATCCACGACGAGTCGTCCAGCGGCCAAACCGTCTTTATCGAACCCGCCGAAGGACTTGAACTCAACAACGAACTACGAAAATTATCCCTTGACGAAACAAGGGAGATCGAGCGTATTTTGCTGGAGATTGCCGATAGTATGAGGCCCCACCTTTCGTCTCTGGAGCAGGAAACCGACATTTTGGGTGATGTTGAATTTCTTTATGTCAAGGGGCGCTTTGCTAATCTTATCAACGGGATCAAGCCGCATCTGAATAACACCGGCCATATTCAAGTCAAAAAAGGTTATCATCCGCTTTTACTGTTGAAAGAACAGATCAAGTTGCCCGACGAACGGCGCCCGGTAGTACCTCTGAATATGGAACTTGGAAACCCGCCCCATTGCGGCCGTACACTGATCATTTCGGGCCCCAACGCAGGCGGTAAAACCGTAGCGCTGAAGACCATCGGCCTTTTTAGCCTGATGATTCAGTCCGGCCTTCTGGTGCCATGTGAATACGGTTCCCGATTCAGCACCTTCGATCAGGTTTTTGCCGACATCGGCGACGATCAGTCTATAGAAAACGACCTCTCGACTTTCTCTTCCCACATCCGACACCTTTCGGACATGGTCAGTATGGTCAATAGCCGCACACTGATTCTCATTGACGAAATAGGAAGCGGTACCGATCCAAAAGAGGGCTCCTCGCTGGCTATCGCGATCCTGGAACACTTCAATCAGAAGAAGGCCGTCACTATCGTTACGACCCACCACGGGGAGCTGAAAGCCTTTGCTCACAATACCGCGGGCGTTGAAAACGGTTCGATGGAGTTTGATCAAGATACACTCGAACCTACGTACATCTTCAGACCAAAGATCCCGGGAAGCAGTTATGCTTTTGAAATTTCCAGACGTATTGGACTGAGCGGCTATATTATCGAC
Organism: uncultured Bacteroidota bacterium; assembly: GCA_964415295.1. Lineage (GTDB taxonomy): Bacteria > CLD3 > CLD3 > SB21 > SB21 > SB21. The sequence goes on from CAYPYN010000005.1 coordinate 112,301, forward strand.
AAAGCCAAGGAACTGGCCGGTAAGGAGACGCAGAATATGGAAAACCTCATTCAGGAACTCCAGAGCCAATCCAAACGTTACGAAGTCCTGATCTCCGACACGCATCGTAAGCAAGCCGAAATGGACGGATTGAATTCCCTGTATCAACAGCGTCTGAAGGAGCTTAAGGATAAGGAACGTAACCTCAAAAAACATGTTCTAGAAGAAAATCAGAAATATTTCCATGATGCGCGGCAAAAACTGGAGTCTCTGATCCGGGAGATCCGAGCAAGCCAGGCCGACAAAGACACGGTCAAGACGGCAAAAGACCTGCTACGTGAACAGAGCAGCCATTTGCAATCCGAATTGAATGGACTGCGGCAAAACGAAACGGTTCCATTGGAATCACCGGATCAACTGAGAAAAGGAACCAAAGTATACATTCCATTCATGGATGTCGAAGGAACTGTCATGGAAGAGCCAGATCTTTCCGGTCAGGTCGTGATCGGAGTTGGCACCATGTCGGTTCGCTTGGGTACCGGTCAATTATCCAAATCAAGAAGTCCAGTGGAAAAACAGACGGAGACCCTTCCCCGCCAGTACATCGAATGGAACACGGACGATGTACGCCAGCAGATCGATCTGCGCGGGCTCACGGCTGACGAGGCAATACACAAAGTTGATTCCTATCTTTCCGACGTACAAGTGCTTGGATTCAAAGAGGTGACGTTAGTTCACGGTAAAGGAGATGGAATTCTTCGAAAAAGGATCGGAGAGTTTTTAAAGAGGGATGTGCGCGTCAAACATTTCCGTTTAGGGCAATGGGGGGAAGGCGATACGGGCGTCACAGTGGTCGAAGTCAAAAGCGAATGAAATCATTCGTCCCACAAACCTTTGTAGTAATTGTCATAAAAATCCAAAGTCATATCCATCACGGAAGGAGACACGATACTTTCCGGGCTAGTTGTCGGGAGGTCTTTTCTTGATAACAGGATTTGAAGACCATCCAGGAAGCGTTTGACCTCCGGTTCAGCCAGAATCTCCTGATGATACTCAACCATCATGTCTGAGAGCATAGACACATAATTGGCCTCATCAATCTCGTCATACATGAATCTTTCCGCCAGCTTTCTTAATGATCTGCGGAAAACCTTGGAACGGTCTTTCTCGGATATGACCACTTCGCCTTTGATCGTCTCTCGAATCCTGTAAATATAATTGCGTGTCAATTCTGATTCGGATTTCCCCGCTATTTCCATAAGATATTTTTCGATATAATTCTTCCGGCCGCGTTTGTTTTGAGATAACATCAGCATGGGAACGCAGGCATTGATCAGATCCTTCTGAGAGATATAACCAAGCAGAAACTGATCCAGCAAATGAACCATTTCTGTCTTGAGGCTCGTTTTTCTTTCGTCCGTTTTCATAGTCGCTTCAAAAAAGAAGACCTTCAGCGTGTGACGCTGAAGGTCTCAAGTTCCTAATAAGACAAATCTTAAGGCAGAGGTCTCCACGCCGGATAATAAGCTTTATTATCTCCGCTGATCAATTTACGTTCGTTCTGCCCGTTCCGTCCGATGATGTATATATAACTGCGAGGCTTTGAAGAACTTCCACCTCGTTTTGCAAAAACGATTTCATTGCCATCCGGTGCCCATGACGGATCGGAGTTGTTTCCAGAGGTTGTTATCGTATCGATATTGGTACCATTAGGATCTATGGTATAAATCTGCAAGGAATCATTTCCATTGACCCACATGTTGGAAAAAAACGAAATCTTATCTGCTGACGGTGAAAAACGCGGTCGTGAATTGATGGAAGCGCCGTTATGCGTTAGCTGCGTTTTATTGGATCCGTCGTTATTCATGATCCAGATCTCTTCGTTCCCGCTTTTCTTGGAAGTATAGACAATCTTGGATCCATCCGGAGAAAACGACGGATAGCAATAGATGTTGATCTTATCTGTGGCATCCGTTAGTAATGTAGGCAAAGTGTCTCCGGTTAACGTATCGGATACAGCTGTTTTGTAAATGTTAAAAAGACTGTCCCGGTCGGAAATGAAAACGATCTCATTGGTATGCAGACTCCAGTCAGGGCGCATATTGAGAGTTCCATCATGGATGCCATTACTGTCAATAATGTAAGGGCTGAAAGTCACAGGCGTAAATGCATTTCTGAAGCTATCCATATTGAGAATATAGATGTTAGTATGAAACGGATACCCATCCTGCAGACTTACCAAAACACTGCTATAGGCGAATTTCCTTCCATCCAATGACCAAGCGGGGTCCAAAGCGCCGTTTACATCGTTGAGGTTAATACCGTAGACGGCGTAGCTAGTATCCTGCGCCGCGAATATCTGCTGAATTCCGGCGCTTTCCGATACAAAAAGTATATCTATCTGATTGGCGGCCAGGTCTATATAGTCAAAGCCTGAAGGGCCTTTATCGCACGCCTGAAAGGTCACGACAACAAACAGACACAAAGCCATCAAAGCGTTTTTCTTGAACATTCATTTCTCCTGTAATTATGGTTTTAACCGATGGATCATCCTCGCAAAAGGAATCGTCTCACGAACATGCTGCAGTCCGCAAATCCATGCGACCGTTCTCTCAACGCCTAATCCGAATCCCGAGTGAGGAACGGATCCATATTTTCGCAGATCCAGGTACCAGTCAAAGGCTTCCGGCGGCAAATTATGATCTTTGATCCGTGCAACGAGCGCTTCGAAATCGTCTTCGCGCTGACTGCCTCCGATGATCTCACCATAACCTTCCGGGGCAAGTATGTCCATAGCTAAGGCCTTGTCCGTCTCTTTAGGATCGCGTTTCATATAAAAGGCTTTAATGGCGGCCGGATAGTGGTGAACAATGACCGGCCTGTCAAATTTTTCAGATATTGTTGTCTCATCCGGAGCGCCGAAATCATTACCGTACTCGAACTTCAATCCGGCCGCTTCCAGAATCTTAACAGCTTCATCGTAGTGGATTCTCGGGAACGGGGCTTTGACATTTTCTAGTTTTGAAGTATCCCGTTCGAGTGTTTTCAATTCTTCCGCTCGGGTCTTCAGAACCGTCTGCACAACATATTCAATGAAATCCTCTGCGAGCTCCATATTGTCATACAAGTCATTAAAAGCCACTTCGGGCTCTACCATCCAGAATTCGGTTAAGTGTCGACGGGTCTTAGACTTTTCGGCACGAAACGTCGGGCCGAAACAGTATACTTTGCCAAGCGCCAAGGCTCCGGCTTCGGCATACAATTGCCCGCTCTGTGTCAAATACGCTTTCGAATCGAAGTAATCCGTTTCAAAAAGAGTGGAAGTTCCCTCACAAGCCGCGGGAGTGAATATCGGAGTGTCTACCAACGTAAATCCTCGTCCGTCAAAAAAGTCGCGTATCGCTTTGATGATCGAATGTCTGATTCTCAAAATGGCATGCTGATTTTTTGAACGTAACCAAAGGTGCCGATAATCCATCAAAAATTCGGGACCGTGTTCCTTAGGTGTGATGGGATAATCGACCGATGGGCCGATCAGTTTAACATCAGTGACTTGCAGTTCATATCCCCCCGGAGCGCGTTCATCTTTTTTGATCTTGCCCGAAACCGACAGAGACGACTCCTGGGTAAGAGATTCCGCGGTTTGCGATATCTCGGAGCTGACGCCGGGTTTATATACCGTAGCCTGTATTACCGCCGTTCCATCACGAACCAGCAGAAAAAGCAGCTTGCCGCTTGATCGTTTATTGTAAAGCCAGCCATTGATAGTAACTTCCGCCCCATCCGCAACCTTGTGCCCGAAAACATCTTCAATATAAATGCGATCTCGCATGACCCATTTCTCCTCAATTCAATTTATTTTACTACACGATCACTCCAGCGCGGATCGTTGATCTCTCCGCGCGCATTGGAGTGAAGCAATTGCTGAATTCCGGAATCCGTCACATCCGCAAAAACGAATAAGGTCTGAGCGGGTTGATCCTTTAATTGAAAATAGAACCATATCTGATATGGTTTCTTATCCGATTCGAATTCATGTTTTTCGATTTGTGCCGGAGCGCCATACACCATGTAGACGCGCCCCATATCCGTTTTCCAACCTTCCATATTCGGTGTGGAAAATTTAAGATTGGCCTCTTCATAGCGCCTGTAATAATCCATAAGCACTTCATTGGTCTTGGTGCCCGGCGACGGATCTCTTTCCTTCCAGAAGCGGTCAAGAAATTTTTTCTTTCCTTCGAGTTCGAGTTGAGAATAGATTTTCATGTCGTCCTTTTTACCGATCACCCCAATGATATTACCGGCACGAATGGCCCCTTTTGCGTCCAGATCTTTAAAGAAGGATTCGTCGGCTTGCGTCTCGTAGATCGATTCCCCCTCGCGGTATATCACAAACAATTTCTTGCTGACGGCAACCTTCTTGTTCGCATTATCCGTTACCCTCAGCATTAGAATATATCTGCCGCTCTGAACTGAAATGATATTCATCGAATGAATGATAATGGCGGATTGCCCGGCCTTGTTAAATGTTTTGGAAGGGTACTCTTTGACGACACTGCCGGCTTCATCCGTTAAGACGAAGTCTACGTTATAAGTATTTGTAGCGGCTCCCTGCTCAAATTCCATATTATAGACTTCGGCATAGATCGTCAATCGAGGCAGATTGCTCCCGTAGAAACCGGACGGGTTTGGGTAAATGGTATATCCATTCTTGACAAACATGTCATCGCTATTCCCGCCCTTCAATACCTGCGTAGCCAGTTCTATCTGGCTCAAGGTTAACTGGTTACTGGCGTAATCTGAAACCTCAAGATCCGTGGAATACGTTCCTTGACGTTTTTGATCATTCAGATCCGTGATCTGAACCTGCATTTTGTATTTGCCCGGTTTTACTGCAAAACTGTTTTCAAAAATGACCGGTACCGCATTGGCGGTATCGGCTGCCGTAATATGGTCGTCGAGATTCATCGTCCACTCTTTTTCCAAAATCATTTTGTCGGTCTGGATCTCGGTGAATTGAACGTGAACTTTAAACGCAGCGATGAAAAAGGTATCCTTCGGCTGGAAAGTAAATTGATTACGCTCAGAAAAGAAATAGAGCTGAGTATATGATACTTCGTTCTGATTCAGCATTTTGAAACTGGTGACGTCCGTATAAAACCGGATATCGCCTTCGCTGCGATTTTCTTTGGCCTTCAGACTATTCCACCCTATGGCGGTAATCAGAACCATCAGTCTGATGGCCTTCCAGGAAAACTTCATATAATACCTCCTGACTGTATTGACAGACTAACCGATTATCCGTTTAAGAATCTCGAAAGGGACCGGAGCATTTCATGCTTGCCTTCGCCGGTATGAGCGGAAGCGGGAATGATCTCTATGGAAGAATATACCGGACTTTCATGCAATTGTTTCAAATTCTTTACCCTCTCGCTCTTGGACAGCTTATCTATTTTATTAGCCGCCAGCACGAAAGATACCCCGTGATGCCGGAGCCATTTGGTCATCTGAATGTCGGAATTCTGCGGTTCCAATCTGGCATCGACGATCACTATGACTAATTTAAGTCTTGAGTTGTCTATGACCCAGTCTTCGATGAACCGCTCCCACGACCGTTTAAGCTTTTCCGGCACTTTGGCATAACCGTAACCGGGTGAATCGACAAGATAAAACGATCCGTTGACCAGATAATAATTGAGGCATTGGGTTTTGCCGGGTGTTGCGCTGATACGTGCCAGCTTTTTTCCGGTCAACATATTCAGTAACGACGATTTTCCAACATTGGATCGTCCGAAAAAAGCTATTTCATTGAGTCGCGGTTCTGGAACCTGCTCGTTCTTGAAAACGCTGGCAATAAAATCTATGGTTTCAATCACCACAACATTCCTCAAATGTGCACGGCTTCCCCGTAAGCATCTAAAGCCGCTTCCATCATGGCTTCGGACAAGGTCGGATGTGCATGTACGGTATTGCCGATTTCTTTGTAGGTCGCTTCCATCGATTTGGCTATGCCGTATTCGGCAATCATTTCCGTTGCTTCGCATCCTAAAATATGAGCGCCGAGCAATTCGCCATACTTCTCGTCGAAGATTACTTTTACGAAACCATCGCGCTCGTTGATCGCTCTGGCTTTGCCGCTGGCCGTAAATGGAAATTTTCCGATCTTGATCTTATATCCCTTTTCTTTCGCTTTCTTTTCCGTTAATCCGATACTCGCCACCTGAGGCTGGCAGTAGGTGCATCCAGGTATGGCGCTGTAGTCGATCGGATGGGTCTCTTTTCCGGCGATCTTCTCTACGCAAACAATACCTTCATGCGAAGCGACATGGGCCAGCCACGGCGCACCAATAATATCTCCAATTGCATAAACTCCGGAAACATTCGTCCGATAATATTCATCCACTTTTATCCAGCCTTTGTCAATAGTAACGCCGATCTTCTCGAGGCCGACATTCTCGACATTGCCCTGCACACCGATGGCTACCAGACATTGGTCGGCTTTAATGGTCCTACTTCCGTCTTTGCCGCTTACGGTCAGTGTAACATCATTGGCCGAGACATCAACCTTCTCCACTTTGGTATCGGTAAATATGTCCATTCCCCTTTTTACAAAAATCTTGGTCAATGCCTGGGACACTTCTTCGTCCTCCACCGGTAAAATGTTGGGCAGCATTTCAACCACCGTCACCTTTGATCCGAACGTGTTGAAAAAGTAGGCGAACTCGATTCCGATCGCCCCGGCGCCGATAATAACGATCGATTTGGGAACTTCCTGAACGACCATAGCTTCTGTGCTCGTCAAAATGCGTTTTCCATCGGCCTTCAAATTGGGCAGCATCCGCGCCCTGGCCCCTGTGGCAACGATGATGTGCTTCGCTTTGACCTGAGCTATTTCCTTTCCCGACGCATCCGATACGGTCAACGTGCTTTTGTCCAGAAATTTGCCGGTACCTTTGATCACTTCGATCTTATTCTTCTTCATGAGGAAATCACCGCCTTTCGAGTTGGCGTCGGCAACATCGCGGCTTCGTTTGATTACCTGCTTAAAATCGAACTTAAGATTATCAAAACTGTAACCCCAATCTTTTGCGTGCTTCAGGTTCTCGTAAATCTCTGCGTTCTTGAGGAGGGCTTTGGTGGGAATACAACCCCAATTTACGCAAACTCCGCCGATTTTTTCACGTTCCACTACGGCGGTCTTGAATCCCAGCTGTGCCGCTCTGATGGCTGCCACGTACCCGCCCGGACCTCCGCCCAATACCACAACGTCAAAAGATTTTGTTTCCATCCGTCCCTCTTGATTAGTATGCTTAATTATTATAATTTAATTATGTTCCATTGGGATTAGGAAACTATAAAAATACTTGTAAATAATCAATATAATATATCCGTGCCGCCGCGCTGAGAGGCGGCCGGACGTTCCATAAAAGAAAGGACACCGAATGCCGATATACGAGTTCCGTTGCAAAAAATGCCAAAAGGAATTCTCGGAATTATTTTCCAGTTCCAGTTTCGATCCCGAGAAAATTGAGTGTCCGGAGTGCCATTCCAAAGAGACGCAGCGTTTGCTTTCCGTTTTTGCTTCAGACACAAAATCGTCCGATTCCTTTTCCGGATCCGGAGGCGCTTCCTGCGGTCCCGGATGCGGATGCCACAACTGAACGCCGTCTAATCGGTTTCGGGTATGCCGACCGTGGAAAATATTCTATTCGAAAACTTTCTCGGCCCCCAGGCGGAGAATCATCCTACGCTTCAAAACGCCATTACGCGCATACTGGAATGGCACTCAGCGTGGCGGAGAAAATATTATCCCGAGGACACATCCCTTTATCCGGAAATGTACGTAGCTCCGGCGGATTTTTTTATCACTCTGAATCATTTTCTCAAACGGCTTGAGGAACTACCCCCCTATTTTTCTCCCCGGTATGCCGCTCAGATGCTCAAAGATCCAACGTTGTCGGCGGTGATCGGTTATCTGGCCGTTGTATTGACCAATCCTAACAACCATGCTTATGAAGGCGGCCCCGTAACCACGCAAATGGAAATGGAGGTTATGGATGAACTGAAGCGCTTATGCGGCTTTGAGAAAGGTTGGGGACACTTATGCAGCGGGGGTTCCCTGGCCAACACAGAGGCTTTGTGGGCTGTCCGGGATCTATATATAAAGAAACACAAAAAGCCGGGCCGGGTTTTATTTTCGAAAATGTCCCATTACTCCTGGAAACGGATCTGTTCCATTCTGATGATACCGGACTACACCGAAATCCCTGTGGATGAACATTTTCGGATTGACCTCAATAAGCTGGAATCGGCTCTCAAAAAGAACCCGGTCATGATGGTTATGGCCAATATCGGTACGACCGGCTGCGGGGCGGTAGACGACGTCAAAGAAATTCTGACGTTAAGAAAGAAATATAAATTTCATTTGCATCTGGATGCGGCCTATGGCGGGTACACACGCAGTTTATTGCTTTCGGATGACGGAAATCTAAGGGTCTACGAGGAAGTTGCGCCGTTTTTAAAGCCTGAAGTCTATGACTCTCTTGTTTCGATAAACGAAGCGGATTCTCTTACGATCGACCCGCATAAACAGGGCTCATTAGCTTACGGATGCGGTGCCGTTTTGTACAAAGACGAACGATTAAAGAAAGTCATACTGAATACAGCCCCTTATACCTATCACATAAAGGACAAGCCTAATATCGGAATGTACACGCTGGAAGGGTCCCGTCCCGGCGCCGTCGCGGCCGCGTGCTGGCTAACGCACAAAATGATCCCTCTCAATCATAACGGATACGGTAAAATCATAGCAGAGTGTTTGCTTACGGCCAGAGAATTATCCGAACGTATTCAAAAAGAATGCGGCTTTACTCCGCTCAATGATCCGGATCTTGACATTTTTTGTTTTTATCAGCGTCCGGCGGGACGCACGCTTTCACTTCAGATGATGAATAAGGTCAATTTGGATCATTACTTACGATTCTCTGTGCTTAACCCTTCAGCTCCATTCATCCTCTCTAAGTTCATCCTGGATCCGGCGACCACCAAAAAAATCCTGCCGACCGTGAAACGCGACGACCGTGGGCTTACGGCTTTGCGCGCTGTTTTTATGAAACACTGGCTGCGGGCGGGAAAACCGTCGTATCTGGATCTTCTGATCTCGTCTTTGAAGGAAAGTTCAAAAAAATAATTTGCTTTTCAGAGCTTGTCATTTTACCTTAGGTCAGGTATAAAACTATGCTCAAAACATCGCTTCGTCTTACATTATTCCTCGGCCTGTGGTTGGCATCGGCCCCGCTAATCGGATCCGTCGATAGTTCTCCTTCCGCTCCGGATGTCAAGCCTAACCCTACATCGGGAAACCTCGCGTTTTCGGTTTCCGACCATAGTGAATCTCTGGCTTTTCTATCCTCAGGCAAAGAGGACATCAGTCCTCAATATAATCAGCATAAGATCAAGCTTCTTTTCCCCCACGCATTCCAAGGCATCAAACTTAATTACCGTTTTATCCACTTCTTGTATCAGAGCGTCTTAGCTCATTCCTACATTTTAGGACGAACAACCGCCCTCAGAGCGCCTCCTGTTTCCTTTCTTTCCTGATTCTTACATCCAAATTTAAGTCATTGAAACTCTGCCACTAACAGCGGCAGATGTTTTAGCTTTTTTTCAAAAAGGAGGCCTTATGACATGTGTCAGATGCGGAGGAGCCGTCCACATGGACGCCTTTTCGTGTTTCCACTGCGGTGCATCGATCGATCATAATCCTAATGTATACAGGATGGATCAATTGATACAGTCGACTGCGAAGGAATTGAAAGAGCGCAGGACCCGGCTTTTCTCCCGCAGTTTGCCGGTCAGCCGGAGCGGTCAATGGATACTATGGCTGTCTCTGATTCTCCCGGCCATTGCGATGCCCTATGTCTTCAGGGTGATCAGCATGAAATACAGGGAAGCCGATTCTGCTTTGTTGGACGTTTCTTTGTCATTGATCGTTTTCCTTATTTTCTATTCAGTCAAAAAGGCTATGAATCGTAACATAAACAACGGATAAATATTATGGAGTCCTCTTTAGATTGGTTCACGAAAGCGGTCATGGTGCTGATATCGGTGGCCGTAATCGGAGCTTTTGTGCAATTGTTCATCAAGGCTAGTAAAAAACAAAACCTCAATAACTCAAAGAAAGGAGAGTAACCCATGTCGGTTATGAATGAAGTTGGCAGAAACTTAGTATCCACGAAGGAGCTTTTCGAATCCCAATCCGAATGGATGGAAAAGAGGAACCGCGCGGTCAAAAAACTCTTTGGCGGCAATGAGAATGAATTCAATCAGTTCCTTGCTAAGATCGAGCCGATCCGGGAATGGAAGGACGCGATGGATATCATCGACGCCGAATTCAACAAGCGAAAGATCAAACCGGACGGTAAAGAAGCCACGGGATTGACGGATGTACTCTTCAAGAGGTATTTCCCGTCTTACTAGAACTCGTCCGACACACGCCGTAAAGGTCATGACAGGCTTGCCGACGGACAAAAGTGGGAAAATAGTCCTTGACTATGGGAAGTGGAATTTTTAATTTTTACCGAAGTTAAGGATATTTTCTCACTTACAAGTATTGAGGAGCGTTATGGCCTACATTATTGCGGAACCCTGCATCGGTGTGAAAGATACGGCTTGCGTTAAAGTTTGCCCCGTTGATTGTATCTATGATTCCGAAGGATGGGATCAGTTGTACATACATCCGGATGAATGCATCGATTGCGGCGCGTGCGAACCTGAATGCCCCGTTGAAGCGATCTTTGCTGCCGAAAACACGCCGGATAAGTGGAAACATTTCATTCAGAAAAACGCTGATATGTTTAAACAATAGTCGGTATAGTTTTTCAAAATAAAAAGGCTCGGATGAAAGTCAGAGCCTTTTTTTATTTCAATCCCGCCGCGGTGAGAAGGCTTCAAGGTACTTGCGGTGTTCTGAATATCGATCAGCCTGACGCAGGGACCGCTTATAAGCGTTAATGATATCGTGTATATGAGTTCTTTACAAGGCCAATCATTAGGAGGAAATAATGATAATAGCTATCGGTTGCGACCACGGAGGTTTTCCTCTCAAGCAAACCGTCATTGATACCGTCACCAAAGCGGGGCATACTACCATTGATCTGGGCACCCATTCGACGGAAGCCGTGGATTATCCCGATTATTCGGAAGCTGTGGCCAAAGCGGTCATCGGCGGCCAAGCCGACCGCGGCATTGTAATTTGCGGAAGCGGAGTGGGCGCAACGGTAGCCGCTAATAAGTTCAAGGGTATCCGTGCCGGCCTATGCCATGATACGTTTTCCGCGCGGCAGGGTGTCGAAGATGACGACATGAATATTCTCACGCTGGGCGCCCGCATCATCGGACCGCTTCTGGCCATCGAGATCGTCCAGGCATTCCTCAAAGCACAATTTTCAAATGCGGAACGCCATCTGCGCAGGCTTAACAAAGTCAAAGGTTTTGAGGAACGATTCGGGAAATAATTCGTACTGGCAAGGATCAGCGACACAGAGTTCTGAATAAAAGATCTTTTTGCATAGGGCCTTACGTCTTCACGGTCAAACCAAACATGAGGGAAAGCATGGAAAAACCGTATCCACCGGTCTATTACTCCGATTACCTTGAACTCGCCCAATTGCTCTCAAGTCAGCATCCGAAAAGTTCCGAATACGGCAAACCCGCCCACGATGAGATGCTTTTTATCATCGTTCACCAGGCCTACGAATTATGGTTCAAACAGATCCTTCACGAACTGGATTCCGTGATCCGTTTGTTCGAACGTGACTACGTAGATGAGAAGAATATCGGCTTAGCGGTCGCCCGGCTCCTGCGTATCACGGAGATCCAAAAGATACTGATTGACCAGCTCCGTATCCTTGAAACTATGACGCCTATGGATTTTCTGGAATTCCGTGACTACCTCGTACCGGCCTCCGGTTTTCAAAGCATCCAATTCCGTCTTATTGAGAACAAACTCGGACTTCAGCACAAACAGCGACTGCAATACAACGAAAGTCCTTACTACAGCCGTTTGTCGAAGGAACACCAGGATCTGCTGAAAGCCTCGGAAAGTCAAAAGCCGATGCTGGGGTTGCTGGAAAGTTGGCTTGAACGCACGCCATTCCTTGAATTTGGCCACTTTAATTTTTGGAACGATTACCGCAACTCGGTTATTAGGATGCTGGAAGACGATAGAAAGATCATTGAGAAAAACAAAACCTCCACAGAGTCTGAAAAAGCACAGCAACTTGGTCAGTTGAAGAGTACGCAGGAAAGTTTTGAAGCCTTGTTCGACGAGGCCAAACACAACCAATTGATCGAAAGCGGTCACCGAAGACTTTCCTACCGCGCTACGCAGGCGGCTTTATTGATTTTCCTGTATCGCGATCAGCCAATCCTGCATCTGCCATACCGGCTTTTGACCGCGCTGATCGATATTGATGAACTTTTTACAACTTGGCGTTACCGGCACGTGCTGATGGTACAGCGGATGATCGGAACCAAGATAGGAACGGGTGGCTCATCCGGCTACCAATATCTTAAAGCCACTTCCGAGCAACACAAGATCTTCACGGACCTCTTTAATCTTTCGACGTTCCTGATTCCCCGGTCGGCCTTGCCGAAACTACCCGAGGACGTGGAACAGAACCTGGGTTTTTACTATTCTAAGAAATGAACAGCTCTGCACGGCTAAAAAGGAAAAGTCAATTTTGACACTGTTAAATATTTTGTGTTATATGTTTCTTGTTAATAAGTATATTACACAGTCATGAGCGTTGTAGAAAAGATAAAGAAAGCCGGTGTGGTAGGTGCGGGCGGTGCCGGATTCCCGACACATATTAAAGCCGGCTCCAAAGTGGATACCGTAATAGCCAACGGCGCCGAATGCGAACCATTGCTTCATAAGGATTACGAAGTGATGGTGCATTACCCGGAAGAAGTGGTCCGCGGTCTCAGGCACGTCATGGAGTCTACGGGCGCCAAACAAGGTATAATAGGAATAAAGGAGAAAAACCAGGACGCCGTTCAGGCAATAGAAAGGCACTTAGTTCCCGGTATTCGTATCCATCTATTAGGGGATTTTTATCCTTCGGGAGACGAGTACGTACTGGTATACGAGACCACCAAGCGTCTCATACCTCCGCAGGGTATCCCTCTGCAAGTCGGTATCGTGGTCAATAATGTTGAGACCTTTTATAATGTCTCGTTGGCGATGGACGGTAAACCGGTGACTGAGAAGTTCATCACCGTTGCCGGCGCAGTCAATAAACCTTTTACGGGTATCGTTCCGATCGGTATGAAATTCAAAGACGTACTGGAGTACGCCGGCGGAGCCAGCGTTCCGGATTTCGGCATCTTTGTCAGCGGCATCATGATGGGTTCGCTTGAATTCAATCTAAATAAGACGATCACCAAGACCTGCGCCGGACTGGTGGTGCTTCCAAGGGATCACAAGCTCGTAGAGCGTAAATCGCTGCCGGAAAAAGCGATGCACAGTATCGGTAAATCCGCCTGCGACCAATGCAGTTATTGTACGGAACTATGTCCGCGATATATTTTAGGCTACGATATCCAACCGCACAAGGTCATGCGCAGTCTTGGTTTCACCAAGACCGGCGAGGCCTACTGGAATCAATTTGCTTCGCTTTGCTGCGCCTGCGGGCTGTGCACTTTGTACGCGTGCCCTGAAAGCCTGTTTCCGAAAGAAGCCTGCGATCAGAGTAAGCGCGCGATGAAGGCCGAAGGCATCAAATGGAGCGGCCCTATGAATATTGAGCCGCATCCGATGTACGAAGGGCGTCGCACACCGCTTAAGATGCTTGTGAAACGGCTCGGGATCACCGAGTACGATGTACACGCACCCTACGTCGGGCGGATCATTCATGATATCGATTCCGTAACCATACCTCTTCAGCAACACATGGGCGCAAAAGCTGAACCCGTGGTGCGTACCGGCGACAGCGTCAAGAACGGCCACACGATCGCAGAAGTGAAAGAAGGAGAAATGGGCGCTCATATACATGCCAGCATCGAAGGCGACGTTCATCTGACGGAACACGGTATTGAGATAAAGAAGAAATGAACAGCCAAACGCTTAATATAGAATATCCGATTGTTAAGTCTCACGTCATTGAGTGTTATGGTTCTTTATACTATGAAGCGCATCAAGAAAATCAGGTAAAAGGAAAATTTTAATGACCATGAATGCCATAGGTTTGATCGAATTAAGCAGTATTGCTGCAGGATTTGAAACTGCAGACGCGATGCTCAAGGCGGCCAATGTTAATATCCTGCTTGCGCGGTCCATTTGTTCCGGGAAATACATCGTCATGATCGGCGGTGAAGTGGCCGCCGTACAGTCCGGGGTAGATGCCGGCGCGGCCGTTGCACGGGGCTCAGTAGTGGATACTTTCATCATACCCCATGTTCATCCGGATGTTTTTCCTGCCATTGCCGGTACCGGCAAAACGGAGATGCGGGAGTCGCTCGGCATCATAGAATCCTTTTCGGTGGCCTCCCTGATCGAAGCCGCAGACGCCGCGGTGAAAGCCGCTCATGTGAAACTTCTGGAGATTCGTCTTGCAATGGCTTTGGGTGGAAAGGCCTTTCTAACGATGACCGGCGAAGTGGCCGCCGTTCAAGCCGCTGTGGATGCGGGTGCGCGTATCGTAGCGGAAAAAGGATTGCTCGTAAATAAAGTTGTGATTCCAGGACCGAGACCGGAATTACTGACGGAGGTCGTGTAAGTATTGACCAGCAAGGTTCATGTAACTGAGATCTTTCTAACGAGAAGCCAATGAATATTGAATTAAGAAACAAAAATGCGATCGTCTGCGGCAGTACGCAAGGTATCGGTAAAGCCGTGGCTTTAGAACTGGCGTCTCTCGGAGCGAATGTCTGCCTGATGGCACGAAATGAAAATTCGTTGAAATCCGTTCTCCGTGAACTGGATGAATCCCACGGACAAAGACACGCATACATTTGTGCCGATTTTTCCAGACCGGACGAAGTCAAAGAAAAGATCGCGGCCTTCGTTATGAAGAACTTGCCGGTTCATATCCTGGTTAATAATACGGGAGGTCCTCCGGGAGGAGCGGTCACCGAAGCGACGGCGCAGGCGTTTGAACAGGCTTTTGCGCAGCATCTGATCAATAACCACACTCTTGTTCAGGCCGTCCTGCCCGGCATGAAAAAGGAAAAATATGGCCGCATCGTCAACATCATCTCTACCTCTGTCAAACAACCGATCAAAGGACTTGGCGTTTCAAATACGGTTCGCGCCGCCGTCGCTAACTGGGCCAAAACATTATCATTTGAAGTCGCACCGTTTGGTATAACGGTGAATAACGTTCTTCCCGGGGCTACGAAAACAGAGCGGCTCCATTCGCTGATCGAAGCCAAATCCAGGAATACCGGACGGCCGGTTGCGGAACTTACACAAGAGATGGTCGCAGAGATTCCGATGGGGCGTTTTGCAGAACCGGAAGAGATCGCTCATGCGGTCGCATTCCTTTGTTCTCCCGCCGCGGGCTACATCACCGGCATTAATGTGCCGGTCGACGGCGGAAGAATGGGTTGTTTGTAGTTCCTTCAGCTTGTGCTGACTTATACAAATGAATCGTATATCAAGTTACCTGACATACATTTCACTCGTTCTTTGTGTTTCCTGTGACGCATCGTCTGACAAGGATCGCAACGGAACAACCAACGATTATCCGACATCCGGCCGAAGCATTGGCGAACCGGGGTGTTCGGCCAACAGGATCGTACGGGCTTCCGACGGCAATTATGTTCTGGTCGGCACCAAATACTACAGCGATCCCCATGCTCCTCTGGTCACTCAGATCGATGCGTACGCCATGAAGATTGCGGCCAACGGCGACTCTCTTTGGAAAAGAAATGTCGGCGCTTTTGATGCGGATTACGGTAATTCGGTCATCGAAAGTCCTGACGGTCAATATTTACTTGGCATAAACACGATCTATACTCAGGAAACATCGATACATTACGAGGCTTCTGCCGTTCGTACGGATGGTGCCGGTCATGAACTTTGGAAGAGTTCTTTCTTTGGCCTTTGGGCGGAATTTTTCGGATCGTATGTTCAAACCGCTGCCGACGACGGATATGTAATTGGCGGAACTTCTACGGCGTCGGGCAACGCATCGTATGATGTTACACTTGTAAAACTGAGCTCTGACGGTGACAGTGTGTGGACAAAGACGTATACCGGAGCGTCCAACGAATACGTTACGGATCTGCTTCGCACCGGAGACGGAGGTTACGCGATACTTGGCAATGCTCAATCGCTGGGCATTTCCGGGTTTGTCCTTAAGACGGACGCCAGCGGCAATCAACAGTGGAATAAATCTTACGGTTTTCTGGCCAACGGCGGAAGAATGACCGGTGAACAAACGGCCGATGGCGGTTTTATACTCTGCGCTACAAAATTAGTGAACGGTTATGAGAATGTATATTTGATACGGACCAATTCATCCGGCGATACGCTTTGGACGCGCAACTACGGAGGCACGGGCTCGGAAATGGCAAGTCAAGTTCGTATAACTTCTGATGGAGGATTCATTGCGGCCGGAATTACTACGATCATCGGCTATCCAGCAAATTGTGATGCTTATCTGATCAGGACGGACGCTTACGGCGATACTTTGTGGACCCGTACCTACGGCGGAAGTCTTGACGATTATGCTTATTCAGTAGTTGAGACGGAAGATCGCGGTTTCATTGTTGTTGGTGAAACCGAAAATTTCGGAAGCGGAATATTTTTTGTAAGAACGGACAGTCTGGGAAACCCTCTGGAATAAAAGATGAAAGACACCATGGAACCCACTGAACGAATGCGGCACATCTTCGATGAGCATGTTTCGCATTATGGAGACCCGGATCTTCAGTTTGAATTCGGTCAGGGCGGGAACGGATATTTTCACCGGTTGGACGTTTTTGTCTGGCTGGCGACGAATGATCTTCCGATGACAACGTTTTCGACATTGGGAATGGCCGATCGACCCATGCCGGGCGTTGCCCATCGATGTGAAATGCACTGGACGATTCGAGGAACCTTGAAAGACACCGATTTGTCGAATTGTTCTTTCTTCCTGTCCAAACTGGCCGAATACCCCTTCTTCAAAAGTACAGCGCTCGATCACTGGCACATTATAAAGGACCTTGAGATACCGGCTTTTTCTGAATGCGCGCATATCCTTTTTCATCCGAGCTTCGTTCCGAACGGCTGGGACAACATGGATTGGAACGGAGAGACCATAAAGATCCTTAATCTCGTTCCGCTGACCCATGACGAATACAGACAGTCGGAAATATCAGGCATTCCTTCTATGTTGGATCGGTTGTATAATTCACGTATCGACATATTCAGTAACAGACCGTCATCATGATCAAGATCAAGAACTACATCAACGGCGCGTTGGCCGAGCCTATTTCACAAAATTACCTGGATAATTTCGATCCGTCCACCGGGAAGGTGTATTCGCATTGCCCGGACTCCGATGAAAGAGACATTGCCGCGGCCGTTGAAGCCGCGCGAAAGGCCTTCCCGGCGTGGGCCGCCACTCCCAAGGAGAAACGTTCCCGCATCTTGATGCGTGTGGCTGAATTGATCGAACGGGACCTCGACGCTTTGGCTTTGGCGGAATCGATCGATAACGGCAAAACGGTCAGATTAGCGAGAGAACTCGATATTCCGAGAGCGTCGAGCAACTTTTATTTTTTTGCCACCGCGGCGATGCAGTTCTCCAGCGAAGCCCATTCGATGGAAGACAGCGCCGTCAATTACACGCTGCGCGATCCGATAGGTGTGGTTGGCTGTATCTCTCCGTGGAATCTTCCGCTATATTTGTTTACATGGAAGATCGCGCCGGCCTTAGCGGCCGGGAATTGCGTCGTAGCCAAGCCATCTGAGATCACCCCCATGACGGCCTTTAAATTATCAGAAATCAGCATCGAAGCGGGTCTGCCGCCGGGCGTACTCAATATCGTACACGGCCTCGGACCCAAAGTTGGCGGCGCCATTTCGTCGCATCCCGCGATCACCGCGGTTTCATTCACAGGCGGAACCAGGACCGGAGCCGAGATCGCCCGCACAGCGGCGCCGATGTTCAAGAAATTGTCGCTGGAACTGGGAGGCAAAAATCCGACCATTATTTTTCCCGACTGTCAATATGAGGAAATGATAAAGACCACGATCCGTTCTTCTTTTTCAAACCAAGGCGAGATATGCCTGTGCGGATCAAGGATTTACGTTGAGAGATCTTTATATGAGAAATTCAAAAATGACTTCGTTGAGCGTGTAAGGAAACTGAAGGTCGGCGATCCGCTTTCTCCGGAAAGCGACCAGGGCGCGATCGTTTCCAAACAACATTTCGAAAAAATCCTATACTACTTCGACCTCGCTCAAAAAGAAGGCGGCAAGGTTTTATGCGGAGGGCGCTCTGTACGATTAGATGGGCGATGTAAGGACGGCTGGTTTATTGAGCCAACCGTAATCGAAGGGCTGCCGTCCGACTGCCGAACCAACCAGGAAGAAATCTTCGGCCCTGTTGTGACCATTGCACCGTTTGACTCTGAGGAAGAAGTTATAACCACCTCTAACTCAACTCCTTATGGACTCGCTTCCGTTGTGTGGACTGAAAATCTGACGAGGGCTCACCGAATGGCCGCTGTATTAAAAACCGGGATTGTCTGGATCAACTGCTGGCTTTTACGCGACCTGCGGACGCCTTTTGGAGGAATGAAGAACTCCGGCGTCGGACGCGAAGGCGGAT
Organism: uncultured Bacteroidota bacterium; assembly: GCA_964415295.1. Lineage (GTDB taxonomy): Bacteria > CLD3 > CLD3 > SB21 > SB21 > SB21. Next base: position 131,107 of record CAYPYN010000005.1, read on the forward strand.
TTGAAGCGATGAGATTTTTTACGGAACCGAAGAACGTGTGTGTGAAGCTCAAATAGTTACGACGATATCGATAATTAACGATCAAGGATCTACAGGATACTGATAAATCAAATGAAGACTGTAAATAAGAAGAAAACAAACAAGAAGAGTAACAAACGCAAAACCGCAGATCGCAAGCCAGCCGTTGTCCATTCCCAAAGAGCGCCGGAGCCTGTCGGTCCTTACCCACATGCGCGCCGGGTAGGCCATTTGCTGTTCTTGTCAGGCGTAGGCCCGCGAGAAAAGGGAACCAAAAAAATCCCGGGCGTGGAATTGGACGAAAATGGGGTTATTCTTTCCTACGATATTGAAACGCAGTGCCGTTCGGTCTTTCAGAATGTTCGCCGTATTCTCGAAGACGCCGGGTCGGGCTGGGATAGGATCGTGGATGTGACGGTGTTTTTAACGAATATGAAAAAGGATTTCCCTGTTTACAACCGCGTTTATGCGGAGTATTTCACCGATAACAAACCTTGCCGAACCACCGTGGAAGTGAACGCTCTGCCTACGCCTATCGCGATCGAACTCAAAGTCATTGCTACGATCCGATAATTACAAAGGGGACAAATTCTCTTTGATAAGATCCCGGGCCTTCTCCATGTCCAGATCTTCCGCTTTGTCAATCCCTTCGGATAACTCGTTGAGGATAAAATCCTGCACGAGTCCTCTTTGCATGGCCGTCGCATACGGTACACGCATGAAAGATACCATGGTATATTTCGGCACAAAGAGGTTTGAAAAATTTTCTTCCAAAATGTGTTCGATCTTCTTTTTCAAGATAAAGCCGGGATCGGACACTTTATCCCGCATTTCATAGAAATTCTCGACAGCCATATCGGCAATGGCATCGGCGTTGACCTTTCGGAGATTCTCATACGCCTGGAAGACCGCTTCCCAGTTCGATCCGTGTTTTCCTATACACTCATTGAGATAACTGCAGTCTTCGAATGCGCAATTCATCCCCTGTCCGAAAAACGGCACGATCGCGTGCGCGGCGTCGCCCAGCAACGCGGCTTTCCCGCCTATGTGCCACGGGGCACATTTGATGGTGATGAGCGTTCCGACAGGATTACTGAAATAATCTTCCGTCAGGGTGGGCATCAGCGGCAACGCATCCGGAAACTCCTGTTCAAAGAACCTGAGAACGTCCTGTTCCGTTTTAATGCTGGCAAAACTGTGTTCTCCTTCCATCGGATAGAAAAGCGTACACGTGAAACTTCCATCTAAATTCGGCAGTGCGATGAGCATATAGGTCTTGCGCGGCCAGATATGCAGGGCATTCTTATCGAGCCGGAATTCCCCGTTCGGTCCCGGAGGGATGGACAGTTCTTTGTAGCCGTGTTCGAGATAACTCTGCGAAAAATTGAACCGCCCGATCTTCAGCATATCCATCCTGATCGCAGAGGCCGAACCATCCGTGCCAATCACCGTGGCGCCTTTTTCCGAATGTTTGATCTTAAGATCCTCATTTGAAAAATGTACTTCTCCCGTTGCGAAATTCATCCCTGTGCACCGCTCATTGAAAAACAGGCTCACGCTGTCGTAGCCTTCTGCAAGGTCCATCAGACGAATATTCAATTCGCCCCGCGAGACGGCATTGATCACTTCGGAATCGTTTTTGCCGTAGGGCTGAAAATTCAAACGGCCCGCCGGATCATGGATCATTCGTCCCTTCATGGGTATCGCGATCTTCATGATATCTTCGTAGAGACCAACTTCCTTTAACGCATGAATCCCTCTTGCCGACAAGGCCAGGTTGATCGATTTGCCGGCATGGATCTTCATTTTGCGCATGTCGGGACGGCGTTCATAAATGTCTACTTGATAACCTTTCTTAGCCAGATACACCGACAACAGTGGTCCGGCTAATCCGGCTCCGATGAGAATGATCTTTTCAGACATGATTCTACAGGTTTTGTTTTAGAATTTGCACAAAAGTATGAATATCTGAGAATGAATTGTATAAAGGAACCGGCGCCAGCCGTATCACATCGGGCTCCCGCCAGTCGCAGATCACACCTTGCCGGATCAGGTCTTTGAATATTCTCCGGCCGTTTTGACCTATTCGGATGGATAATTGACAACCGCGCGCTTTCGTTTCAAAGGGTGTAATAATGGAAACCTGCCGATGACCGAGATCGCCTATCAGGAAATCCATATAAGCGGTCAGCTGTTCCGATTTCTTCCGCAAGGCTTTCATACCCGCTTCGTCAAAAATATCCAGCGAGGCCTTCAGCGCCGCCAACTGAAGGATAGGGGGATTGCTCAGCTGCCAGCCTTCGGCCGTCGGCATGGGCTGGAACTCAGGGCCCATCAGAAAACGCGTTTTTTTGTCATGCCCCCACCAGCCGGCAAAACGCGGAAGATTTCGGTCCTTCACATGGAGTTCGTGTATGAAACACCCGGCAATCGATCCGGGACCTGCGTTCAGGTATTTGTACGTACACCAAACGGCAAAATCGACATTCCAATCGTGCAGCTTCAAAATAATGTTTCCTGCCGCGTGGGCCAGATCGAAACCGACCAAGCATCCTTTCGCATGGGCCGCACGGGTAATCCGCTCCATATCAAAGGCCTGTCCGGTATAATAATTGATACCGCCGAACAGCACCAGCGCGATGGAATCGCCTTCTTGGGACAATGTATTTTCGATGTCTTCGGTACGAATAATGTCTTCTCCCTGCCTCGGCTTCATCTCTATCAGTGATTTGGTCGGATCGAATCCGTGAAATCGTAACTGAGAAGCAACGGCGTATTGATCGGACGGAAACGCACTCTGCTCGATGAGGATTTTGTACCTCTTGGCGGACGGGCGATAAAAGGATATCATCATCAGATGCAAATTCACCGTCAGCGAATTCATATTGACCACTTCACGCGCTTTGGCGCCCACAAGCCGGGCCGTCGCAGGAGTAAGGTATTCGTGATATGCAACCCAGGGGTTCTTTCCGTGAAAATGCCCTTCGACGCCGAGCCTTGCCCAGTCTTTCATTTCCTGTTCAATATACGCTCTGGCCGTTCTCGGCTGCAAACCCAGTGAGTTACCGCATAAATAGACAAAAGGTTTTCCGTTCCTTTGTACTGGAAAATGAAATTGTTTCCTGAAATGTCTCAGGGGATCTTTGGAATCCAGCGCGAGCGCGAAGCCCTTTGAATTCTTTAAATATTTATGTTTCATTTTATTATTGGTTTAAAAAGCAGAGGTCGGCTGGGCGCCGCATCGGCAATAAATCCGGGTATTTGTATGTTCAAAAAATACTTTCCATCAGCAATCTCATCCGGAACAAATATCATTTCCGTAATGGTCTTTATTGAACAGGCCTCCGGATCAACGTCGTGACGGCCCTGTGGAACGGCCCAGTACATGTGGTGAGCGCTTAATTTCCCCTCGTCGTACGCGCGGTCTACCGAAGGTGTATCGATCAGCAAGTGTTCAATATTTAGTTCCGTTATGTAATCCATGGCCTCCAATGAGAAGAACGGAGCCGGATAAATTTCGTAATTCCTTTCTTTCTTGGCGGCTTCATTAGGTTTCGTACGAATCACCAAAGCCTTCAGGAAATCTTTGGAAGCATCACGCAATTCATAATAAAGCTGCTTGGCGGTTATCAGACGATCGTCCCTCAGCTTTTCGGGAGAATAAGTCTCCGATGTGCTTTCTGCCGGTTCCGGATCGATGGTGATCAGCGTCGACGGGATCAACAATTCCTGCAGTGTCCGATGAAGGGAAATACGTTCCTGTGAGATATGTCCTACGCATTCGGTATGTGTGCCGTTGCAATGGGGTGTGATCGTGTGGGTCTCGAAATTGCAGCTTCCTCCGCGGCGCGTGTCACCAATAAAATGCGCATCTTCATAGGGTCCGGACACCGCGGGCGGGACACCGTAAATTTGGGGCTGTGCGCCGTTGAACTGCAGGGGAATGGAAATATCGATAGGATTCTTAATGTCGACGGAAAACGATTGATCGGAAAGTTGGACGGAAATCTTCATATTCTAAAATAGTGAACTCGTTTCTCAAATAAAATCGGATTTTGACAGACCCAGCCATTCCAGCGCCGTACCGTGAAGCAGTCTTTCTTTCTCTGTTATACTCAAGTCTTTCATGGATTCGATCATTAATCCCGGAACGGCTTCTCCCAAAGGAAATGGGTAATCCGAGCCCAGCGCGATAGCGCTCACACCGGTCAGCTCGATCAGATACTTGAGCATTTTGTCGTCATGAACAAGGGAATCGAGATAGAATTTTCCAAGATAGTCACGCGGACTGCGTTTATTGTCCACCGCGCAGAGATCAGGACGAACCAGGAACCCGTGTTCGATCCTCCCGATCGTTGCCGGAAAAGACCCGCCGCCATGCGCAAAAGCCACACGCAGTTTAGGAAGTTTTTCAAATATGCCTCCGAAGATCATGGAACATATCGCAAGGGACGTTTCCGCCGGCATACCCACGAGCCAGGGCAGCCAATATTTTGTCATTTTTTCCTTCCCCATCATATCCCAGGGATGAACGAACAATGCGGCGCCCATTTCTTCGGCCGCTTCAAAGAATGGAAAAAGGTTTTCATCATTCAAATTCCACTCATTGACATGCGATCCGATCTGAATGCCCGCAAACCCGAGATCGTTCATGCAGCGTTCCATTTCACGTACCGCCAACTGCGGATCCTGAAGAGGAACGGTACCCAATCCGACAAACCTATTGGGAAACCCTTCCACAACATCTGCTATATGGTCGTTGAGAATTTTGGACAGATCCAGCGCATCCTGCGGCTTGGCCCAGTAACTGAACATGACCGGTACGGTGGACAACACCTGCACCTTCACACCGTGTTTATTGCATTCATCGATCCTTACATCCGGATCCCAGCAGTTCGATTCGATCTCCCGGAAAGCTTTTCCGTCTATCATCATCCGGGCGCAGCAAGGCCGGTAATGATCGAGCTGAACAAAACCGCCGTAACCGTATCGCTCTTTCAGGTTCGGCCAGTTCTCCGGTAGGATATGCGTATGAATGTCTATTTTTAGCATGAACTATTTCTCGGACTCCCGCTTGATGATCTTCAGCATTTCTTTTCGGATCAGTCCGCTAAAAGGGCCGATAAGACCCCAATAACTTCTGAATCTCTCACGGCTCTTTTCATCCGTGCAGTGCACCCGCGTCTCCGTTGTCAACAAAGTAACGTTGTCAGTTTCAGCTTTGAGAGAAAAGTTCCAGGTCGCTTTGGCATAGCCCGAATCACTAAAATCCGTAAACTGTTTCGGCTCAATTCTTCTGATGTTGCCGGTTAATTTCCAAAATTGTCCCACAACTCCGATGACAAGTTCCTCGTTCGGCCTTTCGTCGAGCAGAATGAAACCCGTACCGGCCATATCGCTTATCGTAAGCCGCTTGTGACCGCCACGACTTGAACGTGACCTGAATATCATAGGCAGGCCGCGAAGCAGGAACAGAACACGTATGATCGGCGAGTCGTTGATGTCGGCATTCTTTAGCGAAGAATAAACTTTATGGACAGGTGCAGAAACGGTTGTCGCATAACTCTTTGAAATGTCGAATTCCGGCATATATCTGTCTATGATCATGACGCTAATCGCCATCTCCTCCATTCCATCAGCTCTTCAGAACGGGACGCTCCATCTTGGTTCCGCATTTTTTGCAGGTACAATTGGCTTCGTTATTATAGAATCGTTCGAAGATCGGCGGAAGTTGAGACACGATATTTGTGAGCGGGATGTATTCGTCGTATAATTTGGTGCCGCATTTTTCGCAGTACCACTGGAAGCCATCCAACTCGTTTTCATCGCGTTTACGTTCCACCACAAGTCCAACCGTATTGGCGGGACGTTGCGGCGAGTGGGGCGTTCGCGGAGGGAGAAGAAAGATATCGCCTTCGTTGATCGGAATATCGCGGGGCTCGCCGTTCTCAATGATCTTAAGGACCATGTTGCCTTCTATCTGGTAATAGAACTCTTCACCTTCGTTGTAATGATAATCCTTACGTGCATTCGGGCCGCCGACCACCATGATGATGAATTCGGTATCTTTCCAGACCACCTGATTTCCCACCGGCGGCTTAAGTAAATGGCGGTGTTCGTCGATCCATTTCTTGAAATTGAAAGCGGCCAGTTTTCCCATGGTCTTATCCTTTCGCCTTTCGGTTTAATTCAATTTGTAATTGTATTCAAACCATTGTTCCGCCGAAGCGGCTCTTGTATCACCGGTAGCTTTTTCTGATATCTTCCGCTGAGCATTCTCAATGGCTTTTGTAATGAAAGAATGGCTCATGAAGGTGTTTTTGTCCCAATCCAGTTTTTCCAACAGGGCCATGATCTTATCCGAGCCGAAAGGTTTCAGCAGGTCGGCATCCATGGATTCATAAAAGCAAACGGTGCAGGACGATATCCGATTGGTCCATGCCAGTACGTCCTCATCCCGTTCAAACCGCGGGTAATGTTCGGCCACCATGACATATGTCTTTTTGTTGGTCGTGATGGGTGTTTCATTTTCCGTGATGGTATTAACGATCTGATCGGAATCGATCATGCAGATTGAATCGGAAAAATAACCGTCCGTCCACTTGGACAGATCAAGGGCGGATTTGAATTCCATCCACCGCCTCTTTTTGTTGTGCAGCAGCGTCTGGAGTTCTTCTTTGGTATGATCAAAATGATAAACGATCAGCACCAGATGACCTTCCCGGGCGAGATCCTCGCAATCGAGAAGTATGCCGTCGTATTTTCTCAGACGTTCCGACCAGATCTTATCTTCGACGCGTAGAGAAGTTTGCTTTTTTCCGAATCCAAACATGCGGTTTCACCAATGACCATCAAAAAAAGACTGTTTATTTCTAGTTACGCCATTTCCGCCCGTCGTTGGTCAGAAGCAATTCCGATTCCAGCGGACCCCAGGTTCCGGACGGATAATTCGGAAATCCTTTCGGAGCATTTTTCTGCCACCGCTGAAGAATCGGCATCACCAGCCACCAGGCCACTTCCACCATATCTTTTCGCATAAACAGTGTGGCGTCGCCGCGCATACAATCTAGAATGAGACGCTGATATGCTTCGGCGATTTCGGCGTTAAAGGCCTCGTGGTACGCAAAGTGCATGTTGACCGATTTAAGATTCATATCCGGGCCCGGAACTTTGGCTTCAAAACTCATCGTAATACTTTCATCGGGCTGGATCTGGAGCACCAGTACGTTGGGCGCCGGATCTTCGGAGGAGGATCGGGTGAACATCATGTGCGGTGTTCGCTTAAAAAATATCGCGATCTCACTGTCCCGGCGCGGCATGCGTTTGCCGCTGCGTATATAAAAAGGCACGCCCGACCAGCGCCAATTGTCAATAAAGAGTTTAGCGGCTACAAAAGTCTCGGTGGACGATTCCGCGTTGACCTTTTGTTCCTGCCGGTATCCTTTGACCATTTCATTGTGAACGACGCCGGCCGCGTATTGTCCGCGTACGACGAACTTATCAACTTCCTCTTCTTTTATAGGCCTGATGGCGCGCATGACCTTCACGCGTTCGTCGCGAACGGCATTGGCGTCAAACGTGCTTGGCGGTTCCATCGCCACCAGGGTCAGAACCTGCAGTACATGATTCTGGATCATGTCACGCAAGGCGCCCGATTCTTCATAGTAGCCGCCGCGATCCTCGACGCCCAGACTTTCGGCCGCCGTGATCTGTATGTGATCAATATAGTTCCTGTTCCACAATGGTTCGAAAATACCGTTGGCGAAACGGAAAGCCATCACGTTTTGTACGGTTTCCTTGCCGAGATAGTGATCGATTCGGTAGACTTGCCATTCTTCAAAAGCTTTGGCGATCTCCGCATTGAGCTGACGCGCGGACTCGAGATCCCGTCCGAAAGGCTTTTCGATAATGATACGCCGCCAGTAATTGGAACCCTTAACCTGAGACATACCGTGCGAAGCGAGCTGATGGGTAATGACCGGAAAAACACTGGGCGGTGTGGAAAGATAATAAATCCGGTTATCGGTGCAGTTGCGTGATTCGCAGTTGCGGTGAATCAATTCCTCCAGCTGGGTATACAGCGCATCCTCCTCAAATCCGCCACCGATATAATAAACGCTGCTAATAAACCGTTTCAATATCTCTTGGTCCGCATTCTCTGCCTTGGCAAAATTATGCAGTGCATCGTTGACCATAACCCGGTATTCTTCGGTGGTCATGATCGGCTTGCCGCATCCGATGATCGTATAATTCTCCGGAAGCAAGTCTTCTTTGGCGGAATTGAAAAGAGCGGGCAGAATCTTACGTCGCGTCAGATCCCCCGATCCTCCGAATATTACCATTGAAAATGTGCCGGCTCTGGCTTCGTTCTTGACTTTTCGTAAGGCTTCGTCCGCATGAAGATTGGACATAGTTTACTCTTTCTGCATTCGGATTAAGTTTCATAGAAGAAACGATTACGTAACACCATGGATCAATAAACCAATGATGTTTCTTTCATTTCTTCACTTCATGCCCTCCAAACTGATTGCGCATCATGGCCAGCATTTTGGCGGCATAACTTTCCGGCCGGCGCGAATGGAATCTCTCGAACAGCGACATCGTGATCACAGGAGCGGGCACGTCTTTCTCCATGGCTTCCCAGATCGTCCACCGGCCTTCGCCGGAATCGGCCACCCAGCCTTTAAGATTCTTCAGGTCCGGATCGGCTTTCAAACCTTCGGCCGTGAGTTCTAACAGCCATGACCGCACCACCGATGCGTGCATCCACAGATCGGCAATTTTGGCAACATCCAGTTTATATTCCGAAGCTTTCATGATCTCAAAACCTTCCGCATAAGCCTGCATCATGCCGTATTCAATGCCGTTGTGAACCATTTTGACCATGTGCCCGGAACCGATGTCGCCCATGTGCGCGTAACCGTCCACGGGACCGAGGGTCTTAAAAATGGGATCGAGATACGAAACAACCTCTTTGTCGCCGCCGATCATCATGCAGTACCCGTTTTTCAGACCCCAAACACCGCCGCTGGTGCCTACGTCGATATAATTAAGGCCTTTTTCCCTCAATTCCCTGCCGCGGCGGACGTCGTCTTTGTAATACGTATTACCGCCGTCTATGATGATGTCGCCTTTGCTGAGCAGAGGAACGAGTTTAGCGATCGTATCTTCCGTGGGCTTTCCCGCGGGCACCATGATCCATACGGCTTTGCGTCCCTTCAATTTGGATACCATATCTTCTATGGACGAGGAAGGAGTCATGCCCTTTTCGGCAATGCTCTTTACGACATCCGCGCTCAGGTCAAATCCCACGATCTCATGTTTGTCCTTCAATAGACGCTGAACCATAAAACCGCCCATTTTGCCCAGGCCGATAAATCCCAACTGCATAGAAACCTCCTTCGTTTTTAAACTTTTAAAAGTTAAAACACGGAATCAAAAAAATGATTACAATTTTTTTGTATTCTTTTTGTAACGAACTTATTGTCTGAGCACCAATGGGAAAGATGGGTTCAATTTGACTAAAAATAGTTAGAAAGAAAAGAAATTTCTTTTTGATGAATAATGACTCGTAATCAACACCATTGCGCTTTTTCATGACCCATTATTCATTCTTTTATCCGCCAACTCTCTTGATCTTATAACCCAACTGGATCAAAAGAGATTCGACTTTCGCGCGATGATCGCCTTGTATCTCGATCTTGCGGTCTTTGACCGTTCCGCCCGTGGCACATTTGGATTTGAGCTGTTTGGCCAGAGCTTCGATGTCTTCGATCGATTCACGAAAGCCTTCTATCAACGTAACGGATTTTCCTGCTCTCTGTTTGCGATCCAGCGAAAGGCGAAGAACGTGGCTCTTCTCGTAAACCGGCTTCTCACCTCCGTCCTCTGGTTTGAAATTGGGATCGGTGGAATAAACAATATGGGAATCATTTTTTCTCATCTAATTTTTTCCTTTCCCGGGTAACCGTAGCCTCAAATTCACCGGTTCTGTCAACGGGCGCCAGGCCGATCAATTGACGTCCGAAATTAAGCGCATCGTCCAGGTTACCGAAGAAATGATCTTCGCCCAAATTCTTCATGAAACCCGACTGTTCGGCCGCGATCAGCGGTTGCGTATGAATATCCGATATCAACAAAAATATCTTATTTCTTTGGCATCGGGCTCGAACCTCATCCAGCGCGTGCAATCCGCCCGCGTCCATATACGGAACGAACCGCATACGAAGGATCAATACCTTCGGCGCCTTGGATCCGAAATTGATCGTGTCGTGAAATTTATCCACCGATCCGAAAAAGAAAGGCCCGTTGATCTCAAACACTTCGATGCCTTTCGGGATAAAACGCTTCTGTACGGCATTGGGATCAGGGACCTCTTCAGGGTCTTCAATATCGGATTTGAGAATATGGATATTCGTCACGTCGGCCATCTGTTTCATAAATAAGAACGCGGCCAGGATCATACCGATCTCGATAGCAACGGTCAGATCGATAAGCACAGTCAATAAAAAGGTGGTCCACAGGACCAAAACATCGCTTCGGGGTCCTTTCATCACAGCCATAAACGCGTCGCGCTCGCTCATATGGTAGGCCACATAGATCAGAATAGCGGCAAGCGATGCCAATGGAATCAATCCGGCCCACTTGCCGAATAACAGCATGATCAGCAACAATACCAGCGCATGAACGATCCCGGCGATGGGAGTTCGGCCTCCGTTCTTAATATTGGTCGCCGTGCGTGCGATAGCTCCGGTAGCCGGTATGCCGCCGAAAATCGGCGAGAAGATATTGGCAGTCCCTTGCGCAATGAGTTCCATGTTGGAGCGATGCCGCCCGCCGATCATACCGTCCGCGACTACCGCACTCAAAAGCGACTCGATCGCGGCGAGCAAGGCGATCGTCGTAGCCGGTCCCACCAGACCGCTTATCAACGACCAGTTCAAAGTCGGAACTACCGGTGTCGGAAGCGAATCGGGTATGTCTCCAAACCGGCTGTGAATGGTCTCAATTCTCAAATCAAAGAATTGGACCAATGCCGTGGACACCACCAGTGCTACAAGAGAACCAGGGATCTTTTGGCTTATGCGGGGCCAAAGCACAATAATGGCCAGAGATAATGTGCCAATCGCAACCGTATGCAGATTGAAGCTGTCAAAATGCAGGAAATACGATTCCCATTTTTCGATGAATTCGGCCGGAACCGCTTCCATACGTAGACCGAAGAAATCTTTGATCTGGGAGGAAAAAATGATCACGGCGATACCGCTGGTAAATCCTGTGATGATCGGATAGGGAATGTATTTAATGAGTCCGCCCAACTTAGCGGCACCCATAAGAATCAGGATAACGCCGGCCATGATCGTCGCAACCGTAAGTCCGTTCAGCCCGTATTTTTCGATGATCCCGTATACAATTATTACAAAAGCTCCTGTCGGCCCTCCGATCTGGACACGGCTTCCGCCGAGGAAGGAAATAATAAAACCGGCAATTACAGCCGTATAAATGCCTTTTTCCGGAGAAACGCCCGAAGCGATGGCAAAGGCAATGGCCAGCGGCAGTGCTACAACGCCGACGATCGTTCCCGCAGTCACGTCGGAAATGAATTGTCGTTTTGAATATTCTCTCAGAGTGGTAAACAATTTGGGGACAAACATCGGATAATTTTTCCTTACTTACGAGAAGGACTATCTTGGGCCGTTAATATAACAACACAGCGACACTCTTTCAATTCACAATTTGCGAATAATACAAATGTTTGTTATGTTAACTTTTATATTGAAAATATTGTTACATGAACAGATTCTTAACATACGTGATCCTTTTCCCCGTCTTGGCTTTGGCATGTACCGGGCCAAGACAGAGTCAGAATGTCTCAAAAAGGGGTGCTGAGAAATATAAGGTTGAAGCCGTAAAGAGCTACATCGACGGATTGATCAACGAGATGTCCGGCGATTTTGATGCCGCCGCCAAAGATTACCAGATGGCGGTGCTCATGGACTCGTCTTCCAATACCATGCTGGCTTCTTTGGCCGATAACTATATGTTGACCGGTCAAGTGGACAACTGTCTCCTGATCGTACAAAAAGTCCTCAAGCGCGAACCCGATCATCTGGTTGCTTTGGAACTTTTGTCCGAGATTCAGATTCAAAAACATGAATTTGAAAAAGCGGTATCCACTCTTGAACGTATTGTCAAGATCGATCCGACACACGTCGAGGTTCACTACCGGCTCATCACGATTTACGAAATTCAGGGTAAATGGCAGGAAGCGGCATCGCATTATACCACGTTACTCAATCTCCTCGGGCCAAACACGCTGCTGTCGCTGAAACTCAGCGATCTATATATGAAAAATAAGGCTTACGGTAAGGCAGCCGAGGTGCTGTCGCTGGCGCGTTCCGGTGATCCCAACAATGTTTTTATACTGGAAGCCCTGGCGCAGGCGTATGAGTTCAACAAAGAATTTCCCAAGGCACTCACCGCGTATGAGGAACTGTCGGAGCTTCAGGAAAACAGTATCGTAAGTTTTCTGCGTATCGGTAGTCTGTCGCTTCAGGCGGGGCAATACGAAAAATCACTGAACGCGTTCAGAAAAGCCGACGCTATGAACCCCAATGTTCCTGAAATCCAGCGTTCGCTCGGCTTTTCGGCAAGCCAGCTCAAAAGGAACGACGAAGCGATTCATTACTACGAAAAGGCGATCTCTCTCAACGGCAAAGACGTGCTTTCCATGAGTCTTTTGGCACCCTTGTATCAGGAAAAGAAGTGGCTGAGCCGTTCCGATTCCTTATTTGAAAGGATCCTCGCGCTCGATCCGGAAAACGATATCATTCTGAACAATTATAGTTACAGCCTGGCCGAACGAGGTATCAAGCTTGAAAAAGCCCTTCTTATGGTCCAAAAAGCCTTGAAAAAATCACCTAATAATTCCCACTTTCTTGATACGATGGGCTGGATCTATTATCAAATGGGACTTTATGAACTGGCATTGAAATATGTCTCTCAGGCCGGACAGAAGGACGACGGCAGCTGGGAAGTGGCGGATCATCTCGGCGATATCCATATGAAGTTAAAGAACGTCTCCGAAGCGAAATTCTATTGGCAGAAGGCGATTCAACTGAATCCGGATAATGAAACGATCAAAAACAAACTAAAATCAATATCCAATTAAAATTCCATGGAACCTTGAAACGAAACATCTTCCCGCTCATTATTCTTTTGACGCTGATCGGCTGCGCTTCGCCGAAGGTCATCGTTCGCGAACCCGTGAGAACCGAGGGTGTTAATCCCGTCGATCTGATCCGAAAGAACGGAGAAAATGGAAGACGTCTGAGGTATATGAAGGCCGTGACGACACTGAACCTCGAGTCTCCGAAATCGGCCAATCAATTTACGGCCCAATTGGCGATCAAATTTCCCGATTCCATATATATCAAGATCGAAGGCGTACTTGGAATCGATGGACTGAAAGCTTCACTGAATCGCCAAACCTTTGTGGTCTATAACATAATCAATCGTTATGTCATACAGGGGGTCACGAGTTCATCGGCCATTCGCAAGACGTTTGACTACGATATCAGTTTTGATGAAATGGTAGAATTATTGATCGGTTTGCCCCAGCTCAAAGAGAGCGAGCTGCGGGATCTTGCGGATTTTTCGGCTGATGAATCTTATTACGTATTGACCTTCAAAACAAACGGTGAGACGAAAAAGGTCTGGCTGGATCCTTTTGCGCAGTATGCCGTAAGCCGTATTCGTCATTTTGATGCCGCAGGGATCTTGTATCTTGAAAAAGAATTTTCCCGTTTTGAAAACATTGACGGCAATTTTTTGCCGAGATACGTCCGGATCGTGAAACCGCAGGAAAAAGATCTGTTAAGCATTTATTTTAACGACCGAACGATGAATAAATCGTTCAGCAGCAGCGTATTTACTATCAAATATCCCGAGGATGTCAAGATCATAGAACAACAATAATATTATGAAGAATCCGAATGAATTGAAACAGTTGTCATCAGACACGGCGCCGGTGGACATATCCGTTGTCGTTCCATTGCTCAACGAAGAAGAGTCTCTGACGGAATTGACCGAAAGAATACAGTCGGCGATCGGTCAAATGAAGCGCTCCTTCGAGATCATTTACATTGATGACGGAAGCACGGACCGCTCTTTTGAGGTGATCCGCGGACTGCGCGCAAAATATGACTTTATAAAAGCCATCCAATTCCGAAAGAACTATGGCAAGTCGGCGGCGTTGGCCGAAGGATTCCGCATCGCCATGGGGCGTTATGTCATCACGATGGACGCCGACCTCCAGGACGATCCGGCAGAGATCCCGAATCTGGTGGCTAAGATCGAAGAAGGTTACGACATGGTTTCAGGTTGGAAGAAACAGCGTTTCGATCCGATCAGCAAGACTATTCCGTCAAAGTTTTTTAATTTTGTAACTAGGATCATGACCGGAATCCGGCTTCACGATTTCAACTGCGGTCTCAAAGGATACCGACGGGAAGTGGTGCGTGATGTGAGTGTGTACGGAGAACTGCACAGGTATATTCCGGCCTTGGCTAAATGGGAAGGTTATCAACGTATAACCGAGATCGTGGTGCAGCACCATCCCAGAAAGTACGGTTACAGCAAATTCGGCCTCTCACGCTTTATCAAGGGTTTTTTGGATCTGGTTACCGTTGTCTTTCTGACGCGCTATACCAAACGGCCTCTCCATTTTTTTGGATTGATCGGAAGTTTCTTTCTGATAGTTGGTCTCGGGATCAATACGTATTTGACCGTGGAGTGGTTTTTAGGTTCGCCTATCGGAAGCCGTCCTGTACTTTTCCTTGGAATTTTGCTTGTTCTCGTCGGCATCCAGATCATCACCACCGGATTGATCGGGGAAATGATCACGCATCACTTCCAGAAACAGCGGGAATTCCCCGTCCGTGAAAAAATCGAATGACGTACGATGCCTGAGAAAAAACCCGACATCAAAACCATTGCGACCAACCGGAAAGCCCGTCATGAATATGAGATCCTGGATACGATCGAAGCCGGTATTGCGCTCTTGGGAAGCGAGGTCAAATCGCTTAGGGAAGGTAAGGTCAATATTCAGGACAGCCATGCACGTATAGAGAATGGTGAAGTCGTACTGTATCACGTCCACATCCCGGAATACAAGCAGGCTAATATCAATAACCACCCGGAATACCGGCCGAAAAAGCTGCTCCTGCACCGAACCCAGATCCGCAAACTCCAGCGCCAGGTCGAAGAGAAAGGCATGACGCTGATCCCTCTGTCGCTGTATTTTAACGAAAAGAACCGCGTCAAAGTTCAACTGGCCGTAGCGCGCGGAAAAAAACTCTATGACAAACGTGAATCAATCGCCAAACGCGATGCGGATCGCTCACTTCATCGTGAATTGAGGCACAAATGACCGGAATTTCATTTGCTTTCGATGGATTTGTACACTAAGTTGCCCTATCACATCCGCCGATTTTAACCGCTTCCAAAAAATAAATCTTCGAATATTTCTGATTTTGATGAACAACATTTAAAGGGAGGTTGTCATGAAAACAGTGAGCCGTATTATCTCCGGAAGAGAATTGTATTGCATTGCGCTGGGTACGACCGTCCACGACGCTATTCTGTTTATGGCGTCTAAAAATATCGGAGCGGTCGTAATCGTGGATAATCTTCAATCGAAAAGATTGCGTGGTATTTTCTCGGAGCGCGACCTTATGAAACGCGTAGTGCTCGAAGGCCTGGATCCAAAGAAAACCAAGATCGACGACGTGATGACGAAAAACGTCGCGGTCGGCAATGCGGGCGAAGCTTACGACGCCTGTCTTGAAACCATGAGAAAGATCCGCTCACGCCATCTCCCTATCGTGGACGGTGAAAAGCTCATCGGCATGGTGTCCATGCGGGATCTGATGGAAGAGAAGATCGCGGATGGCACCGAAGAAATCCGTATGATGAATGCTTATATCCATGATCTTCCCAATTCCATGTCGTGAACGAAATCAAAAAAGAAGCCTGGCGCAAGGCCATCCGGCAGTTTAACGGCGGTGAATTCTTTGAATGCCATGAGACACTGGAGGAATGCTGGAAAACCGAAACAAATCATCAACACAGGATATTACTTCAGAGCGTGATCCATTTCGCTGTGGCTTATTACCATCTGAGGAACGGCAACAAGATCGGCTACGGCAGACAAAAAGAAAAGGGGCTGCAAAAAATCAGCTCTGTGGGTTTGGAGCCTTTTGAAAAAATTCTGAATGTAAGTCTGAAGAATTTGATTGAAACGGTCAGGAACGAGCATTCTATACCGCCCAAAATATCCTCTACCGGGTCGGAAGCATCACGGTAAACTTGGAACCCTTCCCCATTTCACTTTCCACATGAATATTTCCGTTATTTTCGGCGATTAAGCGGCTGCAGATGGAAAGGCCCAATCCCATGCCCTCGTTTTTGGTCGTATAGAACGGATTGAAGATCTTCTCAAGACTGTCCTCGGGAATTCCGCATCCCGTATCCATGATCTCGATGGCAACAAAAGGCAGTTTTTTGTCGAACAGATCATCGGACCAATGCAGATGGGGAAGATCGCCGATGGTCGTAGTGGAAGTTTTGACGGTCAGATTGCCGCCGTCGGGCATGGCCTGGATTGCATTGAGGAATATATTCATTAGCACCTGCTCGACTTGATGCTGATCCGCGTAGATCTGCGGTACCACGTCGGAAAATTCTTCCCGGAATACGATCTGCTTGTTGGTCAGCTGCGTAGCGATCAGCAGGTAAATACTGTCGATGACCGTTTCGACATTGAAATAGTTCCGCGAAGGTTTGACCGGTTTGGCAAATTTGAAAAAGTCCATCAACAGGTTATTAACGCGGTCTATCTCCCGGACGATTCGGCTGACCAGTTCCAGTCTCCGGTCATTTTCCTCAAATGACTCTTCCAACACCTGTGCGGCGGCTTTGATCCCTCCCAGAGGGTTACGGACTTCGTGCGCGATGCCCGTGGCCAATTCGCCCATGGTCGCCAGGCGATCCATACGTTCGACCTGCTTTCGCATCAGGTGCATCTCCGTAAGATCGCGGAATGTGATAATAACGCCGATCTGTTCGGTTTTTTCGCTGAGCGGCGTGGTGCTGAAACCGATGGGTATCAGGGTTCCGGTCTTTGAAATAAGTTTGACCTCTTTGCTTTCAAAACGTTTGTTCTCAATCAGCATCAGGTCAATGATCTTGCCGTTCTTCTCCGGTTCCGCAACGATATCGATCATATTCCGGCCCAGAAGCTCATCGATCCTGTAGTCGAGGGTTTTTGCGGCGTTGACATTCACAAAAGTGATCGCGCCTTTCATGTCGATACAGATGATGCTGCTGCTCATATTCTGTATGATCGTACGGTAGAATTTGTAGACGCGTTCGATTAATTTGTATTTCTCATGCAGCGCGCGTTGTTCTTCGAGCCATTCTTTGGGAATGCCTTTGGCGGGTGTCGGCGTGGTCTGTGTTTGTCCCGATTCTTTCTTTTCGGCACGAAGATCTTTGATGCGCTGGTCGAGGGGGATAAGATCGCTCAGCTCTTTATTCAGCAGTTCAAAAGCTTCTTTTTTTTCTTCAAATCGTTTACTCATATCTCACTTTCCAAGCGGCTCACAAAAGACTGTAAGGATCGATCTCAATTCCAACATGAACCCGGGAATCTTTGTGGCCTTCAAGGTATTGGGTCATCGCCGAATGTATCAACCGGCGTCCTTCAGCGCCCGACCGGTCAAATGATTTGCTGATCTTAAGTAAAATCTGCCACCGGAAATGATTGCGGATCTTGGAGATCGGTGCACTGATCGGGCCCAATAGTTCAATGTGATCTTTGTTTCCTTGCTGGTGAGCGACCTTATTGCGCAAAATATCGGAAAAATGGCCGGCATGTTCAACTACTTTTTTCTCGTCCTCGCTTTTGAACTGCACCAGAATCAGTCTGGAAAAAGGAGGGTATCTCAGCTCTTTGCGGAAAGCGATCTCTTCCTTGAAGAACGACTGGTAATCATGATCTTTGGCATGAACGATGGCGGATCTTTCGGGATTAAAAGTTTGAATGATGACTTTTCCCAGTTTCTCCTTGCGACCTGCCCGGCCCGCCACCTGTGTGAGCAGCTGGAAAGTGCGCTCCGAAGATCTGAAGTCGGGCAGGAGTAAACTGGTGTCAGCCGATATAACGCCTACAACCGTTACGTTTTCAAAATCCAGTCCTTTCGCTACCATCTGTGTACCGAGCAGTATGGAAGCGTGGCGGTTTTTGAATTTTTCAAGAATTTTTCCATGAGAACCTTTGGTACCGGTCGTATCGAGATCCATTCGGACGACGGTTTGGGTTCCGTATAGTGACGACAACTGTTCCTCCACTTTCTGCGTACCGATACCGTAAGTCACTATATTCTCACTCGCGCATTCCGGGCACTCCCGATAAGCCGATCTTGTGTAACCGCAATAGTGGCACCGCATTCTATATTGATGGCTGTGAAATGTGAGTGAAATGCTGCAATTCGGACATTCCGCTACAAAACCGCAATCGTAACACTGAACGTAGTTGGCATAGCCCCGCCGGTTTTGAAAAAGTATGATCTGCTCCTGATTTCTCAACGCGGTCTGCATGATCTCGCGGAGAGGTTTGGAGAATACCGGCTCCCAATTTTCCGTATGCAAATTCCGTTCTGTCCGCATATTAACAATTTCAACTTTCGGCATGGGCACGTTGTCCACCCGTTTGCTGAGTTCGATCAGCTCATACTTGCCTTCTATGGCGTTATGATAGGATTCAAGGCTGGGTGTGGCTGATCCGAGTATGACGACGGCTTTGTTCAGATGCCCCCTTTTGATGGCCGCATCGCGGGCATGGTATTTGGGAACAGAATCGGATTGTTTGTAGGTATTCTCATGCTCTTCATCTACTACGATCAAACCGAGATCGCCGACCGGTGCAAAAACCGCCGACCGTGCGCCGATGACGATCTTAAAATCCCCGCTTCGCAGTTTCCTCCAGGAATCGAACCGTTCACCCATGGACATCCGGCTGTGTAAGACCGCTACCCCGTCACCAAAGTAAGCCTTGAATCGCTCTACCGCCTGAGGGGTTAGAGAAATCTCAGGCACCAGTACGATCGCTGTCTTACCTTTTGCAAGTGTTTCTTTGATAGATTCGATATATACCTGGGTTTTTCCGCTTCCCGTTACCCCGTGCAGTAGAAACGTACGATACTCATTGCGTCCAATGGATTCTTTGATCCGGTCAACGGCTTTTTCCTGTTCCTGATTCAATCGGATAAGCTTTGGCTTTTCAGGCTTGATATCATACGGATTCCGCACTTTCTCCTGGTCAAATACGGTAATCAGTTTCTTGTCGGATAAACCTTTCACCGCGGATAACGGAGCATTGATGATCTGAAGGAGATCCGCCTGTCGGATCGAAATATCCTCCTCTGAAACCGTTCGTTCTTCCGTCCACTCGCGTAAGTATCTCAGGATCTCTGCTTGTTTCGGGGATTTCTTTTCGATCTGCTCCAGGGTGGAATCGATGCGCGCTTCATCGTCCAACAAAGCTTGGGCAAGCCTCACGTATTTTTCGAACCGCACGTTCACATCCGGATCGCGTATGACGTCGTTCTCCTCAATGATTTGAAGCTTTTTGAGTTCTTCGATATTCCTGGCAAGATTTTTGGCGCCGGTGTTTTTGATCAGTTTTTTCAGAGGAAGTCTTTTATACACATACAGCGCTTTTAGAATCTTTGCCTGAACCGGTTTACTCCGACGCAAAGCCTGAATTTCATACTCTCCGATCGGTTGTTTGAGAGTAAATATCTTTTCACTTACGCGGTCGATGCCCGGCGGTAACATGATGTCCAGCACCTGCCCGAGCGGCGTCATGTAGTATTCGGATATCCAGTGGGCAAACTCCAGTAATTCCTTTGAAAAGACGGGCCACAGATCCAGAATATCCGATATAAGACGGCAGTCGCCTTGAGGACGTTGATTCCCGATACGCACAACATATCCCGTCGTTTTCTTGGAACCTAAGGGCGCCATGACACGGCTTCCTTCCTGGATCATTTCCTGAAACGGTTCCGGGATTTCGTAACTGAAGGTTCTATCGAGAGGTATGGGGAATGCCACGTCGGCAAAAAAACCTGAGGATTTCATCTTTCAATATATTTATCCTATCCGGTAAATGCAAACCTGCGATAATTCGTTGAATAAGATTTTTATTTCACTATATTTTATCAGTTGATAATGTCCTTCACGTGTTGAAACCCGCATGTCTGACCCGAATAAGCAAATCGAAATAGACCGTATCGATAGCCTACTGAGACTCGATATGGAAGGACGCCCTCAGGATGATTTCGTAAAGTCCTTCGTACGTCAAATCGAAAACCAGTCGATAGAACTCCTTCGTACCTTCAGAAAGAACATGAGCGAAACCTTGATCGATCGGGAATCCAGCCGTAAGGGCCATCTCAAGATCGAATCGCTCATGGAATTGCTCGATGTCAGTAAACTCCAGGCCTGGCTCATTGAAGCGGGGGTCGACGAACGCGCCGCCAAGAATATCATACAGGGTCTTCGTCGCCGGTCTTCGGAGGAGCTGAACCGCCTCATTCATGGCTCGGCTTACGCCGACTATGAAAGCCTCCCGATGGAAGAATTCCTTAATCAATCGGGTATCGGAAGCATGGATGCAGGTAAGTTCACCAGCATCACCCAGGAGATGGAGTTGGGGGTAGATGAGGTTGTGGCACGCGTCTTCCAGCTCAATTTTTTGGCCGAAAACGCCGCCCGCGTTGAGGCGTTACGCGGTGCGATGAATCTCAAAGAATTGGTCAGTTTGTATCTTTATTCCGCTATGCAGGTTGTGCTGAGCCACTACGGCCTGGATGAAGACGTTATCTCTGAAATATCCGACCGGGTTGCGCTCTGCAATAACATGAAGCGTCAGTACCTGATCGTGCAACAATTGGAACGATTCTTTTTCAGCGGGGAATACGAGGCGTCCAAGAACGACTCATCGGAAAACCCCTGGATCAAACTCATCAACGATATCGAGCTGAAGATCGCGCTGGAGCAATATGTGACCAATGAAAAACTGCTGCACTCTGAGATGGAACTGGCCGAATTGTACAGCGAGGCACACCATATTTTTGACGATGTGAGCGAGCTTAAGGATGAGACGCTTGCGGTGATCTCGATCACTTACCGGCTTGACAACCCGGAAGAATCGGGACACACCGTCGAAGAGCTCCTGGCCATGATCGACCAGATCAAATTATTGACTCAGGAATTCACACCGCTCACCATTCTTCAACGGGATATTTTTTCGTTTTTTGAGATTTTGGGAGAATGCGATCATCATAATCAATTGTTCAGGAAAACGATCCTGACTTTCCGCCGTCAATTGAAAAAGCTTGTAGAATCGACCGAACAGACCGGAGACCGTATTACTCTGGATCAGCTCGTTTCCACCTACTTGTATTCACGCATCGAAGCTTATCTTGAAGATTATGAGGGTGAAAAGCACGCCATGCTCATCGGTATTCGCACGAGGCTTTCGCAATGCCATGCCTTTGTCCGGAGATTTGCCATTGTCGACCTGATGGAAAAACACATTTTTGCGAATCCGGGTCTTGTGCAGATCGCGGACGAGTCGTATTGGCCGGAACTGATCAATACGCTCGAGCTGGATATTATTTTGGAAATATACATTTCACGCGAATACCTGATCTCCGATACGGGCGATCTTTCCAAGATTCAGATCCGAGACCGCATCCAATCAAAGATATACGGCATTGAAAACATAACAATCAAAAGCCTGACTGTGGTTTTCCTCACCGCCCACTTGTCCGCGCTGGTAGATCAATCCAAGGAGAAGAAGATCACGTTGGATGAATTGGTCACAACGATCGATCAATTACAGAAAGATGCGGCGATGGCGGCCGCGCAAATGAGCGTTCAAAGCCGTGTCAAACGTTCGCTCCTGAGCACTCTTACTGAAAGAATATTCCGATTGGAAGCGATACAGCACGGTCTTTCCGACCACCTGCATCACGATACCGTCAGCCGGTTGGATGAAATCTTAGTAGGATTGCGTACGCGCAGAGACAATCTGATGGAAGGAAAAATGGACCCCAACGAACTGGAGATGGATACGCAGCAATATCTCGCCGATCCCAAGGTATCAAACTTCATAGATGATGCCGAAACGATCTACAAGAATCAACTTTCTTCCCAGCTTGCTGAAGTTAAGAAGTGATCTATTCCGGCCAAGGTTTCATTTACCGGAAATGTCCAGGCTTGCCGCTCCAATAATTTTCATTCCGTTCTCTTCCTGAACAAACGCGATAATGGCGCATTTTTCATAATTCGTTCCTGGCGGCACAGCAACTTCGGCTTCCGTTTGACGCAAATCCGTGATTCTCACCAAAGTTCGCACAACATTATGATGTCTCAATGTTCTTCCTGAATTCTCACCGCGTAAAATTGTCCGATGAATACCGCGCTCAACCAAAGCTAAAAAGAGAACGGCGCCGACAGGGTTTCGGTTCAACGCATAGACGACCTTGATATTGCTGTCCGTTTGAATCAAACATCCCTTAAGATCGATCTTGATTTTCGCCCCATCCTCCAACCCCGAATCGATGGCTTCTTTAGCACGGCTGCGGTTGGAGCCGACAAACTCCCTTTCTCCGTTGACGACCATTTGTGGCGTATAGGCGCTTTGCAGACCGAAGCGGGTCACATACTGTTGTTGCCGCTGAGTGAACTCTTTTGAGCTGAAGTCGTCGTTCCAGCCCAGATAATTCCAGTAATCAACATGGAACGATAGAAAATATACGGATCGCTCGCTCTCCAAATAGGATTGATCAAGCTCCGCGGCTAGTTCAGCCGCCGCCGGACAACTGGAGCACCCTTCGGAAGTGAAAAGTTCTACCACGGCAAAACCCGGAGGCTCACCCTCCGATTCCGGATCGTACACCTTACCGCGGCTGAACAAGGTTACGATGCAGACTACGGATAAACCAAGTAGAGCCGGAATTATGATGGCTGTTTTTCTCATTTCCATGAAAGCGGCAGTATTCAATTGTGACTCATAGAACGCCGCTCATGCTTTGGAATTCCTCAGAAACCCTCTTTGATGGTCTTCTTCAGAAACCAATCGTCTTTGTCGACCATAGGTTCAATGGCTGATGTCACTACGACCGGCTTTCGGCCCAATATCATCCTGGATGTCCCTGTGTCGGTTTCGACATCCATCGGTAAATCGAATTCCAAATTGGCGACAGATACCTCAAAGGACTTCTGGCCGGTCTTTTTTATGTGAACTTCCGGCAATACTGTCGTGTTGAGAAATGTCCGGATGAAAGGCGTATGATCGACCGCGGAGTTCTTGCGCACGAGGTTTACAAAATCATTGGTATTCACAAGATGTTTGTACGTATACGCGGTATCTGTCGCAAATTCTTTTAAGGTTGCAAAAAAAGCCGAGTCGCCCATCAGATATCGAAGAGAATGAAGCAAATAGGCCCCTTTTGCATAGATATCGGAATGGTACGATTCCGAAGTGGTAGCGTTGGCTTTGACAATGATCGGTTTTTTGTTCCTGATTCTTTTCTTGACCGATTGCATGAATTCATGATACCCTTTTTCACCGCTCTTTTCCAAATGGTAAAGCGATTCCCCGTACGTGCAGATCCCTTCATGGATCCATGAATCGGCCCAGTCCACGGCCGTCACCTTATTACCCCACCATTCGTGTCCCATTTCGTGAAGCATCAATTGATCGAACTTATTGCCGCCAATCCTGTCGTAGGCAAAGTTATTACCATACGCATTGAGCGTCTGATGTTCCATTCCCAGATAATCCGTTTCAGCCAAACCGAACTTCTCCTTTACGAAAGGATACTCTCCAAAATACTTGCGGTATACGGTCAGCATATCCACGGCCATGTCGACCAGTTCATCCGCTTTTTGTCGATCTTGCGGAAGTACATAGAATTGGACCGGCATTCCCGTGCCGCTTTCGGTCTTGTATACCCGCTCAACGATTTGATATTTGGCAATACTTATATTCACATTATAATTATTGATCGGATAATAAGTGGCCCAATGATAGGTTTTGAAGCCGGCCCTGGGAGATGTTATGTTCTGCAGCAGGCCGTTGGATGCGCAGTAGTAAGCTTCCGGGATGGTAATATGAAGTTTTACGCTATCCGGTTCATCCGACGGATGATCCTTGCAGGGAAACCATACTTTGGCGCCTTCACCCTCGCACGAGACACCAATCCAATCATCACCATTGGCATCTTTGGACCAATTGAATCCTCCGCGCCAGGGAGGAAACTTCGCCTCCAGTGGATGGCCGCTATAAGCAACCTTAATATGCACTACGCCGTCTTTTGAGGAAGCGATATTGTCGACCCACAGCTTATTCTTGTCTTGGGAAAATTGCGTCGGCTGATCATTAACTGATACCTTGGTGACCTTAAGATCGTCTAACAGGTCCAATTCGATCTGGTCCAGTCTTTCCGTCAGAATCTTCATTTCAATGCCAGCGGATCCTTCGATGGTTTTTTCAGTCGAGTTAACTGTAAGATCAAGCTCATACGAGGTCACATCATATTTGGCCTGATTCTCCGACAAAACGCCACCCGAAGGATAATCATAAAAGCCTACATATTTGTAATACACAAACAAGGCGGCAAGCCCGAGAACTAAAATGATCCCCCCCAAAACAATGCCCGTCCATTTGAAAAAAGTCTTCATATAAGTTGCTCCTGTTTTTCAACTCAAATATATTTCATGTGTCATATAATTTCAAGATGATATATTTTTCGTCGACGGAATTTCCGTCATGTGTTGTTTCTACCTGTTTTAAGTTCAATAATTTCAAATAACAAAAATACGGCATGGAGCTTGTAATAGTTGTTGATGGTCATGACAGCTTTGACAATTCATCACCATCATTAAAAAAGGAGAACCGTATGACAACCGAATTGAGAAAAAGCAGCTGGCTCATCTTAATGAGCATGGCACTATTTGTTTTCTTATCTTCCTGCGGTGAGAATACAGGAACGACGCTTACCGTTGATGAAGAAGCGATTTTGGCGGACATTGAGACCGATGCGGACGATATTTACGGCCTCGATATTATGAGCGAGGATGATCCAAGCGGTTTCGCAAAGACAACGGACGTATCCGAAGCGATCGATCCCTGGGCTTATGGACGCCGCCTCAGAAATCATCAAGTTGAAAGACGATCGGTCGATTTTGAAGTTTCAGACGACGGCCAAACTGCCACGGCGACCATCAACTTCGTTTTGAAAGGTCAGTTTGTGATCCGCGACCGGGATACCAGCACAAACACCAGAGGCATGTATTTCAAACCTTTTGAACATTTGATTCAGCGCAAAGCCACCTTTGAGAGAAACCCTGATACATTGGCTTTGAAAAAGTGGCTCCGGACTTCGATCACTCCGGCTTACGGCATCTCCAAAAACGGAACCATGAGCCTGACGGGTGATATTCATGTAACGGTAACCCATGCGGACTTGAGTGTGACCAATTATACGGTTTCCTCCGATCCTCTGACGACTTTCTTCACGGCTGAAACTGTACCTTCTATCGTACCCGGTGACGTTGTAAAAGTCGAGGTGGCCATTGCCAACTCGGATGTTAATGACGCTCCGTACGGTATAGTTCACCGCGGACGGCACGCACAGCCACTGAGCCGTTTAAAGCAACTTTTCTATGATGATGGGACGCATGGGGATTCCTCTGCAGACGGTACATTTACAGCACAGTGGACTGTCCAGAATAACGGCGTCATGGGTTATCATCTGGGCGTGCTTGATTTCTTTACCACGAGTACAATTTTTGATGACACGTTGCCGTACAATTCACTGGTAGTGGCTTTTCCGTACAACAAGTTGCAATAATGGGTTTACTTCAGGTTAGTCAGGGACATTAAGAAATGAATCAACGGATACGTGATAGAGAATTCAAGCCTCCTCAGAATCTCTCTATCACGTATCCTGCTTCTTAAAACGGTAGGAATATGAAAACAATTTTGTTTGAACTCAGGTATTATCTGGCCGTTACCATCTTGATTCTTCTGCTTTTTCCAATTAATCCTAAAGTCCCGACACTACCGGGGCCCGCCTCTGACTCGGGTTCTCCCTTTGGAAATCTCAGAAAACCGAGGCCGACGCATGTCGACATAAAAGAGGTCTCCCTGAAAAACGATTGGCCCGTTTCCGGTAAGCAGGCAAGAAAGAACGAAACAGCCCTGCAGAAAAAGATCAAAGAAATCTTGTCCGAGTCAACAAAGTACTAAGGTACCAATTCCCATTTTTTGAGCGTATCCAGCATCTGGTAGTTGGTCATATCGACCTGAATCGGCGTTACCGATATGAAATTCTTCAATACTACAACATCATCAATATCATCTGCGGTATCCAGGATCATCTTCTTGCCTGTTAACCAATAATACGCCCGGCCGTTGAGGTCATGTCTTTGTTCAAATACTTCTTCGTATCGCCCTTTTCCCTGCCTTGTAATAGCAACGCCTTTTATATCGGATCTTTTGACGGCTGGAATATTAACGTTAAGAAGCGTATCGGCCGGTAGTCCTTTCTCCATGACGGTTTTTGCCAAACGGGCCGTGAACTCAGCGGCGTAGGTAGCATCGGCCTTGTGATCGAAACTCAAAAGAGAAGAAGCGATTGAGGGAATACCCAGAATAATACCTTCCGTAGCTGCTGACACCGTGCCCGAGTAAAGCACGTTGGTGGCTGTATTGGAACCGTGGTTCACACCCGATACAATGACGTCCGGTTTCTTGGACATGATGCTTTTAATGGCGATCTTCACGCAATCGGCCGGCGTTCCGGAAATCGCAAAACCGTGAAATTTGTCAGGTCGGTTGAATTCGATCACCCGAATAGGCTCATTGATCGTGATCGCGTGACCGACCGCGCTTTTTTCAAGATGCGGAGCAACCACCGTCACATCGCCGATCTTTTTTAATTCCTTATACAGTGCATGTAATCCGTTCGAATCAATGCCGTCGTCATTGGTCAGAAGAATATGTTTCATGTTGCCTTCCTGTGATTAAGTCAGTTGGATTTTATTTGTCCGAGATCAAAATTAGTATCGGTATTATTTTCGAAGAACATCAGAAGCCGGGACAGCGTGTCTTTTAGTTCATTACGGTTGACGATCAGGTCAACAAAGCCGTGTTCCACCAGAAATTCCGCACGTTGAAAGCCTTCGGGGAGGTCCTTGCCGGTAGCTTCTTTGACGACGCGGGGACCCGCGAAACCGATCAAAGCGCCCGGTTCCGCTAAGATCACATCCCCCAGCATGGCAAAGCTGGCCGTCACACCGCCGGTCGTGGGATCGGTCAACAAAGAAATGAAAGGGAGACCGGCTTCATGCATCAACGCCAGTTTGGCGCTGGTTTTGGCCATCTGCATGAGGGACAAAGCGCCTTCCATCATACGCGCACCGCCGGAAGCCGAGACGATGATCAGCGGCAATTTGTGTTTCAAAGCGCCGTCGGTGATGCGAGAGATCTTTTCGCCGACAACCGATCCCATACTTCCGCCGATGAAACCAAAATCCATGACGGCGATGGCGATTGGACGGCCGTGGATCTTGCCGAAACCCGTATGTACGGCGTCCCGGAGGCCCGTTTTCGATATGGTAGTTTTGATACGGTCGGCATATTTCTTCGTATCCGTAAACCCCAGGGGATCGACAGCGATCATGTCTTTGTCTATCGGCTTGAAAGTCTTCGGATCCATTA
The DNA here is from genome assembly GCA_964415295.1 of uncultured Bacteroidota bacterium. Taxonomy (GTDB): domain Bacteria; phylum CLD3; class CLD3; order SB21; family SB21; genus SB21. The sequence continues at coordinate 158,984 of CAYPYN010000005.1, forward strand.
TGACCTGGAGGTACGTCTTTGCAAATATCCGGAAATGATTGCCGCATTTTAAACATACGTGCAGGTTCTTTTCCAAATCTTTCTTATATAGAATTTCACCGCACCGGTCGCATTTTGTCCAGACATTGGGAAGTTCTTTCTTGGCGGTCCCTTCGCTGATATTGTCCTTGGTCCTCTGAAACCAATTCATACGATATCCTTTTACGTTAAATTGAGATCCATCAGTAACGCATCTTCCTGGCGCATAAATCCGTCGTGATAGTAGTTTTTTCTTATGCCAACTTTTTCGAACCGGTATTTGGTATATAGATTAATGGCCGGATCGTTGGATTTTCTTACTTCCAGCATGATCTTCTTGCAGTTTTTCTCGCGGGCTAACTCAATGACTTTGTTAAGAAGCATCTCGGCCACGCCTTTGCGACGGTATTCGGGATGAACGGCGATGTTGGCCAGATGGCATTCGTCAATGATGATCCAGAGTATCGCAAAAGCAATGATACGTTTATCCACTTCCATTACAAGTTGGGTCGAGAGATCGGAATTCTTGAATTCATCAAAGAAATTATTCTTGGTCCACGGACTGTCAAAAGAAGATCTTTCGATCGCCATGACCTGTTCCAGGTCTTCCGGTCGCATCAAACGGATCAAATGATGGGTGGCCAGATCAAGGTGATCCATAGTCTCACGGTTTCGCTTCATGCTTAGTCCCTCGAAAACCCTGTACGTACATTGGCACCAATGTGTCCATCGGATCGTGGATCCCAAGGGCAAGTTTTTTGTATCCTAATACGCTTACATAATAAGCGTCCGGATACGAATGCCGATTGTCCAATACAATGGCACCCTCGCGTATTTGGCTTTTCAGATCTTCTCCGGCGTCGCTTATCACGGTATCGCCTTCTTTTACAGAAGCCACCAGCTCGTCTTCGCTCATCACCGAATAATCCATTAGTCTTTCACCGCTTGAGTATTTGCAGCAATAGTATTCTTTCTTCCTGGATACCGTCGCAATGATCAGCGGAGCGGTGACAAACCTGAATGGTTCTGCGATCACGTCCAGCGTCGGCACTCCGACCAGCGGAATATCAAGACCGTATGCGAGTCCTTTCGCCGTTGAAAGACCGATGCGAAGCCCCGTAAAAGACCCGGGGCCCAATGAAACAGCGATGGCCTTTAGATGGCTTTTATCTAGCCCGGCCGACTGCAACAAAGCGTCGAGAAGCGTCATTATCCTTTCGGAATGCGCATTCGGTATATTCAACCCGATCTGTCCTATCGGCGTCAATCCGCCCGGCGCCGCTTCGGAAAGACTCAAACCGCATACTCGGGACGATGTTTCAATGCCTAAGATAACCATTTTGTACTTTTATTGCAAAAACTCTATTCTAATTCTTCGCTGGTTATCATCCTGTTTTTCAAATACGGCCTTCCAGTAAGGACCGTTCAAAAGATGTTCAATATGTTCCGACCATTCGAGCAGACTTACAGAACCTTTCGCTCCAATGTAATCCTGAAGATCCAGTTCGCTAAGATCACCCGGATTCTCGATCCTGTAGAAGTCGAAATGATGGATTTGGATCACTTTTCCGTCGAGTTTCCCCGAATATTCATTCAGTATGATAAAAGTCGGACTATTAACCGGCTCTTCCGCCTGTAGCGACTCGCAAATTCCCTTTACAAATACGGTCTTTCCGCTTCCGACATCTCCGAAAAGAGCTACAATATCGCCTGAATGCAGAAACCGGGAAAAAAAACGGCCAAACTGGCCGGTTTCAGTTTCCGAATACGTGATTTTTTCGAATATGTGGGGTGTTCGGGTCAAAGCGTGGGAACCTACAAAGATATAGAACTCGATTCAAGTGCAAATATGGGTTCGCTTCAGTCCGCAATCGGCAGGTAAATCTTGAATTCCGTACCTTCTCCCAGTTTTGTGTCAAATGTGATCTTGCCCCGATGGTTTTGTACGATACCATAGCAAATGGAAAGACCCAATCCGGTCCCTTTGCCGACTTCTTTGGTTGTAAAAAAGGGGTCGAATATCTTATTTTTGATCGTATCGCTGATACCGACACCATTATCCTCCACGGTAACTACTACGTACGGTTTCTCAGCATAACAACTCACCTTGACATACCCCTCGCTGCCCTCGTAATTCTTGCGTTCGATGGCTTCGATGGCGTTGATCATGACCTGCAGCATAGCCTGGTTGAGGTGGCTGGGAAATCCTTTGACTTTCGGCACATGGGTGAAATTCTTAAGAATGGTGATATTCTTGCGGTCACGCGAACGAAGCAGGCTCAGCATGTATTCCAGATTTAGCGCGACGTCAATCTCCGTAGCCGCTGTTCCATCGGAAGTCGAAAAATCCCTGAGGCCAACCACAATATCGCGAATGCGCTCCGTACCAACCTTTATGGCCCGTATCATCTCACCCATCTCATCCAGATGCGAGTTGAGCTGACCGGCAATTTCCTGGGCCATCTTATTCTCACCTACGGCTTTTTGCATGATATCACGAACCTCCTGGAAATCGATCTCCAGGTTGGCCGAATTACCGTAAGTAAAATTCAGCGGATTGTTCATTTCGTGAGCCACTCCGGAGACGAGACGGCCCAGCGATGAAAGTTTCTCGGCCTGCACCATCTGAGCCTGTTGCTTCTCGATCTGCTCGTTCTTCTGTTCAAGCTCTTTGTTTTGACGATCCAGGATTTTATTTTTCTCTTCGATTTCGCGTGTCCTTTGAGCCACTTTGTTCTCCAAAAGGATATTGCGCATCTTAATACTACGCAGCCTCGATTGATAGAAACTGTATGCGGCGATGAGTATCAGAAGGCCGGAAGAGAATTGAAACCACAGAGTCTTCCAGAAAGGCGGTGTGATGATCAGTTTGATCTCAGCCGCGTTTTCATTCCAAATGCCGTCGCCGCTCGTGGCTTTGACTCTGAAGGTATAATGACCCCCGTCCAGATTGGTGTAGGTAGCGTATCGGCGGTTATTGGAATAGATCCAGTCTTTATCGAAACCTTCCAGTTTGTAGGCGTACTGTATCTTTTCAGGCATGCGGTAATCGAGAGCGACAAATTCAAATCCGAAGAAATTATCTTTATAGGATATTTCAATATCCTTAATCTTATCGAAGTTCATGCCGTAGTCAACCGTTTGATCGAATTTCCGGAATTCCGTAATATAGATCGGCGGTATGTAATCACTTTCGGTCAGATCTTTTGGGTCAAAACTCACTAAACCGTTGATCCCGCCAAAATAGATTCTCCCTTTTTTGTTCTTGAAATGCGCGCCTTGATTGAACTCATTGCTTGGCAATCCGTCCCTTGTGTCGTAATTTCTGAAAGCTTCACGTCCCGTCATATTGGGGTTGAATCGGCAAATGCCCTGATTGGTCGTTAGCCACAATTGTCCTTTGGCGTCCTCCTTGATCGCATAGACCACATTATTCGGCAGACCGTCCTTCTGCGTATAGGCTTTGAATTTTCCATCCCGGTATACGTTGACTCCGCCGCCGTGTGTGCCGATCCAAAGATCTCCTTTACTGTCAAAGTAAAGAGAGAGTATGGTATTATTAGAAAGACTTTCCGGATGATTGGGATCATTTTTGTAGACTTTGAATTTCACCCCGTCAAATTCATTAAGCCCATTCTGTGAACCGATCCATAAATGGCCGTCCGGAGCTTCGGCTATATCTGTGAGAACATTATCAGATAAACTGTTTGCACTGGTATCTTTCAGAAATCGTTCAAAGGTCGGTTTGGTTTTTTCAATTTCGGTGGCCTTGATGCAGTTGAGCCCGCCAAAGGTGGCTATCCAAAGATTTCCATTCTTATCCTGCATGATACTGGTGATCTGATTATTAGACAGGCTTTTGGAATCGGATGTATCGTTTTTGAATACAACGAACTTGTTTCGGCCGGCCGCTTTTGCTTCTTTACCATACTTGTTTAGACCAACGTCCGTTCCGATCCATAGGTTTCCGTTGCGGTCTTCATTCAGAACATTGACTACATCGTATCCGAGCGATGCAGGATTATTGGGATCATGACTATAGTAATTAAACCGACCGTTTTTGTAACGGTTCAATCCGCTTCCTGAGGTACCCACCCACAATTCGCCCAGTGCATCTTCATAAATAGACCAAACATCGTTGCCGGAAAGAGTATTGGGTGTCTCCGGTAGAGACCGCATAACATTGAATTTGTTTTCCGTAAATTTACTAACTCCTCCTCCGGCTGTCCCAACCCAGCTTGTGCCGGACCGGTCGCAATAGACACTCAATATCTCAAAATCTGAAAGGCTTCGTGGGTTCTTAGGATCATTCTTATATCGAGTGAATCGTCCATTTTGCAATACATTCAATTCCCGACCGCTGGATCCGACCCAGATCTGTCCGCTTCCGTCCTGTCCCAAGGCTAATACGGTGTTGTGGGAGATGCTGCCGGGATCCTGCGGATCATTCATAAAATAGACGAACTCGTTCTTAGCCCGATCCCATTTATTCAATCCTCCCCGAACCGTCCCGATCCACATATTTCCGGAAATCTTTTCTTCAAGCAACGTAAGTATCCGGCTGTCCGACAATGCGTGCGGGTCGCCTTTCTTCACAGGAATGACACTAAAGTTGTCCTTAATCTCTGAAGACACATCCAATTGATTGAGGCCATTGCGCGTACCGACCCATAGTGTTTGAAAGCGGTCCACCAAAATGGTATAGACCCGATTATCCGAAAGGCTGTTTGATCGGGAGGGGTTGTGTTTAAAGGTTGTAAACTTACCCGTCTTGGGATCAAAAGCACACAGACCTTCATCCTGCGTTCCTATCCAGATTCGTCCGGAACTGTCACCGGCAAGCGAAGTAATAATATCCTGTGACAACGATTGGGGATTGGCGGGATCGTTAAGAAATATTTCGACTTTGTTGTCCGTTAATTTGTTTAACCCCCCCTGAGTTCCTACCCATAAATGGCCTTTCGCGTCTTCGTACAAGGCCGATATCCAGTTATTGGAAAGGCTATTGGTATTTCCAGGTTCGCTTTTGTAAACTTCGAAGTTGTATCCATCGTATCGATTCAGCCCATCCTGCGTGCCAAACCAAAGAAATCCTTTTTTATCCTGAAAAATGACGTTGACGGCGCTTTGGGACAAACCTTGTTCCAGTGAGATCCGTTCAATTAGGAAATCTTTGTTCTGTGCGGTCGCAATTCTCCCCATTAAAAGGAGCATCACATACACTATGAAGGCTTTCTTTTTCATATAATTAATTGACCCACTGGGGGTCCGCTTTCGTGAAACCTATTTCAGATCGGCCGCAGCTTCTTTGTCGAGAAACCAATACAGAGAACCGCTCTCAGGCTGAACCATCTGCGCAGGCAGATTCGGCTGGGATGCCGTGCGGCTCAATACACGCTGAATCGTTTGCTTTTTGCCGGAACCGGAAACAAGAAACAGAACGTTGTGTGCTTTATTGATTACGGGAAAAGTAAAGGTAATCCTATGAGTATTAAGCTTCTTAACGTAATTTTCGACCACCAGCCGGTCGTCAATGTGAAGCGCCTCCGAATCGGGAAAAAGAGAAGCCGTGTGACCGTCATCGCCCATGCCCAGAAGAATCAGATCGAATTTCGGCACTTCACCTTCCGCAATCTCAAAAAAATCCCTTAATTCGTCTTCGTACTGTTGGGCGGCAAGCATGGAATCTTCCTCACTGGCAACACGATGAATGTTCTTTGCAGGGACCCCTACGGCATCCAGAAACGACTCTTTGGCCATACGAAAATTGCTGTCCGGATGGGTTTTTACGACCGGCCGTTCGTCTCCCCAGAATATGTGGACTTTATCCCATGGTAATCTTTCCTTGAATCCAGGCGATGCCAGGATCGCATACACACTCTTGGGTGTATTTCCGCCGGACAGAGCCAGCGTGTATCGACCGAAATCTCGTATTGATTCCAGACCGATGGAGACTACCTTCTCTGCGGCATTTTTGAAAAGTTCTTCCTCGCGGTCGAAAACCCGGATGTCTGCGGCCATGGATTGGATTCCTTTAAGAGGGGATTGTTAAGGTTTAATCTAACAAAATGTATCGATTTTTTCAAGCTTGGCGTTCTAAATTTTAATTCAACTTAAACTTGTTTTATCGAAAAAACATCGCCATATTTGCGGCGCCTAAAATTTGAAAGGAATTTCCTATGGAATTAGAGATCATTACGGTTGCTACGGACAAACGAAAGACAAAACCGGTTTTTGATTCGACCTTAGGGTTTGGAAAATATTTTTCGGATCATTTTTTCACCATGAAGTACGAGACCAAAAAGGGCTGGTTTGATGCTAAGATCGAACCCTATCGGCCGCTCAGCCTTGATCCGGCGGCCATGGTGTTGCATTATGCACAGGAAATCTTCGAAGGTCTCAAGGCCTACCGCAATAAGAACGGCATCTTTCTTTTTCGGGCTAAAGATAACCTGATCCGGATGAATAATTCAGCACGCCGGCTTTGTATGCCGGAATTAGATGTTGATTTTGTCCATGATGCCATGAAAAAACTGGTGTTGCAGGATCAGGATTGGATTCCGACGGCACGGGAGACCTCCATGTACATTCGTCCTACTATGATCGCTACCGAGGCTTCGGTCGGAGTGCGTGTCTCAGGGGAGTACCTGTTCTATATCATAGTCGGACCGGCAGGAACGTATTACACCGAGGGATTTAATCCGATCAAAATATTCGTTTCCGACAAATATGTTCGCGCCGTACGCGGAGGCGTAGGCGAGGCCAAAACAGGCGCCAATTACGCCGCCAGTCTGTATGCGGCCCAGGAAGCCAAAAAGCTCGGTTACAGCCAGGTCTTGTGGTTGGATGCGATTGATCAAAAGCATGTGGAAGAGGTTGGTACGACAAATATCTTCTTCCGGTTTGAGGATGAAGTGGTCACTTCGCCGCTTACCGGAACAATTCTGCCCGGCATCACGCGTGATTCCGTCATCAGACTGCTCAAGAGCTGGAATATCAAGTGTACCGAACGACGTATTAGTATTGATGAGATTATGGAGGGTTCGAAGAACGGAAAACTGAAGGAAGTATTCGGCACAGGAACGGCGGCCGTCATATCCCCGGTAAGCGAACTGCATTATAAGCAACAGAACTTCAAAGTCGGCAACGGCCAGATCGGTGAGATATCTCTCCGCTTGTATAACGAAATTCTCGCCATCCAGTATGGCGAGAAATCCGACCCATTCGGATGGGTGGAAAAGATCGGATAATTTTTCAAAACTTTGCCGCTTGTCGCTGCGTATATATTCCGTCCGACCAACCGGCGACATTAACTTTTAAACACTTCCATGGTTTAATCGAAAGGATATGAGCATGCATGCACCCGATTTTACATTAGGCTTATTGTTCTTCTTTTTCCTTGCAACCGTTTCCGGCGGGATGACCCAGGAAAGGGATCGGAACAAGATCGAAAACAAGTACAAATGGGATCTGACACAGATCTATCCGTCCGATGAAGCCTGGAAAACGGCTAAAGAAAAACTGGTAAAAGACATTCCAACCCTACAGCAGTATAAAGGCAAACTGGATCAATCGGCCGCTCAATTGCTCGGCTGTATGGATCTTTATTTCGGTCTCTATAAAGATTTTTCCCGCCTTTACAGTTATGCCAGCATGAGCTCGGACCAGGATACGCGGGAATCCAAATACCTGGCTATGGTTCAGGAAATGGGCCAGATCGGATCCAATTTCGGCGCGATCGCGGCGTTTATCGAACCGGAAATACTGAAGATCGATAAGAGCAAGGTCGATGGATTCATTAAGAGCGAAAAGAAACTGGAAGTGTATCGGCATTATCTGAACGACATCTTGCGCCGCCAGGCGCATACCGGTACGGAAGGCGAGGAGAAGATCATCGCCGACGCCGGCATGATGTCCGACAATTCCCAAAGCAGTTATAGCATTTTTTCCAATGCGGAGTTCCCATATCCCGATGTTACCCTGAGCGACGGCAAAACGATCAAGTTGGATCAGGCGACCTTCGGCGCATCCCGCGCCCTCACCAACCGGGAAGACCGCAAAAAAGTATTTGCTACGTTCTTCGGAAAACTCAACGATTATCGCCGAACGTTCGGTACTCAGTTATACGGTGATGTGAAGAAGAATATGTTCTACATGAAAGCGCGAAAGTACTCGTCCAGCCTCGAAAGTGCCCTCGACGCCAATAACATCCCGGTTGAAGTGTACTACAATCACGTTAAGAACGTGAACGCCAATCTCCCCACATTTCATCGGTATCTGAAATTGCGGCAGCGTATTCTCGGTCTGGATCAGTTGCATTATTACGATCTCTACGCGCCCCTGCTCAAGGGTGTTGACCTGAAATACGATGTGGAAGAGGCCGGAAAGAACATCGTCGCTTCCCTGGCACCTCTCGGAGAGGAATACGTCTCGATCATCAAAAAAGGGCTTAACGAACGCTGGATTGACATGTATCCGACCGAAGGCAAGCGGTCGGGCGCCTATTCCAACGGTTCCGCCTATGACGTGCATCCGTACATGCTGATGAATTACAAAGGCAAGTATGACGATATGAGTACGCTCACGCACGAACTCGGCCATACTATGCAGAGTTATCTGTCCAACAAAACCCAGCCATTTCCGACGGCCAATTACCCGATCTTTGTTGCAGAAGTGGCCTCTACATTCAACGAAGCACTTTTGATAGATTACATGCTGAAGAATATCAAAGACGACGCTACGCGTCTTTCACTTTTGGGAAGCTATCTTGAAGGCATCAAAGGCACCGTATTCCGCCAAACGCAGTTTGCGGAATTTGAATTGCGCATTCACGAACTGGCCGAAAAAGGTGAAGCGTTGACCGGTGATAAATTTAATGAAGTATATTATGAACTGACCAAGAAGTATTACGGCCACGACCAGGGCGTCTGCATCGTGGACGATGAGATCAAGGCCGAATGGGCGTACATTCCTCATTTCTATTATAATTTCTACGTATATCAGTATGCGACCTCTTTCACCGCATCCGCCGCGTTGTCCGAGAAAGTCCTTGCCGGAGACAAGGAAGCTACTAAAAAGTATCTGAATTTCCTGTCAGCCGGTGGTTCCAAATATCCTATTGATCTGCTGAAAGATGCCGGTGTAGACATGACCACCTCTCTGCCGATGGAATTGACCATGAAGAAAATGAACCGCGTCATGGATGAAATGGAAAAAATACTGGATAGGATGAAGAAGTAGTTTTCATATCATATTTTTCTCAACGGGTGAGGCGACCGCTTCACCCGTTTTTATTTTAACTGGGCTATTATCGCCAAATGAATCTTCTTTCCACTGAGAACATTTCAAAATCGTTCGGTATCAAGACTCTTTTCAAAGATCTTTCCTTCGGAATTGAGGAAGGGCAGAAAACGGCCTTGATCGCGCTTAATGGCGCCGGCAAGACGACGCTGTTGAATATGCTTACCGGAAGAGATACACCGGATACGGGCCAGATTATTTTCCGCAACCAGTTGACCGTCGGCTACCTGGAACAAAATCCGCGATTTGACGAAAACGCATCGGTCCTGGAATCGATCTTTCAGGCCGACCATCCGAAGCTCCGCATCATCAAAACTTACGAAGCCGCACTGGAAGAATCGCAGACTCTTTTATCCGACAAACACCAGAAGAGCCTGGCCGTCGCGATGGAAGCGATGGAGCATGAAAAACTCTGGGATTACGATTATAAGATCAAAGAGATCTTATCGCATCTCAAAATCACTAACCTTCATCAGATCGTAAATACGTTATCCGGCGGCCAGCGGAAGCGCGTTGCGCTGGCACGTGTACTGGTCGAAGAACCGGATCTGCTGGTCCTGGACGAACCGACCAACCATCTTGATCTGGATATGATCGAATGGCTGGAGGAATACCTGTCGCGCCCCAGTCTCACATTATTCCTGGTCACGCATGACCGGTATCTTCTGGATAATGTGTGTGATGAGATATTGGAACTGGATCAGGGTACGCTTTACCGTTATACCGGGAACTATTCTTATTTCCTCGAAAAAAAGGCCGAACGCGAGGACATTGCCGGAAGGGAATTGGATCATTTGCGAAACCGTCTGCGCCACGAACTCGAATGGATCAAACGACAGCCGAAAGCGCGCACGACGAAATCCAAATCCCGGGTAGATGCGTTTTACGATCTGCAGGAAAGGGCTACCGGCAAAACGGCGGATGAGAAGCTGAAACTTGACGTCCAGATGAATCGTCTCGGCGGCAAGATACTCGAACTCAAAAAGATCCGTAAATCATTCGGTGAACTCACCCTATTGAATGGTTTCGATTATACGTTCAAAAAAGGCGAGCGGATCGGAATAGTAGGCAGTAATGGCACAGGAAAATCAACGTTTCTTAACATTATTACCGGCCTGGAAAAGGCCGATTCCGGCAAGATCGACATCGGGGAAACGATACAATTCGGATACTATGCACAAAAAGGACTCTCGGTCAACGAGGATCAACGCGTTATCGATGTCGTACGTGCATTTGCCGAAGTGATTCCGATAGCGGACGGAGTAAAATTGACAGCCTCGCAATTTTTGAATCTTTTTCAATTCCCGCCGGCGGTCCAGCACACGCCGGTTTCCAAACTCAGCGGCGGCGAGAAGCGGCGGCTGTATTTGCTTACCGTTCTGATCAAGAACCCTAATTTTCTAATTCTCGACGAACCTACGAACGATCTCGACCTGACGACACTCAATATTCTTGAAGAGTTCCTGATGAATTTTCAAGGCTGCCTTTTGGTAGTATCCCATGACCGCTATTTCATGAATCGCCTGGTTGACCATCTTTTTGTTTTCGAAGGCCACGGCGTGATCAGAGATTTTAACGGCAATTATTCAGAATACCGTGAAAGCCAAAAAGCTGAAACGCCCAAAGAGGCCGTTGCGGTAAAACAGAAGAAAGATGACGGAGCTCCGAAAACCAAACTCTCCTACAAGGAAAAACTGGAGTTTCAAAATCTGGAAAAAGAGATCGCCGAGCTTGAATTGGAAAAAAGCGATCTGACAAAAACCCTCGAGGTCGGCGGTTCCGATTATCTGGCCTTACAGAAAACGTCTCTGCGCCTTGCGGAGGTCACCATGCTTCTCGACGAAAAATCCACCCGCTGGCTTGAATTATCTGAATTCATGTAACAAGACAACTCAAACCATTACTTAATTTTCTCCAGCATTTTCTTTGCATTCTCATTTTCCGGATCCATTTCCAGGACTTTTCGGTAATTTTGTATAGCCAGATTCTTTTCGCCTTTCAACATGTAAGCTTCACCCAGACTGTCATAACCGTTAGGATTATTGGGGAAAAGCCTGATATTCAACTTGAATATTTCAACCGCCCAATCAAGCTTTTTCTCGTTGATCAGATCATAGCCGAAGCGGTTCAGGATCATCGGCCCGCGGATTCCATACTTATTCCTTTTAAGAAGGTCGTCGTGGTTTTTTACAAAGTCATCCATACCGTTTTTTGACACATACTGATAGATGAATTGAGGCAGAGCTAATTTCAGCGGTTCATTAGGCTTACCGAGAATGATATTCTCAATTCTTTCGCCAATCTGCTCCGCAGGATGCCCCGCTTCATCGTAATTGGACAAAACGATGACCGTATAATGCATGGCCGGTATCTGTGTCACACAGCTGTTCCATCCGTTAAGGCCGCCGGCAAGAGAACTGATGAACCTGGGGTCAGTCATCATTTCCTTCAGGGATTTTGTTGACTGATCTTCGTATCGTGTAAAAAGTTTAAGTTTCAGCTCATCGCTAAGCACTTTATTCGTGAACATCTCGGCCTCGTAGAATTTAAAAAGATCCACCGCCGACGCATACATACCTCCGGCCGAAGTTGGCACCAATCCCGGGTTGATCCTTTTTTCGGTTCGTTTGGCTCCTGAAAGAGATATTTCTGTTCCTGCGGCTTTATTCGGGATGTCTTTAGTATCCGGATAGATGAACATGGAATTCATCATACCAAGTGGCTTAAGTATTCGCTCGCGTACATTTTCCTCATAGGTTTTTCCGGTAATTTTCTCGATAACGCCGCCAAGCACGACATAACCGGAATTAGAGTACGCCCGCCCGCTTCCAGGTTCAAAGAGCAGCGGTTCATCTTTAATAAAATCGAGAAGGCCTGAAATCGTTCGTATCTGTCCGAATTGAAACCGCGGACTTTGCATGTAATCACCCATGCCGGATTGCATGGTCAGCAAATGTTTGATCGTGATCTTATCCGCAATGGACTTAGGGAACATGTCCAGATGTTTACTGAGAGGATCATTGAAAGCTAATTTGTTCTCCTGAACCAGCTGGCAAATGACCGCCTGCGTGAAATCTTTTCCGTTGGATCCGATGTTGAACATAGTGGAATCATTCAGCGGAAGTTTCTTTTCCCAGTCCGCATAACCAAAAGATCTCTGATAGACGACCTTGCCCTCATGCGCTATGACTACATTGCCGGAAAAAACATCCAGCTGTACCGCCTGCTCGATGAGTGCGTCAACCTGTGCAATCATTGGTTTATCGGATTGGCTGTAAATATTCATTGTCATCAAAAAAAACACGGCCATTACGTGTCTCAATGTTCTCATACTAACTCCCAATTATATGATTTGAATGGGTTACTCGTTTTGCAGAACTTCTTTTAATCCATGCTTCACAGCATCGAAGACCGCCGGATCGTAGTCAAGATACTTCTCTTCCACGAATGTCAATTCCATACGTTCTATCTCACGGTTATTTTGCCGGACCGAATGAATGATCTGGTAGATCTTGTTTGACTTAATATCGATCTTGACGGTTTCACGTATGTCCGCCTTTTCAGATAATGGCGTTTCACCGCATTCGATTTGATCAAGCAGCTTTGGAATCGTTTCATTCAGTTTTTGGTCAGCTTTAAGCTTAAAAAGATAAAGGTCGCTGTTCTGATGCACTTCAAGCGTCTCATAAGTTTTACCTTCCGCCGTAGTTTCTCTTCCGGCATACGAAACCAATGAGTCGGACTTTAAGGATGCTATGATCTCCTTCGGCGTTCGCTTGGCAAATATTTCCGGGGCCCAGGCATCATTGAAGATATAGACCTGCATTGTTCTCGAATCCTCCGTCAACGGGATCACCATCACGCGCAGATCTTTGACCTCGCGTTTGATCATTCGGCCTTGGCCGTTAGAAGAAACCGGTTTCTTTTCAATATCAAATTTGAATTTGAACAAGCCATCTGATCCGGAATAAGTTTTACCCTCTTTGATAATAGTGTGTCCCAATATTTCCCCGGTTACCGCATTACGCGTTACGGCGCCGAATTGACTGAGCGGCCCATACGTCCATGCTTCTTCTTCCAGCGGGATCCTACCGGACATCCTTTTGAAAAGTGTCCGGAGATAGTGCATACGGCCGTCGCCAACGTCACGGTAAGCAGATTCAATATGATCCAGAAGTTCTTTGGCGGAAGAAAATGCCGGCGGTGTGATCAGGTAGAGAATGATCATGGCGGTAGCAGCCGCGGTAATGGCGGCGCTTGTGACATATTTGATGATGCTTCTCCGCGCTGAGAGTCGCTGAAAGTGGTCCGAATTCAATAATTGTCTTCGTAAGTCGTTCTTAAATGATAACGGAACACTCTCGGGCAAATGAGCTTTTTTTAAATGGTCCATGAGTTTATCGGTATCCATACGATGGCTTTCTATTCGTTCGGTTCGTTCATTCTCTCGCGTAACTGGTCCAACGCTCTATGTATCAATGATTTCACCGTACCTTCAGGTTTACCAAGGATCTCTGCGATTTCTCCCAAAGATTTATCTTCAAAAAACCGGAGTGTGATCACCGCCTGATATTTCGGTTTCAAAAAAGTGATCGATTCGTGTAATTTTAGAAAATCGTTTTTTTGCTTCAATTCACTCTCAGACCTAAGCAGATCACGATCGGCCGCACTAGAATCGTCCGTCAAATGATCAGCGAAATCTTCAATCCGAGCAGATTTATAGTTTTTATGTTTTCGATAGTAGGCGTTCGCTTCGTTCGTTGCGATCCGAAAAAGCCAAGCCGAGAACGGCGCCTGCCTCCACCGGAACATCCAGAGTTTCTTTAACGCAATATGAAACGTGTCCGACGCCAGATCGCGGGCCAATTCCACATTGGCCGTACGATGAAGCAGATAACGGTATACGTCGTCGTAGTACCGGTCAAACAACTCCCCGAAAGCCAACGGGAAAGTTCGTGCCCGCTCGATCAGCCGCCGCTCGTCTTCTAAATGCGGTTCATTAGCTGATTCTGTCTGTTTTGCCGGTTGATTCATCTGTATTGATAATGCACAAACATAAAAAAGGTTGCAAAATATACAAAGAAAATAGCAAAAAAATACCGAGCCTGGTCGAAACCAGGCCCGGTATGATGCTTCTGGATATTATATTAGCTGACTTCTCTATTTCTTCTTCCACTCCGGCAAACGTCCGGGAGTATAAGGCGCTCCGTATTTTTCAAGTTCCATTTCCACTTGCTTCAATTCTTCACCTATCGATCTTAAAGAAGTTAAGATCTCATCGAATTGTCCGGCCGCAACATCATAAAGGTGATAAAATGTAGTCGTCGGTTCGGAGGTCGTACTCCATAAGCCGCCCGTAATCGTCTCTACTTTGGCCCTCAAAGAGGTCGGCGCAACGCTTTCGTACGTGGCCCGCAGAGGATCACCGTTCAGTTTCAGGTTCAGCGCTTTTAGTTTTTCTTCCAGCGATAAAACTCTCGTCCACGTTTGCTGAGGTAATGTACCCGTCTCGGTGACCGCTTTTTTCAGGTACGGGATCTTATCCGCCAGTTCACCGCGATACGCATCGGCGCCGGTAATGGCGCGCGTGAGTTCGGCAACTTTCTTATTGAACGCATCCAGTTTCTGCAGGTCCGCCGCAGGGAGGCTGCCTGCTTTCAACGGCTTGCAGGTAAATGTTTGTGCGGGCCCTAGTTCGGTTAATTGTCCGTTATCGTATCTGGACAGCGTCACTTTATATTTTCCAGGAACGACCATGTACCCTTTGTCGGGTTCATTCCATGGAACGGTATTGTCAAATGGCGTAAGTGAGATCGGGGAAAACACATTGTACCGGAAATCCCATACCAGCCGGTTCACACCCTTGCTGAGGCCGGCCTTGATCTTGCGAACCGGATTGCCCGCCTCGTCCGTAATGGAGAATAAGAGATACGGTTCCTGTTCGTCCGATTCTTTTCTTAAGATATTATATGGAGGAATCTCTATTTCCTCGCCCTTTTTTTGTTTTTCCTTTTCCGCATCTCTTCTTTTCTGTTTCAAAGTTTTGTATTCATCTTTAACATAGTACGTGAATACAGCACCAAAATCCGGATTCGGCGTTGAAAAGAACCCTGCACCCTGGAATCCGATCCCCGGAAAACCGAACGGCAGTGACGGGATGAACATCGGAGTATCTTTTACAGGAAGCAGCTCCGCATCTTTTTGTAAGGTTTCTTTGTTCAGGCTGCGCAACGGCGAGTAGTCGTCAAGGATATAGATGCCCCGTCCGAAAGTGGAAACAACGATATCATTTTCCCTGCGCTGAATGGCGATATCCGTTACCGCGGCCGGCGGCATGCCGTTAGTGAAAGAAACCCAGTCCTTTCCGCCCGTATTGGAAACATAAAGGCCGAACAGCGTTCCGGTGAATAGCAATTTCGGGTCCACATGGTCTTCGGCGATAGAAAACGTGGATCCTTTTTTCGGAAGATTGGCGTTTATGGCGGCCCATGTTTTACCTCCGTCGGCGGTCTTCAGCAAATAGGGTTTATAATCGCCGTCGGCGAAATTGTGGCATGCGGCGTAGGCGACCAACTTGTCATGGGAGGAAGCAATGATCTGATGGATGCGGGCGTATTCCGGCAATCCGGGAATAGGTGAAGGCTTCGTCCATGTTTTGCCTCCGTCGGTGGTGATGTGGATCAATCCATCTCCGGATCCCACATACAGCACGTTCTGATCCAAGGGCGATTCCGCGATCGCAGTGATCTGCGCCATGGAACCCTTTGATGCTAATTCATCCAAGCTCCAGTATTTGCCCTGCATTTTTAATATTCTCTGCGGCACTCCGCGGGTCAGGTCGGGGCTGATCAGGCTCCACGTATTGCCGCGATCGTCCGTGCGGAAAAGCCTGTTGCCGCCAAAATACAAACGCTTATTGTCATGGTGGGATATCAGCAAGGCCGCGTCCCAGTCGAACCGGTACGCCACGTCCGCCGTGTCGATGGGTTTGATGTACAATTGTTCGCCCGTCTTCTTGTCAAACCGTACGAGCCCGCCGTTTTGCGACTGCACATACAAGATATCCGGATCTTTCCAGTCGGCCTGCGTTTCAAATCCATCGCCTCCGAGAGTAAACATCCAATCCTGGTTGGTTATGCCTGCAGAACTTATTGTACGCGAGGGTCCTGTGAAACTATTATTGTCCTGCGTTCCGGCGTAGACATTATAGAAAGGCAGCGCATTATCGGTTGAGACTTTATAGATCTCTGCAATGGAAAGAGTATTCTTAAAATCCCATATCTTTCCCTGATCCCATGTTTCGTAGACGCCGCCATCGTTTCCCGAGATCATATGTTTGGTATTGGCCGGGTCGATCCACAGCGCGTGATTGTCCACGTGTTTGAATTTTTCTCCGAGATTGCTCCAGGTTGCTCCCCCGTCACGGCTGACCTGATTGAAAATATCCATACTGTAAACGAGGTTTTCATCTTTGGGATCACAAAATAGCTCCTGAAAATAGAAAGGATATGCCGAAACGTAACTGCTGCGTGAGCTCCAGCTGGCTCCGCGATCCTGACTGCGGTAAACCCCTCCTTTTTCTTTGGCCTGAACAATGGCATACAATACGTCCGGATTTGCCGGCGAAACGGCCATGCCGATACGCCCCACATCTTCGGAAGGTAATCCGCTCATGATCTTCTGCCAAGTTGTTCCGCTATCGGTGCTTCGGTAGATGGCGCTCTCAGGGCCGCCTTGAACCGTTGAATATAGTTTTTTGAATCGCTGATGGGCCACGGCGTAGAGAATATTCGAATATCGGGGATCCATATGAACCTGATAGAAACCCGTGTAGTCACTTACAAAAAGAACGCGCGTCCATGTCTTTCCGCCGTCTGTGGTCTTGTATATACCTCTTTCCCCGCCTTCATTTCTGAAAGGGCCATAGGCGGCAACATACACGATATTTGAATTGCCCGGATCGATCGCGATTCCGCCGATATATTCGGACTGGCCGAGTCCCATATTCTTCCAGCTTTTTCCCCCATCCTCGCTTTTGTAAACACCGTCACCGAAAATGACATTCGACTGATTATTGTTTTCGCCGGTTCCGGCCCATACAATCTTTGTATTGGAGGGATCGATAGCAACACATCCTATCGAATAGGACTTTTGTCCGTCAAAAACGGGTGTGAATGTGATGCCGTTATTCGTCGTTTTCCACAATGAACCGTGGCCCGAGGCAACGAAATATTCCGCGGAATTCTTCGGATTGACCGCGATATCCACGACACGCCCGCCGGTTAATGCCGGGCCGATGCTACGGAACTGCAGTCCCGACAACGAAATATTCTTCAGAGAATCGTCGGCTGCCGGTGAATTTGTTTTTTGGGCGGCGGCTGTAAAGGTGGCTATTGCCAGCAAGCAAAAGGCCAGAATGAGTGGTGTCCGTTTCATGATATTCCTTTCAACAGGTAGGCATTTAAGAACCATTTGAATTTTATATGCTAGAACTTATCGATCCAACGAGGATGGATTATGGCGAAAAGATATACGCCGTCGTATCGGAAAGGTTGCGGTTCTTTTACTATGAATTTAACATGTAAAAAATAAAAAAACCACTAACCTTTGGCGGCTTCGCGCCCTTTGCGGTTAATGGTTTTTATATGGTGGAGACGAGCGACCTTTTGTCGAACCGCTTTCTTTCGGGCATTAAGCTGATTTATGACCTAAAACCATTTTTAACAGCGGCTTAATGTTATGATTCCAAAAGAACCCGTTCTCTCTTGCAAGGAAGTTGTCTGGATTTTCAAAACCGTATTCGGCATGAGCCGGGCCTCATTCTTTCGCCATCACAGACCAAAAATGAAGTTCTTTCCGGTCAATGGGAAGGGTAAAAGCGATCTGCGAATTGCCCGAATTGATGTGGTCGAATACTTCCAGCTACTGCGTGATGGCAACTACATGTTCAACGGAGAATACACACCGAAATTGGTCTAATCTACTTACAGCACTTCGGATATTCCGGGCAAGCCGGTGTACCGTTTAAAGGACAATTCGCTGTATCTGATTCTGGCGATGACCCGGAAAAAGCGAAAGCGCCCAGCGCAATTCCCATTAATGCAAGAAGCACTAAAAGATTTCGTTTCATTGTCTTTCACCTCCTTCAGCTATTACATTGGTTTCGATCCTAACTTTAGAATGATTTTCCATCCCTGTCTTGATAGCTAACCTCACTTGGCCTAAGCAACAACGTCCCGCAGGATTCTTTATTTCACAGGCGCACAACTCAGCTTGAACTTTTGCAGTAATGTCCTCTGCCACCGATGATTTGCCGGTTTTCTCAATTTCTTCTTCGATGTCCTTTGCCGTGTAATCGAAGCAATAGCATAACTGCTTCTCCGATCCCTTTTGTTTTGAACCGACGGGAACACGAATTTGATCTTGGACAAAATACTGGCTCGTCTCATTACTGAAGTACACAACATCACATTCCGATGTCTCGCAGTGGAAATATGTCGTGTCCTGAATTTCATTTACGAAAGGTCTTTTGAGCATGTGGCAAAGCGTTATGTTTTGAACGGACTTCGCCTGTTTACCGCACACTTTGCAAATATTTGACGATTGAATCGAAACCTTTTCTGGTGTGCAACAATCCATTTCTTACCTCATTATTTTGTTTCCGGGGTTGAGGCCTTGTAACTGGTCGTTTTGTTTATTTGATCGACGATGGCCGTGACTTCGACCTTGGTACTGTCGAATTGAACTACGGCTTCACCAACTGTGAAATCCGCTTTGACGGATTTAACGCCTTCGATTTTTTTGACGACCGATTCAACATGCATGTTACATCCTGTACAAGTCATTCCCTTAACTGGAATCACGACTTGCACAACCTGAGAGTTCTTCACGGATTGTCCTTCCTGTGAAAATGAAATCGGAACGTAAGGAAAAATGATAAACAAAAACGCTATTAACGCGGCAACCCAAAGGATGATCTTGTTCCACTTACCCGCACTCTCCATTTTGCACGATCCGTCTTCGCAATGAACTTCTGTTTTTCGGTACGCTAAACCAAATCCGATGGCGAGTAGAACCGCCGTAAGCGTTATCAGAACTGGCCTGTAGGACTCAAAAAAAGAGAACGCTCCGATTCCTGCAATTCCAACGATGGATAAGACAGCCGGACCGATGCAACAAAGGGAGGCCCCTGCCGCAGATAAAATTACTCCCAATGATAAAAACCCGCTTTTCTTCAAATCTCTTCCCTTTCTTTCAAATGTTCACCGTTCAAAAATTCAAGGATCGGACACTCACTCGTCGGCCCGGTGCCGTGACACTGATCAGAAAGCTTTTTCAGGGCTTCGGCAAACTTCTCAAGTGTCTCAATCTTTTCTCGAATCATTACAATTGAATATTCCGCCATTTCACGAACGTCTGCGCAGGACTTTCTCTTATCAACTTTCAGAGCAAGTAGTTGTGCGATTTCTTTTAGGGAGAAACCCAACTCTTTGGCCTTCTTGATAAATATAACCCGTGACAAGTCCTGTTCGGTATACTCGCGATAACCGGATTCTTTCGTTTTCGGCTTTGGCAACAGGCGGATACGTTCATAATATCTAATGGTTTGCAAATTTACTCCAGCCGCTTTGGCCAGTTTGCCAATACTCAGAAACGTTTCTTTCGTCTCAATCATATTGTAAATATAAGGTATGTACTATAGTATCGAGTCAAGTTTTTTCTGATTTTTTTCCTCCGAGTCCCACACCTCTATCGCGCCATATATCACACCATAAGGCACGCCAGTCCCACGCCAAGCCATAAAATCGGTTTCCTAAGTCTCAGGAAGTCTCAAATAGTCTCAAAATTTGAAATGCCCTATGTGCGTCCTGTATATTCATGCGTTGATTTTTTAACGACAAAAAAATATCGCAATGGAAACACCGGTCATAGAACACGAAGACGAATTTGAAGGCGAAGACCTTAATGCCGCCGAGGAAACGCTTGAGGACGTGAAGCGGGTCATTAATGGCGATGTGCCAATATTCACGCCGCCGCCTAAAAAAATTATAAGAAAGGTCATGGACGAATCGGAAAAAGCCGAGACGGAAATCATACCCGAAAAGAAGAGTAAGTATGCACCCTATCCCGGCTTTGATCCGAAAAACCCCGACCCGGAGTTTGCGTATTCGGGAGTCTTGCACCGTGTGAGCGGGAGCGGCAAGAACGAATATCTGGAAAGAGTTGAAAGCCGCACCTTTGACGACATCGCCTACAGGTACGGGGCAGGCCAATATCTACTTCGTATGCCCAATCAAAACGGTATCTGCCTGTACTTTACCGTTTCAAAAGAACTCGAAACACGGGTGCGCTTCGAACGGCAGGATGAACCCGAAGATTTTTTCTTTGAAAAAACGTCAAAAGCCGATCTTCAAACCGTTCCGGCTCCCGTACAGAATAGCGATTCAAAGATTTACGAACTTTTGCTTCAGCAATCCCAGCAGACGCAAGCTCAGTTTCAAACCATGCTCATGACCTTACTTGGCAAAGACACTGGCGCGTCGGGTCAGGCACTCAGCGATTCCTATCAAAACGGTTTTACGGCAGGCCAAGGCAGTGCCAAAAACACGATTGACGTTCTGAACCGGCAGATCGAATCCATTGCAAAAGAGCGTGACGAATGGAAAGCCAAAGCCGAAATGCTTCAGGTGGAACTTGGGCAATTGCCCAGTGATGAAGAAGAGGAAGAAGATGAGGATGAAGCGGAAGAACAACCTAAAAGTCCGCTCTCTGAGGTCGTGGAAGGCTTAAAAGCCGTCAAAGATTTGGTAAACGCAAAACCACAGCAAACGACACCTGAGAACAGGCAAATTGAAAACCATCAAAAGGAAATTCGCGTGATGAATTCGGACAACATTAAAAATCTGATTGTCAACTCGTTCAAGAACCAAGTGCCCGTGATAGAAGCCGCACAGCAGGTGTATGCTCTTGTAGGATCGCTCGAAAAAGGAGCATTGAAGGCATTCCCGGCAACACAGGTTGTTGACTACTTAGTTCAAAATTATTTACCAGGTGCGGCTAAGGAACTGATTGCGTATCTCACTGCCATTGTCGGCGAAATGAAGAAGTTTTAATGAACCATGTCAAGTTTACGCTATTCCATAACGTCGGCCTTGATGTCACGATCCGCAAAATGCGCGAGCTTATTCATGCAGGCCACAAAAACTCCGTCACGCGGATGCTCGCGCTTAAGCTTACTCAAGATGAAGACGGGCGGGACTTTGATGGGATGGCCAAAGCGGTTTATGAATGGCTTATCAAAAATATCAAATACCACCGCGATCCTGTGGGCGTGGAGTGGCTACAGGATGCGGAAAATACTATTAGGATCAAGGCAGGCGATTGCGATGATTTTACCATCGCCGCCTGCACACTCCTGGGGAGTCTTGGAATAGCAACAAGAATCGTAATTTCCCAAATCAAGGAACCGAGATGGAATCATGTGTTTGCAGAGTATTACAGTCCGAAACAAAATAAATGGATAGCCTTTGATGCGTGTGTTAAGAAGTTCGTCGGCTGGAAATCGCCGAACATCATAGCTACGAAAGGCTATCCGGTTTAAAAAAATAGGAAACAAAATGGCAATGAAGAAAAAGCAAGATGGGGATCAGTTATTGAACAAGGCGCGAGCCAAAGCCATGAAAGCGGCCGATGAGGCTTTCGGCAAGAAACCATCGCCGTCACAAGCCTCCAGCCCGGCTCCTGCAAAGAAAAAAAAGAAAAAGAAAGGTTTTCTAAAATCAGTTACCAAGTCCCTAAATCCCAAGAAGGTCACGAACTTCATCAAGAAAAATCCCGTTGTCCATGCAGGTCTCAAGGTCGCTTTATCGACTGTGCCCGGCGCGACAACGGCGATGAACGAATTCGCCAAAGCAAAGGATAAGAAAGGCGCGAAGAAAGCTTTAGAATCGAAAGCCGTCAAGCAGGTCGAAGTCAAATTATCTGCCGATCTCAAGGTTGTGGCAAAAAAATACGGAATTAAAACTGATAAGGGTGAAGGACCCGCGCTTGCCGAACTTGCCCAACTCAAGAAAAGCGGCAAGATCAAACCCGAAGATGATGCGAAGCTTTCAGCGTATGCAGGCATGGCGGCGGCTAAGGAATCGGTCAAAGAAGATGAGGAATCTTCCGAATCTCCCGAAAACGAAAATGGCAGTGATAGCGGCGGACTTTCTAAACCCTTGCTATGGGGTGGCGGAATTCTGGCGGTATTCCTGATACTCAACTCACGGAAATAAGAAAAAATGGATTTGATCCAAACAATCAAAACACAGCACAAAAGGTACCTTAGCGGCAAAGTGACTTATCCCGGCTTTGCAAAGTTTGTCATGGGGCTTGGAATGCAATCCAATGCCGCTTTTGGCAAACTGAGAAGCATGGTGACTACCGGACAGTTCTATAAAATGTTTCCCATGCACATGAAGGACCAGAAACGGCAATTGGCGGATGCGGAGCTTTCCGACGCGTACGATATGACCATCGCACGGATCAACGCGCAGACCGATAACCTGATTAAACAGCTTCAGGCGGGTAAGATCGATCCAGTGAAAGCTGACGTGCTTTTGAAACAATGGCAAAGTGAAGCCGAAGCCGCGTGGGACAATCTTGGGCCGCTCGATAAAGCTACGAAAGCGATTTCTAATTTCTTTAGTGCACGCTGGCAGGAAGCCAAGAACCTGATTAACCGGGGCGTGAAATTCACGGCAAGCCAGTATGACAAAGCCACCGACACGGTATCCCATGTAATCAAAAAAGCGGCCGATGCGACTGAAGAAGGCGTAAGCAATATCACAAGCGGTGCCAAGAACGCGCTTACGGGCGTTGGGTTCGCCTTGCCAGCTCTTGCCATCGGAGCGGTTGTTGTTGGCTATTTCATATTGAGGAAGTAATGGAGCGATACACACCCATCATTCTGACACTGATTTCGGTTTTAGGAAGCATCGTTTCGGCATACGTCGCCTACCGGCTCAACAAGCGCAAACAGACGGCCGAGAGCCGCAAGTTTGAAAAAGAGACGGAAATCCTGATTCTCGAATATTGGAAAAAAGAAAGCCGTGCGCTCATGCGGAAGCTTGAAGAACTGGAAGCAAAATTCGAACAGGTTCAAAAGGAAAAGAAAGAACTTGAAGAGACGGTAAAACAGCTTCAGGACGAGAACGCACGGCTGACGGAGCGAATCGGCGAACTCGAAACCAAATTACACATGGCGGGCACTTATGACGTTTGAACAAGTATTTCCCAAAGTATTCAAGAACGAAGGCGGCTACGCGAACCAGAAAAACGACACCGGCGGCGAGACCTACGGCGGAATCTCCCGCGTGTATTTCCCCAAATGGGAAGGCTGGGCGCTGGTGGATCAGTTCAAGAAACAGAACGGCGGATTCCTTCCCCGTTACTGGCGGAACGCCACGCTCGATGCCATGTTGCCGAAATTCTACAAAGAACAGTTTTGGGATGCCAATCACATGGACAAATTTCCGGCGCAATTAAGGCTTTCATTGTTCGATATGGCGTTCAACGGCGGCGCAGGCAAAGCGTGGGGCGTGCTCAGGATGGCGGCAGGAATGAAATACGCGACGAACTTTGATACGTCTCTCTTTGAGATTGCCAAGAAAGTAACGCCGGAACAATACGCGGCCGCGCGGATCGTGCGTTACGAAATCATCGTGCGTGATAACCCCAAGAATCAGGAATTCTTAGAAGGTTGGAAAAACCGGACAGCGCACATTCTGAAGGAAACCAAAAATTGGATATTGGCCAATCCCGGCGCGTCGGGCGCGATGGTTCTCTTGCTTGGAATTGGAATCTTTGTCGCGGTTAAAGCTTTTGCGAGGGAAACATGAAACGTGAGATGTCAAACGCCAGCTGTGAGACAACAGATGATGTACATTTCACGTCTGGCGTTTCACGTCTCACGTCTTGCGATCCCTTCACGAAACTGAAACGACGTGTGCGCGATAAACTGAACAAGTGTAACGACGAAAGAAAAGTCAAAATGTGCGAACGGATTTTGAACGACACAGGCTAAATATTTAATGAATTCTAAATAGCCACCGCGATTTTCCGATACAGGCGGAATAAGCAAAGGCGATGTTTTGAGCTTCAGGCTCATTCATCGCCTTTTTTGTTTTTGAAAGGAGTGATGACATGCGCGTTCCGGTAGCCAACCCGGTGGGCGAAGTGCCCAAGAAGACAAAAAGTTTGAAAAAAAAGCCCAAGAAAAAAACCAAGAACCCGGCGGCATTGGCTGTGATGGCCAATCCGCATGAAACAAGGAGTCAAAAAATGGCCAAGAAAAAGAAGAAAAAAACGAAAAAGAAAAAAGCGCGGACTGCTTCCAGTCCTAAAACGCAGGCGGTGACCAAATACGTGTACCGCACGCAAAGCGGGAAGAAAAAGACCAAGAAGAAAAAGCGCAAACATAAGAATCCGTCCTCTACCGCTTTGATGGATTTCGTCAAAGTCGGCGGCGGTGCCGTGCTTGGTTACTTCGGGACCGGTATGGCCGGTCAGCTCATCGGCAACATGGTAGGCGGATTCTTAGGCGAAGAAGGCGGCTCCCCTTCGCCGGCCAAGCCCTTCATCCGTCCTGCGGTCGAGGGTGCGATCACGGCGGGTGTCGGGTATCTCGGAAGCAAATTCATTCCCGATCCGCTCTTCAATCTCGGCCTCTTTGCAGGATCGTTTGTCCGCACGACCCATGACACCGTGAAAGCCGTTGCTCCCGGAGTCTCGGACTGGCTCTCCGACGCAATGGGCGAAACGACCTTGATTCCCGAATCGGCTTACCAGCGTGCCCTCGAATACGCCAACATCAACGATGTTGCGGGCGACGACGAAGTGGACGATGTGACCGAAATGGGAGAGGGCGAAGGCGAAGAACTTTTCGGCGAAGAAGGAACGACCCGTGACGATGAAGAAATGTCCGATGACGACGAAATGTCGGAAGCCGAACTCATGAGCGGCCCTGAAATCGGATAACAGAAAACCAATAACAAAACGACAATAAACCAAAAAAACACAAAGGAACAACGAAATGAGACCGACGAAAAAACTATCCAATGTCGTAACGCGCGTGATTGTGGACGCGCAAAGCTTGAAACCGAACTTGCAAAACTTCAAGTTCTTCCCCAAGAACGCGAAGGAAGACAATCCGGTAATCAACTATGTCAGTAACCCGTTTCCCTACACGACGACACTCGTGACGGGATTCAGGTTCTCGCTGAACACCAACATTCTCACTCAGGCACAGCTGGCAGAGTTTTACAATGCCATTGTGAAGATCAAAAAAGGAACTTACGAATCCTTTGAAGCCGACCTTGCGACGCTCATGCGTATCCGCATCAAGGATTCCTTCCTTCTGCAGGACGGAACGGAAAAGCTCGTGGTCGAATACGAAGACGTGCCGTTCCGTTTCGGCAAGAAACCTTTGCGTTTCGGTGACAACGATCACTTCGAAGTTCTGGTGACATTCAAGAGTATGTCGCAGAACAACATTGATCTGCGTTGCCACTTCTACGCCATGACGACCGACCGCGTGATCAAACCGTCCAACTAACAACGAAAGACCGTTCCAACGGAGCTTGCTTCGGATAACCGAGGGCAAGCTCCGTTTCGGGGCGGTAATGGAGAGTAAACAATGCAACTATTAGCTAAAGCGTTCGGGTTGTTCAATGCCAATCTGGACAAGGTCGCGGCGCGGTTGTCTGAGGTAACCCATCCCGGCAAGTATCCACAGCTTTGGACAACCGCCCAGACAGTTTCCGCTCAGGCGGGAGACACGCCGCTTACGGTGACAGACCGGGGCTTCGATTACGAAGTGCGGAACCTTGCACTGAAAGCATTCAACGCCGAGACGCATGAGGAAATCACTTCCGGCGTGAAAGTGAAAATCAAATCCGGGCAAAGTGAATGGTACAAAGACGGCGTGGATATATCGTTTTTCAAAGCCGACGGCGGCCTCTTTGTCAAAGAACGCAAACCGATCTATATCCGCAACAAAGAGCCATTCGTTCTGATCGTGAGTAACCGGCTCAACGTAGAAGTCCTTGTTGAAGCCATGTTCTATGGATTTATTTCTGAAAAAGAAGTGAAACGGCAGGTCAACTAATGCCTAAACCAACGGTAGTAAGGCCGATACCTTACTTGGAACTGAAGCGTGAGAACAATCTGAACATCATCAAGCTCGCCAAGACTCTGGCAGAAAAACCACAACGGATTTATACGTTATCGGGCGAAGGCTACAGCCATTTCAAGCTCAACAGCGTGTTCTATCCGGTCATCAATCAGGAAAACGGTTTGTTCCTTGAAGCGGATGAATTCTACCAGATCAATAGCGATGAGATCAAACTCATGTTCCCCAAGATCGGGAGTTTTAACGGCTCCCCGCAGGATACGATCTACTGGGACAATATGCCGGGAGTTCTCAAGACAAGCGGATCATTTGCGCTTTACGTGACCTTGACTGACACGCCCGACAAGCCGAGCGATTATTACAAACAGTATATCGAACTTGTTACCGGCACGCGGGAAGACAATTTGGGCGAAGCGGGATTCCTGTTTCACAACGGAAAAGACTTCACGCTTAACTTCGGATCGAATGCCCCAAGTAATGAGACGCTGGAGATATTCCCGGATACGCTCTTTTACAACAAAGGATCGAAATTCTTTGAAGTAATTGAAACGATGAACCAGTCCATATTCAAAGACACGACGCAAGACATGGGCAAACATCTGATGATCACCAAAGAAACGGGCGGGTTCTCATCGCCGGTGTCGTTCTTATCGGGCACGATGATGACGCGCGTTTTTCAAATGAACTCCGGCCGGATTAAAGGAATTGCCCGCGCGGCCTTGAGGATCATGGAATAAACAAAAAGGGTCAAGACAATGATTAAGCGAATCACCAAACACAAAATCACCACCATCATGGGTATTACGATGCTATTGGCCGGTTCCGCCATCTTAGTGTGGTACGGCAAAGCCACGTTTGAATCCATCATGGCATTTTTACTCGGCGTATGGGGACTCTTCTCAAAAGACCCACAGTGGGCACAAAAGAAACGGAGACAGTACGAACATGAAGCTAAATCAAAAAGCGATGCTGACCTTGCTGCTTCTTTCGATCATCTTACAGAACGCAAAAGCACAGGAGCCGCTCAAAACGGTCGTGATTAAACCGGATTCGGTTTTTCACAACCAGACTAAGCAAACGTATTTCGCCGTCCCGCGGGAAAGGCTCGAAGAAGCATACACCAGACTCAAATTAGGAAAAGATACCGAAGTGAAACTCAAACAAGAAACAAGAGCTAACGGAATTTTGAAAGCAGGGCTTGCAATAAGTTTTGTTACAGGCCTTGTGTTAGGATTTTTAATCGGACATTAACATGGATTTGAATACCAAAGTAGCGGTCAAAGACAAGTTCTATTCGCCTGGAACGTTCGGCGACGAGGCAATCTCTCTCTCCGACGTGCGCGAGACCATCGGTGTGCCCCAGGTTGAAACCGCCGTTGCCAATGTGCAAAACGGCCTTAACGCGGCAAACGCTGAGATTTCGGACTTGCGTTCTGATATGACAGCGGCCGATGTACAACTTCAGAATCAGATTACAACGTTAGAAACGGGTCTTGGAGATGCGAACGTCGATATTCAGAACGTCCGATCGGAGTTTGCGGCGGCTGACACGCAAATTCAGAATGGCGTAACCGCACTGCAAAATGCGCTGGATACTTCCAATACGGCTATCGGAAATCTGGAAACAGCTCTCAATGATGTGGACGCGGCGATTGAGAATATCCAGCTTGATATGACGACCGAAGATGCACAGCTTCAGAATCAGATCACGACTTTGCAAACCGGACTTGCCGACGCAGCTGAAGACATTCAAAACGTCAGGGCGGAGTTCGCGGCCGCTGATGCCCTAATTCGTGGTGACATAACCGCTCTTCAAACGGCACAGGATGCGGCAAATACGGCTATCACGAATTTAGAAACTTCCCTCGCTGACACTAACTCCACGATTGACAACATTCAGACTAATATGGCGGCGACGGATGAAGGATTGCAAAATCAAATTAACGACCTGCAAACGGGCCTCAATACTGTCAGCAACGACATTGAAAGTACCCGCACCTCACTCGAAAACGCCGATGAACAGTTTCAATTTAACATCGATTCCGTCCAGCAAGGCCAGTCTGAGAACTATACGGAACTTAGTTCTTCTATTGATACACTCCGCAATGATATGAACTTAGCTTTAGACGACCTGCAATCACAGGTTGACGAACTCACGTCACGTGCTAATCAGGCGGAAGCGGACATTGCTAATTTACAGACCGAAGTCATTAACATTAAAAACTACGTCGGAATGGGCGGCGGTGAAGCATGAACAAAAACATCGTTGAACTCAAATTACCAGAATGCCTTATCGGAAAAATCTCCGGTTCGATCATCAAGGCCGATCTCACGGGGCTTTTGAAGAAACACGCTCAGAATTTTGGCAATGAGAACGCCATCTTAGAACATATCAAATCGGTTGTGGAAAAACCTGAATTCGCTTTTCCTGTAGCCTATCCGAAATTCTTTGTGTTGGCCAGCGCCGGGGAGAACAACACGTTCAAAGTCATTGAAGTCTCGTTCAAACAAGAAGCCTATCAGGTCACGGCCGCCTACACTTCCACCAAAGATGAAATGACCTACCGGACGGAAGTATTGACAACTATCAAACATGAGGACAAGCCGAAACTCAATGCGGCGGGTCTTGAGATTATCCCGGATCACCTGGTTAAGCACAACGTAGGCAAAAAAGATACGCTTAAGACTCCAACCGGAAGTTACGCCGTACGTTATGCAGTGATTCCCGAAGAGTATATCGTCACAAGCCATGATCCGTGGGACTTCAAAAAGAACCCTGATTATCCCGCATTCTGCCAGGAACGAGCTTACCATAGTGATAAGTCGGAACAAATGAAGGTCATGCAGAATGCCAAAAATTTCGATCCTCGCTTTGTAGTGATGGACGCGCCGACGGCCGTTGACGGCGCGCCGGTTGTGGTACCGTACCAAGACAAATTCATTGTCATGGGCGGTAACTCCCGTGCAATGACTATCAAGCGCGTTTTAAAAGAAAGCAGTAAGTATTCCGAATATCTGTGGGAACATCGTAAGGCGTTTGATCTGAAAAGCGACCGTTTCATTTACCCAAACGGAATTCTTGTCCGGGTTTTGGACGGCGAATTCAATGAGAATACCTGTGCCAAGCTCTCACGGGAACTCAACGAAACCTTCACGCAGGCTAAAGATCAAAACGCCGAAGCATCGAGCTTGGCCCGGTCTATTTCACAATCCACGCTGGATAATCTGTCGGCCGCACTTGAAGAATTTGATAGCTTGGCGGAATTCTTCAATTCTCCGAAATCCCGGAATTTCATAAATGATCTGAGAGCGGATGGGATTATCACCAAGAACAACGCCAATAAATGGTTACTCTCCAACGGCGGATTCACTGACGAAGCCAAAGATATTATCCTGAAATCCCTTGTGGCTCAAATCGTGACCGATAAGGATCATTTGGCTATCATGGGCAAGACGTTGCTCAATAAAATCGCCTACGTGATTCCGCAACTGATAAACCTGAGATCGACCGAGTGGGACCTTTCCGAGGAAATCCGAAAGATCGTATTACTTAACATCAAGGCAAGCGGAATGAGCACTGAGGCGTATCTTGCCCAAAGCCAGATGTTCGAGAAAATAGAACTCTCCGCCATCGAGCGCATTTTAGCCCCGGCGTTTGAAAATTTAGGCGTTCGCAAGCTAAAGGAAAAGTTCATCGCATTTCTGGGAAGTGCCAAGGCCAATACAGGCGAAAATATGTTTGGCAATATCTCCAAAGGCGAAGCGATTCTCAAAATCTTTGGTGATGGTATCAAACACGAAAATCCGTCGAAACTAAAACGAGTCAAAGTCTATCCGGTCAAAGAAGGCGACCGTATCCTGCTTAAGTTCGAGAACGGGGAGTATTTTAGGACTTCGAGTTTCAAGGAATCGCCGCCAGTGTGGTTTAGAACCACCCAAGAAGCGGAAGAGTATATTGCCGAATATCCGAACTCATACGAATTTATCAAGTGTGGGTGCAAACACAAAAATCCGGAAGAACCGACAAAACGGTGGGTCTCTCTGGCCGATACTGCAAAACTGATCCGTCAGGATTTGAAGCGGCATTTTCCGGGGATCAAGTTTCAAGTCCGCAGTAAGAGTTATTCCGGCGGATCGAGTATCAACGTCCGTTGGACAGACGGCCCTGTTCAAAAAGACGTGGAATCCGTTATCAAAGTTTACGAGGGCGCGGAATTCGACGGCATGATTGACCTGAAAAGTTACGTGGATCGTGAAATGCCTGATGGTACTATTGTTCACTACGGCGTGGATTACGTGTTTGCGAACCGTGAATATTCCAATTGGCACCATTCAGTCGTGAGCAACATCGATCTCAGGAAAAAGCCAACCATTGGAGAGCTTGTTGAGAATTGGACGGAAAACCTGCGCCGGGGATACGGACACTTCAGCCATTGGGAGCGAAAAGACGGGAGCTACGAAATCGAAGCTATACTTTGGCTCAATGATTATGAGACTGAGAAATACATTCAGAGCTTTAAGAACGTGGGCTATAAGGTCGAATTTGAGCAAAAAGATAAACGCACGACCATTCACCTTTACCCGGAAAACCGGAAGAAGACTACAGGAATACCCATCCAAGTCCCCGCGAAACTTGAAAACCCGATCCCGATCTTGGCCGGAGTAAAGACGGCATTGAATTTTATTGAATCCACAAAGAGAATCACCAATCCAACCGGTTCATTAATTAAAGCTTCAGAACTCAAACCGGGTATGATGCTGGTGGAAACAGGTGGTGCATTGTTCAAAGTCTTCTCCGCAAAGCCTACGAAGGGCAAAATTGAAGTTTCCATTGATACGTCGGACTTTGCCTTGTCCATGCGGTCGAAGACCAAGACGGTTATTTTCAAGAAAAATGCGAAAGTAAGAGTGATTTTCAGTAACCCGGATAGATTGAATGAAACGATTGAACAGGCCAAAGACCTATTCAGAAAGTCCAAGAAGTCCCGCGATCTGGTGGCTATCGTTTTCAAATCGGGCAAGAGCTACGGGTTTTGTTTCTACAAACCCGGAATCACTCCCGGTGAAACCGCAACCCTTGCCGACGGAAAGACAAAGGCATTGGTAGAAGCGGTTGTGAAGCCTGATGGAAGTGTTTTCTTAACCAATCCGGCCGTTGTCAATAAACAACTGGATGCCTTCGGCAAGGATTCGCCCGATGAAGTGGATATTCCTATCGAACACGGCCTTGCCCTCATTGCGAAAGCTTCGGTGATCAATCTCAACATGCATGATGGCGAACGTCAATTTACATTCCGGTCAAGCGATCTTTACGCTACGGCAGACGGCAGGTGGCTCATTATTACGCCGAAGACCAGTCTTGAAAACAAACGTGCGAAAGTATCACATGAAGCCGTTCGGATGTATGAGAATTTCAATCACTACGAATTCGACAAAACGAAATCGCTGAATCTGCCTTTGGATAAGGGATTGGTTCCGATCGGACGCATTACGGCCATTGAATACCGTTCCGACAAAATGATTTACAAATCGGATCAAAAGACCGGAGCTAAAGAACGGGACTTTGTGCACCGGTTCACCGATCCTTCGGAAGTGTACAAAATCAAAGGTGACAAACACGGCAAATACTTCATCATTGGCCGCATGAGTAAGCCCGTGACGGATAGAGGGATTGAAGCCTGATCTGAATCTGAAACAGAGAATTATTGAAGCCCTCGGACAATCATTCGAGGGTTTTTGTTTTTACAGGAAAATCCATCGACAATGTCATTTTTTCTTATTAAACTACAATCGAAGTCTGTCCGATCCGCCTAAATATTTTTCAATCGCTCATAGTTTCTTAACATAAAAGTTAACCCGTATGGGAAACCTAATATTAAATCGAGTGTCCTTCTCAATCATTAACGAAGCTCATTCGATATTTTTGAGCAAAGAACCGTCCTTGCTGTTCCGTATGAATTTGAAACACTTAAGCAACAAGTTGATCGCACATCAAGGTCAAATTACTGAATGGGCTGGCTCCAATGAAATCCCAATCTATTTCGGTTTTTCAAATCCCAACACTGCCGATGCGCTGACACTGAATTTAGATGCAGTTGCATTTTCCTTGTTTGACACCAAGTATGCCCGTGAATTACTTATCCGACACTTCGCTCAAGCCGGTTACATTGTTGAACCTTATCCAAAAGCAATGGACTTGAGGGTATTTGAAAAAAAAGACACAACGAATAGCGGTTGGTCAATCTATAGAGGATTTGAATTTTTACTTAAAAAGTACAGCCATGAGAAAGGGGTAAACTACGAATTAGTGCTTGCAGTCGGAAGCAATGACACCTATATAAGCGATACCGCTCTTCCATTGCTTAATTGCAAGTGTAAAACTGTTGTCGATCCGCTCGACGGATTCTTAAAAAATGTCAAAGGTGTTACCGCTCATTCAGCACGCTTATTGGCCAGTAGGACGAAGAGAAAAGAGTTGAGTGTCTCGACGGAACCCAAAAGAGTTTCATACAGAGATCGTTATACAACCATAAATGATTTCTATACGAGCCAGTTGCTTACAATGGATGGCCCGCTTCGGTTTGATTCGGGAGGGATGAAAAATGTAAGGACAGCGCGCAAGGTAAATACGGAAGACAACAAAATGCTGTTTGCCAACAATCAGACCGATATTAATGCAACGACTGGAATGCGAGATTTTGGAGCCTACAAACAATACCAAAAGTCCAATCAGAACAAGTTCATATTCATCTATGATAATAGCGACGATGCAAACAATCTCTATAAATACTTCAAGAATGGATTGCGCCACTTTCCCGGTCTTTGGAGTTATGTAGGCCTTCCACCGACATTAGCCGATCTCAAGTTGAAATATCGGGGCGAAGATCAATTGCAACAAGAGTTCGATAATTTCATGGATCAACATCTGCCGGATGCCGGATACAACAACTACTTTGCTATTATTATTGGGCCATTCAAAAAGCACGAATCCGATGAAAAGGAATCACGTCTATACTACTACATTAAACAAAGATTGCTTACAAAAAACATTCCTTCTCAGTTTATCAGCCATAGCAGTATTCGGTCTGGATCATTTCATTACTTCTTGCCCAACATCGCCATTGCCATGTTGGCCAAACTTGGCGGAATACCCTGGCGGCTCAAGAGCAAAAAGATTAATGAACTCGTGATCGGTTTCAATCAGGTATCACTGGAATCGAAGAAATTGATAGGAAGTGCGGTTTTCTTTTCCAATGAGGGAACGCTTGGGAAGGTAGTGTCTTTCCCGGAAAGCGATTCAGAATCAATCCTTATAGGACATTTGAGAGAGTCGATAGAGCGATACACACAAGAAAATGAAGCACAACCACCGGACCGGCTTGTCATTCACTATTATAAACCCTACAGCAGACGGGAGCGAGAATCTATCGAAAAGTTGATTAATGACGAATTAAAATTAAACATACCTTTTGCCATCATCGAAATTAATGATACCAAATCAACCATTGATATTTGTTTTGATTCCGATTTCCAAATGGGTATGCCCGAAAGCGGCACCTATGTGCCTGTCGGTCGCAATGAATATTTAATGTTCAACAACACACGTTATCAGCAAAATACGGTTCGTAGTGTTATGGAAGAACTTCCCGTCAAGGTCAAGATTCATTTTGCCGATAGAGGCGGTTTTTCTCATGAACAACTTATTAGCCAAGTGTACGAATTTTCACGCTTGTACTGGAAAGGACTCAAACAACGAAGCCAGCCCGTGACGACCATTTATTCGAAGCTTATAGCTGAGTACGCATGCCATTTTAGCGGACCGTTACCAGACAATGAGGTAGCACACCACACGCCCTGGTTTTTGTAGGTTTAACATGACGATTACAGAAGCGATACATAACAGCCTTTTTTTTCTTGGGGCTGGGGCTTCCTTTGATGCCGGATGCAAACTCTCGTCTCAAATGCTTGACGACCTGAGAGATCGGATTAACAATAAAGATGATTCGACCTTTACCAAAACAGAAAAAGAAGCTCTTAAGTTTCTGTTGTCCTGTCTTGAATACCATAGCCAGTGGCGTACTTTAGAAAGTGCAAACAATTTTCGGTTTAGTCCAAACATTGAAGAATTAGCTCTTTTGATCCGGCGGGTTAGAAACCGCGAAAATTTCTTGCCCTATGCCATAACGGGTAACTGGGCCGACAAACTGGTCAATCTTGAGACTGAATTCAGGGTTGATCCAAGCACCAATGGCAATCTCTTTTTGTCAATTGAACGAAAAATCAAATGCCATCTTTTGCCGGAATGGTTAAAGGTCAAATCAGACAATCATTTGAATTACTTGCAACCCATGAGTGATTTCTTTGCCTCTTATCCGACCGAAGATTTCAGGC
Source organism: uncultured Bacteroidota bacterium (assembly GCA_964415295.1). Classification (GTDB taxonomy): domain Bacteria; phylum CLD3; class CLD3; order SB21; family SB21; genus SB21. Next base: position 193,866 of record CAYPYN010000005.1, read on the forward strand.
TGGATGTTTTCACTTTAAACAATGATACCGCAATAGAACAATATTTCCAAAAGAATTACGCCATGCCGTGGCGTGGGTTTTCAAATGGACTTTGGATCGGTTTAGAAACCGATTCATTTCCAAACGATTTTGGAAGAATAAACCTTTACAAATTGCATGGGTCATTGGATTGGGTAAGGTTGACTTCTGACGATTTCAAAGAAAAAGACAAGCTAGTTGGCGATGAAAACCAATATATCGACGAGGGGCACAATCCATACGTAATTTTCGGACAAGGCACAAAAACGTTTTCAATTGAACCTTTTTTCAGCTTGATTCAACACTTTAGAAGGAAGTTGAATGAAAAGAAGTACTTCTTTGTTGTTGGTTACAGCTTTTTTGATCCTTACATCAACAATTTATTTATCGAAGCCGTCAGAGGCACCTCAAAAAAGATCGTGATCATAAACCCTTATTTTGGTCCCGATAAAATAAAGCGCAACGGAAAACCTGACAATGAAGGCGAGTTTATGATGGTCAGGTATCCCGACAATTCCAATAATTTGGATTTAGCTGCCTATATTCGAGGAATCCAAGAAAATTCATTTTACTCCGAACTGCCGGAATTCAATGCCAAAGCCTTTAATGCGGATTCCATTTGTTTCTTACCGATAGGAACGTCTGAATTTTTCCAAAAATATTTTCAAGATAAAGGCGCGTTGTTTCTAAGGTTAATTGAAGAGTTCGAAAAAGAAAGACGTGATGTAGAAGAACCATTTAAATGAAGTGTTAGTTGATACATGGCAAAGAAAAACTCTACTGAAACTCAAATTGAATTGCCTGATAAAACCAATCAGGAAGCAGAAATCCCGTCACAACAAGAGTTCTACAAAATTCCACCACGTTTTGGAGCTGTACCGGTTGATGAGGCTCCACTTGGATGGGAAGTTGAAACGCGCCGACGGGAAACGAAGATCACCAAATTTGAACATGCGTACCCGAAAATCTATCTGCCGTTTCAGGAAGTCCAACGGATTGAATTTGGACATGGGGATGAGTTTGAACCTACAGAACTTTTTCCGACCGGCGCAAACAGACTTTTCTTTGGGGATAACCTTCATATCATGCGGCAACTGCCAAGCAAAAGCATTGACCTGATCTACATTGATCCGCCTTTTTTTTCCGGGCGCAATTACAACGTTATTTTTGGTGACAACAATGAAGTTCGATCATTTTCAGATATATGGGAAGCAGGGATGCCGGGGTATCTTGTGTGGCTCAACGCTCGTCTGTACGAAATGAAGAGACTATTGAAGGATACGGGGACTATCTACGTTCATCTGGACTGGCACGCTTTACACTATGTCAAAGTGGAAATGGATAAAATTTTCGGACATGAGAATTTCTTGTTCGAGGTAATTTGGTTTTATGAGAACAAACCACAGGACTCTCGTAAGAAACTTTTCCCAAGAGACTTCGATGCGATTTTAGGTTATTCTAAAGATTACGGACAGCAAAAATATTTCCCGCAATACATTCCTACAGTACGGCCGAGAAAGCAAAATAAGGTTATCAAAGTCGATGGTAAGCGAGTGTCCGCTAGGGATTCTAATGGTAACATCATCTACACCTTTAGCGACAAGAAATTATGTGGAAGTGTTTGGAATATTCCAATTGTAAATCCGGTTGCTCAGGAACGAATTGGCTATCCCACGCAAAAGCCTGAAGCTCTTTTAGAGCGCATTATCAATGCATCATCGGAGCCGGGTGATGTAGTTGCCGACTTTTTTGGCGGTGGGGGCACGACCGCCGCTGTTGCACAGAAACTAAATCGTAGGTGGATAACATGTGACCAATCACGTATAGCGGTTTCACTAATTGCAGACCGCGTCGCCAAGACCATTGAGGAACGAATTGGAACTCTATTCCACGTGCCCGATTTCACCGTTGAACATTGTGGTATTTATGAAGCACCAAAACTTGAAAAATTGCACGATAAATCCTTTAGAGAATTCGTAATCAAGGCATACGGCGGAAAGCCAGAATCAGTCAGCAAGTTTATACATGGCATTCGCCAAGGGGTTCCGCTTTATGTTGGCCAGCCAAGCCGTAACTCAAAAATTACGAAGGAAGACGTTGCCAAATTTGCTGAAGCGATCTTTAAAGAAAAACACGACAACTTTGGTGCAATGTTGGCTTGGAATTTCGATAAGACAGCGCGCGAAGCCGCCGCGATACTCGCCGCCCGTGAGAATAAGCGGATTGATTTCGTCAGACTCAATTTGGTACGGTTAGAAGATGAGGCCTTCCGTGAACATATCACAAGTAAGCATACAGATTATAAAGAGCTCTTAAGTTTCATTCAGCCGCCCGAAGTGCGCATTGCTTACCGAAGGTTGAGTTCTTTGACCTACGAGTTCGATGTTTCGGAGTCAGTAAGTCTTAACCCCGACGGTTTGATTGCAAACGTTCAATGGGATTTTTCTTTTAAGAAACGATTTACCTCGACCGATGGATATGCGTTTCTACGGGACAAGAAAGGAAAACCAATTCTCAAAGTCGAATACAAGTTCCCTAAAGGGGGGCAATACACGATAGCATGTTCTGTTCAAGACAATCAGGGCGGCGAAAAAACCGAAGTTCTAACGATTGACGTTAAGTAAATGCACAATTCATTTCTCAAATACGAAGAAGATTTCAGGCAGTGGGCGCAAAGCGATTTTCCCGACATAAACCCGTTATCGCAAGATTTCTTAAATCACTTACAGGATGACAGCCTGCCGCGAAAACTATGGCACCACCAATTGGAAGCCGTTCAGCGAGTAGTGTATGCGTATGAGTTGCTTCAACTGAAGGATACCCTGCTCAATATCGTGACAGGTGGCGGAAAAACGGCGGTGATCGGTGCAATCATGGCATGGCTTAAAGTATGTCACAATATTCATAAGTTCATTGTTCTTTGTCCAAATACAATTGTTCGGGACCGGTTGGAAGAAGACTTGGCTAATGCAAATGTGTTCCGTGATTTTAAGTTTTTTCCCTACGGCACGGAACACTATGTGAACGAGATGACGTTACATCTGCTCGGATCGGATACGTCGGGCATTCTAAATAGTGGGATTATACTTGGCAATATTCACCAGTTGTATCAATCAACAGTCAATGGCCAGCGCAATCTTGCTTACGTTATGAATTTTGCAGGCGAATTGGCGGTATTCAATGACGAAGCGCATAATACGCCTGCCCCGGAATATGACAATACGCTCAGAATCCTATCAAAGCAGTCCAAATTCAGGCTGGATACAACCGCAACGCCGGATCGGGCAGACGGGAAGGCTCCCGATACCAAAATGATTTATGAATTCAACATTTCAGACGCACAGGCAACCGTACCACCTATCGTTAAAAGCGTCGTCGTTTATCAACCGAAAATATCTTCTGTTCAACTGACCTATACCAATCCGGATACAGGCGAGAAAAGAACGGTCGATGAAATGGACGATGAATTTGACAAAATTGAAAAAGGCCTGTCATCCACTCAGTGGGTTACTGATCCGGATCCAATGGAAAAACAAATTGCCATTGCCCTTAACCGTCTTGAAGAGCAAAAGACACGGGCACTGAGTTTAGCGCATGGAAAATACAGGCCAATTTTATTCGTTGTCGCAATCTGCATAAAGGACGGGAAACAAGCGGCACAAATGCTTCAGGAAAAGTTTAAGCTCAACACGATTCTTGTTACCGAAGAGTCAACTGAAGAAGAACGTTTACTGGCAGGTATTATCGGTAAAACCGGTAAGCAACTGGAAGAAGTAAAGTATAATCTTGAAAAAAAAGTTGGTATCGGAAAAACCCGTGAACTGATTGAAAAAGGGAGCCAATTGGAGGCCGTTGTCAGCGTTCTTATGCTTCGGGAAGGGTGGGATTTACCGGCCGTATCTGTCATTTTACTTTTGAGGAAATTCTCGTCACCGGTTTACGGTCAACAAGTGATTGGGCGGGGATTACGATTAAATATTCGAGATGAAGACTTACAGGAAATTGTCGCCGTCGTCGATCATGAAAAGTTGAAACACCAATGGCTGTGGGATATTTTAAATGCCAAAGTGAAAAAAGAAATCGATCAAGGTAGTCTGTTTGGGATTGAAGAAGATTTACCGCCAAAAAGGAAACTCCAAGAGCTTGTCCATCCAGAAAATCTGATTGAAATTCCCGAACCGGTTGAAGAAAACTCCGAAGGCAACTTTGAAGACATTCTTAACATTGAAATTCAAACTGCCGATTATCCGAACTGGCAGGAAATTCTTGATGGATTTGAATACGGCGCAGACATTGAAATATCAAAGGTCGAGATCGAAAGCGTGAAGGGTAAGAAAATATCCAATTCTGATGGATTTTACGAGATTCTGAATCCGCCCGTCATTGAACAGGTATCCGGCAATGAAAACCACGACGATTCACAAGAAGAACTCTTGCTTTCGTTGACTCGGAGTATCCGGGACATTGCCAGTAATTTTTTGGCCGAAGAAGGAATCGGTTCGCACGAATTGGGTTATTTCTATAACATTTTGATGGATCATATCCGGGTGAAATTACTTGATGGAAAAAGCGCTGGATCGGTTCCTGTCGAAAAGCTTAAACACGCACTTCATCACAGGGTGACGCTCCAGCAACATTTTGCACAGCACAGCGGTCTTGTGCCGAGTATCATTAAATATCGAAAGTAGCTAATATGCCAGCAAGCGAACACGGCGATTTTGAGAACCCAAAGAAATCCGCTTATTCGGTGGAACGCTTTGATTCCGCATGGGAAAGGGTGTACATGGAGAAACTCGAAAAGGACAAGACAATCAAAAAATGGACAAAGAATCATGGCATCGTAATAGAATACATTACCGAAGCCGGAAACAAGCGCGGTTACCGTCCTGACTTTCTTATTGAAAAGATAGACGGAAAAAAAGAGTTACATGAAGTCAAAGGCGGCCAGTTTCTCAGAAACCCCGATACGATCAGGAAGCACGAGCGAGCCAACATGTGGTGTAAGCAACGAGCAATGAATTTTATCGTGGTTAGTAAAGATTGATTACTAACAACTATCGCTTGCAATTTTCGATCACTTTCATTAAATAGCGTCCATGACATTGAGCAAAAGTCTAATAGTGTTTTACCTGTTTTCGTTGGCCGTGTGGCCGTGTAAGGATCAGGCTTTCCAGTCCGATGGGTCCCTCCTTCACACGATCCAAAAATTTGACGACAAGGGTGACGAGACAAACTCCGATCAGTGCTCTGCCTTTTGTTTGTGCAACTGTTGCGGCCATCAATTTGTTCCTTCAAAAGAAAAGCAGAATTCCTTCTTACTAAGATCATCGCTTTTATTGAATGTAGATTCATACCTTTCTTATCCTGCATTTATTCTTTCGCACTGGCAGCCCCCCAAAGCCTAATCTTTTCCTGCCCAAACTAATTTAGCACTCGATTTTTTCGAAAAAACGCAACTCGTTTTTTTCGGAGTTTTCTCTATCAAAAAAGAAAAGAGAAAGCCGCTCACGGTTTACGCCATTTTTAAATGGCTATTGCTCGCGGCAATTTGTCTGATACTTATTGCCGCTATTTTTGGCCGTGTGATGCATTATTACAAACATTATTTGAAATAATAATCGGAAGAATTTATGATAGATCGCATTATCGGATTTTCAATCAGGCATAAGCTCGTCATAGGGCTTTTCACTGTATTTTTAGTCGTTTGGGGGCTGTACTCCCTCAAACAATTGCCCATAGATGCTGTCCCGGATATTACCAACAATCAAGTACAGGTCATTACGCTTGCTCCGACGCTTGCGGCTCAGGAAACGGAGCGATTCATAACTGCGCCGACTGAATTGGCGATGGCTACAATTCCGGATGTTATTGAACTTCGTTCCATTTCTCGCTTTGGGATTTCCGTCATCACCGTCGTCTTTAAAGATGAAGTAGATATTTATAAAGCCCGTCAGCTTGTGGGTGAACGTCTTAAGGAAGCGGAAGATCAGATTCCAAAGGGCGTTGGCACACCGGAACTTGCGCCGATCACGACGGGCCTTGGAGAGATTTATCACTACGTGCTTCATGCAAAACCCGGATACGAGGATAGATATTCGGCTATGGAATTGCGTACGATCCAAGATTGGATTGTTAAAAGACAGTTATCCGGAACGCCGGGCGTTGCGGAAGTGAGCGGGTGGGGCGGCTATTTGAAACAGTACGAAATTTCAATCCGTCCCGAAGCTCTCAACAACATGAATGTTTCTTTTGCGGAAATTTTCGAGGCACTGGAACATAACAATGAAAATACGGGCGGTGCCTACATAGAAAAAGGCCCCAACGCCTATTTTATTCGTGGTTTGGGCGTTATCAATTCGCTGGAAGACCTTGAAAAAGTTGTCATAAAAAATGTCAACGGGATTCCATTACTCATTAAGGATGTGGCCACCGTCCAATACGCTCATGCGCTACGTTATGGAGCCGTTTCGCGAGACGGCCAAGGCGAAGTCGTGGCCGGAATTGCTTTGATGCTAAAAGGCGAAAACTCATCGGAAGTCATTAAGAACGTAAAAGAACGTATCGAAAAGATTCAAAAGTCTTTACCGGAAGGTGTGGTAATCGAGCCTTATATCGACCGTACTAAACTTGTGAATAAAGCTATCGGCACGGTGTCCACCAATCTGATTGAAGGCGGTTTGATCGTTGTTTTTGTTCTTGTTCTTTTACTCGGTAACCTGCGCGCCGGTTTCGTCGTTGCGTCAGTTATTCCGCTTTCCATGTTATTTGCAGTCGGCCTGATGAATCTTTTTGGAGTTTCCGGAAACCTGATGAGTCTGGGAGCAATCGACTTTGGGTTAATCGTTGATGGTGCGGTAATAATTGTGGAAAGCATTATTCACAGCATTACAGGAAATGAAAAATATCTGGGCGGCATGACACAAAACCAAATGGATGAAGAAGTGCACCTGAGTGCGCGTCAAATGATGACTTCGGCTTCATTTGGCCAGATCATTATCTTCATCGTCTATTTGCCGATTCTGGCGTTAGTCGGAATCGAAGGCAAGATGTTCAGACCGATGGCTCAGACCGTGAGCTTTGCCATTTTAGGCGCGTTCATTCTTTCGCTCACGTACATACCTATGATGTCGGCGTTGGCATTGAGCAAGAAAACAGAACACAAAAGGAATATTGCTGACTCCATCATGTCCATTCTGCATCGTTTTTACAAGCCTTCTATTCAATGGGCACTTGGGCATAGGAAGAGTATCGTTGGCATGGCCATCGTTCTTTTTATAATCAGCTTCGGAATTTTTTGGAACATGGGGGGTGAATTTATCCCCACATTGGAAGAAGGCGATTTTGCCGTTGAAACCGCTCTAATGCAAGGCAGTTCGCTGAGCCAATCCGTTAAAGTGTGCAATCAGGCTGAGAAAATACTAAAAGAGCAATTCCCGGAAGTCGTTCACGTGGTCTCACGCATCGGAAGTGCAGAAATTCCGACCGATCCCATGCCCATTGAGCGCGGTGATTTGATGGTCGCGCTCAAAGACAAAAGTGAATGGACATCCGCGTCGTCTCGTGAAGAACTACAGGAAAAAATGGAAGAAGCTCTGTCGGTTATTCCGGGCGTCATGTTTGAGATGACACAACCTATCCAAATGCGTTTCAATGAACTTATGACGGGAATCCGTCAAGACGTAGCCGTAAAAATCTACGGCGATGATCTAGATAAATTAACGGAATTGGCTAATGAAGTTGCACGTCTTATCGCACCGATTGAGGGTATTGAAACGCCGATAGTTGAGAAAGTCACGGGGTTACCGCAGATAACTGTCGAATACAAACGCGATAAAATCGCTCAATACGGACTCATGATCTCTGAAATCAATAAAATCATCAAAACTGGATTCGCCGGTGAAGTGGCCGGTTCTGTTTACGAAGGTGAAAAACGGTTTGATCTTGTGGTAAGATTGGATAAGGATTACCGTCAAAATTTAGACGACGTTCGGAATTTGTACATCAATTTACCGACGGGATATAAAGTACCGCTCAGCCAGGTTGCCGATATTAACTTAAAGGATGGCCCGGCCCAAATCTCCCGTGATAATACCCAGCGACGAATATTCGTCGGCTTCAATGTGCGTGGCAGAGACGTGGAATCGGTTGTCGAAGAAATTCAGGAAAAACTGGACAAAGAATTCAAGCTCCCTCCGGGGTATCATGTTACCTATGGCGGACAATTTGAAAACCTCTTGGCCGCGAAGTCGCGGCTCGCTATCGCGGTTCCGGCGGCACTCGCGCTGATCTTTTTATTACTTTTTTTTGCCTTCCATTCCATCAAAGAAGCACTTCTTATCTACACGGCGATTCCACTTTCAGCAATTGGCGGCGTACTGGCTCTCTGGATAAGGGATATGCCATTTAGTATTTCGGCTGGCGTTGGATTTATCGCGCTCTTTGGTGTAGCGGTGCTTAATGGAATAGTCCTTATCAGTTACTTTAATCATCTCGAACGAGAAGGCGTGAAAGACGTTATTGAAAGAGTCCTTAAGGGAACAGCAGTACGTTTGAGACCTGTGATTATGACGGCCGCCGTTGCGTCACTTGGGTTCTTGCCAATGGCGATTTCGACATCCGCAGGAGCCGAAGTTCAAAAACCGCTCGCAACGGTAGTTATCGGCGGGTTAATTTCGGCAACGCTTTTGACGCTAGTAGTATTGCCGGTTATTTACGCCATGTTCGCGGACGGCAAGAAATTTCGATTACCTGTAGAATAAACACCAGAAAGTGAACTATGATAAAACATCATTATTTAAAGATAATTTCCCTAACAGGCTTTTGGCTATGTCTGTCTTGGCATAACACGACTGCACAAGAAGCCATTACTATGGAAGAAGCCGTTCAACTGGCTATAAAAAATAATCCGGGCCTGCAAGCGGCCGGTTATAAAGTCGATCAACAAGCCGTTTTGCAAAAAGCCGCGATTGATTTTGGCAGGACGGAACTGACTTATGAACGCGAGGAATATAAACCAAACTTTCCGGGCAATAAGAAACTTACGGTTCGCCAAACGATTTCATTTCCAACGGCCTACCTCTCACAAAGAAGTCTTGCAGGCAAGAATGTACTCTTAGCTCAAAAGGAATTTGACTTACAGCGCATGGAGTTAGCGCGCGATGTGAAAGGGGCTTTTAACCGGCTCTTGATTGACAAAGAAAGATTACAGCTTTTAACTCAGCAGGATAGTCTTTATAAGAACTATTTGGCCGCCTCCGAGACTCGCTATAAAACCGGCGAAAGCTCTTACTTGGAGCAATTATCTGCAAAAGCACGGCATCAGGAAATAGTATTGCTCAAAAAGAATTCGGAAGCCGCCGTAAAATCGGCTGAATTGGAACTGGAAAGGCTCGTGGGCAGTACTGTGCAGGTTACCGGTACATTATCACGCATGAAGTGGCATTCGAAGAAAGACAGTTTCGAAACGAGCCCTTTTGTGAATTTTCAAAGAGCGTTTGTAGAGAGAGCCAAGTCTTCCAATTCACTGGCGATACATCGATTTCTACCTGATGTCTCCATCGGATATTCTACTCAACGAATTGACGGCATTAAGGGCTTTCAAGCCTATGAAATAGGCCTCAGTTTCCCGATTTGGTTATTTCCTCAAGTGGGAGAAAAGCAAGCGGCAACTCTGCAAATACGAATTGCAGAAAAGGAACTTGAAAATACAACGAAGAAGGTCAATACCGAATTTGAAACTCTTAAATTGAGGCTTAGCCAGTTGGAAGCGGCTTTGGATTATTACGAATCTACAGGGCTTGAACAGGTGAAGCAACTTCGGGTGGCCTCGGCAAAGGCGTATCAAACGGGCGAGATTGGCTACTTCGAGTACTTGCAAAACTTGAATCAAGCTTTGGGTATTCAAATGAATTACCTTGAAAGCCTTTCGGAACAAAATGAAACAATTTTTCAATTAGAATTTATTTGTGGAGAATAGCATAATGAAATCGATCTTATCAATAAGCTTATTAACGTTTTTCTTATTTGGGTGTGGTAAAAAAGATGCTGAAGAAAAAAAAGAAACGCACGAAGAGAAAAAGGAAGTCATTGAAATCTCTGAAGAGCAATTCAAAACCGTCGGCATGCAGTTAGGCCCGGTTGAACGGAAAAACCTTAAAGACGTGGTTCGTGCGAGCGGTTACTTGAAAGTTCCTCCGCAAAATCAGGCGAGTGTTACGCCATATATGGCAGGCGTTGTGAAATCTATTACTGTTAACGTGGGCGATTATGTGAGACGCGGTCAGACTGTGGCTTCCCTTGAACATCCGGATTATCTTAAATTGCAAGAAGATTATCTGACGACAAAAAGCAACTTCGGTTTTCTTGAAAAGGAATATGAACGGCAAAAGGAACTTCAAAAAGACAATGCAGGTACAGCTAAGACTTTTCAACAAACGGAAGCTAACTATTTCGCCGAGAAAGCCCGGCTTCAATCGCTGGAAAAACGGTTGGAACTGTTAGGACTAACGGTTGACGGTCTCTCACAAGGCTCGTTCGTAAAGACTTTGAGTATAAACACACCGATAGATGGATATGTGGCTACTATTAATGCAAAGATCGGTACGATGGCCGAAGTTGCCAAGCCGCTCTTTGAAATCATTGACAATACCAAACTTCACGTGGATTTGTTTGTCTATGAAAAAGACTTATTCAAGGTCAAAATCGGTCAGGATGTGGATTTTACTCTGACGAATCAGGGAAATCGTCAGATTAGGGGTAGGATATTCTCGATCAGCAAGGCTTTTGAAAATGAATCCAAATCTGTTGCTATTCATGCTGAAATACCCGGCAGTGAAAAGATGAACCTTATTCAGGGTATGTACGTGACAGCTTTAATCAATGTCGGTGAAAATAAAGTCACGTGCGTACCGGAAGAAGCCGTCGTGAGATCGGACGGAAGAGAATTTATTTTCGTTCTTTCAGAAATAGAAAAATCGAAAGATAGCGAAAAAGAGGAAGCTGAAAATCGCCACACTTCGCTTCATTTTGCTATGAAGGAAGTGAAAGTGGGAGTATCCGATTTGGGTTATATTGAAATTATACCTGTAGAGAAGCTACCGGATTCGGTACAGGTTGTGACAAAAGAGGCATTTTTTCTACTGTCAAAAACGAAAGAGGGCGAAAGCGAAGAACATTAGGACAAAGATAATGACTCATTCCCATCACACGATAGCGCACTATAACCGGATTTTTGCGGCCGGCATAGCTTTGAATGTCACGTTCATAGCCATTGAATTCATTTCAGGAATTACAGTCAATTCAATTGCTCTAATTGCTGACGCTGGCCACAACCTCAGTGATGTTCTTGGCCTGATTCTCGCATGGGGGGCTAATTATTTGGCGCAAACTAAAGCGACCGTAACCCGAACTTATGGAATGAGAAAATCGACGGTTTTAGCTGCTCTCGCCAATGCTATCATACTTCTTATTGCCGTTGGTGCAATTGTAATTGAAGCTATTCGAAAATTCTTTGAACCACAACCTGTAGCGGGAATCACGATCATGATCGTCGCCGGTATCGGAGTCATTGTCAATGGGATGACAGCGTTCTTATTTAGGTCTGGTGGACAAAAAGACATAAATATTCGCGGTGCGTTTCTTCACATGGCGGCGGATGCGGGGATTTCACTTGGCGTTGTCATTACCGGCTTGGTCATTCAAATAACCGGATGGCAATGGCCTGACCCTGCAATCAGCCTGATGATTGTAACCATAATCACTGTTGGGACATGGAGCCTTCTTAAAGAATCGTTTTTTCTTTCACTGGATGCGGTTCCAAAAAATTTGAACATCAAAGAAGTGAAGGAATACCTGGAATCTCTTGAAGGCGTTCAGGATGTTCACGACTTACATGTGTGGGCTATGAGTACGACTGAAATTGCGTTGACGGTACATTTGGTTATGCCAGAAATCAACACCGACGATCTGTTCTTGCAGAAACTTTGCAGTGAGTTACACGACAAATTTGACATAGAACACCCAACAATACAAATTGAAAAGACGGCACACAGTACAACCTGTGCGCCTGACAACATCTAAGGTGGAAAAATGAAAAAGACGACATTTCACATACCAAAAATGGATTGCCCGGCTGAAGAGCAGTTGATTCGAATGAAGTTGGAAGGGATGGCAAATATTGCATCGCTTGAGTTTGACATACCGAACCGCAAGTTGGATGTTCTGCACACGGAAGATCATGAGCCCATTTTGGCAACACTTGAGAGCCTTCAACTTGACACGAAATTCATACAAACAACTTCGTCTGATCATTCTAATCTAATTGTCGATCACAGCTTGGAGAGAAATTTGCTCTGGCAAGTCTTGGCGATTAATTTTTTCTTTTTTGCACTTGAGATAGTGTTTGGCTTTATATCCGATTCGATGGGGCTAGTGGCGGACAGCTTGGACATGCTTGCCGACAGTGTCGTCTATGGCCTTGCGCTTTTTGCCATCGGCAGTTCAGTGATACGGAAAAAGAACATTGCAAAGATAAGCGGCTATTTTCAGATGACATTGGCCATCGCTGGTTTTGCAGAGGTGATCCGTCGTTTTCTCGGATTCGGAGACTTACCCGAATTTCAGTCAATGATAATCATTTCGATACTCGCTCTGATCGGTAATGCAACGGCACTTTGGTTGCTACAAAGGAGCAATAGCCGTGAAGCTCACATGCAGGCAAGTATGATTTTTACCTCCAATGACGTTATTGCAAACATAGGTGTGATTCTGGCAGGCGGGTTAGTTTATGCCACCGCATCTAAACTGCCGGACCTGATCGTTGGGGCGGTAATTTTTGTTATCGTGGCGCGCGGAGCGGTGAGGATAGCACAATTGGCAAAATAGATGACCGATAGAAGGCACTTTCGGCACTTTATTTCTCTTTTCTCACGCCTTTGAATGGCTTTGCATCATCCTTTTGGTCAATGAACTTGCCCGTTTCTGTCATTAATAATTCAGATAAGTTAATTTACGCCTCATTGGTCTATCTTTAGCCTAGTCCATTACAGCAATCGTTTTGTTGAGTAGCAAACTATCTGGAAAATTTCGCCTTTTTCTTACCGCGATACTTAATTTGATATTCAATGCGGAAAACACGTTTAAGCTTCTTCACGATTTTGGGATCGTGCGTTTGATTCCGGGGAACAAGCATGTACCGATCGCCCTGAATCACGATCTTTTTGACCGTCGTTTCATTATCCAATATGACCGCATAATCTTCGCCGCTTTCGATTTCCTCTGGCTTGACCTCACGAACTAAAACCACATCGTTAGCCGAAAAATCCGGTTCCATGCTGTCCCCGGTGATACGCAAAGGAATCAAGCGTTCTTCCTCAAGGTCAATGTGAATCCATTCCGGCTCTGCCATGTCGTCAATCTGGGCAAAGTGCGCGGGCACATGGTTGACTACCGGAATCGAAATAATGTTCCTCCTGCTTTCCCGTAACTCGGCAATGTCGTAAAAGTAGCCTATATCCACGCCGCAGACGGCCGCCATTTTTTTTAAATATTCGAACTTCGGTTCGTACTTTCCGTCCTCCCAGTAGCTTATCGCCGCGCCCGATACCCCGATCTTTGCGCCGAACTCTTTGTGCGTCAGGTTGCCGCGTAATTTTTTTATTTTTTCTTTCAGGCCTAATTTCTTCATAAACAAAAATTTTGAGTGTGGACTGTTTGTGAAATAAGGAAACTTATCAGAATGTTATTGACAAGATAAGGTTACTTAGTTATATTCGCAAGCCAAATTTAAGGAAACTTAACCAATGTCCCCATTCAAATCAAGAGAAGAGGTCGAATCTAAAATGCAGGGCTACCTTTCCATCTCCCCGTCGTATTGGAACCTCATGAATGAAGACGAACGGAAAGGATACTCGTTTTGGAAGGACCACTTGGAGTACTGCTTCAAGCGTTACAATTTCGACGGCTGTAAGCGGGCAATGAACATGATCGACAACATCACTGCCCTCGCTCTCAATCGTGCTTATCCGCAAATGAACCTATTCACCACTTAACCCAAAGAAAGGAGATTTTGTACTCTTATGACGCTGTCCTTAGAAAAACGTGAACTTATCATTCTGCTATTCCTGCTATTTGCCGTAACGCTGGCCGTAGCCGCACACCGGGGGTGCCTATGATTACACTAGAACTGGAAGAAAAGACCCAGGAAATGGTCGAAGTCGTTCTCAATATCCTGCGCTTTGCCGGTTTTGAAAACCTAGACCCGTTTTTTGACAAAGAACGCTGTGAAATCAAATTCTGCGGGATGGATGAACTCACAGCCGCCCAAGACAAACTGAAACGCTACAAGATTAACTCACACATCAAAGGAGAACTGGCATGCGTATTGTAATTATCCGTTGCGATCTGATTGATTCCGACACAGGTGAGATTTCCCCGGAGCTGGCCCGTAAAGACGGCAGAGTCTTGTTTTTTGAAAATGCCGATGGTGCCCACCAGTTTGCCGACACGAACGAAATTGACACCTACGAACTCGACGACCTCGATGAGATCAAGGCCGAAGACGATCTGGAATTTGAAGAAGCTTAAGTAGGCCTTAGACCCGGCGATTGCTTATTCCGCCGTATCCCTCTTTAGAAGCCTAAACAAATTTCCAAACATAGTTTCTTAAGCTAATCCGCAAGAAATACGCATTCTTGCGGCATAGGATAAGTGTTTTTAAAAATATGAAATTCAGAAACGAGATTATTCAAGGCGATGCCATCGCAACTCTTAGGACGCTTCCCACAGAGTCTGTTCACTGTGCTATCACTTCACCGCCGTATTTTGGCTTGCGCAATTACGGCGTGGATGGCCAAGTAGGTTTAGAAAACTCTCCCGAAGCCTATATCGAAAGACTTGTGGAGATTTTCAGGGAAGTAAGGCGCGTGCTTCGTGATGACGGGACCTTGTGGCTCAATCTTGGCGACAGCTACATGGGAAGTAATCAGGGTTACGGCCAGAAAGAACAAGTCGGCATTCAATGGATCGGGGAAGGCAAATACGCCGCAGGGTTTGACCGGAAGACACCGCTTGCTGAGAAACATCCGGTGCTAAAACCCAAAGACCTTTGCGGCGTCCCATGGCGCGTGGCGATTGCCTTGCAGGAAGACGGCTGGTGGCTCCGCTCGGATATTATCTGGAATAAACCTAACCCGATGCCCGAATCGGTGACCGACCGGCCGTCGAAAGCCCATGAATACGTTTTTCTTTTGAGCAAGAAGCCCAACTACTACTTCGACATGGAAGCAGTGAAAGAAGAACAAAAGGAATCCAGTATTAGGCGTGCATTTGCCCTGAATAATCTCAAAGCTCGAAAGGATCAAGAAACCGAAGCCTATGCAATCAGTTCAAAAGCGCAGTCACGGTATTATGAAGATTTTCGTGAAAAGCTCAAGTTAGGCGAACGTCCCGGAAGGAATATCAAGACCGTGTGGACAGTGGCAACGGAGAGTTTTGAAGACAATCACTTTGCCGTATTTCCCGAAGACTTGATCGTTCCGTGTATAAAGGCTGGGACCAGCCAAAAAGGCGTTTGTGCCAAATGCGAAAGACCTTACATGCGAAATGAAGAAAACAAAAACGACTGGCATAAAACCTGCAACTGCGAAACCTCTGAAATCAAACCCGCGCTCGTGCTCGATCCTTTCGGCGGATCGGGCACTACGGGCGTGGTTGCTCAAAAACTGAGACGTGATTTTCTCTTGATCGAACTTAATCCTGAATATGCTTCAATAGCAAAGAACCGTTTATACAAAGAACTTGGAATGTTTGCACCCCTATGACAGAAACAGAATTCTTAATCAAAAAGATACGAATCACAGCCGAAGCCGAAAGGCTCGGCCTCGAATTCGATCCCAAGAATCCAAAACTTGCCAAATGCAAAAACTGTATCGCTCCCGAAGGCTATACGCTTAAGTTCAACAAAACGCTTGCCGTGTGCCCGAAATGCGGCTGGGGCGGCGACGTGGTTCGCCTGAACAAAGACTTCGGTCACGGTATCACTACCGAAGGCGCGATTGAACAACTCAAAGACGTGTACGGTCTTGAAATCCCCCGTAAAGAGAACAAAAGTGAGCCGCGTCAGTTGTTACGCTCCAAAGCACCATTAGAAATTGATTCGGATACAGAAACCGATCCGCTTTTTTCGGAAATTTACCAATCGTTTATGGATATTTGCCGAAAGTCCGTTTCTACTCCCGCTTGGCAATATCTCACAGGAAATAAACGCGGGCTAACAGAAGAAATCATTCAATCCTGCCAGCTTTTTTCAGTACACGATTACACGCTTGCGTCGAATTCTCTGAAAAGAAAGTACGACGTGGAAGTTTTGAAGTCCTCGGGATTATTCAACGCTGAAGGAAATCTTGTGTTCTACAAACACACGATCATTATACCCGTGTTTGATTTTGCGGGCAATCTTGCATACCTGCGCGGCCGGTATTTCTTTGAAAATAATCCCGATCCGCAGGATGGAGCCAAAATGATCGGCTTAAACGGTATTTCATCTAAGAGACTCTGGATCGGCCCTCTTGCCTTGAGGTGCATTCAAGAAGGCACGGCCGGTGACATTCATATTGCCGAAGGCGAATTCGACGGCATGGCGCTGGAACAGCATGATTATCCTGCCGTCGCCCTTTTAGGCAATCAAAACTGGCACGACGGATTCGCACAAAAACTCAAATCATTCAAGCCGGTTATCTACATTGATAATCCAAAACCGGAATCAGGCACGGAAAAATTAAAGCTTGAAACGGATATTCGTGAAAAGGCAATTTCAAAGATTGGCGACAGCTTCTTAAAAGCCGGAAATGAAGATGTTCAAATCGCCAATCTCCCGCTCGATGTCAAGGACGTTACCGATTATTATTTGAGTAACCCAACTGTCGAAATCTTTAAATCACCGTATGAGCCTTCCAACGATTCGGAGACGCTTGAACATATCCGTATCGACGTACTGCGCAATGAAATCAATATCCCACAGATTGCGCGTTATCTCTTGCTAAAATACAAAATCATCTATCATAAGAAACTGCTCTGGATTTACCGCCACGAGATGGGAGCGTTTTACGAATTAGACGAGGCGTTGCTCGATTCCTACATATCGGACTTTTTGGAAGCCATCGACCCGACCCAGTCTACCGATCAGAATATCACGTCGATCAAAAAACGCATGATTATCTTCGTTCAGGCTAAAAAAGAATACCGGCCGGAAGTGCAAGCCAAACTTGCCCAGGAATACCTTTGCCTTGAAAACGGGATGCTTCATATCGCGTCGCGTCGGCTTTTTGCTCATAACAAGTTCTTTTTCTCGTTCTATCGGTTTCCATTTAGGTATGATCCAAAAGCCTACAGTCCCAATTGGGAGAGCTTCATTGAATTCGCCTGCGCTTCCAAACATGAGGAAGGTTTCATGCCTGAACCCGGTGTGATGCTACTGATTCGTAACTACATGGCTTATGTCCTCAGTGAATCCATTTCCCATCAGTTCTACATGCACATTATCGGTAATTCAGGCACAGGTAAGACTACACTCGGAAATGTTCTACTCAAAATGATCGGGCCGGATAAATCCATGATGATGAAGATCAATAATGACAAAGACCCGTTTCTATTGCAGAACATCCGGGGTAAGAAGTTCATCTTCGTCAACGAAATGGATAGTTCCTACATGGAATCTTCGGTCGAAGAAATGCTCAAGTCCCTAACCTCGTTTGATCCCATAGCCATCCGGCAGATGTACAAAGGCTTCAAAGACGCACGCAACGAAGCCAAGACACTTGTTTGTTCCAATAACTTCCCGCATACGACGGATAGCTCCGGAGCTTTGATGCGAAGGTTGCTCTTGGTAAAGTTTGACCGTGTCATCCCTAAAGATCAGGCCTCAAGGTGGATCGGTGAGACAAACAATTTTGAATCGGAACTCTCCGGGATATTCAACTGGCTTTTGGAAGGATTCAAAGCTATTGAAGAGAAGGGACATCAGGCGTTCGACCTTCCGCCGGTTTGTAAAGAATGGAAAAAGGAAATCGTGACCTATTCCAACCACATTATCAACTGGGCAAGGGAGAATACGAAGATCAATGGCTACAACGGCGAAGAGAATAAACCATACCCCGATAAATTTCGTTCCCGCACCTCAGAGCTTTACACGGATTATGACAACTGGTGTATGATAAACGGTGTGGGAAAATTCAAACAAAACCGCGTGCATTTCAGCCGTAAGTTATTGCAGGCGTTCCACGAGTTCATCACCCGTGACAGAATGTTTGAAGGGCGCGTTATGATCGGTATCCGGCTTAAGACAATGGAAGAACGGGAAACGGAAGAACGCGAGGTTGCAAGCAGGGTTCGAGGGTTCTGATGAAAAAAATTTCTTCATTTATAAAACAAAATTCAAAGTTTAGTGTCATGGTATTAAGACTTATAGAAACAACTTTTTAAACCATGACAGTAAAACAGTAAGATTTTGAAGTATCAATAAGCGGTAATTGCTCATCAAACGAAGTTCTGTTACTGACATGGGTTTTGCGGAGAGTGAAATGTTGTTCTTATTTGAATTAACCCATGTCAGTAAAAACGAAAAAAAACTTTTTTAGAAAACAAAAAAAAATTTTTTACAAGGCCTATGCAACCGGTATCTATCGAAAAATGCCGTGAGATTTTGAAGAAACACGGAAAAAATTACACCGACGAACAAATAAAAAGCGTTCTGAAACTCATTGAGGCCTTGCTTTCCCTTCCGGACGCTTGTAACTTTAAACCGAATCTAACCCTGAGCGTTGCATCATGAAAAAAGCGATTGTCTATCTGCGGGTATCGACCGATGAACAAGCCGAAGGTTATAGTCTCGGCTACCAAGAAGAACGTTTGGTATCCTACTGCGAGCGAAACGAGATCAATCCTGTTGTCATATTTCGTGAAGATGCGAGCGGCAAGACCATTGACGGCCGCCCGGAGTTAAAGAAGGCGCTGGATTACGCCAAGAAGAACAAAAAAGAGATCGATTACTTCCTTGTTTTGAAATGGGACCGTTTCTCACGTTCTGCCCACGATGCGTTTGTCTTGATAAAGCTTTTCGAGAACTTGGGGATTACCGTACAAGCCATTGAACAGCCGATTGATTTTAACGTTCCCGAACAACTTGTCATGTTGGGCGTGTATATCACTTTCCCGGAAAGTGAGAACCGCAGAAGAAGCCTCAATATCCGGGGCGGTATCCGCAGGGCTAAGAAGCTTGGCCGTTATTGCACAGCCGCCCCGTTTGGATATTCCTACAAGAAGGACAGTTCGGGTAAAAAAGTCCTTGTCCCAAATGAAAAAGCGCACATCGTAAAAACCCTGTTCACCGAATTTGCCAAAGGAATCTACAGCTATGCAGAACTAAGAAGATACTGCCGCAAGAACTTTAACCGTTATTTTACCAAAAACTACTTCAAGGATTTGCTCTCCAATGTAGTCTATGTTGGCAAAATCAAGATCGACAAGCAAAACGATGAACCGGAACGTATTATTGACGGCGTTCACGAACCGATTATTGATTGGGAAACTTTTGAGACGGTCGGTATGATTCTGTCCGGAAAGAAACGGTCATGGAAGGTTGTGAAGGGTAATGAAAAGTATCCGCTCCGGGGTATGCTTATTTGTCCGCAGTGTGGCAACAATCTGACGGCGAGTTCTTCACGAGGCAGAAATGCACATTTTGATTATTACCATTGCCGGAGACCATGCAACGAACGGAACAGATCGGAGTTAGTACACGAAGCGGTTCAGGAACTCGTAGGAAGCTACAAACTTGCGCCTGAATGGGCAGAGATTGCCCAAATTATGATTGAAAAGAAGATCAAAGAGAGCACCGCTCATTTTCGGCGTGAATCTAATTCACTGCAAAGCGAGCTTCAAAAGATAGAAGAAAAGCTGTTACTGGTCGATGAGAAATTTGTCTTAGGTGAGCTAAACGCCGAATCGTATCAAAGACTCATGGCGAAATACGATCAGGAAAAAGTGGCACTGAAATTCCGTCTTGCAGAATACCAAAAACCAGACTCAGCGATCTTAGAGCAAACATCCTTCGGTCTGAATGTGCTTGCGAACCTTGACCGATACTATTTACAGGCTAATGCCCAAGCGAAGGTTCGACTTCTCGGTTCGATATTTCCGGGAAAACTGATTTACGAAAATGGGAAGTGTCGAACCGCCGAAATCAACCCCGCAGTGGAAATTTTATTTAACAAAATCAACAGCTTAAACAGCCCGAAAACAAAAATTCACGACCCGAAGATCGTGAATTTTGTAAATGTGGAGACGACGGGAATTGAACCCGTGTCCGAGAATAAGCTACTAAAGACGTCTACATGCGTAGACCTGTTTTGATTTTAACTGATCCATAAAAAACGGCCAAAAAACGAATCAGCGAGCTCGATACTCCGCTTTTGGCGGAGTGTTCGCCTTTGTCCTCCGAGCATTGGACATTAGCTAGTTTGTCTGAAATGACATTTTAACAAACCCCAACAAACGGGAGTAAGTTAAAACGGACTGCAGGAAATTAATCCTTAGGCAGCCAATGCATAAGCATTGTTGTTGTTTGTCTTTTTTCCGCTTATTTAACGCGCACACAGAAAAAGCGCGGCACGCAACCCTTAGCGACCTAAACCCGTCGAATCCAGTTCGTCCCCAATATTTTCAATGAACAAAGGTCATGAATAATGAACACTATATGTAACGGGCCAAGCAATCAGAAATTCCGTTTTCAATAGTAACGAATAAAAAAACAGCCCGAAGGCCGTTTATTATTCATACTCATTATTCGTTGAGTTTGTGCGACCACAAGGAATCGAACCTTGAACCTAATGATTAAGAGTCATTTGCTCTGCCAATTGAGCTATGGTCGCGGCCATTAAGAACGGGGCAAATCTATACAAAAAGACCTTGCCATGCAAGATTTTTCTCATGAGGCTAATCGGCATCGGTACGGCCGGATGAGAGAACGTTGTGGAGCAGGATCTTGAATTCTTCTATTGCATAAGGTTTTACGATAAAACCCGAAAAGCCGAATTTCTGATATTCCGACATGACCGGGTCGTTGGAATAACCGCTGGCAACTATAATCTTGGCTTTGGGATCGTATTCCAGCAATTTTCTTGTCGCTTCTTTTCCTCCCATTCCACCGGGAATCGTCAGATCCATGATCACGGCGTCAAAGGGTTTACCGGATTCTCTGGCTTCCTGATATATTCGGAGTGCATCTTTCCCTTCGGACGCGGATTCGGATTCGTAACCCAGCCTGTTCAAAATACGCGAGGTGATCTCCCTGATATCGGCTTCATCATCCACTATCAGAATTCGTCCATGTCCGACACCGATGGCCATCTTAGGCTCCTTCTTTTCAACAAATGAATGGCCGGAAGCAGGTAATAGTATGATGAATTTACTGCCCTCTCCCAGATTCGATTCTACTGAAATGTAACCATCGTGATTCTTTATAATGGAGTAGCAGGTGGCCAAGCCTAAACCGCTCCCTTTTTGTTTCGTCGTAAAATAAGGATCAAAGATCTTTGACAGGTGTTCTTCCGGAATCCCAACACCCTGATCTTTGAAAGTGATCTTCACGTAATTGCCGCTCTTCATATTGCCCGTCGGATCGTCCACGCTTGTGTTTTCCGCAAATATCTTTATCACCCCTCCGACCGGCATGGCGTGAACAGAATTGATGACGAGATTATGAATGACCTGGCTGATCTGGCCCTGGTCAATATCCACCGGCCATAGATCCTCCGCAATCTGATATTCGCATAAGACATTTGAGCCGCGTATCATGAAGTCGGCCGATTCACGTATCAATTCCCCAATGGAAGACGTCTTTCTGATTGGATTTCCACCCCGGGAAAATGTGAGCAGTTGCTGGGTGAGTTCCTTCGCGCGGAAAGTCGATTTTTCAGATTTGTTTAATATATCAATCAGGCGTTGCTTGTTGTTCGATTCCAGTTCCATTTTTGCCAAGGCGATATTGCCCAGTACGGCCGTCAGAATGTTGTTGAAATCGTGCGCAATGCCGCCGGCCAAAAGACCCACGGACTCCAGTTTCATCGCCTTGATCCGCTCCGATTCCATTTTGCGCTTATCCGTCACATCCCGAAAAACGATAACCGTCCCCACGATCTTGCCGTCCTTATCTCTGATAAGAGCTCCACTATCGGCTATTAGCCTCTCCTCCCCGCTCTTCGCCACAAGAAGCGAATCATTGAGCATTTCAAAAATCCCGTTGGATGCAATGATCTTCGGGATGGGGCTTTCCATTCTCTCTCTCGTATGTGGATCAAAGGCATTAAGTATGTGTTCGATCGGCAATCCTGAGGCCGCCTCCTGGGTCCATCCGGTCAAGGTTTCGGCCACTTTATTCATTAAGATAATATTCCCTTGCACATCGGTCGTGATCACACCATCCCCGATCGAGCGCAAAGTAACCATCAGCAATTCTTTTTCTTCCGAGAGAGCCGCTTCGGCTTTCTTCCTTTGTGTGATATCGTAATACACGCCCTGAATGGCCGGCTGATTCTTCCATTGGATTTTGGCTACCGATGCTTCCAGGAATAGTCTTTGTCCGTTCTTGGTGATCATACTGAGTTCATATCGGCCTTCGATCTCTTCGCCTCGTTTTCTCTTTTCCCGTCGTTCATTCACCATGGGGCAGTCTTCAGGGGCAATCAGATTTATATAATCGAATCCGGGAGTCAATATTTCCTGCCGGCCGTACCCGAACAATTTTTCCCAGGCTTCATTCACCAAAGCCAATCGGTCGTTTTGAATGATATAGATTGGATTTGTAGATTGTTCAATCAAAGTCCGATACTGCTCCTCACTTTCCCTGAGCGCTTCCTCGGCGTTTTTTCGTTCGGTAATGTCGTACGTGATAAATTGCAGGGCCGGCTGATCGTTGTACGTTATCTTTGAGATAACGGATGAATACCAATGAACCCGTCCGGCTTTGTCAATAAAACGGTTTTCGATCGTTTCAGAATATTCTTCAGGACCGGCGATAAACTTTCTGATAAAGACGGCGACTTTTTTGCGGTCATCGGGATGAATGAATGGGTTGTCCTCTTGAACAAATCTAAAGTCTTCCATCCTGTAGCCGGTCTGCCTTTCCAGCGAAGGATTGGCGTACAGCATTCGCATGGAATAATCCGTGATAAAAATAGTATCGTGGAAAGACTCCACAAACGTACGGTAGCGGCTTTCGCTGTGGAACAGGTTTTCGTATAATTGCGCATTTTCGATCACAGTGGCCGCGGTGCCTGCAAACGCTGTCAACAGCCGGAGGTCATCTTCCGAAAAAGCGTCCGTTTTTTCGGTCGTTTCCAGAGATATGACACCTATAATCCTTTTTTTTGTGATCAGTGGCGTCACAATAGCGCTCTTCAGTCTTCGGATCTCGTCGATCTCCCCGTGGTATGCATAGGCACTGACATCGGGAACAAGAACGCCGCGGTTTTCACGAATGGCAAGCCCTCCGTAACCCTGATCGATACTCAGCCTTAATCTCTGGATTCGCGGGTCGGTATATCCGAAGAGGGCGCCAACGAAGACCTCTTTCGTTTTTTCTTCGTAGAGCATTACGGCTCCCTTTTCGGCCGCCGGAATGGTCGATTTAAGCGTTTGTAACATGTTCTCCAGCAAAGGTTTTACTTCGAGCGTACTTCCGAGCAATCCGCTTACTTTAGCGAGAGCTTCCAGTTCACGCACGTATTGCGTATTCTTTCTTTCGAGTTTTTTTCGTTCGGAAGCTTCGAGTGCAATCGAAACCATATCCGCGGTCGCTCTTGCATACTCCTTGTCTTCGGTCATCCACTCGCGCTCACTACCCAATGTCTCATGGCAGATCACACCGGTCACATTTCCATTCCGCCAGATCGGCACATCCATCAGGGATCGTTTACCTTTTCCATCGGGTTTCGTCCTGTCAAACTCATGAATCAATTTCTTGTTTATCAGATTCCCTGTAGTTACTATCCGGTTTTCCTTGATCTCGTCGAAATAAACATGAAAATCGCTAAGCTTTAGACTATCGCGGTATTCGTAGGCATCCGTTTTTGAATTATACTGATGATGACATCTAAGAAACGCTCCCTGCTCGTCCAGAAACCAGACGCTGACCTTGTCAACACCTATCGTGCGGGCGTTGACTTTGGAAATGTTCCTGACGACCAACTCCAGTTCGGCGTAATCCATTCTTGAGAGTTCGAGCAGCGCAGACTGGTAACGCAGGGTTTTGTCAACGCGCTCTCTTTCCGCATCCTGCGCTTTTTGCCTATCGGTCATGTCGCGAAAGATACCGTGTACGATCTTTCGGCCCCCGAATTCAGAGATGCTGGAACTTATTTCTACAGGGATCTTTCTTCCATCGGCGTGTTGTACGTAAAAATAGTCCGTAGTCCCATGGTGGCCCCTTGCCTGTTTTTGGAAAGCATCTCTGGATCTCTCATTTTCCTCGGGGGGATGCAATTGCGTCTGATGGAGTCCGATTATTCTTTCTATCGGCAGGCCGAGAAGTTCTTCGGCCTTCTTATTGGCGTTGATCAAGATACCGCTTTCGGCATCGGCAACTATGATCGCGTCGTTGGCCGTTTCAATAAGTTTACGGTAGGTTTCTTCGGACTGACGGAGAGCCAATTCCCTTTCTTGTCTCTTGATGATCTCTTTTTTGAGTTTGGCATTTGTTCTGGTTAGTTCTTTAGTCCGTTCCTCAACGCGAATCTCCAGTTCATCCAATGTCTTTCTCAATTCATCTTCCGCCATTTTGCGGCTGAAGAAACCCGGAATCTCGTATTTGGTGATCTTTTTGGAATAAACCGGACTGGATTTGATATAGTCCTTGATGAATTCTTCAATCCTGGACGGGTGTCCCATGATAAAACGGCAGTGATCGTCGCCTTTAGCCTTGCACATGATCTCCGTGGCCACCAGTTTCACACCGAAACTTTCTTCGCACCAACCGGAGGAATAACCCGAATTCATGATACAAACAGGGAAATCCACCTTTTTCTTGGCCTTTATCCAGGAGTCGGATTCAAAAGAATACGGATGGTCGTATAGCAGATAATAATTCTCATCCGGGCTGGGTTTGCTTTGAGGAAGGATGTCCACGAAGGCCCAACCCGAATGCGCAAAATGTATCGGGCCGGCCGAGAGCCGTTCGATAGGATCCTTGAGTTTCATTTTCTTATGAAACGCCCTGGCGTCCGCTACGCCGATCGCATGCGCTATGTCAAAAAGGAGGCTTCGTGCTACGGCCAGAGCCTCTTCCTCATTTTTATCTTTGTAAGTCTTCTTGATCATTTCAAAGAACTCGACGGACATCGATGCTGCGCGAACAAAAATGTAGCGCTGACCGAATATTTCGATCGTACCTTTCCGGGCATTTTCGCGCCGTTCCTTGAAATACCGGCTTACGAAATCCTGAGCCCGGGAAAAAATAGGTTCGAATTCTTTGGGTACTTTAACCGATTTCGCCATAGGTTCTTATATGAAAAAATCAAAAGCGCACATGGATCCCATTGGTTAACGATACATCGTACCTTTTCACATCCGGCGGCGGCTCGTGATCGTATCGGAAAATAAAAGAAGCGGTAAACGCAAAGGACTTGGTCAGACTTACCGTCAACATGCTTTCATCCAGTATCCGAAAGTCCGATCGGTGCTTCAAAGCAGCCTGAAAATAAGTACTCGTGATAAATGAAATCCGATCATCCAACTGCCGATGGATCGAGGCGTAACTGGTAGACCGCACCAGCGTTCTATTGTCTTTGGGGGATGAGGTAATTTCGCGTTCGTACATCAGACCGGTACCGAGACCAAGAACAAACTTACTCTTCTGGTCCGTTTCTGTGTTTCCGATCCTTCTTATTTCATAGCGCATTCCACCGCCCGCCAGCTGCCGGTCTTTCAGGGAAATCATCTTGTTGAATTCTCTTTGTCCGAATATCTCGGCAATCCACCGTTCACTCAGATCACGGGTAATTCTGGTATGAACAAATCCTTTGTCAGAGAAGATCTCCCCGCCGCTTTTCCCTCTCTCATAATTGACGATCAAAAAGGAGTAATAACGGGCCGACAGCCAATCCAGACGGTAATTCCCGGAAACTTTATACTGATCGGAATTACCGGCAAGAAGTCCTAGTCCAAATCCGACCGTATGCTGAAATCCTCTTTCGGCTTCGTTGTTCCGCATTTTTTCTGTATTGACCTGCCCGAATAATTGCGGATTCGTATGGAATGGTAAAAGGAAAATAAGAACGATATATGGAATTGCATGTCTCGGCATAGATCCAATATCTCGATTGCTTTTCAGACGAGGTTAGAAGAAATGTGGGTTACAAAAATATAACATAATTTTTCTCCCATTCACAAGCGAATTTTGCCCCCAAATTATCTCTTGAAAGTCACGTTCCCGCGAAGTATACTTTTGAGGTTTTTGAAAATCTTCGTTGACGGCTATGCAGAGAAATTTCTCGCCATACCTGCGTTTTTCCAGAAAGGAATGGGCCAAACTAAGGGCCAATACCCCGCTGCCTTTATCTGAATCCGAACTGAATGAACTCCACGGAATCAATGAAAAAGTATCATTGCGCGAGGTCGTGGAAATCTATCTTCCTCTCTCCCGCCTGCTGAACCTTTACGTAGGAGCCACGCAGGAACTTTATAAGGCCACCGATAAATTCCTCTCCAGCCGTTTTTCCAAAGTCCCTTACGTGATCGGTATTGCCGGCAGCGTGGCGGTCGGCAAAAGCACCGCGGCGCGCATTCTCCAGGCCCTTTTGGCGCGATGGCCTAATCACCCCAAAGTTGATCTCGTGACCACCGACGGCTTTCTCTACCCCAACCGGATACTGGAAAGACGCGGGATCATGCACCGAAAAGGCTTTCCGGAAAGTTACGATCTCAAGAAACTCGTCCGTTTCGTCGCCGACGTCAAGTCCGGCCGCAATGAGGTCACGGCGCCGATCTATTCGCACGTAACGTATGATATCGTACCAGGCAAAGTACAAACCGTAAAACACCCCGATATCGTGATCATCGAAGGATTGAACGTGCTGCAAAGTAATGGACATTCCTCGGTTCATAAACCCCAGGTATTCCTTTCCGATTTTTTTGATTTTTCGATTTACGTGGATGCCGACGAAAAGGAAATCATCCGCTGGTATGTTGACCGCTTTCTGACTCTGAGACGCACTATTTTCCGTGACAATGCATCCTACTTTCACCGATTCTCCAAACTGACCATAGCGGAATCAAGACAGCTGGCGAAAGAGATCTGGGTCAACATCAACGGTCTCAATCTGAAGGAAAACATCCTGCCGACACGCAGCCGCGCGCACCTGATCCTTAAGAAGGGCCCGAATCATAAAGTGGAATATGTCAAGTTGAGGAAGTTGTAGAGGATAAAGACGGACAACCGGCAGAACAAAAGAAAAACCCCGTAAGATATCCTTACGGGGTTTTTTCAATAATCTAAAGAATGCGATTACTTCTTAGCAGGATTCGCCATCGTCTTGACTTCTTCAAACTTCGCAGCAGCGGCAGTCAACTTCTCAGTCGCGCCCATCGCGTTGTCAGCGATCATACCTTCACCTTCGGTGATCATGGTGTTGGCATCTTTCAGCATCGCTTCGAATTTGGCTTTGTCTTTACCTTTGAGGGCAGCCATAACGCCTTTGTCCTTCACGATTTCAGTAGCCATCTTCTTCAGATCGGCAACTTTGGCCGTAGCGGCATCAGCCATTTCTTTCATCTTGGCAGGAGCTTCCGTGGCAGCAGCCGTAAACTTGGCACCGGCTTCCATGTAAGCTTTTTTGGCTTTGTCCCACTCGCTCTTCTTGACGGCTTCGGCACCGGCAGTCATAGCGGCCGTAGCGGCATCATAGGTCTCTTTGGCATAATCAGCGGCCTTCACAGCATCCGCAGAAGCTTTGGCTTTGGTCGCTTTTTCGATGTCTTCTTTCGGAGGACCACCGCAACCGATCAATACGAAAGCGGCAAGACCCAGCGCTAACAAGGTTCTCTTCAACATTTTGAATTCTCCTTAATTACTCGACCAGGTTACCAAACACATGAAATCTACCTGTGTCGAAAGTTTTTTTGTTTTGTGTTTAGGGTATTAGGGTAAAAATTTCGTGCGAAATATATATACTAAGTCATTGAAAAGCAAGAGTTTTTTGTAATTTTATTGTAAACGATTCGTCGTCTTAAATGTTTGAAAATATTGATATAAGGTCCAGCTGAATTGAAAAATTATGTTGTTTTGATACAATTTATCCAATACATTCAAAATATTGAGAACATTTTTTCATTGTGTCAAAAACTAAGTCAAATATGAAAACTCTTTACACTGTGTTTCTTCTGATCTGGGCGGCATGCGCTTCGCCAAAAAATCAAGGTGATTTCACGCTGCAGAAGATCCTGACATTTCAGGACAACCGCACCTCTGTCGACAGTTTGTATCGATTCCTCCGTTTTTCCGATGCGAACGTCGTTTCGCGAACGATCATGGCCCTCGGTCAAATGCAAGACACGCTGGCCATCGATACGTTATTCCGTTTTGCATTCGGTTCAGATACCATTCATACGGCCAAGTCGGTTTTCGCCCTCGGACAGATCGGTTACGCGTCCGGAAGCGAAGCCTGTCGGAAGAATATTGAGACAAAACTGATTGGTCTGTTTGACTTATCAATGAACCTGAATGTCAAAGCAAAGATCTTGGAAGCATTAGGTAAAACCGGCTCTGCGGAATCGTTTGAGCTTTTGGAGAAGACGCTTCACGATAGTACTGACGGGATAGTACGGGAATCGGCCTTTGCTTGCGCACGTCTCGCCATTCGCGATATCAGGAGCAGCAAGGTTCATCATGGTTTGTTGAACAACCTGGATCATAGCAACGCCGATGTCAGATGGGCCTGCACATATGCCATAATGAGAATTCATGACAAATCAATGGGACCGAAGTTGCTTGCGCACCTTAAGGATCCGGACGAAAAGGTTCGCATGGACGCCGCACGGGCTTTGGGTCTGATGGATTGGAAGGAAAAAGATTCCGACCTCAAAGAAGTGGTGCAAGCGCTCGTGGTTGCCGCCTTCAATGATGCCGACTGGAGAGTTCGCGTCAATGCCGTAAATGCGCTGAGCAATTTCAAATTCGATCAGGATAATCTGAAAAAAATTTATTTCCTGATCGCTTTCGAGGGAAAGAAAGATCCGGATTTCCATGTCAGAATATCTGCCATTCGGGCCATGTCCAAAAGCTTCAAGCAGGATGTATCCGAAGCGTCCGGCTTCCTGAAAGAATTTTCTCAGCGGTTTTTGCCTAATGCCGAGCCGCAGGAGAAGGGCGAGATCGTGATCGCTCTTTGTCAAATGTTTGGGCAAAGAATTCTGCAAGAACCTTCCATGGCCGAATACATCACCAGGTCACTCAGCGATCCCAACGGCTATTTGCGCTCCCGTATGGCCGAAGCGCTCGGATACACAAACGATCCTAAGGCGATTCCTATTCTGGAAACAGCGCTTCGGGATTCCTTTGGATTGGTAAAAAACAATGCGCTGGAGGCTTTGAGCAAAATCAAGGTTCCGGCGGCTCAGGAGAGGATCATCGGCGCCGTCGAAACATCGGACATTACGTTACTGTCTATTGCGGCGGGGATCCTGGCCTCTGACGAAAAGATCAAAAAAGATACGATTATCAGTGAAAAGCTGACCAATAGGATCATTGCGAGTTTTCAAAATATCAAAGAACCCCGGGATGTCGAGGCGCAAACGGCTATTTTTGAGGCCTTAGGTGGATTAAGGAGACCGGCGGCGATCGTCTTTCTGAAGAGTTTCCTGAATGACAGCGATCATGTAGTGGCTGAGAGCGCAGCTAAAAACATCGCTGCGATAACCGGTGAGAAAATCGCCCTGTCGAAGACCGCTGCATTAAATTTACGACCCATCGACTACGATTTTTATCTGAAACTCATATCGAAGAAACCGGTCGCCGTGATCGAAACCAACAAGGGAAGAGTTGAAATGGAGTTCTACACGGACGAAGCGCCCCTGACCGTAATGAATTTTGTAAGGCTTGCCGAGAGGAAATTCTTTGACGGCCTCCATTTTCACCGCGTGGTGCCCAACTTTGTCATTCAAGGCGGCGACCCCTTGGGAACGGGCTGGGGTGGTCCCGGATACTCTATACGCTCGGAATTCAGTTCGCTGCGTTACGACCGCGGTGTTGTGGGAATGGCCAGCGCAGGCCGAGATACGGAAGGATGTCAATGGTTCATCACGCATTCGCCTCAGCCGCATCTCGACGGCCGATACACCATTTTCGGCAGAGTGCGCAAAGGAATGGATGTCGTGGACCGTATTCAGGTCGGAGATATCATCTCACAGGTAAAGATCTTTTGGAGATAAGAGATTGGCTACAAGGCAGACACAAACGTTTCGCATATCCGGTTATACAGAAATAGTCCCTGACGAGTCAGCGTAATTTTCTGTCCGTCATTCACAATAAAGTCCGAGGTCTGAGAAAGCGGCTCTCGAAAGGTTTCGAAAAAATCGAGTCCAAATTGACGGCGAAAACGCTCGATTTCCAGACCTTCGCATTTCCTCAATCCCAGCAATATCGCTTCGATCATTTTTTGTTCAATCGATAACTCTTCTTCTCCTTCAAGCGGCAACCGATCCTCCTGCAGAATCCGCTGATCATAGGCCTTAATATCTCTGACATTCCACCAGCGTTTATGTCCGTCAAAGGAGTGAGCCGAAGGCCCTAGTCCCAGGTATTGATTTCCACTCCAGTAACTGCTGTTGTGCCTTGAACGGTAGCCGGGGCTGGCATAGTTGGATATCTCATAATGTTCATACCCGGCCTTCGTAAGAGCCTCAATGGTCATTTGAAACATATCCAGTTCCACCTCTTCATCCGGCATCTGTATCTTTTTCTCACGAACCAATTTGTGCAGGTATGTTCTTTCTTCCACGGTCAGATTGTACACGGAAATATGATCCGGAATCAATGCCAGCGCCGTATCAATATTCCTTTTCCAGGCATCGGCCGATTGTCCCGGAATACCGAAGATAAGATCGATACTGATATTGCTGAATCCTGCATCTCTCGCATCGAAAACGGCCCTTTTTGCCTGAGTGGCATCGTGATTGCGGGTCAGAAATTTCAGCTCTTCCGCTTCAAACGACTGTGTACCGATACTGAGTCTGTTAATGCCCATTTGACGATACCGCTCAAGCTGCTGCTTCGTCAAATTATTGGGATTACACTCCAGAGTTACTTCCGCATTGGGGCTGATTTCAAAGGAACCAAAGACGGTCTCAAGGATACGCGCCAGATGATCGGTGGACAGCACCGAAGGCGTTCCTCCGCCAAAGTAAACGGTTTCCACCTCCGCCCCGGGAAAGATACCGGCATACATCCCGGTCTCTTTGCACAAGGACTGTGTGAATTCTGCCTGTAATTTACGAGCCGTTGAAACGTAAAAATCACAGTAAATGCATATACGCTGGCAGAAGGGGATATGTATGTACAGATTGAATTTTTTCATGGTCCTTCAGGTTGTCCCAATATACGTTTTTATTTTTTATCTGTTTACCTTTTTTTGGTTGCGGGCATTCATGGCGCAATTGATTTTGAACGAAACAACAAGGGATAAGGTTTTTCTTGACTTTGGAAGGAGCCTTAAATAAATTTACTCCACTCACAGACAACTTACCTTTGTTACTTTATTTGCATAAAAACTATAACCTTCTGCTTTTATAAGTTTTCTTTTTTTAAATAACTTAATGAGAGTTGTAACAACTCTTAGGATCCTTATCACTAAACTCTAAGGAGGAACGGTATGAAAAGGTATTTAGGTCAAATACTTTTTTATTCTTTCGTGGCCCTATTGACTTTCTCACTGTTGAGCGATGACGCCATGGCCCAAAAGAAGAAAAAGAAAAAGAAAAAAGACTCCACTCCGGAATGGATCAATAAACCCGGATTGTATGAAGATGTCATCGTAGCGGCCGGTGTCGGTGAAGGCACAAGCGAGAACATCGCGGTCAGCCGTGCGGAACTCGATGGACGCAAGCAGATTGCGGCCACTATGGGCGCAGAAGTAAAAAGCCTGAGCACCAATTTCATGGAAGAAGCCAGCACGACGACCGAAGAAGGCGCCAGCGGTGCGGCCCAGGATTATTTCTCCGAAATCACAACCAGCCTTACCAAACAATATCTGGAAGGCTCCAAAGCCGAAGAATATTGGCCGGGCCGTCCTCTTGAGAAAGGCGCGAACGGAAAATACAAAGTTTACGCCAAGATGGTATTGAAGAAATCCGTCCTGATCGAAGAATATAAGAAGCAAATGCAGGAAGGCATTGCCAAGAAAAAGATCGCAGGTGTCAAAGCCTCTGCGGATGACGCCCTTGGCGCTCTTGACAAAGCCATCGCTAAATGGGAAAAGACCAGCAACAATGGTCCGATGGAAAGCGGCGATGAAGGCGGAGAAGAATAATTATCTTTTAGGCTAACTAAAGAACCGTAGTCCTGTTAATCGGGACTACGGTTATTTTTTTTAATGACCTCAAAGAATGGATTTGTTATGAAGCCATTAATATTGTTCACGTTCTTTTGGATCGCATGTCTTCTGCCATACGGTTGCGCAGGAGGAAGCGGCAGCGCTGACAAAAATAAGGCTCCCGAGTGGATCTCCAAAGCCGGCCTGTACGATAACGTTATTATCGGAGTGGGAATCGGAGAAGGTTTGAATGAACAAAAAGCCAAAGCCCAGGCCGACGTCAATGGACGTAAACGGATTGCCGAGACCATTCAGACGCAGATTCAGAGTCTGACGACCAATTTCATCGAAGAGGCCGGCACGATCGATGAGAAGAGTAAGACGGCGGCTGCACAGGAATATTTTCAGGAAATTACTCAAAGCATTACCGATGTTCTGGTACAAGGAGCTGTGGTTGAAGAATACTGGCCACCGTTAGGAGAAAAGACGGACAATCGGATCAAATTCTACGCTAAGGTGGTTTTTAAAAAAGAAGCTTTGGCTGATCAGTTCAAAAAGAAAGTCCAATCCGACGTGGAAGGCAAAAAGATAAAGGCCGTGAAAGCGAGCGCCGACGAGGCCTTGAAAGCACTGGATAAAGCCATTGTGAAATGGGAAAAAAGCGGCCAGTGATTTGATGGGTTTTTCGATGTTATGCGGAGCTTTATATCTTGATTTTTTAGTGATAATATGTCAATTTTGCTTTGCGTTCCCGCTATAAACCTGTCAAAATTCCACTGAGGAAGGAGTAACCATGGGTACCGGCAATTTGCACCATGTCATAAAATTCGTCCTGATGGGCGCATTATTGTGTATACCTCTTTACGCTCAAACTAAAGATACACCGAAGAAAGACGCGCCCAAATGGGTCAACGAATTGCCGATGTCACCCGGTTCCATTTTTGCCGTCGGGATGGTCAATCGTTATTTTGACAAAAAAGCCGGCGAAGAAGCCGCCGCACAGGCCGCCAAAACCGAACTGGCTCAGACCATCAAGGTAAATGTCAAAACGATCACCAGCACATGGTCCGGATCTTCGGCTACCGGATTTGTATCATCGCTTGAGAAAAGCATCGATGAAGATGTTATGGCATCGGTACAAAACGCCAAAATCCTTGAGACATGGGTTGATCCGGAAGGCCTGACCTATGCTCTGGCTGAATTGCCGCTTGCAGGAACCATGGGCACCATCCAGAAAAAAGTGATGGATGAGGCCAAGAAGAGCGGCGACAAAAAAGATCCCAAAAAAATTGAAAAATTGGAAGTATCCTTAAAAGGCCTCAAAGACCCCAAATCATACATTCGAAAAGATAAGCCGGATTGGATAAAGGCTTTGCCGGAAGAGGACGACGCGCTTTATGCATTGGGCATTGCCGAAGGTTATTACTACTATGTCAACGGACGCGAGGCGGCTAAAGACAAATCGCGGGGTGAATTGGGTCAGACCATCAAAAGCGAAGTTCAGGCCATTCTTACCGACTGGTATGAAGTGAATACCGGTGAAGCCTCCGGCGGCGGCGGTCAAAGTTTTATTGAAGAAATGTCCAACTCCGTTTCTGAGGCGACTCTAAGCGGATCGCAGATCGTGGAAACTTGGTACGACAGATCCGTAAGATGGCATTATGCCCTCGCCCGAATGTCGCTGACGCAAGTGATCAGCCAGGTACAGAACAAGGCCAAAGACAAAGTAAAAGACCCCGCCAAACTGAAAGGCCTGAGCGACAAGCTCGGCAAACTTATTAATCGAGATTATCTGAAGACAAAGAACGGGTACCCGGTTTGGGTCAATAAGCTTCCAACGGATAAAGGCGCCATCTTCGCTGTCGGCATGGACGAAGGAAAATATTTGTCGCAAACCAAAGGTATTGAGAAAGCCAAAGAGGCGGCCCGTACCAAATTAGCCAAGACGATAGGCGTACAAATTGAAAACGTGACGAAAAGCTGGGTCGAAGCTGAGGGAAACGCGTTCGGCGGACAGCCGATGAACGATTACATGTCCGAAATAACCAAAGAGGCCACCAACGTATCCCTTGAGGGATCGCAAATCATGGCCTCTTTTGTTGCATCGGACAAAACCGGAAAACAGACCTATTATGCGTTAGCCCGGCTTTATACGGGCGGGATGCTTGCAAAGATCAAACGAAAAGCTTCTCAAACAATCAAAGTCCCCGAGGCCGCTCCCCAGGAAGATAAAGCCCAGCAGATACTTTCTTCCGGCAGGGAAAAAGCCAAAGCGGCTTTAGAGAAATTGAACGCTGCACTGGATCAATTAGAATAATAATATATCAAACCACTAAGGAGGAATCTGACATGAAAAGACTAGCGACTGTGATATCCGTGATCGTGATGGTATGTTTGCTGTTACCTGCGGACAATGCCTGGTCCCAAAAGAAAGACAAAAAAGATTCAAAAGGAGGCGGGGGCGATTGGATCAAGAGTCTACCAAATATGCCGATCAAAGACGGATATTATCAAGGTTTGGGAGCCATACCGGTCACTAAGAATCAGTCCGATGACGCTAATAAAGCGGAATCGGAAGCCCGTGCCATGTTGGTGCGCGCCATCCGCTCTGAGATTACCAACAAAGTGACGAATGTCGTTGAAGAGACTACGGCGGGCGGTGCCAGTTCCATGACCGAAAGCTTCAACGAGGTCACGGAATCATTCTCGAGTGAAACACTGAAGAATCTTAAGGTCCAATTTCACCGCGATGAGAAAAAGGCCAAGAAACATTATGCGTATTGCGAAATTTCCATCGCCGAGGTCGAGAGACAGTTCGCCGAACGATTGAAGAAAGCGGTGAATATCGCTAAAACGTATTACCAGTCGGGAAAATCTGCAGAAGCTTCCGGGGATTATTATTTGGCGCTAAGCCAGTATTTGGCCGGTGCCAAGGAAGTCGTTCTGGCAGAGATTATCAATAAGGAACCGATCGAAGGCGATATTGAGGGAACCGGCGCCAAGGCATCGATCAAGGCGGCTTTTGATACAAAACTGAAGAATTTGATGGGCAAAATGCGAATTGAGACGGCTTCGGGCGACGGTCAGCGTGGCGTCAAAGGAGAACCCTTGGCTCAACCGCTCGTGGCCAGGCTCGTTTATGATAACAACGGCGTCGTGTCCCCCGTAAAAAACGCGAATCTCGTGTCTTCTTCGGTGGCTCCGACCGTTGTCAAAGCGGATGAAGGCGCACAGACCGACGGAGAAGGTTTGGCCAATTTTACCGTTCACTCTGTCGAATCCGTCAATCCCAGCGGTGTCAATAAGGTCAAGATCAGCTTAAACCTCAAGGAGTTTGAGGCTTTCCGTCAGCAGCTGCCGGGTGCGGTCGAAAAAGCGAAACTGGTATTCAAAGAATTCACTTTTACCGCCAAAGGTTCGGCGGTCACTAAGATCGTTATTCTTCTTTTTGAAGAAAATATCGGAAAAGAACAACCGAATTCGATCGTGGAAGGCGACATTGTGAAGCAATTGGTTTCCAACAAATTCAAAGTGATCGACAAGAGCGAAGTGTACAAAGCGGTAAGCCGCGAACAGGCCAAAGCCTCTGCCGAGACCAGTAACGACGATGTGGTTTCCGCGGCATTAAAAAATGTCGCCGACGTTCTTATTATTGGAAATGTGAAAGCCATGGAATCGGTTGGCGGTTCGGCTAATCCGTACGGCGGCGGCAGCGGTAACAGAGTTTCGGCCTGGGCCAGCTGTTCCATCCGCTGTATTGACCTTGAAACCGGCAAAACCATTGCCAACAGCGACAAACAACAGGTCAAAGGCATCTCCGTGGGCGCGGCCGAAAAAGCCGGTATAGTTGCTTTGACGAATTTGAGTAAGGAAGCTTCCAAAGAGATCCTGGACGGTCTCAACAAGGCTTTGAAATAGATAAAATCCCATTTATTACTAAACCGTTTTGGGAGTGATCATGAAGAAATTCGGATGGGTTCTTTGTTTGACCGTGTTCGCTTTTTTGGTGAGCTGCGGCGAAACAAAAAAGCAGGAACCGAAAAATGAGACCGCTGCAGAAAAGAAAGAAACGCCGGTCATTGAGGAAAAATCTGAAAAAGCCGAGGCGCTTGAGGATCTTGTCTACGAAGAAGTTGGGGCCTCCACTCTTAAAACGGAATCTGCGGCGCGTTCGCAGGCGGAATTGAAAGGCCGCGTGGCGATCATCCGTTCGATCGGAAATGATGCGGTACAACTGGCCTGTGAATTCTCACAGCTCAGGAAAGATCTGTTTGCTGAAGAACTCGATACTGCCGCTCTGGCCAAGGCTTTAAGAGATTACTTCGGTAAAGAAAGTATTACGCTCAAAGGAAGCTCCGTTTCCGAATACAGCCGGTCTGATAAAGGCGATACTACTTTTGCGCTTATGGAAATGCCTCTGATGGCCGGATATGAGGTCATTGAAACCGCTATCATCGCAGTCGGAATGAAGATGCGGCTTTTCAGAGCGGAATCCGCGGATGGATTCAAAAAGGACTTCCATGAGTTTTTCATGGCCGAGAAAAAAAAGCTGCTTACCAAACCGAGTTAACAGGAATTTATAACGCTACAAAAACCTTTCAACTTTCTTAACAAAAAAGGTCGATGGTCATGAATAGATTTTTCACCTTCATTGCTGTTCTGCTCAGTGTTTCAGCGATGGCCGTGGCTCAGAGCGGAGATGAGGATTTTAAGACGGGCGTCGCCGCTTATGAAAATGGACTTTACGAGCAAGCGGTCAATTCTTTCAATGCCGCCCTGACGGCTTTTACGGCCGGGCAGAACAAAGCCAAAATGGCCGACGCCAATAATTATCTGGGCTTGCTTCATCAGGTACTTAACCAGCACGCCAAAGCCACGGGTTATTTTAATGAAGCGGTTACGCTGTTCCTCCAAAGCAATAATAAATCGGGAGCTGCCAGCGCTTTGGCCAATTGGGGTATTTCGTCTTTCCGCGTAAAAGAAGCGGAACGCAGGCAGCAAAAACAAAAACTCACACTGGATGATATCGGCAAGATCATTGCGTTCCATACCAAAGCCATGCAGTACCATGAGCAATTGAAAGACAAGGTCGGCGTCGGTAACGATCTCAATAATATCGCCACGATGTATTTTGAAGGTGAGTTCTATGATGAAGCGGCGGAATATCTCAATAAAGCATTGAAACTGCATACCGAGATCAATTCCAAAGGCGGTATCGCGTACGACCTTGCCAATATGGCCAGGCTGAATATGAAGACCGGCGATCAGGCGAGCGCACTCAAGCTTTATCAACGAAGCGCGGGTATCCTCGAGGAAATCGGCGACCGGGAAGGATTGTGGAGAACGTATTCTTTCATTGGAACGCTCTACGAGAGTTCCATGAAGGAAAGCGAAATCCTGGGCGATGAAAAGACCGCGGCGGCCAACCGGCAGAAGGCCATAGATGCTTTGAAAAAATCCGTAGATCACATCGAAAGCCTGCGGGGCAATTTCACCAACAAAGAATTCTTCGACAGTTTTCTCAAAGACAAAAACCCGGTCTACAAAAAGCTGATCTCCTTACTGAAGAAATCGGGTAACAATGCCGAAGCCCTGCAGTACATCGAACGCAGCAAAGCCAAGATGTCCAACGATGTTTTGAATGCGAATAAGATCCAGGTCACCGATAAAACGCAGCAAAAACAGTTAGACCAGATTCAGGACTTGCAGAAAAAGAATGAAGAACTGCAAAAGCAGTTAGCCGAGGAAAAAGCCAAACCGGCTGATAAACAGGATGTAGCCAAGATCGATAATCTCAGTAAGTCGCTGACACAGAGCCAGGGCGATTTTAATGCGCTTATGATCGACCTGGAAACCAAATATCCTAATATCTATCAAGTGATCAAGGTTGACCCCATTCAGCTCAGCGACATTCAAAAGCAATTGTCGGACGATGTGGTCCTGCTTGAGTACTTCCCGGCGGATGATGCTTTGTATATCTTTATGATAACCAGGGACAAGATCGAAGCCAAATCGGTTCCTGTGGCCAATACGACTATTGATTCGCTGGTCAATAAATTCCGTTACTATATCAGCGACGTGACCTCGTTGATGAAGCGCGGAAGATTTGATACAAAGATGGCCAACTGGAAGCCCGGCGGCGACGCGCGTTTCTACGAGCGGCATTCCAAACCCCTGCGGGACATCATGGTACAATTGTATGATTACCTGATCCTGCCTGTTTGGGACAACATCAAGGACGATAAATACACAACCGTCACGGTCATTCCGGCGGCCAGTTTGTATTATGTTCCGTTCCAGTGTCTTGCGACAGAAACTCAGGATGGTGATATACGCTTTCTTATTGAGAAAAAGTCCGTCAACTACCTTACAGCTGCTACTTTGATGGATCTTGTCTCTAAGAAAAAACCCAAACAGATTTCGAACGTGCTCGTTTTCGGTAATCCGGATGGAAGCTTACCGGGCGCCGAGGAAGAAGCCAAGGTTATTCAGGCCTCTTACTCCAACGCCAAATTGTACAAGAACCTTGAAGCCACTAAGGACAAAGCCAAAGAGCTGGCCGGTACCACCGATATCGTTCATTTTGCAACGCACGGATTCCTGTCCAGCGACGAGCCCCAGAAGTCGTTCTTGCTGATGGCTCCCAACGCGGCTAAGAACGAGGACGATAAACTGACCATCAGCGAGATACTGCGGCTGCCTTTGAAAGATGCCAATCAGCTGATCGTTCTCTCGGCCTGTAACACTTCCATGGGTAAGAGCGCGACGGGAGTAGAACTGATCAGTTTATCCAGAGCTTTTGCCGTTGCGGGAGCACCCACGACGGTCGCGACGCTGTGGCCTGTTGACGATGAATCCACAAAAATTATCATGATCAATTTCTATGATGGCTTGAAGAAAGGCCTGACCAAGGCCGAGGCGATGCGCCAGGCGCAGATCGCGCTGATCAAGAAAGGCGATTTTCACATTCATCCTTTCTTCTGGGCGCCGTATGTAATGATCGGCAATCCGAAGTAACTATCTATCCGCAAGCTATATTTAATCCCCGAAAGACTTCTTTCGGGGATTTTTTGTTGTAATCATCCGCCAAAAGGTCTAAATTTTTACGTTCATTCCTTCACGGAGGTGCATCATGAAAATAAGACTTGTCATTTTCGCCCTTATCCTGATTTCTTCCTTGGCGACCGCCCAGGAAAAAACCAAAATTTCCGTCTTTCCTTTTCTTAATAAGAACGAGCGCGCCGACGACTGGCTGACGTACGGTTTAAGTTATCTGATCACTGAAAGTATTTCCAACAGCGGAATTTTTGAAAGCGTTCCGCAGGAGATGGTCTACAAGGCTGTTTCCGATCCCGATATTCATTTACTTTCTGCGATGGAAGGCCGTCCGGATCCTTCATTGACCAAGTATTCTTCCGGTTGGAATGCCCAAGTGTTTATCGTAGGCAATTTCAGCGCGGCGTCGGATTCAATAACTGTACACTTGCGTATTTGTGATCTCACCCAAAGCCTTTGCGGTTCTCCTGTTGTCGTTAAAGGAGGCTATCGGGATTACAGGTCTTTTTATTTTTTCGCAAGCAACATGATGGGATCGGTCTATAGTGAGCTGAAGCGGATCAGCCCGGCAATTACGGAAAAAGCCGTTTCTTCCTCTCTGGACAAGACACGGCAGTTATGCGCTGACTACGATGGTTATAAAACATTTATCAAAAGCTGGATGGCTCTGCGAAATTATGAGAACGGGTTGAGCGCCGTCGAGTCCGAAGATTTGGATGGTGCCATTAAGCTCTTCGAGACTGCCCGATCCCTGGATGAAGGAAACATTCTCTCAATACCCGCCAATTTGTCCAAAGCCTACGTCCTGAGAGGTAACGCCTTTTTTGCCCAATCCAAATTGGATGAAGCCGGACAGGACTACGCGTCGGCGACCGTTATACAACCTGAAAACAGTGACGCTTATTACAATCTCGGTAATGTCTATAAAGCCAAAAACGATTTTGATAACGCTATCGTCAATTACGGCCGAAGCCTGGAACTTGATCCGGCAAAATACGAAGCCTGTATCAACACGGGTTATATTTATCTCTCTCAGGGAAATTTCTCCGACGCCATTACTTCTTATGGAAAGGCGCTTTCGATCCGTCCTTCCGATGCCAATACTCATTATTATCTTGGGGTTGCTTACGATAACAAAGGCCTCACGGACAGCGCGATCTCTCATTACCGCCGAGCAGTGGAAATCAATCCTTCTCTGGCCGGCGCCCATCTTAATTTGGGAATTTTGCTGAAACAACAAAAAGATCTGGCCGGCGCGAGAAAAGCTTATGAAGCCGCCGTAGCCTCTGATCCGGGTAACGCTCTTGCGCACCGCAATCTGGGTATTCTGCTCATGAACGACAAGAATGAATATGCCTCCGCGGCCGAACATCTCCAGAAAAGTCTCGACCTTGACCCGGCACAGGATGATGCGGCCGTCATCAAAAAGAATATCGGAATCTTAAAGAAGAAATCGGGAAAAAAGAAAAAATAGGTTGATGCGATCCGAAGAGCCCCGCCTTTCGCGGGGCTTTTTTGTAAGCCGACTTGCTATTAAACGGCCTGCTTAATATATTGTCCCGCCAAATCAACGCAATAATCCAGCATGACTTTATCTCTTTTTGACACCCAACCTTCACGCAATGTTTCCGTCAGGGAGCCCGATTCGTCTTCCACTGCATTTAAAGATAAGATCGTGGTTCGCGGCGCGCGTGTACATAATCTCAAGAATGTCGACATTGAAATCCCGAGGAACAAACTGACCGTGATCACCGGCTTGTCGGGATCGGGAAAATCGTCGTTGGCCTTTGATACGATTTACGCGGAAGGCCAGAGACGTTATGTGGAATCGCTTTCGGCTTACGCGCGCCAATTTCTCAACATGATGGAGAAACCGGACGTCGATCTGGTGGACGGATTAAGCCCCGCGATCAGTATCGAGCAGAAGACGGCCAGCCGCAACCCGCGTTCTACCGTCGGCACGGTCACAGAAATCTACGATTATCTTCGACTCCTTTACGCCAAGATCGCTACGCCGTATTGTTATAGCTGCGGAAACGAAATAAAGAAACAAACCCGCGATCAGATCATCGATGCGATTATGAGACATAAGGCAGGGACGAGGATCATGGTCATGGCTCCGGTCGTCAGAGGGCGAAAGGGTCACTACAAGGAATTGTTCGCAAAGCTGAAAAAGAGCGGGTTTGTTCGGGTTCGCATAGACGGCGAGATCAAAGAACTTGAGAGCGTTGAAAAGGTCTCCCGGTATCACATTCACAATATCGAAGTAGTGGTGGATCGATTGGAGCTGGAAGGAAAAGTTCACCAGCGGCTGATCGACTCTGTAGAGCAGGCGCTGGAACTTGGTGAAGGTGTGATGATGATACGTGTGCTGGAAGAAAGCAAACCTTCTAAGGGGCAGGATATCACTTACAGCCAGCATCTCGCGTGCCTTGACTGCGGTATCAGTTATGAAGAGCCTTTCCCAAAAGCTTTTTCTTTCAACAGCCCTTACGGAGCCTGCCCTTCCTGTGAAGGTTTGGGCGTCATACGTGAAATCGATGAGGACCTGGTTATTCCGGATCGTCGACTGTCCATAAGGCAGGGCGCTATCAAAGCTTACGATAATCCGAAAACGGAGACCTGGTTCTATCTGCAAATGGAATCTATTCTGAAGTCATTCAATTACGATTTTGATACGCCCATCCAAAAACTTCCGGCCAAGGTATACGACACCCTCATGCATGGCACCGGAAAACTCAAACACAATTTCTTTTATTATTCCGGAAACAAGAAGAAAAATTATAAAGGCGCTTATAAAGGCGTCGTCGGGATCATTCGGCATTATTTCGAATCCACGACTTCAGACCAGATACGCAACTGGGCTGAAGAATTTATGTCTGAAAAAATTTGCCCCACCTGCAACGGCGGCCGTTTGAAAAAGGAAGCGCTCTCTTATAAGATCGGAGAACTCAACATACACGCTGCGGTCAATCTGTCGGTTTCCGAAGCGGCCGATTTTTTCTCATCGGTCAAATTACCCGAACGTTTGACAAAGATCGGGTCGCCAATTCTAAAGGAGATCAACGAACGGCTGGGTTTTTTGCTTAAAGTTGGTCTCGAATATCTCACGCTCGACCGTTCGGCCCGTACGCTGTCCGGTGGCGAATCTCAAAGAATCCGCCTGGCCACTCAGGTCGGTTCTCAGCTGGTCGGCGTTCTGTACATTCTCGACGAACCCAGTATCGGCCTTCATCAGCGCGATAATCAAAAGCTGATCGATGCCTTAGCCGATCTTCGCGACCTGGGTAATACGGTCATTGTGGTCGAACACGATCGCGATACGATGGAACATGCCGATCATCTTATCGATCTCGGTCCCGGCGCGGGCAGACTGGGCGGAACCGTTGTAGCTGAAGGACGTCCTTCCGATTTTATCCGTTTTCCTCATTCCGTGACCGGTGCCTATATTAGAAACGATCGACGCATCGAGGTTCCCGGACAACGGCGAGCCGGTAATGGTAAGAAGATCGTACTCAGGAGTTCCAGCGGCAATAACCTTCGCCATGTCGACCTCGAGATCCCTCTCGGCAAGCTTATCTGTATTACCGGCGTAAGCGGTTCCGGTAAAAGTTCCCTCATCAATGAAACCTTGTACCGCATTCTGGCCAGACATTTTTATCAGGCTACGACGGCTCCGCTTCCATATAAATCCATATCCGGTCTTGATGAAATCGATAAGGTCATTGATATCGATCAATCAGCTATAGGACGTACGCCGCGGAGCAATCCGGCAACTTATACGAATCTTTTCTCTCTGATCCGCGATCTGTACGCCAGTCTTCCGGAATCCAAAGTCAGAGGCTATAAAGTCGGCCGCTTCAGTTTCAATGTCACCGGCGGGCGCTGCGAAGAATGCCAGGGCGCGGGTCTGAAAAAAATCGAAATGAATTTTCTCCCGGATGTGTATGTGCATTGCGAAACGTGTGAGGGCAAACGTTACAACCGTGAAACCCTGGAGATCCGTTACCGGAACAAGAACATTTCCGAGGTTCTGGAAATGACGGTAGCCGAAGCTTTGGAGTTTTTCGATGCGGTTCCCAACATTAAACGTAAACTTCAGACGCTGCACGACGTCGGACTGGACTATATTCACTTAGGTCAGCAGGCAACCACCTTGTCCGGCGGTGAAGCCCAACGCGTCAAACTCGCCGAAGAGTTATCTAAGACAAGCACGGGGAAGACCTTGTACATTCTCGATGAGCCCACCACGGGCCTGCATTTTGAAGACATCAAAATGCTGATGAACGTCCTGGGACAGCTGGTTGACAAGGGCAATACCGTCATAATCATCGAACACAACATGGACGTTATCAAGTGTTGTGAC
This sequence comes from uncultured Bacteroidota bacterium, assembly GCA_964415295.1. GTDB lineage: Bacteria > CLD3 > CLD3 > SB21 > SB21 > SB21. The sequence goes on from CAYPYN010000005.1 coordinate 237,879, forward strand.
TGGATCATCGATCTCGGACCCGAAGGAGGTAAGAACGGCGGCGACATCATTGCAGCGGGAACTCCGGAGGATCTGATCAAGGTTAAAGCCTCTTACACAGGGCAATTTCTGAAAAAAGAACTGGGTCGGAGTCCCCGTTCCAATTAATGATTGATACAATATCGTGAATTATTTACATTATTAGGTTATGGAAGAAATCATTTATAAAACAGAGAACGGAAACGTTCGGGTCGTTGAGAAAATGCTCGTCAGTAAACTTTTTGACGACCTGCGTGAGAAAATGCATTTTGACATGCTGGTGACCGACGGACTCGAATCGCGGTATTTCAGTCAGCGCGACCTTCACCGGCCGGGACTCGCGCTAGCCGGATTTGTCGAGCTTTTCACACACGAAAAGATCCAAATATTAGGTAATACGGAGAATTACTATCTGCTGAGCCTTTCGGAATCGGAGCTGAAAAACTCTCTGCAGAAGGTTTTTCAGTTCGATATGCCCTGCATCATTATCACCAACGGAAACAAAGTGATCCCCCAGGTGCTGGAACTTTGTAAAAAGAAGTCGATTCCTTTGGCTGTTACTAATTTTTCCTCAACCGACGCCATCCATCTTATCACGGGCTACCTTGATGAAGTGTTTGCGCCGGAGATATCCATGCACGGCTCGATGGTGGACGTTTACGGCATCGGTATGATGTTCACGGGTAAGAGCGGCATCGGCAAAAGCGAGATCACACTGGATCTTGTGGAGAGGGGTCACCGCATGGTGGCCGACGATACCGTGAAGATCAAGCGGTTTTCTGAGAATATTCTTATGGCCAGCGGCCATGACAAATTAAGGCATTTTATAGAAATTCGCGGCGTCGGTATTCTGGATGTCAGAGAGATGTTCGGTATCCGGGCCGTACGCGTACAAAAGCGACTGGAAGTTCAGGTCGATCTGCATTTGTGGGACGGTAAAGAGGAATACGAGCGTCTGGGTTTGGATGAACAAAAAGGAAAGATCCTCAATGTGGATATTCCGATCGTGAAGCTTCCGATCTATCCCGGCAAGAATATTACCGTCATTGCCGAAGCCATTGCGCTGAATCTTCTGCTGAAGATCTATGGATACGATGCCGCCAAAGAGTTCAGCGACAAGCTCATGAACGAGATCAAGACCAAGAACGAACGCCTGAAAAATCTCCGGGCTTTTACGGAGAAAGATTTTGAATGAACCGATAACAGCGAGGCTTGATTGAACGACACCAGAGTCTTAGAGATCAAAGTAGGTATTACCATTTTGGTCGGCATGACCTTATTCGTGCTGGGCATAGTATGGCTGAAAGGAATCACGTTTAAGCCCAATACGTTCGAGACCACCATTATTTTCCGCAATACGGCCGGCTTGCAGATCGGTGATGCGGTGACGGTGAGCGGATTGAAAGTCGGCAAAGTAACGGATATCAATCTGGAAGCCGACTCCGTGATCGTGTATGTGAGTTTATCCAATTCCGTCACCCTTCAGGCCGACGCTGCCGCAACCATCACGAGTGTTGATTTTTTCGGCGGTAAGAGGATTGAACTTACCACCGGAAAATCGAATAAAGGATTCGATCTGACCAAGCGCCTTTACGGTTCGCGCGAGCCCGACCTCACGGAATTGACAAGCCAGCTGAGGGAAATCGCCAGCGACGTCAAAGGTACGTTGGAAAAAGTGGACAGCGTATTGATCGGAGTCAACAGCTTTGTCGGCGACAAATCGGTCATCGCTTCTCTGAAAAAAGCCGTCTACAATATGGATTCAACGACCGCTCATCTGAAACTGATCGTCAATAAAAGCGACCTCAAAATCGACTCCATCCTGACACGCCTGGCCACATCCACAAAGGTGCTTAGAAACGTCGTTCAGAAAACGGACGTGCGCCTGGACACAACGTTTGATAATATCGCTTTGGTTACGTCCAATATCGAGCGCGTCACATCCTCTTTGGACAGCATCGTAAACCAGGTTCGCAGCGGAGAAGGCAATCTGGGCAAGATGATCTACGACGAATCTTTGTACCTCAGACTGAATAACGCCGCCGCGCAATTCGATTCGCTCGTAACCATCGTTCGCCAAAAGGGCGTAAAAGTTGACATTAAACTTTTCGGCGACTAAGCGCGTCTCATAAATCCTTACCGATCATGGAAAATTTTGCGCTTCCTTTCTTTCTCAGCCTCACTTCCGGCCTGATCATCATGCTCGGCGGATGGATCTTTTCATCCAAACATACGTGGGAAGAAAAGCATCTGGATCTTTTCATCGCGCTCGGTGCCGGATATATCCTGGCGGTCGCTTTCCTCGACATGATACCTGAGGCGGTCGGTGCCAGTTCGTACTCCATGCACTTCGTGATCGTCGGATATTTAGTGGTTCACCTGTTTGAACATGTTTTCACGCCGCATTTTCATTACGGAGAAGAAACGCATCAGCATTTGGTCTCTCATATCGTCAGCACGACGGCCTTGATCGGACTGATGGTGCACAACTTCTTCAGCGGGGTCGCCATCGGATCCGGCATGCTCACCAGCGAGTCTATAGGGTGGATCATTTTTATTGGAACGGTTCTTCACAAACTTCCCGAAGGCTTCACGATCTCTTCTATTATGTTTGCCTCGCATCATCTCAAGCGCTACGCGATCATGGGTACGGTGCTTCTGGCCCTGAGTTCCGTCATGGGCACCCTTCTGGTTTATCTGTTTCAGAACAAAGACTGGTTCTTCAAAGATTTTGCTCTTGCTATGTCGGCAGGTACTTTTATTCACGTGGCCACTACGGACCTTATTCCGAGGATCAATGATTCCCACCAGCGTTGGATGCCGGTCATGGTGTTCATCGGGGTCGGATTATTCCTGATCAGTTCATTGATCCTTCGGCATTGAGAAGACCTTTTTCCATCCGGTCATTCGCCGGGTGACACCAGAAAACGGCTATTAAAATCCGAATCATTCATAAAGAAAACCAGAGGTAGTCATGAAAAAGATCACCGCTCTATTTTCCGTACTTCTTTTCTTTGGCGTTGCCTTGTATACCATGGTAAGCTGTCAGACCAATCGGCCAAAGAATCTGAAGGTGCTTCGGGACAAAGACATGACGCGGGCGGAAATGAAAGAATTTATGCGTAATTATACTCTCTCACTCGGGGTGGAGTGCGAGTATTGCCACAACACAGACGACTATGCGAGCGATGAAAAAAAGGAGAAGGATATCGCGCGGGAAATGATCAAACTGGTCTATACTCTCAACGATTCCTATTTCAAAAATGCCAAAGAGGAGATCAATTGTTATACCTGTCATCGCGGGCAGGTTCAGACAAAGAATATCCCGCCCGGATTATGATCGTCACGACACCGCCTGAAGCAGTTTCGTTATTTCACGATCATTCAGATATCGCCATTCTCCCGGATGAAGACCTTCAAGGGTCAGGAAGAGAAGTCGGATCCTTACGAGCCGAAGGGTCGGGTGTCCGATGGACGCCGTCATTTTGCGCACTTGCCTGTTCCTCCCTTCCGTGAGAACCAACTCCAGCCAGCATGTCGGAATATGAGCGCGAAACCGGATCGGTTTCCCGCGAGGAGGAAATCCGGGCTCTTTTTCCAGTATTTTTACTTTTGCCGGCCTTGTTCTCATACCTTCTATCATTACGCCTTTGCGCAACTTGTCCAGAGACGCTTCATCAGGAATATTTTCAATCTGCGCGGCATAAGTGCGCGAGTGGCCATATTTCGGGTCCAGGAGACGGTGTTTGAATTGACCGTCGTCCGTCAATAGCATCAATCCTTCGCTGTCGGCGTCCAGGCGTCCGGCCGCGTAGACATTCTGAGGAAATCGAAAATGATCAAGGGTGATCTGGGATGAATCGCTGGAAGTAAATTGCGACAGGACGCCGTAAGGTTTATAGAAGAGAATATAACGTTTTGCCATACTTCAGGACGACAAGCCGAGTTTCTTCATCCGCATGATCAGGGTGGTTCGTTTCAAACCAAGCAGTTTGGCGGCTTCGGCTTTATTATCGGCTGTTTTGGAAAGGATGAAGCGGATGTATTCTTTTTCAACCTCTTCCATGGTCCTGGGCCCTGATATAACAAATTTGGAAGAGTCGTGGGTTACTGCGTTTTCGGCCAAGTCGGACCTTACATCGGCAGAGATGTCGTTCGTCTCAAGATGTTCACTGTTCGCAAAAATGAGCATCCGGTTTACAATATTCTTCAATTCACGGATATTCCCCTTCCATTCCATACCGGACAGACGGTCGAGCGCTTCTCTGGATATAGATTTGATCTTTTTTTCGGATTTCTGATTGTACTCATTAATGATATGATTGACCAAGAGCGGGATGTCTTCGCGTCTTTCCCTGAGAGGCGGCAGTTGGAGATTCAGAACATTGAGGCGGTAATAGAGATCCATACGGAAACTTTGTTTTTGCACTTCTTCCATCAGGTCTTTATTGGTTGCCGCGATGATGCGCACGTCCACGTGTCGGTAATGCGTCTCTCCGATACGGCGAATTTCCTTTTCCTGGATCATACGTAACAGTTTGGCCTGCAAGGACAGACTAGTATTCGATATTTCATCGAGGAATACAGTACCGCCGGATGCTTCTTCGATAAGGCCTTTCTGGTCCTGCACGGCTCCGGTAAAAGCGCCTTTCTTGTGACCGAAAAGCTCCCCTTCCAGCAAAGTCTCGGTCAATGCGCCGCAATCTACGGCGACGAATTTGTTCATCTGCCGCTTGCTGTTATAATGAATGGCACGCGCCACCAGTTCTTTTCCCGTACCGCTTTCGCCCTGAATGAGCACCGTTTCATCGCTCATGGAAGCCGCTTTGATAAGACGGCGAACCTGGTTCATTTTCGGACTGATACTGACGATATTATCGAGAGCATATTCCTTTTCGATCTCGGATTTCAGTAAGACGATCTCTCGTTCCAGCTTTTCTTTTTCCGATGCTAATTTTTCGTATTCATCCTTTCTTCGGAAAAAACTGCGCTGCTGATCGAATTTGTGTACGGCTTCCTTGATGCATTCCAGAAGCGCCTCTTCCTCCCACGGCTTGTTTACATATCGGAAAATCTCTCCGACATTGATCGATTCCACCAGATCGTGCACTTCCGTATGAGCGGTCAGAATGATGCGGACCGTACTGGGATACTGTTCCTTGATCTTGGCCAGCAATTCAATCCCGGTCATATTGGGCATTTTCTGATCAACAAGAGCCACGGCTATCTCATGGTCATTGAGGATGTTAAAGGCCTCCAACGCATTGAGAGCGGTGTAAACGTTGTAGTCTTCTTCAAGCAGTTTTCGCAGAACGCTGAGGATATTGGGTTCATCGTCAACGCATAATACGGAAAACGGTCCGTTGGATTCGTTCATAAATTATTTCCTGGATAGTGACACCACATTCTCGATGTGGTATGTATGGGGGAACATGTCCACGGGCTGAATCCTGCCAAGAGCGTACTTCTCTTTGCAAAGAAGCGCCAGATCGCGGGCCTGGGTTGCCGGGTTACAGCTGACATAAACGATCTTTCCGGCATCGATCTGCAAGAGGGCACGGATCACATCCTCGTGCATGCCCGACCGCGGAGGATCTACCACGATGACATCGGGCCTTTGATCGAGTTTTTCCAATGCGAGTCTCATATCCCCGTGGATGAACTCGCAATTGCTTATGCCGTTGTGAGCGGCGTTTTTTCTGGCATTGCTCACCGCGTTTTCAACCCATTCGATCCCGATGATCTTGTCAACATGGGAACTCAGGAACAAAGCGATGCTTCCCGTTCCGCAATACAGATCGTACAATAACTCATGACCTTTCAATTCAGCCAGATCCAGTACGGTCTTATAGAGGATCTCGGCCCCGGACGTATTGGTCTGAAAGAAAGCATCGGATGCTATTTCAAATTCGTATTCTCCCAGCTTTTCCGTGATAACGGGTTTGCCGTACAGCACCGTTTCCTGATCGCTGAAAGCGACCTGAGACAGTTTACGGCTAACGCCATGAATCAAAGATGTGATAGCGGGAAAACTCTGCAACATTTGATCTGCAAAATCCTGCATGACTTTTCGGTTTTCTTCGGCCGTTATGATATTCACCATGAGATCGTTCGTGTGCTCGCATTGACGTATGACCAGAAACCGCCAGAATCCGTCGTGCCGTTTAACAGAGTACGGTAACAGACCGCTCTGTTTTGCGAAATCCCGGACCCGGTTTACGATTTCTGTCGCAAGAGGGCTCTGCAGGTGGCAGGAATTGATATCGAGGACTTTGTCGAAGCGCTGAGGAACGTGCATTCCCAGAACGAATTGAGGTTTATCTTCTTCCGGTACAAATTCTGTGAGCCAGGCCCGGTCACCGAAAGTGAATTCCATCTTGTTACGGTAGTGAAATATCCTGGGGGAGCCGTGCGGTGTAGGTATGGTGATATTTTCAAATCCACCGATTCGCTGAAAAACATCCTGAATGTTGAGACGTTTGATCTCCAATTGCGCCTTATAATCCACGTCCTGCATACGACATCCGCCGCAGGTACCGAAATATTGGCAAACGGGGGAGATGCGGTACGGCGATGGCGAAACTACTGACAGGGTCCTGGCTTCGGCAAAATTCTTCTTCTTTTTATTGATTCTCACGCGAACCCTGTCCCCGGTGACCGCGCCATCCACAAAGACTACAAAATCATTGATCCGGCCTACGCCTTGTCCTCCGAACGAGACGGAATCGATAACTAATTCGATCTCATCCCCTTTTTTGATCTTCAGCTCGGCCGTTGTCTCCATGAATTTACTTCTTATAAGGCTCCAGGTATACGTGCAGGCCCAGGGTTTCGTTTTGCGGGAAGGGCCCGGGAATCTTTACGGTAAGATAGTTATCTTTCTTGAGAATGATGCTTTGAAGAGGTGCTTTAAAACCGGTCCATCCTTGTCCGTAGGGCGTTTTAAGACCGGAAGGTTTGATATCGTTATTCCAGTACAAGACCGATCCCGACGGGACAGAATTGACGGTTACGCCGATCTTCTTGTTTTCAGGCGGGTAAATGTCCATGGCATCGATCGCTTTGTCGATGTCAAAATTAAAACTTAAAGTATCGGTCTCGTCCTTAAATGAAAAATGCAGCTCCTGCGAGCTGTACATAACGGGAAAACGCATGCGTATCGCATTTCGTCCGTACTGGAAACGGTTCAATGTTACAGAGCCGTTGAAAGACCGATCCAGGGGATACTCCTCGTCGTTGACGTAGATCTTGGTGTCTTTGAGAATACCTGCACGTTTGGATTTCAGGTTAAGGCTGACCTTTCCAAAAGGCGGTTCCTCAAAAATGGTACCATTGGAAAAGAGAAAGACCAGAAGCATTACGGCCGCGGCTATCGCCGTAGCCGAAGCGTAAAGCCAACGGTATTTTTTCAGGTGTCTCAAAGTAGGGCGAAAAGACACTCTGGAATAAGAAAGATCGACGGCCGTGGATGTGAAATCCGCGTTCACCGGAATTTCGAAAGAGGCACTGTCGAATTTCTTATCCTTGGACGTTACGGCCGAATAAAATTGAATCAGATAGTCCCGGATCTGGGATTGCGACATGGACTGGAGAAAATTATTCAGGTCCTTGATCAGCACTCCGGCATGCTGGTAACGGCCATTGAGGCTCTTGGACATCGCTTTATGCACAATCTCAATGAGTGCATGCGGCAGCTGGGGGTGCGAATGGTACAACGATTCGAATTTACCCTGCGCGATCAGGGTGATCAGGGTCAGATTGCTGTCGGCGGTAAAGGGCTTTTTGCCTGTCAGTAATTCGTACATCATGGTTCCAAGGCTAAAAAGGTCGCTCTGAATGGAAAGTTTGTCTCCCGACGCCTGTTCCGGCGACATATACGACGGTGTACCAACTATAATGCCTGTATTCGTCAGGTTCTTCTGCGCTTCATCATCTTCCTGTTTCGCGATACCGAAATCCATCAGCTTTACCTGACCGTTCTTTCCTAGCCGCACGTTGCTCGGCTTGATATCCCGGTGTATGATGCCGTTCTCATGCATATGCTCAAGCCCGCGTGCCGCTTCGCGAATAATCATAGCGCAGATGGCCGGAGGAAGCGGTCCTCTTGACTTCAGCACATCGCTGACATCGATACCTTCGACATACTCCATCACCAGATAATGGTTCCTCTGCGCATCCATGAAATAGTCGTAGATCGAAGGAAGATTCTCTTGTTTCAGCGACGCTGAAAGCACGGCCTCACGTTCAAACCGCTTGATCTTATCCCGGTTATCGCCTTTGACCACCTTGATGGCCACCAATCGATCCAGCGAAGGATGACGGCCCATAAAGACGGTAGCCATACCTCCGGCGCCGATCTGTTTGATGACCTCGTAGCTTTGAATGACTTTTTCCATGAATGACAGTTAGTGGTGTGCGGAAGATGTATAAAAAAGCAGGTCAGATGTCATCTGACCTGCTGAATGTACGAAGATAAAACATTTTATCAATACTATTCTTCTTCGGCCTCCGCCAAAACGGACGACATGCGGACGTGCGGCCGGTTTTTCATTTTTTCTTTGAATTTTTTCAACTGCGTCTCGAGTTTGTCCATGCAGAGATCGATCGCTTTCGTCACATCGGCGTCTTTGGCTTTGACGTGAATGACCGTACTGTATACTTTGATATTCACCTCAACTTTTTCGGCCGTCTTTTCTTTGTCCAGAGTCACGTCGCAGTCGATGATGCGATCGTAATAACGTTCCAGCCTTTCAAATTTCTCTTCCAAATAACTTTTCAATTTAGGAGCCAATTTCTGATGACGCGAGGTGATACGGATTTTCATATGGTTCTCCTTTTGTAGATGGAAAGGATTATTTCACAGCCCGGGGGTGGGCTTTTTTATAAGCATCTTTGAGCCGGTCCACAGTCACATGCGTATAGATCTGAGTGGTCGAAAGGTTTTCATGGCCAAGCAATTCTTTGACCGCAAGCATATCGGCGCCGTTGTCAAGCAAATGCGTGGCAAATGAGTGGCGCAGCACATGCGGGCTTAGTTTATTCGCATCCGAAACCTGGAGCAAATGCTTCCTGACCATCCTTTGAACCGCCAAAGCTGTGATCCTCTGGCCCGTCGGTACGATAAACAGGGCTCGGGGATCGGCAGTACGGCCTTTTTTAGGGATGGCCAAGCGAACCTCGATGTAGTTTTTCATGGAATCAAGGGCTTCCTTCCCCATGGGGATGATCCGCTGTTTACTGCCTTTTCCGAAAACAGAGACGGTACGGTTCGACATATTGATATCACCCGTATTCAAACCAACCAGTTCACTCAAACGCATGCCTGTGGAGTAGAATAATTCAAGGATCGTTTTGTCGCGAAGACCTTCGGCAGTGGAAATATCCATCAGATCGAACAAAGCGGTCAATTGTTCCTGTGTGAAAAAGGAGGGAACCTTTTTCTCATATTTGGGCGTTGCGACGAGTTTGGCCGGGTTTGAGCGGACGATCTGGTTCTTATTCAAAAATTTAAAAAAGGACTTAACGGCCGACAGTTTTCGGGCAATACTTTTTTTCTGTAACTGATTTCTGGACAATTGACCCAAAAAAGACCGGATCTCATTCTTGGTGATATCATCCGGTGAAAAGTCCTTAGAGTCAAACCTATTTTCAACAAAGCTGATAAATTCTTCTAAATCAGTGCTATAGGCCAGCACAGTTTTATCGGAATAATTTCTCTCAGCATCCAGGTATTTAAGAAAATTATCGAGATGGGCTCTCATTATGATGCGATGTACGCTTTGCTGGTAATCCGTGAGGTTGAGTACCTTTATAATGTACCAAACTAAACAAGACAAGTCAAGGCCTTTAAGGCCACAAACCGGTTGCGTTTTTGTAAATACGGGCAAAACAAGGCTTAAAAAGCAGAAACTATTTTTCGGGCGCTAAAATTTCTATACGGACCTCGGCCGTTCCCGTTCCCAGCATATCCAATTCTTTGGCCGCGGCCAGCGAAAGATCGATGACCCTGTCCTTGACAAATGGTCCGCGGTCATTGATCCTGACCTTAACGGATTTGTTATTTCTCAAGTTGGTGACTCTCAGGAGAGTGTTAAAAGGTAATGTCTTATGGGCGGCCGTTAGATCATGCATGTTGAATATTTCACCATTGGCCGTTTTTCTACCGTGAAATTTGTCCGCATAATAGGACGCTGTTCCCGTAATGACATCTCCTGGTGCGACCGAACTCTGTCCCGTCTGGTCAGCCGGCGATTTTGCAACTGATCGATACACAGGCTGAGGCACGCAGCCGGAAACAGTTAACAGCAGAACGGTAGCATAAAGTTTTTTATTCATCCGGAATAAGGTTTTCATTTTCATCTCTTTTCGTGTCCACATCTGATTTTTCAGTCGGTTTTTTGTCTTTTCTTTTTTCTGTTTTACGGATCATAGTAGTATCTGACGGCATCGTCTCTTTTTCGATCGCCCGAAGCCCTTCCGGTAGCCGACTCTTTACCGACTCGGACGCCGTAGAGTCGGAAGGTTTTTTCAGAGTATCCGGATGAACTTCGGCGCGTCCTGCAAAGGAGATCTTCAAAATATCCCGATCGATCCAAAATTTTAGAGAATCGCCGGATATCCCTTTCTCTTTAGCATACGCGTCCACTTTTGGTTTGATCTTTTTTGCATAGCCGGAATTAGGGTCAGCAAATACCAAGGTATTGTAAGCTCTAAACGCCTCGGTCTTCAGATCCAGCTTTTTCTCGTATAACAGCCCCAGAGAATACAAGGCTTGCAGTTTTCGCTCAGACGAATCGATACAGGCCGCACGGGTATACTGCTGAGCGGCTTTGCGGTAATCGCCGGTCACCAGCATATTTTCCTCCGCCATGCTGAGATAAAGATTGACGCTGTCGGAAGGAGCATCTTCCATGGCCAAGGCCTTCCTACCTACATCGGCCAGGCGTCCTTCGGGAAACCGTTCCAAAGCACGTCGGTAATAAGATAGATAGCCCGGATCTTCCTTCTTCTGGCGAACCCGCGCTTCACCGTATAGCGCAAATTCTACATTGGGACTTTTGTGGAAATGATCTATAACGTATTTGTAATAGTGGCCGGCCGAATCGAAATCGGACAGATCGAAATAGAAATAATCCGCCAACAGAACAAAATCCTTGGCCAGTGCATTGAAAGTGAGGTTTCTTAGTTTTTGTAAAGAATCCGTATCTGTTAAGGAAGCGAGATCCAGCATGGAAAACTGTACCTGCTGCTTTTTTTCTTCCAATTCATCATTGACGATCTTTACGTTCAGAACTTCTTTTTTAGCATCGGTTTTGCCTTTATCCTTCGGATTGTCTTGATTCTCCATGGATTCTGCGGTCTGCTCCGACGTGTCATTTACCGACGGGAAATAATCGGCTATATTAATCACCCAGGCCGGGTCAAGGATCTTCTTTTCGAGAACACCCAGCAATGCTTCGTCCACGGCTATCGTGCCTTTGAACAGGTCCATCTTAGTCAGGTATTCGTATCTTTCTGATGCCAAGGCAAAATGGACGGCATTGGCATACCTGGTTTTTACCAGATAATAATATTTCCGCGCCAGTTCCTCATCGGCCCGGAATGTATCGTCTTTGCCTGTAACCGGTCGATCGTTGATCAGACCGAGGAAATAATAACAGTCTCCCGTGAAGAGCTGGTTCTTATAGACTTCCACAACGTATTCAAATTGTTTAACGGCCTCGGTGTTTCGCCCGGCAAGACGCAGCGCATCGGCGATCTCAAACTCCGCCCTGATGAAATAGTTTTTGTACCGCAGGTTTCCGACGAGATCGTTCAGTATCTGGATGGCTTCACGGTATTCGCCGGCCATTTTCAGGGCGCGCGCTTTCATGAACAGCATATCAAACTTTTCTGCAGGTTCCAGATCCATACGCAGGAGAATATTGATATAACCGACAGCCTTGCGGTAATCATGAGCGCGGTAATGAGCGAAGAAAGCTTTGTACAGCGCCGATCTCCTGATCGCGCGCCGGCTGTCCAGCTCCGTAGCGCGAATGTAAAATCCGCAGGCCGCAGAGAGATCTTCGTCGGTCATAGCCATATCCCCGAGTTCGATGAGCGCCTCGGTTGTTATGGCCGGATCGGCGGTTGACTCCGTAATCTGCAAAAAGTACGTCTCGGCTTCATCGATCTGTCCCAACTTTAACAAGGTCCTTCCGTACCACAACCTGGCTTCATCGGCCATTTCGCTTTCTGAGTACCTTGTCAGAAACACTTCCAGACGGTTCTTAGCGTCAAAGCCGTCATTGGAATAACCACGATAATAGTGCGCTTTCCCCAACAGCAGAGTTGCATCTTCGGCCCACCGGCTTTTAGGATATAGTACTACTACTTTGTTGGATCTTTCTATGGCTTCATCGAGAAAAGTTCTAGCTTCCTGCGGCGTACTGAGAGACTCCTTCGAAAAACGGTCCGGCGGAATATCGGCGATGGTCTGTGCCGCAGCGGCCTGCTCTTTATTGCGCTGAATGATGTTTTCGGCGTTGTTATAGGCCTTGCGCGCAAGATAGAACGTATTAAAGAAAGCGCACCCGGGCGCAGAAATGACAATTATCAATAACAAGATCTTGACGCTGCGGAGCATACGTTCCTCTCAAATAGATATCTTCAACCCGTCATAGGCGAGCGCCACATTGGGCGGCAATGATCGGGAGACCGTTTCGTGTTCTATCTCGTGCGACATATGAGTGAAATAAGTTTGTTTGGCGCCGATGCGCGAGGCCGCTTCCAGGGCTTCCTCCAGATTGAAATGAGTCGGATGTTTGCGGATACGAAGGCTGTCCAGGATGAGCACCTCGGCATTTCTAAATTTCTTCATGGATCGCTCCGGTATATGGCTGCAATCCGTGGCATACACGATGTCTCCGATGCGGTAAGCATTGATCGGCATTCGGCCGTGCATGATCTCGATCGGTACCACCTGGATGCCTTCCACTTCAAACGGCTTGGAGTCCAGTTTAACAAACTCCAGCATCGGAATACCGCCCGGGATATCCGGGTAATCGAAAATGTACGAATATACGTGTTTCAATTGTTTGATCGTGGGCTTGGCTCCGTAGCAGGGGATCTTCTTTTTATGCATTTTATTGAACACGCGCGTATCGTCGAGACCGAATATGTGATCCACGTGATGATGGGTGAAGAGGATCGCATCGACGCGGTCGATCTTATAGCGCAGGGCCTGCTGGCGAAAATCGATGGACGTATCGATGAGTATCTTCTTATCGCCGACGGAGAATAGGACCGAAGAACGCAGTCTCTTATTTTTGTCGTTCGTGGAGAGGCAGGTCGGGCATCCGCATCCGATGACCGGGATGCCGTGCGAAGTGCCCGTACCGAGAAAAAGAACTTCCATTCAACCCTTATGATAAACCTATTTATTCAGCAAACTGGTGTCAACCCTTGTCGCACTGATCACACCCTGGATCTTCCTTATCTTGTCCAGCACAAGGTTCAGGTGCGCGATATTCCGAACCTGGATGACGAACATATTGATTGTCTCGTGTCCGGAGGTTTTGACATCCGCGCTCACAATATTGGTATCGGCGGATGAGATTTTCTGCGTAATATCGTTGAGAAAGTTCTTCCGGTCGTAACCAAGAATACGTATCTGTACCATGAAATTCTTGGATTCGTCCACCTGCCATCGCGCGGGAATAGAGCGTTCCGGTTCTTTCTTGATCGCATCGATGATATTGGAACAGTCGGCGCGATGGACATTGATGCCGCGGCCTTTGGTCACATAACCCAGGATCGCGTCGCCCGGAATAGGATTGCAGCATTTGGCAAAATGGATCATCATATTGTCCATGCCGTTGATGGCGATCCCTTTGGATTCCGAACGGGCGCGTTTGATGAAACGGCTGAAAAAGGAAGGGTCGGGCAGGAGCGACGGCTCTTTGGGAACGATGCGCGCGGCGATCTTCTGAGCCACGCTCTGCGCGGAGACATTACCCCGGCCGATGGAAGATAAGAGCATTTCTTTGTTCTCGAACTTCAATTCCTCCACGATCCTATCCAGTTCATCCTCAAAATCGGGAACCTGTTTTTTAGACATAAGATCTTTGAGTTCCTGCTCCAGCAGGTTCTTGCCGAGATTGACGCTTTGTTCGAGTTCGATATTACGGAAATACCGCTTGATATGGTTGCGTGCTTTGGATGTCTTCGCGATCTCAAGCCAGTGCAGGCTCGGCGTCTGCTGTTCCGAAGTCAATACTTCTATCATGTCCCCGCTTGAGAGCTCGCTGTGCAGAGGCACCATCTTGCCATTGACCTTTGCGCCGATGCAGTGCAGACCGACCTGCGAGTGTACCGCAAAGGCGAAGTCGATGGGTGTGGCGTGGCGCGGGAGATTAAAAAGATCTCCCTTCGGAGTAAAGACAAATACCTCATCCTGGAAAAGATCGATCTTGAGATCTTCGAGAAATTCGCCCGGATCGTTATTCTCCTGCTGACGGTCGATCAGTTGCCGGATCCATCCGATCTGACGATCCAACTGGTCCATCTGGAGTTTGCCTTCTTTGTAAAGCCAGTGCGCGGCGATGCCCTCTTCCGCGATCTGATTCATCTCTTTGGTGCGGATCTGGATTTCCACCATCTTGCCGTCGGGCCCGATGACGGTCGTATGGATCGACTGGTAGCCGTTGATCTTGGGAACGGCGATGTAATCTTTGAAACGTTCCGTTACCGGCGTGTAGGTGCTGTGCACGATGCCGAGCGCTTTATAACAGTCCACTTTGGATTCAACAAGAATGCGTATTGCCAGCAGGTCGTAGATTTCCTGGAAAGGCTTGTTGCGTTTTTTCATCTTGTTGTAGATACTGAAAAAATGCTTGGGCCGTCCGATGATCTGCGCCGATGTTTCGTTCTCCGCCAATTTTTCACGCAGAGGTTTTGCGATCTTCTCGATGTACGCCTGCCGCTCCTGCCGCTTGTCGGCGATCAGTTTGGACAATTCCCAATACACGTTCTGATCGAGCGTTTTCAGGACCAGGTCTTCGAGTTCCCACCGGATCCTGGCCATTCCAAAGCGGTGCGCCAGCGGCGCGTATACGTCACGGGTCTCGATCGCGATGCGTTCCTGTTTTTTCGGCGGCAGGGAATCGATCGTGCGCATATTATGCAGGCGGTCGGCGAATTTGATGATAATGACGCGGATATCCTTGATCATCGAGAGAAGCATTTTGCGGTAATTCTCCGCCTGCTTGATCTCGAGACTGCCGAATTCGAATCCGCTTATTTTGGTAAGACCGTCCACGAGCCGCGCCACATCCTCGCCGAATTTCTCCGATATGTCGTCGTACGTTTTGCCTGTGTCCTCGATAGTGTCGTGCAGAAACGCGGCCACAAGCGTTGTCTGGTCCATATGCTGATCGGCAAGAATCTTGGCCACTTCGATGACGTGATCGAAATACGGTAATCCGGACTTGCGGAATTGCCCTTCGTGGGATGCGTAGCTGTAATCGAATGCTTTTTGTAAAAGAGAGACGTCGGTGTTTTTTGCGTACGTGCGGTATTCGCGGATGATATCCTGGAATTTCTGATCGTAATAATTCCGGTCGTACTTGACGCCGGAGGCGTTGTCCGGCACGACCGCTTTGTCCTGCTGCGGTTTCATCGCATCCCGCGAAGGCTCATTGATCTTGATCTCTTTGAGCTGGGGATTATTTGACGTGGTTTCCAGCATGTTAATTCCTACGACAGGCCGAGCGTACTTTTTCTGTCGGCATAAGTTTAAACTTATAAAGAGTTACGCTTATTCCGCTCAGAAGAAAAGATTCACTAAAATCAATATATTACAGGAATTTAGCTGAAACAAGTTTTTTCTTAGAATAAAAATCCCTCATTGGCGGTGATGTGAGAGGGAACTGATCTCATGGAATTCAAAATGCGAATTGCAGAATATGAATTATTTCTGATCGTGAGAATATAGAGGTTTTGTACAGCAGTTTTGAAATGTTCTTCATTCAATCAATCCCCCTAACCCCCTTTGCAAGGGGGAATAGTTAGTGCAAATTGCAGATTTGTCCCCCTTTAAAAGGGGGATACAGGGGGATTATTTTCAAAAAGATCTGAATCCGTTCTTTTGCTACTTCACAAACAGCATCTTCTTTACCTTCGAGATCTTTCCCGCTTCAAGCCTGTAAATGTAAACACCGCTGGCAACTTCTCGGCCTAAGACGTCTTTCCCATTCCACACCGCCTGATAGTTGCGTCCGGTTTCGTAGTATCCGTTGACCAGCGTCGTTACTTCCTGTCCCAGAATATTGTAGATCTTTATCCTTACGCTGCTTGACCGCGCCACATCGAACTTGATCGTTGTGGATGGGTTGAACGGGTTCGGATAGTTCTGCGACAGCGAGAATTCTTTCGGCAGAGACGCTTCGATCTCTTGAACGTGATCGTTCACCCAATTGGCTTCGCCTGCGATAATTTTGAACCGCGCCGGTCGCGCATTATCGAAGGCATATCCGAGGCTCTTTTCCAATTCCGTTTTCTTGTTATGCGTAATGTCGAAAAGTATGACCTTCTGTATTCCGGCCTCATACTCCCAGGAGAGTCTCGTCTGTTTTTGGCTCGTGTTGTTTTCAACCACCAGATCCCAGACATGACCTGGTTCACTGGCCGAACGGATATCATACGAAAGATCTCTCACAGCTTCCGAAGAAGTATTGACGAAGTACGCATGGACGCCTCCGGCCATGACCAACGGTTCGAGTTCATCCAAGTCATCGTAGTCATTCGCCGCTGCTTCTTTTGTTCCGACATAGTTATAGCTGTCCCGGTATTCTCCGGATTCCGCCATGAACCGGATGGACGATGTCAGATCATCGGTAATTGATTTACCCGCCGCCCGTGTCCAGGTCACAGCGGAGCCCACGGTAATATCGCCGGCCGTTTTGTTTCGGATCATGTAGCCGCCATACGGTTTTAGTTGCGAAACCGTTTCCCATCCGCTATTGCCGTTCATCCACCAAATCTGTCCGATCTTCGCGGCGTCTTTGGCGGTTACATTGGCGGTAAATGTGTAAGGCCATGCGATCAGATTCCACCCGGGCTTGAGAATTGTATTATTGAACGCATCCGACGCTATCGCTGTCGGAGATGAAACGCTGCTGAAGAGATCCTCCGGGGTTCCCGTTTTGTGGTAAAGGCCGTACGCATTGCCGCTGGTCATGGAGGAGACGTCTGAAAAGCTCTGTGTGGACGAATTAAAAGACTGCAGGCGCCAATTGGACGGGTTCCCGTCGCCGGCAAATTCCTGCGCGCCGAAGTAATCGGTCAGATTCAAAGTGCCGTTGAAGGATAAACCGATAGTAAAATATCCTCCGCTGCCGACGCCGTTGGGGTACGCGCTGATCGTTTTGATCGGAGAGAAATTGGTGATCTGCACCGCGATCGTCTGTACGCCGGAAGCCGGATAGTAAACAACGCCCGCCGTATTATGCGCGCGTATGCGGAACCAAAGGCCTTCCTGAGTAACGCCGGTGCCGGATATCGTAGCCGTGTAAGCGCTTCCGTTGAAAGTCATGAGCGTGGAATCGCCCGGGGACTGACCCGGTTTGCCGTGAAACAGTTTAACCGTCGGCGCTGAGCCGGTTACCGGAACTGAAATAGTCACGCTTGTTCCCGGAGCCGGATTGGCGTTGGATACCTGAAGGGAACCCGCCGTGATCGAAGGCGCAATAACTGTGACGGTCAAATTGAATGGCCGGGAATACAGCGTCAGCGCCGTTGCAACCGTGTTAGTGATGCGGCAAATATATTGTCCGTCGTCGGACGCCTGCGCGGAAGCGATGGAGTAAGAGGAATTTGTTGCCCCGCCGATCAATGTTCCGTCTTTATACCATTGATATTGATTGTTAGCGCCGCCAACCGTGACGGTGAACGCTAACGCAGCATTCAAATTTACGGTCGTGTCTTTTTGAATGCCTACACTGTCCTGCGGAGAATAGACAAAGGACTGTGATGGCGCGCCGATATTGGGTTCGATGTCTTCGAAGGTAAATTGGTTATTATCGATCTCAAGGTTTTCCAGCGAGGTTGCGGTTGAAAAATCCGGCAGATCGGTCAGATCGTTTGACGACAAATAGAGTTTTTTCAATTCGCTCAATCCGGTAAGGGAGTTCGGTACCGCTCCCGACAGTTTATTATTAAGCAGATACAGCTCCTGTAAATTAGACAAATTTCCAAGCTGAGATGGAATCGTTCCTGTCAATTGATTGGTATGAAGAATCAACTCCAGGATATTGCTCAGGTTGCCGATCTCTGAGGGAATAGAACCGCTCAATTGGTTATTGAGCAAATACAGATGCGTCAGATTGGTAAGGTTTCCGATCGAAGAAGGGATCGAGCCCGAAAGGGACGTGTTGTATAAAAAGAGAATGGTCAGATTCGTGAGATTGCCGATCTGAGGCGGAATTGTGCCTGTGAGCTGGTTACTGTACAGGTGAAGCGCGGTCAAATTGGTCAAATTCCCTATTTCCGGCGGGATGTTCCCCGATATAAAACACTCGCTGAGATATAGCTGTGTCAGGCCGGTCAGGCTGCAGATCTGTTTCGGGAAAGCCCCGTTGAATTGGTTCTTGGGCAGATTGAGATAGATCAGGCCGGTCAGGGTTGCGATGCTTTGTGGAATGGTCCCGATGAGATTATTGTCAGGTAAGTTGATCTGCGAGACCCGGTTATTTGACACGCTTACGCCGAACCATGTCTCCAGCGGATTCCCTGTTTTCCAATTCGTTTTGTTGGTCCAATTTGCTCCGCCCGTGCTGTCGAAGAATTCGACCAAAGCCAGCGAGTCGTTCAGCCGCGAAGACAGATACACATTCGCCGCGGCGGGTGAGCTTTCATTTAATCCGTTATCCAGGGCTGTCACGCGAAAATAGTACATTCCGTCCAGCAACAATGGGCCGAGCAGCGAGGTCGTGTCCGATGCCGTCGTGTTGCTGTCAATCTGGTTGAAGACGATCCCGTCGGTTCCGGAATAGATGCGATAACGCAAGAAATCCGCATCGGTATTTTGCCGCCATTTCAGCAAAACGCGGTAATTAACGAGCGGTGTAAATGTGAAGTTGGACGGAACGCCCGGCGGAAAATCCTGGAACCGGTATGCGCCGATATCGTTGCGCGAACCGTCCGGGTCATTGTACTGAACGGCAGGATCGCCGGCATTGATGCAGGGCGAATTGGACGCCAGCTGGAAATTTCCTCCGGCGGCATTGACCTGCAGCGGATCAAGCGCGAGATCGCCTGCGCCCGGCGAAGTAAATGTACCGGTGTAATTAAAACTGTTATTGAAATAATCGTTATACGATCCGATGCCCGACGCGGCGCTGTTGTTAAGTCCGAATCCGTTGCCGCGGATGATATTATTCTTTACGACGCTTGATGCTCCGCTGGAAAGATACACGCCGTGGGTGTTATTGTAGATCGTGTTATTGATGACGGAGACATTCGCTTCCACCCGCATACCGTATCCCGGACTGTTCTTGACGTTTTTGACGACGGTGTGTGAGATATTTGCAGGCCCGAGCAGATGCAAACCGGTTCCCGCCACGTTCGTTTTTCCGTCGAAAACAAACCCGTCCAGCTTAACGCCGAACGCGTCATACCACATCGTTGAACTCACCGCTTCGATCACGGTCTGATTGACGGCGGGTATCCGGGATGATTCCAAAAAATCTCCGCCGTATCCGCCGCGCACCACGGCGTAGCCGGTTGTAATGATCCCTTCGGCGTAATTTCCCGCCGCCACTTTGATCGTGTCGCCCAATGCGCTTTGCAGTGCTTTGGTGATCGTGCGGTACGGGCTGGCGATCGACCCGTCGTTGTTATCGTTGCCGGATGTAGAAACGAACGTCACGGGATTCACGCCCGTCTTCGACGCCTCGGAAGTGCCGCCTAAATTTCCGATATTGATCTTACCGCCGTTGGGCGCGGGCTCGTCGCCAACCGGATCCGCCGGATTGCCCGCATCGATGCATGGTGAGCCGCCTTTGAGGCGGAAGTCGCCGCCCGCAGGATAAACAAATTTGGGATCGGCATTGATGTCATTGGCGCCGGGAGAATTGAACGTGCCGTCGTAGTTGAGGAAATCGTTGTTGTAAACACAATTATAATTGGCGATCGATGCCGAAAGATTATTATCCAGTCCGACGTCGTTGAGCATGATGATATTATTTTCGATCCTCGTTGTTCCTGCATTCGCCGACGCATGGACCACGATCGAGTAGAAGATCACGCCGCCACCGGCAAGCTGATTATTATAGATCGTGTTGTTTTTGATCACGGCGCCCGCGCCGGAATTGACGACGATACCCTGATTGCCGCTCCCGAAGTAATTAACGATTGTACAATGCGTGATGGTCGTGGTTCCGCCCGTGACATTGACCGCTTTGGCAGTGCCCAAAGATCCGTCAAAAACGATCCCGTCAAAAGTACAACTCTGGTTGTCCGTCACTTGCGGACTTG
Source organism: uncultured Bacteroidota bacterium (assembly GCA_964415295.1). Taxonomy (GTDB): domain Bacteria; phylum CLD3; class CLD3; order SB21; family SB21; genus SB21. The sequence continues at coordinate 258,411 of CAYPYN010000005.1, forward strand.
TAACCGCTTTCCACACGGTTTGGTATGAATGAATATTCCTCTGCGATTCGCTGAATCCCGGCGCATATCCTCCGCGAATTATGAGCGGCTTGTTCATCGTAAGGTTTTCCGTCCACGTACCTGCGCCGATCTTGATCGTATCCCCTGCGGCGGCCTTATTCATCGCATCGCCGACAGCGGCCAGAGGGAATTGCGCGCTTCCGTCGTTGGAATTGCTGCCGGTGGAGGAGACGTGAAGGGATTGGAACATGGGAGTGGTGCTCACTTCATTTGAATAGGCGCTTTGATTATATAATGAATCAATGGCGGCTATTCTGAAATAATAGGTAACTCCGTTCGTCAAACCCGTAATGATCTTTGTAGTGTCTGTGATCCCTCCTGCTGTGCTGTCCACTTGCACGCCCGCATTGGGTGAAGTGCTTTGATAGATGCGATATCTGAGGAAATCCGATTCGTTGTTTTTTTGCCATTTCAAAGTGATTTGTCCGTTTTCCGCAACGGCAATAAGGTTTTGGGGCGCTTCAGGCGGTGTAGGAACAGGGGGAGGAATTACGTTTCGAAATACAGAAATTTGACTTCCTTGTGAGTTGTCTGAAACAATATCCGGTTTTTTATCTCCATCAATATCTCCAATAATCACATCCCATGGATTAGATCCACCTACTGCGTAAATTTGTGCACTATTAAAGTTGACGTTTCCGATTGAACTAACATTTTTAAAAACATAAACATTTGAACTCCCCTCATTAGCATTGGCAATATCTACCTTTCCATCTCCATCGAGGTCACCTATACTAAGCTCAATTGGATTACTGCCAGTACTCATATTGCTACTTGGAGCAAAGGATAAATTTCCTGGGCTACTGGTATTTCGAAAAACAGAAACATTGGAAGATGCATTTATTACAATTATGTCCAGTTTTCCATCTCGATCAATATCGCCTAAAGCAACCCCTTGTGGGGGGAAACTGTAGATATTAAATTTAGTAGAGAATGTGTTGGCCGTAATGGTTGCGTTTGACTGGGATAACCAGATCGATACCGAATCGTTGTTGACATTTGCTGCCACGATATCAGATATGCTGTCGCCATCCATATCACCGATTTGTACGAATTGTGGCCGTGTACCTTTCAAATTGACTCTACTTGAAAAAGACAATGAACCCTTTGTACTTAGGTTTTGAAAAACAAATATTGAATCAGTTGGCCAATCACTCCCAACAACTATTTCTGGTTTTCCATCACCATTTAAGTCGCCGATAGCAACCCCAAAAGGTTTCAATCCGGTTGTCAGATCATTTTTTGAAGTAAAGGAAATTGTGCCCGAAGAACTAATGTTGCGAAAAAGTGAAATAGTGTTTCCGGAACCGGCTCCGTAGTTTGATACAACCACGTCAAACTTCCCATCTCCATCCAAATCTCCAGTTCCAATGTTTTGCGGATCGTTATTAGAAATCAGATTTTGAAATGAGGCAAAACTTATATTGCCAGGCGAGCTCGTGTTTTGCCCTATTTTGACTGTTGTTTGGCCTTCTGAATTTCCTTGAAGAATGTCAAGTTTTCCATCACCGTCTAAATCTGCTAACTTAACGGAATTTGGCAAAACAGCATCATTAGAAAAATCTGATCGGACAAATGTTCCCGAATTAATGATTTGAACACTGGGAAAAGTAACAATAAATCCATATTTAGAGGAGCAACCCAGTCCCGTCGTTGTATCCGTCACGGTGATCGGCGCATAAGTGGCACCCGTCGGAACCGTCACAGTAAGGTCTGTCGCAGTGGCATTCGTCACATCAGCTTTCACTGCGCCGAAATAGACTACATTGTTTGTAGCGGTTGCATTGAAGTTGGCTCCGCTGATCGTGATGCTCGTGCCGATAGGACCGGAGGTTGGAGAAAATGAGGTGATAGAGGGAACCTGACTTGCTAAAGTTGAAGACAATAGTATAATCAATGCGATGGTCTTTAGTATTACACTTCTCATACATATTCTCCGGATATTTTTTTATTACGCACTTTCATTACTCCGGCGGCAATGTCATGCCGGGAATGCCTTTGGAGCCTTTGCTTCCGCCGCCGCCGCTGAGCAGGATAGCCGAGGCGCCTCCGAGCACGGCTACACCGCCGACGATGTACCAGAGTTTTTTGTTAGGCCCTTTCGAAACACCCGCAGGTTGGACCGCTTCTGCCGCCATGCGCTTTTTATGGGCTTCGGAATATTCTATTTTCGCTTCGACCTTCTGATCGCTCCTGAGCAGGATCTCTTTTGAGAATACCGTATGATCCGGAGAACCGCTCCGCGCTTCCACCGTATGCCGGCCCTCGGCCAGATTCACCACCGCCTTGTTCTGACCCACGTTTTGCCCGTCGATCAGAATGTCGATCGACTTGACCCCCTTAGGCGCGGTTGCCGTCACGGTCAGCTCAAACCGTTTTACAGGGGAACGTTTAGAGACCGCATCGGCCAGTTCTTTGGCCATCGCCTGCATGATGCCGAGCAAACCGTCCCTTTTGCCGGAATAATCGCGCGTCAGCGTCTGAATGATCTTACCGTTTCCCACGTCGATCATGCGGAGATCGATCGTATACGTTTCCCCGAAAACACCCACGTCGCCCGCGATCATCGACTCCACGCCGAGCAATTGCCCGACCTGAACCGCGCATTCGGCGGTATTGCACGCGTCGGACATATTAAAATCCTGCGCTTTGAGTATATCGTTCATCTTCTCGCGCTCCACCACATCAAACGTGTTGGTCTGCACGAGCATATTGCGGAAGCGGCTGGTGAGTATGGAAATTTCGTTCTTTTCAAATCCTCCCGCGGACTGGAATTCCAGGACGGCCACGGTCGCTTTTTTCTGCTGCGCCAAAAGGGAAGGGACTGTCAGAGCGAGAATGATCAAGAGAGCGGATCGTCTCATATATCCTCCTGAGAATGTGGAAACGGCAAGCCGAGCTTGTCTATGTGGTTTGGCCGATAAGAAAGAATTGAATTGGCTATCGAATGAACAAGTAGGGCGGGTCGAATACCTGGCGTAGCCAATGGAATTCTTCCCTAAAGATAATACATAAGGGACTCGTAAAACAACGTTTTTTTCTCTAGGGAATGCCGTTTTTTTATCAACGGCTTACCTCCCGTCGTGCATAATATCCCTTGATTCGCCATATGTTTTTTTGTATCATGGGCACGACCAATCCTACATCGGATCTGTATAATACAAAATCGGTTGGTCGTGTACTTTTTTGGAGGTTATTATGTGCGGCATTATCGGATATGTCGGTAAAAAACAAGCTCTGCCTATCGTGATGAGCGGTCTGAAGCGTATGGAATACCGCGGTTACGACTCCGCCGGCGTGGCGATCATCGAGAACCAAAAGCTCGAGATCATCAAGGAGGCCGGTAAACTGGGTGAACTCGAGAATCTGCTTGAGGGCGTTCAGTTTGGCGGTACGGTCGGTATGGGCCACACGCGCTGGGCGACGCACGGCGTTCCCAATCAGAATAACGCGCACCCGCACACCGGCGAGACCAGCGATTTCGCCGTCATTCACAACGGCATCATCGAGAACTACGCCGCCCTGAAGATCGAACTGGCTTCGAAGGGACATAAATTCCACACCGATACCGATACGGAAACGGTGGTGCATCTCGTGGAGGAATTCTATGAGTCCACGCACGATTTTGAGACGGCCGTTCGTGAAGCTCTGCTCTGCATCACCGGCGCGTACGGTTTCGTTTTCCTCTGCCGGCACGAACCGCAGAAGATCATAGCCGCGCGCCACGGAAGTCCGCTGGTGCTGGGCTACGGTACCGACGAATTCTTTGTGGCGTCCGACGCCTCCGCGATCGTTTCGCATACCCGTCAGGTGACCTATATGGACGACAACGAGATGGCGATCCTCACGCCCTCCGGCATTGAGATCAAGACCGTGGACAATCAGCCCGTCGTCAAAAAGGTCGAACAGATCACTTACGACATCAGCCAGATCGAAAAGAGCGGCTATGCCCATTTCATGCTCAAGGAAATTTTCGAACAGCCCAATACGATCCTGGACGCGATGCGCGGACGGACGCTTCCGGATGAAGGCATGCCGAGGCTCGGCGGATTGGCGGAACACATGGACACCCTCGCCAAAGCCAAGAAGATCGTCTTTCTGGCATGCGGAACTTCCTGGCACGCCGCACTGGTCGGCGAGTACATGCTGGAGGAATTCGCCAGGATCAACGTCGAAGTCGAATACGCTTCGGAATTCCGCTACAGGAATCCGATCATAGAAGAGAATACGGTCGTATTCGTCATCAGCCAGTCGGGAGAGACGGCCGATACGCTGGCGGCCATGCGCGAAGCCAAACGTCGCGGCGCGGCGGTTTTCGGGATCTGTAATGTCGTTGGAAGCACCATTGCGCGGGAATCCGACGCGGGCGTGTACATTCACGCCGGCCCGGAAATCGGCGTAGCTTCGACCAAGGCCTTTACATCGCAATTGACGGTCATTTCCCTGATCACGCTGCTTTTTGCGCGCCTGCGCAATATGTCGGCCGTGGAAGGCAAACATATCATCGAGGAACTGGTCGCGATCCCCGAGAAAGTAAGAACCATTCTCAAGAATTCCGATTACATCCGCGAGATCGCCGAGACGTATGTCGAAAAACGCAATTTCCTCTACTTAGGACGCGGTTACAATTTTCCCGTGGCTCTCGAGGGCGCATTAAAGCTGAAAGAAATTTCCTACATTCACGCCGAGGGGTACCCGGCCGCTGAAATGAAACACGGACCGATCGCGCTCATCGACGACGACATGCCGACGGTGATCATTGCGCCCAAAGATGCGATCTACGATAAAGTGATAAGTAATCTGGAAGAGGTCAAAGCGCGCGGCGGAAAGATCATTGCGATAACGACCGAAGGCAATACCGAGATCAAGTCCAAAGCCGATCATGTGATATATGTTCCGAAAACCCATGATTTCCTGAGTCCGATACTGACGGTCATACCGCTGCAGCTTTTATCGTATCATATGGCGGTATTACGGGGATGTAATGTGGATCAGCCGAGAAATCTGGCAAAAAGCGTGACGGTGGAATAGGTTTTACAGAGGTTTAGCGGTCATGCGTCCGGTTCCGAATCCCGTGGAATGACTAAGAGCGGCAAAATTCTTTGACCGGTTCGGCAATTTTTCGGTATAATAACTCTGCTCACAAGTTCTCAACTAACAATATAGAATCCTTTTACATGTCTGACGCAAACGAAATATTGCTCTTTGTCCTGCTCGTGTCTCTGTTCTTTTTCTTTGTAGGCACCTTGTTTGTCATGCACAAGTACTACAAATGATCAACTCTTCGCTTCGTTTTCCGACATCTTATCGGAAGTAATATTATAATACTTCAGTTTCTTGTGCAGATTGGTGCGCTCGATATCGAGCTCCTGCGCCGCCCGGGTCACGTTCCAGTTATTCTTCTCCATCACCGATACGATGTGCGCGCGTTCCACTTCCTCTTTGATATCCTTCAGCGATTTATTTCCCGACGTGTTCTTGATATAAGCCGCTTCCGACCGCGTCACGTTAAAGGGCAGTTCCGACGCCTGCACCACATCGCCCGCCCCGAGGATCATCATACGCTCCACCACATTACGCAGTTCCCGTATATTTCCGGGCCATTCGTATTCGCTCATCGAGCGGATCGCCTCTTCGGAAAATGATTTTTTCTTCAGCGCGCTCTCTTCACAGCATTGTTTGATGAAATGCTGTATCAATAACGGAATGTCGTTTTTCCTCTGCCGCAGAGGCGGCATCATGATCGGTACCACGTTGAGACGGAAGTAGAGATCCTCGCGGAAAGTCCCTTTCTGGACTTCCGATTTCAGGTCCTTGTTCGTTGCGGCCACGACACGCACATCCACTTTGATCGTTTTCGTTCCGCCGACCTTTTCAAATTCACCTTCCTGCAGAGCGCGCAGAACTTTGGCCTGAACTTTCAGACTCATATCGCCGATCTCATCGAGGAAGATCGTTCCGGTATGCGCCTGGGTAAATTTCCCGTCGCGATCCGCCACGGAGCCCGTATACGCGCCTTTCACCGCACCGAAAAGTTCGCTTTCGATGAGTTCCTCCGGTATCGCGGCGCAATTAACCTTAATAAATGGTTTGTTCTTCCGCGGACTCATCTCATGCACCGCCCGGGCGACAAGTTCCTTACCGGTTCCGCTCTCGCCGAGGACGAGCACGCGCACGTTGGTCGAAGCGATCTTCTGGATCTGCGCTTTGACGTCGCGCATAGCGGAACTTTCGCCGACCATTTCAAACTGCTTGGCCAAAGTCGATTTGAGCGAACGGTTCTCTTCCCTCAGACTTACGCGTTCCAACGCATTCTTGGCGGTGATCAGAACTTTTTCTTTGGTCAGCGGTTTCTCGATGAAATCGTACGCGCCCAGCTTCACCGCTTCGACGGCATTCTCGATCGTGCCGTGGCCGGACATCATGACCACAACCACATCGGGATCGATCTCTTTGGCTTGTTTCAATGTCTCGATGCCGTTCATCTCCGGCATCAGCAGATCGAGAAGGATCAGATCCATTTTCTTCTCACGAAGGTTCTGAATCGCTTCTTTTCCGTTCTCCGCCTGGAAGATCGTATGGTCTTCGCTTTGCAGGATCATTTCCACCGATCGGCGGATGTTCTTTTCATCGTCAACGATAAGAATTTGGCTCACAGCACCTCCGGCAAATCGCCCGTTTCCGCAGATTTCGTGAATCTGCGCTGACATTTAAACTCAATTATTTTTTTTCAAAATCCTTCCCATGACTCTCGATAGCACCGAAAAATCCGCGCATTTGAAGATCACGGTCAGTCCGATGTATGATACGCCGCCCACGCCAATCCCGATGACCGTTCGCAGCAGGTATTGCATTCGTTCCGAATAATGCATCATCCATCCGGCCTGCTGAAGATAAACATTGAATGCCCAAACCAGAAGATACATGAACGCCGTACATCCTATCAGCTTTGATGCCATCGTTATAGCCTGTTTCAGATCAAACTCGGACACTTTTCTCTTTAGTCCTATTACGAACAGGGATATCTGGATGAGAAAGGCCACCAAAAGGCCGATAGAAAACGCCTGCGGCCCGATCTCGTAGGCCAGGATATAACTGATCGTCAAATTGATCACCGTTCCGGCCAGCCTGAAATAGAATGGCATCCACGTATCTTTCATCGCGTAAAAAGCGCGCGCAAAAAGATACCACAGACTCTCCAGAGGAACGATCCATGCATAGAAGTACAGGATCGAAGCGGTCATTTCGATCTCCTTCGGTCCGAATTTCCCGCCGCCGAGGATCAGGCCGATGATCTCATGGGAAAGCACGGCCATTCCCGCGCCCGCAGGGAGCGTGAGATACAGAATCTGGCGGATGGAATTCTGTACGTTGTAATTAAAATTAACAAAATTCTTTTTGCTTACGTTCTCCGCGAGGAAAGGAAATATGGCCGTTACAAACGAGATGCCGAAGATATTGACCGGAAAATTCTCAAAATTGAGCGCATAACGAAAAGCCGAATAACTGCCTTCCGCCAGATCGATGGATATCCTGGAGTATGCCAGAAACACAATTTGAAGGAGCGCCATATTCAGGAAGTTCGGAATAGCCAACACATAGATGTTTCGAATGCCGTGGCTGCGAAGGTCCAGAACGGGTTTGTACCGGTAATCCGTTCCGAGCAGATCGAACATGTTGACCAGCGCAACAAGACTCGCGCCGATGACGGCGCCGTAAGCCGCTGAGTAAATGCCGTGTTCCTTGTGAAACAGGACCATACCCAAAATGATCGCGGGGTTGTATACCAGGAGCGCCAGAGCGTAGGCCGTAAAATGCTTGTGCGTCTGCAGGATTCCGCTGAAAACCTTACTCATCGCGAACGCGATCTGCGCGATAAGAAATAGCCGCGTAATATCCACGATAGCGATTTTGTGTTCCGCCGGAATTTCATCGGAAAGCCAGACGTCCGTGATCTGGGGCATAAAAACGCCGACGAGCAGACAGATCACCGAGAAGACGATCAAGGTAATGTTCAGAAAACTGCTGGCAAGCCGGTTGGCCTCTTCTTTGGTATAATTGGCCACGTATTCGGCAAATATCGGAATGAACGAAGAGGACGTAACACCCATGATCAGAATATTCTGAAGCGTATCGGGGATCGTGTATCCGTAGTTGTAAAAATCCGTGTCGAGCCCGGCGCCGAAATAATGCGCCATGACCTTATCGCGTACCAGCCCCAGGATCGTACTCAGAAGCGTCGCAATCGTCACAAACAGAGCGGCAATACCGGCTTGTTGTGGTTTGAAGACTTTGCTTTTGGAGTTGCTGTCAGGAAGATTTTCTTCGGTCATTTCTTTTGATGTTTAACCGTGGAGACACAGAGAGCACGGAGACTGAAACATATTAACTTTAATTTCTCTGTGTTCTCTGTGGTATGTATTTGTTACAAAATCTTGTTATGCAGGTAACCGTTGCCGCTGATCATGCTTTCGATCTCTTTGGTCGCTTTCTGTCTTTCGCTCATGCGCATCAGCGCCGCGGTAGCTTTTTTCAGCCGCTCCGAGGTAGATGTCATCTCCAGAAAGGCCTGCTTTTCATTGAGACTGAATCCGGCGCTGGCGGCGATCAGGTAAGAAAGTTCCTTTGGTTCCAGGCTTTCGACCAGTTCAATACCTTCTTTCTGCGAAAGGTTGTGGATATGCTCCTTGTACAAACGTATCGCGGCCGCGGCCAGGTCTTTCAATTCGGTCGCGTTTTCACGGCTTTTGTCGTCAAACATTTCGATCTCACCCACGAGAAAGGGTTTGTCGCTGGAGATACGGTGAATGGTGAATCTCCTTTTCCCTTCGCACAGAATGTTCATGCGCCCGTCCTCGAATTTTTTGAGGACCTGCCGGATCACCGCCGTGCATCCGACACGGTAAAAATTCTCTCCCGTGTAATAGACCACACCGAAAGCGGAATCCTTTTCCAGACACTCTCCGATCATGGCCTTGTAGCGTTCCTCGAATATATGCAGAGGAAGAGGCATCGACGGAAAAAGTACAACGCCTAACGGGAACAGCGGCAGGGTGATCCTTTCAGACATAGGCCTTCTTTTGGATGAACGATTGAAGATAAATGAAACTCTTTTCCGCCGTTTCAGGCTTTACACCTTCGTCGACAACGGCTTCGCCGATCCGGTTAAGCAGTATCCATCGCGGTTCTTTATTCTGTGCCTTCTTGTCCGACTGCACTCTTGACCAGATATCGCTCCAGGTCATGGCTTTCATCAGATCGGTCATTTCTTTGTCTTTCAGAACCTGCTGAAGTAAGGGCGAAACCGCCGCCTCGATCTTCTTAAAGTCCTTGTCGTTAAGACGATAGCTGATCCACGACAAATGCGCCGCGGCGAGCATACCCAGAAGTACGGCTTCGCCGTGTTTGAGTATTCGGTAGGATCCCATGTGTTCAAAAGCATGTCCCCATGTGTGGCCGAAATTCAATATCCGGCGGAGATCGTTCTCCTTCTCGTCTTTTTCTATGATCTGAGATTTGAGTTCGCACGACTTTCTGATCGCATGGTCCACCGCCTGCCTGTCCAGGGACAGGATATTTTCCGCGTGGCGGACGGTCCATTCAAAAAATTCCGCATCCAATATCAAACCGTATTTCAGTATCTCGGCAAAACCGCAAAGCCATTCGCGCTTCGGCAGAGTTTTCAGCAATGCATGATCAATGAATACGAACTTCGGCTGATAAAACGCCCCGATCATGTTTTTTCCCAGAGCGTGATTTACGGCCACCTTGCCTCCGACGGAGCTGTCCACCATCGCCAGCAAAGATGTCGGAACCTGCACAAAAGGTACGCCGCGCATGTACGAGGCCGCAACAAATCCGGCTATGTCGCCGACCACGCCTCCGCCGAACCCGACGATCACCGACCGGCGGTCGGCATTATTCCGTATCAATTGAGAAAAGATCTGTTCCGCGGTGGTTAACGTTTTGAAATCCTCACCGTCCGGAATCGTAATAAAACAGGAATCAATGGCGCGTGAAGCAAAGACGGATTCTATTGTGTTCCGGTACAGCGCCGCGATCGTCTCATTGCTGACAAAGAACAACCTTGTACCTGAAAAGTGCCTGTCAAAAAGTTCCGGTAAACGTTCGATGCCTTCCTCCGCGAAGTAGATCGGGTAACTTCGCTCTCCGAGATTTACCGTGAGGGAATTCATACATCCGTTATACATTGAATTTAAAATGCATCACATCGCCGTCGCGAACGACATATTCCTTGCCTTCCGTTCGCAGCAATCCTTTATCTTTGCACGCCTGTTCCGTTTTGTGTTTGACGTAGTCCTCCCACCAGATCACGTCGGCGCAGATGAATCCGCGCTCGAAATCGGAATGGATCACTCCGGCGGCTTGCGGACATTTCATTCCCCGATGGATCGTCCAGGCTCGAACCTCGTCCGGTCCCGCGGTGAGGAAACTGATCAGGTCCAGCAGAGCGTACGTTTCATGGATCAGGGAGTGCAGACCGGGTTCTTTCAGTCCGAGACTTTCTAGAAATCCTTTCCGTTCCTCTTCGGGCAGCTCCACGATCTCCGATTCGATCTTTCCTGATATCACTACCACTCGTGCGTTCTCTTTGGCCGCGATGGAGCGAACTTTCTTCACGTAGTCGTTATCTTTGAGCACGTCGCCTTCGGCCACGTTGCAGATGTACAGTACCGGTTTGGTCGTCAGAAGGAATAGATCGGCGATGACCTTCTGTTCATGCTCGGACAAACTCATATGCCGGATCGGTTGACCGTCGTCGAGCTGCTTTTTGACTTTGTTATAAACTTCCAGCGCGGCTCTCGCATCCTTATCGCCGGTCTTGGCCGTTCGCTCCACCTGAGTGAACCGTTTACCGATGCTCTCCAGATCTTTGAGTACAAGCTCCGTGTCAATGATGGCTATGTCGCGTTCCGGATTCACACTGCCTTCGACGTGAACCACTTCCGTGTCGTCAAAACACCGCACGACATGTCCGATCGCATCCACTTCGCGAATATGGCTCAGAAATTGATTCCCGAGACCTTCGCCTTCGTTGGCGCCTTTGACCAAACCGGCGATGTCGAGAAAGTTCACCGTAGTATAGATCGTCTTTTTAGGTTTGAGCAGATCGGATAACTGATCGATACGCCGATCCGGCACGGTCACCACGCCGACATTGGGTTCGATCGTGGCAAAGGGATAATTGGCCGCAAGCGCGCCGGCTGCCGTGAGCGCGTTAAAAATGGTCGATTTTCCGACGTTGGGCAGGCCTACAATTCCGCATTTCAGAGGCATAGAACGAGCATTTCCTTTTTTGATGTGAGATTCTTTAAACGCGCTTAAGGTATCACTTATCGGATAGAAAATAAAGCGAAAAAAATCCCGTTCTTCTTCTGTGAATTTGCAAAATGATTTGAAAATCTGATAAATATTGGGCATTTTTCGAGTATCGCTCATCAAATTGTAGAATACCAAATTATCACGAACGAACCGGATCTGCGCCGGGCTTAAGAAGCTCCGTAAGTTATCCGTGTTCTTCACCGAAAGAGAATTGATATGAAAAACATCAAGTTCTGGTATGCGCTGTCGGCCGTTTCCTTGATCGCATTCCTCACAGGAATGATTTATCAAACGACCACCGTTTCCATCTCGAAGGAAATGATCGCCTCTGCAGAGAATGTTTTTGGGCTTAGTTTCTCCGATGCGAAACGCGACTCGATGATCGACGGACTGCAGGAACAGCTGGGCAATTACACTAACATCCGCAAAGTTCCGCTGGCCAACGATGTTCTTCCTTCGGTTCTTTTTAATCCGATCCCATCGGGCTTCAAATTCGAAACGGGGAAAAGTACGTTTAAGGAAAGCAAGATCACCTCCGTAAGCATGCCGGCGAATATCGAAGACCTTGCGTTTTATTCTGTCGGTGAATTGGCGTACCTGATCAAAAACAAAAAGGTGAGTTCCGTCCAACTGACACAGATGTATCTGTCCCGCCTGAAAAAATACGGACCTAAACTGGAATGCGTCATAACGATTACGGAAGAGTTTGCGATGAAACAGGCGAAACAGGCAGATGAGGAGATCGCCAAAGGCAAATACCGGGGACCGCTCCACGGAATTCCTTTCGGGGTCAAAGACCTGCTGTCCACGAAAGGTTACAAAACGACCTGGGGATCCGTACCCTACAAAGACCAGATGATCGAGGAAGACGCGACGGTGGTCAAACGTCTGACCGATGCCGGCGCGGTCATGGTGGCAAAACTAACGATGGGCGAACTCGCGTGGGGTGACGTATGGTATGGCGGCAAAACGCGTAATCCATGGAATACGGAACGCGGTTCCAGCGGATCTTCGGCAGGATCTGCTTCGGCCACTTCGGCCGGACTGGTCGCTTTCTCCATTGGAACGGAGACCTGGGGCTCGATCGTTTCTCCTTCGACGGAATGCGGTACTACCGGATTACGTCCCACGTACGGGCGCGTGAGCCGACACGGCGCCATGGCACTGAGTTGGTCTATGGACAAGATCGGCCCGATCTGCAGAACCGTTGATGACTGCGCGCTGGTATTCCGTACGATCTGCGGTCCGGACGGGATCGATCCGACACTGTACGATGCGCCGTTCCATTACGATCCTGCGGTCAAACTCAACAAACTACGCATCGGTTATCTCAAAAATGATTTCGACAAAGACAGTACGAACAAAAAGTACTATGACGCCGTCTTTTCGCAACTCAATGAACTCGGCGCCACGCTGATCCCGATAGAATTACCCAAATATCCTATGAACGATCTCGCGATCATTTTATCCGCGGAGGCAGGCGCGGCGTTTGACGAATTGACCCGCAGCGGCAAGGACGATCAGCTTGTTCGCCAGATCAAAAACGCCTGGCCCAACGTATTCCGCGCATCGCGTTTCATCCCTGCGGTAGAATACATCCAGGCCAACCGCATACGCACCCTGGTGATCAACGATATGCAAAAAGTGATGAATAACATCGACGTCTATCTGGCTCCGCCGTTCGAAGGCGATAATCTGCTGATGACCAATCTGACCGGCCATCCTTGTGTCGTCCTGCCGATCGGCTTCAATGAAAAGAATCTGCCGGTGAGTATTTGTTTTATGGGACCGTTGTTCGGCGAAGGAAAAGCTTTGGCGGCAGCCAAACAATACCAGGACGCAACCGATTATCACAAAAAACATCCTAAACTGGACTAATAGGAGATTATCATGAAAATCTCTTTCATAAAGCCTCAGCACGCGGCCACTGTCTTAAGGGTCGTCATCGGCATCATTTTTATTTCTCACGGAGCTATGCGCATATATGTCGGAACCGTTGGCGGTTTCGGTGAATTCCTTGGAAACCAGGGATTCCCGATGGGCGCGGCTATAGCGTGGTCTATTACAATATTTGAGTTAACAGGCGGAGCTCTCCTGGCCTTGGGCCGCTATTCGGGATGGATCGGTATCGTATTTATTATTCACCAGATAATGGGTATCACTCTGGTACACTCCAAAAACGGTTGGTTCGTCGTTGGCCATAGCACCGGTGGGATGGAATACAGCACCCTTCTTATTGCCGCATTGATCGTAATCATTTCAAGAGACAGCGAAAAGGCATGAAAACAATAGTCAGAAAAAAGAACTCTGAAAAAGATGCCTTGAGGGCTTTTCAGCAAATCCCCGGCGTTGGAAAAAGCATCGCGCAGGATCTGTGGGACATGGGTTTTCGCTCTCCGCGCGAACTCAAAAACAAGAATCCGGAAAAACTTTACGCTGATTTCTGCTCCCTTCGCGGCATGCCGGTCGACCGCTGTATGCTTTACGTTTTCCGCTGCGCCGTGTATTTTGTTTCGCATAAGAAGCACAGACCGGAACTGCTCAAGTGGTGGAACTGGAAGGACCGAACCGTCAGGTAACGCAGTCGATTCTGTAGTGTTTTTTTCCGGCCCATAGAAAAATTGAAACGGATTCCTTCCGAATGACGGGCAACATGGTCCATATCTCACTCTTTAATTTTTTTAACTCAAAGGAGAAGTCATGAAAAGTCTCAGAGAATCGGCCGAGTGGCTCAACACGCATCACGATCATGCGTATGCTCTTATCCGGGTCTATCTCGGGATTGCCTTATTCGTTCGCGGCCTGATCATGCTTTCGGATCCTTCGGCGATCACATCCATCGCCGGCGCCCAACAGATGTACATGATGTATGCGTACGTTATGATCGGCCATCTCGTCGGCGGATTGTTGTTGGCCGTCGGATTCCTGACGCGTTTTGCCGCAATATTCCAGATCCCGATCCTAGCCGGCGCGGTTTTCCTGATCCATTTCAAACAGGGACTCATGTCGGTCGGACAATCGCTGGAACTTGCGGCCATGGTACTGTTCCTGCTGTTTGTATATTCTTTGTTCGGTTCCGGTATCTACGCCGTGGACACTCATATCAACGCCAGAAAATCCGAAGCGCTCGCCGCGGTCAAATAAAGCCGATTCTGAATGAACGTAAAAAAGCCTGCTAACGAGGAAATACGGCTTGCTCGTCTGAAGGAATACCGCATTCTTGATACGGATCCCGAAAAGCGGTTCGACGACCTCGCGTTCCTCGCCTCCTACATTTGCCAAACGCCTGTAGCTATGATCAGCCTGATCGACGCCGATCGTCAATGGATGAAGTCGGTTGTCGGATATCCTGCGCTGGTGCTTCCAAGGGATATATCTTTCTGCGCCCATACGATAATGGAACCGGAAATGCTGGTCGTCGAAGACGCGGTACGTGACGAACGATTTGCTAATAATCCGCTGGTTGTGCAGGAACCGTTGGTCCGATTCTATGCCGGCGTTCCCGTTTTCTCCTACGACGGACTGGCGCTCGGATCGCTTTGCGTTTTGGACAGAACACCGCGCAAGCTTTCACCGGAACAGCTCCAGGCGCTGAAGGCGCTGAGTCACCAGGTTCACGATCAGATGGAATTAAGACGTAGCCTTGGAGAATTGAAAGCAGCCATGGATGAACAGATTCACGCACAGGAGCTTATTCGCCGGGATCGCGAGAGATTCAGGGATATTTTGGAGACTTCGCGCGATGGGATACTCGTCGAGAAAGACGAACGCATCGCGTTCATGAATACCGCTTATGCTAAACTATTCGGATGTGAAAGTCCCGACGAACTCATGGGGTTGCATATTTCGGAATTAGCCGCCCCGGATGATCTGGAACGTCTTCTAGAATACGGACGAATACGAGCCCGTAAAGAGGCCGCTCCGAATTTTTATGAATTCAAGATCAAACGAAGGGATAACGGGGCTTTGGTCGAGCTGGATGCATCCGTTTCTGATTTTTTCCATGGCGATGCGCATTATATCATCACCTTCGTCCGGGATATTTCAGAACGAAAAAGGAACGAACGGGAGCGGGAGCGCCTTATTGCCGAATTGCAGGACGCATTGGCAAATATTAAAACCTTATCGGGTTTATTGCCGATCTGCTCATCCTGCAAAAAGATCCGCGACGATAAAGGGTACTGGAACCGACTGGAGACTTACATCGAAACGCACACCGAGGCCGATTTTACCCACGGAATATGTCCGGACTGCGCGCGAAAACTCTATCCGGAGGACTTTGAAGAAAAAAACTGAACCTTCGTCATTCTGTAAGAATCTTTTTCAAATCAAGCTCAGATGTTATTCAAAAAAGATTCCTACAGAATGACGAGAAAGCAATCTTCTTGGCCTCTGTTGATTTTTTCCATTCGCTTTTCTATTTTTCCCCGCCAATAAACCAACATTCACACCAAATCACAGGATAAAGAAAGTATGTCCACGCAAACACTCGAATTCAAAACGGAAGTCAAAGAATTGCTTCATCTGATGATCCATTCTTTGTATTCGCATAAGGAGATCTTTTTGCGCGAATTGCTTTCCAACGCCTCCGATGCGATCGATAAGGTGCGTTACTTATCGCTCACCGATACGACCCTGCTGGCCAACGACGACCACTGGAAGATCCGTCTCGCGATCAACAAAGAGAACGACAGCCTGACCATCAGCGATAACGGCATCGGAATGAATGAGGAGGAGATCGTTCGCGCGCTCGGAACCATAGCGCATTCAGGAACGAAAGATTTCATCCGCACACTTACGGAGAAACAGGTCAAAGATAACCCGGAACTGATCGGCCAGTTCGGCGTCGGTTTTTATTCCTCCTTCATGGTGGCGGAACGCGTGGTGGTGATATCGAGAAAAGCCGGCGATCCGAAAGAAAAAGCCGTGCGGTGGGAATCCAAAGCGGACGGGACGTTCAGCGTAGAACCTTTTGAAAAGGATTCACGCGGCACCGACGTCATTCTCTTCATGGGTGAGGAAGGTAAAAAATACCTCGACGAATGGGAGATCAAAAGCGTTGTTAAGAAATACTCCGACTATATCGAACATCCGATCTGCATGGATGTTGAAAAAGACAAGAAAAAAGAAGAACAAGTTCTCAACTCCCGCAAAGCCATCTGGCTGAAGGATAAGTCGGAGATCTCGACGGAAGAATACAACGAATTCTACAAACATGTCAGCCACGATTTTACCGACCCGGCGAGAGTGATCCACTTCAAAGCGGAAGGAACGCGGGAGTTTTCCGCTCTGCTCTTTATTCCATCCAAAGCGCCGTTCGATCTATTTTATAAAGACTACAAGATCGGTCCAACCTTGTATGTCAAGCGCGTGCAGATCATGGATCATTGCGAGGAACTCATTCCGGTCTATCTCCGCTTTGTCAAAGGCGTGGTGGAATCTTCCGATCTCCCGCTCAATGTCTCCCGTGAGATATTGCAGTCCAACCGCCAGATCGAGGTGATCAAAAAGAACATCACCAAAAAGATCCTTGATACGCTGACGGATATGAAGAATACCGAGTTCGAAAAGTATCTTGAATTCTACAAAGAATTCCACAAATCGATCAAAGAGGGTGTCTACATGGACCATCAGAGGAAGGATGCGCTGAAGGACCTGTTACTGTTCGAATCCACCAAGACCGCGGCCGGCCAATACACGACGCTTAAACAATATGTTGAATTAATGAAACCGGACCAGGAATTCATTTTCTATATGACCGGAACTTCGCGTTCCGAGATGGAATCTTCGCCCTATCTTGAAGCCTTTAAGGAGAAGGATTACGACGTGTTGCTTCTTCAGGATGAGATCGACGACTTTATAGCTCCGGACCTTGAGTACAACGGCAAGAAGTTGAAATCAGTGACCAAAGGCGATGTGGAACTCGATAAGAAGACGGACAAGAAGGAAGCCGAAAAGAAATTCAAAAAAGTGATCGATCTTATCCGCGATGAACTCAAAGACGACATTAAAGACATTCGTATTTCAGGCCGCCTGAAAGACTCGGCCTGTTGTCTCGTGGCCGATGAAGGAGACATGGACCAGAATCTGGAAAGGCTTATGAAGGCCATGGGACAAAACCTCCCGGCGAGCAAGCGTATTCTGGAGATCAATCCTGCCCATCCTTTGATCGAGTCGATGAATACGATCTTTGAAAAGGACAACAGCCATCCGATCCTGAAAGAATATGCCAAACTCCTGTACGATCAGGCCCTTCTGCTGGAAGGTTCCAAGCCTAAAGACCCGGTGGCGTTTTCGAAAGCGATGGCGAAGATCATGCTGGAAAACGTGAAATCCTTGTAATACTGTCCGCCACAAAGAAGAACAAAATGCACAAAACTCAAGAATGTTACAGAAGTTTTTGTGCCTATTGTGCTTTTTTGTGGCAATATACATTTCCATGAATAATGTGATTTCCTGGGGGATGCTCCCCGGTGAAGAATTGCTGGCTTTTCCCTGCGATAAAATACCTGGCCGGTTCGATGGAACCTATTACCGGGGCATTTCGATCAACGCAGAACCCGCTGCTGTTTTTCAGTGGCTCACTCAAATGCGTGTCGCGCCGTACAGTTATGACTGGATCAATAATTTGGGCCGGAGCAGCCCGCGAAGTATTCTGAAAAACCAGCCTGAACTTCGCTCCGGACAGACCATGATGTATATTTTTGAGTTAGTCCAGTTTCGAGAACCTTATGAAATCACCTTACGCGTCAAACCGCGTTCGTTCGGAAAATTCCTTTTCGGCGATATCCTGCTAAGTTACCTTATCGTTCCCATCCATGACCAAAGTTCACGCCTCCTGGTCAAGATCCATCGGCGATTCAATCGCGATCCCTTAGGCCTTTTCATGTGTTATTTTCTACCATGGGCCAACCTGATCATGCATAGAAAACAGCTGATCCTCTTTAAATATTTGTGTGAACGAAAAGATTGAAACAAAGAACCTTTTACGACGTTTGCTAGACTGTTTCGAAGCCCGCCACGAATTGACCATAAATCAAGAGGTGTTTATGCGACGAATCTTTTTTGTCTGCCTGTTCGTGATCTTTCGAACGGGTTATTCACAGGTTCCGGCTAACATGAATGACGGCCTTCCTGTCTCCGACCCTGCTTCGCTTCATCTATCCGAATCACAACTGCTCAGTCTCGACAGCGCCGTGGTCAATGGGGTCTTCAAGAACATCACCAGTATTCTCATTGCGAGGAAAGGTCAGCTGATATTCGAGAAGTATTACAACGGCGCAACCGAAGCAACACGGCACAATACACGTTCAGCGACCAAAACCATTACCGCCATCTTGACCGGCCTGGCGATCGATCAAAAATTCATACCATCGGAATCTGCGTCCGTATTACCATACTTCAAGGATAAAAAGATAGAAAACCCAGACCCTCGGCAGCAAAAAATCACGATCGAGGATCTGTTAACTATGAGTTCCATGCTCGAGTGCGACGACGATAATCAGTTTTCTTCCGGTAACGAAGAGCGTATGTACCTTATCGAAGATTATTTTCAATTCGCACTCGATCTTCCGATTCGCGGGTTCGCGCCGTGGAATTCAAAACCACAGGATTCGCCGTACGGCCGGAGTTTCAGTTATTGTACAGCCGGTGTGGTGCTTCTCGGCGGGATCATCGAACGAAGTACAAAAATGACCGTGGATGATTTTGCTAAAAAGTATCTTTTTGGTCCACTTGGCATTCAAAAAGTTGAGTGGCAGATCACGCCGATGGGCATGGTCATGACGGGAGGAGGCTTGGGTTTGCGGAGCCGGGACTTATTGAAGATCGCTCAGTTATACGCCAACGGCGGCATGTGGAACGGAACACGGATCATTTCATCGGAATGGGTCGAGAAGTCAACAAAACCTCATGCCAATGCCCGTGAGAATACGGATTACGGGTATTTATGCTGGTTGCAGAAATTCGGCCCGCCGGATAAATCCTATTTCTCCTATTACATGGCCGGCAACGGCGGCAGTAAGATCGTCGTGTTTCCGGATCTTGGACTGACGGTTGTTATCACCAGCACTTGGTATGGTACTGGAAAAGCCCATGCGCAAAGCGAACGAATTTTATCCGAATATGTCATACCGAGTGTGAAACCGTGATGGACTCTCTTATTATTGCTTAAATCTCTCCAGCGATGTGGTTGTCAAAAAAGATTTCTGAAAGAAATCGTCAAGGATCATATTGAACCAGTCCGGGTGTTCATAAACGCCAAAATGCGTGGCGCCGGGCATGACGAATAAGAATCCTCTTGGAATATTCTTAAAGATCTCAATAGAATGCCCAAACTGGATCACATCACGGTCTCCCATCATGACCATGAATGGAACGCGAATATTCGACAGATCCGACACGGGAATATGCGGTTGTTCTGTAACCAATCGGAATAGTTGCTTATCTTTTCTGGATATGACTTGTTTTTTTATAGTCTCGGCCCAATCGAGTATTTCCGGTATGATCGCGGTCGTGTCGGGTCTGAGATTCGCCGCAAAACCCGCCGCTTTCCGTACCTTTTCCGGATAATGGATCGCCAGCAGGAGCGCTAAAATGGCGCCGTCGCTTTGTCCCCAGATCATGGCCGAATCGATCTTGAGTGTATCCAGCAGATCGTGAATGTCTTTGGCCATCATTTCATACGTCAGCACTGAAATCGTGTCAATCGTTTTTCCGTGCGCCCGGCTGTCAATAGCGATTACTTTGTATTTTTTGGAAAAATAGTCAATGCGTTTGCTGTGTCCGGCGATCGAACCCCCGTTCCCGTGCAGAAAGACCACCGGAGCGCCTTGACCGTAGACCTCATAGTACATCTTGATTCCGTTGATCGTGGCGTATTTTCCAACTTCGGGATTGTTCCCGTAAGGTGTTTGTGAAAAAATGACTTGTGACCAGGAAAGAACAAGAAATATCCAAAGATTTCTCATTTGTACTCCTGATGGTGAACTTAATGAGTTGTGTTTCTGATTACGGGCAAACCTGATGAAAGTTACGGCCAATGTTTTCCGCAAGAATCGGGTGGTTTTCAATACCGGATTTTACGATCTTGGCATTGTGAACGAAAGGAAAAACCATGAATGACCTGTCTCAAGTGTCCGAAGACTACCGGCGTATAGAACGATCGCTGATGTTCCTCGAAAAGAATTTCCGCCGGCAGCCCACGCTCAAAGAGATCGCCGAGCAGGCGTATCTGAGCGAATACCATTTTCAGCGAATATTCACACGCTGGGTCGGCATCAGTCCGAAACGTTTCCTTCAATTTCTCACCAAGGAATACGCAAAGAACCTGCTCGAAGCCTCGCACAATCTCCTCGATGTGACCTACGAATCCGGTCTCAGCAGCCCGGGACGCCTGCACGACCTTTTTGTGAATTGCGAAGCGGCTACGCCGGGTGAATACAAGAACCGCGGCGAAGGACTGACGGTGGTTTACGGTTTTCATCCCACACCATTTGGAGAATGTCTGATCGGACTTTCCGCCAAGGGTATCTGTTTCTTTTCATTCGTGATGAAAGAGAACCGAAAACAGGCTTTGGCAGAAATGAAGAGCCGGTGGAACAAAGCGATTCTGGTGGAAGATGAAGAGGTGACACGGGCGTCGGTGAACCGGATATTTAATTCAACTGAAAAAGCCCAACCGCTGAATATATTCTTATACGGTACCAATTTTCAGATAAAAGTATGGGAAGCTCTTTTAGCCGTGCCGGAAGGAAAAGCGGTTACCTATCAGGATATTGCACAGTGTATTGGGGAACCCAAAGCTTCTCGTGCTGTGGGCAATGCTGTCGGGCAGAATCCGATCGCCTTTCTTATTCCCTGTCACCGCGTGATCCGCAAGATGGGCGACTTCGGAAATTACCAATGGGGAACGACACGTAAGAAAATGATCCTCGGCTGGGAGGCGGCGAAAAGTCACGCCGAGGCAGCAGACTGATCTTTCAATCTTTCACACATCTGACTGAAACCACATCCGAAGGATGCCAAGCCTCAAACGCAACAGATGAGCGATCGTATTTAACGGTCATCACGGTTATGGGGCTAGATGAGTTGGTGGTCAGAAAAATCGCCCAGTCGCCCATTTTCATGAAAACCCCGTCGAATCTGTAAAACCCGGCTGGCAATACGTTCAACAGACTTTCATTGGATGCGCCGGAGTTTGGGGTTGACCAATAGTCGGTACCTGTAGATTTCATTTTTCCGCCCGCGGCGGAAACGCCACCAAGATTAGTGATGAGTTCCATCCACTCGGCCTCACTCGGGATATGCCAGCCTGCCGGGCTTGCGCCTTGAACATTGCTGGGATTTGTGGAGGAAGAACCTGAATTTCTCATAGCGGCAGCCCGTGTGTACAGCCTTCCGAATTTTGTAACGTTACTGTCATTGTTATCATACACAAGAGTTGATATCGCTGTTCCGTCGCTGTAATGAGTTGTCTTTAGGTTTTCCGCCATCCAAACCTGATTGCCGATTCTCACGGTTTTGTATGTATTTCCATCGTAATCGGTTATCGGTGTCGATTCTTCGACAATTATCTCAGTGTTGCCTGATTTCTCCCTGTCACAAGACATGCACCACGATATGGATCCATAGATCATTAGTATAAACAGAGCTTTCATTTTGAACTCCTTTTCATTGGACCGATAGGCCTCATTCCTGCGCAAATGAAAAATGCATTTGCACGATCAGCCACTTTCCGTCCCGTTTTTCCAAAACACCTGTCCACCGGGTATTTTCCCAGTTAGCCGGCCGTCCTTTCCACTCATTGATATCATCCAGCATGCAAAACCACCACGCAACATCGCCCGATCTTGATATCTCGATCTTCAGGTCCTTTATTTCATAACGAACGGCCTTAAAATCCTTGTTCATCCAGAAAGTCTCCGCTTTCTGGAATTCGGTGAAACCTCTGACTACATTATTCCCCGGCTGCACTTCGAGATATGTCGTATCATGCACAATAGTACCGTAGAGCAGCTGCAGATCCTTATTCTTGGCCCAACCGATATTGTTGTGGATCACTTTTTCGATGATGGCGATCTCAGATGCTCTATCAGGGTTATCGGATGTTTTCTCAGCGGTGCATGAGAAATACCCGAGCATCAGCATAACGCTCATCATGAGTTTAAACCTCATGTTATTCCTTTACGCGTTCCAGCGCCGTTTCATCCCGTGGAAATTTTTTCAGATACTTTTTGTAGTATTCCCTGGCCTTGCCCTTTTGTCCTTCATTCCAATAGACGTTACCTAATGAATAGAATGCTATGGATTCGGCCTCCGTTCCGGGATATTCTTCTATACAAATATTCAAAAATCGGATCGCATCATCGCTCTTACCGGTATAGGCCAAGCGACGGCCGATATATAATGCCGTTCGTTCATCGAAGTAGAATTGATCGGACCGATTCTTTTTGAGATCGCGGTAAAGGTTTATGGCGGCTTCACTGCCGTACTGTTTATAAGCCTGATGGATCCGGCCGTAGACTTTGGAACGAGCGTCGTCTTTTTTCGGATTGGATATTCCTTTTACCCAATATTCAATCCACGCATTGCGGTCCACATACAATTCCCACGACGCCCAATCGGCCAGCGCATTTTCGTCCTGAATAACCTGAGCGTTCTTTCCCTTGGCTATTTCCGATCGGATCTTTCCGGATGTTTGGGTCAGCATGTCGTAAAAGCCTCTGAATTCCTTCATCGAACAATCGTCTCCATGCCCTGGAATAAGCACCACATCTTCCGGAAGGCTATTGATCACACGGGCAACGGTCTCGGGATATTTCACAATATCGCCCAGTTCCCCGTCGATCGAAGGAAAGTGTTTCCCGTTGCATAGTGCCGCCGTGCAGACGATCTTGGAACCGGTGAACCAAACGACGATATCGCTGTTATCATGCGCGCCAGGAAACGCAATGAGCTTGATCTCCTCGCCGTTGAAGTATAGGCTCATCGAATCCGTGAACGTGAGATTGGGCAGCGCGCTTTCGGGAAATTCATTGAAGACATACAGCCCGTTGATATAACGGTCGCGCAGATTCCGGTGGCCGATGATCAGCGGACCTTTTCCAATAGCCTCGTTACCGCCAAGATGCTCGATGTGCGAATGGGTATTGATGATCACTTTCGGCAATCCCTTGTTAAACGCCTTTAAGGCTCCCGCCAAAGCTTCGCCGTTTTCACGCTCCCCGCTGTCCACGATAAGCAGGCCGTCCTCCCCGACGGAGGCTATGACTTTGACCGGATAACCGCCGCCATCCGCAGTGAGTTCGTAGATTTTGTCAGTGAGTTTTTTGGTTTTGTAAACGGTCGTGTCGGCGCCAAGCAGGGAAGAGACCAATAAAAACGAACCGGCGAAGAGGATCATTCGTTTTTTCATACGATCTCCTTATGAAGGTATGGGACAAAGAAAGATTGTGAAATATGTTACGAGATGAGATCGGCAGGGTTTCAGAAATATTTATCATAAAAAAACCTCCCGGCCAAAGTCGGGAGGTTTTCTTGAAAGAATTATCTTATTAATGTTTACAGGCCAAGCGACCTTAAGAACGCGTCCTGGTTCGGCTCACGGCCAAGAAATTGTTTCACCAGTTCCAGCGGATCTTCCGTTCCGCCTTTAGCGAGAATAATATCGCGGAAGCGTTTGCCGGTCTTCTGATCCATGATGCCGTTCTTCTCAAAGACCGAGAACATATCCGCAGCGTACACCTCGGCCCAGAGATAGCCGTAATAGCCGGCGGCATACCCGTTGAGATGTCCAAAAGCGGCCTGGAAATGCGTTCCGTCCACATATTGGAACGGCGTAATTTCGTTCTGCAGACGTTTGACCACATCCGTTGTTGTCTCTTTTCCTTTAGGATCGAATCCGTCGTGCAGCGTCATGTCCAGCATACCGTAATAGATCTGATAGGCGGCGCCGATCCCGGAGCCGACATTCTTCGCGGCAACCATTTTATCGAAGAGATCTTTGGGCAGAACTTCCCCGGTTTTATAGTGTTTAGCGAACATCTTCAGCGCATCGTAATTCCATGCCCAATTCTCAAATATCTGGGACGGCGCTTCCACAAAGTCGCGTGCGACACCCGTGCCGGCATAGGAATAGAGTTCCGACGTCGTCAGCATGTTGTGCAGCACGTGACCGAATTCATGGAAAAAAGTCTCCACCGAAGCGCTGCCGAGTGAATGATACATCAGGCCCGGTTGATCGGCGGTCGCCTGCGGAAAATTGCAGACCAGGGTAGCCGTCGGGATCTGGTACCCATTGGCCGTAGCTTTGCCGCGGATCATATTAAAACAAGCCGCGTGATTGTATTTATTGGATCGCGGGTGCAGATCGAGGAAAAAGCGGCCGATAACTTTATCGTTTTGTTTGACCTCAAATGCGCGGACGTCCTGCTGCCATACGGTGGCGTCTTTGATCTGTACAAATTTCACGTCAAACAGATGCTGAGCGATCTGAAAGAGTCCGTCGATCACGTGATCTACCTCAAAATACTCTTTCACAAGATCCTGATCGAGCTGGTATTTTTCTTTCAGCAGAATATTATTGTAGAAGGAACTTTCCCACGGATGGACCACTTTGACTGAATTATCTTTCAGGTAATTTCTTTTGGTTGCGAGCAACTCCTGATAGTCCTTTTCTGCTTTGGCTTTGACTTTCGCCAATGTCTTTTTTTCAAAATCCCAGACATTAGAGGGTTTCTTCGCCATGCGTTCTTCAACCTGATATTGGGCAAAAGTCTTATACCCGAGTAATGTGGCCATTTTCTGACGATAGATTAACATTTCATTGAGTACGTCCAGATTCTTGTCAATGGCCCGGTTGTTATATTTGATATAAAGCGCCTTGCGGGCGGCTTCCGACGTCGAGGATTTCATAAAACCGGAATACGAAGGATACGACATATCGATCTTGTATTTCCCGTCCTCCTGCCGACGCGCTTTTTTGAAATCTTCCGGACAACCTTCCATATCTTTCTCTTCCACCATCAAAAAATCGTTGGAAGACGCGATATTGTTGCTGAAAGCGATACCGAGTTCGGACAGTTTATCCTGAATGACCTTGAGTTCCGCGCGTTTCTCTTTGGACAAGGCAAACCCATTGCGTTCGAACCCGCGCACGGTCTCGTCAAGATAACGCTTTTTGTATCCGCTCAGTTTCTTGGCTTCGGCGCTTTGAGCGTATTCCTTGACCGAGCGGTAAAGCTCCTCGTCGAGCCCCACTTCGTTTTCGAATTTTTCGATCGTTTCAAGCGATGCGCGGGCCTGGTCGCGGATCGCGGCGTCGGGATGCACATTGGCCATGAGGTAAATATGACTGCCGACATTGGAAAAAATATTGTACATATCGTCGAGCGCCAGTAACGTGTTTTCATACGTACGCGATTCTTTAGGAACGGCGTAAATGGCTTTGAGGGATTCCTTGGATGACGCAATGATCTGTTCGGACGAGTTTTTAATGTAATCGACGTTCAGCGTATTGAAATCCATCAACGTGTTGAACGAGCCGAAACGCAGATCGCCCGGATTCCCGTCACCGGCATGACTGACCGGCGGACTCAGAAACAGGCTCGCGATTAAAATGAAGAAAATCTTTCGCATGGTCTCTCCTTTGAAATAATTAAAAGATGTGATTTTAAAGATTGGTTTGTAAATCGTGAGAATTCATACGCTTTATCGTTCTATTGGTTTCAAAAATTCTGCAATTTAGCCATGACCCAAATGGGTCAAAATGAAGCCGTACCTGATGAACCAACAACATTCCACTTGAGAGAAACGCCTAAAAACCGTATCATTATCGCCGTAAGGAAAGAAGAATCTGCTTAATCCAAAGAGGCTTTATGAAAAAACCACTGGTCGGCGTCGTCATGGGAAGCAACAGCGATTGGGATGTCATGCAGAAGGCGGTGGAACAGTTGACATATTTCGGTATCCCGCACGAGGCCAAAGTGGTTTCCGCGCACCGAACGCCGGATCTGCTGTATCAATACGCCGAGACAGCGAAGAAACGCGGCCTGGTTTGTATCATCGCAGGCGCGGGAGGTTCGGCTCACTTACCGGGCATGCTCGCCGCTAAAACGACTGTACCGGTATTGGGTGTTCCGGTACCGACGCGTCAACTTAAAGGCCTTGATTCGCTGCTATCAATCGTACAGATGCCAAAAGGGGTTCCGGTCGCCACGTTTGCGGTTGGGGAATCGGGTGCGGCCAATGCGGGACTCTTTGCCGCCGCTTTGATCGCTGAAAAGGATCCGAAGATCGCGAAGAAACTTGAGAAATTCCGCGCCCAGCAGACGAAAAAAGTGCTCGCTATGAAACTGACGGAGAAAAAATGATTTTGCCTGGAGCTACGCTTGGAATGCTCGGGGGGGGACAACTGGGACGCATGTTCACCGTGGCCGCGCGCACCATGGGTTACCGCGTCATCGTACTCGATCCGGACCCGCACAGTCCCGCCGGCCGTATCGCCGACCGCCACATCAATGCGGATTTTATGGATAATGTGGCACTTAGGGAAATGAGCTCCGGTTGCGTTGCGATCACGACGGAGTTTGAGAACGTTCCCGCTGAAACCCTGGAGATCCTCTCCAAGACATGTTTCGTACGCCCTTCCGCCAAAGCCGTGTCTATCACGCAGGATCGTATCAATGAAAAAATATTCCTCCAGACGTACAAGGTCCCGACCAATAAGTTCGTGCCAATTCATCATGAAGAAGAACTCGCCGGAGCAATGGAATTCATCGGCAAACCGGCTATTCTGAAACGCAGTCGGCTAGGCTATGACGGCAAGGGCCAGTGGAAAGTTGAAACGGTAGAGGAAGGCGTCGAAGCCTTTCGAAAAATGGGTTCCGCGCCGTGCGTGCTTGAGGAGATGCTTCGATTCAAATGCGAAGTGTCTGTCGTGCTTGCCCGCGGCGTTCACGGACATATGGCCACTTATCCGACCGCCGAAAATATTCACACCAATAGCATCCTGGATACGACCATCGTTCCGGCAAGAGTATCCGATACCATCAGTGAAAAGGCGCAGAAGATCGCACGAACGATCGCGGAAAAACTGGATTACCACGGTGTGCTCGCCGTAGAAATGTTCGTCATGCGCGACGGACGGATCCTGGTCAATGAGATCGCCCCGCGCCCGCACAACAGCGGCCATTATACGCTCGATGCGTGCGCGACCAATCAATTCGAACAGCAGGTTCGTACACTCTGCGGGCTGGAACCCGGTGACACCCGGTTATTAACTCCCGTCGTGATGGTCAACCTGCTCGGCGATATCTGGGGAAAGACCCAGCCGGCATGGGAACAACTTTTTGAACATCCCAACGTAAAACTTCACCTGTACGGTAAATCCGCTCCCCGCACGGGCCGGAAAATGGGACATTTTAATGTGTTGAACAAAGACGTAAAAAAAGCGCTTACTCTGGCCAAGACGATTCAGACAAAATTGAGAGCCCACAACTCATAATTTATTTTTAGGATGCCTCATGAAAAATCTTTTCCAAATCATTCTTTTAATCTCGCTGATTTTCTCGTGCAAACCCGTAAAAGAAAAGGCCCCTGCGGATCCGGCTCATGTTAAAGAAATTAACGACTGGCATGCCAAACGCGTTGAACGGCTCAAATCGCCAACGGGGTGGCTAAGTCTGGTCGGGCTGCATTGGCTGAAGGAAGGGGAAAACAGATTTGGAAGCGATTCTTCAAACCAGCTGGTGTTCCCCCAAAAAGCGGCGGGGTTTTGCGGAAAATTCATTTTGAAGAATGGCAAAGTCACGATCGAAGTGGCCAAAGGTGTGGAGATCACGCATGATAAAAAGCCGGTTTCCAAAATGGAATTAGAAGACGATACGGATTCCAACCGAACTACTTTGAACATGGGTTCGTTCCAGTTCTTCGTGATCAAACGCGGGCACGAGTTCGCCATACGCCTCCGTGACACGGAGAATTCGCTGATCAAAGATTTTACCGGAATTGAACGGTATCCCGTCGATCCATCTTGGCGCGTGGAAGCTACGTTCGAACCGTACGATCCGCCAAAGATTATCGCCGTGCCTACGATCATGGGTACTATCGACTCTTCCATTTGTCCCGGCGCATTGGTATTTGAAATGGAGGGTGAAACTTATCGACTGGAGCCTGTGCTGGAGGACGGTTCGGATGAACTCTTCATCATATTCGGCGACAAGACCAATGGGGCCGAAACTTACGGTGGCGGGCGTTTTCTTTATTCAAAAATGCCGTCGGCCGACAACAAAGTGATCGTCGATTTCAACAAAGCTTACAACCCGCCCTGCGTTTTTACGGAATTTGCGACTTGCCCTCTTCCCCCGTCTCAGAATAAACTGCCGATCAAAATTCCCGCCGGTGAGAAAAAATGGGGAAATAAGAAGCATTAGTGACAAACAAATATGCCGGAATTTCCGGATTGGGATATCTGATTATTCCTCCACCGGATGATCAGAACTCATATAGAAGTAGTTGTACGCAAGCGACATGACCACGGCAAAGGCTGTAGCGCCGATTCCGAGAAGCGCATTGGCATAATTCGGCGCCGTCAGGGATAGACGTATGAGTACGGTCGCAGCAACAAATCCGGAATTTCTGAACAAAACTGGAAAACGTGTCGTGTATCGAAGTGCGATCAACACGATCAGGATATCGCTGAATATAAGAAGAGTGTAGAAACTTGGGAAGAATATCGATTCGGCGCCGTTGAGCATTTGGCCGATGTTCGCTAGGCCCAATATTCCAAAAGCCACCAGAAGTATCAGAGCCAGTATCTTTTTTGCAGCAATAAAACTCGTTTGTTCCGTATCATCATGCGTGATCCGTTTATGCTTTTGGATCTTATAATAGAACCCGATCAGAACGAACACTGCCAGTGCACCCACAAGATCGGCCACGATGACATAGATTGAGACCGATGCGCGTTCCCAGGTGATTGGCTCACCGAAGGTCCCGAACTCGTTGAAGGCCTTTCGCAGAAGGATGAGGGAGAGAAGCTCCAGTTGTTTTCCAAGCGCGTTGGCTACGGAGCGCGGCAGGATAAATACCAGCGATAATACTTCGATGATCAGAAGCAGCGTGAAGGCATTGGTCACAGCTTCAAAGTGACTCTTCCCGAAAAACATCCTCAACCACCCGGGCAAAAGCTCCTGACGGTGCAGTTCCGTCATAACGAGGGTCGTCAAAAAAGCTATTACCATGACCATACCGATAAACCGGTGGGTATGGATGCTGTCCCAGGTTTTGAATAGACGGTCAAAAAGCGCTGACCCCGGCGTCAATATGAACTTGTGAATCATATAAAGAATCGGATGGGATGACTATGACATAATAAATCTAATCCGAATATAAGTCAAGAATTCTATGCGGTCTATTCTTATTTCTCCTTGAATTTCCTTCAATAATTTGATACCTTCGCTGTGTAAAAATTTTCAGTTTCACTCCCACATACGGTTCATTCTTGAATGAAAAAGATCGCTGTTATCCCCGGCGACGGGATCGGAGCCGAAGTAACTAACGAGGCCAAAAAAGCCATCCTTTCTTCTCTATCCAAGAAATCCATGGATATCGAACTCGTTGACATGGACTACGGCGCCGAAAAGTATCTCAAAACAGGTGTAACGATGCCGGAAGAACAATATGAGGACTTCCGTCAGAACTATTCGGCGATCCTTATGGGAGCTTTTGGCGATCCGCGGGTGCCGGGCAACGAACACGCCAAAGATATATTGCTGGGCACACGATTCAAACTTGATCTGTATGTCAATTTTCGTCCGGTCAAACTGCTCGATGAGAAATTCTGTCCGCTTAAGAATAAGTCGGTGAGAGATGTTGATTTTACTGTTTTTCGCGAAAACACCGAGGGGGTCTATGTAGGCGTCGGCGGTATTTTTAAGAAAGGCACACCGGATGAGATAGCGATACAGGAGGAGATCAATACACGAAAAGGCGTGGAGCGTATCATTCGCTACGCTTTCGAATTCGCCGCAAAGCATTACCTGAAAAAAGTCGCGATGGCCGATAAAAGCAATGCCATGCAGCACGGACACAATCTTTGGTACCGCTGTTTCTTTGAAGTTGGCAAGGAATATCCGCAGATCCAGGCAAGACATTTTTACATCGATGCGCTGGCGATGATGATGGTCCGAAACCCCGAGGAATTCGAAGTGATCGTGACCAATAACCTCTTCGGCGATATCATCACGGATATTGGTGCTCAATTACAGGGCGGCATGGGCCTCGCCGCTTCCGGAAATATCAACCCGCACGGTGTCTCGATGTTCGAACCGGTCCATGGAAGCGCTCCGGATATCGCTGGAAAAAACCTTGCCAATCCAGTTGCGGCTATCCTGACGGCAGAAATGATGCTGAGGCATTTAGGATATACCGAGAACGCCGATATGATCGACCGCGCCGTTCGTATCGCGATTCAGAAAAATAAACTGACCAAAGAGTTGGGCGGGGATCTTGGCACCAGAGAATGCGGAGATTTCATTTGTGATGCCATCAAGCATGGTAACTGATTCTGAAGCGGTGTGCTATTCTGAAATTCAAAATCTATAACTTCTGATTTTATGATCATCGTCACCGGCGGCGCCGGATTCATAGGCAGTGCTACCGTAAAGAAACTCAACGACTGCGGAATCGAACAAATTCTGGTGGTAGATAATCTCGGAACTTCCGACAAGTGGAAAAACCTGAACGGAAAGAAATTCTCAGATTATATCCATAAGGATGAGTTCATCAAACTGATCGAGAACCAGGCTAATTTCGACGATACCGAGGCCGTCATCCATTTCGGGGCTTGTTCCTCTACGACGGAGCAGGACGCGGATTATTTGATGAGAAACAATTACCACTATTCGCGAACCCTCGCCGAATGGGCTATAGCGCGTAATATCCGTTTTATTTATGCCAGCAGCGCAGCAACCTATGGCGACGGGGCTTTGGGATTCTCCGATGACGACGAATCAAGTTACAAGTTACGCCCTCTCAACAAATACGGATTTTCGAAACAGCTTTTTGACTTGTGGGTTCTGAATAATAAACTGACCGGCAAAGTGACCGGACTTAAATTTTTCAATGTTTTCGGCCCCAACGAATACCACAAAGGCGACATGCGGAGTCTGATCAATAAAGCGTTTTTTCAGATCAAGGAAACCGGCAAGGTCCGGCTTTTTAAATCGCACCGCGAGGACTACGCAGACGGAGAGCAGGTTCGCGATTTTGTCTACATCAAAGATTGCCTGGATGTGATATGGTGGTTCCTCCGCAATCCCAAAGCCTGCGGGATTTATAATCTCGGCACCGGCAAAGCGCGATCGTGGAACGATCTCGTAAAGGCCATATTCGGAGCCATGGGCCAGAAACCTAGAATCGATTACATCGATATGCCGGAGTCCATTCGAAACGCGTATCAATACCATACGGAATCGAAGATGGAAAAATTGCGCGCAGCGGGATGTTCAGTGGAATTCCGCTCATTGGAAGAATCCGTTCGGGATTACGTAAGCGAGTATTTGCAGAAAGATCTTTCATATTTGTAACTTGGCTTACTAATATGAAAGCCAAAAACAAAGTCGGGTTTTAAATGACACTCTAATGAATCAAAAATCTGAATTAACTGACCAGGAATTGATGGACGAATCAAAAAAAGTCAAATCGTCTCCTTTAATAGATGCGTTTTTTATTGGATTTTTGGTTGGAATACTAATCTATGGTTTTGTGGCTAATAGTTGGGGTTTTCTTACCTTAATTCCATTAATCATGGTTTATAAATTATTGAAAAAACCGAAAAGACATGAAGCAGGCTGACTTCTTCAATAACAGAAACGAAAGGTCGTTATGATCACTTTTGACGACATTCTGGACGCCAATCGACGGGTGGCTCCCATCGTTCATCACACGCCTCTGTTTACGTCTGAAGCATTGAATCAGGTTACCGGCAATGAACTTCATTTCAAATGCGAGAACCTTCAAAGGATCGGCGCTTTTAAAATTCGCGGTGCCTATAATAAGATTAGCTCTCTCTCGGCGGATCAGCTGAAACGGGGTGTCGTGGCGTTTTCTTCCGGAAATCACGCCCAAGGAGTGGCTCTCGCGGCCAAACTCCTGAATACCACAGCCAAGATCGTCATGCCGGATAATTCGCCAAAATCAAAAGTAGAGGCTACGCGACGATACGGGGCCGAGATCATTGTTTATGAATACAAAAAAGGCGATCGGGAAGCGATCGCAAAAAAGATTGCCGATGAAGAAGGGCGAACCGTTGTTCCTCCTTTTAATGATGAATTGATCATGGCCGGACAAGGAACGGTTGGCCTTGAGATATTCGACGATATCAAGCGTCTTGATTACGTATTCATTCCCGTGGGAGGCGGCGGCCTTATATCCGGGAATGCTGTGGCGTTAAAATATCTGATGTCCCGCGTGAAGATCATTGGAGTCGAGACCGAGGCCGCCAACGACGCTTACCAATCCTTCCGCAAAGGCGAGATCGTGACCATTTCTCCTCCGGACACTATTGCCGACGGGATGCGCACCTTATCCTTAGGAACAAAGACTTTTGAAGTGATCAAACAGAAAGTGGATGATATCGTTACCGTAAGCGATGCGCAGGTTATTGACGCCATGGAGTGGATCTACTCGCGTCTCAAGGTCGTCGTTGAACCGACCGGAGCCGTAGCGTTTGCGGCGGTTATGAAAAACGAACTGAAGATCAAAAACAAAAGGATCGGCATTATTCTCAGCGGCGGCAATGTGGATATGGATCACTTTTTTGATGTTCTGAGAAAGTATCATGCTTAGAGATAACTTACGATCGATACTGACCGGCCATGCAAGACCCCGTGTTTTAGTGGTTGGTGATATCATTCTCGATAAATTTATTTGGGGAAATGTCGAGCGCATATCCCCGGAAGCCCCGGTACAAGTCGTTAACATCCAGCGCGAAAACACGGCTTTGGGCGGCGCGGCCAATGTAGCGCACAATCTTGCGGCCATCGATGCCGATGTGACGTTGCTGGGTGTGATCGGTAACGATGAGAATGGAAAGATCCTCCGGCGCGAATTCAAAAATCTTGGTATTAGAACCGACGGTCTGATCGCCGACCTATCCAGACCGACCACTACCAAAACCCGGGTGATCGCCGGAAGCCAACAGGTAGTACGAATCGATCATGAGACCGCTCTGCCTGTTTCTAAACCTATCGAAGATCGGTTGTTGATTTATATCAGAAAGAACATGCCGCATTTTTCCGCCGTGATTATTTCTGATTATCAGAAGGGTGTCCTGACCGACCGCGTTATCAGGACAACGATTCAAACGGCCAAACAACACGGTATCAAATCGATCGTCGATCCTAAACGAAAAGACTTTTCGATCTATGCCGGCGCTTCCCTGATCAAGCCCAATCTCAAAGAAGCCGAAGCGGCTATGGGTGATAAACTCAAAACCGAAGGTGAATTGAAGAAAGCCGCCGCGAGATTATTAAAAGAACACAAGTTTGAAGGTGTCTTAATTACGCGCGGCCGTGAAGGCATGCTGTTAAGAGAAAGATCCTCTGAGGAAATCATTTCTGCCACAGCCAGAGAAGTGTTTGATGTAACGGGTGCGGGCGACACCGTCATTGCGTATTTAGGCTATCTGATCGCGTGCGGATTTTCTTTTTCTGAAGCGGCCACCCTCGCTAATGTGGCTGCCGGCATTGCCGTTAGCCGGGTAGGAACGGTCACTGTGACCAAATCAGAGGTCTTGCATCAATGGGATGAAAATGCAGGCGGTTCTAAGAAGATCATAACTCTCAGTGAACTCATGAAGATCCTGCCTTCGATTCGCCGCAACAAAGAGATCGTCTTCACCAACGGTTGTTTTGATATACTCCACGTCGGTCATATTACTTTGTTCCGCAAAGCACGGGCTCTCGGTGATCTCCTGATCGTGGGCGTCAATACCGACGCCTCGATTCGCAGGATCAAAGGAGAGAAGCGTCCCATCGTCAGTCAAGAGGAGCGTTCGCATATATTGTCCGCACTGGAATCTGTGGATCATGTTGTCCTCTTTGATGAAGATACACCGTTGCAGCTTATCAAGAACATTAAGCCGGACATACTGGTTAAAGGTTCAGACTATACGGTGAACAGGGTTGTGGGACACGAAATCGTAGAATCATATGGAGGTCGGGTCGAGTTGGTCGATTTGGTCGTAGGTTTTTCCACAACAAATATCATCGATTCGATCCTGAAAAACTATTCTTCCGAGAAACCGTCCGTTGGGAAAACCGGCTCACGACGCGGCAAAAATTCAAAACGTCAATCTCACAAAAAAGGCAAGCCCTGAAAGATCGTTTTGAATGAACGTAAAGAAAAAGATCTCACTGATCGGACCTTGTCATCCTTACAGAGGCGGCAATGCGCTTTTTGTGACACACCTGTATCATTCGCTTAAAGACCGCTTCGATATCCAGGTTCTCAATTATTCCTTGCTGTATCCAAATTTTCTTTTTCCCGGAACGACCCAGTTCGACCTGAGCCAAAAACCCATCAACCCTGTTCCGAATGAACGGGTGGTCAATTCGGTCAACCCTTTCTCGTGGATCAGAACCGCCCGGCGTATCAGATCCTTTGATCCCGATCTCATCGTCTTTGACTGGTGGAATCCGTTTTTTGGTCCGGCCCATTTCGGTATTTCGTGGTTCCTGAAAAAGCCGTTCCGTAATAAACTACTTTTTATCACGGAGAATGTGATCTCACACGAGGGCCGTTGGATCGACAGAATATTGACCAGAATCGGCCTTCGGCACGCTTCGGCTTTTCTGGCTTTGTCCGAAAATGTTGTCAGCGATCTGAATTTCATCCGAAAAGACAGAAGAGTATACCGTTCCGAACTCCCGATCTACGATTGTTACGAAGAATTAGAGAAATTCGATCCGGTATCGGAAAGGAAAGAACTTGGGTTTACGCCGCAAGATAAAGTGATCCTGTTTTTTGGATACATCCGGAAATACAAAGGTCTCGATATTCTTCTCAAAGCTTTTCCGGACGTCCTAAAGGATTTTCCAGACGCAAAATTACTGATCGTCGGGGAATTCTATGACGATCCGCAGACGTATTTATCTTTGATTGATTCTCTCGGCATTAAAAACGCCGTAAAGGTCGTAAATCAATTTGTTCCCAATGAAGCTGTCGGGAAATATTATTCGGCTTCCGACGTGGTCGTTCTACCGTATCGCACGGGAACTCAAAGCGGCATTCTCAATGTAGCTTACGGGTTTGAACGTCCGGTGATTGTTACCGATGTGGGCGGACTGGCGGAATCGGTTGAAGAGGGAATTACCGGTTTGATTGCAGCGCCGGAATCTGAGGAAGCGTTGAGACAAGCGATTTCCAGGTTTTACTCTATGAAAGGTACGACCGACTTTGCCGGACAGATCCGACGTAAGACTCGGTCAAATTTATTCTCAGACATTTCAGGCCTTTTTGATACTATAATGCAGGAAAGCCGATCATGATACTAAAAGCGGACTGCCGCCATTTTCCGGGCGATCGCCCCTGTTCTTTTCACAAACGAACGGGTGTGACATGCGATGTTTGTAAAGACTACGCTCCCGTTAAAGAGAAGATCCTTGTGATCAAATTTGACGCCCTGGGCGATGTATTGAGGACAACCGCGATTTTACCGTCCTTGCGCAAACGGTTTCCGGAAGCACAGATCACCTGGCTGTCCAGATCTAATGCCGCCGATATCTTTCGCCATAATTCTTACGTTGATCGCTTCTGGTCCATGGAAGATCCGGCAACTCTGGCAAAATTGTCGCTTGAGGAATTCGATCTGATGGTCCATCCGGATGCGTCCTCCGCAAGCGCTTACTATGCCGGTTTGAGCAAAGCAAAGGTAAAGAAAGGTTTTTCTATAGATTCAAAAGGGTGCGTTCTTCCCATTAACAAAGAGGCTGCTGAATGGTTTGAACTCGGAGCGTTTGACAACCTGAAAAAACAAAACCGCAAACCGTACCAGCAGGTTATCCATGAAATCGCGGGTTTGCCGTATGAAAAGTCGGAGATCGTCATCGAATTGACCGATGCGGAAAGACTTTTTGCAAAGCAGTTCTACGACACGCGCGCGTTAAACAAGTTTGATTTCATCGTAGGACTCAATACCGGTGCCGGCGGCCGATGGAAATACAAGAAATGGACTTTGCAGGGTTATAAAGATCTTATTCGTGCATTGAGTCAAAAATACCGTTGCGGGATTCTTTTATACGGCGGTCATGAAGAGATCGAGAGAAATAAGCAGCTTTCTGTAATGGGGCAAAATGTGATTGATACGGGAACCAATAATTCGCTTCGGGAATTTTTCGCGTTGATATCCCTATCCGACATAGTGGTCACAGGCGATACCATGGCCCTGCACACAGCCGCCGCTTTGAAGAAGCAGGTCATATGTCTATTTGGCCCAACTTCGGCCAATGAGATCGAGGATTATGGCCGCATTATCAAAGTACAGCCGGCTTTGGATTGTCTGGTTTGCTACAAAATGGACTGTGATTTCGTGCCCAATTGTATGGATTCTATTTCGGTCCAGATGGTTATGGAGGCTGTTGAAGCGGCAGAAAAGAAAAGACACCAATGAATCTATTGAACTATCGTAAAGGCCGCTAGTCTGAATCCCGTTCACAACAATCCTGTTTCCAAAGACACGCTGATCGTGGCCCGGGGAGCTTTTGTCAACCTCATTGGAAATATCGGCAAATTCTCTCATTTCGGTTTCGATATCGTAGCTGCGCGGGTCATGGGGCAGAATATTTTCGGTTACTACAGCACGACCTGGCTGATCCTGCATCTTTCGTTCATTGTTTGCTATTTTGGTGCACACCGGCTGATCATTGATGCGGTCGTGCGCAGTAAAGCCGAAAAGAACGACGATTTTTACCGGTCTGTACTTGCTTATCTCCTTCTTAGTTTTACACTCAGCTTATTACTGGTTGCCGGTATTCACCTTTTTGCCGGTGACATCGCACGGGCTTTGGATAAACCTCCGATCGAAGATTATCTTAAGATCGTTGTTTGGTCCGCCCCGTTTTATTGCTCTACTACGATCTTCTTATCGGCTACCCGCGGCCTCAAGATCATGCGCTTCTGGGTGATCATACGCCAGGGATTGGAACCGCTTTCCGATTTTTTAATGATCTCTTTCTTCTTTTTCGTCCTTCACTCCTATGCGGCGCCTTTTTGGGCTAAAGTCGTGTCGTTTCTCGTTGGTTCTTGTTTATCACTTTTCATTTTTCACAAGCACTTCCCGGCCCTTGGGATTTTCAGACGATGGCCGTCCAGGAAGATTTGGAAACGTATACTCACCTTCGGCTTTCCGGTCATGTGCGCCGATTTTCTTTCGATCGTTACCTTGCGGCTTGACATTATCCCCCTCAGTATTCTCGTACCCGCGGCCCAGGTCGCTATATTCCAGGTTGTCCTTAATATAGGAAACGTGATGCGCAATCTGCCGCAGGCCATCGATCCGATTCTGATGCCTTTGGTGGTGGAAATGAGGCTGAAAAATGATACCAGAGGGCTGGAAAATATTTATTCAACATTGATCCGCGTAGGTCTTTTTCTGGCTTTTGGATTTTTCATTCTGATCTCCGTTTTCGGTGATATGCTCCTGTCTATTTATGGTAACGATTTTACTTCGGGCTTCTTGGCGTTGATATTGGTGTGTTTTGGCATCATGATTAATGTGACTTTCTCGAGCGTCGAACCGATCCTTGTGATGTCCGGTTTTCCCTATGTGAATTTGTTTAATAACCTTCTTTTTGTTGCAACCAATCTGATCCTCGATTTCTGGCTTATCCCGGTTTATGGAATTCTTGGTGCCGGAATCGGAAGCTTGTGTGCTTCATTGTTAACATCCGCCGTTCAGATTTTCGAGCTGTACGTATTGCTTAGACTTCGTCCGCTTCATTGGAGTCTGTTTGTGATTGTAATTTTCGGATTCTTGTTTTTTGTTTTATTCAGAGCTATGGATCATCTTTTGCAGGGCTTACCTTACCCGTTTATATACCGATCCGTTGAATTTGTCCTGTACATTGCTCTTTATCTGTTGACCGGCTGGAAATGG
This sequence comes from uncultured Bacteroidota bacterium, assembly GCA_964415295.1. GTDB lineage: Bacteria > CLD3 > CLD3 > SB21 > SB21 > SB21. The sequence continues at coordinate 296,971 of CAYPYN010000005.1, forward strand.
TATCTCACCGGTGAAGAGCGGGTTATGTTTGGAGGCATATTCAAAAAACACTAACCTGCCCCCCGCACTATTTAATTTTCTTTTTATTTTGCTTTGTCTTAAATTCCGGCATAGAACAATTCAGAGGAGCTGGCCATGAAAAGATCTCTACAATGGATTCTTTTGCTGTTTCTGTTCGGCCTTCCGATCCGGGCGCAGATCGAACAAAAACCGTTACCGGACTGGAAAAAACAGGAATGGCGAAGCCGGACGTATGATGTTCAACACATTAAATTGGCAGTGGACGTGGATCTTGATCAAAGAACTCTGAACGGAACGACTGAAATAAGGCTAAAACCGCTGAACGGAAATTTTTCGGTCGTGGAACTTGACGCCAAGGAGCTGGACGTTCGCTCCGTTTCTGTGATCGGCGAAGCTACTCCCGTGTTACTCAAGTATACTAATCATTCGCCAAAACTGATTATTCAACTGGACAAAGCGTATCCGTACGATCAGTTGATCACTCTGCTCATTGATTATCAGGTCAAAGATCCGCACAGGGGATTATTCTTCATTCAACCCGATAAGAATTATCCCGACAAACCTCTACAGGCGTGGACCCAAGGCGAAGATGAGGAGAACAGTTACTGGTTTCCGTGCTACGATTATCCCAACGACAAATCAACTTCGGAAATCTACATAACCGTCAAAAAGCCCTATGTGGCGTTGTCGAATGGAAAGCTCGCAGAAACTACGGATAATACCGCCGACAACACACGAACATTCCATTGGGTTCAGGAAAAGCCGCACGTTTCCTATTTGATCATGATGGCGATCGGCGATTACGCGGTCCTTTCTGGCGGTGAGTTCAAAGGAAAACCTGTGCAGTATTACACCTATCAAAAAAATATATCGAACGCCAAAGAGACTTATAAACGTACGCCCGATATGCTCAGAGTCTTCTCTGAAAAAATCGGCTACGATTACCCATGGGAAAAGTACGCACAGGTCGAGGTCGCTGATTTTGTCTGGGGCGGGATGGAAAACACTTCAGCGACTACCATGTACGATGGTATTACATTCGATCCAAAAGCCGGACTCACTTTTTCCAGCGACGACCTGATAGCGCATGAACTCGCTCATCAGTGGTGGGGTGATCTCACCACTTGTAAAGACTGGTCTCATATCTGGCTTAACGAGGGTTTCGCCACCTTTATGGAAGGCGTGTACTACGAATCGGCTTTCGGCAAGGAAGAAGCGGATTATCATTACTATGAAGATTACAGAAGTTACATGGAGGAGGACACCTCCAAATACCGGCGCCCCATCGTATTTAGTCAGTACGATTATCCGTTCGATCTTTTTGATTCGCATGCCTATCCCAAAGGCGGGCTTACTTTGCGTATGTTGCGGTACGTCCTGGGAGATGAGGCTTTTTGGAGAGGGATGAACCATTACGTAAATAAGTTCGCTTACAAAAACGTAGAAACCAATGACTTCAAGAACGCTTTAGAAGAATCTTCCGGCCAGAATCTTGATTGGTTCTTTGATCAATGGCTGTACAAAGCCGGGTATCCCGAATTCGGTGTGCATTACCACTACGATGATTCAAAAAAAGAATTAAAAATGGTTGTAAAGCAAAACCAACGTCTGAACGACATAACGCCTCTGTTCAGAATGCCTGTGGATATCGAAATTACGGATATTAGGGGAAAACGCTTACACCGTGTCTGGGTCTCCCAACAGGAAGATGTGTTCCACCTTCCGTGCGAATCCAAACCGCTTATGGTTTGCTTTGATAAGGGAAATTGGATCATAAAAACCGTTCACTTCTCCAAATCGGCTCAGGAATGGACGTATCAGCTCAAGAACGATGAAGATATTTCCGAACGTATCATGGCGGCGCAAAATCTTCGTTTACTCCAGGTTAAGAACGATGAATACGTCGCCAACCGTGTCTTCATCAATGATAAAGCAAAAAAGCAGCAGATGCTGATCAGTACGGATATCATAAAGACGTTGATCGAGGCCTTATCGACAGAGCCGTTTTGGGGTGTACGTTGCGAGATAGCCAAAGTGCTTGGAGAAACTAAAACCGCCATAGCTCGTGATGCTTTGATCAAAGCATACGCTTCGGAAAAGAGTGCCAAGGTTCGGCTTGGGATCGTTGAAGCCGCCGGACAATTTGAAAAAGACGAAGCGGCTTTCAAATTTCTTAAGAGCGTTGTGGATAAAGAAGAAGCTTCTTATGTCGTGGCCGAAGCTCTATGTTCTCTCGGCAGGATCAAACACAGCAAATCGTATGAGGTGATGAATAAGAATCTGAACCGGTCCTCGCACCAAAACATCATCCAGCAAAAGATCATGGAAGGACTGGGAAATTTTGTGAATGTTAATTCTCTGAAAATCCTGACCGAATACTCCTCTCCCGGCAAAGATTCGTATGTGCGTCAGAGCGCCGTTAAGTCCATGAAGTATTTTGAAAGGAATCAGATCGTAGAAGATTATCTCATCGGTTTGCTGGATGATTTTGACAACGGTGTCAAGGAGCAAGCCATGCTGGCATTGGTCACTCTCAAAAGTGTTAAATCGATTGAAAAGATGTCTGTCATCGCTGAAAAAGACTATGAGCCACGCTTAAAGCGTGTTGCAAAAGACGGGATTAAGAAATTAAAAGGAAGCTAAGATTAGATTTCAAAAAAAGCTTCTTTAACATTCCGCGTACCATGGATTCACAGCTGATTTTAAGCTTTTGTTTGCTGTTTACATTATCTTGCTCTCCGCCGAAGCAATTTATCGAACTCAGAAGCGATAATGGGAAAATCCGGACAGTTCAACCGAACTTCATTTCTTCGTATACTCTTGAAGTAGACAGTCAAAGGATCGATTCGGGACAATTTTTGAATTTAGGTGAAGCATGGAAGATTGTCGCAACCAACCCGGAGGATCAAAGCATCGAATTCGTATCGGCGGTAAAGGAAAACCACAGAATGGTATTGCGCAAAGACCAGATTCGATACCTGAAAGTGCATGTTACAAATTCTGTAAAATTCTCGGATCAAATCGTTTCGACAGCCGTGTTCACAGGTTTTGTGGTAGGCTCACTGGGAATATTCTTTGGCACAATCGCTTTGCCGATACCATCCACTCCATGGAAAGAAGATGTCGATCTTGTTTTGCGCGGAGCGGGCATTCTGGGTATAACCTTCCTGGTTAGTTATCTGGCCGAGGATAATAATCATTATGAAATAACTGAAATTCACTGACATTTTAATAAGAAAGAAAAAGTTTGAAAAATAAATTGAATCCAAATAAGATCATTTCGTTCCTGCGCGAACATCCCAATCAGTCCTACAAACCAAAAGAACTGTCCAAGCAACTCAGACTGGACGAAGACACGGCTGATGAATTGTCCGCCGTCCTCCACTCAATGGTCACGGAAGGTTTGATAGGAAAAAAAGGAAAGAAATTCTTCATAAAGGAAAACCAGCTGGCCGGGACTTTGTCAGTGAATAAGAACGGCGAAGGATTTGTGACCGTGGAGGGTTATGAAGAGGATTTTTTTGTTGCTCCATCGCGTCTTAAGACCGCAATGAATAAGGACAAGGTGCTTATCGTACCGTTTAAGCGCAAACAGTTGGGAAAACGAAAGGAAGCGGAAGTAGTAAAAGTACTGGAACGGGCACGAACGCGGTTTGTGGGAACTTTTGAGAAGAGCGATGATTTTGCGTTTGTCGTTCCCGACGATCTGAAGATCCGGCGCGACATTTACATTCCAAAGGAAAAAATGGGTTCTGCCAAGAACGGCCAGAAGGTTGTGGTCGATCTTGAGGTATGGGATGATGAATATCTCAATCCGCAAGGCGCTGTTGCTGAAGTCCTCGGCTTTCCGAGCGAAAAGGGAGTGGATGTCCTTTCAGTGGCTAAACAGCACGATCTGCATTTCGATTTTCCGATGGTTGTTGAAAAGGAATGTGCAAAAATACCGGACGCGATTCCCGACAAGGAGATCAAACGAAGGTTGGATTTCCGGAGAGGATTATGCTTTACGATAGATCCTTTCGACGCCAAGGACTTTGATGATGCCGTTTCAATCGAACCGCTTGACAACGGTAACTTTTTATTGGGAGTCCATATTGCCGATGTGAGTTACTATGTCAAAGAAAGTACCGAGCTCGATAGAGAGGCCTTCAAGCGGGGCACCAGCACCTACCTTGTGGATCGTGTTATTCCCATGCTGCCTGAAAAATTGTCCAATGAACTCTGTAGTCTCCGCCCGGGAGAAGACAAGGTGACGTTCAGCGCGTTCATGGAAATCAACGCGTCCGGTGTGATCGAGGACTATGACGTGGTTGAAACCGTCATTCACAGTCACCACAGGTTCACTTACGAGGAAGTACAGAATATCATATCCGGAAAAAGGCCCGATGAGCTGGATCCACTGATCATAGAGAAGGTATTGCTCATGCACAAGGTCTCTAAGATCCTTACAAAAAGACGGATGGAAGAGGGCAGTATTGACTTTGACACTCCGGAATCGAAATTTCGGCTTGACGAAGACGGCCGGCCTTTAGAATGTTTCAGAAAAGACCGCCTGGACAGCCACCGATTGGTGGAAGAATTCATGCTTCTGGCCAATAAGACCGTTGCCAAACACATCGGCGGTAACCACCGAACGAACGGTAAGGTTATATTTCCTTTTCTTTACCGCGTTCATGATAAGCCGGTCCAGGAAAAACTCGATATTTTTGTCAATTTGCTCAAGGTTTTCGGGCATCAACTGCATTTTTCAAAAGGCCAGGTGACGCCCAAACAAATCCAAAAAGTGATCGAAAAAGTGAAGGGCAAGAAGGAGGATCGCCTCATCGAAAAAGTGGCCATCCGCTCAATGGCCAAAGCGGAATACTCGGATAAGAATATCGGTCATTTCGGGCTGGCGTTTGATTTTTATTCACATTTTACTTCACCTATTCGACGTTATCCCGACCTAATTGTTCATAGAATGTTAAAAGAATACGACAGCGGCATGTCCCAAAAACGGGCGGACTGGTGGAATGACAAATTGCCCGGTATCGCCAAACACTGTTCTGACCGTGAGAAGATCGCCACCGAAGCTGAGAGGGAATCCGTCAAGATTAAGCAGGTGGAGTTCATGCTTCAGCATATTGGTAACGAATACAAGGGCATAATTTCAGGTGTGATGGGATTCGGAATCTTTGTTGAAATTGAAGAATTTCTGATTGAAGGCCTCATTCATATCCGCGACCTGAAGGACGACTACTATACGTATGACGAAAAGAATTATCGCCTCATCGGCGACCGCAAAAAAAGAGTTTTTCAGCTTGGCGATCCGCTTCGGGTCAAAGTTGTAAGTGTCAATAGGGAAAAGAACGAGGTCGACTTCATGCTAATGGAATAAACCATTCCGTTTCTATCAACTTATGGAATTTATGCAACTTCTGTCGATTTTAGACCGTTATCTCATAAAAAAGTTCTTGGGTGTCCTGTTTTTCGCTCTGATCGCGATGATCACCATTTTCGTTGCGGTCAACTATGTCGAAAACGCGGACAAGTTCATTGATCGAAAAGTCCCGGGCGATATCATTTTTCAATATTATCTTAACTTTATTCCCAATATTGTAACCCTCACCTTGCCTGTGGATATTTTGTTGGCAAGTCTTTTTTCTTTGGGAAGCCTAGCCCGGTTCAATGAACTTACTGCTATCAAAGCCTCCGGTGTGAGCCTTTATCGTGTTATTTTTCCTTTGATTATAATCGCTGTCTTGGTGAGTCTGTCCAATTTCTGGTTAAGTGAAAATGTAGTGCCAAAGGCCAATGCTACAAAGTCTGAAATATGGAAAACCTATGTAGACCGTGCTTTGGCCAGTCGCAGAATAGCCGGCAACAATATCAGCATGTACGATCCGGGTGGAACCAAGGTCTTTATTGAAAGGTTCGACAAAAAGTTGATTTTATGCACTAATATATCGATACAGAAATTCTATGGATTCAAACTTGTTGAGAGAATCGACGCATCGGAGGCGTTATGGGATTCGGCCAAATCCACTTGGATTCTGAAAAAGGGCACACGAAGAGTGTTTGAACGTGGAAATGAGAGAATTCAGAAGTTCGCTCAGATGGAGAAAGATGATCTGTTCTTTCATCCGGATGATATTCTGAAAAGGGAACAAAATCCGGATGAGATGAATTTTATGGAATTGAACGAGTTTATTACCAAACTTCGTTTGTCGGGAGCACGCACAGAGCGTTGGGAGGTAGATTATCATCTGAAATTCTCCTATCCGCTCACTTGTTTCTTTATGGTGGTCTTCGGAGCACCTCTGGCCGCATCGCGCAAAAAGAGCGGAGCAGGGTTGAATATCTTCCTGACCCTGGTTATCTGCTTTGGTTATTATTCGATGATTCAGCTTGGCCGATTTATGGGATACAATCAGACCCTGGGACCGATAGAGGCGGCTTGGATCGGAAATGCCATATTTGGGTTGATCAGCATCCTGATATTTATAAGACTCAAGAGCTAATTCTTTCTTGGGGGTAATTCCCCAATAATAAAAAAGCGCCGCAGAAACCCAAACTGCGGCGCTCTCAAAGTAGTCAAAGACCCTATCTTTAACTATTTTTGACCCTAAACCCTCAAAACAGGAGAAAATTTCAAAAAACTGAAGTCTTCTTATCAGAAAACTGTATAATTCGTGTTCGATGCAGAACTTAAGTTATTAATTTGCAACAAAGCTATTCTCATTGCTTAAGTTCCTCACATTATATAACAAGTCTTATGCCATTTCCTGTGTGACAGCATCAATTAATTAATGCATTCGTATATAATAAAGATAGTTTTGTTGATGGTTACTGTGGCCTCGTGTTCCGCGCCCAAAAATTTCATTCAGGTATCGACGGATAGCGGCAGAAAAAGAATCATCTTTCCACCCGGCAAAACATGTTTCCTGGTTGAACTTGACAGTATCAGATCCGATCCTTTTCAAATCCAACTTTTCAGAATAGAGACGGACTGTACAGGAACGATTGCCAGTGGCTCTTCTTGGCTTGTGACGTCGATTGACACATCCGAAAAGAAGATCAACTTCAAGAATTGTGGAAGTGATTCCCTGGAAGCTTCCTTAAAAACAGAGTCGATCCGGTATCTTATTCCATACGGACGGGACCTTTCTGCCGCTGACGCTTTAGATATCGTGGCACTACCCGCCTTCATATTAGGAACCGTCGGAATGAGCTGGGGTCTGATATCGCTTCCTTTTCCTTCCACTCCCTCGCAAGACGATGTCAAACTTCTAAGCGGAGGTGTGGCGGCTCTGGGCGTTTTTGGAGTAGCTGTCTGGTTAAAGAATTCATTGCGGGCTGACACGACAGAAAATCGATATAAGATCGTAAGTTTGCATTAAATCAGAAGGATCAATGCCTAAAACATTCCTCCAGGCGGAATGGCGAAAACTCGCCATGGCCAATTATGCTGTAAGCCCAGAGATATTGGAACCATACTTGCCCAATAAGACCGAGATTGATCTTTGGAATGGCACGTGTTATATCAGTTTGGTTGGGTTCATGTTTCAGAATACCAGAGTAAAGGGACTCAGAATTCCGTTCCATACCGATTTTGAAGAAGTCAATCTGCGATTTTATGTCCGTTTTCATGACAATATGGAATGGAAACGCGGCGTAGTCTTTGTCAAAGAGATAGTGCCAAAACGTGCTTTGACATGGGTTGCCAATACCGTTTATGGGGAGAATTATGAGACCATTCCGATGAGTCATACGTGGGAAATAGCGGACGGCTTTCTCAAAGTAGGATATAGATGGAAAAAGAAGGAGTGGAATTCCTTCATCATTACCGCCAATACCAGACTACGTCAGCTGGAAGTCGGCAGCGAAGCGGAATTTATCACGGAACACTATTGGGGCTACACAAAACGTTCTGACAAAAAGACTTCAGAGTACCGTGTGGAACATCCACGATGGATGATCTATGATTTGAAAAGTTACACTATAGACGTCGATTTTGGTGGCGTTTATGGGCCGGCGTTTGATTTTCTTGGAAAGGAAAAGCCGTTGTCCGTCTTTCTGGCTGAAGGCTCTGAAATTACCGTGAAGGAAGGCGTGCTGATCTAGTTTTCTTTTCTCAGGTGAAGATTGTAAATCACGAAAGTCCGTAATAAACATTCCAAATCTAACTTAACCAAAAACATCTATGAACCCCATACTCAAGAACATTATCGCCGTCATCGCTGGCGCCATTTTTGGAAGCGTTGTAAATATGACTCTAATAATGATCAGCGGCTTTATCATTCCACCGCCGGAGGGGGCCGATGTTACAACTACGGAAGGTCTGAAAGCGTCGATGCATTTGTTCCAACCCAAACACTTTCTGTTCCCCTTTTTGGCACATGCGCTTGGCACATTCTGTGGAGCTTATCTGTCGGCCTCGATAGCACCAATCCGCAAAATGGTCTTTGCTTTGGTGATCGGTTTCCTGTTTCTGGCCGGAGGGACCGCGAACGTTTTCATGCTTCCTTCGCCTATCTGGTTTACACTGGTAGATCTGCTTGGCGCATATATTCCAATGGCGTATATTGCCGGCAAGTTAGTTGCGAAGAAGGCTTAGGCAGGATCACAAGAACAAGAAGTCTCACCCTTTTACATTAAGCGACCGAGTGAGCGTGGATAGAAGATCGTCCGCTTTGATACCCTCATCTTCCGTGGACAAGCTTCGGTAGCGCCGAAGTAGTGCGATAGCGTTGGGGTAATCCTCAAGCATGGTTTGAACGAGACCGAGGTTGAAGTACGCATTGGCAAAATTAGGGTCGATTGTAAGAGCCATTTCGTAATGCGTCTTGGCCAATCTCAGATCGTTCAGATCGAAATAGAGATTTCCAAGATTATATTGCGATTCGAAATGGCGCGGTTCGAGTTCCAGTGATTTGGTGAAGCAGTCAAAGGCTTTGGCCGTATCGCCTTTTTGTGATTCGATAATTCCGAGATTGCAATACGCATCGGCCGCATTATCACCGGCTTCGATGGCTCTGAGATAAAACCCTTCCGCTTCCGGTTCTCCCCGCTCGTCCCGCATCAACGCCTCCTCGAAAAGCGACATCTGGGGGGTAAGCGTCAGAATTTTGGCCTTTGGGGATGAAAATAAATTCATCTGCCCATGGGCCTCAGGGTCGCGTTTGCTCTTTTTTACCCGCTTGAATCCGAATTTGGTAGGGGCTACGGGAAATTTGATAATATTGGCCATTATGGAATTGTCTTGCTGAAGCTCAAACCACAAAGATCACTAAGCATTTACACAAAGTTCACAAAATTTGAATTCTCTTTGTGGAGCTTAGCTGTTTTTCTTTGCGTTCTTTGCGGTAAAAGGTATTCTATGCTGATTTTCTTTTTGCTTTCGGTTTGACCTCTGCCGCTTCCTGCTTTTCGCCCTTGGCTTTTTCCATAGGCTTTTTCTGCGCTTTGGCCTGTTCAATACTCTGTTTTAGTGCGGTCATGATATCAACAACCGGCTTTTCTTCCTCCGCAACGGTCACAACTTCTTTCCCGGCGATCTTCGCCTCGATCATCTCGCGCAAGGCTTCGTGGTAATGATCGGTTAGGTCCAGCTCCTTCATTTCCGTACTCATCGATTCCACGAGGTTCAGCGCAAGCTTGAGCTCGTCTTTATTGATCTTGATCTCTTCGATCTGCGGAACATTATCGATCTTTCTGACTTCGTTGGGGTTGCGAAGCTTGTGCAATAGCAGGCCTTTTCCATGCGGAGCGATCATGATCACGTCCTCGCGGTCGCGCAGGACAACTTTTCCTATACCAACTTTGCCGCTTTGTTTCAGTGTTTCCGCCAAAAGGGCGTACGTCTTGGCCGCTACCATGCCGTCCGGACCGGCAAAGTAAGGCGATTCGTAGAGGGTTTCATGAACTTCGCTCGCATCAATGAAACCAGTGATCTCTATGATACGCGTGCTCTTCAGTTTGATCTTCTCAAGATCCTCGGGCTGCACTATGACATATTGTTCCGGTTCGTATTGATAACCTTTTACGATCTCGTCGGTGGACAGCGTTTTGTTGCATTTCTTGCAGCGTTTGTCGTATCCGACGGGCCCGTGATCTTCTTTATGGAGTTGGTTAAAACTGATCTTCTGATCGGAATCCACCGCGTTATAAATGCGGATCGGGATTGTGACCAGAGAAAAGCGGATATGACCCTTCCATATCGCTCTCATAAAAACACCTCTATGATTTTTTGTGTACCCAAATGTAAGGCAGAGGCTAAGAAAAGTCCAGTAAAAATAATGACTAAAGTAACACTTTTCACAAACTTTCAACCGGAGAATTTGTCACATATCTTCGCGCAGTCTCAAAAAAACCGGTTCGCGCAACATGCCATCTTTTGTGAATGAAGCATACTGAACTTCGCAAACCAGTTTAGGTTCGATCCATGTTGTGACTTTTTCGTCGAGCGGTTTTTCCTGGATAGGTTTTTTGATGGTCGGAACATCGAGAAGTTGGTCATGAATGGATTTAAGCAATTTATCATCAAAACCGGTTCCTACCTTACCCAAATAGCGTAGTCCGGTTTCAGTCTTCTCTGCAATATGCAAGGCGCCGAAAGTGGTCTTGCGGTCCCCTTTGCCTTGCGTATAACCAATGATCAACACGTCCATTGTTTGCCGTGTTTTGATCTTAAGCCAATGGTCAGACCTTTTGCCGGGAAGATACGAACTGTTTTTTCTTTTGGCCATGATACCTTCGAGCCCGAGTTGTTTAGCCGCTTCAAAAAGTTCTTTTCCTTCATCGACCATTTCACTTACACGGTACGAGGAGTCTTTTTTGATCACGTCGTTCAGCCAGGAACGCCGACGCTCCAGAGGTTCGTGTATGACCGGCCGTCCATCGAGATATAGGAGATCAAACACATAACAGACGGCCGGAAATTTGGCCTTTGCCCGGGCAATAGAGTTTTCTCCTTTTTGCTGCATGCGATGGATCACATGCTTGAATATCGGTTTTCCCGCTTCATCGAGACAGACGATCTCCCCGTCAAAGAGCGCCCCGCTGACACGAAAAGACTCCGGGATGGTTAGTTCTGGAAACTGCGACGTAATATCCATTCGATTTCGGCTGTGAATTTTCACGGCGCCTTCATCCACCGATATCAACGCGCGTATGCCGTCCCATTTGACCTCAAAACCATAGTCTCCGGATCCTGGAACGTCACTTCCGAGTTCAGCAAGCATGGGTTCGATAGGATCCTGAAGCCAATCTATTTGCGGAGTATCTACGCGTTCCAGCAGCCACTGATTATCTTTCATGAGATGAGTACGATACTCGGCATTGATCTCACGGCTGTGCAGGCGGAAATAGAACCCGTTTTTCTTTTCTTTCGTGATTTGGTACTTACCGGTCGCGTACACCCACATCTGCCCACCGCCATACTCGCCCTTGGGGATGGCACCTTCGAAATTCAGGTATTCAAGCGGGTGGTCTTCAGTCGCAACCGCTAGACGTTTGACCCCCGGCCTCGGCGGCATCCCTTTGGGAACGGCCCATGACTTGAGTACACCGTCTTTTTCGAGCCGCAGATCATAATGCAGTCGCGAGGCGTGATGCCTATGAATGACAAAAGCGGATCCTTCACCTGAAATCAGTTCGGGCTTTGGTTCCGGTGTTTTGTCAAAACTTCTTTTTTTAGAATAGGTTTCCAATTGTTCCGGCGTTTTCCGTTTCCCGGAAGCTTTCAGCTCCTTTTTGACCACCGCTTTTTCTTTACGATGTGAGTGCAATTCCACCGCATACGCGGCCATGGTTTCCCAGGGATCGCCGCCGGATAAGACTTTTTTTGGAACGGAGTGCACATTCCATTCAACCGGGTTTTGCGTTTGCTCCAATTCCTCCCAGGTCAGCGGCGTCGAGACCGGCGCTCCGGGAAGTCCGCGAACGCTGTAGGCGGCAACGGTCGTCTGGCCTGGCCGGATGCGGAAAATGTCGATCAGAACGCGCCCTTTGCGGTATTCTTTTTGAATGTGAAGCGTTGTTCGGGACGAGTTTTTTTCCACAAAGGGTTGAACCAGCGCCTTCGCCGCTTCGAAAACGTCTTCAAAAGTGTGATTAGCTTCAATGGGCATGACCAGATGCAGGCCCTTCCGGCCTGTTGTCTTTACGAACGGAAAATACCCAAATGATTCGATGTGTGGTTTGAGGTCAAATGCCAGTTCCACGACATTCGGAAACGGGTAACCGTCCGGCGGATCGAGATCGAGAACCATATAATCCGGTTTGTCATAATGCGGACCCCGTGCGTGCATCTGGTGAAGTTCGATGCAGGCCAGATTAGCCAGCCAAACCAGCGACGCTTCTTCGGTCGCGATCACATATTCTTTCTTTTCTTCACCGCTTCCTAGTTTCACCGACTCCAGCCAGTCCGGCGCCCAATCCGGCTTGTTTTTCTGAAAGAACATTTCCCCGTTTATCCCATCCGGGTAGCGAACAAGGGACAATGGGCGGCCTTTGAGATGGGAGAGAATGGTCGGAGCGAGTTTCAGATAATACTCTACCAGCTCCGCTTTGACGATATGGTCATCGGGATACAGAACTTTGTCGAGGTTGGAAAGTTCAAACGTGCGTTTGCCAACCTGAACTCTGTGCGCTTTGCGGGAGGGCATAGAGGAACATAAGAACAGAAATGAATATATGCAAATTTGTGTAAACCCGTGGGTTTTTCACCTCACATACACCGTCTTGACATTAACAAATTCACGGATTCCGAATACCGACAACTCTCTGCCGTATCCGGACATCTTCGTTCCCCCAAAAGGCAGGCGCGGATCGGATTTCACATACGCATTGACAAAACACGAACCGGCTTGAAGAAGATGTTTGGCTATGTATTCTCCCATCTCTATATCACTCGTAAATATAGCCGCGCCAAGTCCATAGATCGTATCATTGGCCGTTCGAACGGCCTCCCTTTCGTCCTTGACCGATATGATGGACGCAACCGGACCAAAAATTTCTTCAGAATAGGCAGGCATTCCTTTTTTGACACCAGTCAATATCGTTGGCGGATAAAAGAATCCTTTCCCCTCGGGAATTTTTCCTCCACACAGAAGTTTGGCGCCTTTTGAAACACTGCCTTCAACCTGTGCATGCAGTTGGTCCCGAAGATCTTTTCTTGCGATCGGCCCGATATCAAAATTTCCAGTAAGCGGATCTCCAAATGTTATTTTGCTGAATCGTTCCAAAAGCTTCTCTTCAAATTGCCACCGGACGGACTCGATGACAATGTATCTCTTTGCGGCAATACAGCTCTGACCACTATTGATCATTCGCCCGGTCACGCAGGAATCAACGGTCTTGTCGAGATCGGCATCTTCGAGAATGATATAGGGATCGCTCCCACCAAGCTCCATCACTGTTTTTTTCAGATTTTTTCCTGCCACAGCGGCTACGGAACTGCCGGCACGAGTACTTCCGGTCAAAGTAACCCCGCTGATAAAAGGGTGTTCGATCAACTTGGCAATGGTATCCGGCTGCAATTTTAGGATCAGAAATACGCCGGATGGCAATCCTGCTTCTTTTAGAAGCTTCTCAATGGCTAAGGCACAACCGGTGACATTGGGAGCATGTTTCAATAGACAAACATTCCCAGCCATGAGTGTTGGGGCCGCAAATCGTATGACCTGCCAGAACGGGAAGTTCCATGGCATGATGGCCAAGACTGCTCCCGAAGGCCTGAATGTTACGTAACTCTTGGTGGCATCCGTTTGAACGGGTTCATCAGAGAGTAGTTTTTCGCCGTTTTGTGCATAGTATTCACAAACCCAGGCGCATTTTTCGGCCTCCGCATAAGCCTGAATGAGTGGTTTGCCCATCTCCAAAGACATGAGTTGTCCTAATTCTTCCTTTTTTGAGCGAAGAATTTGTGCGGATTTTCTGAGAATTGCCGATCTTTCCACAAAGCTTGTCTGACTCCATACTTTGAAAGACTGACGGGCGGTTTCTATGGCCGTTAAAGCCTCAGAATATGAGTTTTCTTCATAATTTTCAATTACTTGCTCATTGGATGGATTGAGCGATTTGAATGGAAAACCATTTGTAACTTCCATAAAATTAATCTCTGGTTAATTTCTTATACTTGATCCTGTGCGGTCTGTCAGCCTCAATACCCATTCTTTCTTTATAATTTTCATGATATTGCGTGAAGTTTCCGTCGAACCAACATACCTTGGAATCCCCCTCAAAAGCTAGAATGTGTGTGGCCACACGGTCCAAGAACCAGCGGTCGTGAGATATCACTACGGCACAACCGGCAAATTCCTGCAAAGCCTCTTCAAGGGCTCGGAGTGTATTCACATCAAGATCATTGGTAGGCTCATCCAAGAGCAGAACATTGGCGCCTTCCTTCAGCATTTTGGCTAAATGGACACGGTTTCGTTCTCCGCCTGAAAGCATGCTCACTTTTTTCTGCTGATCGCTGCCACTGAAATTGAACCGTGCCACATAGGCTCTTGAGTTAACTTCGCGGTTTCCGAGCATAATAACATCGTCCCCGCCAGATATTTCTTCCCAGATCGTTTTATTATTATCTAATGGTCTGTTTTGGTCGATATATCCCAACTTGACGGTTTCGCCGATCTTGATACTTCCCGAATCGGGCTTTTCGGAGCCGGTTATCATTCTGAAAAGAGTAGTCTTTCCTGCACCGTTAGGTCCGATCACACCAATAATACCTCCCGGAGGCAGTGAAAAGTTCATATCTTCATATAAAAGGTTGGAAGCATACGCCTTGGAAACCTTATTGGCCTCAATTACCATATTTCCGAGACGGGGTCCTGGAGGGATGTAGATCTCAATATCTTCATTCCTCTTTTCATTCTGTTCGCTCACCATTTTTTCATACGCCGCAATCCTTGCTTTGCTCTTGGCATGACGGCCTTTAGGATTCATTCTAACCCATTCGAGCTCTTCGGCCAGGGCCTTTTGCCGTTTAGATTCTTGTTTCTCTTCGAGTTGCAGTCTGTTTTTCTTCTGCTCCAACCATGAACTGTAATTGCCCTCAAAAGGTATTCCCTCACCGCGATCGAGTTCCAATATCCATCCGGCTACGTTGTCTAAGAAATATCTGTCGTGTGTAACGGCAATAACAGTTCCTTTGTATTGAGCTAAATGCTGTTCTAGCCAGAAAACCGATTCGGCATCAAGGTGGTTGGTGGGTTCGTCCAGCAGAAGTACGTCAGGCTCCTGAAGCAAAAGCCGACACAAAGCCACGCGTCGCTTCTCACCCCCGGATAGGATCTTAACCGAGGCCTGACTATCCGGGCACCGGAGCGCATCCATCGCCATTTCCAGACGACTGTCCAGGTCCCACGCATTCCTGTGTTCGATCTCTTCCTGGAGTTTTCCCTGTTTTTCAAGAAGCTTGTCAAAATCGGCGTCCGGTTCGGCCATTTGCATAGAAACCGCTTCAAACTCCTTGAGCAAGTTGACCGTTTCCTGAACACCTTCTTCAACGATTTGTTTGACTGTTTTGTCAGGATCCAGCTCGGGTTCCTGAGGCAGATAACCAAACGTGATCCCTTTTTGTGCGGTAATCTCTCCTATATAATCTCTTTCGACTCCGGATATGATCTTTAGCAACGTGCTTTTTCCAGCTCCGTTAAGGCCGAGAACCCCGATCTTTGCTCCATAGAAAAAAGACAAATAGATGTCTTTGAGCACCTGCTTGTTTGGCTTGTGGATCTTGCCAACGCCAACCATTGAAAAAATGATTTTGTTATCCGCCATGTTCTCCTTTAAGATTTTGTTAATTCATATTCTGCGAAAACCCGTGGAAAGCAAAATTAACTTTTTCTATTGGAAATCGCAAGCATATAAAGAATTTTTCTTGACAAACGCCAAACCGGTTTGTATATTGTAACTAACCAACTGGTTAAATTTTCAAGTTCAACCAAATAATTAAACAAACAAACTAATGATAAACAAAGTTTTAGAGTCTGAAACTGAAAACAACATTAAGGAAGCAGCAAGAAAGATTTTCCAAAGGCGCGGATATGACGGTGCGCGAATGCAGGATATAGCCGACGAAGCAAAGATCAACAAGGCCATGCTTCATTACTACTTCCGCAGCAAAGACCACCTCTTCGAGTCCGTTTTTCATGATGCCGCTATGAAACTTTTTCCGGTGATCACCACAATAATCGAATCCGATATGGAGTTGGATGAGAAGATCAAAAAACTTATCCATAACTACATTGACTTTATCATCGCCAATCCGCATGTGCCTGGTTTTGTATTGCATGAACTCACCCAGAATCCGGATAGAATGAAGCAGTTTGTGGCCAGCAACGTACTCATTCGCCCGCAAAAGTTTTTCGCTCAAATTCAGGACGGTGTAGCGGCGGGAAAATACATACCGATCTCACCTCTTCAGCTAATGGTTACTATTGTGGCTTCGTGTATTTTCCCTTTTGTGGCAAAACCCATGCTGCACACGCTTTTTGGTCTCGACCAGGATGCTTTCGATGCTTTCGTGGAACAACGCAAAGAACAAATGACATTATTCATTTTAAACGGATTGTACAAAAAATGAAGCCCCTTTTCATATTGTGGATACTTTTCTCGTCGCCCGGCGATTCGTTGCGCCTGGAAGACTGTTATCGCATAGCTATGGAGAAGTTTCCCCTTTGTAAACAAATTCAAGCCTACGACCAAATCCTGGAATACAGGCTTAAGAACCTCAATTCGAAATATCTGCCGGAGCCGACGCTCACCGCTCAGACAACGTACCAGTCGCAAGTAACCGTATTTCCTGTCGCTCTGCCCACGGTAACCATTCCGCAGCAGCATAAAGACGGATATCAAACTTCTCTGGTGACCAATCAGTTGGTTTACGATTTCGGGGTGATATCAAAACAAAAAGATATCGAAAGAGCTCAGGCCCTTTACGACAAAAAGTCCGTTGAAGTGGAACTCAACAAGATCAAATCTCTGGTGAACGAAGCCTATTTTGGCGTTCTGATACTGCAGGAAAAGCAGAAATCCCTTCAGATCACGGAAAATGATATTCAGACCAAGCTTACTTCGATCCGTTCAAAGGTTAAGAACGGGACGAGTCTTCCAAGCAACGCGGATATCCTTGAGGCTGAATTGCTGAAAATATCACAATTGAAGGCCGAAACCAAAGCCAACATTAGAGCTTCTTTGGAGACCATATCACAATTGTTAGAGCGTCCACTGGCGGAGAGCGTCGTGCTGACTATTCCGGAATTATCGCCAGACCGAAAAAGCGAGTTGGCGACTAAACGGCCGGAATATGCGGCGTTTGATCTTTCAAAAAAGAAAATTGATCGTTCCATAGAACTTACCGGCCGGAAAAATCTTCCCAAGATCTCGGCGTTTTTGCAGCTTTCTTACGCCCGCCCTGGACTCAATGCGTTTGACAACACATTCCAGAAATATTACATCGCCGGGCTTCGCGCATCATGGACATTCTGGAACTGGAATACCGACGGCCGCGATAAGGAAATCCTCCGGCAGCAACGGTCGATCATCGGGGCACAGGAAGAGGCTTTTACTCGAAATACCCGTATCGCGGCTCAAAGAAATCTATCCGAGATCGATAAATTGCGCGATCTGATCTCTTTGGATACAGAGATCATAAGCCTCAGGAAAAAAGTGACGCAACAGTTATCCAGCCAGCTCGACAACGGGGTTGTCACTTCTTCGGAATACGTGAGCGAACTTAATGCAGAACACCAGGCTTTACTCACGCTTGAAGTCCATAAGATCCAGCTTATCAAAGCTCAAAAGGACTATTTTATTACCATAGGAGAATAAAAAGTGAAAAAGATTCTACTTCTGATTGCTTTGTTCGTTTTGAGTTGTTCAGGAAATGCGAACCGCTCAGATGCATACGGTAATTTTGAATCGACCGAGATTGTTGTTTCCACGGAAGCGGCCGGTAAACTGATACGTTTTGATGTCGAAGAAGGTGCCGTTCTGGAAGCGAAAAGCGTGGTTGGGTGTATTGATACAACCCAATTGGCGCTAAAACGGGAACAGTTGCTCGCTTCCCAACAAAGCGTTCGATCGAAATCGGCCAATATTCTCGCACAGATCGACGTGATCAAAGAACAGAAGAATGTGGCTTTGATCGAGAAACAGCGCCTGGAAAACCTGTTCAAAGAAAATGCCGCAACTCAAAAACAACTCGATGATGTGAACGGGCAAATGAATGTGCTGGAAAAGCAAATGGCCTCTATCGAAACGCAAAATGCCACTGTGCTCGCCGAGATCCGATCCCTGGAATCCCAGATCCTTCAGGTCAACGATCAGATCCTGAAAAGCGTGGTCACGAACCCGGTAAAAGGAACGGTTCTGACCAAATTCGCAGAGCCTTATGAGGTCATCGGTTATGGCAAGCCTTTGTATAAACTCGCCGATCTCTCAACCATGTTCCTCCGCGTTTACGTGAGCGGGGAACAGCTGCCTGCTATCAAGATCGGCCAAAAGGTAGAGGTTTTGATCGACCAAAATAAAACCGAGAACCAAAAACTCGAAGGTGAGATCAGCTGGATCTCCTCCAAAGCCGAGTTCACCCCCAAGATCATTCAAACCAAACAGGAGCGGGTCAACATGGTGTATGCGGTCAAGGTCAGGGTGATCAATGACGGATCGCTCAAGATCGGCATGCCCGGTGAGATCAACTTCAGATAATACTAAAATGAAAGAACACTAGAATGAGAACATTAACGTTAATCGCATTGTGCTTTGGGTTTTTATTGCCGTTGAGCTGCAAACACAAACACACCGAAAATACCGATTCCCCGCAAATTGAAGCCGTACAGCTCGATCAAGGCAAGAAGTGGAAAGCGGACCAGCCGACCAACGAAGGGGTTGCTAAACTTCAAAACATTGTTGCATCCTTCAGGACGGAAAGCCCCAATCCTGGGATCGAAGACTATAAGCGGTTGAATTCAAAGCTTCAGGCGGAACTCGACGAAATATTCAAGAAATGTAAGATGAGCGGAGAGGCGCATCATCAGTTGCATAATTTTTTGGTATTGGTCATCAAAGACCTTAATTCTCTCAAAGAAGATGACTTGAAGACTTCTCAGCAGGCGTTCCTCTCCATGGAAAAGGCTCTGCTCTCCTATAATAATTTTTTTGAATAGGGATAACATGAACCAAATAATATTCTTCAGAATCATGGGCGCCTTTGCTTTGTTTTTCGGTATCGCCACAATTAAAGAAGGCGGGGCTGTTCTCTTTTTTGAAGGGGAAGCCCGCATTGCCGCGGGTCATTATGTCCCTTTTGTTTTGTTGTTCAATTTCAGTGCAGGTTTTTTGTATATGCTTGCGGGAGTCGGACTCTGGTTCTCCAGGACCTTCGGAACAATGCTTGCCTTTTTCATTTTCGTAACGACCGCCTTGGTTTTTGTTGCTTTTGGTATTCACATCTGGACAGGCGGCCAATATGAGAGCCGGACGGTTGTGGCCATGACCATCCGGACCTTGGTTTGGATGGTCATCAGCTTTACCGGATATTATTTGGAAAAGCATCATTTATCATCCGCGGGGAAATAATGCCGGCTGTAGAAGTCAGAAACCTGGCCAAACGATACGGTCATATTGTCGCTGTCCGTGACCTGAGTTTCTCTGTTGAAAAAGGAGAATTATTCGGTTTTATCGGGCCGGATGGCGCGGGTAAGACAACGATCTTTCGAATACTGACGACGTTGCTCTTGGCGGATAAAGGCGAAGCTAAAGTGATCGGCCTTGATGTGGTTAAGGAATATAAGAAACTTCGCACACAGATCGGCTACATGCCGGGCCGATTTTCGCTTTATCAGGACCTGAGTGTTGAAGAAAATCTGAAATTCTTTGCCTCGGTTTTTGGAACAACTATCGACCAGAATTATGATTTGATCAGGGACATATATGTCCAGATTGAGCCTTTTAAGGACCGACGCGCAGGAAAATTATCCGGCGGCATGAAGCAAAAGCTAGCCCTTTCCTGCGCTCTGATCCACAAGCCGGAGATCCTATTTTTGGATGAACCTACTACCGGTGTTGATGCCGTTTCAAGAAAAGAGTTTTGGGAAATGCTAAAAAGACTACAGCAAAAAGGCATTACTATCATTGTTTCCACGCCTTACATGGACGAAGCGGGTTTGTGCGATCGGGTAGCTTTGATACAAAACGGCAATATTCTTGGTATTGATACGCCGCAAAACATTGTCAAAACTTTCGATAGGCCTCTTTTTGCCGTTAAAGCCCGGAATACTCACATTTTGATCGAGGCGCTTCGAAAATTTCCTCATACGCACTCGGTATATCCATTTGGGGAATACCTGCACTATACCGACAAAAGGCCGTCATTTCTTCCGGAAGATGTTCTGAGTTACTTGGCAGGCGAGAAGAATGAGCAAGTCGAGATGAAACAGATCGAACCGAATATTGAGGACAGTTTTATGGCATTGATGGAGAAAGAATACCATGGATAAATCGGGGGTTGCGATCCATGCCGAGAACTTAACCAAACGCTTCGGGGATTTTGTTGCCGTTAACGAGATATCTTTCGACGTAAAACAAGGCGAGATATTCGGTTTTCTCGGGGCCAACGGCGCCGGTAAAACCACCGCCATTCGTATGCTGATAGGTCTGCTGTCACCAACGTCCGGTAAAGCTTCTGTGGCCGGATATGATGTGTATAAAGAAAGTGAATCGATCAAAAAGAATATCGGCTACATGAGCCAGCGCTTTTCCTTGTATGAAGACCTCACCGTGAAGGAGAATATCCGTTTTTACGGCGGGATCTACGGACTGACCGACAAACAAATACGAGACAAAACCGATTTTCTTTTGGAGAAACTGCAATTGGAAAATGCCCGGGATATGATGATCAGTTCTCTTCCGCTCGGATGGAAACAGAAGCTGGCTTTTTCTACAGCCGTACTGCACGAGCCAAAGATTGTTTTCCTGGACGAGCCGACCGGAGGTGTGGATCCCATCACGCGCAGACAATTCTGGAATCTGATTTATGAAGCTTCCGCATCAGGTGTGACCGTTTTCGTGACAACGCATTATATGGACGAGTCCGAGTATTGCGACCGCGTGTCGATCATGGTAGACGGGCGTATCGCCGGTCTGGATACTCCGCGGGGCCTAAAACAAGCTTTTCAGGCTGATTCCATGGACAAAGTGTTTTTGACTCTCGCAAGACCTCAGAAGGTGGATGAGATATGAAGAGTTTTCGCGGTTTTATCATCAAAGAGTTTTACCACATCTTCAGAGATAAAAGGACCATGCTGATCCTCTTTGGTATGCCCGTCATTCAGCTTATTCTCTTCGGTTTTGCGATCCGAAATGAGATCAATGATGCCAAGATCGCCATTTTTGACATGTCCAACGATTACGTCACTCTGGAATTAAAGAATAAGCTCATTTCATCGGGTTACTTCATGCTCCAGGAAGATGTCGAAAAGGATGACGATATCGAATCGGTTTTTAGAAGAGGTATAGTTAAAGAGGTCATCGTGTTTGAACCCGGTTTCGAAAGACGGTTGTTGAAAGACGGAAAAGCGAATATTCAGATTATCGCCGATGCCAGCGATCCGAATATGGCCAACATGCTGATCACATACACAACTTCCATTATACGGGATTACGGTTCTTCCATTAAACAATCGTCTGTAGGAAAGCCTCAAATCGTTCCCGAAGTTAAAATGTACTACAACCCGGAACTAAAAAGCGTTTTTATGTTTGTTCCAGGCCTTATCGCCCTGATCCTGATGCTGGTATCCGCCCTGATGACGTCTATCACTATTACTCGCGAAAAGGAGCTTGGAACCATGGAGATCCTTCTTGTATCACCGCTGAAACCAATTCAGATCATTGTCGGAAAAGTACTTCCATACCTTTTTCTTTCCTTTGTCAACATGATGACCGTTCTTTTGCTGGCACGTTTCGTTTTTAGTGTTCCTTTCAATGGCAGCTACGGATTGTTCTTTATCGAATCTTTCCTTTTTGTCATAACGGCGCTGTCTCTTGGAATCATGATTTCCACCATCAGCAAAAATCAGCAAACTGCCATGATGATCGCATTGGCCGGGTTGATGCTGCCCGTGATCATATTATCGGGATTCATTTTTCCGATCACCAGCATGCCGTGGCCGCTTCAAGTACTGAGCAATATCGTACCGGCCAAGTGGTTTCTGATCATCGTCAAGGGGATCATGCTGAAAGGCATTGGGATCGAATATCTTTGGAAGGAAACTCTCATTCTGATCGGAATGATGTTGTTCTTCATAGTAGTGAGTGTAAAAAAATTCAAAATACGGCTGCAATAATTCATGCGCATCATAAAATTTATCATCCAAAAAGAATTTCTTCAGATCTTCCGTAATAAGGGCATGCTGCCTATCATTTTTGGAATGCCTGTCTTACAGTTGCTTATTCTCGCCAATGCGGCTACTTTTGACATACGAAACGTGCGGTTTCATCTCATCGACCGCGATCAGTCTTCTTCTTCCAGGCTTTTGGTGGAAAAATTTGTTTCTTCCGACTACTTCATCCTCGTCGACCGCTCGTTTTCTGACGAACAAGGCGAGGAGGACCTGAAGAACAATAATGCTACACTGGTGCTGCAGATACCAAAGAATTTTGAAAAGGATCTTGTTACGGCCGGTTTTTCTAAAGTCCAATTTGTCATCAATGCGGAGAACGGTAATTCCGCTGCGCTGGCTCAATCCTATGCGGCCAATATAGTAACAGCCTATGCACAAGAACTTCAATCCCGGGAAATATCTCAGGACGGTATCAAATCCATTACGGTTAATTATTCTTATTGGTACAATCCTGACTTGAATTATAAAACGTATATGATTCCGGGAATCCTTGTGGCGCTCGTTTCCATGATCGGACTATTCTTATCAGGAATGAATATTGTCAGAGAAAAGGAGTTCGGTACGATCGAACAATTGAATGTCACGCCTATCCGAAAACACGAGTTTATCATCGGGAAATTGTTGCCGTTTTGGATCATTGGCCTTTTCGAGTTGGCGCTGGGCCTCGTAGTTGCAAAACTTGTCTTTGATATTCCGATGGTTGGTAGTTTATGGCTGGTGTTTGGAACGGCAGCAATATACCTTTTCCTAGTGCTTGGAATCGGCCTTTTTATATCCACCATAACGGAAACGCAGCAACAGGCAATGTTCATTGCGTGGTTTTTCATGGTCATCTTCATGCTCATGGGCGGTCTTTTTACGCCTATCGAAAGCATGCCTCCATGGGCACAGGATACGACGTTCTTCAATCCGATTGCTCATTTCATCCGGATCATGCGCGGTATCTTACTCAAAGGGGCGGGTCCGATGGATATACGTTTCCAAGTGGTTTCCTTGACCGTATTTGCCATAATAATGCTTACCCTTGCGGTTCTTAGGTACCGCAAAGTCAACGACTAGAAAGGGAATTCGAATGGAAAAGAGAGTTTTTTCCCCTGTTGACCTGGTGGCTTACCAGGAAGGGGCTGTGGTCAGCCGGTCTTTATTGAACAAGAAAACCGGTACCGTCACCTTTTTTGCCTTTGACAAAGGACAGGCTTTGAGTGAACATACCGCTCCGTTTGACGCAATGGTTTATGTGTTGGACGGAGAAGTCGAAATTACTATTTCCGGGGCGAGCTACAATTTGAAAATCGGAGAAATGATAATCATGCCGGCGAACGAACCCCATGGTCTCAAAGCTCTGAGTCCGTTTAAAATGATGCTAACGATGATAAAATCATAGGAATTTCGTTTGATTTATTGTTTTTTTTATTATATTCGCTCGTATTACATGCACCATAACCTAACCCGGAGTTTTATGAAACATCTGCTTTTTGTTTTACTTGTTTTAACTATTGGCTGCAACTCAAAACCCAAAACGGAAGAACAGCCCAAAGAGAAGACCGATGCCATGCCAAAAATGGAAAGCATGACCTCTTCGGAAGTCACTTTCAAAGCTCCTGATGGATGGCTTTCCGAGGTTCCCAACAATCCCATGCGCAAAGGTCAATACCGCATGCCCGGGCCTGCCGGTGATGCCGAGATGGCTGTTTTTTTCTTTCCTGGAGCAGGTGGCAGTGTAGATGCTAACTTAGACCGTTGGTATGGACAATTCAAGCAAGCCGACGGCAGCCAGACAAAATCCAAGGTCGTCTCTGAAAATAGAGAGGTGAATGGCCTTAGGGTAACCGTGGTATATGTAACAGGGATCTACCTCAAACCGCGGGATGCCAGTATGATGGGTGGACCTGTTGATGAAATGGCTAATTATGCGATGAGAGCGGCGATTGTCGAAACTCCGAATGGTCCTTGGTTTTACAAAGCGGTTGGCCCTCAGAAGACCATCGATAACTGGAAAAAGGCTTTTGACGATATGGTGGGAACCTTCAAATTAGAGACTAAATCGGTACACGGATAAATTTTTCCTGAAAAGCGTTTTGAAAAAAGGAGAGGTTCAAAAGCCTCTCCTTTTTTTTGTCGCCAATTCGTACAAAGTCACGTATTTTTTGGCTGAAACCGTCCAGGAATAGTCTCTTTTCATTCCGTTTTGTTGAATTTTCCTCCAGGTTTCCTTGTTCTTAAATGTCTCTATGGCCCTTTGAACCGTGGTGTAAAGTGCATAGCCGGTTGCATCATTAAATGAAAAACCGTCGCCTAATTCCTGCCCCATGGACTTGAATTCATCCCAATCCTGAACCGTATCCGCCAGTCCTCCCGTTTTTCTCACGATCGGCACGGTTCCGTACTTCAGACTATAGATTTGATTCAGCCCGCATGGTTCGTATCTTGAAGGCATGAGAAACATGTCTGCGCCGGCTTCTATCAGGTGCGCCAGTTCGTTGTTAAAGCCGATATAAGCCCAGACTTTACGAGGCATACTTCTGCTGAGCGAGGCGAACATTTCTTCATACCGGTCTTCGCCGCTGCCGAGAATAATCCATTGGGCATCCAGATCCATCAATTCATGGATCGCATCAGCCACAAGATCAAATCCTTTTTGTGCCACTAGTCTTGAAACAATTCCAATCAACGGTTTTGAGGTATCAAAAGGTAAATGGGTGTGTTCAATCAAAAACTCTTTATTCTTCATCTTATTGGAAAGGTCGGATGCGGAATAATGGAACGGTATGTGAATATCGTCTTCCGGATTCCAATGATCATAGTCGGCGCCATTAAGTACTCCGAAAAGATCATTCCGTCGCGGCCAGAGAACAGACTCCATCCCCAGCCCGTATTCGCTTCTTAGAATTTCTTGAGCATAAGTTTCACTGACTGTGCTTATGATTTCTGAGAAAACGATACCTGTTTTCAAGAAACTGAAAGTATCGTGAAACTCGATTGGGCCTTCAGGAAAATAATAACTCTCTTTGAGCTCTGCCTTAAAAAGAGAGTTCTTCGGAAAACGACCCTGGTACGCGATATTGTGGATGGACATCAGGGTTGCTGTATTATCAAATAACCTGTCCCACTTGTAGTTGTCCTTCATCAGCAGTGGGATTAATCCAGTCTGCCAGTCGTTGCAATGGATCACATCCGGAGCCCAGCCGATACGTTGGAGTGTTTCGATGACCGCTTTGCAGAAAAGAATGAATCTCTCATCTTCATCGCGATCCATCGTGTATATGTATCGCCGGTAATAATAATGAGGGCAATCGATGAAGTAGATTTCTGCGCCGTTTATCTTACCTGTCTGAACGTGCACAGACCGCACCTGACCAGCAACCCGAATCGGCATTTCACCAATGGTATTCTGGTATGTCAGCTTGTGTTTATTCTCATCGATCTGAGAATATTTGGGCATGAAAACCTTGACTTCGCAGCCAAGCTTTTCGAGCGCTTTGGGAAGCGAGCCCATCACATCCGCCAGTCCTCCTGTTTTGGCATACGGCGCCACTTCCGTGGCGGCAAGGGCTATTTTCATCATCTTAGCGTCGGCATTATAGATAGTGTGGGATCATCCTTTGCCAATAAGGCCAGTCATGACCGATATTGTTCTCCCAATAGTAATAATTGTGCCTGATACCTTTTTCATTCAAAAGATTATGAAAATATTCATTTCGATCCCGGCACGGATCCAGATCGCTTGTTACTAAGGTCAGTTCTGTTGAGTGGTTGTATCGGTCAATATAGTAGGGATCGTTGAGATTCTGCATATAATGGGCCGGGTTATTGTAATAGCACAAGTCATCATAATATCCGCCCAAAAAACCCTGGATGGAAAACGATCCGCTTAGGCTGACGGCCCGATCGACCATCTCAGGGTGTTTTAACGCAAAATTAATGGCATGGTATCCTCCGAAACTGCATCCAAAAAGGATCAGGAAATCCGTTCCGGTCTTCTGTCGGACATAGGGGATGAATTCATGAATGAGGTAATCTTCATAAAGCACGTGCCTGCGTGCTTTTTCATGCGGATGTATCTGTTCATTGTACCAACTGTCATAATTGATGGAATCCACACAGAGAACCTGTATCAACCCCTGTTCGATCTTTTCGGCTATGGGTTCGATCATGTGTCGGTCAGAAAATTCGTATTGATTGCCCAGTGTCGTTGGAAAAACGATGACGGGCGCTCCTGAGTGACCGAAATGCTGGAAATCCATTTGCCTCCCAAGCCTTTCGCAATACCATCCGTAGGTATAGTGTTGCATAGGATCTCCTCTCTTTTATTCACTCATTGACGTAGGATTCCAGCTCAGCGCGAACCGATCCGATAATGATCTTGCTTTTCATTAACACAGGTATCCGCCGGTTATCATCCGTCAGCCAGATATTTAAGTCCGATTTATTATTGAAAGGTCCGATAGGGGTTTGGACCAGAATGCAGTCAAAGTCACCGGCATCAACAGATATTCGCTCCTTTTTAACCACTTTTACCATAACGGCCTTGTAGCGCCCATTGTCAAAGACGTTCAAATGAATGTTTTGTCCTTCGATCATTGGTTGAGTTCTTACATAATAAAAAGCAGAAATGATATCTTGCAAATAAGGCGGAATTTTGATTTCGCTTTTTCCGGAATCACGATCGTCGATAGTGGCCTTTAGTGAATATTGATCGAACCGTACATCAAAATTGCGTTGATAACCTCCTTCGCTGGTATTTTTGACATACCGATGCGGGAAGATACCATCGATATCAACATAGGACTCCAGGCGATCACGAACTTTATACATCGTCGAAAAAAAGGCGTTGGAATTTGTGACTGCGCTGATTTTATAACAGGACTTCTTTTCCAACTCTGTGATCCCTTCAACGCTCAGCGTAGCTGTACCCGCATCGATGAATTCCCACCCAATGGAAAATACCAGTTTCTCGCCAACTTTGAACGCCTTATTGTCTATCTTTCGAACTTCCTGGGTTGTAACCTCTTGAACGATGAAAAGGGTCAAAAATTGGAATAACCAGACCGTGTTCATGAATTGTTCACGTTCTTTTGGAAAATCTTCTGTTCCGCCGATGAGATGATTTGGGGAAAAATCTGATCGATGGCGTTTTTGATTTCTGTGAATGTTTTGACATAAAATTCCATAGAAAAACCCATCGGGTCCGGGATTGAATCGGAAATCGAAATTCCTTTTTCTTTACCGTAAGTTTTTAGAAGAAATGTTTTGTGTCGCGCCGACGGAAAATTTTCAAGGATGAAATTGAGATGGTCAATGGACAAGGCGAGTATCAGATCGGACTGCTCTACAAAAACACGGTTGATCGCTTTGGATCTCACCAGGGAAATATCGATGAGATTTTGAAGCGAGACTTTGACGGCGTTTTCCGAAGGCTTATTGCCGTCATAAGCATATATTCCGGAGGACTGCACAAATATTTTGTCCCGGAGTTCTGCCGGAGCTTCCTCGTTCACTTTTTTCTTCAGAATGCCCTCAGCAATAGGGCTGCGACACATGTTCCCGGTGCAAACAAACAGCACAGAATAAATATCGTTGAAACTATAATCTCCCATATAACTTTCTATAATGTTAAATGGACGGGTTAAATTTTCCAAAGGTGATTTATGTGGTATTCTTTTAGGAATACTCAATGGTTTCTTGGGGGATTGTTCCTTTTTAGGTGGTGATTTTATAATCGGCTTTTTCTTTCTAACCGGTTTTTGCGAAATCGCTTTCTTGGATTTACTCTTAATTGGTTTTCTTTTGGCCGAGACGGTTTTTTTCGCTGTAACCTTCCGTTTCTTTAATTTCTTCTGTGTTCTTGGCTTATTTTTTGGCCGTGGGGCTGCCTTTTTTGTGTTTTTTTTGACTTTTTTCTTTTTCATGACGATTTACTGATTTGTTTTCTACGCATCTGCGTTTTGAAACACATCATCCTTTCTATTTATGATCTCTATTTTCTTCAAAGGTTTTTGATCGGATTTGACAAATTCTTTCTGAAACACTTCAACTTCAAGGCCTTCGGAACAATTGGTACAGATCGGAATCTCTTTCCTTTTTGCAAAGACCCGATTTCTGAAATCCGCATACGCTTTGCTTTTCCAAATTTTCTTCATTCCATCTTTAAAAACGTTTCCCAATGGATATTCCGCATTCTTATCAAAACAGCACGGGGAGACGGTGCCGTCCCAGTTGACAACCGGGCACAAAAGTATCCAGCGGCAGAAGTTTATTTCTTTCAGTTTGGTTTTAATTTTACCTGACGGATCTAATTCATACCGGCGGTATTTTTCCTGCGTTGGAAGAAATTCCTCCGCCTGCGCCTCTGTATATACCTGAGCTGTTTTTAAAGAAACCACTTGTGCGCCGCATTCGATAGCAAGGCTCCTTATTTTCTCCGTCTCGTGTTCGTTATGTTTCATCACAATAAACTGGATCTCAATTTCCGGAGTGGACGACCTGGATTTCTTTTTAGCTTCAGCAACAGCTCTAATGCCGCCATATACTTTGTCAAACTTTCCGTTGACCCTGTATTTTTCATATGTCTCCTGGCTTGCGCCATCGACAGCAACTATCAGAACATCCAGACCGGATCTAACGATGTTTTCAGCGTTTTCTGTCAGAAAGTGTCCGTTAGTGCTGGTCATTGTTTTTATACCTCTTTCTTTCGCCAGCTTTACCATTTCAGTGAATTGCCTGTTGACAAAGGGTTCACCTTGGCTCCACAAAGTGAGATGTACCAGATACTTCCCTGATTCGTCCAAGATTTGTTTAAAATTTTCCAACGGCATCATACCGTCTTCTCTCGTCATCAGGCTGCTACCCGTAATACACAAAGGACATCGAAGGTTACAAATATTGGTTGGCTCGATCATCATCATGAATGGGTTGCCGAATACTAAATTTCGTTTAGTTATCTTACACAAAAAATACGACGATAGAACCAAAAGAATATTCGGAAGCTTGAACAGATTTTTGGGTCTTCCGAGAATATCCAAGATTTCCTTGATGTAGAAATTCATAGAGTATATTAACAAGAAAACTTACATAAAATCAAGCTTAATGCTTGTGTAAGATATAATTGTTAATTTATTTAATATAGTCGTCATACTTGTACTGTTTTGTTAGTATGTTGAAACAGGAACAACGACGTTGTTTTTATTAATTTTATAAAAAACAAAAGACATGACTTGAACTTGTTAATTGTGGAGAAGTAACATTAAACAAAGGTATAATAAATATTTAATTGA
Organism: uncultured Bacteroidota bacterium; assembly: GCA_964415295.1. Taxonomy (GTDB): domain Bacteria; phylum CLD3; class CLD3; order SB21; family SB21; genus SB21. Next base: position 326,657 of record CAYPYN010000005.1, read on the forward strand.
GAGTTCAATAGACAATCCACACACTAAAAAACGATATTAACACACTTATTATGTTCCAATTGTAATATTTACAACAACACCAGCCAGGATCCTGGTAATTTTTCCTGTTCGCATCGTCTTTGAGCTTTCATATCTGAAGAAACTTCCGCCTGTAATCCACTTCGTAAAAGAATAGTCGACCCTTGGCTCAACTGACCACGTTACAGAATCTTCCGTTTTGGTCTTGACCGATGACTGATCCGCCTTTTTGCTCTCATTATAAGCCACACGTTTAGTGTATGATGCCACGGTGCCAACACGAATTTCGTTATCGATCTGCTTTTTGCTCAAAAACCAGATTGGAATTCTGAAACCACCACGCTTTGTATAACTGATATTGGTTGTCAGAGTCTTGGTGTTTGATGTTTGGATGGATGATTTGCTTTCGTTATCAGTATTGGTATTAGAAAACACAATGTTTTGATTAACATTGCCTTTCCATAAAATGTCATAGTTGATTTGAGGAAATGTTTGCTGGTTCGTAATACTCTCAAGTTGTATGGTTCGTCCATTGAGTGAGTCTCTTCGGATGCCGGTGAAGTTATTATTAGCAAAACTGATCCAGTTTTCTGTTTCTTTGGAGTTGTAAGTAAAACCAAAACCCATATTTGTTGTTAGTCCCGCCATAAGATTAAAGATCGGCCACCTTCCAATATTATTGGCCCGGATGGTCACATCATAAAACATTGGGACGGGAAAGAACTTCATCCACGGAAACAAGGTAGATCGTGATACGGTTCGACGCAGGGAATTTGGCGGCGAAAGAGTTCGATTTTCGGCATAGTCGTAGCGAAGATCGACTGTAAAATACGTGAAATTGAACCCGTAATTGAATCCATAGTTTATACTCTTGCCGACCGTGTAGTTAAACAATCCTTGACTCTCTATGAGATCAGGGCGGTTGAATTGTTTGATCGTGTCCAGATCAAAACTGAAAATATTATCGACAAAACCGTTGTTTCGAGTTGTGGTGTATCCGAACCATTGCAAAGAAGGATCTATCTTCCTGCTGGTATTGTTGATCTGAAAATTATTATCAAACCCGATCGTAAAACGAACGTCGTTGATGGTTTTTAGAACCAATTCTGTCGCCGAACCTACTTTTTTTGAAACATCGGCTATGGAGATCCTCCCGCCGTTCCCTTTTGTTGAATCAGAGTTTGTTTTGCTTGACGACGATTCGGCGTCTTGATTAAGGTTCTTGAATTTATCTCGTCGGCTCTTCTTTGCATCATCGGGCTTACCCTGATCAGTACGGCCTTGTTTATTGAACGGTTCTTTCACCGAAGAGACAAATGAACGAAGACTGAATCCCAAATCTATTTGCACTCTTCGGCTGGCGGCGGCCGATTCGTTGTAAACCGACAAAGGAGGTTTTTGGCGGCGGCCGGTATTTGAAAACGTGTAACTGAGCGTATGGGTCAAAAATGTCAAGGTTTGAGGGCTATAATTTACGTTGAAAGTATTGGTCGTTGCAAAGTCGCGATTGAATAACAGCGAATCGTTGGTTTTCCCACCTTTTATCGTATCAATGGAACGATTAAAAATAAAATCATTAAATCCATCAAACGGATTTAACCCGTTTGCAATACCTTTGAGAATCTGACCGGCCGACAATCCGCGGAGGTCGGTTTGATATTTGACGCCCAGGCTGGAACTCAAGGATTGCCACGGACTGATGGATAATCCGTATCCTCTGGATGACGAAAGCGTAGCAAGTTTTGGTTTGCTAATAGGATTTCCCAGGGGATCCCTTTCCACCGCTTCGCTTTTCGTAGAGGTAATTGAGAAGTCGGTGGTAACTCCGGTGATCAGTCCGTAGTTGAACTCCGTATCTTTGATGTTCTTAAATACAGTTCCCAGCATTGGCAATTCCCCAAGCGGCATCCATCTTAACAGTTTCACCGGTCGTCGTTTTAAGGAAAGACTATAGGCAGTGGAACTGGTCCATGTTTGATTTTTGTTAGATATGAACTGCGGATTTTTTTGCTCCGTCGTATTGTACGTGAAGTTGGATGAGATATTATCGATCGTGTACCTGAGCAACCAAAAGTTGTTTTCATTTTTTGCCTTTGAGAAGGTCAAACTGAAGCCTTTTGCGGTATTGGTCGTTCGAAGAGTCGATTCGAAGTTTTCAGCTAAGGTAATCTGGCTGTCCAGACGGGCACTGTCAGCCGCAATTCTTCTGATTGAAGCGGTGTCTATTCCAGAAAATCTTAAAATTTCAAGGCTGTCTCGTTTGGGTTCGAACTGAGCGTATAAAGATATCAGGTTTTCATCGTTCTGTCGTTTTGCCGATTCTACCAATATGTCATTTCCCGGGAGATACTTTGGATCCGACTGACTGTGGCTCATATTGAAGGTCAATGGAAGATTGATGCCCCAGTTCTCAAGATGGAATTTCTGAAGCCCCACGGTAGTGCTGATATTCCAAGAACGCGTATTTCCGGAGTTGGCATCAAATCGCTGGTCGATGGTCCGGAATTCCGAGGTTTGGTATTGAACAAAACCATTGAAGGACGCAAAATCCGCCAAATTGAAACTCAAGTTAGCTTTGACCGCTTGTCCAGGTTTGTTATTGGCGTCGGTCAACCGAAGTTCGTCAAACCAAACATCACCCGTATAGGCTTCGATCGACTCGTTATTTACAGCTCCAAGATACAACTGTGTGACACCGGCTATGGTTGGGTTGCCTTTGATGCGAATAATCTTACCTCCCCCAAAATTAAACGTTTTGATATTTGTCAGCGGATCCGCCGTAATGGTCTTGTCGAATTTCAAAGCGGTGATCTTATCAAATTCAATCTCGACAAAATTCTTTTCTGCCCAACCGGCATAGAGGGGCTGTTGGATTTCGTAGTAATTGGTCGGGTTATTACCGAATCGGAAGAAGAAATCTACCGGACTGGAGTTTGTATTCTCATCTTCGTCGGGCAGCAAAACGCTTCCTTTGGGTATAATATCGCCGTGAACGAACATCTTCATTCTTTCATAATTTCTTAAGTCGGACGAAGGAATATTCTTAACAATCAGCGCCGCCGATCCGGCCGGAAGATCGTTCAGTTTCAAGGATAACGATTGCTCCTTCACTTCGCGTTTTCGATTTTCATTCGAACCCTGTACGTATTCTCTCCTCACACCTGGCGGTTTCTGATATTCACCACCCTCTTCAGTGCTAATGGAGGATATTTCTACGATCTTTTTGACTTCAGATGAGTCGATCTGTTTTCCGTTTGGATCAAGAATCACCCCGTTCGGATTTTCTTGTGTAAAAGTCCATTCGCTGGTTACAAATTGAAATTCCGCAATTTGCAGCGCGATAACCTCATCGGATCCTGTTTCCGGGCTGAGCCATATCCTGGCGTTCAGGATATTTTGCAGGGAAGGCGTGTTGACCGCAGAATCGGGACTTAGGATAGGAATACGGTATAAATACCAATCATCTTTACCCTTACCGACGATCAAAGACGTGTCGGAACTGTTCAGGTTTGTTGAAAACGAGTAACGGAAATAGGAATTCGTCGGCAGATCGATCACGCCGTTGCTATTGAGATCTTCGGTATCTCCAATTCGCGTAGTGCCGTCTTCCAGATTGTTTTCATATCCGTTTGCTTTGATTCCAGAAATATCATTATTATTGATGGCGTTTTCTATAACTTTGACATTTTGGGGTTGCGCTTGTTCGCGGTTCCAATTATCTCCAAAGGGGTCATTGGGGTCTTTATTAATGACGCCCCACGGGTAAACGATTTGAAGCGAATCTATTATCTGTTGCTGATCCGACGTGAGATTAGTCGAACCTAGAGTAATACCTAGTGATAAGAGAGTATCGGCCTCTTGCTGATCATTGAGCCCGTCCAGGCCAACATCCTGTTCATCCGTTACCCCAACCTGCAGAGCGGATTTTACTTCACGATCAGGTTCACCGCCGTTTCCATTTTGGTCTTCAGAGATTGAACCCAGATCGATATTGATTCGTGACGTACCTTTAGTGTTTTTCACCCAAAGCTCGATAAACCGTGATTCGGATAATTCTTTTGCGGCGGATGATGAAAAGCCTCTCATGATACCGCCCCACGAATTGACCGGATCGCTCGATTTTGGTTTGAGAGCCAAACCGAGGGTCAGCACGTTGTCCGTAGGATTTGTTTTAATCAGCGAGATTTTTTCTCTCGCTTCCTGCTTGATGAACCATATTATTTGCCCGCGTTCGCCGGCACTTCGTTCCATAGGTACACTGGACAATGTCCATGCTTTTCGGGTGGTTCCAAGCGGAAAGGTACGCTTGACCGCCTCGAAGTCGTCCAAGTACGCCACCCCATTCTCATCATTTTTCATCAAACCGTTGCTGGTATTCGGCGTTGGAAAGATCTTGGCGTACTCTCCCCTTATGTTTATGCGAGACGGCTGACTGGTGTTGACGAGAGGGATGTAGTTCGTGAATTTCGTGAGAAATTTGGCATCAAACTCGAGATTCGTGTTAACGTCCCACACAAAATTACTGAAAGGCTCCTCTCCAAGCTGGACACGTTTGTTGATAGTTGATTGACTCTGAAATAGCGCCGTCGTGCCTATAAAAGAGTTGGCGCCAAGCCCATAATCGGCCAATCCGTACTCCGCTCTTGCCCCGAAAATAGATCGTTTGTTAATCTGAAAAAGTTGAGCCTGTTCGTATTTGATCTCGATATCGGCATCGGGCAAAAGCGCTCTTGGGTCCAATAATTCGATATTACCGGAGAAGTAGTCGATAACATAACCGACGTCTTTTTCCAGTTTCTCGCCGCTCAACAAAACCTCCTCGCTGCCCTCAAGAATATTGATGCCCAAAGCTATATTCGAGCTACGTTTACTCGACGCCATATAGATATTAAATGTATTAATATTGTGAAGCGCCGTATTATTGGTTGGCGTGCGGTCAATGTCATAAATATTGCTGATTCGCAAGGTGTCTGGATAAACTTCTTCTGAAAAACCATCCAGTTGATTGATGCCCGGATCAAACGGTCTTAACTTAGGGAAAATAAGATAGCCATTAACGAAATCGAGACCGTATCCGTACTCCGCTTCGTCTACGATATCATCCGGACCACCTTTTTCCCCTTGTTCATCGACATGAAGCATGGTAAGCATTGAAACATTGTTTCCGTTCTTGTCTTTAATGACGGTCTGATCTGTTCCGGTTCCATTGGACTTGTAACTGATCTTCAATGTTTTTGCATCATCGAGAGAAAGGCCGGTTACGCCGAAATCATAGACGTTTTTCATTTCAAGTGTCCACGAAGAGTCCCGGGGTGTTGGCTGTTTGTTCCACAGTATTTTAAGTTTAAGATACGATTCATTGAACAGACCAACCGTTTTCTTGTTTGTTTGATAGGTTACAGCCAAGAGATCGCCATCCGCAATTGAAGACCTTAGTCTTAAGATGCCAAGCCGTGGGTCAAGAATATATTCTTCAGCCGGAATCTCTAGAAAGTATCCTGTAACGGATTGGCCGCTGTCTGCCTCCGCGATTTCCGATGGGGAAAGGTTTACAAGATTCGGACTTGTCAAAACAGAGAGCCTGTTGATAGCAATTCCTGGAATATTTCCAGGAATGGATTGATTATTGGGCGAGTAACGGAAGACGCGAATATTAAGAACATCATTGTCTGTATTGGTAACGTGGATTCGGCCTCTATAGTTCTCATAATTGTCCCTGTAGTACGACTCCAAAAAGAAAAATTTGGCCTTTGCATAGTCATATACTTTCATGTTTCGCTCGGATTTGAGAGCGCCACCTTTCAATGATAGTTTTGTCTTTTCGCCGTTTTGTATACTGGCGATGGTCGTGATATTCAGATTGGCAAGTTTGAACAAGGCCTTGACGCCAAAAAGACCTTTGTTTTGGCCGCCTGTGGTGACAAACTCTGTTCCAGGCAGTGACAAGTCTATGTTCCCGGCCTCTAATTTTTGAAGGACCTCGTCATCAAAACCCGTATAAGTGATTTTGATGTTGTTTTCAAAATCGAACTCGCGCTCGCTGTCCTGGTCAAACAGGATCTCGACCTTTTTGCCTATGGTGCCTCGCAAATTAAATCTCTGACGCTGTTCGAATTTAGGAGTAAATGACGAATTCTTCCCCGTATTGGAGTTTTGGTTGGAAGTTTTTTCCTGGGCGCCAGAGATGCTCAGATTAATGTTACCCGTCGCATCGACAGCAACCTCATCTCCACCGAAAATCTTGGTAAATGTTTCGTTGGTCGTGACGGAAGCGGTAAAAAGCCTTACGGCGCCGGATTTTCTCTCATCCGTTCCCGATAGGTTGGCTAAAACGGATTTGGAAAAAGTATTTCGGACCTGATTGTCAAAATTAGATTGGATATAAGCATGTTTGTCAATGACGGTCTTGCGCCTCAACGGACGTTTTGCCTCGCCATATCCATCAACAAATTCATAATTCCTGCCGGAAGAATCCAAACGAACCTGAACCCTATAGTTCGGTAGAAGCGTTTGGGTTTGGGAAAAGTCAAGCAGAGGACCTTTCAAAAGCAAGTAATTCTCATTCGGATTAATGGAAATGGAGGAAAAGTCCTGAAAAGGAAACCACCCGAAGTGGCTTTGGCGGCTTGTGTCGGATGGCAGGCTTGAGGCCCGGTCCTCAACCGCGGATACAACGTCGTTCTGAATCAAACCGTTTAATCCAAAAGAGCCGGCATAGCGGTCCACGATTTGTCGAAAAGCTTTTTCGATCAGTTTGATCTTTTCGAGTGAATCGTTGGAAGCGGAGTCGGAAAGTTGAGATGATGCACTGACAAAAGAGGTTTCCGGTTGTGCCCTGAGGTTACGCGGGGCAAGAGTGGACAAAACAACGGGAAAAGAAAGAAGAATGAATAATAACCAATTCCCTTTAGAAGAACGAATCTCAGAAAAAGATCCCACACCATCACCTTACTAAAACATGAACGGTAAGATTCGATTGTATCCAAAAATTGCGTTTTTGGAATTAACCCACACAATGTGTTTCAGACTGGGAAGGTTAACAGTAAAAAGGGTCTTTAGAGGGTTTCTCCACGATTGATCAATGGTGACAATAAAAAAGTAAAAAAAATCGGGGACGATTTCAAGAACTAAATTTCGCGTAAGGCTCAACAGTTATCAGAACACCATCTTGATTTTCCACAAGTGAACTTAGAGGAAAAACGATAGTCTGGTTTTCAGATAATCCACTCTCAGTGATTTCATCAGCGTAACTTTTGCCTTTAAGAAAAAGGAATTTTCCTGTTCTTTTTACAAAAGGTCGCGATAAGGGGATCAAGTCTTTCAATGAGGCAACGGCCCTGGCGCTGACATAATCAAATGAGGATTTGTAGTTTGGATGCGCAGCAAGTTTTTCTGCACGGTCATTTAGGACTTCTATATTATTTAACGACAACAGTTGGACGACTTGACGGAGAAAATCTGTTTTTTTCCGTGTGGATTCGACCAAAGTGAATGATGATTGCGGAAACAATATCTTCAGTACGATTCCAGGAAACCCAGCTCCGGATCCAATATCAATGATGCGGTCCTCAGGAGTAAATTTGATAAAAGAAGCAATCAGTGCGCAGTTTATGAAGTGTCTCTCCGTGATATTTTTTTCATTGCGTGAAATCAGATTGATCTTATTGTTCCACTCCACAAGCAGTTCGTGAAAACGCACAAATTGGGTGAGCTGGTCCGCACTAAGTATAATTTTTTGTTTTTCAAGAGCTTGGGAAAACAACAAAATATCTAAACCATTGTTCATATTAAGTTTACATAGTCCACTTCCGTTCCAGCGGATCTCCTGTGTCCTTTTTCAATATATACCATCAACAGCGAAATATCAGCCGGCGTAATTCCGGAAATTCGGCTGGCCTGTCCGAGATTATCTGGCCTTACCTTATTGAGTTTTTCTTTCGCTTCATTGGATAATGAAGCGATCTGTCTGTAGTCAAAATTCTTAGGAATCTTCTTGGCTTCCATCCGATTGAATTTCTCGATCTGTTCATTCTGACGGATCAAATAACCTTCGTATTTTATGGATGTGTCGATCTCTCTTAGTGTATCCCGATAGAAAAGCTGATGCTTGATTTCTTCAGGAACCAACATTTCATTTTTTGCGAGTTCGGCCAAAGTAACTTCCGGCCTTTTCAGAATATGCAGCAACGGAACAGGTTCACTCAACAAACTCGAGTTTATGTTTTCCAAGAAAGGATTGATTGTATGATGATGTACGTTCGTTTTCTTAATCCAGTTAGAAACGCTATTTATCGTAGATTTTTTCTTTTGGAATGCTTCGTACTGCCTCTCACTTAAGGTACCCAATTTCATTCCGAAATCAGATAATCTAAGGTCGGCATTATCATACCTCAAAAGCAGGCGGTACTCGGCTAAAGAAGTGAAAATACGGTATGGCTCTAATGTGCTTTTGTTGACCAAATCATCAATCAAGACTCCGATATATGCTTCGTTTCGTTTCAAGATGAACGGTTCCTCATTTTTCACTTTAAGAGCAGCGTTGATCCCAGCCAATAAACCTTGAGCCCCAGCCTCCTCGTAACCGGAAGTTCCGTTAATTTGTCCGGCAAAAAATAATCCCTCGATAAATTTGGATTCCAAATTGAGATTAATTTGATAGGGGGGGAAGAAATCATATTCGACGGCATAACCCGGTCGAAGAATCTTTACATTCTCCAAGCCCGGAACGGTACGTATTGCCTGCTCCTGAATTTCTTGGGGTAAACTAGTAGAAAAACCATTCACGTAATACTCAACCGAATCGTATCCTTCCGGCTCCAAGAAGATCTGATGCCGCTCCTTATCGGAAAATCGGTTTATCTTATCTTCAATAGATGGACAATATCTTGGGCCAATACCTTTGATCCTCCCGGTAAACATTGGGGATTGGTCAAATCCGGATCTCAGAATATCGTGGGTTTGTGAATTGGTATAAGTAAGATGGCAAGGGATTTGTTTGTTGGTTATCATTTCCGTTCTGTAAGAAAACGGTTCCGCAGGTTCGTCACCATACTGTGGTTCGCAAACAGTGAAATCGATACTGTTCTTGTGAATTCTGGGAGGTGTACCGGTTTTCAATCTTCCGCTCTCCAGTCCGAGGTTGACCAGGGCTTCCGTTATACCTTTTGCCGGTTCTTCGCCGTATCTTCCGGCTCTTTCATTATTCAGACCAATATGTATGATTCCGTTTAGAAAAGTTCCGCATGTCAATATAACCGCATCGCTGTTCAGAGCTTCGCCATCCGAAGTTATTACACCGACAACTTTATTATTGGCTACTTTGATGTCTACAACATTGGCACTAAGAAGCTCCAATCCACCTTGTTTCTTCAATAGAGATTGAGTAACCTTTGGATAACCAGATCTATCCACCTGCGCTCTTGGTGACCAAACGGCTGGGCCACGGGAGCGATTCAGTATCCGAAACTGGATGCCGACCCGATCTGTGATATAACCCATCTCACCGCCGAGAGCGTCGATTTCCTTGACCAAATGTCCTTTCGCCGTTCCCCCAATTGCCGGGTTACAGGAAAGGGTCCCAATCTTGCTGATTTCCATTGAAATCAGAAGGGTTTTACAACCCATTCTGGATGATGCAAATGCCGCTTCATAGCCAGCATGGCCACCGCCAACTATAATCACATCGTATTTGCGCATATTATTTTTTAATGATTTACATGTGTTTCACGTGGAACATCAATCGATGATAACATCGTTGTGTTTCACGTGAAACATTTTATTTACCAATGCAAAAATTGGAAAAAATATTATTCAAAACTTCATCGGATGTTACATCGCCAACAATTTCTGATAAAGCAGCGACGGCGTTCCTGATGTCCAGGGCTACATATTCGTAGGAAATTCTGTTTTCTAAAGACAATGACGCGATTGATAAACTGTGCAAACTTTTCTCTAACGCGATTTTATGGCGTATTCTGGAAATCATCGGAGCATCAAAAGACAGATCGTTTTGAAACAGTTCACTGATCTTCTTTTTCAAGCCGTCAATTCCATCTTGCGATTTCGCAGAAATTCTGACCAATGGTGTGTGTAAATTCAAACGCCTTTCAAAGTCAACTATTTCCGAAATGTCTGCTTTGTTTCCGACAAATATGGTTTGAGAGGTCTTATTACTTTCTGCCGTTTCTTTTACTATGTTCATGACTTTCATATCGTCATCATCGGGTGTGCCCGATAAATCGAACATGGCCAAAACAAGATCACTAGAGAGCAGATTTTCTTTTGAGTAATGAATCCCATGAATCTCAATATCATCATTTGTGCTTCGAATCCCGGCCGTGTCGACAAACACAAAGGGAATTCCATCGATATCCAGGGACTCCTCTATGTAGTCACGGGTTGTGCCGGGTATTTCACTTACAATAGCCCTGTCTTTCTTCAAAAGAGCATTCAATAAGCTGGATTTACCGACATTTGGTTTACCCAATATCGTTACTTTTGCACCTTCACGGATGATATGGCCAGTATGGTACGTTGACAATAAGTTCCTAATGTGATCTTCAACGATTTTTATCTGGGACTTAACACTGTTATGGTCTATCGCAAGGAGATTTTCCTCGGCAAAATCAAGATCAATTTCCAACAAAGAACACAATTGAATGAGTTGAGATCTTAATCTCAAAACCTCATTCTTGAGGTTACCCAAAAATTGTGACATCGAGGCCTTTCGGGCCCCTTCCGTTTTGGCGAATAGGAGATCGGCTACTGCTTCAACTTGAGATAGATCTATTTTTCCGTTAAGAAAGGCAATTTTGGTAAACTCACCCGGCTCAGCAAGCCGCGCACCTTTTGACAATATGATCTGCAAGATCTTTCTGGTATTTACCACCCCACCGTGACAGTTTATTTCGACAGTGTCTAGGCCGGTATAGGTTTTGGGTGAACGCATAACACTGACCAAAACCGAATCGACCTTTTCATTGTTTTGGTCCTCAACGACAAAACCAAAATGTATGGTGTGCGACGGTGCTTGTGAGATGAGCACGGATCCGCGAAAAACAGCATCTGCAATTGTTAAGGCATTTTTTCCTGAAATTCGTACGATACCCACTGCGCCGACACCGGGCGGTGTTGAAACTGCAGCTATCGTATCGTCAAAAATCATACTACTTGATCAGGTGTTTTGCCATTAAAAGCTGCTGAACCATAGTTAAAACGTTAAACATAGTCCAATATAAAACAAGACCGGATGCGAAATTATTGAACAGGAAAAAGAACATGATGGGCATGCCGTACATGAGGAATTTTTGATTAAACCTTTGTGCAGGATCGGAGTCGTCGACAGGTGTCATTGGTGCAACTTTTTGTTGAACGAAAGTCAATATTGTCATCACAATAGGTAAAGGATTCACATGGAAATCTCCAATCAGAGGCAAACCAGTGTGCAGAATCGCCACGGTGTCCGGCACAGAAAGATCTTTGATCCAACCAAAGAACGGTGCTTGTCTGAGATCCAAGGATTCGTTAAACACCTGGTATATGGGAAAAAGAATGGGAATTTGGACGAACATGATGAGGCACCCGGAAAGCGGATTATACCCAACCTCCTTGTAGAGCTTCATCATTTCCTGTTGCATCTTAGAAGGATTATCTTTGTATTTCTTTTGAATTTCTTTTTGTCGCGGCATGACCTCTTTCATTTTCTGCATGCCCATGAAGCTCTTGTGGGTCAGTGGATATAGAACAATGCGAACAAGAAGGGCAAAAATGATAATAACCCAACCGTAATTGGGAACAATACCATACAGAAAATTAAAAGTATACAAGATGGCCTTGGTAAGTGGACGAATAATGGCCCAGCCCCACTCCATTATTATTGTAAGGTTTTCATTGTATTGATTCAACGTCGAGAAATCCATCGGTCCCAAATAGAACTTGAACTTATCCTTCTTATTTGATTCAAATTTCATACTTAATGATACCAAATAGTCTTTATCGCTCATCAGGCCGTTCTTCAGATGGGCATCTCCCTTCAGTCTGCATCCGATGCCATCCTTTTCCTGCGGAATTATATAAAGCACAAAGTATTTAGTTCTGGAAGCGATCCACTTTGTCAATCCTGAGAAAGAGACTTCGGACGAGCTCTCTGTAACGTCAAACTCTTCCTTTTCATCTCCCATCAACGAATACGCTTTGAAGTAGGTTAAATCGCCATAATTGTCTTTTTCCGTCGATAGGAGTCCTGTCAGCCATTGGATATGATATTCGGAGTTTATGATCTCGTCGCCAAAATTTTTGAATTCCACATCGACATCAAAATCGTACCGATCGTTATAAAATGTAAATGTTTGTTCGATAACGTGAGTTCGATCGAAGCTGAGCGTATAAACGACGGTGGATTTTCCTGTTTTTTCGAGATCAATAAGTTCCTCATTTTGAGAGGTTCTAAAAACAGCATCCTGCAAATTGATAATCTGATTATGGTAATTGAAAGAAACATTGATGTTTTTGTTTCCATCCACAAAATTGACATTGTTCCCTGAACCGTCTTTGTAATTGTTCAAGACCCATTCTTTAATCATTCCCCCGGATCGATTAGAAATCTTGGCCGTGAAGAGTTTACTCTTTATTGTGAGTATTTTCTCCGAGTCATTTGTCCAAAACAAATTTGGTTTGTCGATCTCTGTTTTGGACAAAGCGGCAACGGGGGACTTTTGCGCTACACCAGCAACCGAATCCTTTTTCTCTAAGACCGTTTTTAATGTATCAATTTTGACCGTAGTACTGTCAAAAGAATAATTAACATGAGCCGGTTCAGGTGAGATGAGTTTTGTGTAAAAAGGCCATGCAATTATGATGACGGCAATTAGTATCATTCCAATGACAGTTCTCTTGTCCATTTAATGGGACTCCTTACATTTTAAATGAGGCTGCTCCTTGTTCGGAACCGGATCATAACCTCCGGGATGAAAAGGATGACATTTTGAAATACGTTTGACGGATAATAGCAGACCCAGAAGTACCCCGTGAGTCTTTATCGCTTCAATCGAATACTGGGAGCACGATGGATAAAATCTGCAGGAAGATGGAAGCACGATTGAGATTGTGTTTTGGTAGACTCTGATCAAAAACACCAAAATATGTAAAAGAAAAGAATTCATTTTATAACTAATAAGGCTTCTTTCGAGACGAAAGAAGCCTTAAAATTTTGAAGATCTAAATTAGAAAAATCAGTCTTAAAACTCATCGCTAACAGTCAGTTTTTTTCTTCCCTTTGCTCTTCTGGAAGCCAGCACCCTTCTTCCCCCTTTTGAATTCATTCGTTCTCTGAAGCCGTGTTTGTTTTTTCTTTTTCTTTTGCTTGGCTGATAGGTTCTTTTCACGACAACTCCTTAATAATATGCTGTTTTATATAAACTTATTACTTGCTTAGATGCATCTAATCAAATATAAAATAGGGTAGCAAATTTAACATAATCAGCATGTAAAGTCAAGACATAATTAAAAAAAATTGTGAAACACCGGCACTATAATCAAAAACAATAAAAACAATACTTTAAAACAAATAACTGTGTTGGTATTTATTCATCAAGCGCTGATAAAATACATTTTATTGGAACCAAACATATTATAAACAAGATCATATGTTTTTAGAGACCGCCCATAAAACATTTTTTCTTGACAATAAAAAACGGAATCTTAAATTAAACTTTAGCTAAAAGGAAACCAATGATTGTTAATAATTTGTTGATTGTTAATAAATTGTCTCTATTCAGTTAGTCGTATTAGTTGGTTTTCGAGTTTTCACTGTTACTACACCATTCAACTAGTGCTCAGTAAATCAATAATTATCAAACTATTATTTGTGAATTCTGGACCCATTTCTCATTGGATTTCTTGTTCCGGACTTTTGGTCTTTTTCTTCTCAACAAAGTAATATAAAATGTGAATAATCCGGCAAATTTATATGATAGATCCTCAAAGTCAAAATAATTTTAGTTTTACAGCCATAGCTACAGCAGACAATTTGGTCGATAAGAACCTAATGGTCTCAAAGGATCTGGATACGAATGATATCTGGAATAAATGCTGCGAGATAATTAAGGGACAGATTTCAGGGCCTTCTTTTCGGACCTGGATCAATCCAATCGAACCCATACGCATTGAAAACAACAAGCTTGTGGTGTCCATACCCAATCAGTTTTTTATTGAATGGTTGGAAGGGCGTTATAGTGAACTCATTCTCTCTGCTTTGTGTGAGACAGTGCATGAAGGATTTGGAATTGCATACGTGATAAAAGACAACCCGGGTACTTTTCTAAACGACAAGAGTGCGCAGCAAATTACAGATTCGATACCCGCTTCTCATGTAACCGGCCTTCCAATAAAAACACCTGCCGACCGGTTTGAAACCTTTCTGAATGTTCGTTATACATTTGAAAGTTTTATCGAAGGAAACGGTAATAAATTTGCCAAAGCCGCAGCTTTGGCTGTTTCTGAAAAACCGGGACTCACGTCATTTAATCCATTGGTGATATACGGCGGAGCCGGGATGGGAAAAACTCATTTGATACAGGCAATAGGTAATTATGTCAGAACCCATTATCCCAACAAGAAAATCGCCTATGTGACCAGCGAAAATTTTACAAATGACTTCGTCAGCGCCATACGAAATGACAAGATCCAGGAATTCAGTAAGCTTTACAGAAATTTTGATCTCTTAATGGTAGACGACATTCAATTCTTTGCCGATAAGGGCAAAACACAGGAAGAGTTTTTCCATACTTTCAATACTCTGCATCAGATGGGGAAGCAAATCGTACTAACCTCTGATCGCCCACCAAAGGAATTGAAACAGGTAGAGGAGCGGCTTATTTCCCGCTTTCAATGGGGCCTTGTAACCGATATTCAGCCACCAGACCTCGAAACACGCATTGCGATATTGCAAAAAAGAAGTGAAGAAGACGGTGTTTACCTTCCTCCAGAAGTATGTGAGTTTGTTGCCATGAACATTACGGCAAACATCAGAGAACTCGAAGGCGCTTTGATCAAATTGCTTGCTTATTCATCAATTGCCAATACTGAATTGAACCTGGATTTAGCGAAATCAGTGCTAAAAGACACGATAGCCATAAAAAAGAAGAATCTGTCCATTGATATGATCCAAAAAACGGTTGCCGCCTACTACAATATCCCGGAAGATATGCTTAGAGCCAAGACAAGAAAGAAGGAAATCGTTGAAGCCAGACAGATTTGTATGTATTTGACCAAAGAGATTCTGGGATCATCCCTTAAGACGATAGGTCTGCATTTTGGAGGAAGAGATCACTCGACCGTGATTTACGCGTGCCGACTTGTTGAAGAAGAAATGGCGTCCAACCCCAAAATCAAGGACGATGTAGAAACGATGAAACGAAAAATTGAATTGGCTGGCTACTAGGTAATTTCCTTTCACCTTCATAGATAGATGAATAAGGGGGTTTGAGTGATCAAACCCCTTTATTATTATGATGGCTGTTTAAACCTACAGAAAATCATAGTCAACACAATCGCAAGCTCACACTTCGGCCTATTGTTTGAACGTCAATAGCAGCTTTACATATCTACCCGGCTCACCATCAACTCGAGCCGTTGCCTGATAGACATTCAACGCCTCTGTCACCTGATCACTGATAGGCGGAAACTCAGAATGAGAAGTAAATGCCGTGAAGCCCAACAGGTATCCTTTTCCTCCAGCGTTGAGCGAGATCTGCATGGGCTGATCCGTCATCTGACTCATATAGTTTAT
Source organism: uncultured Bacteroidota bacterium (assembly GCA_964415295.1). Lineage (GTDB taxonomy): Bacteria > CLD3 > CLD3 > SB21 > SB21 > SB21. Next base: position 342,462 of record CAYPYN010000005.1, read on the forward strand.
TGCATAGTTGATGACTTTGACCAAGGGTTTGTAGTCTTCAACTTCTAAACGACAGTCAAATTCCAAAGCCAGATTGGCATTCATTCCCTTCTTTTCTTTGATCATCATTATGAGATCGCGTAAGTCAATCATTTCCTTTTCCATAAATTCATCCTTTTTGAATAGCATACATGAAAATTACTTACAAATATCATTTATTCTCTCTGCGATGATGATCAATCCAATATGCCCAAATGACAAACAACCAAGAAGCATTTCCGGCCGTAGCAATGGCAAATTCATTTGGCGGAGGTGGACCAAAAAGGTTTGCAAGATAAATGAAAAAAAGGACTAAAACCAGCGCCCAGAACCCGTAATTTCCAATCCTATCGGCTGGTTTAGTTGATTTTACATACCAAAATATTCCGCCGACGTAAAAAGTCAATTCGACTATTATTGTTCCAACCAATGAATTCCACAAGCCAAGTCCAAAATACCTGTCAGTACCAATAGCCAATGGCAGATCCGCCCGGTGTGTGATAAAATCAAGAATCCAATGACTGAACACGCAGAAACCTATTACAAGGGAGCTCATTTTGTTTCTTTTAACCAGAAAATGTCCAACTCCCAGTATTGCGGCCCAAAAAAAAGCGGCTAACATACTATGTGAAAAGGGGTAATTATAGAAATCAAGGGGGGTGACCGCTGTGTTTCCGGGATCGATTCGGACATTCTCCAAACCCAGTAACAGGAAGACCGGCCAGAGAAGATCAACAAACTGGGCCGAAACGAAGAGAGTTCCCAGGGAGACCTTGGGAGCAATGCGTTTCGAGGCCAAAGCCACGGCGTAGTGACCGATGAACATGAACACCCTTTCCGATTATGCAAAGTTTTGGGAATGAAACTCGGGGTAAATACCGAAGATTATATTTGAAAACTCAGAATAAATTTACTTCCCAGACCTTCTTCACTTTCAACCAAAAGATCTCCGCCATTTATGCGTGTGAGGTCGCGCGCAATATTTAGTCCCAATCCAGCGCCTTGTTGTTCCATTTCAGCACGGTTGACTTGGTAAAATTTTGTAAAGATATGCGGAATTTTGTCTGAGGGTATGCCGATGCCCGTGTCAGCAATAGCAATCGCCATATGATGGCGGTCATGCGATTCTGAAATGGTGATATTACCCTGCTCTTTATTGAATTTTATCGCATTACTGATGATACGGTCCAGGACATCGCTCATTTGATCCACGTCTAATTTTATCAGAGGTGGATTCGGGGATAACTGAACATTAACGGATAGGCTTTTTGCTTTCAATTCTTTCTCATATCTGGGCAAAAGATGGCTGATCACAGAATTGAGATCCACGTCCTGTTTCGTTTTTTCGTATTCGGTTTTGGCCTCACCGGTGGCCACACGAACGGTGATAAGAAAATCTTTCAATAAGGAATCCAGCCGTTCCCCGCTTCGTTTAATACGCATTAACAGCTCCTGCAGTTCTTCCTGGCGGAAATCCATATGGTCATCGAGAAGCAGGTTAGAGGTCAGTTTGATAATAAAAAGAGGCGTATTGACTTCGTGGGTGATCGTCGAAAGGATCTCCCGTTTGAGCTGATCGACATGGTTGATCATTTCCGACTGGGTGGAGGATTTTATTTCGTTCACACGTTTCAGTTTGCCGCGAATGGATGCGAGCAGCTCCTCCTGTTCGATCGGTTTCGTCAGAAAATCGTCGGACCCTATTTCTTTGCTGTGACGCCGTTTTTCCGTATCAGAATAAGCCGTCAAGAAAATAAACGGAACAGACCTTAGATGAGGAAAACTTTTGATTTTATCGTATAGTTCAAATCCGTCCATGTTCGGCATGGCAATATCACTGACGATAAGGTCCGGCGTAAATGAAACCAATTTTTCCAAAGCCGCCGTACCGTTGATTGCCGTTACGACTTCGTAACCGGAACGGCTAAGATATATGTTGATCAACTGGCGGTTTTGAAAGTCATCCTCGACGACGAGAATTTTGGTTCGCTGATTTTCAATCGTACTCATAGATCAGCTGACCTTTGAACCGGCGGCAACAGCACTTTCCGGGGTTAGAATTCTAAGTTCCTTTTCATTATTGACGGTAAGTACCATACCATTGGACTCCACTCCACGGATCTTAGCCGGTTTGAGATTGGCGACAATAATCACCTGTTTTCCAACCAGATCTTCCGGTTTGTAATGTTCGGCTAGCCCGGAAACCACCTGGCGCTTCTCTGAACCCAGATCCAATTGCAACTTGAGTAATTTCGACGTTCCTTCTATCTTCTCGCACGCAAGCACCGTCGCCGAACGCATATCTACTTTAGCAAATTCGTCAATCGAAATGGGGCTTTGAGTTTGTGAAAGAACAGGAGTTGCGGAATTCTTATTTTCGATAGTTTGATTTAACAAATCGATCTCCTTTTGTATGACCTCGTCTTCAATCTTACTAAACAAAATCTCTACTTTTCCTAAAGTATGTCCTTTCGGTACGATATCCTCAGAAATGCTGCTCCATTTCTGATCCAAAACCTCGCCTTTCTGATTCAGCATTTTCCATACCTTTTCAGAATTAAAAGGAACAAACGGATGCATGAGGATCGCCAGCGCGCGGACCACTTGAGCGCTGACATACAGAGTGTTCTGACATTTTGCACGGTCGGATTTGATGGTCTTCCATGGTTCGCTGTCATTGAAATACTTATTGGCGTCGCGGGCGAGATCCATAAATCTCCGGCAAGCATCGCGAAGTTTAAAGTTCTCGATCAACTCACCAACCTCTACCTGCGCCCTTTGGATTCCATCCAGCATTTCTTTATCCATCGGGCTCAACGTACCGGGCTCCGGAACTCTTCCTTCAAAGTTTTTTACCGTAAAAGACAGACTTCGGTTTATGAAATTACCTAAAATATCCGCCAGTTCGTTATTGTTTTTTGCTTGAAAATCCTTCCAAGAAAAGTCCGAGTCTTTATTTTCAGGTAAGATGGAAGTCAGAGTGTAGCGTAACGGATCGGGCGGGTATTTCTTGAGATAATCTTTTACCCATACGGCATAGTTGCGGCTGGTGGATAATTTGGCTCCCTCCAGGTTCAGGAATTCGCACGCCGGAATGTCGGATACCAACACCAGACGATCTTCCTTCTTATTCCTGTTGTACGCCATCATGATCGCCGGAAACATGATTGCATGGAATACAATATTGTCTTTGCCAATGAAGTGAACCAATTGCGTATCTTCATTTTGCCAGTATTCCTTCCATTTTTCAGGCTTGCCAATTTTCAGAGCCCATTCTTTGGTGGAAGAAATATAGCCTAACACCGCCTCGAACCAAACATATAGAACTTTGCCTTTTGCGCCTTCAATGATTTTTCCGTTCTTATCTTTCTCCGGCAGCGGTACCCCCCAATCCAGGTCTCTGGTTATTGCACGGTCAGACAGTTTTTGAGTGAACCAGCCTTTGCAATAATTCAACACATTGTCTTTCCAATGCGATTTGGCGGAAATCCATTTTTCCAATTCCGGCTGAAAATCGCCTAAAGGAATGTACCAATGGGTCGTCTCTTTTGCGACAGGCGTTGTTCCGGTGACCTTACTGCGTGGATTGATCAACTGCATTTGATTGAGGTAGGTGCCGCATTTTTCACATTGATCACCGCGGGCATCGGCGTTTTGGCAAATAGGGCATGTTCCTTCAACATAGCGGTCCGACAAAAACATAGCCGCTTTTTCATCATACCACTGCATTTCGGGTTTTTTATGGAGCAGATCCTTACTGATCAGATCTAAAAAGATTTCCTGCGCTGTTTCGCGGTGGATACGGCTCGAAGTTCTCGAATAGTGATCAAAACTAATGCCCATTTTCTGGAATTCGTCCTGGATCATAGTATGGTACCGATCAACCAATTGTTGAGGAGAAACGCCTTCTTTTTCAGCCTGGATCGTGATAGGTACACCGTGTTCATCACTCCCGCAAATATAGACTATGTCCCGCTTCATCAGGCGCTGGTACCTAACATAGATATCGGCAGGTAAATAGGCTCCTGTTAAACGGCCGATATGACTGGGTCCATTGGCATACGGCAATGCGCTGGTAACCAGAATTCTTTTGAAATCCCTTTTCAAGGAACAGATACTCCGTTGTTTGATTTAAGATATGACGGGGGTAATATGTGAAAGATTTGACAAAAAAACAAATCCGTGGATGTGCTCAGAAACAAAATGTTGAGATTGATTATGAAGAATACGCGACTTCTTGTTGTGCGCAGGCCAGGTCCAAATCGCGGTATTTTTTCTTGAGCTCCGATTCGATATGGTCCAGATCGTCGTCGGAGCGGAGAGGTTCGTGATGGGTCAAGAGAATCTTTTTAGCGCCGATCTTCTTAGCATTTTCACACGCCATGTCAAAAGTACTGTGGCCCCAGCCGATCTTATGTTCATATTCTTCATTAAGGTACATCGCATCATGGACAAGGATGTTGCAGCCTTTAGCCCAATCTATGAATTCCCGATTGACTACGTTATTAATAGCTTCGTGATCACTGGCATATACAACGGATGAATCTCCGTCCGAAATCTTGTAGGCATAACAAGGATCCGTATGATTGAGCGCTTTGAAGGATACGTTAAAACCGTTGATCTCAATATCGCCGTTGAGTTTGTGAAATTCGAATTTGGAGTTAAGAGCTTCCCAGCCGTTGAAGGGGCCGTAGGAGCCATCGAAATAAATGTCCATGACTTCCGACAATTGTTCAACTTTGAAAGGCGAGTAGAAGTTATTGGTACTTTTGGGGTGATGTACCGGGCCGAAATAATTGAGACCTTGGATATGGTCCCAGTGAAAATGCGAAATCAGAACGTGGAATTGTCCCATTTTATTGGCCAGGTGATCGGAATAAAAACCAATACCAAAACCGGCATCGATCACAACGCTTCTGTCCCCGTTTCTGACGACTACACACGATGTTAAAGAGCCATATCGTAGTATATCTTCGTGAGGCGCGCTGATGGACCCGCGGGTACCATAAAACACAACTTCTAAAGCCATATTTCTTCTCCTTCACTTAACGCGACCACTTCTACGGCGTTCGGTTTCCCGATGGAACTCAAATAGTCATTGGCGGAACGAATCTTATTCTCCACATCCTGATCTTTATCTTCCGGTGCGTGATGGCCAAGAATGACTTTTTTGACATTGGCTCTTAGAGCAAGGTCCACCGCCATCTCCGGCGAGGAATGGCCCCAATTCTCTTTGCCCTTTATACTGTCTCTTGTAAAGTGTGTGTCGTGCATCATGAGGTCCGCTTCATTGACAAAACGCACAAGGGTTTCATAAAAAACCTTATCCTTGGACGAAAAGTCGTCTTTTTTCCACCCTTTCATGAGTACACCAAGGTGATTATTTTCTATTGGGGCGTGATCCGTAATGATACAAATAGATTTTCCGCCGTGTTCAATCCGGTATCCAAGTGTCAGGCCCTGGTGATTCAACTCCACCGTCTTTACCTTGGCTTTTTCTATCATGAACTCGTCATTCGGGTAGAGTTCTTTAAATTCGATCTTCTCTTTGAAAATCTCGAATGGAATCGGAATCAAACCTTTGTTATGTTGATGCTCAAAAAGAGATTTAATGTCGTATTTCTCCGAGCGAGGTCCCATGATGGTCAATTTTGTACCAGGCATGAAAAGCGGAGCAAAGAAAGGAAAAGCCAGAATGTGATCCCAGTGAGTGTGAGTGATAAGGAAATGTGCCTTTAGGCCGCGGGAATTGGACTTGGAGATTCGTACACCTTCGCGGAAAATACCCGTTCCTCCATCGACGTATATCGGATTCATCCCGTCAATAGTGATCTTAAAGGCTGTGGTATTTCCCCCGTATTTCACCTGTTCGTCCGTCAGAATCGGGCGGGAACCACGAGTACCAAGAAGCGTGAATCTCATCGCCTTCTCCTCCTGGTTATCAGAAAACAGTTCGATTAGTTCTTAGGTCTTGGAAAATTGTGTTCATCGAAAAACGGGTCTTTATCCATGAACTCCTTGAGAGGGTTTTCAGCAGAACCGCCCTCAATCTTGTCGTGTGTATCGCACTTGCCCGAACTGCATCCGCCGCCGCTTTTCATGCACCCTTGAATTTCGTCAAGATCAATTCCAAGTATTTTGGCAACGTCCTCCAGCGTGAGAGTTTCCCATTCGTCGTCCCGGGGGTGATTAATAAAGACCTTATTACCTATGATGTCCAGATGTTTGATCTCGCCCTGTCCCTTGGAGGTCTTGATCGGTGAGCCGACTCCCGGAAATTTGGACAAGGTTTTGACGTAGAAATCACGTTCATAAGCAAGGCAGCATTTCAAGCGTCCGCACAGACCAGTCAATTTAGTCGGATTCAGCTGGAGGCCCTGATCCTTGGCGAAATCCGTCGTGATCGGTTTGAATTCCTTCAAATGAGAGGAACAGCAAAGCTCTCTGCCGCAAGGCCCAAATCCACCGACGCGTTTGGATTCATCGCGAACGCCGATCTGCCGCAATTCGATACGGGTTTTGAACTGGCTGGCGAGGTCCCTAACCAAGTTTCGAAAATCCACCCTCTTATCGGCCGTAAAAAAGAAAACAAGCCTCTTGCGATCGAACTGATATTCCGCATCAACCAGTTTCATCCGAAGACCGTGTTCTGAGATCTTCTGCTTTACTATAACCTTGGCTTTCTCTTCTTCATTACGGTTATCAACCAGCCGCGAGATCTCGTCGGGATTGGCCACCCGAACAAAAGCACGCAATTCGCGTCCTTCAATCTCTTCGGAAGGTATCTTATCCGGAGTGAGACAAATCTTGCCGAGATCCACACCCGTCTCTGCCTGCACGACAACATGCTCGCCTATTTTGACATTCAAATTATGCTTATTGTCGTAGTATTCTTTTCGTAAGGCCTTAAATTCGACCTGTATAGGCATTGTCATATATGTAAAAATTAGGAATTAGTCGTTCTTTGAATTAAAAATGATCCTCCGCAGATTCAATCCCAGATTGATCAACACTAAATTAAGATAGATATTTCGTGAAATAAGGTCAACAGCTTTTTCAATTTCGATCACGGCCAAATCTGCGTCGGCCCTCGGAAAATTGCGAACAAACCGCTCCAATCTTTCGGACCTATCCTGATTTATGGCAAACGTTCTTAACAAAGATTCGTGTTCCCTCAAGTGTTCCAGATAGAAAGCATCCTGAAACCAGGTTGACATAAGCGTAAGTATGTCAACGACAAATCCTTTGTCTTTTTTTGTTTCCGATAAAAGCGCTTCTACAGAATCAGCAATGGCCGACGGCCGAGTGCCGACAATACCCAGCAAAAAATTGATCATGAGTTCGCGCTTGTTATTCAAATCACCGGAAAGCAGCTGGAGGGCCGTTGCAAAATTGCCATTGGCCAGTTTTGAAATGAGGCCGGAGGCGTCCTTTTCTCCTCGTTGGATCTTTTGGATCTGTTCTTCGATTGTTTCCGTGCGAATTTTCTGGAGCTTAACCAGTTGGCATCTGGAAACGATGGTAGGAAGCAGAGCGGCCGGTTGTCCTGTAGTCAGGAAATACAGCGTGTGCGGCGGGGGCTCTTCCAGGATCTTGAGAAGCGCATTAGCCGATTCCTGATTCATTTCCTCCACAAAAGTAATGATAAATATTTTGACATTACCTTCGTAGGAACGCAGACCAACCTCTCGAAGCAGGCCTCGAATAGAATTCTTCTCCGGATTTTCCGGATCGCCAATATGGAGGCTTCCGCCGGCCACTTTCACCCTGGAATAAAGTTGTTCAGATTTTTCCTCCAGCATGGTTTGCATGTCCGACTCTTCCGTTGATTTAAGAACCGGGAAATAATAATGCACGTCCGGATGTTGAAAGGAAGTGATCTTCCTGCAATTGGCACAAACCTGACAGGGTTCCAAATGCGGTTTATCAGGCTCATGGCAAAGGATAAATTTAGCCATTTCAATGGATAATTCCTCGGCGCCAAGCCCCTCTTCACCGGAAATCAGATAGGCATGAGCCAGACGATCATTGGCTAAAGCGGTCAATAACTGATGTTTAGCGGTATCCTGTCCAATAACTTTTGAAAGCATATCTATCGATTCGTTTTTTGAACTTCTGCAATGTAAAGAGAAAAACACCAGGGTTTCAATATACTAATTATTTTGAATTAACAAATATTTTTGATAATCTTGATCAACAATAAGGAGATGAACGTGCTCGAAAATAAAGTGTGTATAATTACAGGTGCTTTGGGAGGATTGGGCCGCACGGTGGTAGAAAAATTTCTGGAGAGCGGAGCAATAGTCATCGGAGTGGACAGCGAAAAAGCGTTATCGGATGAGACGAGGAAGAGCCCGTTTTGGAAACAAGTGTCTGCTCACAACGGTTGGCGATTCAAGCCGTCCGATGTTTTGGATGAGACAAGCGTTAGCAAGACGTTCGCGGAAGTCAATAGAGATCATAACCGTATCGACGCCTTGCTCAACCTTGTAGGCGGCATTTATCCCTGGACGGAAGTTGAAAACATTGATCTGAAAACGTGGGATTTCGCGATCGACCTTAATTTAAAATCAACATTTCTCTGTTGTCGGGAAATTTTGAAACACATGATACCTCAAAAAAGAGGAAAGATCATCAATATGGGTGCCGGAGCCGGCCTGAAAGGCGGTTCGCAGGCCGGGCCGTATGGTGCAGCAAAAGCGGGCGTGATCAATCTTACAGAAACACTGGCTGAGGAAAACAAAAATAATTGTATTCAAGTCAACGCTATTGTCCCGAGTATCATTGACACATCCGCCAATCGCAAATCCATGCCGGATGCCGATTTTTCAAAATGGGTGACCGCAGAAGAAATTGCCGACGTCCTGCTATTTCTCGCATCCGACAAATCATCCGGCGTAACAGGCTCCATCATCAAAGTTCCCGGTCGAGTATGACGGCTACAGGCATACATCCAACAGCCATTGTTTCGGTTCGTTCTCAAATAGATCCTTCCGTAAACATCGGCCCGTATTCCATCATTGAAGACGAAGTTTGGATTGGGGCCGGCACACAGATTTCTTCGCATGTTCGTATTGAAAAAAACACCCGTATCGGACAAGAATGTAACATATTCCACGGCGCTGTGATCGGGGCCATTCCGCAGGATCTTAAATTCAAAGGTGAAAGAACTGAGCTTTTCGTCGGTGACCGCACCGTGATACGGGAATTTGTGACCATCAGCAAAGGAACCGCCGAAAGCGGAAAAACGATCATCGGATCCGATTGTTTGCTGATGAACTACGTGCATGTCGCGCACGACTGCGAGATCGGGAACCGTGTCATATTATCCAACTCGGTCAATCTGGCCGGACACGTGAAAGTGGACGATCAAGCCATTGTAGGCGGCTTGGTTCCTGTCCACCAATTCGTGCATATCGGAAAGCATGCTTTCATCGGCGGAGGTTATCGTGTCGCGCAGAATGTGCCGCCATTCGTATTAGCGGCCGGGGAACCGCTCAGGTTCAGCGGTCTCAACTATATCGGTCTGCGCCGAAGCGGTTTTTCTGAAGAACAGATAAAAGAATTGGACAAAACCTATTTTATACTATACCGGTCTCAACTCAACCGTACAAACGCTATTGCGAAGATCAAAGCCGAAATGAACGTAACCGAAGAAGTTCATACGATCATTGAGTTTTTTGAACGAAGCGAACGTGGCATCATCAAATAGCCTCGATCAGGAAGCCGGCCTCTCTGACTTTCTCCTCTACGGAATTCTGATTTATCTGCTCCCCTTCTACGGTAAGTATCTTTTCGGGATTCCGAATATCCACATTCCATTTCTGGATCGAGGTTTCTGATTCAAGATAGGGGGTTACGGTCGCAATACAGCCGTTGCACTTAATATTGGTTTTGAATTTCAGCGTGGTCATAATAAGCTCCTATATTTTTTTGTTCTTAAGCCTCAAACTATTGGACACGACAGATATCGAACTCATGGCCATCGCCGTACCCGCGATCATAGGATCAAGGGTGAACCTGAAGAATGGATACAGCGCACCGGCGGCTATCGGGATTCCGATCAAATTATAAACAAACGCCCAGAATAGGTTCTGCCGGATCGCCGCAACCGTTGCCTTGGATAATCTGATCGAACTCAAAATATGTTCGAGATCGGACCGCATGAGCGTTATCATAGCTACATCCATGGCGATATCCGTTCCTTTACCCATGGCAATGCTTACGTCCGCTCTGGCCAGTGCTTCGGAATCATTGATGCCGTCGCCGACCATGGCAACGATCTTACCCTCCGATTGCAGTTTCTGCACATATTTCGCTTTTTCCGCCGGTAAAACGCCTGCAAAGAAATGATCGATCCCCGCTTCTTTGGCGATCACGGCTGCCGTTTCCGCATTATCTCCCGTGATCATATAGACGTCCAACCCCAGATTCTTCAGGCCGGCGATCGCCGTTTTAGAAGAGTCTTTTATAGTATCTTTTACAGCAATTAGGGCCAACACTTCCTTATCATTGGTAAAATAGATAATGGACTTGGATTCGGATCTGAATTCTTTGGCTTTTTCAGATAACTCTCCGGGAAGAGCATATTTGTCCTTGACCCATCTTTCGCTTCCTGCCGAATATTCAACGGATTCATGCTTTCCCGATATTCCCGACCCTGTAACCGAATTGAAATCGGTTATCGGTATATCTATTAAATCACGAGAGCCGAGTTTTCTCACGACAGCCTCTGCGAGCGGATGCTCGGAGTGTTTTTCGAGCGAAAAAAGTATGGCTTCAAAATGATTCGGATCGGAAATATTCTTGTTCCATACTATATCAGTGACTGTAGCTTCGCCTTTTGTGATCGTGCCGGTTTTGTCCAGTATGATCGTATTCACTTTATGAGCCAATTCAAGGCTTTCGGCGTCTTTTATAAGTATGCCGTTTTCGGCCCCTTTGCCGATGCCCACCATGATCGCCGTGGGTGTTGCCAGTCCAAGGGCGCAGGGGCACGCAATGATCAAAACGGTGATCATGGCGAGCAAAGCTCTTGTGATGACCGGTTCTGGTCCCCAAACATACCAAACGGCAAAACCCATTAATGCGATCACAATTACTGTTGGAACAAAGATTCCTGCAATTTTGTCGACCAGTTTTTGTATCGGAGCTTTGCTTCCCTGAGCCTCCTGAACCATCTTTATGATATGTGACAGCATCGTATCATCGCCTACCTTCTCAGCGAGAACACGGAATGATCCTTTTTGGTTGATGGTTCCGGCATATACGTACGAACCAACGGATTTCTCAACGGGAATCGGTTCTCCGCTGATCATACTTTCATCGACGAAGGAAGCGCCCGCGATGACTTTTCCGTCAACGGGGACCTTTTCACCGGGTTTGAGGACAACAATATCGGAAACCGTCACATCTTCAATTGGGATATCGACCACCTGTCCATCGCGTTCGATTCTGACGGTTCTTGGGCGAAGACCCATCAGCTTCTTTATAGCCGCAGAGGTTTTTCCTTTGGCGCTTTCTTCGAGTGTTTTACCTAAGAGAATCATGGCGATGATCACGGCCGCCGATTCAAAATACACATGCGGCTCTAATCCTCTCGATATGAAGAATTGAGGATAGATTGTATTAAAGGCGCTGAAAACAAAAGCGATCCCGGTGCTTAGCGCAACAAGCGTATCCATGTTGGATGAGCGGTGACGGGCTTGCTTAAACGCATTGATAAAGAAATTTTGCCCGCACCATCCCAAAATCGGAATCGTCAACAGAAGCATGACCCAGTTGGAGTATGGCATGGTCATATGCAGAAACATGCCAATGATCACCGTCGGGACGGCCAGTGCAACGGCTGCTGCTGTTTTCACCTTGAGTTTTCGGTAATCCTCGGCGCGCCGACGATCCAGATCCTCTTTTTCAGAATTATCGATCAATTCGTAACCAATATCTGAAACGACCTGCCGCATAGTCGCCACCGTGATCTTATCAGGCAAATACTGCACGAATACGCTGTGATTGGCAAAATTGACATTGGCCCGAAGTACACCGTCCTGGGCATTCAGCATGCTCTCAACATTTGCGGCACATCCGGCGCATGTCATACCGCCGACCGCGAGCGTGATTTTGACGGACCCGGATTCATTCTCCGCTTTTTTCATAACCGGAGATGGATCGGTTTTCGTGGAATTTAATACAGGCAATTGAAATTTTTGATTGTTCATTCTTCTATTTCGTTTAGAACTCATGTCTAATATAGAAAAGAGCCGGTTATTTCAAATCAAAATCCGATTTAAGCATGATGCATATGGTGCCCGCGGCCTGTGGGATTGAGATTAATTCGGTCATCGGACGAAGCATGATTCTCGCCGTGATCGTGGAAACGATGGATGACCGCATGGCCCTGATTTCTTGCGATCAGCCAGCGATTCACGGGAAAAGCCGCCGCACCGGCCAATAACAAAGATACGGTCATGCTGGCCCAAAAAAGAGGTTCCGAAAGTTTCGCATCCATGGCACCCGGAATAACCAGCATGACACCGTTATCAACGATCTCCATAATTAATATTGAGATGGTGTCCGATGCAAAAACGAGTTTTAACGCAGAATGAAAATCGATTTGAGATCGCAAAATAGGCAATAGTGTAAATGCATACCCAAATAAAAAAGCCAGAACGACGGAAAGCCCTATCGTGAACGCATTTCCCCATCCCAGGGAATTGCCAATCATCATCCCGGAGACTTCGCCGACGGCGCAGCCCGATAAACAATGGACGGTGGCGCTAAAAGCCGCTCGGTTCAATGAAGGCCGGCCTGGCTTTGTTTGTACTGGGTTCATGTTTCATTCCTCCTTTAGGTTTGTTTGTCTGCTTACAAGATAAGTCAGAGACGAAACGATACCGTTATACAATAAGGAGAAAATGTTACACTTTATCGGAGTGATTATCGGGGCGTTTTAATGGCGACGAGATCGATCGGCATCCTTTGGGAATTCGTCATTTGTTTGAATGAGCTCGGGGTGAGCCCGGTGATCTTCTTGAATTGATTCGAAAGATGAGCCACGCTGCTGTAGCCCATTTGAAATGCGATCTCGCTCAACGTCATTTCATCGTATTTTATCAATTCTTTCACCCGTTCGATCTTCTGTAGTATGAAAAATTTTTCGATCGTTATGCCCTCAACAGAAGAGAATAGGCTGCTCAGGTAATGGTAGTCGGCATGGAGTTCCCTAGCTAAGTATTCGGAATAATTGGCTTCGAACTCTTCCAGACCATTTTTATGGTGGATGAGGCGTATCACGGCATTTTTGATTTTTTCGATCATCTTAGCTTTATGGTTGTCCACAATATCAAAACCACTGGCATTCAAAACCTTCCTAATTGCATCACGGTTGATGCTGCCGGTATCGCCGATAATAACTTCCCCAAGAGAGACATTTCTCACGTCCAGCCCAAGTTTCTGCAATTCTTCCCTAACTACACGAATACATCGGTCGCAAACCATGTTTTTGATAGTGAGTGTATTCGTGCCCGGCTGTTTTTTCATGCTTTTGCCCATCGTATGACCTCCTTCATTTGGGGTTTTTTCCCTTGCAGCAAAAAAGCCACATGAAAGACTTTACTTGCGAGATGAAGAATAAGCCAGACGGAGAGGATCAATACGACCATTGTTCCAACGATTTCAAAAGTGCCCGGCGTAGTTATGACCAGACGAAGTATCATAAGAGTAGGCGTCAAGAGAGGGACATACGATAGAACAGAGACAAGCGCAGAATCCGGATCTTGCAACACAAGAATCGCCAATGCAACAGGCAGAATTCCAACTACGGATAACACTGCCTGGATCGGCTGGATATCTTGTTCGGAGGATAATACGGAACCTACCATGGAAAAGATACCCGCAAACAATAAAAAGCCGAAAACAAAATAAAGCGTGAAATACGTCAAGAAAAGAGGCGATAGAAAACCCAGGGCCTGACCCCCGAACACGGAACCCAGGCATCCCCAAAAGAAGATTTGCATCAAACCGACACAACCTAATCCCAAAATCTTTCCTGTCATCAATTCTCTTGGAGTAACCGAGGAAACAAGGATCTCAATGACCCTGTTATTCTTTTCTTCACTGATTCCCCGCATAAAAGATCCGCCGGAATTGAAAATTGCAAAGAAAAGCATCATGACGAGAATGATCCCTGTAAGATATTTTTGTATGAGTTCAGAATCTTCGGAGTCGACCAGTGCTATTTGGACGTTGGAAGCTTTTGAAAGGGTTCGTATCTGTTCAGGACTCAGTCCGATTTTCCTCGCGTGAAACTGAACAGCATAGTCTTTGGCAGCATCTTCGAGCATTCGGTATCGGGCGCTATAACCGCCGCTCTTCATAAACAAAAGGATATTCTTGTTTTCGATGGTGCGGGAGTCCAGCAGCATGAATCCGTCTACGACCCCTTCTTTGACCATTTGTTTCCCTCTGTCGAGAATACTGTCTGCATTCGAAGCTATGATCGGGATCAATCGGATGGAGTTCTTGTTGTCCGGAACTTGCAGTTGTTCCGCCAGCTTCGCCGACAATTCTTCCGCGGCGATCCCGCTCTCATCGGCAACAGCGATCGTCCAGACGGATTCGGGTTCCCGATCCGCCAAATAGGTGGGAATGAGCGTAAAACCAATGATAACGGCCGGCATGAAGATCATGGAAAAGATAAATCCTTTGGATCTTATCTTTTGAGTGAATTCCCACGTAAAGACCGTCAGAGTCTTTTTTGTAAACATAAACGTCTCTTACATGAGCCGGTCTCTTTCAGCCTTTTCTTCTTTGCTTCACAAAATCGTCAAAACTCAGCTCATTGTATTTCTTATCGCCAATATATTCCAGAATTGGCAGAAATTCATCCGCTTTCAGATAGCCGGGAACCATAGTGATCATTTTTTCGTTGGACTCAAAGAAGGCTGTAGCCGGATATCCGGTAACACCCATACCTTGAGCGAATTGGTCGGCGCTGTATGATTTTCCATTGAGCGTCACCGGTCCGTCCTTTTCAGGATTCAGCCGGATCAGCACAAACTTGCTGTTCAGTATATCAACAATGCGAGGATCCGTATAGGTTTTTTCGTCCATGACTTTGCACCAACTGCACCAGTCGGTGTAAACGTCGATCAAAACCTGCTTATTTTCGTTCTTTGCTTTTTGCATGCCATCGCCGAAATTGTGCCAGTTCAGATCAGACCCCGAACTGAATCCCAACGCTACTATGGTCAAAACAATGGAGATCATAATAATTGTTACCTTTAATTTATTATTTTTCATGATACAACCTCATCATATGATATTCTAATTCATTGAAACTAATGGACGGTCAAAATATTCCTACATAATCATATTGTAAATTACTGCAATTGAAAAGATCATGTCAATTCATTTTAGATACAATCAGCTTATCAACACGTTTGCCATCCATATCTGCAACCTCGATTCGATAACCACTAAATGTGAATACTTCGCCGGCCTTCGGAATTTTCTTTAATCTGAACATGACAAAACCCCCAAGAGTATTAAAATCATCCTGCTTGATTTCCAAAAAAGGATTGGGATTCAGTGCCCCGGACAGATCATCGATGCGCATTGAGCCGTCTATCAGCAACGAGCCGTCCTGTCTGATTGCAAAACCCGGTGAATCTACGTCTGTTATATCCGGAAGCTCTCCGAAGATTGTTTCGACAAGATCGTGCAGTGTGACAAGACCTTCGGTGCTGCCGTACTCATCGACAATTACTGCGATGTAGGTTTTTGTTTCTTTGAATTTCTCAAGGATCGTGAGCGCCGGCGCATTTTCGGGAACATAAATCGGTTGCACCAATGTGTTTTTCAGATCAATTGCCGCTCCGCTCAGGTATTTATTCAGGTAATCTCGCACATTAAGAATTCCGATGAGCTTATCGAGAGATCCGTCGCAGACGGGATATTTTGTAAATCCATTATCAAGAAGTATCCGTGCGATCTCGGTTTTATCTTGGTTTAGATCCAGCCACACTATGTTATGGCGCGGAGTCATAACCTGTCGGGCGGAACGATCCGTAAGTTTGAACACACTATGCATAATCTCAGACTCTTTCTTTTCCAATACCCCGTATTGGCGGCCTTGTTCGATCAACGATTTCAACTCTTGTTCAGAGACAGGCGGAGCAGAGTTTGGCTTTACCCGAAGCAGCGTTATCAAAGTCCTTGTTGAAAGGCTGAGAAAGTAGATGATGGGTGTTGCTATAATCGCGAGAAGCTTCATCAGCGGAGCCAAATACACAGTAATGCGTTCCGGATTATTTAAAGCAATGGTCTTGGGGAGCAGTTCACCTACAACCAAAGACAAATAAGTGATAGCGGCAACAATCACTGTGAATGCGATTTCAAATGCGTATTTCTGCGAAAAAGAAAACTGTTCGAAAAAAGGCGTAATTTTCCACGCGAATTCAATGCCTCCATAAGCTCCCGCGACCACACCGACCAAGCTGATTCCCACCTGTACGGTCGAAAGAAATTTCTCAGGCTCTCGGAGTTGTTCAATGGCAATAACAGCACCCTTCACGCCCCGTTTCGCCATCTCATGAAGCGAGGATTTACGCGATGAGACAAAAGCAATCTCCGCCATAGCAAACAAGCCATTGATAAACAGCAAAAACAGAATTATCAGTATTTCCATGATCTGTGTATACGCAGGTTAATTGTCGAAAACCACTTTACCGCCAATGATCATTGTTTTCACTTTGATTGTAGAGACAGCGCTGGAGGAACACTCGAAAATATCATCCGAAAGTATCATCATGTCGGCCAATTTACCTTGAGCGATCGATCCTTTGATGCTTTCTTCCCCCGATGCGACCGCGGGTCCCATCGTATAAGCGCTAATAATTTCCTTCAATGTCAGACTTTCTTCAGGGTACCACGGTTTGTCGTCTCCGCGTTTTGTCCGTCTCAAGGCGGCGTATATACCTTCAAAGACGTTGCACGTCTCGATCGGCATATCGGAACCAAGGGCGACCACGGCCCCGGAATCGTACAGAGAACGGAATGGATAAGCCCATCTTGCCCTCGAACCCCAATATCTATTAGCCGCATCGATATCCTCGGGAATATGAATGGCCTGCATGGAGGCAATGACGCCCAGCTTTGCAAACCGTGAGAGATCGTCGGGATGAATCAGCTGGCAGTGTTCGATCCTTTGTTTCAAGTTCTTGTCCGGCCGTTGTGTCTTTTGATTTTCAAAAGCATTGAGCGCTTTTCGGTTCGCTAAATCTCCGATCGCATGAATGGCACAGGCGATATCTTGTTGAGCGGCTGTGAGAACATATTCGTTGACCGTTTCCTGATCGATTATTTCTGTACCGCAATTCCCTGGTAAACTGTTATCAAACGGAGCGAGCATATGAGCGGTTTGTGATCCCAGAGTCCCGTCCAAGAATATCTTCATGCCGCCGAAACGAATCCATTCATTTCCAAAACCGCTTTTCAAACCTATGGTTCTTACGTGATCAAGATGCCGGATAGGAAGGTAGAAATTGACTCGAACTTTGAGTTCTCCACGTTCATGCATCAATTGATACGTTTCAAAATCCTTGATCGTCTCCATACAATGAACAGCGCACAGGCCGTTGGCGTGAGCCAGCTTCATCCCCTTCATCAGCGCCTGCGATCTTTCTTCAACCGTTTCTTCTCCCATGACATCCCATACGAGGCGTCGCGCTTCTTCCTTTATTATACCGGTCGGATTTCCTTGAGCGTCTTTGACAATCTGTCCTGTGGAATCAAAAGTGACGGTCGCGTCTATACCGGCCAATTGTAAGGCGAGAGAATTGACCCACGATGTATGCGCATCCCGCGCCTCAAGACAGATCGGATGACGGGAAGTCAGTTCATCCAAGGCCTTCCGTGTAGGATACTCGGCGGGACTCCAAAGATTCTGATTCCATCCGCTGCCTTTGATCCAGCGTCCCTCAGGCGTTTGAGCGATCTTATTTTTGATTATGGATAGACATTCGTCGAGAGAAGCGATACCGTTTAAGTCGATCTGATCCTGTTTCAGGCAGTAGGAGATGAAATGAGTATGCGAATCGGTGAAGGCCGGTAAAACTCTTTTTCCGGAAAGATCGACAATTTCAAAACGCTGAAATTCGTTTCGTAGATCTTTGGAGCGTCCGAGCGATACAATCCGATCGCCAGTGACCGCAACGGCTTCACACTCCGGGTAACGGGCTTCGCCGGTGTATATCTTGCCGTTAATAAATAAACGATTATTCATGTGCAGAAACGTTATTTTCTTATGGAAGAATATATTACAAAAAGTAAGTAATTCAATCGCGTTTTATTAATGTAACAATATCGTCGTAAGAAAGAAAATCTGAATTTATTTCTTGACAGAGCGGTCCGAATATGTTAAAATGAGGCGTTCGAAATGAACACCTGTCTTCTCGGATTCATATCTGTTTCACGTTCATATCTGATAAAATCATTTCTCTGAAGTTCGAAGGTTCTTAAAGCCTTTTCGTTCGATTCATATCCGGTTCAGGATACTGGTTAAAACACATTGTTTTGTATGAAGCCGCATTAACGTGCGCGTTAGCGGCTATGTATGATTATAAAGTTTTATAAGCACACTTAATTAACGTATTCTTGTAACTTATGAGGAGGAAGAGGATCATGCGCATTTCTAATCTGTGGCGTCAAGCCGCGGCCGTAGTTACGGCCGTCTGTTTCGTAGCGCTTATTGGCTGCGATAACAATTCGAAGCAGGAAGTTTCGTTTGAAGACTTTCTGGCTGCATCACCGGCCGGAACCCCGATCGAAGGTCAGTACATCGTAGTATTGAAGCCTTCGCTTGCCAAGACCAGCGCTCAAATGGCGACTGAAATGGCGGCTCAATACCAGCTGCAGACGGAATTCATTTATGAGACCGCTCTCAATGGTTTCTCAGCGAAGGTTCCGGCTGAGAACGTCGACGCGCTTCGTAACGATTCCCGCGTGCAGTACATTGAACAGGATCAGGTTGTGAAACTGATCCCGTATGTACAGGAAGTTCATACCCAAAAATCTCTGGCCCAGACCACACCGTGGGGCATTACACGTGTCGGAGGAGCCGGCAATGGCGTAGGAAAACGCGCCTGGATCATTGATACCGGCGTCGATCTGGATCATCCCGATCTGACGGTAGATCTTACCAACAGCAAAAGCTTCTTAAGCGGTAATCAGTCCACTAATCCAGATGACCAGAATGGTCACGGTACGCACGTAGCCGGAACGGTTGCGGCAAAGAACGATGCTAATTTTGTTGTAGGTGTGGCCGCCGGTGCTACAGTGGTTTCCGTTCGTGTATTGGACCGTCGGGGAAGTGGAACGACCTCCGGCGTGATCGCGGGCGTCAATTACGTAGCCAGCAAAGGCGTTGCGGGTGAAGCGGCCAACATGAGCTTAGGCGGCGGCGTTTCCACCACACTTGATAACGCTGTTTTGGCGGCCTCGGCTAAAGTAAAATTTGCTCTCGCCGCAGGAAATGAAAGCGACAACGCCAACAACCACTCTCCGGCGCGCGTGAACGGAAGCAATATTTATACGGTGTCGGCCGTTAATTCCAGCGATGTTTTCGCATCTTTTTCTAACTACGGTAACCCTCCGGTGGACTATGCGGCGCCCGGCGTCAGCATTCTTTCTCTGTGGAAGAGCGGCGGAACCAATACCATCAGCGGAACCTCGATGGCTACTCCGCATGTTTGCGGCATTCTGTTACTGGGCGGCATAACCTCTGACGGCACGGCTGTCGGCGATCCGGCGGCACCGGCCGATCCGATCGCGCACAGATAGTATTCAATAAATATTCCTCACAAAAAGTCTCCGCTCAAAACGGAGACTTTTTTATTTTGAGCCTCATTCCAAAGCCACTATTCGCTTGATACAAATCTCTTAATTGACTAACTTTCGCGCGTTAGAACAATTGCCTTTTAGTTAACGATCTATATAAGGAGTTGAGCCATGTTCGATCTGGATATGATAAAAAAAGTTTACAAAGGCCTGAAGGAGAAACAGGATAAAGCGCGAAAATTGTTTGGACGTCCTCTCACCTTGGCGGAAAAAATTCTCGTTTCTCACTTATCAGAATTTCCCAAAGAAGCTCCCGTACGGTTTAAGTCCTACACCGATCTTGCCCCGGACCGTGTCGCCATGCAGGATGCCACCGCGCAGATGGCGCTTCTGCAGTTTATGTCCTCCGGACGCCCGAAAGTCGCTGTGCCGTCCACGGTACACTGCGACCATTTGATCCAGGCGGAGGTCGGCGCCAATGATGACCTCCTCCGTGCAAAGACGGACAACAAAGAAGTCTATGATTTCCTCGCCAGCGTATCCAATAAATATGGGATAGGGTTCTGGAAGCCGGGCGCGGGAATCATTCATCAGGTAGTGTTGGAAAACTATGCATTTCCGGGCGGTATGATGATTGGTACGGATTCTCATACTCCGAATGCCGGCGGGCTTGGCATGCTGGCGATCGGCGTCGGCGGCGCAGATGCCGTGGATGTGATGGCGGGATTGCCTTGGGAACTGAAATGGCCCGGCATCACTGGTGTCAAACTGACCGGTAAACTTAACGGCTGGACCTCACCGAAAGATGTTATTCTTAAATTGGCAGGTATCCTTACCGTGAAAGGCGGAACGGGCAAGATCATCGAATATTTCGGGCCTGGTGTGGAATCGATCAGTTGTACCGGCAAAGGTACTATCTGCAATATGGGCGCTGAAATCGGCGCGACGACCAGTGTTTTCCCGTACGACAGCCGAATGGCGGCATATCTGAAAGTTACGGAAAGAGAAGAACTGGCTAATCTGTGCGATGAATACGCCGCCTACCTGACGGCCGATCCGGATGTATTTGAACATCCCGAAAAATATTATGATGAGGTCATTGAGATCAATCTGGACGAACTAGAACCACACGTGAATGGTCCTTTTACGCCGGACAAAGCATGGCCAATCTCGCAATTAGCCAAAGCCGTGGCGGAACAGGGATATCCGGAAGAGATCAAAGTTGGGCTCATCGGAAGCTGCACCAATTCCTCTTATGAAGATATCGAACGTTCCGCAAGTATTGCCCGTGTGGCTTCAGCCAAAGGCATCAAAGCCAAAGCTGAATTTGTCATCACGCCGGGATCGGAACAGATCCGCGCAACGATCGAGCGCGACGGACAATTGGCCGATCTGACCAAGATCGGCGGAAAAGTACTCGCCAACGCCTGCGGTCCGTGCATCGGCCAGTGGAAGCGCCACGACGTCAAAGACGGCGAAAAGAACACGATCATTTCGTCTTACAACCGCAACTTTGCCAAACGGAACGACGGTAATTCTGCCACACATTCATTTGTCGCCAGTCCGGAGATCGTGACGGCCATGGCATTGGCAGGAAAACTAACCTTCAATCCGCTGAAAGACGCGCTGACCAATGAGCACGGGGAATCCGTCCATCTCGAAGCTCCGTCGGGCGATGAATTACCCAAAAAGGGATTTACCAGCGGTGAGAGCGGATATGTAGCGCCTGCAAAGGATGGTAGTAAAGTTAAAGTGGTGATCGATCCCAAAAGTTCCCGTCTGCAGGCTTTATCTCCATTCAAGCCCTGGGACAAAAAAGATATTCTGAACGTGCCGCTCCTGATGAAAGCTAAAGGGAAGTGCACGACCGATCACATTTCGCCCGCAGGACCTTGGCTGAAATACCGCGGACATCTGGACAATATTTCGAACAACCTGTTCATTGGAGCCGTGAACGCGTTCGGGCACGAACCGGGAAAAGGAAAAAACGTGATCAACGGCGAAATTCAATCCTTTTCGGACAATGCGCGTTACTATAAATCTCAACAGATCGGCTGGATCGCTGTAGGTGATGAGAATTACGGCGAGGGATCCAGTCGCGAACACGCGGCGATGGAACCCCGTTTTTTGGGCGGCAAGGCCATTATCGTAAAGAGCTTTGCCCGGATCCACGAAACAAATTTGAAAAAGCAAGGTATGCTGGCTCTGACATTCAAAAATCCGGCCGATTATGATCTGATCCGCGAAGACGACATGCTTTCAATTGTTGGACTGAAGTCGTTTGCGCCCGGCAAGACGCTGAGACTGGTTTTGGAACACAAGGACGGAACCAAGCATGAGTGCGAATTGAACCATTCCTACAACGAAGGTCAGATCGTATGGTTCAAGGCCGGAAGCGCGTTGAATCTGATTGGCGGAAAAGGAAAGAAGAAAGCAAAAGTACAAAAGTCAAAGGCCAAAAAAGGCAACAGTAAAGCAAAAGCAAAGAAGACCAAAAAAAGCGCCGCACGGCCCGCGAAAAAAAAGGCGCCGATTAAAAGAACAAAAAAGACTGTGAAGAAAACGGCAAGCAAGAAGAACACCAGGAAACGCCGTTAAACAACCGTCTTCAGTATGTCATGTTCTGGGGGATTCTTTCTTGCTGGCGCTGGTTGGTCAGGAAGTCTCTCTCAGAATGACATTTTTCTTTGTTTTCCATTCAGCAACACAAGGTAATACTTCCAAGACACGTAATTCTCAGCATTTTATGGCAGAATATTCGGACCGCGCGTCGTTCATTCCGTACCGGCGGAAGGACTTGATTGAATTGTGTATCGGCGAAGGCAAACTGTCCAATACCGATGCGCAGACCTTCAGGCATTTCTGCGATATACTCTCGGCTTATTATCACTTCAGATTTCACCTGGTTCTCGAAAACCTCAAGAACGGTTTCGCCCCGTTCGATCCGGATGCCGATACCAAGACGCCGGAACCTTTGTCTGCGATCGCTCAGGCGGAGATCGAAGACCAGCTCGTTAAGAATTTTGTGTCGGTTCTGCGAAGCGCCAATTACGAACATCTGAGCGAAGACGATCTGCAAAAAGCATTTCAACAGGAGTCTCTGATACCGCTCAATACCGATGTGGATTTTTCGGATTTTGAGAACGGCCGGATCATATTCTTTCATCGCGGAGTTTCTACAGAGACGGTCCCATTCCGAAAATGGTTCTTCAAGAAGATTGATGTTTCCTTTGAAGCTTTTGAGCGCGTCGTGCTTCTGATCAAATTCAAGGGCAAGGACCACTTTGAGAGAAAGAAGAAAAAATTCGAGGTCATGAATTTTTCTCCAGGCAAAATGTACATATACTACTACAAGAAGATACCTAAATTCGACCTGGATATTCTCTTTCCCAATGTGGACGTCAGCATGAATTGGAAAGATCTGTTAAAGTTTGGCGTACCGGCCATCGGCGCGTTGGTTCCCATTCTTATTAAAACGCTTCCCAATATCCTGCTGATTATTGGCGTCATTCTATTTTTTGCGGCCGGTCCGGCCGTTGCCGAAAGGTGGGGAGCTAATGAAGAGACCGTAAATAATTTTTTTCCGATTCTAACGGCCATCCTGTCCATGGGTTTTATGCTGGGCGGTTATGCCGTGAAACAGTACATGAATTACAAGAATAAGAGGCTGAAATTTCTCAAAAACGTTACCGACACGCTCTTCTTCAAGAATCTGGACTGCAATGCCGGAGTATTTCATAGGCTGATCGACGAAGCGGAAGAAGAAGAATGTAAAGAGATCATCCTTGTCTATTATTTCCTTCTGACCCACAAAGATCTCACCAAACCACAACTGGATGATCAGATCGAGAAATGGATGGAAGAGAAGTGGGGAACCGTCATCGATTTTGATGTAGACAAGGCGTTGAAGAATATGGAAGCGCTGAAAGCCGAAGACCGCAGAAGTCTTGTTCACACCGATCCCCAAAACGCGATTCGCGTACTCGCGCTCAATGATGCCAATCAGCTCATTGATTACGTTTGGGACAATTTCTTCACCTACAACGCTCCGAAATAAATTGCCGTTATCCGCCCATTTAAAACCGCACCTCGATCGGCTCTATCTTGAGTTCGATCAGAAATACATGTTTTCAGATCCCATTCGTCTGGTTCGGCAATTCTCCGAAACCCGTGACCAGGAAATCGCCGCCCTGATCATGTCGTCGCTGGCCTTCGGTCAGGTGCAGCAGATCAACAAAGCCGGAGAGAGGATCTTTGAACTGATGGATCATGCGCCAAGGAGATTTGTTGATTCCTTTTCTCCTGAGTTGGCATTGAAGACGTGGAGGCTGTTCTATTATCGGATGATCCGGCATTCCGATGTTCTCCGGCTGCTATTCGCTCTTCAGCAGTTATTGAAGAGACACGACGAATTATCCGCCTGGATTCACTCCAACTATAAGGATTCGGATGAGCATCTGGGTATCGCTTGGTCGCGTTGCGTGAAGGAAATAAAGTCCATTGATAAGGTTCGGTGGGTCTGGCGCCGCTCGAGGGGTGTGGGTTTTGGGCACTTGCTCCCGGATCCCGAGAACAAAAGCGCATGTAAAAGATCCCATTTGCTACTGCGCTGGATGGTGCGCAAGGATGAAGTGGATCTGGGTTTGTGGGGCCGCCTCCCGAAAGACAAGCTGATAATCCCCGTCGATACGCATATCGCCCGTATCGCTTATAATATAGGCTTGACGGACCGATCGGATCTCTCGTCAAAAAATGCTTTTGAAATCACGTCCCGTCTAAAACAAATGGATCCGGACGATCCCGTAAAATACGATTTTGCTATGTGCCGATTGGGGATATTGAAAATGTGTCCGAAGAAGAGAGACGTAGAAAAATGCCGCCGATGTCCTATCTTTGAAATCTGCCGGCTGTGATCATGAGGTACGGGAAGCCGGAGATTCCACGTCCGATTCGAAATGCGCGCAGCAATCATCGAGCGCGATCTCTGTTTTTGTCAATCCGCAGTGATATCGGAAAGACAATTGATCGGCATCCATTCTTATGAATGACAACCGATGCTTGCAAAACTGACAGGAGTCCTTTTTGTTGGACTTTATGGGGTTTTTTTTGAGGTTCTTCAGCGATTCCTGATTGGATCTCGCCGTAGAAATAGTCACCGATTGAATGTTGGACATTTCTTTGAAAATCGTATTCATAAGGCGCATGAACTGCCCTAACTGGAACATGGATTTTCGCATTTTCAGCAGAAAAAGTATCTGCAGGATCAGCAAAACAGAAAATAGTCCTACGATAAGAAACAGCAGGCTCTCTACCGAAAAGATTTCCAGATCGCCAAAAACTCTCATGATTCTTCTTTCTTTGAATTACCCGAATGTAACAACGGAGCTTCAAAAAATCAAATTATTACGCGATAAAACGGCCCCGCCTTCCATCAAAAAAACTTGCAATTATAATGATTTCATGCTATTATTGTAGTTACGTACGACTATATTTTTTAACGAATTAGACCGAAAGTTTCAAAGGAAGATAGATATGGAATCCATAAGTATTATCATCATGATATTAACCGGTATCGTGATGTTCATTACAGGCTGGATATTGGCTAAGTTTGTCGGCCGCAACAAGGTTTCTGAAATCAAAAAGATCGCCGAGAATACTTTGAGAGAAGCGCACCGAGAGGCTGAAGCCATCAAAAAAGACGCTCAAGTCAAAGCCAAAGAACGGCTCCATCAGATAAAGATGAAGATCACGGGAGAATTTGACGAGCGCGAAAAACGATTGAAGCAGTACGAGGGCCGTCTTTCCAATCGCGAAAGGGACTTGCGGCAGAAGGTCAATGCGCATCTGGAGAAAGAACAAAAAGTAGCTCAGATGGAAAAGGCTCTGGCCGCTGAACAGGATCAGGTTCACGCCAAACTTCAGCAGATCGATCAACTCGCTCAGCAGCAAATGGAAAAACTGGAAAAAGTGACCGGATTGTCTCTGGAAGAAGCCAAAAAGCAATTCCTGGAATCGGTATCGAAACGTGCTCAAAAAGAAGCGGCGGAACTGATGCTTCAGATAAAAACGGAAGCTCAGCAAAAAGCTACGCATGAAGCCAAATGGATTCTCTCCGACACTATACAGCGGCTGGCTTCCGATCACACGGCCGAAAGCACGCTGACCACGGTCGACCTGCCCAATGAACGGATCAAAGGCGCTATTATCGGTCGCGAAGGCCGGAATATCAAAGCTTTTGAACAAGCGACAGGTATCAAAGTGATCATAGACGATACGCCTGAAGTTGTACTCATGTCGGGATTTGATCCCGTCAAACGCGAGATAGCACGCGTTGCCATGACACGTATGGTTGAAAATCCCAATATTCAACCCGAACAGATCGAAGATATTGTGGAAAGAGCGCGAAAGCAGGTCGAAAACGTGATGACCAAAGCATCGGACGAAGTAATCAATTCCCTCAACATCAAGAACGTGGCGCCGGAGATGAAGATGCTCCTCGGCCGTCTGAAATACCGCACCAGTTACGGTCAGAATGTTTTGCAGCATTCCAAAGAAGTGGCTCTGCTCGCGGGAACTATGGCGGCGGAACTCGGCTATGATGTTCAGTTGGCGCGGCGGGCGGGCCTATTTCACGACATCGGTAAAGCCGTGAGCAACGACACGGAAGGCAGCCACGTCACGATCGGCGTAGAGGTTACGACGCGATGCAAAGAACATGAAGTAGTGATCAACTCTGTTCTGGCTCATCACGACGAGGCGGAACCCATTCATCCGATCTCCCATCTGGTCACGGCCGCCGACATTATCAGCGGATCGCGCCCTGGTGCCCGCCGCGAACCTCTTGAAGCTTATGGTGCGAGAATCGAAAAACTGGAGCAGATAGCCCATCAATTCGAAGGCGTATCGAAGGTTTACGCAATTTATGCCGGACGCGAGATCCGGATCGTTGTGGAAGCGGACAAGATCGATGACGCGCGGGCCGCTATGCTCAGTTCCGAAGTGGCAACCAAGATCCAAAATGAAATGCAGTACCCCGGTCAGATCAAAGTGGTTGTCATCCGCGAGAGACGCGTCGTACGCTATACCAACAGTGCCGCCGCCTCGGTAGACGAGAACAAGGTCGAAGAAGATTTTGCGGGTGAGTCCGGAAATTCCATGTGATGTTCCCGCTCAGAAAAAAACTTGCATATTTTGAACTAATTAACCTAAATTAACGCTGTTCTTCACTAAAAAAACATTTCCCAGAGCAATTCGGCTCAACCCCAGGAGTTTTTCTATGAATTCATCCCAAGTTCGAACTGTCGATAATTCGTTATTGAAACAATTTACCGCCGTCATGATCTTTTCTCTGCTGACAGCGGTTGGTGCGTGGATCGAGATCCCGCTTCCATTTACACCTGTTCCTATCACATTGCAAACCATGTTTGTGACTTTAGCCGGCGCATGGCTCGGTGCCAAACGCGGCGCTTTGTCGCAAATCGTCTATCTTTCTTACGGCATTTGCGGATTGCCGGTATTTGCCGGCGGCGCCAGCAGTTTTGCGCAATTGCTGGGTCCTTCGGGCGGTTACCTGATCGGTTTTCCGGTTGCGGCATTCGTAACAGGCTTGCTGGTTTCGAGGGACAAAGGATTCTACTGGAATCTCGGCGCCTGTATCCTCGGCAGTTTACCTATTCTTCTGATCGGCTCTTTGCAGTTAAATATCCTGACCGGCGGAAATCTGACCGAAGCCTTCCGGCTCGGTTTTATCCCTTTCCTTGCCGGTGATTTCATTAAGTGCGTTGTGGCCGCCGCCGTTTTTACGGCCGCCGTCCGGATGCGCTCCAAATAGATCATTGAGAATCGTCATTTTACAAGCAAAAGGTTGAAATATGGGCGCGGAACTTCAGGAGTTTCTGAAATACTCGGAACAAGAAGCGGTCAATAGACTGTTGAACGATGTGGTGGGCAAGCTCCGCAGCGGCCAATATACGGCCGAAGGGATGAGCGGAGAGACTCTTGAGACGGTCGTGAGTGCCGTTAAGACCTTCACCGAACAGCAGGTCAATCTCAAGAAAAAACTGACACGCATCGGATCGGCGCTTTCCGCGGAAAGAAATCTGGATGCCTTGCTTGAAATGATCGTTGTCGAAGCGATGAATTTTACCAATGCGGACGGTGGAACGCTCTATATCAAGACGCCGGACGATCGTGGCATTGCTTTTAAAATCATGAGAACCAAATCACTCAATTTCGCGATGGGCGGTACGAGCGGCAAGGCCATTCCTTTTCCGCCGGTAAAATTGTTCAAGGACGACGGATCAAGAAATGAACAACAGGTTTCGGCCTACGTGGCTCTGACAGGGAAGACGGTTAATATTCCCGACGTATATGAGGTCGAAGGATTTGATTTTCAGGGAACAAAAGGTTTTGACAAAAATACGGGCTATCGTTCCAAGTCGATGATGGTGATCGCCATGCGCAATCACGAGGACGAGATCATCGGCGTTCTGCAACTTCTCAATGCCGTCGATAAAGACGGCCAGGTGATCGCGTTTTCGAGCGATTATCAGGAACTGATCGAATCGCTGGCATCGCAGGCGGCCGTGGCCATCACCAATACGGCACTGATCCACGACTTAAAAGCCCTGTTGGATTCCTTCATACAAGTAATCGCTAGCGCTATCGACGAAAAGTCACCTTACACCGGCGGTCATATTCGCCGTGTCGCCGAATTAACATCCGATATCGCGCGGGGCCTTGCCAATTCCACCGATGAAAAGTGGAAAGATTTCAGGATGAATGAGGACGAACATAATGAACTCCGGATCGCGGGCTGGATGCACGATATCGGTAAGATCACCACGCCGGAATATGTAGTAGATAAGGCTACCAAGCTAGAGACGATCTACGACCGAGTCAATACGGTGATAGCCAAATTTGAGATCATCAAACGAGAAATCGAACTCGATTACCTGCGGCAGAAAGAAAAATTATCCAAATCAAAATCAAAAGATAAGAACAAGAAGATCAAGATTCTTCAAAAGGAATTTGAAGAACGAATCAAACAGGTGGATGACGATCTGGCGTTTATCAAGGTATCCAACATCGGAGGCGAGTTTATGGAGCAGGCCAAGATCGACCGTTTGCTGAAAATAGCCGCACAGAAAATTAAGATCGAAGGAAACGAATTACCGCTGCTGACCGATAACGAAATTCAAAATCTTTCCATCAAACGCGGCACTCTGACCGACGAAGAACGTATCGTTATCCAAAATCACGTGGTGCTGACGATCAAAATGCTCCAGAAGCTCCCATGGCCGAAGAAGCTCAGCCGTGTGACCGAATGGGCAGGCGGGCATCATGAAAAACTGGACGGAACGGGTTATCCCAACGGTTTAAAAGCGGAACAACTTTCGACGCCGGCCCGCATTATGGCCGTCGCGGATATTTTTGAAGCCTTGACCGCGGCCGACCGTCCTTACAAACCCGGTAAGAAAATTTCCGAATGTATCAAGATCCTCACGTTCATGGTCAAAGACAATCATATTGACAAGGATATTGTCGATTTCTTCATCAAATCCGGCATGGCGCAGGAATATGCCAAGAAGGAGTTGAAAGATTATCAACTTGATACATTTGTTTATGACGGAAAAGAATACGACTGCAGAAAATAGACCCTCTAATTACACATCGTACCATTTCCTGCCCTTGATGAATCTCTGCGCAGGTGGATCACGCCCTTCGCGGTTCAATAAAAAATAGAAGAACACCTATCATGAGGACGGCTAAAGCACTCACCATTGCGGGTTCAGATTCAGGCGGAGGCGCAGGTATTCAGGCTGATCTGAAGACCTTTTCGGCCTTGGGAGTATACGGCGCTTCGGTGATCACCAGTATCACAGCACAGAACACCGTCGGCGTTACAGGTATCCAGAACATCGAGATTTCAATGATCGAAAAGCAGATCGCAGCGGTCATGACGGATATCGGCGCCCATGCCGTAAAAACCGGTATGCTCTCTACGTCGGAAATTATCGAAACGGTGGCTGCAGGTGTCGCAATATTCAAGATAAAAAAACTTGTCATCGATCCCGTCATGGTTGCCAAAAGCGGCGACAAACTGCTTCAGGACAGCGCCGTTCGTTCCCTCATTTCAAAACTCATTCCTCTGGCGTACGTTATCACACCCAATATTCCTGAAGCGGAAGTGCTTACCGGTGAAAAGATAGTCTCAATTGAAGACATGGAAAAAGCCTGCCGCCGGATCCGGGATATGGGAAGCCGATGCGTTGTCGTCAAAGGCGGTCATTTGAAAAAAGAAGCCATCGATGTGTTGTTTGACGGGAAAAGAATGTACCGCCTCAAAAGCCCTCGCATCCGATCGAAAAATACGCATGGAACAGGTTGTACTTTCAGCGCGGCGATAACGGCCCATTTGGCCAAAGGATGGACGGTCATTGATGCCGTACAATCTTCGAAACGATACATCACTGCCGCTATTAAAAACGCTTACCCGATCGGCCGCGGTCACGGGCCGGTTCACCATTTTTATAAATACTACTGATCATGAGTCATTTAGCAAACGCCTCGAAACCCAAATCGTACACGGCCCAAAAATTCCTGATCTGGATTGCAGTAATTCCGCTCACTATTTTTGCCGTCTTTATCCTTGCGGCAGCCCTAAGTGATATTCTGACGGGAAACTATGTGATTCAGGAAGACCCGGCTTCCGGTAAAACCACGCTCGGCATATTGATAGGGATGGGGCTATGCGCGGGACTATTGCCGGCCATTTTTGTAGTCTTGCTTGTTCGCAGACTGATCCGGATCAAGGCCCTGGAGAAGAAACAATCTGACACGGCGTTTCAGGACAGTATTCTCGAATTGGCCAAGAGATCCGGTGGAAAGCTCACCGTGCTTGAGACGACGACCGAATTGAATATGAGCCTTAACGAGGCCAATGAAGCACTCAATCGGTTTGTATCCATGGGCTTGGCCAGATTGCAGGTGAGCGAATCGGGCGTACTTGTTTATCATTTCGATCAATTCATAAGTCCCGATGAGAAACACAGGGCCGAAACCGTCTGACATGGGAGAGGAGACCGCAAAAAAGAACTGGAAGCTTGGGGAGATACTCGGCTGGTCTGTGGAATTCCTCACGGGAAAACAATTTGAAAATCCGCGTCTGAATGTCGAATGGCTGCTGTGTCATGCGCTCAATTGCAAGCGGATCGATCTCTATGCGGATTTTGACCGGCCTTTGACCAAGTCAGAAATCGACCGTTTCAAAACGATCTTATTGAGGCGTGTCGATCACGAGCCTCTGCAATACATCGTCGGCACAACCGATTTTATGGGACTCACTTTTGAAGTTACGACCGATGTCTTGATCCCACGGCCCGATACGGAACGGGTGGTTGAAATTGCACTGGACGTTTGCCGGTCTGTGCAGACGGAGGCGGTTAGAATTCTGGACATCGGGACCGGGAGCGGGGCCATCGCCATTTCCCTTGTTCATTACTTGCGTAAGTATTCCATACCATATGCCATGACGGCGCTTGACATAAGTTCGAAAGCGCTCGAAGTGGCCGTACGAAACGCAAATGCGATCTTGGGCGAAAACGATATTCGATTTGAACAAGGCGATCTGTTATCGGGAACCGGTATAGAAAAACTCCACGGTTCTTTCGATATGATCATTTCCAACCCTCCTTATATTTCCGAAGAAGAATTTGCGGTATTACCAAAAGAAGTGAAAGAACACGAACCGGCTCTTGCCTTAAAAGCGGAGGAGAATGGATTGGCGTTTTACAGGAAGATCGCCGAAGTTTCAAAACATTTTTTTCATTCGAAATTGTCAAAAAAACATGTAATTTTAGAGGTTGGTTACGATCAAGCCCAGCGGGTGAAGGGTATTCTCGTACAACACGGTTATGATGTGACTTTATATAAAGATTATCATCAGGTTGATCGTGTTGTTTGCGGTTGTATTCATTAATGAAACAGGAGATCACCGTGAGTGAATCAGAGATCCAAAACCGCTACGAAGAGCTTCTAAACAGCCTTCCGGACGGAATTTTTATCATAGATGCGCATGGCAAAATAAGTTTAGCGAATTCCGCCGCCGCGACGATACTGGGATTTACGGACAAAAAGATGTTCGTCGGCATGAGTGTCAACGAACTGTATGCCAATCCCGGCGATCATGATGCCTTATTGTCTATTCTGGGGCACCGCGGCAAAGCCGACAAAGCCATTTTTGACTGGAAAAAGAAGAACGGCGAAACCACTCTGATCGAACTTACGGCAACGCCCGTTCACGACCATGTGGGGCACATCCAGGGGTTCTACGGGATATTCAGGGATATCAGCAGTAAACTCCAGAGCCAGATTGCGCAGCAGGAAACCCTGGCCGAAACGGCCGCCAGGTCGATCGACGAAGATAAATTACTGGAAGTCATCAATTTTTTCCGGGTCGTTCCGATGTCGTTGATATTGCAGGGCGTTGCGCATAATTTGAATACGCCGCTTGGAACCATCCGTGGGCGCGCGGAGCTCCTCCAGCATCATATCAAAAAGAACTCTGGTCTCACGGACGCCATTGCCGATGAAAAAATCAGAACCGACGTGAACCAATTCCTGGCTAAATTGGATAAAGGCATCGGCGAAATCGTGGGTCAGGTTGACAAGGCTTCGGCGCTGATCAAAGGATTCTCCGACAAAGTTTCCAATGAGATGAATTCCTACGAAGGAGAGTTTGATCTTAATGCGCTGATCGAACACGAGATCAAATTCCTCGACTCCAGCCTTTACTTCAAGCACAAGGTGAAAAAGGAAATCGAGCTTGATCCGACCATTCCGCTGGTAAGAGGATTGTACAGGGATTTCAGTCAGGCGGTCTATAACCTGATCATAGATTCTATGAAGGCCACCGGATCGCTCAACGACAAGATCGCGCGGATCAAAACCTATCATGATCAAGAGTTTGTTTACGTGGAGATCTCGGATAATCGTGAAATGAGTTCCACCACCGACCTGGCCCGGCATTTGTCGATCAATACCGACACAACCTATGCGGAATTGCCGGACGAAGCCCGATTCAGCTACTACGATATCGAGATCGCCAATGCCTCGCGCCTTTTGAGTAAGTACCAGGCGGATCTCAATATTTTCCCCAACAACGAACCGAAATTCATCATACAGATCCCGAAATCGATCACCGTACCGCGATAAATTCGCGGCGGGGATGATTTTAGTAAAGCATTGCCGGAGAACTCATGCCGCTCAAGATCTATAATACCCTAACACGCCAGAAAGAGCCATTTGTACCGATTCGTGAACATGAAGTGTTGATGTATTCGTGCGGACCGACGGTTTATAATTATATTCACATTGGTAATGCCAGAACGTTTGTCATGGCGGACATCATACGCCGTTATCTGGAATACGCGGGCTATAAAGTGAAATTCGTCATGAATATCACAGACATCGACGACAAGATCATTCATGAGGCTAACGATAAAGGCATGGAATTCTCCGATGTGACCCAGCTTTATTCCGAGGGATTTTTTGAGGACATTGCCAAACTGGGAATCCGGATGCCCGACGCCATTCCCCGCGTGACGGAGCATCTGGATGAGATCCTCAATCTGATCCAAACGCTGATCCTAAAAGGATACGCGTATGAGTCCGAAGGAAGCGTTTATTATAATGTCGGTAAATTCGCAGGATACGGTAAACTGTCCGGCAAGAACGTGGACGATCTTATGTCCGGTGCGCGCGTGGAAGTGGATGAAAGAAAGAAGAGTCCGCTCGATTTCGTTTTGTGGAAGGCGGCCAAACCGGGAGAGCCTTCGTGGGAGAGTCTCTGGGGACATGGGCGTCCCGGCTGGCACATCGAATGTTCCGCTATGTGTATGAATCATCTTGCCGATCAAATAGACATTCACTGCGGCGGAGCGGATCTGGTATTCCCGCATCATGAGAATGAAATCGCGCAGAGCGAAGGGGCGACGGGCAAGGTATTCTCAAAATACTGGATGCATTTCGGATTCTTGAATGTGGATAATGAGAAAATGTCCAAGTCGCTTGGTAATTTCTGGCTGGCAAGGGACGTTCTAAAGAAATTTCGTCCCGAAGCGGTAAGACTTTTCTTTTTGCAAAAACATTACGCGAGCCCGCTCAATTTCAGCGAGGACAACATACGCGATGCTGAAACTGCGCATAAACGCCTTGAAACGATCTTTAACAAAGTCCAGCAGGCGCTGGATCTGAAGGAGACCCTAGGAGGATCCATGGGCGTGGATGCGATCAATCCCGATGTCGAACAGTTCTCTAAAGATCTCGATCGGCTGGAGCAGGAATTCCAGGAAGCGATGGATGACGATTTCAACACCGCCGCAGCCATGGGAAAGATTTTTGAGATATTTAATGGGCTAAATAAAATCGCGTCGCCGAAATTGCTCAATGATTTTTCTTTGTATGTCTTGAAAAGAACCAGAGACAAAATATTGGAATGGAACGAATTCCTTGGATTCCTGAATTTGTCCAAACCGGAAAGCGTTTCCAAGAAATACGAACAGATCGTCGATCTTTTATTGGAAATAAGAAAAGACCTGCGTAAGCGTAAGGAATGGGCTTTGTCGGATAAGATCCGGGACGGTCTCAATGATATCGGCATTGCCATAGAGGATTCTCCTGAAGGCACGACCTGGAAACTGAAATAAAACCGAAGGGGCGACACCATGAAGATCCATGATATTTCCGTCAGTATTTCCAACGACCTCGTGACATGGCCAGGCGATCCCAAGGTGGACATCCAGCTCCCCATTCAAATCAAGAAAGGTGATCCATGCAACGTATCCCGCTGGCAGATCGGGGCGCATACGGGAACGCACTGCGACGCGCCGTTCCATTTCCTGGATGACGGCAAGGGGATCGATGAAGTAGCTATAGAGCGATTCATAGGACCGTGTCTCGTGGTGGAAGTGAACCCGAAAGTCAATATCGAACGCGAAGATCTTGAGAAGATCAATTTTAGACGTCATAAGAAGATCCTGTTCAAGACAAGGAACTCAAACCACTGGAAGAATAACAACATGACGTTTGACGAGGATTTTGTCGCAGTGGGGATCACGGGAGCGGAATATCTCGTCGAGAAAAGGATCGACCTGGTCGGCGTCGATTATTTATCGGTGGAGAGCTTTCACGCAGAGTTCGAGCACCCTGTTCACAAAAAACTGCTTGGTAATAATGTTGTCGTACTTGAAGGTTTAAATCTCTCCGCGATCAAGCCCGGCGAGTACGAATTACTTTGCCTGCCACTCAAGATCAAACACGGCGACGGCACACCGATGCGAGCGGCGTTGCGTGAACTTCCCAAGGCAAAAAAGACCGAACGGAAAAAGCCGGCCAAACAAAAGAAATCCAAACCCGCATCGCGGAAACCGAAAAAACGATAATTCAGATCAAAGAATTACTGTTTGACCAGTGACGCCGTCCCGGAATCAGCACAAGTCTGATAACTTCTGTAATACCCGCTCATGTGTGATGAGTCCTGGATTGAGAATTTCATATAGGTAATACAGGCAAAAGGAATACTGGTAGCCTGTACCAGAAATTCATCACCATCGACTTCTCCCATAATACTTCCCGTATCGGACTCCGAAGTCGCAGAATACGTTCCGGTAACATCGACTCCTGTTTGGGTCAAATAGGCTTTCATGGTTCCGCTGCCCATGATACCGCTATACGGTCCTACCCAGGTTCCCGTGAGGATATACGTCTCGGATTCATCGTCCCCGCAGGTGGCAAGGAAAAAGACGCTGATGATCAAAGAAATGATCTGATATCTTTTCATAGTGCCTCCATGGATCTATTGAAATGACCTTAAAGGTCTTAACAATCAATGCATGTGTCGTCCGGCAAAACAGGCGTTTTTTGTTTGTGATAAAATCGGATTGAAATACGAGATCAAAGGCGGGATTCTTAGCTTGTCCGGCAGCGGTTATCATAATATAACCCTTCGGAACAATGTACGGATAATAAGGAGAATGTCAAAGGCGCGGATAAAAAAAAACTGTCTACGTTAGTTCACTATTTTAAACATACCGAAACCACTTTAGCAAGTCCGATCGTCAAATAAACGTTTCGCGGTCTATTGCAGAAATCTCACTAAGAAAAGAGTTGTATTTCATATACCTCTTCGATATACTGAGGCGCAATCCCATAGCAGATCTCATTCACTTTTCATTGTTTTGACCCGGCGTTTTGCCGTACTTTAATTCACTTAACAGAAGGAGAGTTATGAAGGTACTTGTGTTTTTGCTCATGGTCGTTACCTCTATTGGATCTGCACAGGATTGGCGTCTTATTAATCCGAGCACGGGTTCCGTCCCTGAAGGTGCATTCAAAGCCGGAGATCAAGCCGATGGGAATGCGGTTTACATCATGCGTTATAATTACCAAGGCAGTCTTTGCATTGGAAAATATGTGCCTAAACAAAAGTATGCCTATATTTCTTACGGCGGAAATGAGATCCTCATCCAGGAGCCTGTAGAAGTATTTTGCGGGTTCGGGTATTGGGTCGTGGCGGATAGTTATGGTCAGTTCCCCGGTGAGGCCATCGTCGGCGGAGCCGAAGCCGATGGGACTCCGCTCTATATGATACGAACCGTATACAAAGGGCATGCGCAGGCCGGCAAATATTCGGTCAAGAACCGCGCGGCGTATTTTCCTTTTGATGGCAAAGAATATGAGATCCAGGGCAATTATTCAGTTCTGATTCGCGATCCTAATCCGGAAGTAATCGTTCGGGGCGGAATGGCCGCCCAACCGGCCGCGGCAAAGAAACTCGACTACAGACTGGTGATCAATTATGAAGGCACGGCCTTGATCAAGAATACGGGCACCAAGAATAATATCACGATACTTGCTTTGGCTCATGAAGGCCTATTTAATCAAACCTTCAATACATTTCAGACACCTGCGCAGCCGTTCAGCGTAAATTTTTCGATCGAAACTCCCGTACAGGGTCTCATGATCAGTACGGACGGAGATGACGGATTCAGGATGTCTCAAGTGGAACTATTCAAGATCGAAGGAGGTGTAGCCAAGTCCGTTGCAAAATGGGGAAGTAAAGGAGCCGCCAAAGGCTATTGTTTATCAACCGACCCCAATGACAACGGCGGTGAATGGACAGGTGCGATAGAGGCGACCGGCTGCCGCGGCTGCCTGAATTTTGATGTTGAGAGCAAAACCGTCTATCCCTGCGAAGAAGGCGGAATGTAAGTCAAAAACACAGATAGTTCGAATATGTGCGAAGCCGCCTTTGAAAAAAAGGCGGCTTTTTTTTTAAAAAACACTCAATAGCGACAACTTTGCAGGATAATAAAAAGGCAGAGAGCCGTATCAATCCTCTTTCAGCGCCATGGATTCTCTGACCAGATCCAGTTCTTTGGACGCGGCGTCGGCTTTGATCTCCTCACGCATTTTGAGACTGACAATAAATACGCCTGCGAAGATGAGCAGGGCAGATAGAACCGTGTGAAGGGTGAGCGTCTCGCCGAGCATCCATGTAGAGATGAAGGTTGCCACGATGGGTTGAACGTAAATGTAAACCGCCACGGTGGAAGATGTCGTCCTCTGCAGAGCCCAACTATTGATATAATAAACGATCACTGAAGAGAACAAGATTAAGAATGCCACGCAATACCACGCTGTTGCGGAGATCTCAGCATATGGAAGTTCAAAGGCCTGCTGTATGCCGAAAGGCATAACGCCTACAGCGCCAAAAATAAAGGTCCACGTGGTCACCGTGGCCGGATGGTAGCGTTTTAAGATGTTCTTGGAGATCACAAGGTAGACGCCGAAAGAGACGGCATTGATAAAGACGAGCAGATTGCCGACGAAGAACTGGTCGTTGAGGTCGATCTTCTCCGCACCGATCAGCATGATCACTCCGACGAAAGATAACAAAGAACCGAAGATCTTGCGGAAACTTTTTTTCTCACGGCCCATGATGAGGGCGATGACGATGGTTACCACCGGGATCGTTGTCACAAGAACGGTCGCATTGATCGCTGTGGTCAGCGCGAGGCCTTTGAGGAATAGTGTCTGATTGATGATGATCCCGAATATGCTGTAAAAAGCCAGCAAGAGATAATCCTTAGCCGACTGGATCCGCTCCTTTATGAAGATCCTTTGCAAGGCATAGAGAATAACGGCCGCGGTTGAGATACGGAGACAGACCAGCGCCATAGCGTCGATCTCTTTGAGGGCTATTTTAGCCGTAACGGAATTGATACCGAATACGGCGGAAACGAACAGAAGGGATAAGTGAATGCGCAGCGTGGGGGATGAATTCATGCGGT
The DNA here is from genome assembly GCA_964415295.1 of uncultured Bacteroidota bacterium. Classification (GTDB taxonomy): domain Bacteria; phylum CLD3; class CLD3; order SB21; family SB21; genus SB21. Next base: position 380,669 of record CAYPYN010000005.1, read on the forward strand.
TTTTCTGGTATTTCTGATCTTGCCATGAAAGACGGCGAAAAGCACAGCGCCTTTTTCCGTTCGCGGATGGTGAACCGAGCCCGGCGGGCTGTAGACGTAGCTTCCTTTTGGAAAAGTTCTGTCGCCGATGATCAGCTCCCCTTCCAATACGAGGAAATCCTCTCCTTGAGTATGTTCGTGTTCCGGATAGCTTGAATTAGCGTCCATGCGTATGAGAACCGAGCCTGCTTTGGTAGTTTTGTCGTAGCGCAGGCTTTTGTAAAATACGCCCGGTGCATCGGCAGATTCCCATGGCATGTCATCGGTTCGAAGATCGATAGGTCCTTCGCTCATGCGTTCCTTTCATTGGAAATTGACAGGGATCAATATACTGACCCGAGTACCTTTACCGTAATCGCTGTCTACATAAATTTTGCCGTTGTGCCGCTTGATGATCCCGTAGGCGATGGAAAGGCCGAGCCCCTGTCCCTGACCGATCTCTTTGGTGGTAAAGAAGGGATCGAAGACCTTATTGACAAATTCCGGTCTGATACCGATCCCATTGTCCTTGATCTCGATACAGACGTGAGGTTCCATCATCAGATCATTGGGCTCACATGCGGCTGTCGTGATCGTGATGCGGCCTTCGATCTTGATAGCTTCGATGGCATTCATGAGAATATTTGAAAAAACCTGGTTCAAATGCCCGGGGTAACACTGGACCAAAGGCAGCGGTTTGAGGTCGGTCGTGATCACGATGCGGTTCTGCGTTTGGTTGCGGAAGAACTGGATCATCTTTTCGATGCCCTCGTTGAGATCAGCCGGCATCAGCTCATTTTCATCGAGACGTGAGAAATTCCTCAGATCCTGCACTATATTTTTCATACGAATAATGGAGCGCTTGCAGGGTTCCAGGCACGCATGGATCTCGTCGATCAGTTTCCTGTTTTTTTCTATTTCGTCGGAGATCCTGGCGTTGTCCGAATACGTTTGCGCAGCGGCGGCAAGGTTCTTCAAAAGGCGCTGGGAATACAGTTCGATCAATTCTACGTATCCGGAGAGTATCCCGGCCGGATTATTCATTTCATGGGCGATGCCGGCCACCAGTTTGCCCATACTGGCCATTTTTTCGGAATGGATGAGCTGCGTCTGAGCATCTTTGAGTTCCCCGTACGCTTTCTCAAGTTCCGCATTTGCCGCAAAGAGCTGGGTGGTACGTTCCTGCACGCGTTTCTCCATATCCTGATACAGCTCTACGTTTTCCAGCACGACCGACAACATGGTCATCAGCGTGGATAGTATCTTCACATCGTCCTGGGTCATGGGCGTAAAAGTGGAAAAACGATCGACACTTATGACTCCGCGTACATATGGACCGATCTTGAGAGGAAGGATCACGAACGATTTCGTTCCAGAGATCTTGACGGCGGGACGCTCTTTAAGTTCGGGATGTTTGTCCACATCGGATATCAGAATAGGTTCGCCGGTATGAACCACTTTGGTGAAAAGCATATTCTCGTCGGTAAGGTCGATCGTCAACTGATCGATCGCTTTCTGGTCGGCCCATTGCCTGTCGGATACGACTTTAGGGTTGGACAAACATTTTTTCTCTTCGTCCACCATCAAAGTCATGGCGCGGTCATAACCCAGGGAATGTTTAATGATGTGCAAAACGACTTCGATCAGTTCCGTGCCAATCAATTTCAGGCTCAACGCCGAATTGGCTTCGATGATCGCTTCCAGTTTTCGAACGGTTTCGGAAGCTTCTTTGTATTTCTGATTGGCAAAGGCAATGGTTTCTTCGATCTCGTTGGACTCCGCAGTCGCGATCAGAGCATTGTCTTTGGCGATAGAGCGCATGTCGAGAATTACGCCCAGAAGGTAGAAAATCAGCGTCGTTAATGCTGCCACGGCATATGTCGCTCCGGAACCACCGAACAAGTGGAAGACAAAGAACAGAGAGGACAAGGCCGCGCCCGTTAAAACACCGCGGACGGCATGCTTGCGGAACGGTACCAGGCTTCTGGACTGCCAAATGAACTCATACTCACAGCGGTCGTCGCCGTGCGCCATGCATTTGAGATGGCGGTGTTTGGCGATCGGAAGACCGAAAAGTTGAGGGATGCCGGCAAACAAGCCGATTCGGTAATCGCAATTATGCTGATAAAAAGAAAAACCGGGATTATTGCGAAATTCCAGAACCATTCGGTTCTTACTGAATTCGTTCACTTTGTATTTACCGAATTTTACCGCGTGATTGGCGATCTCAGCCGTTTTTTTGAAAATCGCGTTGGGCGTCAAAAGTCGGAGAGCCATGCGCGCCATGGTGCCGAAATTCTCAACGTTGGAAAAAGAATAGATACCGATCTTATACAGAACATGCGGGTCGCCAAAGGCGCTTTTAGCGAATTCGCAACCGCGGGTGTAGGTATCAAAGGATACCCAATTATTTTCATTGCGGATGTAATTTTCGTCCAGATCGATGGCTTTGATAAAATCTCTGGCGCACGATTCCCCTTTTCGCTCCATGATGTAGTTCAGCATGGTGCGAATGATCTTGCAGTTGAGTTCCTGCTTGGTCTTGAGGATAAATTCGGTATTGGTACTGATCATAAGGGTGCGGTTAACTAGGCCAATGTAATGAATTTTAGTCCACTTTCGACAGAAAATTCTTTATTACGGCTCCCTGCATTGAATAATATGTGAAAAATAGCTAAACTGTATCTGTCAACTTAAACAGGATAGCTTTATGACCGTCATAGAATTGATAGAACAATATTCGGGACCGATATTACAGGAAGCTTCCAAAAGCATTGCCCGTGCGCATCTGGAACATTATGAAAAAGCGGGAAAAAAGATCGTAGAGGAACGGTTCAAAAAACTTCTGGAACATACGCTGCGGTGCATGAAGGAAAAACGGCTGATTTATATCGAAGACTACGCAAAAGGTCTGGCGCAGGAAAGATTCTCAGCCGGTTATGATCTCCGCGAAGTGCAGGTGGCCATCAATGTACTCGAAGAAGCCGTTTGGAAGGTCATCGTGAAGAACATGCCCCCGGATCAGCTTGCCGAAGCGCTCGGACTAACGGCCACTATTTTAGGTTCTGCCAAAGATACTTTGGCTCAGACCTATGTTTCCCTGGCTTCTAAGACCAAATCCGCTTCCCTGGATCTTAAGAAGATGTTCCTGTAACAAAGTTTCAGCCGGAGCAGACAACGGTCGCGGCTACTGATGTCAAAACATGCAGTTTAAGAAAAAGGGAGAATCAATATTCTCCCTTTTTCTGTTGACGATTATGACTCTGAGTGCACAACCCGGTTTATGTCTCCAAAAAGAGGTAGAACTTCTGTTTAGCTAACGTAGTTGATTTTTTGTCCTTCTGACCCATCGGGGAGCAGAACCAGTCGCCCTGCTCAAAATAAAGTTCAATTGGGCGGCATGATGCTGAACATGACGCATATTGTACAATAAAAGTTCTCCCATGGAAAGGTCAAGCCAACTAAATTCGCACGTCTCAGCGGCCTCCTCCTCTGTCATTGAAGCCATAGTCTTTCGGCACTTTTCTCGACCAAATGCAAGATACTGCAAGAGTTCCTGTTTGGTATATATTCGATCCGGAAGTAATCCACGCTCATCCAATTCGTCGAGCGTAAATGGAGCAGGCGGAATAAAGCCCTTGTCCGATTTCGACAGATAAAGATCCAAATAAAACAATGTATGGAATGCAATGTACCAAAACTCGGAATGTTCGATGCGGTTACCCCAGATATTTTCAGGGCATGTGTCAATTGCATTTTCAAGCATATCGATAGCCGCACCAAATTGATGCCATATTATGTTTTTTATATGAGGATTCAACAAAGGCTTCCTAATTTATTCTACCAAACAATGATCAAATACAAAAAAGCATGAGGAACAAATAACATCGGAAGCGCGCCGTGTTATCTGTCCCCCAAAGTAAGTAACCATTTTATCTGATCAAGCCAGATCAAACCGATCGGCATTCATCACCTTATCCCAAACCGCTACAAAGTCCTGCACGAACTTGGTCTTGGAATCTTCCTGCGCATAAACTTCGGCCAGTGCACGCAGCTGCGAATTGGATCCGAATACGAGATCCACGCGGGTTCCCGTCCACTTCACTTCATTGGTAGCGCGATCTCGACCTTCATACACGCCTTTGGTGTGAGAAGGTTTCCAGGCGATGCCCATGTCGAGCAGATTCACAAAGAAATCGTTGGTGAGCATACCGGGCCGCTTGGTAAAAACGCCGTGTTTGGAATTTCCGTGATTCACATCCAGCACGCGTAAACCGCCGATGAGGACCGTCATTTCCGGCGCAGTCAGGGTCAGCAGCTGCGCTTTGTCGATCAGAAGCTCCTCGGCCGAAACGCTGTAATCAGCTTTCTGGTAATTTCGGAAGCCGTCGGCCGCCGGTTCGAGTACGGCAAAGGAGGCGGCATCGGTCTGCTCCTGCGACGCATCGGTGCGACCCGGCGAAAACGGAACTTTTACATCGTGGCCGGCGTTTTTAGCGGCCTGTTCGATGCCTGCGCAACCTCCTAACACGATCATGTCGGCGAGCGAAATTTTCTTTTTGCCGGAGCTCTTGTTGAAGTCCTTCTGGATCTTCTCCAGTTTTGCCAGAACAACCTTCAATTGCTCAGGCTGGTTCACTTCCCAGTCTTTTTGCGGAGCGAGACGGATACGCGCCCCGTTGGCGCCGCCGCGTTTGTCGGAGCCGCGGAATGTGGAAGCGGAGGCCCAGGCCGTTGATACGAGTTGCGCTATGGTCAATCCGGAGGCAAGAATCTTCTTCTTGAGAGCGGTAATATCCTTGTCGCCCACTGTTTTGTGCTTCGCCACCGGAAGCGGATCCTGCCAGATCAGTTCTTCTTTAGGAACTTCTTCGCCGAGATAACGAGAACGCGGGCCCATATCGCGATGGGTCAGCTTGAACCATGCGCGCGCAAAGGCATCGGCAAACTCCTTAGGATTCTGATGAAAACGGCGCGAGATCTTCTCGTAGATAGGATCCATGCGCATGGCCATATCGGCGGTCGTCATCATGGTCGGAACTTTCTTCGAAGCGTCGTGGGCCGCGGGAGCGAGGTCTTTTTCAGCGACGTTTTTGGGAGTCCACTGCCAGGCGCCCGCCGGACTTTTGGTCAATTCCCACTCATAGCCGAACAGCATATCGAAATATCCATTGTCCCACTTTATCGGATTTGGCGTCCAGGCGCCTTCGATACCGCTGGTGATCGTATCGTCACCTTTGCCGCTGCGGAATTTGCTGGTCCATCCCAGACCCTGTTCTTCGATAGTTGCGGCCTCAGGTTCCGGTCCGACATTCGCCGCGTCCCCCGCGCCGTGAGCTTTGCCGAAGGTGTGGCCGCCCGCCACAAGCGCTACGGTCTCCTCGTCATTCATAGCCATACGGGCAAAGGTCTCGCGGATGTCACGGCCGGATTTTACCGGATCGGGTTCGCCGTTGGGTCCCTGAGGGTTTACGTAGATCAAACCCATCTGCACAGCGGCCAGTGGGTTTTCGAGTTCTCTGTCACCGGAATAGCGTTTGTCGCCCAGCCATTCCTTCTCGACGCCCCAGTAGATATCTTCTTCCGGTTCCCATACATCCTCACGTCCGCCGGCGAATCCGAAGGTTTTGAATCCCATGGATTCCAGCGCGCAGTTGCCCGCAAGGATCATGAGATCGGCCCAGGAAATTTTGTTGCCGTATTTCTGCTTGATCGGCCAGAGCAGCCGGCGTGCTTTGTCGAGATTGGCGTTGTCCGGCCAGCTGTTCAGCGGGGCAAAACGCTGGGTACCGCTGCCTGCCCCGCCGCGCCCGTCACCGATGCGATAGGTACCGGCGCTGTGCCAGGCCATTCGTATGAAGAGACCGCCGTAGTGACCGTAATCGGCCGGCCACCAATCCTGAGAATCGGTCATCAGAACGTAGAGGTCTTTTTTGAGGGCCTTCAGATTGAGCTTTTTGAACTCTTTGGCATAGTTGAATTTCTTGCCCATGGGATTGGACAAGGACGAGTTCTGATGGAGGATTTTGAGGTTCAGCTGATTCGGCCACCAGTCACGGTTTGTCGTTCCGCCGCCCGCGTGAACCGGGCACTTACTTATTTCGCTCATAATTTCTTCTCCTTTGTTTGGTCTGAATGGATAAGGGTTATGCGAAAGAATATTAAAAGAATTTTAGATCTGATCAAAAAGCATGCGATGTGAAAAGCTCATATTAACGGGAAAATATACCCAATTGCATTTATAAATCAAATTGATTATTCTTATCCCTGAATAAATTTTATCTATAGCAATATCTATGACGCTGCTTCAGCTTTCATATGTCGTATCGGTTGACAAACACAGGAGCTTTTCGAAAGCGGCCAAAGAGAGTTTTGTGACGCAGCCGACGCTGAGCATGCAGATCCAGAAATTGGAAGAGGAGCTGGGAATTACCATTTTTGACAGAGCCAAAAAGCCCATTGCACCCACGGAAATCGGTAAGATCATCATCGAACAAGCTCACACCATTCTTCATGAGAGCGATAAGATAAGACAATCCATAGAAGCCGAAATGACGGATATCAGCGGACTTTTTCGGGTTGGCATCATTCCGACGCTGGCGCCGTATCTGCTCAGCCTTTTTCTTCAGAATTTTATTACCAAGCATCCCAAAGTTGAACTTGTGATCGAAGAACTGCAGACCCGGGAGATCACGGAAAGACTGACAAGGGACGAACTCGATGCAGGGCTTTTGGCGACACCGCTCTATCAAAAGAATCTCACCGAGCGTCCGCTCTTCTACGAACCCTTTGTGGCCTATATATCGGAGAAACACAGGCTGAATGCCGTGAAAAAGATTCGTATCAAAGATCTCCATTTATCGGATATGTGGCTGCTTACGGAAGGGCATTGTTTACGAGGGCAAACTATTGAACTATGCCGGCAAAAACGGCCGGAACATGCACGCGGTAAAGGATCGCTCAAATTTGAAAGCGGCAATCTCGATACGCTGCGTAAACTGGTGGAGCAGAATTACGGAATGACCCTTCTCCCTTTTCTGGCAATCAGAGAACTGAGTGAAGAAAAAAAGAAGCTCTATATGCGTGAATTTGTATCTCCTGTGCCGAAACGCGAGATCAGTCTTGTTTACAATCGTTCGTATTCCAAGAAGAAGATGCTGGACGTATTGGCCAATGAGGTCATGTTTTCCGTGCCGGCTGAATTGCTGGAAAAAGAAAAAAACACTGTTATAAAGCAGCCCAAAACCTGATATCAATCATGTTGACTTTTTGCAGGCCCTGGACTATATTTCGCTATATATCGAAATGAAATATGAATAAACTAAAAGATAAAGTAAACACTTTCAAAGCGTTATCCGATCCGAACCGGTTACGCATCCTGAAAATGCTCCAGATCAGGGACCTATGCGTATGCGAGATCACTGACGTTTTGGGTCTGGCGCCGTCGACGGTCTCAAAACATCTGAGCCTTTTACGCGATGCGGGATTTATCACGGAGGAAAAGGACGGTAAATGGGTCAATTATATGTTGAATACGAAACCATCCGATCCGGCCTCGGCCTCACTCATTTCCATGATGCATGTTTTGCTGGAGGATGTGGACATGATCCAAAAAGACCGCAAGGCCGTGCAGACGGTTGACAGAACCGTATTGTGTAAATAAAAAATTTTTCTCAAACATTTCGTTATATGACGAAACAACGAAATGACATGTAACCATGAATTGGCGCGAAGAATATAAAAAGCTGTTAGGCATGGCGGGGTTCTTCCTGGCGGCCTATTTTATGCCTCTGGGACACGCGCGTTTTGACAACGCCGTCTACGATGCGCTGGCGTTGGTGAAATGGTATGCTCAGGAACATGTGCTCTTGTGTCTTGTGCCCGCCTTTTTCATTGCGGGAGTTATCTCTGTCTTTGTCAGCCAGGCAGCTGTGATAAAATATTTCGGAGCAACGGCGAAGAAATGGATCTCGTATGCAGTGGCTTCCGTTTCGGGAACGATACTCGCGGTTTGTTCCTGTACGATTTTGCCGTTGTTCTCAGGAATTCACAAAAAGGGCGCCGGATTAGGTCCCGCCATTGCATTTCTGTACTCCGGACCTGCGATCAATGTTCTCGCGATCATCCTGACGGGCCGCATTCTTGGATTAGAAATGGGCATCGCGCGCGTAATCGGAGCCGTATTATTCAGCGTGATCATCGGACTGATCATGGCATTCATTTACAGAAAAGAGGAAGCCGTTAAGGCGCAGATAAAATTTGCTTTGCCCGAACCGGAAGAAAAACGTCCGTTATGGCAAACCTCGTATCATTTTTTCGTTCTAGTGGCCATTCTGGTTTTTGCGAATTGGGGCAAGCCGGATACAACGGAGGGCTTCTGGTTTTGGATGTTTGATCACAAATGGGCGATCACCGGAATATTCGGCCTGTTATTCGGGATATCGCTCATCTATGTGCTTAAGATAAACCGTTATTATGTTTTGACCGCCGCGATCATTGTCGGAATATTCGTCTTTCTGTTTCCGTCATCGCCTTTGATACCTTTTTCAGCGGCCGCGATCTTGCTGAGTCTCCTGGTATCCGTAACGCCGGGTGAACCGCAGGAGTGGATGAGTTCCACCTGGGGTTTCGCAAAACAGATACTTCCACTATTAGCCGCGGGTGTACTCTTCGCCGGATTTCTGCTGGGTTCTCACGAAGGCAGAGGAGGCATCATCCCAAATGAGTGGATCACAGCGCTCGTCGGCGGAAATTCACTTTTCTCAAATCTCTTTGCCTCGATCGTCGGCGCGTTCATGTATTTTGCCACTCTGACCGAAGTGCCGATCGTTCAAGGTCTCATTAACAGCGGCATGGGCAAAGGTCCCGCGCTGGCATTGCTGCTTGCTGGTCCGGCGCTGTCGCTTCCAAGCATGCTGGTAATTAAAAGTGTCATCGGTCTTCAAAAAACGGTTGTTTATGTGACACTGGTCATTGTCATGGCAACTTTTTCAGGAGCGGCCTACGGATTCTTTTTCTAAGAAAATCTATTTTTAATAAATGATCAAAAAATGGGAGACAATGAATGGCGACAAGGATTCTGATTCTATGCACCGGCAATTCCTGCCGAAGCCAAATGGCGGAGGGGTTTTTGAAATCCTTTGACGGGAGCTTAGAAGTATACTCTGCCGGAACAAAACCGTCCGGACATGTTCACCCCAAAGCCATTCAGGTCATGAAGGAAGCCGGCATCGATCTTAGCGGCCATTATCCAAAAAGCACGGATCGGTTTATCTCTCAGCCCTTCGATCATGTCATCACAGTGTGCGGCAACGCAAATGAGAACTGCCCCGTTTTCACCGGACACGTTAAACACCGTCAGCACATCGGGTTTGAAGACCCGGCGGAAGCTACGGGAACAGAAGAGGAAATTTTAGCGGAATTCAGAAAAATACGGGATCAGATAAAAGTGAGATTTTTCGATTTCTATCGCCGTGAACTAAAAAAAATGGAGTCATAAATATGTTAGATATTAAAGTACTAGGGCCCGGCTGTGCCAACTGTGTAAAACTGGAAGGTATGGTCAGAGAAGTCGTTGCGCAGTATGAACTGGAAGCGAAGGTTGAAAAGATCACCGATTATAAACGCTTCGCCGATTTCGGCGTGCTGCTGACGCCGGGGCTTGTGGTGAATGGCCGGGTACTCATCAGCGGGAAAATGCCCACAAGATCCACATTGGAACACTGGCTTCTCGATATGGCAAAAGTAACCAACTAAACGAGGCGCATTATGTCATCCGTATCAAAACAGTTATCCTTCTTTGACCGGTATCTAACCCTTTGGATATTTCTGGTCATGTTTGCCGGCGTGGCGGCTGGGTTCCTATTTCCCGGAATTGCCGGATTCTGGGATTCCATGAGTTCAGGAACCACCAATATTCCCATTGCTATCGGCCTTATTCTCATGATGTATCCGCCATTAGCAAAAGTGAAATACGAGGAACTCCCGATCGTATTTCGGAACACCAGACTGCTTTTGCTTTCATTGGTGCAGAACTGGATTCTGGGTCCTCTCGTGATGTTCCTTTTTGCGATCCTGTTATTGCCGGACAAGCCCGACCTGATGATCGGCGTTATACTCGTAGGCTTGGCGCGGTGTATTGCGATGGTATTGGTATGGAACGATCTGGCCAAAGGAGATCCGGAACTCGCGGCGGGGCTGGTGGCTTTTAATGCTCTTTTCCAGGTATTTCTTTATTCGGTATATGCTTATGTCTTCATTACGATCCTGCCACCGGTGTTTGGCTTGCATGGCGCATTAGTTGAAGTTTCCATCTCTGAAATAGCGGTAACTGTGCTGATCTATCTGGGAATACCCTTTGCGGCAGGGTTGCTGACACGAATCCTGTTGCTGCAATTTAAGGACAAAATATGGTATCATGAAAAATTTGTCCCGAAAATTTCACCTATAACCCCTGTAGCTTTGCTTTTCACAATTTTCGTGATGTTCTCCCTAAAAGGTGAGAAGATCGTGGAATTACCTATGGATGTGATACGCGTAGCCATACCGTACACCTTATATTTTGCAGTCATGTTTTTTGCAACATTTTATGTGGCCAAAAAACTGGGGAGTTCTTATGAAAAATCTACGACCGTTGCATTTACTGCGGGGAGCAACGATTTTGAACTGGCGATCGCAGTGGCCGTAGCGGTTTTTGGGATCAACTCACAGGTGGCATTTGCCACTGTGATCGGGCCATTGGTGGAAGTGCCGGTCTTGATCCTGCTTGTGGATGTGGCGTTGTGGTTCAAAAGAAAATATTTTTCTGAAGTCACTCTGGAGAAAGTGTGAGTTTAAAGAAGGAACGAACATGAAGTATCATATTAATAAAACAAATGACGGAGTTAATATCACTATTAACTCGGTTGAAAACAAACAAGAGTTACTGGAGAATTTCGAGCTCTGTCAAAAAGGACAGTGCGGGTGCCCAACCAACGAGTACGTCAAATTAGAATCCATGAATGTTGAGAGCAAAGAGGACGAAATTACCATTACACTCAAATCCAAAGCCGATCAACAATTAGAGCTTTCCGAAATCAAGAAATGTTTGGAGTTTACATTGAATAGAACGTGAATCTGCATAATAAAAGTACAATGAAGGTTAAGATCTTGGGCCCGGGCTGTTCAAAATGCAAAACGCTTGAAGAAAAAGTCAGGCGTGTTGTTTCCGAAAATAAGCTGGATGCTGAAATCATAAAGGTTACCGATCTGGACGAAATCATGAAATACGGTATCATGCTGACGCCGGGCCTGGTGATTGACGAAGAGGTCAAGAGTTATGGCTCCGTTCCCAAAGAGGAACAAATACTTGCCTGGCTCAAAAACTAAAGAATTCAAAATGAAAACATTAAGAAACAACCTAGTGATCCTCTTCCTCGCCGGTTCCGTAATATTTACCGGATGTACGAAAAGGCAATCCGAATCTACTGCACATGCGGCCGATCCGGGGCAAGAAGCAAAAGCAAAAGTGACTTTCATCGAACTCGGCTCTGTAAATTGTATTCCGTGTAAACAAATGCAGCCGGTCATGAAAGCGGTCGAAGAGAAATACGGCGATCAGATCAAAGTCATTTTTTATGATGTATGGCGGGATGACCAGAAACAGTTTGCCATAGATTTCAAGATCCAACTCATACCAACGCAGGTGTTTTTGGACGAAGAAAGTAAGGAGTTTTACCGTCACGAAGGATTTTTCCCGGAAGAGGAAATTCATACACTTTTACAATCGCGCGGTCTGAAAACACTCAATTAAATATGATCAACGATCTTTTCACTTCGTTGACATCAGCATTGAACGAAAGCCTGTGGATCGCTTTGTCAGCCTCGTTCGTTTGGGGTATCCTCAGTATTCTACTGTCACCTTGCCATCTTTCCAGTATTCCGCTCATAGTGGGGTTTATCAGTGTTGATCCAACAAAATCAGTACGTCGTGCATTCGGTTTGTCTTTGGTCTTTGCTCTGGGGATTCTGATCACGATAGCATTAATTGGAATTGTCACGGCATCGCTTGGAAGACTGATGGGCGATGTGGGGGAGTTCGTTAATTATTTATTAGCGGGAATCTTCATTGTCATCGGGCTCTATCTGATGGATGTGATAAGGTTACCCGGAGAGGGTATCAGTGTAGGTTCGACCCGGTTTCGCGGATACCGGGCCGCCTTGATCCTGGGTTTATTATTTGGTGTTACGCTTGGGCCGTGCGCATTTGCTTACATGGCTCCTTTATTAAGCATCGCATTTAAAGTCGCGCAAACGCAATTTGGCTTTGCACTGGGACTGCTCCTGGCATTTGGAATTGGCCATTGTGCGGTGATCGTGTTGGCGGGAACATTGACACAGAAGATCAGTTCCTATCTGAAATGGTCAGAAAGATCCGGAATTACGACTTGGATCAAAAGAATTTGCGGCGGGCTGATACTTATTACCGGATTGTATATGCTGGGAAGCGGGTAAACACTATGAAATATTTTGGCGCCCCAGATGCACGGTTGTTTTGTACAAATAGCCATTGCCTGTGAATGTCGTCTTTACGGAGATAGGCAGTGATATTGGGGGGCTACTGCAGGCAAGAAATCTATCCAAGCTCTTCTAAAATGAGATCGGTAAGGCAGGCAATAAATTTTTTGTTGTCAATGAGCGCCGGCATCATATCAAAATAAGTTATTCCGGATTCATGGGCGAGATGCCGGGCTTCGATATTGATCTCGGACAAGGTTTCGATATGCTCGGTAACAAATGAAATGGGGATCACAAGTATGTGAGTGGTTCCGTTCTTAGCCAGCCGGGATATGGTGTCGGTTAGCGACGGTTGAATCCATTTTAGAGGTCCAACTTTGCTCTGATAACATAGACTGTGGGACAGATCGAATCGGCCTTTCATAATCACATGCTCATACGTCTTGCGAATATGATCGGGATAAGGGTCGCCCCGCCGAACCAAACTCATCGGTATTCCGTGAGCACTGAAGACGAGATGGATCTTTTTTCGGTCCTCCCATGAAACGCGGTTCAGAGCTACAGTAATATGTTCTATCAGAGCTTCGATATATAATGGATGATCGTAATAGGAATGCACTGAATGCATGTTTTCAACGCGCAGTGTGTGCCGGCGAATGATCCTATTCCACTCGTTAATCGCCGAACCCGTCGTAGCGCGGCAGTAATGAGGATACAATGGCAGAAGAACGACCCGATCATAATGTCCGTCCATGATCTTTCTGACCGCCGACTCAGTAAACGGTTCACTATAACGCATGGCGATCAGGACATCGGAGTCGACACCTTCCTTTTTCAAAAACGCCGTCAGCGCTTCAGCCTGCAAAAGTGTTTGTGGGAGTATCGGGGATTGTCCCCCGATACTTTGGTACAATTTTTCAACCGACGGAGCACGACTTGAAGAGATCATCCGAGCCAGCAGGTTTCGAAACAAAAACGAGCCAGGCATGTCAATGATATCCGGATCACAAAAGAGGTTATACAAAAACGGTCTCACTGCTTTCAGTGAATCGGGACCGCCGAGCTGAAAGAGAACGACGGCACATTTCTTAGAAATCGTCATGCGGCTTGGTTAAAGATTATGGGAAACCGGCAAAGTTACTCCGCCAGCGCCTTCGGTACAAATTCACGGGTGATGTTATTCTGGAGATCGTGTTGAGCTTTGTTTTTTGCAAAACGGATCATCATGACCGTACTGATCAGCATTAACGCAAAGCCGACAAGGAAGGTATTACCGATGCCTGCCGCCCCGATCAGATAAGCGCCAACAAACGGCGCGATGATACCCCGTACGCCGGTCAGCATCGTGTGAATACCCATATAAATACCGACCTGGTTCTTTGGCGCAAATTCCATCACGCACAATTGCCAGCTTAATTGCGCCCCGCTCATTGAAATTCCCTGCAGTACGCTGGCAAGATAAATGAGTTTGAGATCGGTGGCGAAATAGAAAAGCAGCAAATTGACTGTTGGCAGGATATTGAGCATAAACCGGATCTTGATGACTCCGTATTTATCGATCTGTTTGCCCCAAAAGGCGAATGTCAAAAGCATCACCGCCTGCGGGATGACAGTCACAGCTAAAACGGCTTCTTCATAGGTTGCATTGATGCCGTATTTGGGATCGGTGACAAAAATAGTCTTGACCGGATCGACCATCAATGCGGCAAAGCCGAATATGGCCCAATACCACATGAAAAAAGCAAACGGCTTGTCCGTGGTAAGAACACGTTTCAATTGGATCAGCGGGTGTTCTGGAGAAGCGGAGGATTCATCGCTGGGTTTTACCACTTTTATTTTACGGAACTGATTCGCGCCCCAGATCCCGACGATACCGATGATCGGATAAACATAAATATAATTGTGTCCGTCCAGGTCGAGCATCAGGCCGAAAAAATACGACGCGGCAACAAAAGCGATGTTGAAAAAAGTTCGTACGACACCCATGATTTTTCCACGGGAGTGATCGGGATAATTGGTCCTGTATATGCTGGTTACTACCGGTGTATTGAGGGAGTTGAAGGCAAATGCGGCGCAAAGAATAAGAGTGAAAATGATAGAGACCGGGAAGAATATCGAAACAGCCGCAGTCAGAATGAAAAGCCATCGGGCGACCATATCGGGATAATACACATAATCCATCTTGTTGGGTTTTTCGGCATGCGAGGCGAGGAAAATACTGAAAAGGAGGCCGAGGCTGACGGAACTATGAAGCAGGGCCACTTCAAAGTCGGAAGAATTGAACGTCTTTTTTAGAATAACGCCCGCGACGCTGGCGGAACCCGCGAGAACAAAGCCTTTGGAGATCCCGTTTCGTAAGTCAAAGCGGAAAGTCTCTTTGGCCTCAGCCGGAATAACGAAGTAATCTATGATCCGTCGGAAAAAAGTCAATTTCTAATACCGTGGTATGAATAGAAAGTCTCAGGACTCACTCCTGGTAGTGAATAACACCCGTATAATCCAGCAATACGATCTCGGTAACCGAGATCTTTTTGATCAATTCGATCCGTACATCCAGAGGATGTTCGATCTCGGGATCATGCCAAATCTTTGACAATGGAAATTGCAGATTGTTACTGCCTTCCACATGCTTGATGTCGTACATATCGGTAAATACAAGCGAATCCGGATAATTGAAATCGCCGGTCGTGTGTCCTTCAAAAACGAATCGAACAAAGTACTCGTCGGGAAGGAATTCCAGAACGTTCAGGGTCCAACTGAAATTGCATGTGAGGACAGCCGATGAATCGACAACCGAATTGGCCGGAGGCGTTATCGAAGTGACGATCAAGGGATCGTTGTGTCGGCTACCGCCGCTTGAACCGCTGTTATCACATCCATTGGACGCCATGATCAGGATGAACACCGCCAGCAAGATCGTAGCTTTCATTTGTGCTTTCCCCCTTTCAGACATGTATCCGTGAAGTAACGGTGAATTCTCGTATCTTCGGTCAATTCCGGGTGAAACGTTGTGACCAAAACATTATTTTCCCGCGCCATGAGAATGGATCCGTTTTTATCCGCCAAAGCGGTGGCGTTTTTCCCGCAGCGGACAATTCTAGGCGCCCTTATAAATACCGCATGAAAAGGCTCTTCGCTGAGTTCTTGAATGCGGATGTCTTCTTCAAAACTGTCGAGCTGGCGGCCATATCCGTTTCTTACTACTGTCATATCGATGAAACCGAAGCGAAATTGCGAACTATTCTCGATCTCCTTAGTAACAAGGATCGAACCGGCGCATGTTCCGAAAATCCCCTTACCCTGACGGTGAAATTCTCTGATCGGTTCAACGAGGTCAAATGCATGAAGCAGTTTGATCAGCGTCGTACTTTCCCCTCCCGGAATGATCAGTCCGTCGAGGTCTTCCAATTCCTCTTTCTTACGAATTTCTGAACTTTCTATGCCCAGCCTGTCCAGGGATTTGCGGTGCGCATCAAAATCCCCCTGCAGAGCCAGTACGCCTATTTTCACAGACATATCACTCGTTTACCCATAAATATTGTGCAATAACATCGGTGGAATTTTCCCAGGCCCGCAATGGCGCTTCCCAGTTCCTGTCCTGAGCTCTTCGCAGATACACGATCTGCGCCAGATGATACGAATAATGCTGGCTCATGTGCATCACGGCCTTTGCCAGCGAATTGTAGTGGAGATTATCCTTCGATTCCACTTTCTTCAAGAGCTCCCTTTCGTCGGTACAGGCGTTGACGATAGTATCGATCTGCTGATACGAGTCTCTCATCATTTTCAAGATCTCCTCTGCGGAGGCGTCTTTCTTGTCGCGTACGGCCGGTTCGAATCCGAGCCGAGCCAAAAACCAGGAATCTACCCTGACCAAATGCCTTAAGATTTCTCCAATACTCCGCGACTCCGGCGCGGGTCTCCAGTAAAGCTGTTCGTGAGAGATATTCTCAAGCACTGCGAAAAGAGGCTCTCGGCAGGCTTTGTGAATATCCGTAAGCATCTTGTGGTTACGTTGCGAATTCATGTCTCCTCAGATTTTTATTCCCGGAGATCGCGCAGATTTCCGCCAAATTCTAAAAACCATTTCTGCTGAATAGCGAAAGTAAGCGAAATCCGCTGGATATTATTTTACCATCCCCGGGTGGCCAGTAATTCGCTGGCATTCAACGTGTCGATGTTGATTCCGACCATGGCCTCGCCCAGGCCTTTGGAAACATCTGCCAGAATCTTCGGGTCACGGAAATGGGTAGCTGCTTTGACAATGGCTTCGGCGCGCTTGACCGGATTACCGGATTTGAAAATTCCAGAGCCGACGAACACCGCTTCGGCTCCCAATTGCATGACCAGAGCGGCGTCGGCAGGGGTTGCGATGCCGCCGGCGGAGAAATTGGGAACCGGCAGTTTTCCATTCTTCGCAACCCAGCGGATCAGTTCATACGGCGCGCCCATCGTTTTGGCCTCGCTCATCAATTCATCCTCGCCCATCACCGAAAGTTTCTTGATATGTCCTACGATCGTGCGTATATGACGAACCGCTTCCACGACGTTGCCCGTGCCGGCCTCTCCTTTGGTTCGGATCATGGCCGCGCCTTCCCCGATGCGGCGGAGAGCTTCACCGAGATTGGTGGCGCCGCAGACGAAAGGCACCTTGAAATCGTGTTTGTAAATATGGTTGGCCTCGTCCGCCGGGGTCAGAACTTCGCTCTCATCAATGAAATCGACACCGAGCGATTCCAATATCTGCGCTTCGACGAAATGTCCGATCCGAGCTTTGGCCATAACCGGAATGGTCACCGTGTCCATGATGCGCAAGATCATTTCAGGATCGCTCATGCGCGACACACCGCCGTCCCGGCGGATATCGGCCGGTACCCGCTCCAGCGCCATAACAGCGCAGGCGCCGGCATCCTCGGCGATCTTGGCCTGCTCGGCATTGACCACGTCCATGATCACGCCTCCCTTGAGCATTTCGGCCAAACCAACCTTCACCTTGAACGTGCCCGTGAGAATATTATCCTCCTGATGACCGTTGTTTTTTGTTTCCTCTTTCATCGCCTTTCCTTCCTTCTTTTATTAACTGTAATTTAATATATAAGCCATAAATGTTGCAATCATTTTAAGGTTCTGCCGTCGGCAGAACCTCGGTATCTTCCTTTTCATTCTTTCCCGATAATTTGGATGACAATACATTGACCATATAGACGCCTGCAAGAATGAGGGCGCCGCCGACAAAGACGTTCAGCCCGAATTGTTCGTTTCGCATCAGCCAGCCCAGTACGACCGCGGCGATAGGCGTTGACAAAGGTATGATTGAGGCTTCGATAACCGATACTTTTTTGATGACCCACATGTAAAGGATGAAAGCCAGGGCGGAACCGATGCCTGCCAGATACAATACGGCCAGAGAACCGGTAAGGGTCATTTGAAATTGACGGGCGGGTTCCAATGCCAAACTCAGCGAACCAAGCCCTATCGCCGAGACCAGCATCTGAACAAAAGTGTTGGTGACAGGATTAATATGATGAGAATAAAGTTTGGCGTACACGCTCATATAGGCGCCGCTCATGGCCGCGAGGATCATGCTCAAGCCGCCCCACAACGATTTATCGGACAACGAAAGATCATCGCCAAAAATGAAGATCACACCAACAAAACTCACCGTGATACCGGCAATTTGGATCCACGACATCTCATGCTTTTCCGCCATGAAATAGTTGAATATCACAACAAAAAAAGGCATGGTGGCAAATAGTATCGCCCCCAGGCCGGCATTGATGTACTGTTCTCCCCAGAATACGAACACGTAATCCAACGCCTGGTAAAAACCAATGACGACCATTACTTTCCATGTATGACGGTCTTTGGGGAACGTAATTTTCTGGAACAGCATCGCCAGATATACGAGCACCGTGGCGAGAATAAAGCGCAAGGCTGCGAACATGAATGGGGGCAGGCTTTCCAGACCGTATTGAATGGCTACCCAGGTAGAACCCCATATGAACGAGAGCAAAAATATGACCAGCGTCGGCCAATAACTTTTTTTCAATTTGTGATTCCTGTGTTAATTAAAGCATTACCGGTTACGCGAAGGTCCTTGATCAATTGATCGATTTCCTTTTGACCCGTGCGCGGATTGATGATCGTTGTTCTCAGTAACCTCTTTCCGGCAAAAACGGTGGTGGTGATCCAGGCCTTACCCGATTGATTAAAAGCTGTCCGCAATTCGTAATTGAAGCGGTCAATGGCATCGGGCGAAAACTTTTTCAGCGCTTCGGGAACATAACGAAAACACAATATGTTGGATTCGGGAACATTCAGAGTTTCAAAGTCTTCGGTCGCACGAAGCCGGTCGTACAAATAGCGTGTCATATCCACACAATGCTCCATCATTTCAGCAAAGTAATTTATACCGTAATGTTTGAGGCAGATCCATAATTTGAAGGCCTCAAAACCGCGGGAACATTGTATCGTCCTTTCTCCGATATTGAGACATCCGAGATCGGCGGAGGTCTTGTGGAATATGTATGGCGCGTTGACCTTAAACGTCGTATCGAAGTGTTTCTGTTCTTTGAGAAGGATGGTACCCAGATTGAGGGGCATGAACATCATTTTGTGAGGATCGAGCGCGACCGAGTCGGCCAGGTGGATGCCTTTTAATCGCTGTCTGATTTTTTCTGAGAAAACGAACGATCCTCCGTGCGCGCCGTCCACATGCAGCCAGAGACCGTGCTTTTGACACAATTTTGCGATCGCTTCCATGTCGTCAAAAGATCCGACCGGCGTGCATCCGGCCGTAGCAATAACAACAAAAGGTTTTTGTTGATCAGCAAGGGAGCCTTCGATGGCGCGTTCCAATTCCGCCACGTCCATTTTGAAATCCCCGTTCTCTTTGATCTTGATCAGATTCTGCGTTCCAAGACCGAGTATGCCGAACGCGCGCTCTACCGAGTAATGGCTGCGGGCCGAACAAAATCCTACGAGCGGCCGTGACGAACCTTCTTTCCAGATATCGTGCCCGGCCTTAACGGAACGGGCCACCATGATACCCGTAAGATTGGCTTCCGTTCCTCCCGATACGATCGTGCCGTCACCATGGTGATCGTATCCGATCGCATCGCAGATCCATCGGATCACGCGCTTTTCGATCATCGTTCCGAGCGGTGACATTTCTTGGATAGCCAAACCCTGATTGATCGCACTGCTGAGTCCTTTCGCAAAAGCGGATAACACCAGCGGATGGCACACCTGATGTCCCACATAGGCAGGACTGGCCAGATTTTGCGCATGCTTAAGCAGAGGATTAACGACTTCCTCAAGGACTTTATTGAGCGGCTGCCCGTCGATGGGGATAGGTTCATCGTAGATCTTATAAGCTTCTTCGGGAGTCAGATAATGGACTACGCTTGTATCGGTATTTTGTACATGGTCCAGATAATCGGCCAGGATATCAACAAATTGATAGCCGATGTCTTTGATCTCCTGCGGATCAGTTTCCAGTCTGAAGTCGTTAAATTTCTTCATTGAAATTGCTTGTCAGAAGTCTTGTGGGTTTTGCTTTATATGACCGGCGCTGCTGCTCTTTCGCTGACTCCGGCCGGTTGTGAATTAAATAGAGCTTGTTTCAATAAATAACCTAAGATCCTCATGCCTTCGATAATAACATCCGGTTCATGGCTGATATATCCCAATCGCATTCCGTTATCCGTATCGGGATGAACGGCAAAGAAACGTTTGGGCGTAAAAAGCACACCTTGCCGTTTCGATTCCATCAGCAGTTCATAGGCATTGATGTGTTTCGGCATATCGGCCCAACTGAACAGGCCGCCCTGTGGTCGGTTGAATACAATCTCCTCAGGAAAATATTCCTGCGCGGCTTGGTACATGGTATCGCGTCGTTCTTTTAAGACCTTTAGCTTCTTCTTCAGATACCTGTCAAAATAACCTTCCAGACAAAACTCAAGGATGGCTCCCTGGATCAAATAATTATTCTGCCAATCGGTGATCTTTTTTGCAAGCGTGAGTTTACCGAGGAACTCTTTGTTGGGAGCGACCACCCAGCCGAGCCGGATGCCGTGAAAAAGAATCTTGGAAAAACTGCCCACCACGATCACATTACCGCTGGTATCCAGCGCGTGCAGGGGCAAAATCTCTTCACCCTCCAGCCGGAGTTCGTTGGCGAACTGATCTTCGACGACGGGGATCTGGTGACGGGAAGCCAAAGTCAGAAGATATTTCCTTCGTTCAAGGGACATAACGACTCCGGTCGGATTCTGAAACGTCGGGATCGTGTAGATCATTTTTACCTTGTGCCGGTTGAGTACGGTTTCCAGCATGTCCATCCGCATACCGTCTTTGTCAACAGGGATTCCGATCACATTAACCCCTTTCGAATCGAATATGCGCAAAGCGCCGCGGTACGTGAGTTCCTCCGTGACCACCGTATCGCCGGGGTTAAGAAATATCCGGCTGATCAGATCCAGCCCTTGCTGTATGCCGTTGACGATCACGACATCGTCGCCGCTCACGTGCATACCGCGCTTCATAAGAAAACTCGGTAAGTACTTCAGGAACGGCTCAAAACCCTGCGTATTGCCCATCTCCAGAAGCTCTACCCCGTGTTTTTGGAGAGCATGATACGTGCAGTTCTGAAATTCTCGCAGCGGAAAAAGGGACTTGTCCGGAACTACGGAAGAAAATCCGATGATGCCTTTCGGAAACTCACAACTTCGTATCGTGTTCTCAATATCCATAAGATCAATGTCTTCGATATTCATCCAATGATCCGCATAAAGGCCTTCAAACGAGGTAGTTTCTTTGGGATACTCTTGTATGACATCAGGCGCTTTTTTTGTTTCCGGTAAGAAGCGGCTGACATAGGTTCCGCTTCCTATATGTGAATAAGTGATGCCTTTGATCTCAAGTTCCTGATAGGCTTGAACAACCGTATTGCGATGGACGCCCAGTTGATCCGCCAGTTCCCGCGTTGCCGGCAGGCGTTCTTCAGGCTTGACCGCTCCCGACCGGATCAGATCGGTTATCTTTGATTCGATCTGAATGTAAAGCGGAATACCGCTGTTTTTGTCTATTTGAAAAAACATAATCGCATCACCTCATTATATTCTTCTTCATGATCAAATCGGTCTGGCGGTCTTGTCCCAATTCGAAGATCTGAGTTCCGCAGGTCTCGAAGCCGAATTGTCTGTAAAAAGCGATCGCGTGGTAATTATGCTCCCACACACCAAGCCAGACCGTTTTGAAGTTCTCAAAGCGTGCACGCTCAATACATTTCTCCATGAGGTATTTGCCGATCTTCTTACCGATCATCTTCTTGAGTACATACAACCTTTGAATCTCTATGGCATTCGATTCTTTAACCTCATCCGGGATTTTCGTACGACGAAGCTTTGCAAATCCAACGGGTTCGTTATTCGTATAGGCCAGAAAAAACAAGGAAGCAGGATCTCTTAATTCATCCGCCAGCGTTTCCGCATTGCATTGGGTCGTCAAATAGGCTTTCATATCTTCTGCGGAATTCAAATGGGCAAATGTTTCCGAAAAAGTCTGGCCGCTCAAATGCGCCAATATTTTCGCATCTTCGTGAGATGCCAAGCGGATCTCGATCCCGCTCCTCAAGGTGTCTGAATCTATCATAAAAATACTTCTTAAACTTCGATCGATCCTATCATGTATGTGGCGGCATAACCGGAGATCTTCACCCGATCGCCTCGTAATTCACAAAACACTTCGCCGGTACGTTTGGAGAGCTGAATTGCGTATAATTGCATTCTCTTGAATTTATCCGACCAATACGGGATCAAGGTACAGTGAGCGGAACCCGTCACGGGATCCTCCGGTACACCGGCGCCCGGAGCGAAGAATCGTGACACAAAATCGGAACGTTTTCCTTTGGCGGTCACGATCACACCGAGTGCATCCAGGCCTTCCAGTAAACGCATGTCGGGTTTGATCGCCAATACTTCTTCTTCCGAAGCATAAACCACGAGGTAATCCCTCGACTTAAGTATCTCGATCGGTTTTCCTCCGAGACCCTTGATCAGTTCCGGCGGCGGTGAACAAGGGAGCGGCCGGCGAGTCGGGAAGTCCATAGAGATCAGATCGGTCTCTTTCCTGACAACCAGTTTTCCGCTGAGTGTGCTGAACGTGACTTCATTCAGAGAAGGATCCATATATCGGAACAATACATGCGCCGATGCCAATGTGGCATGACCGCAAAGGTCGATCTCGATTTCTGGAGTGAACCAGCGAAGCCGATACGCGTCGCCTTCTTTTGCAAAGAAAGCTGTTTCCGATAGATTGTTTTCAGCGGCAATGTTGAGCATCGTTTGATCGTCCGGCCACTGTTCCAATGGGCAAACGGCGGCCGGATTGCCTTTGAAGAGGGTTCCGGTAAAGGCGTCGATTTGATATAGTGGAATTTTCATTAGCTTTACTTCCGGCTAAATTAGAACGGATAATTTATCACCAACTTTAAGCGATCCCGTTTTTTGCAGATGGATCACATTTTGTCCGAATAGGACTTTCCCTTGCGGCGTTTTGCGGTACGTGGCGAGAGTCCTTAACGGTTCGTCGCCGTTTTCACCGGTCAATGGGTCGATGGTTGTTACGACACAACGCGCACAGGGTTTTACTATCTCAAATTCCTGACCTGCCGCCGTGATTTTTTTCCAGGTGTCTTCGGCAAACGGCTCACAACCTTCCACAACCATATTGGGGCGAAACCGCACCATAGCTATCGGATCTGGAAGCCTTTGGTTTAGATCGTTCAATGAGCCTTTTGAAATGAGCAAAATGGGAAACCCATCGGCAAAACTCACATGTTCATCTCGTTTTGTATAATTACTGTCGATTGGCCGGATAAATGGTTGGCCCATACGAACCAGTTTGCACGAAGTATGAAGATAATCGCTGAACCACTCGGACGTGACTTTTCCACAGTCCAGCGCCATAAACGTATCTTCCCATACCTTTACGCGCACAGGCTGATCCTCAAAACTGGATGACGGAAATATGAGTTCACTCATACCCGGAGCCCGAAGCGATAGATTGTTTTCATCGATAGCAGGCTCGACAAAACAAAGATTGTGATAATCACGCTGGGTGAACACAACACCTTCCGTGTCAACGATCATCATGCGCCGGTCGCCGACGATACCGTATGGATCCAGGTGAACGGTAGGTACATTGAATCCTTTACAGGACTTGATCGGATAGATGTATAATTCTGAAATGTTCATATAACCGGCTCTTGACGGCTTTAAGCCATTCATTCACTTAACTCTTTCATCCGAACGAAGCGTCCACGCGCTCGGGTGACGGGTAAATCCGATATGCGGATAGTACTCCACCGCTTTCGGCGCGGACAGGAGTATCAGCATGGCCTTTGGGGCCGCGGCCTGGGTCCGTCGGATCAGTTCTTTCCCGATACCGCTTTTCTGATGCGACAAACGCACGGCCAGATCGGACAAGTAAGTAGCATAAACAAAATCAGTCACCGACCGGGCGATGCCTACCAAAAGATCGCCTTCCCAGGCCGTGATGACAAGGTTAGCGTTGGATATCATGTCACGCATTCTTTCCCTATCGTCTATCGGCCGGCGTTCGCCGAGAGTCGAGGCGCGGTACAGCTCGATCGTCGCATCCAGGTCCAGATCATTTCCGGTTCTATAAGTCATCATAAGAATTTACTTCAAATAACGTTCTTTGATCACATTGAAGTGATGCAATTCATGTCCGAGAATGGTATAAGCCAGTGCGCGAACCGAGATCTCCTTATTGTTGGCCTTGCCGCGCCTTTTCAAAATCTCATCGTCGAAGGACTTGAAGAGTTCAATACTAGCCGTGCGGACCGCTGAAAATTCCCTCATGATGTCTTCGATCTTCCGCCCGGCCGCCTTGGATTCCGGAGCATAAAGATTTTCGTCAAAACCGGATAAAGGCGTTGCATCGTTTCTGGCGAAACGGAGCGCACGATAGCCGAAAACCCTTTCTCCGTCCGCTAAATGCATAAGGATCTCTTTGATGCACCATTTGCCCTCCGCATATCGGAAGTTCAGTTTTTCTTCATTGAGAGATAGAATCAGCTTCTTATTTGCGTCAAAGACGCTTTGGTATTGCTCCAAAAGATTACCTGTCGGAACCAGTTGGATGTATTTGTCATAATATTCGAAGTATTCGTTCTTGTCGGGACGGGGTATTGTAATCATATTTTTCTCCGTAATAAGTTCTAGCGAACAGTTTTGATACTATTTGTTTGAAAAAAGGTGATCATTGATCCCACGCCTATGCAACTGTTTGATCAATCAACACCGGCAACAGAACTCCTTCTTTCCATGAGCACGATATCGCGCCAGATGCCGTTTAGTTTCCCCAGTCTTTCTCTGACGCCAAGGATTTTGAATCCGCATTTTTTATGCAGTTCGATACTGGCGGTGTTTTCTTTTAGAATCCCTGCCTGGATGGTCCAGATTCCTTCGGCTTCGGAGCTTTGGATCACTTCATTGAGAAGTGCCTTCCCTATACCGCGGCCTCGGAATTTCCCATCGATGTACACGCTGATCTCAGCCACGCCGGCATAGACGCATCGTCCGGAAACAGGCGTCAAGGCGGCCCATCCGGTCACTGTCTGAAAGTCTCTGGCGACATACCGGCACGTCTTAATATGAGCGGCATCCCATTTGTCCCAATCGGGCACGCTGGTCTCTAATGTGGCGTTGCCGGTTGCGATGCCTTCCTCGTAGATCGATTTTACCGACGGCCAGTCGCCGGCAGTCATTTTTTCAATGCGAAGGCTCATTACCACTTATTCCTTGCGCGCAGATCCGTGATCTGTTTGCAGTGCTTTTCGCCATGATTTCCGTACGTGACTAAAAGACTTTCAAGCGTAATCTCGCCGCGCTCCGAATGATCGGCCTTCCGTGACCACTCGCTATCTTTGATACGATCAAGCAAATATCCCCAGCGAGCGTGGAGTGCCCTGATGATCGACAGAGAATCCTGAATGGGTAGTTTCTTGCTGTCATCAAGCAGCGCCCAGGCATCCTGATTGTATCCCTTGAGCGGAGGCCTGTCCTCGGTCAACGTGAGTTTCATCCGGATAACGGCATTCATGTGAGAATCGGCAAGATGGTGAACTACCTGACGCGGGCTCCATCCGCCGTCGCGGTATGGTGTGTCAAGCTGCGCATCATTCAGGCCTTTGACAGCATCTTCGATACGGTCGGGAAGTTCTTTGATCTTCTGAATAAGAACAGCTCTTTCTTCCTTAGTCATCAGCGTCTCCTGTTAATGTTCTTCGGTTTTATAAATTTCGAATCCGCATTTTTGATAAAGAGGAAGTGCTCCGGGATGATCGAGCGTGCAGGTATGAACCCATAGCCTTTTTGGCTTTTGCTCCCAAGCCTTATTAACCGCCCAGGTCAGCAACGGTTTTCCAAGTTTTTGACCGATGAATTCGGGCATAAGTCCGAAGTAGGCCACTTCGATTTCTTTTTCACGTCGGCTGTCCAGTTCGACATAGCCGGCCGGGACGCCTCGCAGGTATAGGACATTGACTTCAACCCGCTCGTCTTGTATGATATCTCTAAGTTCGTCGTCGTTAAGTTTTCGGCGATCCACCCATTTCCACTTTTCACCGACATTATTGTATAGAAAGCGGTAAAATGAAACGGTAGGTGACTCCGCCCGCAATATCATAGCCGACTCGGGTAGGGCAACGACGGACAGCTTTGGCTGTTCTGACATCTCGAGATATGTGGTCACGACCTTCTCCGTCATATAGTCTTTCTTTGATCTTCATGGTCGACTTTTAATGTGACAGGCTTTAGCCTGATTCCGGTGGACTTTTCAATGACTTTCAGTATCAGATCCCAGTTGAAAATAATAATTGAAACAGCTTGCAGAGCATAAGCGATGATCGCGACCGGATCAAGATTTTCATGATAGATCGCCACACCTATCAGGAAGCTGGTGATAGGATTGACGTAAATCAGAAAAGCAAGCTGAGAAGATTCCATCCCGTTTAGAGCATAAAGATTGAGCAACAGGGGTGCAATAGTAAAGACAACGGCAATGATGCTTATAAAGATCCAGAAGTGTGCATCGGACGGCGGTCCCGTGGCCGGAGTCGGGTCGAGAGCGATCATGATCAGCGCGCCTAAAACCATTTGGATCGTCAAGGCATTCTTCCGGCTCAGGTATGTATTGCGTCTTTGGGTTATCATATAAAAGGAATAGGAAAACGTAATGATGGAAATATAGAGGATCTGATTCAGATCGATATGCGCCATGAGGTAACAGCTGATCGAGCTGAGCAGGATGCCCGCCCAACGGAATAAGGTCAGCTTTTCTTTAAGGAAAAAGAAAGCCAGGAATGCTGTTACAATGGGCAGAATGAGATAAGCAAAAGCCCCGGCATTGACGCTGATGTGGTTGATCACATAGACGTACGAGATCCAATTAGCCACAAGCAGAATTCCTCCCAATGCATTAAGAGAAAGCATCACGAAGAACGATTTGGAAGATGCTGAGTAAACGGCGGTCAACTCGGTCATGGATTTTTTGAAATCGAGACTTATAATGAGCGTGATCGTTAACGCCGCAAGTATGATGCGGTAATAGATGATCTCAAAAGGATCATGTGTATGGATTTCTTTGAAGAAGATCGGCACAAAGCCCCATATCACGTAGGACAAGAAGCCCGCTATAAAATATTTCTTGGAAGTGTTCAATGGCTCCTATATTGGCTTATGTTAATCTTAATAAAAACAATGAAACACGAAAAATCATTATAGTCCAATTATAAGTAAATATTGTGATCCAATTTCTACAATTGGATTGTAGTAATAGACCAATATAAATTAAACAGGATAGTTTGTAAAGTGCCAATTTGTCTAAAAGAAGGGTAGTCCAACTTGCTGACCATTTCATACAATGGAGCTGTAAGAAATTCTGTACAGCCTCCCTGGTTGTGGACCTTTCGGCTGAAAAACAAATTGCTTTTTTTATACCGATTAAATAGATTGGTTCAACTCTAACTCCTCTCTTATGATCAAAGCTGTCACGTTCGATTTGGGAAATACTTTGCTTCGCCAGGATAATCTGGATTGGAAGAAACTGGAGAAGGCGGGTTTCCTGAATCATATCAATATTTTTGTCAAACAGAACCTGAGTTATCCTACACTGAAAGAATGGAGCGGTCGTTATTACGAAATAACTTCAGCGTTTGAACAATCGGCCGGAAAACATGATCTGGAGGTTCCCGCTGAAAAAATCTTTCACGTGCTGCGCGAGCATTTCCGTATCCCGTCGGTCATCAGTACCTCGATGCTGCTTAGCACATTTTTTATTCCGCTTATGAATGCCCGGCTACTTATGGATCACGCCGCGGATGCGCTTCAGGAATTACACGACCGGAAGATCCGTTGCGGAGTGATCTCTAACAGTGTTGTACCGGGCTATCTCGGCCGCGAAGTGCTCGAGAGGTTGGGGATATTGAAATATTTTGAGTTTACCCTATACTCCTCCGACTGCGTTTTTGCCAAGCCGCATCCACTGATGTTCCAAACCGCCGCTGCCGCCATGGATCTCCGCCCGTCCCAGATTTTTCATGTGGGCGATCAGCTGGATAAGGATGTTGTTGGCGCTAAGAAAGCCGGTATGCGGACCGTCTGGCTTAACCGTGACCGGAAAAAAATCCGAAAGGACCGGATTCGTCCCGATCATGAGATTCATTCCCTCGACCAATTGACC
Organism: uncultured Bacteroidota bacterium; assembly: GCA_964415295.1. Classification (GTDB taxonomy): domain Bacteria; phylum CLD3; class CLD3; order SB21; family SB21; genus SB21. Next base: position 408,953 of record CAYPYN010000005.1, read on the forward strand.
GAACTTCTCAAAAAGGCCTGATACTAATGGCTTCTTGTACAAAAAACTTTGTTAAAGGCCTGCTGTTTTTGGTTCCGGTTGTTATTTCCGCATGCCGGACCACCGCAGAGACAACAAGAACCGATGTTGTTAAGGAAACCAGGTTAGAAACGATAAACCAGAGCGGCCAGCGTTTCGACGAAAGTTTTGATCCTGCTATTCTGAACGATCAGGATTGGGTGATCAAAAAGAAGACGTATCGCGGAGTCCAGACGATCCATGCCGAAGTCGATTCCGGCCGAACCGGTTTGAGAAAAAACAATGAAAACGAACATGTAGCGTTTGGTTTTCGTGTCCAGCTCTATTCTACGACCGATTACTTCATAGCCATGGCGGTTCGCGATGAGGCGGGCAGTAAACTGAATGAGGATATTTATGTGGATTATGAACCGCCTTATTATAAGGTCAGGGCGGGAAATTATACCGTAAGAGAGCAGGCGGAAGAAACAAGAAATCTCGCAAAATCCTTAGGATATCAGGATGCATGGATCATTAGAACCAATGTTTTGATAAAGAACAAATAAGACGGTAATTGAGAATTAACCAAGAGGAGAACAGGATCATGGAAGTTAAGAACATTAAGTCCATCGGTGTATTGGGATGCGGTCTGATGGGATCGGGTATCGCACAAATCTCTGCGGCGGCCGGTTTTAAAACGATAGTTCGCGAGATCACACAGGATCTGGCAGACAAAGGTTTGGGCAATATCAAGAAACAACTCGAGCGTAATGCGGCCAAAGGAAAGATTACGGCAGAGGAAAAAGATAAGATTATTGCCAATCTCAGCGGAACGGCCAGTCTGGACGATCTGAAAAATTGCGACGTGATCATCGAGGCCGTGACAGAGGATATTGCGCTGAAAGGCGAGATTTATTCTTATCTCGATAAAATCTGCCCGGCGCACACGATATTTGCTTCCAATACGTCCAGTCTCACGATCACTGAAATGGCGGCCTTCACACAACGCGCCGACCGGTTCTGCGGCATGCACTTCTTTAACCCGGTGCCTGTGATGAAACTGGTTGAGATCGTCAAAGGCGTCAGAACCTCTGATGAAACATTCCAAACAGCGTTCGAGCTGGGTAAAGTATTGGGCAAGACACCGATCGGGGCAAAGGATAATTCCGGCTTCGTCGTTAATTTCCTCCTGGTTCCTTATCTGCTTGGCGCCATCCGCGCCGTACAAAACGGCACCGCCTCTATCGAAGATATCGACAAAGGCATGATGCTCGGCTGCGGATATCCTATGGGACCGCTCACGTTGTTGGATTTTGTAGGCATCGATACCACGTACCGTATTGCGGAGATCATGTTCAAAGAATACGGAGAACCGATGTACTCCTGTCCGCCGCTATTGAGGAAAATGTTTCTTGCGGGCTTCTATGGGAAGAAATCCGGAAAGGGTTTCTATGATTATTCATCAGGCACTCCGGTCGTCAATAAGGAGATTGTGAATTATATCAAATGATGAAAGGTTTCGCGACCGAAGTGTTGGATTATTTTCAAAAAGGCTGACCACGATCAGCCTTTTTTATTAACTGAAAAGACGCTTACAGCGTATAATATCTTATTCCAAACAGGACCATTACTGCCAACAAAGCGCCAAGAGTCGCTTTTTCCGATTGCAGGGCTTTTTTCAGGTCGAATCGATCTGAGTAATCTGCATCTAGAAACGGAGTAGTGCGGGGCAGAAATCGAGGTACGTGTCTGATGAAGTTCTCATACTGAACTCCAAACAGTTCACGCAGTCGGGCTTCCTCGTAGCGAACGATCAGATGGTACGCAAACACAAAAAAAACAAGTGTAACGAGGGGCCATAGGGGAAAGAAAACATTTGACAATACGGCGAATCCTAAATATATTAATATATTACCAATATAAATCGGATTTCTGACGAACAGGTAGGGCCCGTTAACGACAAGTTTTTCTCCACCTGCAAGGTTCGTGTTCCTTGAAGATTTCCCGACATAACCTACAGCGTACAATCTTATAATTTCACCAAGCCCGATCAGAGAAAGACCCGTTAAAAAGATTTTTGACTCAAAGCTGAAGAAAAATAAACAAACGATCAGAAAAGGAATAGGGGTATAGCCTCTTAATTTAAACAAGCGTTTACCTGTCTGTATGACCATCTTGCTCATGTAAAGATTGATTTACAGTCAGCCGGTTTGTGTGACCAGAGTCACAGCTTTTCCTAAATAGGCTTTCTTATATTATCAGGACATATCCTGCAATCAATAAATAAAACTTAAAATAAATCTTAGTATTTCAAAACGAAATCGCAAGGAGAAATTTATGAAAAAGAGTTCTATCCTGGACTACATGAGGCGGTTGGTGTTCATGGCCACGGCTTTGACTGTTATGGCGTTTCAAACCGTCTTTTCACAAAGCACTACCCCGAATGGAGTTGAACTCAGTGTTCGTCCGAACGCCCCTCTGCAATTCCAATTCTTTCCTATCAGCTTGCTTGGAATCGGCAAAGGCGACGCCAATCTTTCGGCATTTCAGAATTTCGGCGTTCAGTTGTCCAACAATACCGGCACCAGCAAAGACATTTGGTTGAAAGTTGACCTGACAGACGGTTCAACTTCGCTCTTTTCACAAAAGCTTGAAGTGGCCTTAACAGTACCGTCGGGTTTACCGGTTTTCATTGGAACGCCGCAGCTTCTGAATTCGAAAAGTGTTCCTTTCAAGAAAACAGGAATTTCAGGAAAAAATCCAAAGATCTCCGATGAATACATAAACAAATTAAAAGGCGGATTGCCCAGCGGCACCTTTGAGTTTGTGATTTCTATCGGCGATTATCAGGGCATAACACCGACTTATGATGCCAATCCGCCGGAACAGAGAATCGTAATCCAGATTCTTGCCGGCGCGACCGTGGATCTCATCATGCCCGCCAACGGTAATACCGTTAACGCACTTCCTCAATTTCAATGGTCGGCCGTGGGCGGCCAGGAATTCAAACTGACGATCGCCAAACTGAAACCGGGACAGACGCAGGAAGACGCGCTGAATAATTCATCTCAGCGTGCGGTGATCGCGCTTACGAGTACATCGTACCAGGCTACAGCAGGCGGACCTGTTACGGGCGCCGGCATCACGACGGAAGAAAATAATCTATTGTGGAACCCCGGTCTTGTCGACGGTGAATATTGTTATCGCGTAACAATGGTTCAGAAAGATCCGATCACCGGAACACAGAACCTGGTTAACAGCAACGTGGCCAATTTTACGGTCAGCGGTTCCGGCGGCACGGTCAATACGAGCGGGCTCAATACCGATGAGATCATTGGTTTGCTTTCCGCAGCGGCTAAGGGCGTTAATATTGCAGAATTACTCAAAGGCTATAGCGCATTTTCGATCGAGATCAACGGAAAACCGGCTACGGTCGATGAATTACGTACTAAACTAAATGATATCTCGGCCAGCGCGAAATGGTCAATCAAACCATAAAAAAACATTAATAAAAAAATATAGCGATTGGAGTAAAGATCAATATGAAAAACGTAATCATCAAACTCGTGGCGGCTTGTGTGATCGTATCGATCACTATCGGCGCTTCCGTTTACTTAGCCCAGGCTAACGAAGGTAAAGTCGTGGCCATGGTTGTCAAGGCCCTCGGTAAAGCCCAGGCCAAACAAGGCAAAAGCTGGTCGAACATTGCTAAAGGTTCACGTTTATTTTCCGGCGATGAAGTAAAAACCAGCGGTGACGGCTATGCGGCCGTTATGTTTGTGGACGACAAGAGTATCATCAAGGTCAAACCGAATTCCATCCTGAAGATCCAGGGCACTTACGAAGGGAAGTCGATCAGCAAACAGCTCGTGATGGATGTTGGCGAGCTTTTCGTGAAGGTGTCCAAACAAAAAGGTTCATTCCAGGTAGCTACACCCACCTCAGTCGCTTCCGTTAAAGGTACGGAATTCTGGGTCATGGAAGGTGCCGGCGGGACGACGATCGTTGGTCTTGAAGGCCTTATCGAGGTGACCAATAAGTTGACCAATCAAACGGTCAATGTGAGCGCCGGGCAAACAGGTAAATCGACAAAAACCGGAGTTACCGTAGAAGCGACTAAAGAAGAAGATATTCCGGATGCGGGAGAGCTGAAAGAAGAGATCATCATCCGCTTCAAAGATGCCGATGGAAAAGAAAAAGAAGTGAAGATCAAATATTAATTGATCCGCGAGCTGAACTTATGAGAACCCGGAAAGTCCGACTTTCCGGGTTTTTTTATGTAAGATTCGTGAAGGATCGTTGATCACGGCGGTTCTTACCCGTCTTGCCGGTTGGAGTTTGTGTTTTTCATTGATTGTATAACAAATCTTTGCAAAATTGGAACGGGACAAAGTGATAAACCAGTATAAGGAATGTATATGAGCGCTATTCAATCATTCGATCCGGAACTCTATCAAACCATCACAAATGAAAAGAACCGTCAAAATACTACACTGGAAATGATCGCTTCGGAGAACTTCGTCAGTCTTGCGGTGATGGAAGCGGCCGGAACAGTTTTAACCAATAAATACGCTGAAGGTTATCCCGGCAACCGTTACTACGGCGGATGTGAATTTGTGGATGTCGCGGAGAATCTCGCACGTGAAAGAGCTAAGCAGCTTTTCAATTGCGCTTACGCCAACGTGCAACCTCATTCGGGAAGCCAAGCCAATATGGCGGTCTATTTTACGATCCTTCAGCCGGGCGATACGATCATGGGCATGAATCTGGCTCACGGCGGACATTTGACGCACGGAAGTCCGGTGAATTTTTCCGGCAAAATGTATAAGGTTGTCGCATACGGCGTCAAAAAAGAAACCGGCCGAATCGACTATGACGAACTTTTCAGAATTGCACGTGAAAATAAACCAAAACTCATTATCGCCGGAGCCAGTGCGTATCCGCGATTCTTTGAGTACGATAAGTTTCGTCAGATCGCCGACGAAATAGGCGCTTACCTCATGTCCGACATGGCCCACCCGGCAGGACTCATCGCGGCCGGCATTCACCCGAGTCCTGTACCATATTGTGATTTTGTAACCACTACTACACACAAGACGCTCCGGGGGCCGCGTTCGGGTTTGATTCTGATGGGCAAGGATTTTGAGAACCGTATGGGCCTGACCGCGCCAAAGACCGGCCGTATCAAAATGATGTCCGAGATCATGGATAGCAATGTCATGCCCGGTATTCAAGGCGGTCCGTTGATGCATGTGATAGCCGCGAAGGCCGTGGCATTTAAGGAAGCGCTTCAGCCGTCTTTCAAAGAATACGCCAGACAGATCGTAGCTAATGCAAAAACCCTGGCGCAAACCTTGGTTGATGCAAAATACGATCTTGTTTCCGGAGGAACGGACAATCACCTGATGCTTGTTGATCTTTCCGGCAAGAATATCACGGGCAAGAAAGCCGAACAAGTGCTGGAACATGCAGGCATTACTGTTAACAAGAATATGGTTCCGTTCGACAAACAATCTCCGTTCGTAACGAGCGGTATTCGTATAGGAACTGCGGCCTTGACAACGCGCGGTATGAAAGAAACCGAAATGGAAAAAATAGGTCGTTTTATTGACCGCGCCATATCGCAACAGGATAATGAGACGGAGCTGGGGAAGATCAGGAAAGAAGTTGAGGAGTTGGCAAAACAGTTCCCGCTTTATTCATAATACCAAAACATAGACCACGAATTACACGGATAAGACGGATTATTTCCAAATAATCTTTCGGTGTAAATCAGTTCGATCCGTGTCATCCGTGTTCTATTATACACTACGTTTTCTCGTGTACAGCACGCAAAACTTCTTCAGAACGATCTCGCAACCGTTACAACTGTCCGGCATGGTGCCGCTGTCAAAAGGAATGCGTTTAACCTCGTAACCAAGTTCCCGGTACATAGTCTCCGAATCACCCGCCATTCGTTCGTCGGCAATAAATCGGCGTTCCCACCCGTCTTTGATCAGCGATTCGTCTTCTTTGGAACAGGCCGAATCTTTCATTCCTTCGTTCTGGCCAAGAATGGGCAATGTTAGGTTCGTCGGATCATGCATGTCATGCAAATCTTTCAAGAAGGTCAGGGATGCGGCTCTCCGGGAACGGGATACCATGAACTTGGCACAACTTTCTTGCTATGCCTATAAGTCTGCGATGGCGGTCTCCTCCGGCCTTTTTTTCAACGGCTAGAAACTGCTGCCAAAGATTGTCAGCATCCTGAGTGCTGCATAAATTATCAATCATCGGGAACACAGCCTCGTCTTCCCGATAGATGTGCTGACGAAGCATTCCGATCAGGTCACGGCCGCATTCGCAAAATGTATTCAGAGACTCTTTGTCACCGGCCGAGGCCTTTTCACAATTCCGTTCCATACCGGTAACATAGCCTCTTCCTTCGCGATGTTCATCCTTGAGAATCTCAACCGGGCCATGCCCTGAGGTTATCGAATCAGAAAAAACAAACAGTACGTCCTCTTCTTTTCCGTGATGACATGCATCGGCAAATTCACGGAGAAACTGAAGGATATCCTGCGCCGAAGATTTGTGCAGCCGGTGCTGTTGTTCTGTTTGTTCGATCAGCTTTTCAAGACACGACAGAACGGCTTCAATCACGCGATGTTCCTGAACGAGTATCTTAGTTGTAATAAACATAATACAAGCTAATTAATTATTGTCACTCGGCATTCGGAATTCCCGGGCTTTGAATCAAACGGCACTCGCTGTTTTCTCCAGCTGACGCAGTCGTGATTGAGCTAACAATGCGGCTCCTGCAGCCGTTACAAACTGCGGCAGATCGCCGGCAGGGACGTGAACCTGACCCTTTAATTGATCTTTGATGGACTTGGCCATAGTTTCCCAGCGCAGAATTCCGCCGATAAGAATAAATGCCGGTTCGGCCTTTATTCTGGTAAGAAGCTGAACCGAACGATCAGTCAGCGATGAGATCGCGCCGAACATAATATCTTCCGGCGGCACGCCTTCCGACAAGTGGCTGATCACTTCAGACTCAGCGAAAACCGCACACACGCCGGAAATAGGTACTTTGTTCTTGGACAAATTGAGAAGTGAACCAATATCCGTGGTGCTGTAACCCATATAACGAGCCGTTTTTTCAAGAAATGCACCTGTACCAGCCGCACACTTATCGTTGAGACGGAACGTGACGACTTTGGCTTTGTCGTCAATTCGGGTCGCTTTCATGGTCTGTCCGCCGATATCCAGGATAGTTCTGGCGTCCGGGAATAGCATCTGCGATCCGCGCGCCGCGGCCGTTAGGTCCGTAACCTGCAGATCGCGAAATGGAACCATGTGCCGCCCGTAACCGGTGGTGATCACATATTCAATACTATCTCTTGTTATATTGGCCTCGCGGGCCGCCTGTTCCAGAACTTGTTCTGACGTTTCAGCGAGTTTAGATCCTGTCGGAGCCATCGCTTTTCCGCGGATGGATTGCTCATCCGAAAGAACTACGGCTTTGATATAAGTTGAGCCGACATCAATTCCTGCAGTGTATCTCATACGGCCTCCTTTGCATGCGGCTTACGGCTTGCCAGAATGTGATCCATCGCAAATAACGCCGCGCCAAGTGCCCCCATGAAATGGGAATCTTCGCTGACATTGACCTTGTGCTGAAGTGATTCTTCGATTGCACTGATCATACCGGTATTTCTCGCGACACCGCCGGTGAATGAGATCTCATCCTGGATGCCTACGCGTCGAAGAAGCCCGGCGGAACGTGAGGCGATAGACTGGTGAACACCCCAAAGGATGTCTTCAACCTTCTTTCCTTTTCCAAGCCAGGACAGAATCTCCGATTCTGCAAATACGGTGCAAGTCGTGCTTATACGAACCGAACGCTGTGCCTTCAAAGCGGTTGGGCCGAGATCGTTCAGTGGAATTCCAAGTGTCACCGCGGCGGCTCCCAGAAATCGGCCTGTTCCGGCGGCGCACTTATCGTTCATACAGAAATCTATGATCTCACCATTCTCGCTCACTCGAATAGCTTTGCTGTCCTGCCCGCCCATGTCCAGTACCGTCCGGGTATTTGGAAACATATGAACGGCGCCGCGGCCGTGGCAACTGATCTCCGTGATTTGCTTATTACCGAATGTGACCTTATATCGGCCGTAACCGGTTCCCACCACAAACTCTACTTCCTGATCGCCAATGCCGGCCGCTTCGACCGCCTGTTTGAAAGCATTCTCAGCGGCCATCGTGACATTAGCGCCTGTATCGATCAGCGCTCGCTGAATGATACGTCGGCGCTCATCAATGATCACAGCTTTGGTTTGCGTGGAACCCACGTCCACGCCTGCTGCATAAGCCATGCTAAACCTCCTGTTGTTGGGCGGCTGCGATCTGCCGCCGCGATACTAAACCTTCAAAAAAAGCGTCTATTCGATTCTTCATCTGCGCTTCCGACACCACACGCTTGTCCATCATGTCGGATTCCAGAAAGAGGGTGGCTACTTTCTTCTCTGCCAGTAAGTGCTTGCGGCCGTCGGCCAAGCCGGTGGAAACCGTACGGCAGCTCTTTATTGGATGATAAACCACACCTTCGATCGAATAGGTTTTCATCATTTCTATCAGCGCCTGATCCTGATGGAACATACTGTCCATCGCGTCACGTACGGAGATTAGTACTCCTTCAGCCAAACTCTCGAGCGGATGATCCAGGTCGTACTCAAATCCCAGATTCGTTCCTCCAGACGCAAACCACAGGTATGTTGAATGAACAAAACTGCCTCCCCAAAGAGAAAAATACTCGTTGAACTTTCGGAATATCGGATAACACGGCACGCCTACAAAAGCGAGACGGAATTTCTCATCCGTCACCGTACCGATACCATTCTTGACTTTGTACTTCATTTCCTCAGCCAGGTCCAGGAAATAGCGGCTTCCGGCTTGTGTTCCGCGGAATCCGTTGGCGACGCCGAGATAAATCGTTCCATCCGTCAGGGCGTTGAACACGGCGGGTAAAGATTCATTGCATAAGAGGATCTCCTTCCATGCGCGGCTCATGTCGTTGGCGTATTTCAGGGTTTCGCGGAATTTATCGATATCAAATTTCTTACCGCTCACTTTTTCGCATACGGTTATGAGTTCGCGCAACTGCGCCAATACGTACTGCTGGTCGCTCTTGAAGTGACTATCGGTCCTCGCGTCCGCCGCTTTTCGTCCGCGGGTTCCCGGAACATCGATCGTGACGATAGGAACCTGGTACATGCGTTCCCATATTTCGGCCCACTTAATGTACGTGTTGCACGCGTTGGTCAGAACGGCGAGGCCCGGTTTGGGAATTTTGCCCATCGGATGCTGTCCGCCGCGCAGCTGCACCGCTACATCCGCCTTCACATATCCGCAGATGTCCGGTGAATACCCGTAGTCTTCGGCTTCCGTCAGGTATTCTCCCGCCACCCGGCGAACGGCTGTCTGAAGAGAATTGATCTCCGGAAATACCACCGGGAAATCAAATGACTTCAGGATCTCGTTGAAACTGCCCATTACGAACACATAGGCCGAGGGTCTTCCCGTTTCGGCGGCGTCGGATAATTCGCCAAACCAGCTTCGGAAGAGTTCTGCGCCGTCCCGCGCGCCCCGCCCGACGATAGTTCCGTTGGAATTGTTTTCGCTCATGATGTTCCTCTTTATTGAAAGATGAGATTTTCGACAAATGTCTCAAGCTGAATGCTGATGGCATCGAATGTGTTTTGATTTTCCTCGAATTCCGTAACAAGATAAGGTATCTTATGCTCATCCATGGCTTTGCTGTAGGCTACTTGTTCCTCCAATCCCGGTTCGCACATTTTGGCGGCGGCAAGGATAACAGCATCCGCTCTGGCATTTCTGAATCTCTCCAGGAGCATTTTTTCTTTGGGTTTGCGCAGGTCATGCTGCACGGGGCTGTAGGAAGATCGTTCGATATAAGCATGGGCGAGCTGATGTATCGGATCTCCAGTGACGGGAATATCTTCGAGAATGTATCTGAGTCCGATAAGCAAGTCATCATCCACGAGATAACAGGAGCGTCCGATAACCTGAATCAGGTCAAGGGGAGGCTGCTCGCAAAAACCGCCTTCAAATACCACGCGCATCTTGTCTTGGGCATGACGTGAGCGATTGTGGATCTCCGGAAGCACCAGCCGCATGAGTTCATTATGTTCCTCGCGAGGCAAAAATCCTGCCATGGCCACCAGTGCGTAAGCGTCCTCTGCGTCGATCAGCCAAGGCTTCTCACGTTTGATATCATACAATTCGCGAATGAGTTTTCGGCTTTCATTGTACACGGCAATGGATTGCGCAAGATCATTAGTGGATATCGTTTTACCGGTTACCTTTTCTATATCAGCCTTGAGCCGGTCGTACTCATCGCGCAGATATTGAACAGAATGCGATGAATTAGGATTTTGCGGAAGGTATAAGATCTGGCACGGATAATTGAAATTACGCCCCCAGATCGCAGCCAGATTTCGCGCGGCATCGCAGATCGGGTGTGACACGAACATATCAAGTTCAATGTTCTTTGTCATGGCAATATCCAGAGAGGTCTTGATGACGGAACATAGATAGGAGCCAAAATGCGATTCGCCTCCCGTGCTTTCCATTTGCGCACCGGTCATCTTGACCGGCAAAGCGCCTGCGGCATGAGCGATCTCCTCCGGGAAATAGACCTGAAAATGGCCGATCACTTTCCCGCCCTTTTCCCTCCATTGTTTGACGGTCGGATAGGTGGGATCCTCGCTGAATTCACGGCAGAGGTAGAGTATTTCGTCCAGAGGTTGATTCTTGCATTGTTCAATGAATGTCATATTCATTCTCCAAAATAGAATTCTGATTATACCGAAGGGGAGTCACATTATATGTACTGGCCGCCATCAACCTTAATGATCTCACCGGTGACATGCTTTGCCATATCGGAACACAGAAAAAGGATCACATTCGCCACATCTTCCGGTTGGCCGGGCTCCCCAAGGAGAATCTCTGATTTAGACTTAGCCATTGCTTCTGGCGTCATGGTCATAACCAGAGGCGTTGCGATGAGTCCGGGTGAGACCGCGTTGACATTGACGTGATAGCGGGCCAATTCCGTAGCGACGGCCTTGGTCAATCCTATCAGGCCGGCTTTGGATGCGGCGTAGTTGGCGAGGCCGAATTTACCACGCATGCCGTTGATTGACGCGACATTCACGATCTTGCCGGTCTGCCGTTCGCGAAAGTGAGGCGCCACGTGATGAATGCAATTGAACGCCCCTTTGAGATTCACATCGATCACCGCATCCCACATGGCTTCCGTCATTTTCCAAACAGGCGCATCCTTCGATATGCCGGCGTTATTGACCAGAAAATCGATGTGCCCTTCTTTGGAAAGAATATCCTGAATGGATCTTCCAACGGCTTCCGTATCGGTTACATTAACTTCAATATAACGGCCTCGGGAAAGTGGTTTTTCCGATGTCTGGCGGTCCAGACCTACAACGGTTGCGCCGGCATTAATGAAAACTTCGGCCGTTGCTCTTCCAATACCGCTCGCCGCGCCTGTAACGACGGCTACCTTGTCTTTGAGATCGATCGCGATCATTGATTTTTCCAATCCGGTTTGCGTTTCTGCATGAACGCGTTAATACCTTCATTGGCATCGTGCGTTTCCATCAGTTCTTTGATATAGTACGATTCGAGTTCCGCGATACCTTTCAGGAAGGCCGTATTGAATTCGTGCCGAGCCGCTTTTACAGCCATTCTTAAAGCGATGGCGCTTTTGGGGAGTATGTGTTGCTCAATGAAAATGTGAACGTCCTTATCCGGATCGGCGGAAACGGAATGTACAAGTCCGATCTCCAGAGCTTTGGCTGCGCTGATGGAACGTCCCGTCAGAAGGAGGTCATCGGCGGCGGACTGACCAACAAGGCGGGGCAGGATTAATGAGGCCACGGGCGCGAAAACACTTAATCCTATCTCCGGTTGTCCGAAATGCGCGTGTTCGTTGGCAAATATCCAATTGCAGAACGCGGCCAGTTCCATCCCGCCGCCCAGACATTGGCCTTTGACAACCGCTATCGTCGGCACGGAAGCCTCACACAAACGGCGGAACATATCATGAAAGGAACCCAACATTCCGGCCACCTGATCTTTCTGATGTTCCGGAACACTAGCTCCGAAAGAAAAATGATCGCTCTCGCCGGATAAGACAATGGCTTTTGTAGAGCGGCTTTTAGCGGCCGCATCAATGGCGGTGACAAGTTCGGTCATCAAACCTTTGTCAATGATGTTGCCTTTGCCGTTGGCCAGCGTGATGGCTGTTACTTGGCCGTCGAAACGGGGCTCGAGTTTTATTTTTGTGAATGTACTCATGGTTACTACTTTCCTTTAGGCAGAATTTCCTCAATCAGTTTCTCGCCCCACTTCTCGCCTTTGGCGAGCAATTGGCGCAGTTTGATGAAATCGGCTTCGCGGCTTTCTTTGGTACCTTCATTGAATGCGCGGAATCCTGCGCGGCCTTCGTTCATCATGTTGAGCCCTAGCCATGCGCGGTTGCTTTCGCGATTCTTATCCCAATGCGCGAGCTTGTGTTTGCGCATGGATTCGACGGTCTTGGTCATACAGCCCGGAAATGTCATCAGCAACGACGCTATCAATTGGTCAACGCGATTGTCCAAAGGCGTCAGATCGATCTCGCAGGAATTCATCAGTTGTTTTCCTTTTTCCTTTTCTTCGCCGGTCTTGAAATCGCCGTAGACGATCTTGCCCATTTCATCGATCCAGCGGTCGGTAGTTACCAGCGGATTGGGAATGTATTTGCCGTCCTTCTTCAGTACGGGAACGAAATCTGTGATAAGGCCCAGCCGGTGCGCTTTTGCGGCAGACCAATGTTCGCACAATGTGCAGCTGAACATGGCGTTCTCAATGCCGACAAAAAGCGGGAGGAAATCCGTCGAGCCGCCGTCGGGGACGGAACCGTGTTTCGGTCCGGCCTGGCCGAACAGTGCAAGGTCGCTGGCAATCGTGAAGTCGCACGCCATGCCGATCTCCTGACCTCCGGCGATACGCATACCGTTAACGCGACAGATCACGGGTTTATCGCAATGCATGATCGTTGTGACCATGTCGTTGAAAAGGCGCATATACTGGCGATATTCATCGGGCTGGCCGGCATAGTACTCGGCATATTCTTTGGTATTGCCGCCGGTGCAGAACGCCCGGTTTCCTTCGCCGGTGAAAACGACGGCGACCACATCACGCGAGTTTGATGCTTTGCGGAAGGCGAGAATGGTCTCTTTCACCATGGTGGTAGTATAGGAATTCAATTGCGAAGGATTATTAAGAACGATCCAGGCGCTGTAAAGCCCTTCAACAGTCTGACCGGATCTTATGACGGGTTTCAATTCATACCGGATCTCTTTGAATTCGTAATCCGGAACGAGGTCGTGATTCTTGAACATGGCAGTCTCCTTAAGGCAAAAAATTGAATCATTAAGTCATTTATTCATTGTGTCATTGTTTCCAGTGTCTTACTTCAAATATCGAGAACGATGCTCCGCGCCAGTCGATCATTGATACTACTTGAAATCCGGAATGAGTACCGGGCGCTTGTCGATCTCTTTGCGGTGCGAACGCTCAAATACGGAATTGATCTCGCTCATGGGAAAGGTTTGGACAAAAGGAACCAGTTGGATTTTGCCGCTGCGGACGTATTCCAATGCTTCGGGATAGAACGACACGTCGCAGCCCCAGTTGCCAATGGCCTGCGCGTCAAAAGCCATGAGATTGCTCAGGCGGATATTGACGCTGTCCATCGTAAATCCGACGACGCAGAGTCTCGAGCCGAAGGTCAGCAGGCCGAAAGCGAGTTCCTGTCCCTTCGAAGTACCGGAGGTTTCAAAAATCTTCCATTCGAAGCCGTTGTAACCGTTATCCTTGACCCAGGATTGAATGGATTTTCTGATGGCCTTGGCGTCGGTCGTCATGGGATTGAGACGGAGGGCCGCGCCGTAACGGCCGTACAGCTCCAGTTTCTTCTCATCCACATCGATCACAACCACATGCGCACCCATGGATGCAGCCAGCTGGATACCGTAACCGCCGACACCGCCGGCGCCGATGAATATGGCGACGTCGCCGGACACGAGGCCGGCATTTTTGATGGCCTGCAGAGGGGTAGTCACGGCATCGGCGATCACCGATAGTTGTGCAAGCGTTGCCCCGGACTTTCCGAAAGCGGCCGATTCATCGGCTACCTCTACCGGACATAGGAACTTTGACGGAACAACAACGTGGCTGGCAAAACCGCCGTCAATATGGTTTCCAGGCATTCTTTGATTACGGCAAATACGTACCTGGCCTTTTCTGCAGAGATCGCAGGATCCGCAGGGCATGACCGCAGGAATGAGTACATATTTTCCTTTCCAGTTGTCAGAGGCGGAACCGGTTTCCTCTACCGTACCGCTGATCTCATGCCCAAGCGTCAGAGGCAGAGGTTTTACGGTATTCACGCCATCGTAAAAGAATCCAAGATCGGTGTGGCAGACGCCGCAGCCGGCGACACGGACGAGCACTTCATCGGGCTGAAGCGCAGGCACATCGTTTTCAAACAGCCGCATGGGTTTTCCCACGGCTTCCATTTTCCATGATTTGATTTTGGTCATAGGCGGGATGTATAAGATTTAAGACTCTGTTGTCGGAAATAATTTATCGAACGCTCGTTCGAAAATCAAGAGAAAAAGAAATATTTTTCGGAAAACGCAGGAGTGTTAATGGAAGTTTACAGGAGACGAAAGCGGACGGCAATAAAGTTATCTTGATCTATCAATATCTGAAATCTCCTTAAAGGAGGAATTAGGCTTTAGGTATAGTTTCTTATTCGCATAGTCAAATATCAGATTGAACCTCTTCAGCGAGGCGTTCCCGAGTACCGCATCGGCATTCGGCTGCTTGGAGCGAACCTTTGCATTTGCAAATGAAGCTTGAATGCGTTCGATTTGATACGGCACGATGATTAACTTTGAGATCGTCCCTGACTTTCCGTAAATGTCTCCGCTAAGACCTCTGCCGATAAACGTGTCTTTTGTCTCGCTCGGTACAGAGAACTTCATATCCGCCTTTTCCAATAGAACGATCTCGTCACCGGCCGCGAAATCGATATAAACCGAAAGCCGGATCGGCTCTTCCTGTTCAATTACAACTGCAACATCCAGCCACGGTATTTTGTTGTCTTTGAAATATATCGGAAGTGATGTCCAGGTGCTGTCAGCATGAAACTTGCCAGGATCATGCAGTATCATTTCCTTTCTATCATAGTCAAATTCTGTAGTATAATGGCCAAAGATAGAATAGCCGATTATGCCATTGGAAGTGAAACCCGGATTTTTGTTCATGATTATCACCGGGTGATATAGCCCTTGCTGATTTCCCAGGCTTAAATTTACCGAGTCGATCATGATTGCTTTTTGACCTTCGCCGCTTCCGGCACCACCAATCTTAACGTCTGCTGCTCGGGAAATATTAAACGAGTCTCTGTACGACGGATTAAACAACATGACCCCGTCAAATGAAAATCCCGTATCAAGCAGGATGTCCGGAATCGTAATATTCGCAAGCTTAATGGTAACATAAGTTCTGTTATTCTTTGACTCGATAGGAACAGAATGAGTGCCTTGGCTGGAAACTGAGCACGACATGAGACAGGCGATCGGCATCGCCAGAACAAAGCTTTTCATGATTCTTCCGATCGTCTTGGGATGATCAATGCGGAATTCGACAATTCAATATCGAAATGCTTCTTTAGTGCCTCGCGGAATTCATTCTCATCGGCGAGATCGGTCTCTTCAATAATTCCATTAGACGACCGTTTCAAAGTCATGCCGGTGAGCGTGATACGTCCATCGGGCGTGGGCAAAGAACAAAGCCGCTTCTGCGTAAAATGAGATCTCTCACTCGTCTGATGATAGATGCACATATCAAAAAACTCTTCCTCGCGCCGCCCAATGCGGGAGAATACATATTCGGGGGCTAACTTGCCGCCTTCCATTTTTCTCTTCACAATCGTCTCATGATCCCCATACTTTTCCATTACAAAGACGGCTCTGAGATCCGGGAGTTCCTTATTCATTTCCAGAGGCAGAGGGTTAAATGCAAATTCACCGAATCCGACGTCGATCAGATATTCCCGACCTTCGAAAGATGCAATGATCGCCATGTGATCGAACTCGGGTCCGAAATCACTTGTTCCGTCATACACCCTTGCGGATACAAGTCTGACTTCATATCCGATGTATCTCAGAAGCGAGTAAAATAGACTGTTCAATTCGTAGCAGAATCCGCCTCTCTTTTTGAGAACGATCTTATTGAAGGAATCGGGAATCCGGATCCGTGTGCCGTAGTGAATGTCAAGATTCTCAAAAGGAACATTGAACAAGTGCGACTGCATCAGATTCCGAAGCGTGTCAATGGTCGGGGTCAAGTCTCCGTAGAATCGGATGCGCTTAAGGTATTTCTCCGCGTCCTCAAATGTCATACATTGTAGTGTCTTAATCTCTTCTACACAACTTTCTCCCACACCGTCGCAATACCCTGCCCGACGCCGATGCACATCGTTGCCAGGCCGTAGCGAACATCTCTCCGCTGCATTTCGTGGGTCAGAGTTCCGATGATACGCGCGCCGGAACATCCGAGCGGGTGGCCGAGGGCGATGGCGCCGCCATTGACATTGACGCGTGCCTCGTCAAGCCCCAGTTCGCGAATACAAGCCAGCGCCTGAACGGCAAAAGCCTCGTTGAGTTCGATCAGTTCGATATCTTTCACTGACACGCCAGCAACCGCGAGCGCTTTGCGGCTGGCTTCAACCGGACCCAAACCCATCACGTCGGGATGAATACCCGACACCGCCGCGCCGCGCAAACGGAATAAGGATTTGTACCCCAGTTCACGCGCTTTGTTCTCGGACATGATCAAGGTGAGAGAAGCGCCGTCGCTCATCGGGCAACTATTGCCCGCCGTGACCGTGCCATCTTTGCGAAATGCCGGCCTGAGTTTACTTAATGATTCAATAGACGTATCTGCGCGCGGGCCTTCATCACGGTCGATATGGGTTACACCGCCTTTGGTTGGAACCGGCACCGGAATGACATAATCAGCAAAGGTGCCGGCATTCCAGGCTTCCACCGCGCGTTTGTGACTGGAGACCGCAAAACGATCCTGTTCCTCGCGGGGTATCTTGAATTTTGCATAGATCTCTTCGGCCGTTTCCCCCATATTGAGCAGACGGATGCGGGCTTCGATCTTGGGATTGGGAAATCTCCAGCCCAGCGACGTATCATACGTCGGAATGGATCCGAATGGGAATGCTTTGTCGGGTTTAGGCATGGCGATCGCACCACGCGACATACTCTCCACACCGCCGGCCAGTATCACGTCGCCCCATCCGTTTTGTATAGCGCTCACGGCGGTCATAACGGCCTGCATACTGGAGCCGCAGAGACGATTAACTGTCTGGCCCGGTATCTCAAATGGAAAGTTTGCAATGAGTGCGGCCATTCTTGCAACGTTGCGGCCGTCCTCGCCGGCCTGGTTGGCGCACCCGATGACGATGTCGGCGATCGTATGAACGTTCACTTTCGGATTGCGCTCCATTACGGCTTTCAGCAGGACCGCCATCAGATCGTCGGCACGAACGCTTGAAAGTACGCCGCCGTATCGGCCCATGGGTGTACGTATGGCGTCAACGAGAACCGCGGTAGAATTCATAATGATTTTCTCCTGTAAGAATTAATGTCGTTCTGATATCTTTTGGGATTGAGCCGAGGTCAGAAGATCGAGTTTATAAGCTTTCTGACTTTGGGAATCATGGCCGCATAATCGCTTTTCGGTTCGAAAGCCACGGATATATGTCCGCCGGGAACAGGATGAATGAATTGTACAAAATTACCATAACGAATGACGACATACTCCACGCCGCCGCAATCGATACCGCCTCTTTGCTTCAACAAGGTCATAGGGGTCGGATTGACAATGATCTCTTCGTATTTATCCGATTCGGACGAACTGGCGCCTCGGAGTTGAGGCCTTGACGCCTTATTGAGCTTACCCTTTCGGTAAACGGCAACGTACCTGATTTCTTTGGATAGTCTGAAAAAACCACCCATCACTTGTTTGTCGAATCTCTTGTGTGTCATACGCAGCCCCATTGTCTGATAAACATGCTATTGAAAAGAAAAAAGTTTTCTCAATAGCGCCACATTCTCCGAATGACCCGATCCGAAAGCCTCGAAATGTCCCTGAATATAGTGGCCGCTAAGCGCAAGATCTCCCAGAATGTCCAATATTTTATGTCGAACCATTTCGTCAGAGAAACGCAGCGGTTCTCTCGATAGAACAGACAGACCGTTGCTTTGACTTAGGAAAGGATTAAGATCCGTTCCGGTTTTTCTCTGAAGATGTTCAATTTTCGATTCATTGTCAATGACCGCAAAACCGGGCGCGTCAGGAATGCCGCGGAGGAGTCCCTGATCCAGCATGGACTCGAGTTCACTGATCATGGAAAAGGTTCTCGCCGGCGCTATGTCGCGGGAATAGGTTTTTGATGAGAATGTATAGCTCAGATCCTGTTTGATCGCGTCGGAATAGTTCAGATGGTAAGTGATCACAAAATCATTTGATGGAGTGATTCTGATCTTCGATGCTTTGGTTGGATGATCTACAATGACGTCACTTTTGACAGTGAAAGTTTGAATTTCGCCGGATTGCTCAACGATCCCGGCTTCGGTGAGTTGTTGACAGAATTCCAAAGCACTGCCGTCAAGAATAGGCACTTCCTCCCCGTCGATCTCAATCCGGAGATTTGTTATCCCCGCGCCATAGACTGCCGACAAAAGATGTTCAACGGTACGAACTTTGATCCGTTCGAAGCCGAGGGTCGTCGCGCGGGTCGTATCAACGACGTTTCTCCAGGTTGCAAGAATGGGCGGCGAATGTCGCACATCGGTACGGACAAAACAGATACCGGCTTCGGTTTCCGCTGGAACAAATCGGACCGTTGATGGCTTGCCGGTATGGATACCTTTACCGGATATGCGAATTTCGTTTTGGATCGTTTGCTGTTTCATAGGATAATTGACAAATAGCTCACGGAAAACACCGATCGAACGAATTCCCACGGAATAATAAAAAAATCTAAATCCGCGTCATCCGCGTTCTATTAATTTCTCCAATCAAAAAATACATTTTAAATCGACGGAATTCAAAAGAAATTAAATTTGCAGAAAGTGGAAAAATATATTAGATTGCTTGCCCTTAGAAACAGTCCACGGAGAGGAAAATATGAGTTTTGCAGCTATCAATAGCGGATGTATCGAAGTTATCGTCGGAAGCATGTTCAGCGGAAAGTCGGAGGAGCTTATTCGCCGTGTTCGCCGCGCGGAGATCGCACGTCAGCGTGTGCAGGTCTTTAAACCGAAAATTGATAACCGGTACAGCGAAGATCAGATCGTTTCCCATAGCGATCTACGTATGAAATCTGAGACCATCGAAAAAGCTGAAGAGATCCTGGAAAAAGTTGACCCTCGAACTGAAGTGATCGGCATCGATGAGGCGCAGTTCTTTGACGCCTCGATCGTGTCTATATGTAACCGTCTGGCCGACATGGGAAAACGGGTGATCGTGGCGGGACTTGACAAAGACTATCTGGGCAAACCTTTCGATCCGATGCCGGAGCTTTTGGCCGTCGCAGAATATATTACGAAAGCGATGGCTATTTGTGTGATCTGCGGCGCACCGGCGAATTATACGCAGCGATTGGTCCAAAACGAGGAACGGGTACTTGTTGGCGCTTCGGGTGTATATGAAGCGCGCTGCCGCCGCCATTTTGATCCGACGCTGTCTGTTCCCGGTCTGAGTAAACGCTGAAATACTCTAACCGCAAAGATCGCAAAGTTTTTCAATGCATTTCTTTGCGACTTTGAGAGATGCTCTCCAGCTAAACCCGTTCAGATACCCAATTACCGAACGACCTTATTATGTTCATAGACTACGCTGAAATTCACATTCGTGCAGGCCGGGGCGGCGACGGTTGCGTCTCTTTTCGCCGGGAAAAATACATCCCCAAAGGCGGACCGGACGGCGGCGACGGCGGTCGCGGAGGCAATGTGGTCATCAAAGCGGATGAAAATCTCCACACGCTTCAGGATATCGTTCATCATCGAATATTCCGCGCCGAAAATGGCGGCAAAGGCCAGGGTGGAAATATGACCGGCAAGGACGCCAACGATATTATCATATCGGTTCCGGTGGGAACGATCATCAAAGAACTCGGGACGGAATCCGTTCTTGCCGACCTGGTCGAAAATGGCCAGACGTTCATTGCGGCTAAAGGCGGGAAGGGCGGCAAAGGTAACTGGCGTTTTAAGTCGCCAACCAACCGTACGCCAAGACATGCCGAACCGGGGGAAGCCGGGGAGGAGTTCAGGTTAGGTTTGGAGCTTAAAGTTCTGGCCGATGTGGGCCTGGTGGGTTTTCCTAATGCCGGTAAATCAACCTTGTTAGCGTCTGTCAGTGCGGCCAAACCTAAGATAGCCAATTATCCTTTTACTACGCTCACGCCTAATCTGGGCATTGTCAAAGTAGCCGATTTTAAAAGTCTTGTCATAGCGGACATTCCCGGTCTTATAGAGGGCGCTCATGAAGGCAAAGGACTAGGCATCCAGTTCCTGAAACATATCGAACGTACCAAAGTTCTGGCGTTCCTTATCGATGTGCAGAGCGAAAATTATGAGAAGGAATATACGACACTGAAACAGGAGCTGAAGTCTTTCAATAAAGAATTGCTGAAACGAAATCGTTTAGTGGTTCTCACGAAAACCGATACGGTCGAAGAGAAGCCTAAAAAGACCAAAATGAAAGACGGAACTCCAATCCTCACTATATCGGCTGTGGCTCATGAGGGTCTGGGAAAGCTGGTCAAGACTTTGTGGAAACTGATTGGCTGAGATTCTTTTCGGGACCTACCTTTCATCTGAAAATCTAAAATCATCATAAGATCGTTTGACCGGAGTTAATGAATGCCGCTATGGCCGACGTTCACATGCACCGCTCTGGCCATGCTGGCCTTTGCTGGAGATTAAATTCTTTGCAGACTTGCTCTCGGACATACAATCATAGATCCAGCAACCTATACCACCGTCAGGCCGGAGTTAAGAATTGACACAAAATATCTAAAAAATCTTCATTTAACTCTTGACATCCGCATGTTTTTTTTGTATCATGGCAACCCACTTGAGAATGACGCAAGGACAGGTCTTGAGTGTGAATAAGTTGTGAATATCCCAAAATATAAAAAAACTAAAATAACTCTTGCAATCGCCTAAGTTTTTTTATATATTGGACTCCCTTGTGAAAAAAGGGTCTGTTCTTCGATAAATGACTTCACGGCGCAAGCCTGAATATAGATGCGGATAACGCAGGTTATCGCACAATGTTTTTTGAAAATAAGAGAGTATACATCGTTAATTCAAATTTGAGTAATTGAGTCAATCAGCTCTTCTATAGTATATTTATAAAATAATATATTGACAACGAAGAGTTTGATCCTGGCTCAGGACTAACGCTGGCGGCGTGCCTAACACATGCAAGTCGAACGAGAAAACGGTAGCAATATCGTGAGTACAGTGGCGAACGGGTGAGTAACACGTAACCAATCTGCCTTGAAATGGAGGAAAACTGAGGGAAACTTTAGCTAACCCCCCATAATGTGATTCTGACGCATGTCGGGATCATTAAAAATTTATTGTTTCAAGAAGAGGTTGCGTCTGATTAGCTAGTTGGCGGGGTAAAAGCCCACCAAGGCTACGATCAGTAGCTGGTCTGAGAGGATGATCAGCCACACTGGGACTGAGATACGGCCCAGACTCCTACGGGAGGCAGCAGTGAGGAATATTGCGCAATGGGCGAAAGCCTGACGCAGCAACGCCGCGTGTAGGATGAAATCCTTCGGGATGTAAACTACTGTTAGAGGGGAAGAAATCCCGGTTACGCCGGGAGTGACGGTACCCTCAGAGAAAGCCACGGCTAACTCTGTGCCAGCAGCCGCGGTAATACAGGGGTGGCAAGCGTTGTCCGGAATTACTGGGTGTAAAGGGTGCGTAGGCGGGTCGGTAAGTCAGTGGTCAAATCCTATAGCTTAACTATAGACTATCCATTGATACTGCTGATCTTGAGTGCGAGAGAGATGAATGGAATTCCAAGTGTAGCGGTGAAATGCGTAGAGATTTGGAAGAACACCAGTAGCGAAGGCGGTTCATTAGCTCGTAACTGACGCTGAGGCACGAAAGCGTGGGTAGCAAACAGGATTAGATACCCTGGTAGTCCATGCCCTAAACGATGAGGACTAGGTATCGGCAATTTATTGTCGGTGCCGCAGCTAACGCATTAAGTCCTCCACCTGGGGAATACGATCGCAAGATTGAAACTCAAAGGAATTGACGGGGGCCCGCACAAGCAGTGGAGCATGTGGTTT